>DASYHP010000050.1:0-70046 GCA_035998495.1 Mesorhizobium sp.
CTACGGCACGCTGCTCGCCTGGGCCAAGCAACTCGGGCTTTCGGATGTGGAGGATCTCATCCAGGAGACGCTGGTCGAGGAGGAGAACACGGACGAGATCCTGTCCGAGCTGGCCGAAGACGCTATCAACCCGGCGGCCGCAGCCGCCTAGTTGGCTCGACCCAGCTGGAATCCGCGGAAGAACAGGGGCGGGCACAGATACGGCACACCATGCCTTGCCCCGGCCCATGCTCTCCCGCGCACCCGACAGGATTCGAAGCTGTGACCTTTGCCTTCGAACTTCACGCAGCTCCATGGCAAGCCTTGAACTGCAAGGCTTGGGCAGTCGGATTATCGTGAGATGAGCACTGCGAGCTCACCCGCCCTGCAGCAATCGATCCAGTCAGCGTTCCGACGCCGGTTCACGCACTTACAGCCGCCGGGGCTCCGGCTCCGGTGGCGTCACGGCTGAGTTTTTCATTGATCCACCTGTCTGGCTGCGTCCCATCTGCAGTCGAACGGGCCGACGCTCACATCGTTGCCTAGACGTTCGGCGAGGCAGCCCCACACAATCTCGCGAGCGTTACGAGAACGGGGGCTTGGATGAGGCGGCTACTTGGCTGAGACAGACCCTTAGGTCTGGCTGCAGCCAGCGCCTCGCAGCTATAATGCTGCATATCGATCCGGAGCACATGATGGGCAACACGCCATGAAGATAGACGGCCGTTGCCACTGCGGCTTCATCAGCTACGAGGCGGAGATCGACCCTGAGCAGGCAATGATCTGTCACTGCACGGATTGTCAGACGCTCTCAGGATCAGCCTTCCGCACGATGGTCGACACACGAGAAGACGGATTCAAGCTGCTCTCGGGCGGGCTGAAGATCTACGTGAAGGTCGGCGACAATGGCGCGAAGCGCCAGCAGGCGTTCTGCCCGGAATGCGGGTCTCCCATCTACTCCACCTCGGATGGTGATGGTCCGAAGGTCTACAGCATCCGCCTGGGCACAAGCCGGCAGCGTGTGGAACTTGTGCCCAAGACACAGATCTGGTGCCGCTCGGCGTTGTCTTGGGTTGGCGAATTGACCCGTGGTCGACGGATCGAGACGCAGTAGGAGAGGCCAGCCGATCAAGTTCGGAGCTACACGCTGAAATGACCCACCGCAGCTCACGGCAGGCCTGCTTTCAGTTGAAGCCTGCTGCAACAAGCTTGTTGAGCGCAGCCCTGGCGTCGGACTGGAAGGTTTCGAGTGGCCAGTTGAAGTTTGCTGCCACCCAGAGCCGGTCAAGCTGATCTTCAAGCCCTGCGCAAAGCTCGGCTGCACGTTCTCGATCATCGATCCGCTCGGCAAGTTCGAGCGCCAGACCTTTGGCAGTCTCAAGATGAACCGGCTCGATGCCATCGATCATGGCCCACAACAGGGCGGTTTTTTCGTCTTCCATAAGCATGAGAGGGCCACTCCATGCGGGTGACGGAAAAGGGGTGGTTTCCACGCGAGCCATGGCGGCACTGCTCTGTGGTTTCAGTTCAGGCCGGCTGTTTCGAGCTGGGTGAGTGCCGTGGCTGCATTGATGCGGTGAACATCGACCTGCCAGCCCTGAGACTCTACCTCTGACAGGTAGGCGAGTTCACCAACGAGCTGGTCACAAAGCCGGCCTGCCCGCTCCCGATGCTGCAAACGCGAGGCAAGGCGCACGGTCAGGTGGGCTGCCAGGGCAAGATCAAGCGGCTCCATCCCCTCGAACATGGTTCGCAACGAGGCGGCAGGACACTGCCTAACGGCGACCATGGGGCAGCCCTCCAGATGGAGATCTATTGAATGTGAGACTGAGACGACTCGATTAGAACGACCGCGACTTAAGCCGCCAGCGCACCGACGAGGGCGATTGCGGCCCAGAGCCCGAACACGGGCATGAGCACCCATCGCGCCTGTTTGACACTGTTTTCCATGTTGATGGTCCTGAGAAGCGGAGTGATCTGGCGGCGGTCGGAGGCGAGGTGGCCTTCAGATGTTGAAGGGGGACGGCAGCACCACGCGGATCACCCGCCCGTCTTGGGTGCGGGTTTGGTCTGGATTCAGCTGCAGCCGGTCCTGCTTACCACCAGCAACTGCGGTCTCATTCCACGCACCGAACTCTTGGGCTTGGGCCGGTGTTGCAACGCCACCCATTAGCGCGACGGTGAGAAGAACGCCTGTAGTGGCCGACATTGCGAGCGCACCGATGGGAAGAAGGCCGGGGATGCGGGACAGGACGTTCATGGCGTGGGCTTTGGCTCAGGGCTGGACAGGCCGGCGTGTTTGCTTATGTTCGGATCATTAACTCGCAATTCAGTTGCGTGCAATACGTTTGCGTAAAATTATTCAGGAGGACCATGCATGTCCGAACACACCCCCTCCGATGGCCTCACCCTCGACGAGCAGCTGTGCTTCGCTGTCTACTCCACAGCCCATGCGTTCACAGCCGCCTACAAGCCCGCCCTTGAGCCGCTCGGGCTGACCTACCCGCAATATCTCGTGCTGATGATCCTTTGGGAGAAGGACGGGGTTGCCGTCAAAGACATCGGCAAGAAGCTCTTCCTCGACTCAGGCACGCTGACGCCGCTTCTGAAGCGGCTAGAGAAAGCTGGCTTCGTGCGTCGCCAGCGTGACTCAGCCGACGAGCGCGTGGTGCGCATCTTCCTCACCGATCGGGGCCGCGAGGTGCGCAAGACCGGAGCTGAGGCAAGGGCTGGCGTTGTGTGCGCCCTCGGCGGCAAGGAAAGCGAAATTCAGGAACTCAGAGCGGCCGTGAACAAGATGCGCGAGCAGCTGAGGGCCGGTGCTCCTCGGCCAACGTGAACGGCAGCACGGCTCTGGGTGGACCCGAACCTGCCTAATCGGGGCAGCCCGTGGAGCACCACGAGACTCACACACTCTGGCGCTTCTGGCCACTCTGGTCGAAGAAGAGAACACCGACGAGATCCTGTTTGAGCTCGCTGAGGAGGCGATTGGTCCGGCATCCGCAGCGTAGTTGGCCCGGTCCGGCGGGCGACTGCTGAAGCACTAGGCACAGCCCCGGCACACCGACTCTCGCCGCGAGCGGCCCCCCGGTCACTCCCACGAACCCAGGTCCACAAGCTGACCCGGCGCACCCGACAGGATTCGAAGCTGTGACCTTTGCCTTCGGGCTTCACGCAGCTCCATGGGGACCCTTGCCCAGCAAGACTGGGCAGTCGGGTTGCCGCGCATACGGTCTTGGGCTAAAGAGTTTCCAGCACATTCCCGCACCCGTAGCTCAGCTGGATAGAGCGTTGCCCTCCGAAGGCAAAGGTCACAGGTTCGAATCCTGTCGGGTGCGCCATTTCGGATCAAAAGTGGGCACTCCGGTGTCTGCCGCCTCTACGCTGAGGCCCCCCACAAGTGACCGCAAGCCGGTCGATCAGCCGCACCGTATCGGCATGGATCGGATCGATTCCAGCTTCTTCTTCATCTTCACCCCGCGCTGCTCGGCCGCGACGATGCGGTAGCCGATGGGCGCAGCGCGCCGTTCCAGAAGCCCTGGCGCGCGTTCTCCTTCGATTGACATTCGTTGAACAGCGCCATGATCTGCCGGATCATGTTGCTCATCGGATGTCGCACCGCGGACACCTTCTGCGGCCGGGTGGCTCACCAAGGGGCGCAGCCTCGCCGCGGTTTCCGAGCCGAAGGGAAGCCGCGCAGCGGATCGGATCGAGCACCTGAAGAGGGGCGAGATAGTCGAGCGCGCCCAGAAGCTGCTCGCCGAACGGGCTGAGTGCCCGAGCCGCTGTGCACGACCGGCCGCCTCCTCGCCTTCGAGCGGTCCAACGGTGGAGGCGCCGCTACGGCTGAGCCACCGATACCAGTTCGACGGAAGCGAGCGAGGAACAGCCGCCGGTTTGTCCCCGCTCCTTCGGCGGGAGCCTTAGAATATTGGCGGCGTTGGTCCGCAAAAGCGGGGAGAAGCCGTGCGGATCGAGCATCGCCACGACTGGGACTTGACGCCCGAAGCGGCGGTGGCCCTCCAGAAAACGCTGCGAGCCGAGATCGTGGCCGACTGGCCGATCGACCTCGACGCCATCCGCCTCGTTGCCGGCGTCGATGTCAGCGTCAAGGGCGGCCAGTCGCAGGCCGCCATCGTCGTGGCGAGTTTTCCGGATTTCCGGGTGGTCGAAACCGTCCTGGCGCGATGGGCCACCCCTTTCCCCTACATTCCCGGCCTGTTGAGTTTTCGCGAGGGGCCTGTCCTGGAGGAGGCCTTTGAGCGGCTGGGGGCCGAGCCCGACGTGTTCCTCTTCGACGGCATGGGCATCGCCCATCCCCGTCGCATCGGCATCGCCGCCCATTTGGGCCTCTGGCTGGGCCGCCCGACGGTCGGCTGCGGCAAGACCCGCCTCGTGGGCCGCCACGGCCCGCTCGCCGATGAGAAGGGTGCTGTCGCCTCGCTCATCGACCGCGGCGAGGTGATCGGCGCTGTCGTGCGAACCCGGACCGGGACCAACCCGCTCTTCATCTCCCCCGGCCATCTCGCCGACATCCCCACATCGGTCGAACTGGTGCTGCGCTGCTCGCCCAAATACCGCCTGCCCGAGCCGATCCGCCTCGCTCACAAGGTGGCAGGCGAATTCGAGGGCTGACCACGCTTCTGGCGTCAGCAGGGCTCCAGCGTCACAGGGTCGGCATCCGTCGGGACGATGTCCCCGAGCGGGCGGCATTTGCCTGACAGGCAGAGCGTCCAGTCGCCTGTTCCCTCGAAGCCCGACCGGCGCAGCGTGACCTTCTCCCTGAAGGGATGTTCGGGCGTCCAGCGGAGCCAGCCGTCCACGAGCCTTGCGTCCGCGCCCGGCTCGATGCCTGCGCCGGAGCCCTTGATGCGGCTTTCCACGAGCCGCAGCCGGCCGTCCTCGATGGCCCAGGCGTCCTCGATGGGAGCCTTCTCGATGCTGTGGACCCATCCAAGCGTGAATGCGGAGGCGACGATCTTCACCGTGATCCCGCCGCCCGAAACGCAGAGAAGGCTCATGGCGGGCTTGCTGCTTGTGCGCGCACGCCCTTGCGTCCTGCCCACCAGCGCCAAAGCAGGAACGCGCCCGATCCGGCCAGGCCGATCTCGTCGGTGACGGGGAGGGCTGCGATCAGGAACGCCGCGGCGGCGAAGGCCCAGATGCGCTCCCACCAGGCGAGCCGGTCTCCCATCCAGCCGATGGCCGCCGCGCCCCAGAGCAGGATCGCGATCACGGCCTTTGTCACGGTGTAGGCGACGGCTGGCCAGAAGCCGATGCTTTCCGCCAGCGGCCCGCCCTCCTGCAGCATGATGGTGGGCGCATAGACCGCCATGAAGGGCACCACGAAGCCCGCGATCGCCACCCGCACGGCCTGCAGGCCGATCTTCATGCCGCTTTCCTTGGCGATGGGCGCGGCGGCGAAGGCGGCGAGCGCCACGGGGGGGGTGAGGTCGGCCATGATGCCGAAATAAAACACGAACATGTGGCTGACGATCAGCGGCACGCCGAGTTCCAGAAGCGCGGGGCCGGCGATCGAGGAGGTGATGATGTAATTGGGGATGGTGGGGATGCCCATGCCGAGGATCAGGCAGGCCAGCATGGTGAGAACGAGCGACAGGAACAGCGAGTTCTCGCCGACCGCGACGACGACGCGGGCGAAGGTGGTGGCCGAGCCGGTGAGCGCCAGCACGCCGATGATGATGCCCACCAGCGCGCAGGCGATGCCCACGGGCAGCGCGTTGCGCGCGCCTTCGGCCAGGCTGTCGAGGCAGAGCCGCAGGGTCGGACGCCCGCCGCGGAAGGCGAGATTCGCCAGAACCAGCAGGAGCGTGAGGACCAGGATCACGGAAACGCCGCGCAGCTCGACGCCGAAAAGGGTGAACTGCGTCCGGAAGGCCGCCGCCGCAAGGAGCCCCAGCGCGACCCAGAACAGGACGCGCAGGGGCAGGCTGAGCGGCCCGGCGAGCGGCGCGCCCAGGATGATGAGCGCGGTCAGCCCCAGCCCCACCGTGCCGGCGAAGAGCGGCGTGTAGCCGGAGAAGAGCAGCCAGACCAGCGCGATCAGGGGCAGGATCAGGAACCAGCGCTCGCGAAACGCGGCCAAGGGGCTGGGCAGCTCGTCGCGCGGCAGGCCCGCCAGCCTCAGCCGGCCCGCCTCCAGGTGCACCATCCAGAAGACGGTGAGGAAATAAAGGATGGCCGGCACGATGGCCGCCTCGACGATGCGCAGATACTCGACGCCGAGCGTCTCGGCCATGATGAAGGCCACCGCCCCCATGACCGGCGGCATGATCTGGCCGCCCATGGAGGCGGTGGCCTCCACGCCGCCGGCGAAGGCGGGCCTGAAGCCGAAGCGTTTCATGAGCGGGATCGTGAAGGCGCCCGTCGTCACGACATTGGCGACGCCCGAGCCGTTGATCGTGCCCATCAGGGCGGACGACACCACCGCCACCTTGGCCGGACCGCCGCGGGCGTGCCCCACCGCGCCCATGGAGACATCGGTGAAGAGCCGGATCATCCCGGCCCGCTCCAGAAAGGCGCCGAACAGGATGAACAGGAAGATATAGGTGGCCGACACGTAGATCGGCGTTCCGTAGATGCCTTCGGTGCCCAGGAACAGGACCTCGACGACCTGGTCGAAATGAAAGGGCCGGTGGTTCCAGGGGCTCGGCAGGACGTGCCCGTAAAGGCCGTAAAGCAGGAAGGCGCCGCAGATCAGGGGCAGCGCCCAGCCCAGCATGCGCTGCCCCGCGATGAAGACCAGGGCCACCGCCACCGAGCCGACGATCAGATCCTGCGTGGTCGGCAGGCCGGAGCGGAGGATCAGCTCCTCGTAGAAGACCCAGTGGTAGAAGCCCACGGCGAAGCCGACCAGCGCCAGCGCCCCATAGGCGGCGCGGGCCGCCGGGCTGCTCGCGGCATGGCCCAGCAACCCGAAGAAGAGCAGCAGAAGGAAGCCGACATGGACCGAGCGGATCACCTGGCTCGGCAGCGGCGAATAAGCGGCGGTCCAGATCTGGAAGGCGGAAAAGGCGATGGCGACCGCGAACAAAAGAGCGCCGACCCGGCCGCCGCCCCAGGCCGGGATGTGCTCGGCCTCCTCCAGCGCGTCGTTGCGGACGGCCTCGGTCGTGTTCAAGCGGGTCGCCTTGCGTCAGGGTTGGGCGGGCTGCCGGAGCGTGTCCGGCAGCCTCAGGTCAGGATGGGGCCTGGGCCTCACAGAATGCCCTTCTCCTTGAAGTAACGCTCCGCGCCGGGGTGGAGCGGCACCGGGCTTTCGGTGGCCGACTTGTCGAGCTTGATGTCCTTGGCCGCGTTGTGGGCCGCGGCCAACCCGTCCAGGTTCTCGAAGATCGACTTGGTCATGGCGTAGACCGTGTCGTCGTCGAGGTCCGCCCGCGTCGCGAGATAGTTGATCACGGCGGCGGTCGTGACGTCGGCGTCCTGCCCCCCATAGGTGCCGGCGGGGATCGTGGCGACCTGGTAGGGCGAGCCGATCTTCTCGATGACATCCCGCGGCACCTCGACCACGGTGATGGGCACCGAATTGGCGAGGTCGCGGAGCGAGGCGACGCCGAGCCCCGCCGATTGCAGGGTCGCGTCGAGCTGGCGGTTCTTCATCAGGTCCACGCTTTCGGCGAAGGGCAGGTATTCGACCTTGCCGAGGTCCTCATAGGTGATGCCTGCGGCATTCAGGATGGCGCGGGCGTTGAGCTCGGTGCCAGAGGCCGGCGCGCCGACCGACAGCCGCTTGCCCTTGAGATCGGCCAGCGTCTTGATGCCGGACTCCTCGGAGGCGACGATCTGGATGTAGTTGGGATAGATCGCGGCGATCGTGCGCAGATTGTCGAGCTTCTGGGGGAAGCCGGACTCGGCGTTGCCGTTCCAGGCGTCCCGGAGCGAGTCGCCGAGCGTGAACGCGACTTCGCCGCGGCCGGCCTGAAGCAGGTTGAGGTTCTCGACCGACGCCTTGGTGGACTGCGTGGACGGCCGGCTTTCCGGCAAGTTCTCGGCGAAAATCCTCTCCAGCGCGACGCCGAGCGGGTAATAAACGCCCGCCTGCCCGCCCGTCAGGATGCCGATGAAGGTTTCGGCGGAAGCCGCGGTCGCCATCACGGCGGCGCAGGCCATGGCCATCAGGCCCAATCCTTTGCGGCGCTTCATTCCATTTCCTCCCGGTTGCTGTCGAAGCAGACCATAAGCGGCAGGGGCGGGAATGAAAACCCGCATGGGCAGGGACAAGGGACGGCCGCGGACATTGCTCCGAATGCGAACGGGCTCACAGCCGCCCGGCGGCAGGTTGTTGTTCGGCCGGCGGCTCGGCGACAGAATCGGGCGGCCCCGGCAGGGCGAGCACGCCCTTGAGCGGCAGGTGGTCGGAGGCCAGGCGGGCCAGCTCGGAGTCGTGCGCCTCGACCCGCAGCAGGCTGTTGGCCGGCCGCGTCAGGATGCGGTCGAGCGACCACACGGGAAAGCGCGAGGGAAAGCTCGCGATCGCCGCCCCCATCGGCCCGAACGCTGGCTCAAGCCGCGCGAGCGACGAGCGCTCGCCCAGGCGCCACTCGTTGAGGTCGCCCATCAGAAGCGTCGCGCCGTCGGCGAACGCGCCCGCCTTCTCCAGGATGAACCGGATCTGGCTGGCGCGGGAGCGGCGAAGAAGGCCTAAGTGGGCGGCGACGACCCGCAGCCGCCGACCGCGCAGATCGAGATCGACCACCAGCGCGCCGCGCGGCTCGGCGCCGGGCAAGGCAAGCTGGCGCGCGGTCAGGACCTCGCCGTCGCGGACGAGCAGGAGGTTGCCGCGCCAGCCATGGCTCGCGCGCGAAACGGCGATCGGCACGGGGCGAAGCCCGCATTCCTTCTCCAGGCGCCGCAGGTCCAGGAGGCCCGCGCGGCTGCCGAACCGCTGGTCCACCTCCTGCAGCGCGACGAGGTCGGCGCCGAGCTCCTCGATGACGCGCATGATGCGCTCGGGATCGAAGCGTCCGTCCACGCCCACGCATTTGTGGACGTTGTAGGTGGCGACGGTGAGGCGCGGCGCGGTCTGGGGCGGCCGGTCGGCGGAAGGCGCGCGCCATTTGCGCCGCAGCATGGGGACGATGACACGGCGGGCGCTTGCCAGCTCCACCCCGCGCTCCTGCGCGCCGAAGCCCTGCGGCAGGGGAACTTCCTTGTTGAAGACGAAGCGTGTTCGGCGCGGCACGGTTTGTCCGTCGTCAGAATCGGCAAGGGCGTGTAACCGCTAGTCCAATCCATGGGTTCCGCCAACCGCCCTGTTCGTCACGTCGCGGTTGCAGCCCTTCGGAGCCTCGATCATTAAGACGTGAATGCACCTGTTCCTTCCGATCCTGGCTTATGTCGCGCTGAGCTTCGGCCTGTCCTTCCTGGGCGTCTATACCTATGGCCGCTTCGCGCGCGATTCGCGGGGAGAGCGCTCGAAGGCGCTGCCGACCACGCCGGCCGGCACGGCGCTGGACAGGATCTTCGCGCCCCTCGCCCAGACGCGGCCCGGCCAGACAGGCCTTCGGCTCCTCGCCGACAATCTGGAGGCCTTCGCCGCCCGGGCGCATGCGGCCCGGAGCGCGGGCCGCAGCCTCGACCTGCAATACTACATCTGGGAGAACGACCTGACGGGCGGGCTGCTCGGCCGCGAGGTCGTCGCCGCCGCCGACCGGGGCGTGCGCGTGCGGCTCCTCATCGACGACATCAACGCGCAGGGCCGCGACCCCCTTTACCTGACGCTCGACGCGCATCCGCATATCGAGCTGCGCCTGTTCAACCCGAGCCGCTCGCGCCGGCCCGGGCTGCATCGCGGCTTCGAGATCCTCCTGCGGGCCTTCAGCGCGACGCGCCGCATGCACAACAAGGCCTGGATCGCCGACGGCCGGGCGGCGATCGTGGGCGGGCGCAACATCGGCGACCAATATTTCGACGCCGCCCAAAGCGCCAACTTCCGCGACCTCGACCTGCTTGTCGCGGGCTCGGCCGTGGGGCAGATCGAAGCCGTTTTCGACGGGTTCTGGAACAGCGCCTCGGTCCTGCCCATCCGCGCCTTCGGCAAAAGGCGCAAGGCCGACCTGCCGGCGCTGCGGCAACGGCTCGATCGCTTGGCCACGAGCGGCAGGGCGGCACCCTATCTCGCCCGCGTGGCGGCCGAGACCGACGCGCGAAGCCTGCTCGCCGACACCGCCGGCTTTCACTGGGCCGAGGACGTGCGCGTGCTGTCCGACCCGCCCAACAAGGCGCGGGGCGCGCGCTCCCGAAAAGACTGGCTGGCGCATGCCATCTACCCGCTGATCGGCTCGGCCGAGCGCGAGCTTCTGCTGGTGTCGCCCTATTTCATCCCCGGCGAGAAGGGGGTGGAGAACCTGCGCCGCCTGGCGGGCAGGGGCGTGCGCGTCGCCGCGCTCACCAACTCGCTCGCCGCCACGGACGTGATGGCGGTCCATGGCGCCTATGCCCACTATCGCAAGGCCCTGCTGGAAGCAGGCATCGAACTCTACGAGTTGAGGCCCGAGCCCAAGCGGACGCGCCCCTCGCTGTTCGGCTCGCGCGGCGGGGCAAGCCTGCACACCAAGGCCTTCACGGTGGACGGGAGAACCGGCTTTGTCGGCTCCTTCAACTTCGACCCGCGCTCGATCTCGCTCAACACGGAAATGGGCGTCTTCTTCACCCACGATGCGCTCGTGGAGGAGGTCAGACAGGTGATCGCCGAGGAGATCGGCCCCGAGGACAGTTTCCGGGTGATCCTGGAGGACGGACGGCTCGTCTGGGCGGACGGCGCGGGCGCGCAGGCCGAGTTCTGGAAGGCCGAGCCCGAGGCGAGCCTTTGGCGGCGGCTCGCCGCCACCGCGATCGGCTGGCTGCCCATCGAATCGCAGCTCTGACGGCCGGCATCCTCGATTCGGCCTTTCGCGACCCCACGGCGGGGCCGCCCGCCCGCGGGCTCGCGCCATCCCTCTTGACAGGTGACGGCGAATATGAAGAAATTTTCACGAGCTGATAAATTTATCAGGCGGGACATGGGCAGCTTCGGCAACGGGCTTGGGCGGGAGGACGAGGCCAGCATGGCCGCCCGCGCGGCGTGGCTGCATTATGCCGGCGGGCTGACCCAGGCCGATGTCGCCAAGCGGCTCGGCCTTTCGAGCCTGAAAGCCCACCGGCTCATCACCAAGGCCAATCAGGAAGGCCTGGTGAAGGTCTATATCGACGGCGACGTGTCGGAATGCGTGGCGCTGGAGAACGCCATCACCGGCCGCTTTGGCCTGGATGTCTGCGAGGTTGTTCCCGATTTCGATGACGAGGCCCTGCCCTTGAGGGCGCTCGGCATCGCCGGCGCGCAGTTCCTGAAGCGCGAGATCGAGCGCGGGGAGAACGCGCTGATCGGCGTCGGACACGGCCGCACGCTGGCGGCCTGCGTGGAATACCTGCCGCGCATCAACGCCCAGAACACCCGTTTCGTGTCGCTGCTCGGCGGCCTCACCCGCAAGTTCGCGGCCAACCCGCACGACGTGATCCACCGGCTCGCCGAGCGCACGGGGGCGGAGGCCTATGTGATGCCGGTGCCCTTCTTCGCCAACACGGTGGAGGACCGCGCCGTGCTGCTCGGCCAGAAGGGCGTGGGCGAGGTGTTCAGGCTCGCGGAGGCCGCGAGCCTGTTTCTGGTCGGCATCGGCACGGCGGAGCGGGAGGCTTCGCTCGTGTCCACCGGCATGATCGAGCTGAGCGAGATCGAAGCGGTCAGGCGGGCCGGCGGCGCGGGCGAGATGCTCGGCCATTTCTTCGACGCGCGCGGCCGGCCCGTCGAGACGGCCTTGTCCGAGCGCACGCTGGCGCTCGGGCGCGACGCGCTCAAGGGCCGCCGGATCGTCGCCGTCGCCGGCGGATCGGTGAAGGTCGCGGCGGTCCGCTCGGTGCTCAGGAGCGGTTTCCTGGGCGGGCTCATCACCGATGAGCGCACCGCGCGGGCGCTCGTGGAGGAAACGCCGGTCGGGTAGCCGGCAACAACTCACGCAACTACCCGGGAGGAGAAAGCGATGTTTGAGAAGGAAAAGGATCTGATCGGCGCCTTTCTGCAGGGGCGGATCGACCGCCGCGGGCTCATCAAGAGCCTGGGCGCCATGGGCCTCTCCGCGGGCGCGGCGGGCACGCTGCTGAACGCCAGCGCCACGCGCGCGCTCGCCCAGGCCGACTTCGACTGGAAGCAGCATCAGGGCAAGACGGTGCGGCTGCTCTTGAACAAGCACCCCTACGCCGACGCCATGATCGCCAACCTCCAGGCCTTCAAGGACCTGACGGGCATGGAGGTCACCTATGACGTGTTCCCCGAGGACGTGTATTTCGACAAGGTGACGGCGGCGCTCTCGTCCGGCTCGTCGGACTACGATGCCTTCATGACCGGCGCCTACATGACCTGGACCTATGGCCCGGCCGGCTGGATCACCGACCTGAACGAGTGGATCGCGGATCCGTCCAAGACCAACCCGAACTACAACTGGGACGACTTTCTGCCCGGCGTGAAGGCGTCCTGCGCCTGGAACGGGGTGCCCGGCGCGGCGCTCGGCACGGGCGACGCCAAGCAGTGGTGCATTCCCTGGGGCTATGAGCAGAACAACCTGACCTACAACCGCGTGATGTTCGACAAGGTGGGCGCGACCCCGCCCCAGAACATGGAGGAGCTGATCGCCACTGCGGGCAAGCTCACCAAGGACGTGGGCGGCGGCGTCTATGGCGTCGGCGTGCGCGGCTCGCGCTCCTGGGCGACCATCCATCCGGGCTTCCTGTCGGCCTACGCCAATTTCGGCCAGCGCGACCTCAACGTGTCGGCGGACGGCAAGCTGTCGGCGGCGATGAACACGGCCGAGTCCAAGGCCTTCCACGACCAGTGGGTGCGGATGATCCAGGAAAGCGGGCCGAAGGACTGGTCCACCTACACCTGGTACCAGGTGGGGGCCGATCTCGGCGCCGGGGCTTCCGCCATGATCTACGACGCCGACATCCTGGGCTATTTCATGAACGGCGGCGACAACAAGGAGGCGGGCAACCTGGCTTACGCCGCCTTCAAGGCCAACCCGGCGGCGCCAGCGCCGACTCCCAATATCTGGATCTGGTCGCTTTCGATGTCCAACTTCTCGCAGGACAAGGACGCTGCCTGGACTTTCATGCAGTGGGCGTCCGGCCCCGAGCACGCGCTTTTCGGCGCGACCAAGATGGACTTCGTGAACCCGGTCCGCGCCTCCGTGTGGCAGGACGCGATGTTCCGCGAGCGGCTCCAGAAGAGCTATCCCGGCTATGTCGAAATGCACGACGTGTCGGCGCCCGGCGCGAGCATCAAGTTCACGCCGCAGCCGCTCTTCTTCGACCTCACCACCGAATGGGCCTCGATGCTCCAGCAGATGGTCGCCAAACAGATGCCGGTGGACGAGGGCCTGGACCAACTCGCGCAGAGCGTGGACCGCCAGTTGCAGGAAGCCGGGCTCGGCTGAGCGCAGGCGACTGCCCAAGCGGCGCGCGAGACATCGCGCGTCGCCTTTCGCGCCCGGCCGCCGGCCCCTCTCCCAAGGCCCGCGGCCAGGCGCCCGCCCCTTTCCGGAGCCATCATGACCACCGCCATCGCCCACGGGCCGCGTCGTGAAAGACCCCGTTTGCGGGTGAGCAAGCGCGTTCTGCCCTATCTCCTCAGCCTGCCCGCCCTCTTGGTGTGCATCGGCATCCTGATCCCGTTCTTCACGGCGGTCGTCTATTCGCTCCAGCGCTACCGCCTGAGCCAGCCCTGGGCGCGCCAGTTCAACTGGGGCGAGAACTATCTCAACCTCGTTTCCGACCCGAGCTTCTGGAACACGCTGCGGGTGTCCTTGGCCTATGCCGGCATCACGGTGGTGCTGGAGCTTCTCCTGGGGCTCGCCATCGCGCTGCTCCTGCAGAAGCGCACGAGGGTGAACAATTTCGTCTCGGTGATGCTGCTTTTGCCGCTGATGACGGCGCCCGCGCTCGCGGCGCTGATGTGGAAGCTGATGACCAATCCCGGCTTCGGCGTGCTCAGCTATCTCGCGGGCCTGGTCGGCTTCCAGGACTTCCGCTGGGCCTCCTCGCCCTCGACCGCGCTCTTCACGGTCGTGCTCGTGGACATCTGGGTCTATACGCCCTTCATGATGATCCTGCTGCTCGCAGGCTTGCGCAGCCTGCCGACCCAGCCCTTCGAGGCGGCGGCGCTGGATGGGGTGCCGCGCTCTTTCGTGTTCTGGCGCATCACCCTGCCGATGCTGACGCCCTATATCCTGACGGCGACGCTGTTCCGCCTGCTCGACTCGATCCAGCAGTTCGACATCATCTACGCCATGACCCAAGGGGGGCCGGGCGACACGCTGACCGTGTTCCAGGTCGAGGCCTATCTCAACTTCTTCCAGTCCACCAATGTGGGCCGGTCGGCCGCGCTGATGATCATCCTCTGGGCGATCACCTATCTGCTCTCCAACATCTTCATCAAGAACTGGCTGCGCCTGCGCGAGCGCGCCCGCGGGGAGGCGTGACGATGGAACACACCTCTCTCCTCGAACGGGTTTTTCGCGGGGTCGCGCTCACGGCCGTCGTGGTCTTCTTCATGTTCCCGATCGTCTGGATCGCGCTGATGTCCTTCCAGACCAACGAGACGATCCTGCGCATCCCGCCCTCGGTCGTCTTCGAGCCGACGCTCTCCAACTACCGGGCGCTGATCACCGGCCGGCTCGACACGGCCGCAGGCCAACTCGACATCGCCTTCATGAGGAATCTCGGGAACTCGGTGCTGCTTTCGGTCGGCTCGGTGGCGCTGGCGCTCGTGCTCGGCGTGCCCGCGGCCTACGCCTTCGCCCGGCACAAGTTCCGGGGATCGGAGGACATCGCGTTTACGCTTCTCTCCTTCCGCTTCGCCCCGCCGCTCCTCGTGCTCCTGCCGCTGACGCTCTATTTCCGCGAGCTCGGGCTCAGCGACACCTATTTCGGCCTGATCTGGGTCTACCAGCTCATCTGCCTGCCTTTGATCCTGTGGATCGTGCGCGGCTATTTCGAGGACATCTCGCCCGACATCGAATACGCCTACCGCATCGGCGGCCATTCCTGGTTCGGCACGTTCTGGAAGATCGCCCTGCCGCTCGCGCGGCCCGGCATCGCGGCGGCGGGCCTGCTCGCCTTCATCTTCGCCTGGAACAATTTCGTGTTCGCGCTGGTGCTGGCGTCCGCCGACAAGCAGCCGGTGACGGTGGGCGCGCTCGCCTTCGTGACGGCCAGCGGCATCCAGTACGGCCAGATCGCCGCCGCCATCGTGCTGTCCATCGCGCCCACGCTCGCGCTCGCGCTTTACGCCCAGCGCTACCTGGTCGAAGGCCTGTCGCTCGGCGCGGTGAAGGGCTGAAAACGATGGCGAGCCTGGAACTCCAGAACATCACCAAGCGGTTCAAGGGCCAGACGGTCCTGGACGACCTGTCCTTCCATGTGGCCGACGGCGAGCGGCTGGTGCTGTTCGGCCCGTCCGGCGCGGGCAAGACCGTGCTCCTGCGGCTGGTCGCCGGCGTGATCGACCCCGATAAGGGGAAGATCCTGATCGGCGGCGAGGATGTGACCGATGTCGAGGCCGAGCATCGCGGCGTCGGCATGGCGTTCCAGAACTTCGCGCTCTTCCCGCATATGAGCGCCTTCGACAACATCGCCACGCCGCTCGCGGCGGCGCGCGCGTCCCCATCCGCCGTGCGGGCCGGGGTGGAAAAGGTGGCGAAGCTCCTCAAGATCGGCCATGTGCTCGACCACGCGCCCCGCGCGCTCTCCAACGGGCAGAAGCAGCGGACCTCGCTCGCCCGCGCGCTGGCCGGCGAGCCGCCCCTGCTTCTGCTCGACGATCCCCTGCGCAACGTGGACGCCAAGCTGCGCTTCGAGATGCGCCTGGAACTGCCGAGGCTCCTGGCCACGCGCGGCGCGACGGTGGTCTATGTCACCCAGGACTACAAGGAGGCCATGGCGCTGGGCGACCGCATCGCGGTGATGTTCAGGGGCCGGGTCGCCCAGATCGGCACGCCCGAGGACATCTATCGCCGGCCCGCGACGCGCGAGATCGCGCGGTTGTTCGGCGACCCGACCATCAACCTTTTCGAGGCTGCGCCCGCGCGCGACGCCCGCGGCGTCCATGTGAGCCTGTCGAACGTGCAACTGCCTTTGCCGCAGGACTTCGCGGCGCATGCGGGGCGCGCCTGCACGCTGGGCATCCGGCCCGAAGCCCTGCATTTCGCGGACGCGTCCACGCCCGGCGCCATCCCTGTCACGGTGGAGGCGGAAACGCCGCTCAACGAGAAGACGGTGAGCCTCCTCCTCGCGGCGGACGGAAGGGAGCTTCTCTTGTCGCGGCCCGCCGGCGCGCCCGGTCCGAGCCAGGGGCCGGCTTATGTGGCGGCCGCGCCCGAAAGCCTGCTCCTGTTCGACGCGGGCACGGGCGCGCGGCTCGGCGCGGGCGGGGACGGGCAGGCGGCCTACCGGAGCGGGGAGGCGGCATGAGCGCGACGCTCGCCCTTCGTTCGGTGGACAAGTTCTACGGCCCCGTCGGCGCGGGCGTCCATGCCGTCAAGGACGTCAGCATGGAGGTCCGCAAGGGCGAGATCGTCGCGCTCTTGGGCTCGTCGGGCTGCGGAAAAACCTCGACGCTGCGCATGATCGCGGGCTTCGAAGCGGTGTCGCGCGGCGCGATCGCGCTGGGGGGCCGCGACATCCACCTCCTGCCGCCGGTCAGGCGCAACGTGGCGATGGCCTTCGAGGGCTATTCGCTCTACCCGCCGCTCACCCTGCGCGAGAACATCGGCTTCGCGCTGAAATCGGCCCGCCTGCCGCGCGGGGTGGTGGAGCGTCGGGTCAGCGAGGTCGCCGCGCTCCTCGAGATCACGGACATCCTCGACCGCTACCCTTCTTCCGTCTCGGGCGGCCAGCAGCAGCGCGCGAGCCTGGGCCGGGCGCTGGTGCGCGACGCCGACCTGCATCTGCTCGATGAGCCGATGGGACAGCTCGAGCCGCAACTGCGCGCGCTCCTGCGCGGCCGCATCAAGCATTTCATCAAGGAGCGCGGGCTGACCGCGATCCTCGTCACCCACGACCAGACGGAGGCCAACGCGCTGGCCGACCGCATCGCGGTGATGGAAGGCGGGGTGCTCCAGCAGTTCGACACGCCCGAGAACATCAAGGAGCGGCCCGCCAACCTGTTCACCGGCACCTTCGTGGGCGAGCCGCCCATGAACGTGTTCGAGGCGCGCGTGGGGCGCGAGGACGGGCGGCTGGTCCTCCATCTCCCCGACGGGCTCGCGCTCCAATACGAGGACGCGAGTTTCGCGGCCCCCGTGCGGGACGCGATCCTGGGCCGCGACCGGGTGGTGATCGGCATCCGGCCCTATGCCGTGCGCCGCGCGGCGGAAGGCCTGCCGGCCATCGTGTCCGCCAGCCAGTGGCTGGGCGACCAGACCCATATCGCGGCCGATTTCGCGGGCGGCTCGCTGGTGCTGGTCGAGCATGACCAGGCGCGCCTCAAGCCCGGCGCGCCGGTCCGGATCCGGGTCGACCCGGCCAGCCTGCATGTGTTCGACGCAAGCGACGGCAACGCCGTGTCGCACGGCACGGAGCTCGCGTGATGCGCGACGTGCTGGTCGGCATCGACGCCGGGACGTCCGTCATCAAGTCGGTCGCCTTCACCGCGGACGGGACGCAGGTGGCGGTCGCGGCAAAGCCCAACCGCTACGAGACGCTGCCCGACGGCGGCGCGGAGCAGGACCTTGCGCGCACTTGGGGCGACACGGCCGAGACCCTGCGTCTTCTGGGCGAGAAAGTGCCGGGCCTCGCCGCCCGCGTGGCGGCGGTGGCCGTCACCGGACAGGGCGACGGAACCTGGCTGATCGACCGCGACGGCGCGCCCGTCGGGCCGGGCTGGCTGTGGCTCGACGCGCGGGCGGCCCGGATCGTCGATGATTTCCGCGCCCGGCCGGAGGACGAAAAACGCTTCGCCCGCACCGCCACGGGGCTCGCCGCCTGCCAGCAGGGACCGCAACTGCTGCTGATGAAGGAGACCATGCCTGAGCGCTTGGCGCGGGCGGCGACCGCCTTCCACTGCAAGGACTGGCTTTATTTCCGCCTGACGGGCGAGCGCGCCACCGACCCGTCCGAAGGAAGTTTCACCTTCGGCGATTTCCGCGCCCGCGACTATTCCGACGAGGTGATCGAGCTTCTGGGCCTCGCCGACCTTCGCCGGCTCCTGCCTCCAGTCGTGGACGGCACGGCGCGGACGGCACCGCTATCCGCCGAGGCCGCCCGCGCGACCGGCCTCACGGAGGGCACGCCGGTGGCGCTGGGCTATGTGGACGTGGTCTGCACGGCCCTGGGCGCGGGGTTGTTCGACCGCGAAAGCCCGGTAGGCTGCACGGTGATCGGCTCGACGGGCATGCATATGCGGCTCGTGCCGGACGCCGACGCGGTGCGGCTCAACGCGGAGCGCACGGGCTACACCATGCCCATGCCCGCGCCGGGCGTCTATGCCCAGATGCAGTCCAACATGGCGGCGACGCTCAACATCGACTGGATCCTGAGCCTGGGCGCGGACCTGCTTTCCTCCCAGGGCCTTCCCCGCGCGGCCAGGGACCTGATCCCGCTGATCGACGGCTGGATCGCCGAAAGCCGGCCCGGCGCGCTGCTGTTCCAGCCCTATGTCTCGGAGGCGGGCGAGCGCGGCCCCTTCATCGACGCGCAGGCCCGCGCGGGCTTCGTGGGCCTCTCCTTCCGCCATCGCTATCCCGACCTCGTGCGCGCGGTGATCGAGGGTTTGGCCTTCGCGGCGCGCGACTGCTACGCCGCCATGGGGCCGCTGCCCGACGAGGTGCGGCTGACGGGGGGCGCGGCGCGCAGCGCGGCGCTGCGCAAGATCCTGGGCGCCGTGCTCGGCGCGCGCCTGCGCTCTTCGCGCCGCGAGGAGGCGGGCGCGGCGGGCGCGGCCATGATCGCGGCGGTCGGCATCGGCCTTTATCCCGACATGGAGGCCTGCGCCGCCCAATGGGTGACGCCGCTGCTCGACCCTGCCGAAGCGCTCGATGCAAACCTCGCCTGCGCCTACGACCGTGTGTTCCCCGCCTATGCCCAGGCGCGGCAAGCGCTGCGCCGGGCCTGGGCCACCTTGCATTCGGCCCGCCGCCATTGAGATGAGGACGGTTTGAAAGAGATCGCGATCATCGGCGACCGCTTCATGCTCCCGGACATCTTCCGGGAGAAGATCGAGGCGGCCTGCCCCGGCCCGCTCCACATCCGCACGCTGGAAACGGCCTGGCCGGACGAGCCCATGGAGCACGGCTATGCCAGGGCGGGCCTGGACGGGCTCAAGGAATATTTCGGCGACCCCGACGAGGTGGTGGGCTTCATCGGCGACGCCGAGGTGTTCGTCACCCAGCTCGCGCCGCTGTCGGCCGGCATGTTCGCGCGTCTGCCCAAGCTCAGGCTCGTGGCCGTGTCGCGCGGCGGTCCCGTCAACATCGACATGGCGGCGGCGCGCCGCCACGGCGTCACGGTGGTCAACACGCCGGGCCGCAACGCGAGCGCCGTGGCCGAGTTCACGCTGGGCGCCATCCTCGCCGAGACGCGGCTGATCCGCCTAGGGCATGAGAGCATGCGCGCCGGCGAGTGGCGCGGCGACCTTTACCGCGCCGACCGCACGGGGCGCGAATTGAGCGAGATGACGGTCGGCGTCGTCGGCTACGGCAATATCGGCACAAAGGTCGTGCGCCTTCTGCGCGCCTTCGGCTGCAAGGTGCTGGTGGCCGACCCCTATGTGCAGTTGAGCGCCGACGACCATCACGCCGGCGTGGAGCTGGTCGGGCTCGACGACCTGCTCGCCCGCTCGGACGTGGTCACGCTCCACCCCCGCGTGACGCCCGAGACGCGGGGGATGATTAATCGCGACACATTGGGCCGCATGAAGCCCGGCGCGATCCTCGTCAACACCGCGCGCGGGCCGCTGGTCGATTACGAGGCGCTGACCGAGGCGCTCCAAACCGGGCTGATTGCCAGCGCCATGCTCGACACCTTCGCGGTGGAGCCCGTGCCGCCGGACTGGCCGCTGCTGAAACTGCCCAATGTCACGCTCACGCCCCACATCGCCGGCGCGTCGGTGCGAACCGTGACCTTCGCCGCCGAGCAGGCGGCGGAGGAGGTGCGGCGCTTCCTCCTCGGCCTGCCGCCGCTCAACCCCTGCTGAGGACCGCCATGGACGCCGAGACGCCCGTGCTCGACCTGTTCGTCATCGGCGGCGGCGTGAACGGCGCGGGCATCGCGCGAGACGCGGCCGGCCGGGGGCTTTCCGTCGCGCTCTGCGAGAAGGACGATCTCGGGCAGGGCACCAGCTCGCGCTCGGGCAAGCTCGTCCATGGCGGGTTGCGCTATCTCGAATATGGGGAGTTCCGGCTGGTGCGCGAGGCGCTGATCGAGCGCGAGGTGCTGCTCCAGTCCGCGCCGCACATCATCTGGCCCATGCGCTTCGTTTTGCCCCACAGCCCGGACGACCGGCCGGCCTGGCTGGTGCGGCTGGGGCTCTTTCTTTACGACCACCTGGGCGGGCGCAAGCGCCTGCCGCCGACGCGCGTGCTCGACCTTGCCCGCTCGCCCGAAGGCGCGCCCATCAAGGAGCGCTACGCCAAGGGCTTCGAATATTCCGACTGCTGGGTGGACGATTCCCGGCTCGTGGTGCTGAACGCGCTCGACGCCCATGAGCGCGGGGTCACGGTGCTCCCGCGCAATCCTTGCGTTTCGGCGCGCCGCGAGGACGGGCTTTGGACGGTGAAGACGCGCGACGTGGCGAGCGGCCAGATGCGCAGTTTCCGCGCCCGCGCGCTGGTCAACGCCGCCGGGCCGTGGGTCAACGACATCGTCGGGCGCGTGGCGGGGCTGAACGCCACGCGAAAGGTGCGGCTGGTGAAGGGCAGCCACCTCGTGACGCCGAAGTTCTGGGAGGGGCCGCACGCCTATCTCGTGCAGAACACGGACAAGCGCGTGATCTTCATCAACCCCTATGAGGGGAACAAGGCGCTGATCGGAACGACGGACATCCCCTTCGACGGGCGTCCCGAGGAGGTCGTGGCCGACGAAGGCGAGATCGCCTATCTGCTCGGGGCCGTGAACCGCTATTTCAAGCGCCCGCCCGGCCGGGACGACGTGCTGTCGAGCTTTTCGGGCGTGCGGCCGCTTTATGACGACAACGCCGACAACCCGAGCGCCGTCACCCGCGACTACATGTTCGAACTCGACGCGCCCGAAAACCAGCCGCCGATGCTGTCGGTGTTCGGCGGCAAGATCACGACGTTCCGCAAGCTGGCGGAGCACGCGCTGGAGAAGCTGAAACCCTTCTTTCCCGCCATGGGCGGGGCGTGGACGGCGCGCGCGCCCCTGCCCGGCGGCGACATGCCGGACGCCGACTTCGACCGTTTTCTGGCGGGACTCCAGGGCGCGCATCCCTGGCTGCCGGCAAAACTCGCCCGTCATTATGCGCGGCTCTACGGCACGCGGGCGGAAACGCTTCTGGAAGGCGCGGCGGGCGTCGGCGACCTCGGCCAGGAATTCGGACCGCTCTTCCATGAGCGCGAGGCGCTTTACCTTTTCGCGCATGAGTGGGCCTCGACGCCCGAAGACGTCCTGGAGCGCCGCACCAAGCACGGGCTCCATATGAGCGCCGACGAGCGCGCCGCCTTCGCCGCGTGGAGCGGGGGCCGGCTGGCGGCGGCGAGCTGAGGCGATCTGGACGCCGGCTTCGAGTTGAGGCAAACGGCGGGGCCATGAACGTGCTCTCGATCCAGTCGCATGTCGCCTTTGGCCATGTGGGCAACGCGTCGGCCACCTTTCCCATGCAGCGGCTGGGGGTCGAGGTGTGGCCCATCCACACCGTGCAGTTCTCCAACCACACGGGCTACGGCTCCTGGAAGGGCCGGGTCTTCGACGGGATGGCGATCGAGGAACTGGTGGACGGCATCGCGGAGCGCGGCGCGCTGCCGCGCTGCGACGCCGTGCTGTCGGGCTATATGGGCTCGGCGGATGTGGGCGCGGCGATCCTTTCGACGGTCGCGCGGGTGCGCCAAGCCAATCCGGACGCGCTCTACGCCTGCGACCCCGTGATCGGGGACGTGGGACGCGGCGTGTTCGTGCGGCCGGGCATCCCGGAGCTGATGCGGGAGAAGGCCGTGCCCGCGGCCGACATCGTCACGCCCAACCATTTCGAGCTCGACTATCTTTCGGGCCGCGAGACGAAAACGCTGGACGAGGCGAAAGCGGCGGTCGCAAGCGTCCATGCGATGGGGCCGAAAGTGGTGCTCGTCACTTCGCTTCAGACCGACGACACGCCGGATGACAGCGTCGATCTCCTGGCCGGCGCGGGCGGGCGCTTCTGGCGCGTTCGGACCCCGAAGCTCGGCGTCAGCGTGAACGGGGCGGGCGACGCCATCGCCGCGCTGTTTCTGGTGCACTACCTGCGCTCGCGCTCGGCGGACGTCGCGCTTCAAGAGGCGGCGAGCTCGGTCTGGGGCCTGCTCAAGCGCACGGAGGAAGCGGGCTCGCGCGAGATCCTCACCGTCAGCGCGCAGGACGAGTTCGTGAATCCCAGCCGCAGGTTCGAGGCGGGAGCCGTCTGAGCGGGCCTCAGCCGCTCCACTGGAGGGCGGCCCAGGCCACGAAGGCGTAGCGGAGAAACTTGCCCAGGCCGACCAGAAGCAGGAAAAGGGGCAGGCTCACGCGCAGCGCGCCGGCGATCACGGTCAGCGCGTCGCCCACCACCGGCAGCCATGCGAACAGCACCGAAGGCCAGCCCCAGCGCTTGAAGAGCGTCTCGGCGCGGGCGATTTGGGCCTGCGAGGCGGGAAACCAGCGGCGGCCGCTGAAGCGCATGAGAAAACGGCCGCACAGCCAGTTCACGCCCGAGCCGAGCGTGTTGCCGACCGTGGCGACGGCCAGAAGCAGCGGAAGCTGTGCCGGATCGGACACGAGCAGGGCCACGAAGACGAACTCGGACCCGCCCGGCAGCAGCGTGGCCGACAGGAACGCCGCCCAGAACAGCCCGAGAAGGGCGGCGAGATCGGCCATTGCCCCGCCCGTGGCTGCCGCGATCAATGCCTGTGGTGGCCGTGGACGAGCGCATGCCCCCGCCCGCTCGCAATCAGCCAGCGGTTGACGGGAAAGGCCGCCGCGCCGGCGATCACGAGCGCCACGGCCAGGCTGCCCCAGAACAAGGGCGAAGTCAGCGGGGCCTCCATCGCGCCGGGGATCAGCAGCATGATCGCGTTGTCCACGACCTCCATGATGGTGATGGACACGGTGTCGGCGGCGAAGGCCAGGCTCACCACCGCGCCTACGCCCAAGCCCGCGCGCAGGAGCGGGATCATCGTAAAGGCGTAGCCGAAGACGAAAGCGAGCGCCACGGCCAGCGCGATCGTCGCGCCCGTGCCCCAGCCCAGCGCGGTGCCGATCACCAGCCCCAGCACCTCGCCCACCGCGCAGCCCGACAGGCAGTGAACGGTGGCCGAGAAGGCGAGGCGGTTGAGCGAGGGCGCTGAACCCGCCGGGGCGTGGCCGCTGTGGCTTTCATGCTGGTGGTGGTGCGCGGAATCCGACATCCCTGCCTCCTCGATCGTGTGCAGGACAGGGTATGAGCCTTCCCACCGTGGGAAGGTCAAGCGCCTCATGCCCTGCGCAACCGGCTACTCAGCGCGTGCGCCTCCGCCCAGGCTGGAGCGGCAGGATGCCACTCACCACACCGTCGCGCCGCAGAAGGTGAAACAGCACGCCCGCCGCGTGCAGCGCGAGCAGGAAGAGGAGAGCGCCCCAAAGCAGCGTGTGGGCGCGGGCTGCTTGCGGCGCGAGATAGACCGCGACCACGCCGGTGACGGCCTGACCCAGCAGCACCGCGACGAGGCTCCAGTGAACGGTTTTGGCGAGCCTGCTCCGCCAGCCGGTGTCGGCGGGCGGGACGGCGTTTCCGCGGCTCAGGGCGAGTAGTTGCAGGAGAACCACCGCGCCGAGGGCAAGCCCGGCATAGCGGTGGACGGCATATTCCAGGAGGTCCGCCGACCGTGGCGGCAACAAGCTGCCATGCGTGCGGTGATAGGCGTCCGCCGTGAGCCACTGGAGAAGCAGGAGTCCGGCCGCCGCCCAGTGCAGCAGGATGCGGCGGGCGGGATCGCGCGCGGGGCGGGGCTGGCCTGGGGTCTGCGTCATCGGCTTGTTCGGGCGCCAACTGTTGAGATTCGGACTCGCGCCGCCACTTTATTTGACGAGGCGGCGCCCGATTGCGACACTGTGGTCGTGCCGTTTGGAGGATTCCACGATGCGCCTGGCTGTCCCTGCCCTGGTCGCCGCCACGCTTTTATCGGCCCCCGCCGCGCAAGCTGACCATTCACGCCGCCACATGACGGTGTTCAAGACGCCGGGATGCGAGTGCTGCTCGGCCTGGGCGGCGATCGCCCGCGAGCACGGTTTCGAGGTCACGCTGGAGGAGCGCGAGGACATGGAGGCCATCAAGGACCGCCTCGGCGTCGTGGAGGCCGTCCGCTCCTGCCATACCACCAGCGTGGACGGCTATGTCGTGGAGGGACATGTGCCCATGACGGCGGTGAAGAAGCTTCTGAGCGAACGGCCGCGCGTCACAGGCATCGGCGCGCCCGGCATGCCGATGGGCTCGCCGGGCATGGGCGACGATCCTCGCGCGCGTTTCGACGTGCTTTCCTTCGGCGGGACGCAGCCCCACGCGCGGGCCGTGTTCTTCGAGGCCGGCAAGGACTGAGGTCGGGCTCGCGGGCCGCCCCGATGGCAGGCGCTCAGGCGGCGAGCTTCTCGTTGGGATAGCCCGCCTGCCGGATGGCCTCGCGAATGCGGCTTTCCTCCGCGTCGGACGCGACCGATACGGTGCCGCCGGAAAGATCCACCTGCACGTCGGCGGCGGGATCGACCCCTTTCACCGCCTTTTGCACGGTGGCGGCGCAATGGCCGCAGCTCATCTCTTCCACTTTCAGCTTCAGCATGGATGTTCTCCTTGTCGGACGTGCCGCGCCCGATATGGGGCTTCCCACGGTGGTAAGGTCAACGGCCCCGCCGCGGCTCCGCTCGACCCCGCGCGGCGCCAGGTCTCACGGCTCACGCCGCCATGCGGCGGCAGCTTTCGGCGCAGGCCCGGCAGGCCTCCGCGCATTCCTCCATGCCCCCCACCTCCTCGCAGCTTTCAGCACAGGCCTCGCAGACTTCCGCGCAGGCGCGGCAGGTGTGCTTGTGCAGCTCGGTGGAGAGCAGCATGAAATGCGCCGAGGTGCGGCAGATCTCAGCGCAGGCCAGCATGGTGCGGAAATGCACGGGCTCGACGTGTTTGCCGCCCGCTTCCAGGCAGTGGTTCGAAGCCATGCCGAGGCAGGTCTGGTAGCAGCGCAGGCACTCGTCGATGCAGCGCTGCATTTCGGGCGACGCCTGGTGATGCATGGGTGGTCTCCTTTCGCCGGGGGTTCGGAGGTGAAACGGGCCGAGCCGCCCTCAAGGTTCCGAGGTTTCGCCTTCGCCCTCCGTACGGTCGCGGACCGACGGCACGACCCGCGTCCGCCTCACGCCAAGGCCTTTTTCCGGGCGTTGATCGGGCCGTCCGCGAGTTCGCCCAGCCGCGCGGCGCGTCGCGCGGGTTTTCCCGCGGCCGGAGGCGGCGCGGCGGCTTGCGCGAGCTCCTCGATGATCGGGCATTCGGGCCGCCCGTCGCCGTGGCAGGTCTTCGCGAGATGCCGAAGCGTGCCGGCCATCTCCTGAAGCTCGCGCATGCGCGCCTCGAGCGCCGCCACATGTTCGAGCGCGAGCTGCTTCACGTCGGCGCTCGCGCGAGCGCGATCCTGCCACAGCCCCAGGAGCTCCTTGATCTGCTCGACGGAGAAGTTGAGGTCGCGCGCCCGCCGGATGAAGCGCAGGATCGCGACATCGTTTGGCCCATAGACGCGATAGCCGGATCCGGTCCGGCCGGCCGGCGCGATGAGGCCGATGCTCTCATAATGGCGGATCATCTTCGCGCTCACGCCCGAGGCTTTCGCCGCTTGCCCAATATTCATGGCTCGAACTCCTTCTTCATGGCTGACGCAGGCCGAGATCGGATCCCGCCTTCTCGATCGCCGCGCAGTCGGCTCCGGCCCCTGGGAAGGGTCACCGAACCGCGTTCCATCCGGAGATAATGGCTCCCATCGTGGGAAGGTCAAGGGCCAGCCGATTCTGGCTGCACGGACCTTCGGCTCGGGATCATGCGTTACGAGAACAGCCGGTCGGCGGCCCTGTAGTAAAGAATCGAGGGCACGAGGAACCATGGCGTGCCCGTGTAGAACGGCCTTGTCGCGAAGGGGATGTCGTCGAGCGCGGTTTTCCCTTCCGCGCGGCCGAGGATCTGCTGGCCGGCCTTGGCGCCGAAATAGAGCGACAGCGACACGCCCGAGCCGCAATAACCCATGCAGTAATGCACGCCGTCATGGACGCCCAAGTGCGGCAGCGTGTCGAAGGTGTAGGCCACCGTGCCGTGCCAGGCGTGGGTGATGCGGGCGGCTTCGAGCTGCGGGAAGACCCCGAGCATCATCTGCCGCAACCGCGGGAGCGCCTTCATGGGATCGGACTCCCACAAGGCCGCCCGGCCGCCGAAGAGCAGGCGGCTCCCGTCGGGCGACATGCGGAAATAGATGACGACCTTTCGCGTGTCGATCACCGTGCGGCGCTGCGGGATGAGGCTTTGCGCCAGCTCCTCCGGCAGCGCTTCGGTCGCCAGCATGTAGCTGCCGATGGGGATGACGCGGCGCTTGGCCCAGGGCGACAGGTCGCCGGAATAGCCGTTGGTGGCGATCAAGACCTTGCCGGCCGAAACCGCGCCGCGTTCCGTCATCACGTCGAAGCGCCCCGCCTCCCGTCGGATCGAGCGCGCCGCGGCGTTCTCGACGATCTGGACGCCCTGCCGCCGGGCGATCTCCACCAGGCCGGCATGGAGTTTCGCGGGATGCACCGCGCCCAGGCCCGGCGTGACCATGCCGCCGAAATAACCGGGCGCGGCGAGCTCCGCATGCTGCTCGGCTCTCGGAACCAGACGGATCGGCGTCTCGTCGTGCCTAGCGCTGGCGTCGGCGAGTTGCTGCATGAGGCGGAACTGTTTGGGCGAATGGGCGGCGGTGTAGCGGCCGCGGCGCTCCCAATCGCAGTCGATCGCGTTCCCGGAAATGAAACGGTCGATGTGCTCCAGCGCGGCCCGGCCCTCCGCGCGGACGCGGGCGGCGAGATCGGCGCCGTGCTTGGCCGCCAGCTCCGACAAGCTCGGCTTGATGCTGGTGGAGACCTGCCCCCCATTGCGGGTGGAGCAGCCCCAGCCCAGCGTCTCGGCTTCGAGCACAACGACCGACATGCCGCCCTTCGCCGCCTCGATCGCCGCCGACAGGCCGGTATAGCCGGAGCCCACCACGACCAGGTCGGCGCGGGTCGGGATGTCTTCTGCAGTGGCGGGAGGCGCGGCAAAATCGTCCCACCAGAAGGGCACGGCGCGGCAGCCCCTGGAGACCTCTTCAAAAGCGGCGGAACGCGTTGTCATGACGCGCGTCTTGGCACCGCCGCGCGCGCAATGGAAGATGTGGCGCGCCTCAACCCCCTGGCGCGGTGGTCAGGGCGTGGCCGGCCTTCGGGCGGAAAGGAAGAGTGGGAGGCGGCCGCGAAAAGGTTTCGCCGCCCGCTGGATCAAGCGCTTGCCCGAAGGCTCGATCCAGCGCGCGATGGCGGCCGCGGCGAGGAGAAGGGCGGCGAGCAGAAGAACGGCCACCAGCCAGCGGTTCGCGACCCCGCCGAAATGCGCGAAGGCCGCATAGCCGATATGCTGGTGGAGCAGGTAAAGCGGGTAGGTCAGCGCCCCGAGCCCCGCCGCCAGCCGGGGCGGCAGCGGCGCGGAGGGCGCAAGCGCCGCCAGCGTCATCACGGACAGCGCAAAGGATCCCGTCAGCGCGAGGGCGCCGAAGCTGTGGCGGACCCCGTACTCTTCCACGAAGAAGGGCTCGACGAGCCAGGGCTCCAGACAAGCCCAGAAGGCGGCCAAGGCTAGCAGGGGCAGATCGGCGCGGGAAAAGTCCCGCTGCAGCTTGAAGAGCACCAGCCCGAAGGCGAAGAAGCCGGAATATTCCGTGATGAACAGTTTTCGAACGGCGCCGCTGTCGATAAGCCCCTCGTTCAGGATCGAGAGCGCCAGCCAGGCGAGGACGGCCATCCGCCAGTGCTTGTGGAACAGGCCCGTCGCCATGAGCAGGAACACCCAGGCATAGAAGACGATCTCATAGACGATCGTCCAATAGGCGCCGTCCAGGAAGGGTTGCCCCAGGGCGCGCGAGACGATGGCGAGATGCGCGAGCCATTGCGCGAATGTCGGCGGCGCGATGCCCGCAACGGGCCACCAGAGCAGGACCAGCGCCGTCACGCTCGCGCAGACGACGAAGGTCGGCCATAGCCGCGCCGTGCGTCCCACCGCGAAGTCGAAGGCGGAGCGGTTCTCGGCCGACATCGCGATCACATAGCCCGAGATCGCGAAGAAGATCAGCAGGCCGACATGGCCCCACATGGCGAAGGGCGCGAGCTCCGGAAATCCCGTCCCGCCGCCTTCGCCGGTGATCCCCATGCGGAAGCCGAAGTGGAACAGGACGACCAGAAGCGCGGAGGCGAGGCGGAGCAGGTCGAGATTGAGGAGCCGTTGCGTCTTTCCGTCCGTCATGCGCGCTTCCGCCGGTGGGAGGTTCGCGCAAACCTATCCCAGCCGGATTGCCCAAAGGTGAAGCCGCATGGCGCAAATCGACGACGTTCCGGCGCGCCTGTCAGCGCCGCCGCGTGCCTCCGTCCACCTTCGAGCCGGCCCGCCCGTGCCGTGCGTTCGACATCAGACGATCGAGGGCCGTTGCCGCCCATGTCCGCGGCCGCGCCGTCCCGGAGCGCGCGCTCGAAAGGCGACATCACGAGGAAACCCGCGGGCTCCTGGGGGATTAACAGCCACGCCCACCAGAAAACCCAGCAAGGAGCAGACGCCCGTGCCCGAAAAACATCCCAACACCAAGCGCTGGGGCGGCCCCGGCGCGAGCCATGAGGACCGCACCGAGCCGATGCCGGAAAAGCACGACCCCCGGCCGGACGGCGCGCCCACCAACCCGCCCGTGAGCCAAGTGTCAGGCGGGGGCGGCGAGCGCGACGAGAAGCACAGCCATGTGGACCACATGCGCTCGTCCAAGTCGCACGCCACCGACAACAAGAGCCCGACCTATGGCCGGGAGTGGAAGGAGAACCGGCCGCGGCACGAGAAGGAGTGACGCGCCCGACCCACCGCCGCCCCGCGCCCGCTTCAGGCGGCGCGGGGCGGCGCGATCTTGAAATCGGCCCGCCCGCGCATGATCTATGGATTACCGGGTCCGGGCCCCTCTGGCCGCCACGCTGGCGGCGATGTCGGACCCTCTCACCTGATGGAGTTTCCTGAGAACTCCGCACCTGAGAGGCGTCGATGCGAAACTCTTCCCACGCCACGCATGGCAACCCGCGCCAAGCCCAAGCGCGCCAGCGGCTCGACCGCCTGGCGCGGCTCTTGGACAGCGCCGTTCGCGTGCCCGGCACCAATATCCGGTTCGGCGCGGACGCGGCCCTCAACGTCATTCCCGGCGCGGGCACGCTGTTCGCGAAGAGCCTGTCGGCCTATCTCATCTGGGAGGCGAGCCGGCTGGGCGTTCCGCCGGGCGTACTTCTTCGCATGATCGGCAATGTGGGCGTGGACCTCGCCATCTCGGCCGTGCCGTTCGTGGGCTGGGTGGGCGATGTCTTCTTCCGCGCGAACCTGCGCAACATGGCGCTGCTGCGCGAGCATCTCGACGGCCGGACCGCCGAGGGCGACCGCCGCTGGCAGGACGGCCCGGTGATCGAAGGCACGGTGTTGCGCGGGGCGGCGGCCTGATGCGCAAGCTCGTCTGGTTCCTGGCTTTCGTCGCGGCCGCGCTGTGGTCGCTCATGATCTGGGCCGGCTATGCCTTCCTGGGCTGGGCCAACGAGGCCGTGGCCGGGGCGCCGGGCGCGTGGGGCCTGCCGCCCGACATGGCGCTCTGGGTGTCCTGGGCGGGATATCTGTTCGAGCAGCTCGGCCAGGGCGCGGCGATCGTGATCTGGATCCTGGGCCTGGGCCTGATCTTGCTGCTGGCCTTTGTCGCCAGCCTGTTCTTCGGCGCCCGTCGCAACCCGCCGGCCGAGCGTTTCCCGGCGCCGGGGCGGGTCGAGCGGCGGGTGTTCCGGCCCGACCCGCAGCAAGCCCCGCCGGCCGTCGAGCCCCGGCCCGCGCCGCTCCGCGCGCCTACGATCAACTGGGGCCGAAGCACGGATCGGCGCTGAGTTCTTGTCCGGCTGCCTGCCCGCCCAAAGGCGAAGGCCAGCCAGGCGAACGCAGGGCGCCGGCCGGCGTTGGTTGCTCCATGGCCGACCCCCTCCTGAAACCGGAGGCTCTTCGCGAGCCGCGCCCGAAGCTGTGGCGTCCGAAACGCATCGTCGTCACGCCTTCGGCGCTGACGTTCGAGCATGGCCGCGCCATGATCGAGCGGTTGGAGGCGCGTGGGATGCCGGTGGAGCGCAGCCCGCGCGACCGGCTCCAGCTCGGATTCCCCGCAGACCCGCGCCGCGCCTACGCGGAAGCCAAGAACACGCTGGCTGTCGTCGCCGCCCCACCCTCCAAGCTGAAGCTCCAGCCTATCGCGCCCTCGGCCGATTGGCGCGTGGACTTGGCTGAAGGCTGTCCGGCCCACTGCTCCTATTGCTATCTCGCGGGCTCGCTCGCCGGCCCGCCGGTGACGCGGGTCTATGCCAATCTCGATGAGATTTTCTCGGTGCTGCCGCGCCATCTCGGCCAGGGCACGATCACCTCGCGCTCGAACGCCCGCGCCGCCGAGGGCACCACGTTCGAGGCGTCCTGCTACACGGACCCGCTGCTCATCGAGCACCTCACGGGCTCGCTTTCGGCGCTGATCGAGCATTTCGGCCGGTGGGACGCGCCCGTGCAACTGCGCTTCACCACCAAGTCGGCGGGTGTGGAGCCCCTGCTCAGCCTCAACCACAACCGCCGCACAAGGATGCGCGCCTCGCTGAACCCGAGAACCTTCGCCCGCTTCGAGGGCGGCGCGGACCCGGTCGCGGAGCGATTGCGGGCGCTGCGGCGCATGGCGGACGCCGGATACCGCGTAGGCCTCACGATCGCGCCCATCATCGCCGCCGACGGCTGGCGGGAGGCGTATGGCGAACTGATCGCCCAGGCGGCTGAAACGTTGCAAGGCGCCCAGCACGCCGACCTCACCGTCGAGCTCATCACCCACCGCTTCACGGCGGGCTCCAAGACGGTGCTCGAAAGCTGGTATCCGGGTTCGGAGCTCGACATGAGCGACGGGCGGCGGGCGGAAAAGCGCACCAAGTTCGGCGCGGTGAAGACGGTCTATGACGCCGAAACCATGCGCGAACTGCGCACCTGGTTCGAACGCGAGATCGCGGAAAACCTGCCAGAGGCGCGCATCCTCTACTGGACCTGAGTGGTTCAGCCCTCCCGCGTCTCCAGCCAGCGCCAGACATAGGAAAGCAGCGGCGCTTCAACGTGCAGGCGCGCTTTGTCCGGCGCCGCGCGATAGAGAAGGCACGGCACGCCGGCGAACAGCGTGGAGGCCGAGGGGCTGCCCTGCGAAAGATTCGCCGTCGCGCCGTCGGCCATGAGGTCGGCCAAACCCTCGCCCTTGACGTCGAGCACGGCCCAGGCGTCGTCGGCGGACGACAGGGCGAAGCCCTTCGCGCGCCAGCCGTCTTCCAAGGCGAGCGGGCGTTCGGACACGAAAAGCGCGCGGTCGCGGGCGATCCGCACGAAGGCGGGCAGGGCCTCGGCGACTTGCCACAACCCGATGGCCGGCGCGCTCGCGCCGAGCGCGGCGCTTGCGGCGTTCAGGTCGCCGGACACCAGCGTCTGCCCGAGCCCCAGCACGCGGCGCGCGGAAAAGCCGTCGCCCTGGATCGCGGCCTCTGCCCAATCGGCGGGCGGCGGCGTCCATTTTTCCGGGTGAACGAAGTTCTTGCCCTGGCTGTCAGGCATCGAGGCGTTTCCCCTCGGGGTCGAAGGCGCAGACCGGAGCGATGCGGGCGCGCAAGCTCTGGCCGAGGTGAAAAATCTCGATCTCCTCCCCCAGGCGCGAAAAACCCCGCTCGATCAGGCCGAGCGCGACCGGGCGGGAAAGCGTGGGGCTCCAATAGCTCGAGGTCACATAGCCGACCGAACGCGGCTTGCCGCCCGCCCGCTCGACGCCATGCGCGCCGGTGGGCAAGGGGCGCTCGTCGAGCGAGGCGAGGCCCACGAACTGGCGGCGATCGGGCCGTCGCGCTTCCTCCATGAAGAGCGAGCGGCGGCCGGCATATTCGCCGTTGCGCTTGTCGCGGGGGCCGGCCTGCCCAAGGTCGTGCGGCATGGTGGTGCCGTCCGTGTCCTTGCCCGCGATGAGGAAACCTTTTTCGGCGCGCAGCAAGAGCAGGGCTTCCGAGCCCATGGCCAAGGCTCCGAACGCTTTTCCGGCCTCCTGCATGGCCGCGAAAAGCTCGGCGGCGCGGGCGCTGGGCACGGAAATTTCGTAGGAGCGGTCGCCGGTGAAGGACACCCGCGCCACGCGGGCCGGGCTCCCACGCCATGTTCCGCGTTTGAGCGCCATGTGCGGCAGGGCGGCGTCGCCGAGGTCGAGGTTTTCGAGCCCGAGCTTCTCGGCCACGCGCCTGGACTGCGGGCCGGTGAGCGTCAGCGTCGCCCACTGCGCGGTCATGTTGTGGACGAACACGTTCGCCGGGTCGAAGGGGTCCTGCCGCCACTCCTCCAGCCTCAGCACCACGCCCGGCACATGGCCGGACGAACAGGACACGATATAATGGTCGTCGCCGAGCTTGGCCGTGACGCCGTCGTCATAGACCACGCCGGATTCGGTCAGCATGAAGCCATAGCGGATTCGTCCGGGCTTCAGCGTGGAGATCGTGTTGTAGGAGTTGAAGTCCAGCAGCGCGCCGGCCTGAGGCCCCATCACCTCGATCTTTCCCAGCGGCGAGCCGTCGAAGATGGCGACGCCGTCGCGGGCTGCCCTGGCCTCGCGCTGGATGGCCTGCTCGCCGTCGTCCCCGTCATACCAGGCCGGTCGCAGCCAGCCGCCATATTCGCGGAAGCGAGCGCCCAAGGCCCGGTGCTCGTTCTCCAGCACCAGCCGCCGCGCTGGGTTGAAGAACTCCCCGCGCCGGCGGCCGGCGATCGCCGTGAAGGGGACCGGCACGACGGGCGGACGGTAGGTCGTGGTGCCCGTCTCGGGGATGCTCCGGCCGGTCAGCGCCGCCATCGCGGCCAAGCCGTTCAGGTTGGACGTCTTGCCCTGGTCGGTGGCCATGCCGAGCGTGGTGTAACGCTTCAGATGCTCGACCGAGCGGAAGTTTTCGCGCGCGGCGAGCGCGACGTCCTTGAGCGTCACGTCGTTCTGGAAATCGATCCACTGCCGGCCCTTCGCATTCTCCAACGGCCAAGCGGGTTGGATGCCATAGGTTTCGTCATCGGAATGGGCGCGGGGGCCATCGCCCGTGCCGAAGCCGGCGCGGTGGCCTTCGGCCAGGGCGTCCGACAGCGCGAAGCGGCCGTTGGCGGCGCCCGCGACAACCATGCCGGGAATCGGCTCGCGCGGCAGAAAGGCGAGCAGGCTTTCGTCCCAGGCGAGCTTGCCGCCCTTCTGGCAGAAGAGATGGACGGAGGGCGTGAGCCCGCCCGAAACGAGCAGCGCGTCGGCCTCGATCGTTTCGCCGCCGAGGGTGACGCCCTCGACACGCCTGCCGCCCACCACGCCCTCGAGCGTGACGCCGCGGCGGAGCGACACGCCTTGAGGCGCGGGCGGGCCTTTTTGGCGGAGATCGGCGACCGTGACGGCGGCGCCCGCCTTGGCGAGGGCTGCGGCGGTCGCGAAGGCGCGGTCGTTGTTGGTCGCGACCACGATCCTGTCGCCCACCAGCACCTCGTGCTGGCGGAGAAAGGCGAGCGCGGCCTCGGCCAGCATCACGCCGGGCCGGTCGTTGTCGGGGAAGACGAGCGGCCGATCGATGGCGCCTGCCGCAACCACGATCTTTCCCGCGCGTAGCCGCCAGAGCCGGTCGGGCTCTTTCCCGCGGCGCTCCCAGAGGGCGGCCAGGTTGTGGTCGTAGATGCCGAAGGCGGTGGTTCCGAGAAGCACGCGCGCGCCGTTCTCGCGCAGCCAGGCGACCGCGCCACCCGCCCATTGCGGCCCCGGCATGCCGTCCACGATCGCCGGCCGCCACAGAAGCGAGCCGCCCGGCATGGGCCGGTCATCGACGAGCGTCACGCGCTTGCCCGCGCGCAAACCCGCCATTGCGGCGGCAAGGCCGGCCGGGCCCGCGCCGACCACGAGCAGGTCGCAAGCCGCATCGCGGTGCGCGACATCGGCGGGCGGCGCATGGTCAGGATCGAGCCTGCCCAGCCCCGCCATGGCGCGGATGCGCCCCTCGAAGCGCGCCCAGTCGGGCCAAAGGAAGGTCTTGTAGTAGAAGCCGGCGGGCAGGAAGCGGTGCAGCCGGTCGAGCGCGCCCTTGCGGTCATGCTCGGCGGAAGGCCAGGCGTTCACCGCGCGAAAATCCATGCCGGGGCGCAAAAACTCGGTCGTGCCGCGGGCGTTCGGCGTGGTCCTGCCCTCCGCCGTCACGTCGAAGAGCGCGTTGGGCTCCTCGGCCCAGGAACCGAAGACGCCGCGCGGGCGGTGGTATTTGAACGAGCGGCCGACGACCGACACGCCGTTGGCGAGAAGGGCGGAGGCCAGCGTGTCGCCCTCGCGGCCGAAATAGCTCTTGCCGTCGAAGCGGAAGGGGATTTCGCCAAGCGGGCCGAGCCGTCGGGAACTCACGAGCCGGCCTCCGCGGCGAAGGTGGTTTCGGGCGTGTGCGCCTCGGCCTCGCCGTCGCTCGCGGCTGTCGCGGCCGGCTCGCCCTTTCGCAGGGAGCGGGCGCCCAGCACCGCGTGGGTGGCGGTGTCCCGTTCGAGCAGGAAGAACTCGTGGCAGGTCAGATGCAGCCAGATCTCCTTCGTCTCGCCCTTGGGGTTGCGGTTAAGGTGGAGAAAGCGCGACCAGTCGGCGGCCGTCACGTCCGGCGCAGGCTCGGGCCGGGTCTTTCCCGCTTCGCCGCCGAAGTGGAACTCGGTCTCGGGCCGCGGGCCGCAGAAGGGACAGGGGAAGAGTTGCATGGTTATTCCTTGCGCATGGTCCTTATCCGAAAAGTCTGCAACTTTCTGGGATCATGCTCAGTGCGCGATGCCCGAGCCGGCCGCCTCGTCGATCAGCGCGCCGCGGGCGAAACGGTCGAGGTCGAAGGGTCTCGAGACCTCGTGGTGGGAGCCGGTGGCGATGAGGTGCGCGAGAAGCCAGCCGCCGGCGGGGATCGCCTTGAAGCCGCCCGTGCCCCAGCCGCAGTTGAGGTAAAGGCCGGGCAAAGGCGAGGGGCCGATGAGCGGCGACGAATCGGGCACCACGTCCACGTTCCCCGCCCACTGCCGCAACAGCTTCAACTGGCCGAAGCTCGGAAGCATTTCGAGCATGCCCGAGACGACCGTGCCTTGCACGGGCAGGTTGCCGCGCTGGGCGTAGGACGGCACGCGGTCGATGCCGCCGCCCACGACGATCTCGCCCTTGGAGGATTGGAACAGGTAGGTGCCGGTGCCGAGATAAAGCAGCACCGTGTCGAGGCACGGCTTCACGGGCTCCGACACCATGGCCTGCAGCGAAAAGGAGCGGATGGGCAGCGCAAAGCCCGCCTTTTGCGCCAGAACGCTCGAATGGCCGGCGACAGCCAACCCCACGGCGCCGGCGCGGATTTTTCCGCGCGAGGTCTCGACGCCGACGCAGCGGCCGTTCTCGACGATGAAGCCCAGCACCTCGCAGTTCTGGATGATATCGACGCCGAACCCGCTGGCCTTGCGGGCATAGCCCCAGGCCACCGCGTCGTGGCGCGCGACGCCCGCGCGGCCCTGCCACACCCCGCCATAGACGGGATAGCGCGCGCGGTCGCTCGTGTTCAGGAGCGGCAGCTTTTCGAGCACCTGGGCAGGCGTGAGCAGCTCGGCATCCACGCCGTTGATCCGCATGGCGTTCACGATGCGGGCGGCGATCTCCATCTCGGCCTCCGAATGCGAGACCGTGACGACGCCGCGCTGGGAAAGCATGATGTTGTAGTTGAGCTCTCGCCCCAGCCCCTCGTAAAGGCGCAAAGCGAAATCGTAGAGCGCCACGCTTTCGGGATAGAAATAGTTGGAGCGGATCGTGGTGGTGTTGCGCCCCGTATTGCCGCCGCCGAGCCACCCCTTCTCGATCACCGCCACCCGGCTCATGCCGTGATTCTTGGCGAGGTAGTAGGCCGTGGCGAGCCCGTGCCCGCCGCCGCCCACGATCACGGCGTCGTAAGCCGGCTTCGGCTCGGCGTCTCGCCAGGCGGGCCGCCAGCCCGTGTGGCCGCGAAAACCTTCGCGCAACAGATGAAAGCCCGAATAGCGGCCGGCCACTCCCGAAGATCCCCCTGGGCCGCGAACCCCGCGGCGTCTTCCGCGTGATTGGCACGGAGCCGAGCCTGCGCGCAAGGCGCGCCGTCAGCCCACGCGTTCGGCCTTTTCCTCGGCGAAGGAGCGCACGGTCTGAAGCGCGCCGTCGAGCGTCTTGCCCTCGGCATCGGCCAGCGCCGCCTCGCGCAGGCGGCGCAGCCAGTCGGCGGCGTCGGCGCGGCCGCGCAGGAGCGGCAGGGCGGACAGCACGCGGTCGAACTTCGAGAGGCCGCGGACATGGGTGTCGGAATAGCCTTTTATCAGGCGGCGGCATTTGAGCACTTCGACCCCCAAAGCGTAGTCCCGTTCGCGCTCACGCAGCGCGAGGGCGAACCACTCGTCGAGATGCGCCTTTTCCACCGCATGCCGGTGGAGGCTGCGCCTGAAGCGCCTCAAGCCGGCCAGAACCCAGAGCGTGCCGAAGCCCAGGACGCCGGAGGTCCGAACGCGCCGGCCGCGGTCCACGACGCGGTTGAGGTTCTGCAGGAGTCTCGGCCGCTGGAGCGCCGCCGCGCCGAGCCGTGCCGGCAGCAGGCCGGACAGTTCTTCGGCGCGGGGGTGGAAATATTCCGTCGTGGCAAGCGTCTGGTCGGGTTTCACGCCCACCTCGCGGCGCACCCGCTCCGCGCGGCTTTTCCGCGTTTTCAGGTCCGCCACGCGGATGATGTCGTCATAGACCATCGCGTTCGCGAGGTATTTCGCGGCCTCGCCGGAGAAGGCGAAGTTCTGGGCCGGGCCGTCGCCGGCGAGCGCACGGTCGAGGCGGTCGAGATATTCCGCGCCATAGGCCGGATCGAGGAAGTCGACCACCTTGGCGAGGCCTGGTTCCGCCATCTCACGGACGGGCGCGGGCAGGGCGGCCGCGCGGTCGCGCAGGCTGTCGAAGGCCTCTTGGAGCGGCCTTGGGCCGCGGGCTGAAAGGAGCAGCGCCGGGGAGGGGGCGGGCGGGAGCGGGGGGGGCGAGGAGGTCAGCGTCAGCTCCTCGGCGGCGATCGTTTCCGCCGCGGCTTCGGACGGCGCGCGCTTCGGCGGTGCGTTCGTCCCCGCAATCCCCAGCGTCGCGTCGGCGGTCGCCCGGTCGCAGGCCGCCGAAAAGGCCTTCAGGCTCGCCTCCGCGCCCCGGCCGCCGGCCTTGATGACGGCCTCGAATTTCTCCCGCGCGAAAGGCAGTTCGCCCGAGCCCGCCAGCGCCCCGAACAGGCTTGCCGAAACCACGCTGCCCGCTTGCTTGGCGGTCGCCTCCATGTCGAAGCCGATGAAGCGTTTCGCCGCGAGCTTTGCGTCGCGTTCGATGGTGCCGCGGTCGGCGCGGCCATCGCCGGGCACGATCTTTTCCGACACGGCGAGCAGCCGGTGGGTCGAGGCGATCAGCGTGGTCCGGTCTGGCGTCACGAAGCCGCGCAGCACGGCGCGGCCAGCCTCGGCCAATTCGGCGGCGATGAGGATGTCCACGTCGCCCGGCGCGGGCGAGAGCGCCAGCACGGGCCGCGCATGGGGCCGCGCGGGATCGCGCGGCATCAGCTCGACATAATAGATGGTGGCGCCCGTGCGTTGCGCGACGCCGGCCACCGAAGTGGACTGCACATGCCAGCCGTTGGACTGCGCGAGCTCGGTGATCCAGCCCGAAAGCACGCCGCCGCCCTGGCCGCCGACCGCGAGGATGGCGAGCTTGATGATGGTCTTCGTCGCGTCCTCGCCGGGCTCGAGCCCGCCGGGAAGGGCGATGTTCATGCGGGCGTTCCGAACACCAGGCGCTTGGACTCCCGCCGCCGCTGGAGCGCGGCGATCACGCGGCCGCGGAAGCGATCGACGAAGCGGTCCCATCGCGTCGGGTTGCTCACCACGTCGGCATGGTAGAAGGAGGGGCAGAGCACGGCCGCGTCCGCCACCTCGCCGCAATTGCCGCAGCCCACGCAGTTCTCGTCGATGGCCGCCACGGGGTCGTCGCGCAGTGGGTCGTCGAGCTGCTTGACGGTGAGCGACGGGCAGCCCGAGAGCCGGATGCAGGCGTGGTCGCCCGTGCAGACATCCTCGTCCACGCCGAATTTCGTGCGCACCACGCGCTTGCCCTCGGCCACCGCCGCCTTGCGGACCGGCGCCTCGCGGCGCTGGCGGTTCAGCATGCATTCGGATGAGGCCACGATCACCTTGGGGCCTTTCTCCTCCGTGGTGAGCGCCTCCTTCAGCGTGTCGCGCATTTCGTTCACGTCATAGGTGCGCGTGATGTGGCGCACCCATTTGACGCCCATGCCCTTCACGGCCTCGGTGATGGGGTGGTTGGTACTTTTCGTCTTGTTGCTGGCCCGTGACGACAGGATGTCCTGGCCGCCGGTCGCCGCCGAATAGTGGTTGTCCACGATGACGATCACACCGTCGTTCTTGTTGAAGACGGCGTTTCCCACCGAGGACGTCAGGCCGTTGTGCCAGAAGCCGCCGTCGCCCACGAAGGAGATCGAGCGCCGCTTGGCGTCGGGCGCGTTGAAGGCCGAGGCCGAGGCCGGCCCCAGCCCATAGCCCATGGTGGTGGCGCCGAGCTCGAAGGGCGGCATGATGGAGAACAGGTGGCAGCCGATGTCGGCCGCGATGTGGTGTTTTCCCAGCTCCTGCTCCGTCAGCTTGGTGGCGGCGAAGATGGGCCGCTCGGGGCAGCCGATGCAGAAGCCGGGCGGGCGCATGGGCACGGTCTTGGCGAGATCGGCATAGATCGGCGGAGCCGGCGCGTTGGGCGCGCGGATTTCCGGCGCGAGCAGATCACCGGCATATTTGCGCAGGAAGCCGCCGATGCCGTTCAGCATCACGTCGCCCGTGTATTCGCCGGCCATGGGCAAGAAGCCCTTGCCTTCGAGCTTCACGCTCCCGCCCGCCTTGTAGAGCATGGCGCCCAAAGCCTGCTCGAGGTAGTCGGGCTGGCCCTCTTCCACGATCAGCACCGCCTCCTTGCCCTCGCAGAAGCGCAACAGCTCGTCTTCCACCAGGGGGTAGGTGACGTTCAGCACGTGGAGCGGCACGCTCGTGTCGCCATAGAGGTTGGCGAGGCCGAGGCGCTGCAGCGCGCGGATCACGGCGTTGTACATGCCGCCCTGGCAGATGATGCCGACGCGGCCTTCGCCGTCGTTTTCCGTGCCGCCGAAGGTCTCGTTGAGCCGGTTACGGCGGATGTAGTCGAGCGCGGCGGGCAGGCGTTTTTGGACCTTTTCCTTCTCATGGAGGAAGGAGGCGGGCGGCAGCACGATACGGGAAAGGTCGCGCCTGGGATTCTCCAGCGCGTCCGCCACCGTCACCGGCGGGCGGACATTATCCTTGGCGGTGAATGAGCCGTGGACGTGGCAGCAGCGGATGCGGACCTGGAGCATCACGGGCGTGTTGGACGCTTCCGACAGCTCGAAACCGTGCTCCACCGCCGAAACGATCGAGGGCAGGTTGGGGCGGGGATCGAGGAGCCAGACCTGGCTCTTCATGGCGAAGGCGTGGCTCCGCTCCTGCATGATGGAGGAGCCCTCGCCATAGTCCTCGCCGACGATGATGAGCGCGCCGCCCGTCACGCCGCCCGACGCCAAATTGGCGAGCGCGTCCGAGGCGACATTGGTGCCGACCGTGGACTTGAAAGTGGCCGCGCCCCGGATGGGATAGTGGACGGAGGCCGCCAGCATGGCCGTGGCGGTGGCTTCGGAGGCGCTCGCCTCGAAGTGGACACCGAGCTCGCCCAGAATCTCCTGCGCGTCGGCGAGCACGTCCATCAGGTGGGAGATCGGCGCGCCCTGATACCCGCCGACATAGCCCACGCCGCATTGCAGCAGCGCCTTGGTGATGGCGAGGATGCCCTCGCCCGTGAATTCCTCCCCGGCCCCGAGCTTCAGCTTCTGGACTTCTTTCGCGAAGGACCGCTCAGCCATGGCATGGCTCCTCAGAAATCATGCTTGCGGACGTTGACGAGGATCTTTTGGAGCGTCGCCACGAAGGCGGCGTGCTCCTCGGCGCTGATGCCCGAAAACATGCGGTCGTAGTTGCGCCGCATGGTCGGCCAGACCCCCTCGAAGCTCGCCCGGCCTTCCTCGGTGATGGAGACGCGCGTGGCGCGGCTGTCAGCCAAGTCCGGTGTGCGGCGGATCAGCCGGTCGGCTTCGAGCCCGTCCAGCGTGCGCGACAACGTGGACTGCTCGATCACCGCATAAACGGCGAGCCGGCTGATGGTGAGCCCGTCCACGACCGACAGCACGGCCAGCGTCCGCATCTTCGGCGTCGTCAGGCCCACGGCGGCCAAGTCCGTCCGCAGCGAGGCGTTGTAGCGCCCCATGATGCGGTTCATGAGATAGGGCGCGAAAGCCCCAAGCCCGATCTCGCCGAGCCGGGGTCCGTCGAGGTCGCCGATGGAAGCGCGATCGTTCACGAAAGCTCCTTGGCGACGAGATAGCCCGACCCGCCGGACAGGCCGGGGCCGGGATGGGTGGACGCGCCGATATGGTAGAGCCCCTTGACGGGCGTGCGGTGGTTGACGGAGCCGGGAACGCCGCGCCACAGGAAGAACTGGTCGACCGTGCAGGCCCCGCCATAGGGGTCGCCGCCCACGAGGTTGACGTTCATGCTTTCCAGGTCGGCCGGCGAATAGGCGCGGCGGCCGAGCACGGTCTCGGCAAAGCCCTCGATATGGCCGGACAGAATCGCCTCGATGCGGTCAGCGAAGGCTTCGCGCGTCGCTTCGTCCCAGCGCCCAGTTGTGGCGATCGTCCCAGCCGCATCGCCCTTCAGCTCCCGCGGCGCGTCGGGTACCTGGATCCAGAGCGTCGCCTGCCCGTCCGGCGCACGCGACGGGTCAAGTGCCGCGGGCTGGCCGACGCAAAGCGTAGGTGTCTCCGGCAGTTTTCCGCGCGTGGCCTCGTTATGCGACTTCGACACGGCGTCGATGCCATCGGTGAGGTGGATGAGCGCGACCTTTTCGAGCCCCTTTGCTGCCCAGCGCGGAGGGCGCGAGAGCGCGTAGTTGAGCTGGAAGTTTCCGCGCCCGTGCCGGAATCCTTGGGCCGCCTCGCGGGCCTGTTTCGGCGCGGCCTCGCCGAGCAGCGGGCCGTAAAGGTGGCGGGCGGCGACGGAGGCGATCACGTTCTGGGTGAGGATCTCCTCGCCGCCCCTGAGCCGGACGCCCGCGGCGCGGTTGTTGCGCACGAGGATGCGCTCGACCTCCGCATTCGTGCGGACCTTCCCGCCCTTCTCCTCGATCAGGTTTCGGAACGCCGCGGCCGCTTTTCCGGCGCCGCCCCTAGCCACCGGCGCGCCGGCAGCTTCGAGGGCAAATGCGACGATCTTGGCCATCTGGCCCGAGTAGGTGTCTTCGGGCGACAACCCGCAATGCAGCGTCCAGGGCGCGAAGAGCGCCTGGATCGTGGACGACCGATACGAATTCTCCAGCCAGCCGCGCGCGGGCGCGAGCGCCTGGCCGAGATAGTCGGCGAGTCCGCGCGGTCCGCGCCGCCACGCCTCCCTGGCCAGAAGCTTGACCGTGGCGCGGCTCCACAGCTCGGCGCCCAAGAGGCCGAACAGCAGCGGCGCATTGGCCTCGATGCCGCCCACGGCGGAAGCGTGCCGGTCGCCATCGCCGGGAGACAGCGCGTTGAAAGCCTGGACATTGGCCGCGCGATCGGTCGAAAGCACGGCCGACGAGCCGTCCGGCCGGAGCACGCCGGTCGGATGCGGGGTGTTGGCGAATTCGAGGCCGTGACGCTTCAGATCCTCGCCGAGTTCGCCAAACGCCGGGCCGGTCAGAAACAGCACGAAGGTGGCGGCCATCACGTCATGGGTGAAGCCGGGCAGGATGGCCTCTTCGCTCCGCATGCAGCCACCGACTTCGGCGTTGCGCTCAACAAGCAACACCTCGTGCCCGGCCTTGGCGAGCATCGCGGCGCAAACCAGGCCGTTGATGCCGCCCCCGATGATGACGTGATCGGCCGCCAATGCTTTATCCTCGCGGCACGAGCGCCAGCGCGCGGACCGGGCTGCCCGTGCCATGCACGATCTTCAGCGGCGCGGCGATCAGGATCGCCCCCTTGGGCGGCAGCTTGTCCAGGTTGCAGAGGCTGGCGAGGCCGTAACGGTTGGCCTTGTGCATGAGGTTGTGGGCGGGGAAGGGCGGGTTCATGCCGCCGGCCGCGCCCGCATCCGTGCCGATGCACTGCGTGCCCCAGCCGATCGCGCCACGCTCGAGGATGTATTCGATGCAGTCGACGCTCGGGCCCGGCGAGTGCGGTCCGTTCTGATCCGCGTTGAGGAACAGCTCTTCCGAATGGTTGCGCTTGTCCCAGTCGCTGCGCATCAGCACCCACTCACCCTGGCCGATCGGCCCATGCTCCTTCTCCCAGGCGCGCACCCCGTCGGCGGTGAGGAGGAAGTCGTTGTCCTTTTCGGCTTCCGCCGAGCAATCGATCACATTGGCCGGCGCGACATAGTTCCTGACGGGGATCGTGTCGGTGAAGCCGTCGGAAAAATCCTTGCCGGTGATCCAGTGATGCGGCGCGTCGAAATGGGTGCCGGAATGCTCGCCGAGCTTCAGCCAGTTCCAGGCCCAGAAGGGGCCGTTCCCGTCATATTCGGAGATCGTGTGGATCTCGATCTTGGGCGTGTCTTTGGCGAAATCGGGCGGCAGCTTGAGGAGAGGCGTGTTCGGTCCCAGCGGAGCTGAAAGGTCCACCACCTCGATCCCGCCGCCCAGAAGGGCGGCCGCCAGCCCATTCAGGCCCTCCGCCCCACCGTTTTGTCCAACCGCACCCGTCATCTGACCAATCCTCCTCTTCTCGCCCCACCGTTTCGCGGGCCAATCTTCCCGAGAGGGAGGCTAGACGGATTTCAGTGCATCTGCAAATATCCCGTCGAGGGCTGACGCGAAATGACAGCATACGATGCCGTGATCATCGGCGCCGGACACAACGGCCTGGCCTGCGCCGCGCATCTGGCGAAGCGCGGCTGGAAACTGGCCGTGTTCGAAGGCGCGGACGAGCCCGGCGGCGCGGTCCGGACGGGTGAAGTCACGGCGCCCGGCTTCCGGCACGATCTCGGCGCGATGAATCTGAGCCTGTTCGCCGGCTCCGCTTTCCACAAGGCGTATGGCGAAGAACTGAAATCGCACGGGCTCGCCTTCGCGCCCGCGGAAAACTGCTTCGCCTCCGTCTTCCCCGACGGGCGTTGGCTCGGCGTCTCGACCGACCTCGCCCGGACAAAGGCGCGGATCGCCGGTTTTTCCCCGCGCGACGCGGAGGCCTGGGGCGCGCTCCTGGAGGCGTTTCCCAGGCGCGCCGAGACGCTGTTCGCGCTGCTCGGCAGCCCCATGACGAAACGTGCGCTTGCACGTATCTCGTTTTCCGCGCTGCGCCGCCACGGCTTTTCCGGCAGCCTGGAACTGCTGCGCTTCCTGCTCTCTTCGCCTCGCGCGTGGCTCGACGAGACCTTCGAGAGCGAAGAGGTGAAGGCGCTGGTCGCGCCGTGGGGCATGCATCTCGACTTCGCGCCCGACATTTCGGGCGGCGCGCTCTTCCCCTATCTCGAAGGCCTGGCCAACCAGAGCTTCGGCATGGTGATCGGCCAAAGCGGGGCCGACACGGTCATCCGGGCGCTTGCCGGCATGGTGAAGGCCCATGGCGGCGTGATCGAATGCAGCGCGCCCGTGGCGCGCGTGGAAACGGCGGGCGGCAAGGCTGTGGGCGTGGTGCTAGCCGACGGCCGCCGGATCGACGCGAAGAAGGCGGTGATCGGTGGGGTTGCGCCCCGCGCTCTGGCAGGTCTGTTGCCCGGCGGCTCGGGCGACGAAAAATTCGACCGGCGCATGCAGGCTTTCCGGCATGCGCCGGGAACCCTCATGATCCACCTCGCCGTGGACGACCTGCCGGCCTGGCCCGACCCGGAACTGCGCCGCTTCGCCTATGTGCATCTGGCGCCCTCGCTCGACATGATGGCGCGGGCCTACACCGAGGCCAAGGCAGGCCTCCTGCCGGCCGAACCCGTGGTCGTGGTCGGCCAGCCCACGGCGATCGACCCGTCTCGCGCCCCAGCCGGAAAGCATGTGCTCTGGCTGCAGGTGCGCGTGGTGCCGGCGGAGATCCGCGGCGACGCGGCAGGCGAGATCGCGGCGCGCGACTGGGACGAGGTCCGCGACCTTTACGCCGACCGCGCGCTCGCGCTGGTCGAGCGTTACGCGCCAAGCCTTCGCGAGCGCATCATGGCAAAGCATGTGATGAGCCCGCTCGACCTCGAACGCTGGAACCCGAACCTTGTGGGCGGCGACCAGATCTGCGGCAGCCACCATCTCTCCCAGAACTTCCTTTTCCGCCCCGCGCCGGAGGCGAGCGACTGGCGCACGCCGGTCAAGAACTTCCATCTCACCGGCGCCGCCACCTGGCCCGGCGCGGGCGTGGGCGCGGGCTCAGGCTTCATGCTGGCGCGAGAGCTGGCGGGCGGCTGAAATGCAGCGGAACGCAACAACCAATCAAAACAGGGGAACGGAAATGAACATCCAACCGAACCGGCGAACGCTCCTGAAACTGGCCGCGGCCGCTGCCGCAGCCTCCACGCTGCCGCTCGGTGCGCTGGCGCAGGACCCAAACGAGCTCGTCATCGCCTACAACGTCAACCTGCCGTCCTGGGATCCCACCGTCGGGCCGTCGGCGGTGAACCCGACGATCCAGGGTTTCTACCAGTCGGTGTTCGACATGTTCATCCACCAGAACCCGGACCTTTCCTTCGCGCCGGGCCTTGTCACGGAATGGGGCTGGAACGAGGATCGGAGCAAGGTCTTCATGGTGGTGCGCGAGGGCGTGACCTGGCATGACGGCAGCCCCTTCACCGCAGAGGACGTGGCCTGGTCTCTCGAGCGCGCGGGCAAGGCCGAGACGGGCAACCCGATCCAGTTCGTCTGGGGCAAGATCGGCAATCTCTCCGTCAGCGGCAACCGCGTGGAGGCCGACGTGGTGGAGTTCGAGCCCACGCTGTTCAAGTGGATGTCCTTCCTCACGGGCTATGTGCTGCCCAAGGCCTATTACGAGAAGGTGGGCGCGGCGGGGTTCGAGGAGAAGCCCATCGGCACCGGGCCCTACATGGTGGACCGCTATGAGCGGAACGCCTTCGTGCGGCTCAAGGCCAATCCCAACTACTGGGGCGGCAAGCCGGATTTCGAGAACGTCACCATCAAGTTCGTCACCGACGCGGCAAGCCGCGTGGCCGAGGTGGAATCCGGCAATTCCGACGTGACGCTGGAAATCCCCTACGAGGAATATGACCGCCTCACCAAGGGCGGCGGCTTCGGGGGCTCGGCCGAGCCGGTGTCCGACATCGCCATGATCTTCATCAACGACGTCGATCCCATGCTCGACAAGAACGTGCGGCTGGCGGCGGCGCATGCCATCGACAAGAAGCTGCTCGTGGACCGCCTCCTGCTCGGCTATGGCGTGCCGATCAGCAGCCTGCAGACGCCGCAATACACGGCTTACGATCCGTCCATCGACGTTCCCTTTGATCCGGAGCTCGCCAAGAAGCTGCTGGCCGATTCGGGCTTCAGCACCGAGAATCCGGTGAAGTTCACGATCCAGACCACGCGCGGCTTCAAGCCCAAGGATTACGAGATGATCCAGGCCATCGTCGGCCTGTGGCGGCGGGTCGGCATCGAGGCGGAGATCGAGGTCTATGAGATCGCCCAGCATTACGAGCTGCGCGCGGCCGACAAGCTGGCGCCCGCCGCCTTCTACAACTGGGGCAATGCGGTGGCCGACCCCACGACCTCCACGGGCTTCGCCATGTTCGGACCCTCCCCGCATTCGGTGTGGGACGGCGAGGATCTCATCAACATGATCGGCCCGCTCTGGGGCGAGGCGGACGAGGCAAAACGCATCGAGGGCTGGAAGGCGGTGGACCGCTTCATCGCCCAGGAGGGGCTGGTCATCCCGCTGATCCAATATGTGCAGCCCATCGTCTTCCGCGAGGGGCTGCAGGTGACGCCGCATGCCTCGGGCGCGCTGTTGCCGCATCTGATCAAGCGGGCTTGAGCGCCGGCGCCCAGCCCCCTCCACCGCCTTTGGCGGTCCCCCTCCCCCATGAAGGGGAGAGGAACCGGGGCGTCGCCACTGCGGATCCTCCCCTGCGAAGCGGGGGAGGGGGACCGCACGAAGTGCGGTGGAGGGGGCCTGCGGCGGTCAAAGCTCTTCAGCCCTCCGCGTGCTGACCGATGCCCCTCCTCCGCACCCTCCTGTCGCGTCTCGTCACGATGCTGGTCACGCTGTTCGGCGTGGCCGTGATCGTGTTCATCGTCGTGCGCGTGGTGCCGGGGGACCCCATCGCCATGATGCTGCCCCCAGGCGCCACAAGCGCGGACATCGACCGGCTGCGCGCGCTCTACGGGCTCGACAAGAGCATCTTCGAGCAGTTCCTGATCTGGCTGGGCGCTGTGCTGCAGGGTGACTTCGGCACCTCCATCTCGACGCGCCAGCCCGTGCTCGACCTCGTGCTCGGCCGCCTGCCCGCCACCCTGGAGCTGAGCCTGCTCGCGCTGCTCATCGCCGTCCTGCTCGGCGGCGCGCTGGCGATCCTGGGCACCCGGCTGCGCGGACGCCGGACCGAAGCCGGCATCGACATCGCCAACGGCATCGGCCTGTCCGTTCCGGACTTCCTGTGGGGGCTCCTGCTGATCCTGCTCTTCGGCGTGCTGTGGCCCGTGTTCCAGATCTCCGGCCGCGTGTCGCCGCGCCTGGAGATCCCGTTCTCGAGCCAGTTCTACCTGCTCGAAAGCCTTCTCACCTTGCGCCTCGACATCACGGCCAATCTCCTGAGCCACATGTTCATGCCGGCGCTCGCGCTGGCGCTGCCCTTGGCGGCCATGATCGCACAGCTCCTGAAGCAGTCGCTCAAGGAGACGGTGAACCTCGACTACGCCGTGCTCGCCCGCACCAAGGGTTATGCCGAAACCCGCGTCATCCTGCGCGAGGCCCTGCCCAACGCGGTGCTGCCGACGCTGACCCTGGTCGGCGTGCAGTTCACCTTCCTGGTCGGCGGAACCGTCATCATCGAACGGCTCTTCTCCTATGAAGGCCTGGGCAACATGGCGGTGGACGCCGTCATCAACCGCGACCTGCCGCTGATCCAGGGCATCGTCATCCTGTTCGCGCTACTGTTCACCCTCGTGAACCTGTTCGTGGACATGCTCTACGCCCTCCTGAACCCGCGGCTGCGCCATGCTTGACAGCCGCGCCGCGATCCGGCGGCAGGCGGGGCCGCGGCTGTGGCTGTCCAGCCTGTGGCTCGCCGCCGTGGCTTTTTGCGCGGTCTTCGCGCCCCTCATCGCGCCGCACGACCCGCTGATGCAGGATCTTCTCCTCGGCCGCCTGCCCCCTTTCTGGGTGGCGGGGAGCGAGCCCGGATACCCGCTCGGCACCGACAGCCTGGGCCGCGACGTGCTCTCCCGCATGATCTATGGAGCCCGCGTCGCGCTCGTCGTGGCGCTGGCGGCGGGCCTCGCCACCTGCCTGATCGGCTCGGCGCTGGGGCTGCTCGCCGGCTACTACCGGGGATGGGCCGATTGGCTCGTCAGCCGGTTGGTGGACATCTGGATGGCTTTCCCGCCGGTGCTCTTCGCCATCCTCCTGATCGCGGTGCTGGGGACGGGGCTGTCGTCGGTCATCATCGCTATTGTCATCATCGACTGGACGCGCTTCTGCCGCGTGGTGCGCGCCGAAACGCTGAACCAGAGCGCGATGGACTATGTCGCGAGCGCGCGCGTGGCCGGTTTTTCCCGGCTCGGCACGCTTGCGGGAGAAATCCTGCCCAACGTGCTGCCCACGATCGTTGCGCTGTTGACCCTCGAAATGGGCATCGCCGTGATCGTGGAGGCGATCCTCTCCTTCGTGAACCTGTCGGTGGCGAGCGACGACCCCACCTGGGGCGGCATGATCGCCGAAGGCCGGCTCAGCATCCACCAGGCGTGGTGGGTGCTGGTATTTCCGCTGATCGCCCTGTTCCTCACCGTGCTTTCCTTCGCGCAACTCGGCGAAGGGTTGCGGGAACGCTTTGACCCGGTGCTGCGGTGAGCGTGTTCCTTTCCGTCAGGAACCTGTCGGTGCGGCTGCGCAACACGCGCGAGCGGCTCCTGCGCTCGGTGGATATCGACGTGCCGGCCGGCGCGGTCTGCGGCTTGGTGGGTGAAAGCGGCGCGGGCAAAAGCATGATCGGCAAAGCCGTGCTCGGCGTGCTGCCGCGGGCGGCCGAGGTGGTGGAAGGCGAGATTTTTCTCGATGGCGAGGATCTTCTGGCCATGAGCCCCGACCGGCGGCGGAAAGCGATCGGCGCCAAGGCGGCCCTCATCCCGCAGGATCCCATGACGGCGTTGAACCCGTCGCGAAAGATCGGGCCGCAGATCACGGACCGGCTGGTTGATATCCTGGGCTGGCCCAAGGCCGGCGCCTTTTCCCGCGCGCAGGAGGTTCTGAGCGAGGTTCGCATCCCCGAGCCGGAGCGCGTGATGCGGCTTTACCCGCACGAATTGTCGGGCGGCATGCGCCAGCGCGTGCTCATCGCCTCGGCCTTCGCCGCCGAGCCCAAGCTGATCGTGGCCGACGAGCCGACCACCGCGCTCGACGTGACCGTGCAGAAGCAGATCCTCCAGCTCATCGCCGAGCTGCAGGCGCGCCACGGCACGGCGCTGCTCTTCGTGACGCACGATCTCGGCGTGGTCGCGAAGATCTGCGACCGGCTGTCGGTGCTCTATGCCGGGCTGGTGGTGGAGGACACGAGCGTGGAAGACTTCTTCGCCGCGCCCGACCACGCCTACAGCGCGGCCCTGCTCGCCGCCACGCCGCGACACGATGCGCCGGAGTCGTCGCTGCTGCCCGTGCCGCAGGACGTGATCGACGCCGTGCGCGGCCAAGTGGCCGCTGTCGATGCGGGCTGGGTTCCCGCCCAAGGGCGGCGGCATGGCTGAGTCGCTGTTTTCCGTGCGGAGCTTGCGCGTCACCGTCCCCGACATGACGCGAAAGCCGCTGTTCGGGCCGGCCCCGCGGCTGGAAATCCTTGGGGGCGTGAGCTTCGATGTGGCCCGTGGCGCCGTGCTCGGCATCGTCGGCGGCTCGGGCTCGGGCAAGACCACGCTCGGCCGCGCGCTGGTGCGCCTGATCGAGCCGTCGGCCGGCGGCATCCTCTTCGACGGACGGGACATCACGCATCTCGACGATGCCGCCATGCGGCCTCTGCGCCGGCGGATCCAGATGATCTTTCAGGACCCGATGTCCTCGCTCAACCCGCGGCTCACGGTGGGGCGCATCATCGCCGCCCCGCTTGGCGCAAGGGCGGGCGATCCCCGCGTGGCCGAGGCGCTCGACCAAGTCGGGTTGCCGCAATCATTCGCGCGGCGCTATCCGCACGAGCTGTCGGGAGGCCAGCGGCAGCGCGTGGGCATCGCCCGCGCCGTCGCCATGCGTCCCGATTTCATCCTGGCCGACGAGATCGTGTCGGGCCTGGACGTGTCCACCCAGGCGCAGGTGCTGAACCTGCTCTCCCGGCTCGTGTCGGATCTCGGCTTGACGCTCGCCTTCATCAGCCACGACCTTTCGGTGATCCGGCGTCTCTGCGACCGCGTGCTCGTGATGCGGGCGGGCGTGATCGTGGAGGACGCCACCGCCGCTCAAGCGTTCGAGCACCCGTCCCACGACTATACGCGCGAGCTTCTGGCGGCCATTCCGACGCCTGACCCGTCCGTGCGGTGGGGCCGCCCGCCGGCCAAGGCGGGCGAGATGAGCGCAGCGTCTAGAAAGCCTTGAAGGTGAGCGTCGTCAGGCTGCGCGCGATGCCCGGCACATTGGCGATGTTTTCGTTTACGAAGCGGCCGATATCGATGTCGTTGTCGAGATAGATCTTGAGCAGCAGGTCGTACTCGCCGCTGGTGGAGTAGAGTTCGGACGCGATCTCACGCTCGAACAGCGCGTCGGCCACCTCATAGGTCTTGCCCGGCGCGCATTGCAGTTGAACGAAGATGGCTCTCATGTCGCCTCAACCCCCGCGGTCCTGCCTCCGCCTGGCCGGCCGCCTCGGGGAAAGCTATCCCGGAACCCGCGTCCCGGCGCAAGGCCTTCGAGCAGGCGACGCGGAGGGGCAAGCGTCGCGAGGGGCTGGATCGGTCATGGGGCGGGCGGCTGCCCGACCGTGCCTAAGAGCACCTAACAAAACCCCTGGGGTCGGCTGGCCGGCTCTTTGGGCTGCCCGCTTCGTTGCCGATCCTCGCCGATGCTCCGGCATCGGTTGCGGTCGGCGCCTTGCGGATCAGCCCAAAGCCCTCGGCCATCCTCAACCCATAGGTTTTGTTAGGTGCTCTAAGCCGGCGGCTGCCGCAACGGCTTGCTCGATGTCGGCGCGCTCCACCGCCACGAGCGGCTTGGCGATCTTGAGCATCTGAGTGGGCCGCTTGAGGCGAAAGACGCCGATCACGGTCTCCATATCGGGGCAGCCCGGCTCGCGGCAGGCGAGTTCGGAAACGGCGACCACGGCGGCGGCGTCGGTCGGCAGGAACTCGGCGACCCACGCCTTGATTTGATCGGCATGCGATGAGCCCCTGCGCGGCCGCGGCGCGAGCGGATTGAAGCGCTTGGCCCAGCTCACCGCGACAACCTCTGACACCACACCAGACGCCACACCCGTTCATGCCGCCAGGCAGTTGGCGCAGGTGCCGCGCAGCTCCACCGTGGTCTTGGCGAGCCTGAAGCGGTGATCTTGCGCCCAGGCGGCGAGCCGGCCGCTCACCGCCTCGTCCGAGAACTCGTCAACCTGCCCGCAATTGTCGCAGATCGCGAAGGCGACCACGCCGGGGGGCTTGCCGCAGCCGTGGTCGTGCGGGTGGGCGCAGGCGACGAAAGCGCTCAAGCTTTCCAGCCGATGCACGAGGCCCTGCTCCGTCAAAGGCCCGAGCGCGCGATAGATCTGGAGCGGCGAGCGCAGCCCGCTGCCGCGCAAGCAGTCGAGGATGTCATAGGCGCTCATGGGCGACCCGGCGTCTGAAAGCGCGCCGAGCACCAGCGCCTGGTTCCGCGTCAGCTTTTCCGTCGCCGCCATCATTCTGTTCGTTCCGCTGTCAGCGCCTCATGGCTTGCGGAATGTAATAACATGACGTATGAGGCCGTTCAAGCCGCTGACGCCGAAACTTAGGGCCATCGCGTTGTCCGCCTCATCCTGCCTCGCCTTTCACGATCTGACGCTGGGCTATGACAGCCACCCGGCCGTCCACCACCTGAACGGGGTGGTGGAGCGCGGCTCGCTGACGGCCGTGGTGGGCGCCAACGGCTCGGGCAAGTCCACGCTGATGAAGGGCATCGTCGGCGTGCTGAGGCCCATGTCGGGCGAGGTGCTCCGCAGCCCAGGCGTCCGCGTCGCCTATCTGCCGCAGCAGGGCGAGCTCGACCGTTCGTTTCCCGCGCGCGTCACGGATCTCGTTTCCATGGGGCTTTGGCCGCGGCGGGGGCTTTTGGGCCGGCGTCGGCGCGAGGACGGCGAGGCCGTGGCGCGAGCGCTGTCGGCGGTCGGCCTCGAAGGATTCGAGAAGCGGGGCCTGGACACGCTGTCGGGCGGGCAGCTTCAGCGGGCGCTGTTCGCGCGCGTTCTGGTGCAGGACGCCGACCTGATCCTGCTCGACGAGCCCTTCAATGCGATCGACGCGAAGACCGTGGGCGACCTCGTGGCGCTCATCAAGCGCTGGCACGGCGAGAAGCGCACGGTGATGGTCGTGGTGCACGACCTCGATCTCGTGCGCGCGCATTTTCCGCATGCGCTTCTCCTGGCGCGCGCGCCCATTGCCTGGGGCGACGCGCGGGAGGCGCTCACGCCCGAAAACCTCCTTCGCGCGCGCCGCTTCCACGAGGCCTGGGACGAGGACGCCCCCTGGTGCGCGACGGACGAAGGCGACGGCCACGCCCATCATGGCCACGGCGGCGGTCACGCCGGGCATGAGCATGCTCCGCCGAAGCTGGCGCTGCCGCAGGGCGAGCGGGGCGCGGCGTGATGGAGGCGCTCTACGCGACTTTGATCGCGCCCTTCGCGGATTTCGAGTTCATGCGGCGCGCTTTGCTGGGCTCGCTCCTGATCTCGCTCAGCGCCTGCCCGGTCGGCGTGTTCCTGATGCTGCGCCGCATGAGCCTGACGGGTGACGCCATGGCGCACGCGATCCTGCCGGGCGCGGCGGCGGGCTTTCTCCTTTACGGGCTCGAGATCGTGCCCATGACGCTCGGCGGGCTGGTCGCGGGCGTGGTGGTGGCGCTCGGCGCCGCCGCCGTGTCGCGCACCACCGTGCTCAAGGAAGACGCCTCGCTCGCCGCCTTCTACCTGATCAGCTTGGCGCTCGGCGTGATGATCGTCTCCATCCGCGGCTCGGCCGTCGATCTCATGCATGTGCTGTTCGGCACGGTGCTGGCGCTCAACGACGCGGCCCTGACGCTGATCGGCGCCATCACGGTCGTGACGCTTGGCTGCCTGTTCGTGTTCTGGCGCGCGCTGGTGGCCGAATGCCTCGACCCGCTCTTCCTGCGCTCGGTGTCGCGGCTGGGGCCGCCCGTCCACTTCCTGTTCCTGGGTTTGGTGGTGCTCAACCTCGTGGGCGGGTTCCAGGCGCTCGGCACGCTGCTCTCCGTCGGGCTGATGATGCTGCCCGCGGCATCCGCCCGCTTCTGGACCGCGCGCGTGGAGCCGATGTGCCTGGCTGCGGTCGGCTTCGGCATGGCTTCCTCGGTCGCGGGCCTGCTCTTGTCCTTCCACCTGTCGCTGCCGTCCGGCCCGGCGATCATCCTGTCGGCGGGCGCGATCTATCTCGCCTCGCTGCTTTTCGGCCCTCGCGGGCTGCCCAGCCGGCGGGTACGGGGGCTCAAGCACCGCACCGCCTGACCCTTCTTTTCAGATAAGGAGACGACGACATGCTGAAGCTCGTTCGCCATTCGCTGCTCTTGGGCGCTGCCGCCTTCGCATCCCCCGCGCAGGCCCAAGAGCCCGAGAAACTCGATGTGATCGCCACGTTCTCGATCCTGGGCGATTTCGCCAGGCAGGTCGGCGGCGACCGCGTCGAGATCACCACCTTGGTGGGGCCGAACGGGGACGCCCATGCCTATGAGCCCAGGCCGGCGGACGCAGCGGCGCTCGCGAATGCCGACGTGATCCTCGTCAACGGCCTCTATTTCGAGGGCTTTCTGGAACGGCTCGTGGAAACGAGCGGCACGGCTGCGCCGGTGGTGGAGCTGACGAAGGGCGTCGAGACGATCAGGGCGGGCGAGGGCGGCCCCTCGCATGGCGCGGAAGAAGCGGGGCACGGTCAAGAGGAAACCCATGAGCACGCGGCCGAAGCCGGTCACGACCACGGCGGGGAGGAGACGCACGCCGCCGAGGCGAGTCACGCCACCGAGGCGGAGGAGGCGCACCGGCATGGCGACATCGACCCGCACGCCTTCCAGTCCGTCGCCAATGCGAAGATCTATGTGAAGAACATCGCCGACGCGTTCTGCGCGGCCGACACGCAAGGCTGCGAGACCTTTCGCGCGAATGCGAGAGCCTACACCGCCCGGCTCGACGCGCTCGAAGCCGAGGTGAAGGCGGCCGTGGCCGAAATCCCCGCCGACAAACGCGTCGTCATCACGAGCCACGACGCTTTCGGCTATTTCGGGCACGAATACGGCATCGATTTCCGCGCGCCCGAGGGCGTGTCCACGGAGTCGGAGGCCTCCGCCGCCGACGTGGCTCGGCTGATCGAGGAAATCCGCGAGGAGAAGGCGTCCGCCGTGTTCGTGGAGAACGTCTCCAACCCCCGCCTGATCGAGCAGATCGCCTCCGAGACGGGGCTGACGGTGGGCGGCTCCCTCTATTCGGACGCGCTGTCCGAGCCGTCCGGCCCGGCCGGCGCTTATCTCGACCTGATGCGCCACAATGTGCGGACGCTCAAGGGCGCCATCCTCGGCAGCTAGAGCGGCAGCCGGCCAAGCCGCCTGCGGGGGGCTGCCGATCCCGCGCCGCTTGCCCGGATGAATGGGAAGAGGACAAGCCCGCGCGGCGCGGGAGCCGGCTAAGTTCCGGCTCCGGGCGCTTGCCACATCAAGTTTGCCGCCTTAGACCTTCCGTTGTTCGGCTGTCATGGAGGATGGTTAGGGCTTGCGCCCTGCCATTCGGCGGCACAAACGGGAGAAAACCATGCTTCGATTCAGCCGTGCGGCGGGCATTGCCGCGGCGCTTAGCCTGCTGGCGACGTCCAGCGCATTCGCGGTGACCGACATCACCTGGTGGCATGCCATGACGGGCGCCAACAACGAGGTGGTGGAGCAGCTTTCCAAGGAGTTCAACGAGAGCCAGAGCGAGTATCGGGTGGTGCCCGTCTTCAAGGGCACCTATCCCGAGGCGCTGAATGCCGGCATCGCCGCGTTCCGCGCCCAGGAGCCGCCTCACATCCTGCAGGTCTTCGATGTCGGCACCGGGGTGATGATGGGCGCCGAGGGCGCGATCAAGCCGGTCGCGGACATCCTCTCGATGGGCGGCGGCGCCTTCGACAAGAGCCAGTACCTGCCGGGAATCGTGGCCTATTATTCCAGGCCCGACGGCACCATGCTGTCCTTCCCCTACAACTCGTCCTCGCCGATCCTCTACTACAACAAGGACATCTTCCAGAAAGCGGGGCTCGACCCGGAGAGCCCGCCCAAGACATGGCCGGAGGTGTTCGAGGCCGCTCGGAAGATCAAGACGTCGGGCGCCGCGCCTTGCGGCCTGACGACGACATGGCTGACCTGGATCGGGCTCGAAAACTTCGCCGCCTGGAACAATCTGCAATATGCGACGCAGCAGAACGGCCTGGCGAGCACGGACGTCGAGTTGACGTTCAACACGCCGATCTTCGTCAACCACTTCCAGACGATCGCCGATCTCGCCAAGGAAGAGGTGTTCCGTTACGGCGGCCGCACGTCGGAAGCCAAGAACCTGTTTTTGTCCGGCGAGTGCGGGATCCTGACGGAATCTTCGGGCGGGCTCGGCGACGTCATCAAGTCGGGCCTGAATTACGGCCTCGGCCAGTTGCCCTATTATCCCGATGCGCCCGGCGCGCCGCAGAACACGATTCCGGGTGGCGCCAGCCTCTGGGTGTTCTCCGGCCACGAGGACGAGGAATACCAAGGCGTGGCCGAGTTCTTCAAGTTCCTGTCGCAGACGCCCATCCAGGCGCGCCTGCACCAGGTCTCGGGCTACCTTCCCGTGACCATGGCGGCCTATGAGGAAACCAAGAACTCCGGCTTCTACGGAGAGAACCCTGGCCGCGAGATTCCGATCACGCAGATGATGGGCAAGGAGCCGACCGAGAATTCGCGCGGCATCCGGCTCATCAACATGCCGCAGGTGCGCGACATCCAGAACGAGGAGTTCGAGAAGATGCTGAACGGCGAGCAGACGGCGCAAGCTGCGCTCGACAACGCGGTCAGCCGCGGCAACGCGGCGATCCAGGAAGCCTTGGGCAACTGATCGAGCGCGCATGCGGGGCCGCGCCTGCGCGGCCCCGTCTGTTGAAGCGGGGAGGGTTGCTCCGCCGCAGCCTTTTTCCTGGGACTGCCCTTGAACAACCGCGCGATCTTCCCTCAGAAGCTCCTGCCCTATCTGCTGCTCTTGCCGCAGCTCGCGATCACGCTGGTGTTCTTCTACTGGCCGGCGAGCCAGGCGCTCTACCAGTCGGTGCTGCGGGAAGACCCGTTCGGCCTCGCCTCGCAGTTCGTCGGGCTCGGCAATTTCCGGCGCGTGCTGTCCGACCCCGGCTATCTGAACGCGGCGGAGAACACGCTCCTATTCTCGGCCGCCACCGCCTTTCTCGCCATGGCCACGGCGCTGCTGCTTGCGGTCATGGCCGACAAGGTGGTGCGGGGAAAGGGTTTTTACCGCACGCTCCTGATCTGGCCCTATGCGGTCGCGCCCGCGGTCGCGGGCATGCTCTGGCTCTTCATGCTGAACCCGACCATGGGCACCTTCGCCTATATGCTGAGAGATGCAGGCGTCGCCTGGGATCCGCTGCTCAAGGGCCCGCAAGCCATGCTGCTCGTCATCGTGGCGGCCGCCTGGAAGCAGATCAGCTACAATTTCCTTTTCTTCGTGGCGGGGCTGCAGGCGATCCCGCGATCCCTGATCGAAGCAGCCGCGATCGACGGCGCGAGCGAGTGGAAGCGGTTCTGGACGATCGTCTTCCCCCTGCTCGCCCCCGTCACCTTCTTCCTTCTGGTGGTGAACACGGTCTATGCCTTCTTCGACACCTTCGGCATCATCCACGCGGTGACGGGCGGCGGCCCCGGCAAGGCCACCGAAACGCTGGTCTACAAGGTCTACAACGACGGCTTCGTCAATCTGAGCCTGGGAAGCTCCGCCGCCCAGTCCGTGATCCTGATGGTCATCGTGATCGCGCTCACGGCGTTCCAGTTCCGCTTCGTCGAGCGCCGCGTGCATTACGGATGACGCGGCCATGATCGAGAACAATCAAGGCTCGCGCCTCGTCGCCCACCTGATCCTCGCCATCGGGGTGGTGATCGTCGCCTATCCGCTCTTCTACACCTTCGTCGCCTCCACCCAGTCGCTGCAGACCATCCTGCGCCCGCCTCTGCCGCTGCTTCCCGGCGGCCGGTTCTGGGAGAACTATGGGGAGGCGCTGGGCGGCGGCGTGACGCGGATCGGCGGGGTCGGCGTTGATCGGCTGCTCTTCAACACGACGGTCGTGGCGCTTGCGATCGCGCTCGGCAAGATCGTGATCTCGTTGCTCTCGGCCTTCGCCATCGTCTTTTTCCGCTTCCCTTTCCGCATGGTCTTCTTCTGGACGATCTTCATCACCCTGATGCTTCCCGTCGAGGTGCGCATCCTTCCCACCTACAAGGTGATGGTCGATCTCGGCCTGCTCGACACCTATACCGGCCTGACCCTGCCCTTGATGGCGTCGGCCACCGCCACATTGCTGTTCCGGCAGTTCTTCATGACCATTCCCGCCGAGCTCGTGGAGGCCGCGCGGGTGGACGGGGCGGGGCCGCTGCGCTTCTTTCGCGACATCCTGCTGCCGCTCTCGCGCACCAACATCGCGGCCCTTTTCGTGATCCTCTTCATCTATGGCTGGACGCAGTATCTGTGGCCGCTGCTCGTCACCAACGACAACAAGATGAACACCATCGTCGTGGCGCTCAGGAAGATGATCTCCTTCGCCGACGCCGACACCCAGTGGCATCTGGTGATGGTCACCGCGGTCCTGTCCGTCCTGCCGCCGATCCTGGTGGTCGTGCTCATGCAGCGCTGGTTCGTGCGCGGCCTCGTGGAAACGGAGAAGTGAGTGGCGACGCTCGAGCTGGAGAACGTGTCCAAAACCTATTCCGGGGGCGTGGAGGCGGTGAAGAGCATTTCGCTCAGCGTGCCCGATGGCGCGCTTTGCGTGCTGGTCGGCCCGTCGGGCTGCGGGAAATCCACGTTGCTGCGCATGATCGCGGGGCTCGAAACCATGACGGCGGGCTCCATCCGCATCGGCGGCCGGGCGGTGGACCGGCTCGGGCCGGCCGAGCGCGACATCGCCATGGTGTTCCAGAACTACGCGCTCTACCCGCATATGAGCGTTTACGACAACATGGCCTACGGCTTGCGCAACCGCGGCATGCCGAAGCCTGAGATCGACGCCCGCGTGCGCGAGGCCGCCCGCTCGCTGGAGTTGGAGGCCCTGCTCAAGCGGCGGCCGCGGGAGCTTTCCGGCGGGCAGCGCCAGCGCGTCGCCATGGGGCGCGCCATCGTGCGGGAGCCGAAGGCCTTCCTGTTCGACGAGCCCCTGTCCAACCTCGACGCCAAGCTGCGCGGGCAGATGCGGGTGGAGATCAAAGCCATCCAGCGCGCCACGGGCGTCACGGGCGTCTATGTGACCCATGACCAGGTGGAGGCCATGACCCTGGCCGATGTCCTTGTCGTGATGAATGCGGGCCGGGCCGAGCAGGTCGGCGATCCGCTCGGCATCTACAACGATCCGGCCAGCGCCTTTGTCGCGACCTTCATCGGCTCGCCGGCAATGAACCTCGTCCCTGCGCGCGTGGCCGGCGGCGCGCTGGCGCTGGCGGGCGGCCAAGCGCTGGATCTGCCCGACCTGAGCCTGCCTGCGCCGGGCCGGCCCCTTCTCTTCGGGGTCCGGCCCGAGCACTTAGTGCTGGCCGATGCTGGGAGCGCGCATCTCACGCTGCGGGCGCGGGCGGTGGAGGCGCTCGGCGCCGACACGCTGATCTATGGCCGGCTCGGCGCGGACGAAAAGGAGGACATGGTGGCGCGGCTGCCCGGCGGGACGCCCGTCCGCGAAGGAGACGATCTGCCGCTGCGGATCAGGCCAGGATCGGCCTTCCTGTTCGAGGCCGAGAGCGGGAAGCGGCTGGGAAACTGAAGCCGGCTCAGGTCCGGCGGATGGCGAGCGCCACGTCGGACACGAAGGCGGGCGACTGGAGCCGCAGGGCTGCCGCCGAGTTCTCGGCTGCGAAACTCGGCCCGGCTCGTCCTTCCCGCGTGTCCCAGGCGGTGACCGTGAAGCGGCCCGCGCCGATGCCGGGAATGGCGAGCGCGGGGCTGATCGGCGCGGCGTCCCGGCGCAGCGTGCCGTCGCGCCCGATCGTGTCCTTGCGAAGCAGATAGACGACGGCCTGATCCTCGTCGCCGCAGCCGAAGGCCGCCACGGGACCGGACGCCTCGATCCGGCCGTTGAGGCACTGGCGGCGAAAGCGCGTCCAGTCGACCAGCGGCAGGAAATCGCTGAGCGCCTTCTGAGCCCTTCGCATTCCTGATGTCAGCACATGCGGGTTGCGGTTGGGCCAGCGCATGCCGCCGCCGGCGCCGCCGCTCGCGAGATGCGCCCACTGCATGTGGCGGAAATACTCGTCGTCGAACGCTTCGGCCAGCGTTCGCTTCTTGTCCTTGAAGCTGTGGATCGGCCCGTGCTCGCTGTCGAAGAAGGGCCGGTCGGCAGGTGTCTCCGTGAGGGCCTCCGCCACGATCCGTCCCATGCTCACGGCCGGGGCCACGGTGTCACGCGGGTGGTCGATCGCGCCGGATTCGTAGATATGGATCGTCGCGAAATCGAGATCGGGATGTCGGAAGATCGGCTCCTTCAAGGGCATGTGCGGCCGCAACGAGAGTTCGGGGCCGAACAGCGACACGGTTTGCGGGTGCGCGCGGCCGTAAAGCCGCGTCTCGAGCGTCCGCACATGCGTGCTGAGGTCGTGGATGAACTCGCCGAAGGCATCCGCGCTGTCTTCGGCCTGGGCAGGGTGGATCTCGTTCCACAGATCCCAAGCGAACAGCGCCCCGCTGCCGCCCCAGCGCGTCGCCGCGAAGGAAAGCCGCGCCTTCACCGCTTCCCGCGTTTCCTTGCACAGGAGCAACCTCGACGGGTGACCGAGCGGGCCGCCGTTCTTGCGATTATAAGGGTGGTGCTTCCAGTGAAGCCAGGTCCAGAACGTGTCCACGGGCGTCAGAAGGATGCGCAGGCCCACACGCTCGCACAGCGTGAAAAGGTCGTCCCAGAGCCGCACCATATCGGGCACGAACCGGCCGATGGGGCGCTCGAAATAGCGATGCCGCGACTGCGCATATTCGAGCATGAGCCTCAGGCAGGAGACGCCGTGCGCCTTGAGATGGCGCAGATGCGCCTCCACGCCGGGCAGATCGCGGCTCCGGAACAGACCGTTCAATTCGATCCAGTTGATGGCGTCGTTCTGGCCGACCGGGGTCCAGGCTTCGCCGTGTTCAGTGGCGAAGTAGGGAGCGCCCTTGGCCAGCGTGATCCAAGGCAGCGGCCCAGCTTGCCGATCCGCCGCGCGCGGAGCCTGCTGGCCGATGCCGAAGTCGTGCAGCCGCGCGCCGCCTGAATGATCTTGGTAATGCATGCGCTCGCACCCGCCCCCGGACACGCTCTTCAACATCCAGGAACTCTGAAGGATGCATGAACCATCAACACGGTGAGTTGATGAGAACCCTTGCGGAAGGGCTGACCTGTCCCTAGCTCATGGCTTCCGCGAGGTCCGGGCCCCGCTGGCGGATGCTTCTGCATCCGCGATGTCGGTCCTCCGTCGGTTCTGAAGCTTTTCGTTGCCCATCAGGGCATCGGACGGGTGAAGATGCTGGCGGTCGACATCACTTGAGTCCATGCCCGCCGGCTCTCCGCCTGTTCGATGCCCTCCTGCAGAGGAGGACAAATTGGACGGGATTCTCGCCTTCGCAGCCCTGGATTTCCTGGGAAAGCCCTTGTGGCTCTGGCTGCTCCTTCTTTCCATCGTCGTGCTCTTGCTCGCCTTCGATCTCGGCGTGCTGCACAAGGAGGACAAGGAGTTGGGCATCGCCGAGAGCCTGAAGCTCTCGGTCTTCTACATCGCCATCGCGGTTCTGTTCGGCTTCTGGATCTGGTGGTCCATGGGGGCCGAATCCGGGATGCAGTATTTCACGGGCTACGCCATCGAGAAGGCGCTCTCGATCGACAATGTCTTCGTGATCTCGCTGATCTTCACCTATTTCGCCATTCCCAGGAAATACCAGTACCGGGCGCTGGTGTGGGGCATTCTCGCCGTTCTCGTCCTGCGCGGGCTGATGATCGCGGTGGGCGCGGCGCTGGTGCAGGAATATGACTGGATCCTGCTCCTGTTCGGCGCCTTCCTGGTGGTGACCGGCATCAAGATGCTGCGGACGCCCGAGACCGCGCCGGACATCTCAAACAACCCCGTCCTGCGCTTCCTGTCCAAGCGCATGCGGGTGACGCCCGAACTGCATGCTGAGCACTTCTTCGTGCGCAAGCCGCATCCGGTGACGGGCAAGCTCGTGATCTGGGCGACGCCGCTCTTTCTGGCGCTGGTGGTGATCAACTTCGCCGACCTGGTGTTCGCGGTGGACTCCGTGCCCGCGATCTTCGCCATCACCACCGACACCTACATCGTGTTCACGGCGAACATCATGGCGATCCTCGGCCTGCGCGCGCTCTATTTCGCGCTTGCCGCCATGGTGCATCGCTTCGAATACCTGAAATACGCGCTGGCGCTGGTGCTGGTCTTCATCGGCGGCAAGATCTTCTGGAACCAGTTCTTCGGTAAGCTGGACCCGGCGATCTCGCTGTCCGTGACCCTCGCCCTGATCGGCGGCGGCGTGGTCTTCTCCTTGTGGAAGACGCGCAACGAGGCCTTGGCCCATAGGCCGGGCTGACGGTTCTCGCTGATATCGTTGTCGTCCGCCCACCGCCGCGCCGGCTCGAACCGGCGCGGCCTTATTTGACGCCGCCCGCCGAGCCTTCGAAGGGGAAACGGCCGCGCGGCGACCAAGGTCCGCCCCGATATCCCCACAGGAGAAGCCCTTCAGCTTGGGCTGTGAAGGGCCGGAACGACGCCGACAGGCGCTCGAACAGTTTTTTCGCGGTCGCGGGCTCGACCTTGTTCCGGATCGTGACATGCGGCGCGATCTTCTGGCGGTCCTGCGGCGTGAGATGCGCCGCCCAGACCCGGCTCAGACGCTCGCGCAAATCAGTGAACGCCGGGGCCTCCAGCCGGTAGGCGACGCCTTTGCCCAGGAAGCGCAGGCCGCTCACCTGAACGGGGAAGGGCGATTGGCCCCGTGCGGCCGTCCTCAGATCGGCTTCGATCTCGGCCTGCCGCTCGCCGGGCAGATGGTGAAACAGCGTCACATGGGCCGGGATGAAGTTGCGTTCAGGCGGAAAATAGCGCCGCCGCTCGGCCTCGAAGAAGGTGCTGCAGCGTTCGTCGAGGCGAAGCGTGAGGATCAGCGGGGCGGAGGGGCTAGCGCAAAGCGGCAGGGGATCTTCCGGCCAGGATTTCTCCGAGGACCGCCTCCTCAAGCCGATGCGGCCTGCCCCTCGAACTTTCGCGCGGCCGCCTCGGCCATGGCCTGAGCGAGGCCAAGGCCCCATTCCTCGCGAACATAGGTCATGAAGTCGAAGTAGGGCAAGCCGGGGCAGACCTCGAATTCGAGCAGATGGACCGTGCCGTCCCCCTCCACGCGCCAGTCCAGCGAGAACACGTCCCTGAGCCCCAGCGCGCCCATCAGCTTCGCGGCATGGGTGCGGATGCGCCGGTCGGCTTCGGGTTGGGTGGCGACCACGGGCTCCAGCCGGGGATCCTGGCGCAGGCCCATCGCGGCGGCCTCGGTGCCCTTCGCCCCGGAGAGCGCCAAGCTGTCGGTCATGGTCTGGAAATCACCGCCCGAGTCCACGATGCTGAGGCCCAGCCGCTCCGCGCCGGCCTGCGGCTCGACGGCCAGAAAGCTCGCCCGTATGTTGCGGCCCGGCACATAGGCCTGCACAACCGTTTCGTCGCGATAAGCGGCGAAGATGCGCCGGCTTAAGCTCAGCGCCTCGGCTTGCCCGCGGCAGCGGGAATCTTCCCAGATGCCGATCTTGGCGCCGAGCCGGTTGGGTTTGACGAAAAAGCCGTCAGGCGCGGGCGGCGGCGGGACCAGCCATTCGCCGTCACGGGAAAGCCCCGCCGGCGGCACGGGAAGGCCGAGCGCCCGGAGCACCGCGCCCGAGCGGAACTTGTCCTGACAGAGCGCGAAAAGCGAATCGTCCGAGCCGAAAGTGGAAATGCCGTGGAGGCGGGCGAGCGCAGGGGCCGTGCTGCCGCGGAAGAATTGGATGCCGTCGGTCAGTGTCCAGACGAGGGTTCTTGCCGGGTCGAACGCCGCGAACAGGGTCGGCGCCTCGCCGAGATCGACGGGCCGGAAGCCGAAGCCGCGCGCCTCGCAGGCCTGCGCGATAGCGTCGAACTCGGGCGCGATGTCGGTGGACTGGTCGAGATAGGCGGCGATCTCGGCGGCGTGGCCCGGCGAGAAACCTTGCGCCAAAAGCCTCGTCCGGCACGCCTCCGGCGCCTCGAAGACGAGCGCAAGAAGGGGCCGCCCGCCGCCGCTCACAAGACGACCGAGGGCTCGAAGCGGCCCTTGACCTCGAGGGGCAGCAGGAAGGTCTGCCCGGCCAGCGGCTCCTTGGCGCGCGCCTCCTCGCTCATGCCCTTCCAGGCCGAGGTGACGGCGAGCCGGCCGGCGTCCGGCCCCACGAAGGCCGGGCAGGAGGCTTGGCTCGCGGGAACCTTGATGGAGCGCAACAGCTTGCCTTGGGCGTCATAGGCATCGACGCGCGAGCCACCCCAGCGCGCGTTCCACAACACGCCGTCGGCGTCGATCACCGAGCCGTCGATGAAGCCTTCCGCCTCTCTTCCATCGACGAACACCTGCGGCTCGTCATGGGGCAGGCCCGTCTCGGGGTCGCAGGCGACGCGCCACAGCTTTTGCGCCGAGGAGCAGGCGAAGAAGGCGGTCGCTCCATCGGCGGAAAAGCAGATGGAATTGGGAATCACCACCCCGTCGAACAGCATCTTGAGCTCGCCCGCGCGATACCACCAGATGCGGCCCTTGGCCGAACCCTCCTCCTTGGCCATGGTGCCGACCCAGAACGCGCCGGACGGGTGGACGCGCGCGTCGTTGGATCGCGTCTTCGGATCATCTGCTTCGATGGGCTGGTGAAGCGAGAGCTTGCCCGATCTGCGGTCGCGCAGATGCAGGCCGGTTTCGGTGAACACGACCTGTCGGCCCTGGTCCACGTCGGCGATGGCGCTGGCCATCTCGGGAAGATCGTGGACCACCGTCGTGCCGTCGGGAAAGTCCTGCTCCAGGAGCTTCTTGTTGACGATGTCGAACCAGAACAGCTTGTTTTCGCGCGTGTCATAGCTCGGGCCCTCGCCGAGCTCGCAGACGACGGGGGATAGGACAGTGGCCTCGGGCATGGATCAAGACTCCTTGCAGGCTTCGTCCCAGGCCCGGGCGGCGGCGCGGGCGCGAGGCCCCACCTCGGCCGGCGACATGCCGGGCTTGAACAGGCTCGATCCCAGGCCAAACGTCCTGACGCCCACCTTGGCGTAAGCGGGAAAATCGGCATCGCTCACGCCGCCGACCGCGCCCACCACCGCATCGCGGGGCAGCACGGCGCGGATTGCCGCGATGCCTGCGGCCCCCAGCACGCTGGCCGGAAAGAATTTGAGCGCCGAGGCGCCGAACCGAAGCGCCTGGAAGGCCTCGGTGGGGGTGAACACGCCGGGCATGGTGACCATCCCGTGATGAGACGCGCGGGAAAGCACGCTCTCCTCCACATTCGGGCTGACAAGCAGTTTTCCGCCTGCGTCATGGAGACGGTCCACATCGGCCGCCGTGAGAACCGTTCCCGCGCCGACCAACGCCTCGGGCGGCAGCGCCCGAGTGATGGCCTCGATCGAGCGGAACGGATCGGGCGAGTTGAGCGGCACCTCGATGGCGGTGACGCCGGCGGAGAAGATCTCGCTCGCCGTGGCCACGGCCCGTTCAGGGTCGAGCCCGCGCAGGATGGCGACGAGCCCGCGTTCGAGCGCGGGAAAGGGCGTGCTCATGCGTGGGCTTCCTCCAAGGCGTCGCCCAGCAGGTGGTGCGCCGCCTCGAACAGTCCGCGCAACACCGCCTCGTCGGCGTCCACGGTCCGGTGCGCGATCCCCGCCATCTCCAGCGCGGCAGCGTAAAGCGCGGCCAAGCCGCCGGTGGCAACGAGCAGCACTGGCGCGGTCCCCGTTACAAAACGGCTGCGGGCGGAAAAGATCTCGGAGCCGATGAGCAGGCCCGACAGGGTGGCGGCGGCATCTTGCGCGCTGAGGCCGGCCAGAAGGCTGGCTGCGCGGATGGAGAACAACCGCCCCACGAGGCCGCCGTCCGTCAGCGCCTGTCGGACGGCTCGGCGAAAGGCCTCGTTCTCGGGATCGACACGATGCTCGTCCGCGCCAAGCGTGCGCGCGAGCAGCGAATGGCGCGAGAGCACCGCGAACAGTTCGCCCGTGAGAAAAGTGTCGAAGCGCCGGATCGCAGCATTGCCCGCCTCCACCCATTTGGCATGGGTGCCGGGCATGCAAACGACGCTCGCCGCGCCCTCCAGCCTATGGCTCACGCCGGCGAGCTTGGTTTCCTCGCCGCGCATCACATTGGGCTCGGCCCCGTGCTGGGCGACGCCGGGGAGGATCCGCACAGGGCGCGGCGGATGCGGAACATGGACGGCGCCGTCGAAAAGGTCCGTCAGCGAAGCCGGCGTGGGAACATAAGGGGCCTCGACCCAGCCGCCCCGCGCGCCCGCCATGCCGCAGACGATCACCGGCAGGTTTTCGGGTGCCTGCAAAGCCGCGAGATGGCTTTCGAGAATGTCGCCGAAGCGCCCGCCGGCGCTCGCCATGCCGTCGTCGCTGCGGCGCTCGCGCAGCACCGCTCCCGCGCGGTCCATCAGATAGACGCGGATCCGGCTCGTGCCCCAATCGACGGCCGCGAAGGCGGGCGCGCTCACAGGAATCCCCCGTCCACGATCAAAGTCTGCGCCGTCAGCATGGCGGAGGCCCGGGAGGCGAGGAAGAGTGTCACGCCCACCATGTCCTCAGGGATCATGGGGCGGCGGATGCACTGTTTGGAGACATGGGCGTTGAGGCTTTCCTCCGTCACCCAGAGTTCTTTCTGGCGCTCGGTCAGGACCCAGCCCGGCATCACCGCGTTCACGCGGATGTTGTCGGGCCCGAGCTTGCCCGCGAGACCCTTGGTGAGGCCGACAATGCCGGCCTTGGCGGCCGTATAGGCCGGCATGCCGCCCATGTTGATAAGGAAGGAGGTCGAGCTGTAGTTGATGATCGACCCGAAGCCCTTTTCCCGCATGCCGGGCGCCACCGCCTGGGCGGTGAAGAAGTGGGGCCGGAGATTGATCGCGAGACTGTTGTCCCAGTATTCCGGCGTGACGGCGTCGAGCTCGTGGCGGTCGTCCCAGGCCGCGTTGTTGACGAGCACGGTGACGGGACCGTGCGCCCGGATGGCCTCATGCACGGCGGCGCGTAAGGCGTGGATGTCGCGCAGGTCGGCCTTCAAGAAGAGCGGCTGACGCAGGCCCTTGGCCGTCAACTCTTCCACCAGTTCCCGGCTCGGCGTTTCCGCGATGTCGATGAAGGCCGTTCGCGCGCCCTGGGCGCAAAAGCCTTCGACCAGAGCCGCGCCGATCCCGGAGCCGCCACCCGTCACCAGCACCGAAGCACCTTCCAGGTCGGGGAACCGTGCGGGCTCGGCCAAGCTTTCGTCGGTCACGCGAAAAAATCCCGGTTGCGCGCCGCTTCCTGCGGCAAGACCGGGGCAGGGTCAAGCCGCCGGAACGCCGTCAGACGCGGCTGCCTGCCGTGTCCAGCCTTGCGGCCTGCCGGAGAAGATTGAGGGTGGCTTCCCCATTGGCGGGCTTGCCGAACAGGTAGCCCTGGCCGCCCAGGCAGCCGAAGGAGACGAGTTTTTGGAACTGGGCCTCCTGCTCGATGCCCTCGGCCACCGACTCCATGCCGAGACCCTCGCACATGGAAAGAATGGCCCGCACGATGTGCTCGGCCGGCTTGTCGTCAAGGATCGCGTTGACGAAGGCCCGGTCGATCTTGAGCTTGTCGAAGGGGAATTCGCGCAAGCGGCCCAGCGAGGACTGGCCGGTGCCGAAATCGTCCAGCGACACGCGGATGCCGCAACGCTTCAGGTCCTCGACGATCTTCTTGGCGGAGGACGGATCGGACATCAGGCCCGTTTCCGTGATCTCCACCTCCAGCCGCCGCGGATCGAAGCCGGTGCGCTCGAGGATGGAAAGGATGTGCAGGCCCGTGTTCTGATCGACGAGCTGGGAGGGCGACAGGTTGAAGGACAGAAAGAGCTCGCGCGGCCATGCGCAGGCCGCCTCCGCCGCCTTGCGCAGAACGAGCTGCGCAAGCGGGCCGATGATGCCGCGCTCTTCCGCGATCGGGATGAACACGGCGGGCGACACGGGGCCGAGATCGCGGTCGTTCCATCGCGCCAGCGTTTCGAAGCCGCGCACGCGGCGGGTCTTGAGGTCGACGATCGGCTGGAAATAGGGCTCCACCTCGCCCGCGGAGACCGCGCGGCGCAGCGCCTGCTCGATGCGGGTGACGCGCTTGGCGGCGTCCTCCATCTCGCGGCTGTAGACGACCACGCGCCCGCGGCCTGAGCGCTTCGCCTGGTAAAGCGCCGTTTCCGCCTTGTTGACGAGCACGTCCGTCGTCTCGTCGCCGGAATGGAACAGCGAGCAGCCCGCCGAGGCCGAAAGCCGCGCCGTGCGGTCGCCCACGTCATAGGGCGCCGACAGGATCTCGATCAGCATCTTCGCCCGCTCGGCGGCGGCCTCCTCGCTGAACACCAGCGGATGGAGGAAGGCGAACTCGTCCGCGCCGATCCGCGCCACCGCGGAATGGCCGTCCATCGAGGCGCGCAGGCGCATCGCCACCTGCACCAGGATCTCGTCGCCGGCCCGGCGGCCGAACAGGTCGTTGATCGGCTTGAAGCCGTCGAGGTCGAGGATGCCGACGGTGAAGGGGGCGGGGTCGTCGGCGCGCTCGGCGATCAGGCGTTCCACCTTGTCGAAGAAGCGCCGGACATTGCCCAAGCCGGTGAGCGGGTCGGTGAAGGCGAGGTCGCCTCCGTCCCCCTTCGCTGCGCCGATCCGGAATCCTGCCGTCATCTAGAGCCTGTTCCGGGCTTCGGATGGACCCGCATCGGCCATCGCCTCTCTTCGCGCATCCGGCAGCTCGCCCGCCAAAGCAGCCTCCATCCCGAGCCAAGAACAGGCTCCAACCCCTGGGGCGCTCCCACGCATTCTTTGCTTGTCCCCAGCAATAAGACGAAAGAATTAGGGAATGATGACTTGCGCGCGACTGGCATGATGACTCGGCGGCAGAAAGGCGAAGCGCCGGTTCGGTCCCGCAACGGCCGCGGCAAGGACGCTCCGCCCAGTTGGCAGACCAGATGAGAGCCGCTAAGCCCGGCCTGCCTGCCGCCAAGCTCCCGGAGCCAAGAGATGCCGCTCGACGTCGCCGTCCAGATGGACCACGTGTCCACCATCTCGATCGCAGGCGACACCACCTTCGCGCTGTCGCTCGAAGCGCAGCGGCGCGGACACCGCCTCTTCCACTACACGCCCGACCGGCTGACCATGGAGAACGGCCGTGTGTTCGCGCGCGTGGAGACGATGATTCTCCGCGACGAGAAGGGCAGTCATTTCTCGCTCGGCGAGCCGGCGCGGCGGGAGTTGTCGGAGATGGACGTGGTTCTCCTGCGTCAGGACCCGCCCTTCGACATGAACTACATCACCTCGACGCATGTCCTGGAGCGCATCCATCCCAAGACGCTCGTGGTCAACGACCCGGCCTGGGTCCGCAACTCGCCCGAAAAAATCTTTGTCACCGAGTTCCCGGACCTGATGCCGGACACGCTCATCACCAAGGACGTTTCCGAAGTGGCCGCGTTTCGGGAGAAGCATGGCGACATCATTGTGAAGCCGCTCTACGGCAATGGCGGCGCGGGCATCTTTCACCTGGCCGAGGCCGACCGGAACCTCGCCTCGCTGCTCGAAATGTTCGCCCAGATGTTCCGCGAGCCTTTCATCGTGCAGCGCTACCTGAAGGAGGTGCGCGCGGGCGACAAGCGCATCATCCTGATCGATGGCGAGCCGGTGGGCGCGATCAACCGCGTGCCGGCGCTCCACGAATCGCGCTCCAACATGCATGTGGGCGGCCGCGCCGAGCCCGCCGAGCTGACGGTGCGCGAGCGGGAGATATGTTCGCGCATCGGTCCCGCGCTTCGCGAGCGCGGTTTCCTGCTCGTGGGCATCGACGTGATCGGCGACTTCCTGACCGAGATCAACGTGACCTCGCCGACCGGAATTCGCGAGGTGAAGCGGTTCGGCGGGGCCGACATCGCCGCGATGTTCTGGGACAAGGTGGAGGCGAAGCGAAAGGCGTGAACGCCGCGAGCGCGTTCATGGCCTGTTCTTGCCCCCATCCGGCGATTATATCGTTGACAAACCCAAGGGGTGATGTATGTTTGCGGACAAGGAGTTACGTCCATGTCCGTTCTCAGCCGTCCCTACTTCCACGATGAAGCCGCCGCCTTCGCCCATGTCGAGGCGATGCTGTGGCCCCAGGGTCCGGTTTGCCACCATTGCGGCAACATGGGCCGCATCTATGCGCTCAAGGGCGTCCGCTCGAAGGCCAGCAAGAAGAACCCCGAAGGCGTGGAGCGTTTCGGCCTCTACAAGTGCGGCGAATGCCGTAAGCAGTTCACCGTCCGCATGGGCTCGATCTTCGAGGAAAGCCACCTGCCGCTGCATAAGTGGCTCCAGGCGATCCATCTCATGTGCTCCAGCAAGAAGGGCATTTCCGCCCACCAGCTCCACCGCGTTCTTGAATGCACCTATAAGACGGCCTGGTTCCTGGCGCACCGCATTCGCGAGGCCATGCGTTCCGACGACTTCACGCCGATGGGCGGCACGGGCAAGACGGTGGAAGCCGACGAGACTTACATCGGCAAGCAGTTGGGCTCCCCT
>DASYHP010000004.1:0-18276 GCA_035998495.1 Mesorhizobium sp.
CAAGGTTGAGGTGCCCACCGCATTCACCTGGTTCAACGACCCCCTTCAGCCGCATCCCCCGCGCAGTCTCGTGGTCAAGGGCTACAATGTCGTGCGCTGGACGGAGATGGCGCGGGGCGGACACTTTCCCGCGCTCGAAGAACCCGAACTGCTCGCCAGGAGCTGCGCAGCTGGGCGCGGGAGACGACGCCTCGATGACGTGCCGACCTCTCGGCGAAGGGAGCAGTTCTCGTCCATGGAGCGGCTCTTGTCCGACAGCCTTTTGCATGCCGCAGAGCACAGCCTTGAAGCCTACCGAGTCGCTCGAAGCATCTCAGGCTTAGACCAGGTGATAAGAGCCGCTGGTGCAAGCCGCGTCGGACGAAAACGCAGAGACGAGATCCTTCTTCAGCGCTAGGGTCGCGGCTGTTGCGTATCCCTCTGGGCGCAGCAAGCCCGACGCTGATCACCTTCCCGCTGATGGGCGTCAGGCGCGGCCCGGCTTGGCTTGCAAGGTGCCGCTGCCCGTGACGTCGGCCTCGTTCCAACGCCGGGGCTACAGCGCTAGCGCCGCCTTCACCGCCTCCTCCGCGGAACCGCCGTCGACAGTCGTCACGCCCGAGAGCCAGGTTGCCAACGCTTCAGGATGCGCCGCCATCCATTTGCGCGCGGCGGCGGGGCCATCCAGCCCGTCAGTCAGGATCCAGCCCATCATCTCGCTCTCCATGTCGATGGAGAACTCCAGATTCTTCAAGAATCTCCCGACGTTCGGGCACTCCTGGACATAGAATTTCCGCGCCCCGGTCCAGACTTCGGCTCCGCCGAAGTTAGGCCCAAACCACTCGTCGCCACCTTCGAGATACTCGATGTCGTGATCGACGTTCATCGGGTGGGGAGCCCAGCCGATAAACACGATCCATTCCTTCCGGCGCTCCTTGCGGCTGAGTTCCGACAGCATGCCCTGCTCGCTGGATTCGACGAGCTCGAAGCCCGCCAAGCCCACGGCGTTGGCTTCAATCATCTTGAGCACATTGGTGTTGCTGTCGTTTCCAGGCTCAATACCGTGGATCTTCCCATCCAGCTTCTCTCGATGCTCGGCGATGTCCGCGAAGCTCTTGAGGCCCTCATCCCACACATATTGCGGGACGGCCAGCGTGTACTTGGCGCCGGTGAGATTGGTCCGGACTTTCTCCATGGTCCCGGCCTCAAGATACGGTCCGGTCATTGGGTCGCTGCTTGGGCTCCAATTGTCGAGGAAGAAATCGATATCGCCGTTTTCCATGCTCTTGTAGATGATAGGGACGGAAAGAAGCTGCGTGGTCGGAGTGTAACCGAGGGCATCGAGAATAACTGTGGCGATGCCGTTCTGGGCGACATTGTCTGTCCAGCCGCCATCCGCGACCCTTACTTGGCGGCAGCTTTCCGGCTCGGCCGACCATGCTGGCGCCCCGACGCAAACCAAGATCGAGATGCCAATGACGCCGCTTCTGAAAACCATCGCTTCCTCCCAAACCGCTCTGCAGCAACCGTAGCCGGAGTTGTTTTTGCGGTCAATCAGGCAGGAAAGTTGTCGCTGCAACAGGTATTTAGGAGAATATTTTCTTGATCAGACACCGCGTGACAGCCGAGGACGGCGAGCGCGGGCTTATCGAGGCGGCCATCGACGTGATCGGCGCGAAGCGGCTGTCGCGGGCCACATTGGCCGACATCGCCGAGCACGCCGCGCGAGTTCGAGGCTTGTTCCCCCGTATGGCGCCGGCGGCATCAGTTCGCTGGGCGAAGGGGCTTTGGTTCGACATGCTCTTGAAGCCCGGCATCATCGACAGAACGGAGGGGCCGGCGACCGCCCACGATTCCCTTGCTCAGTGGCTCACGGGAGGTGAATAATGTCATTAATCACTGAAAATAAACGGGAAATAGATGTAGATTGACTGAATGGCCAAAGCGTCTCTATCTTCTGGCAAGAGGCTTAAGCTCTGGAGTGAGTCATTCGTGCAGGACCGGACAGAAGTCGCGATCGTCGGTGCTGGAGCCGCCGGAATCTGCCTGGGCGCGAAGCTTTCCTCGGCCGGCGTGCCTTTCATCGTGCTCGAAAAGGCTGAAGCCCTCGGCGGCACCTGGCGCGAGAACGTCTATCCGGGTTCGGGCTGCGACGTGGTCTCGCACCTGTATTCCTTCTCGTTCGCGCAGAAGCCGGACTGGACGCGCCGCTTTGCGAAGCAGGCTGAAATTCAGGACTACCTCCAGGCCTGCGCCGAGCGTTTCGGCGTGGCGGAAAAGATCGTGTTCAGGGCCAATGTGACGGCGGCGCGCTTCGACGAAGGCAGCCGCGAGTGGATGATCGAGATCGCCGGTGGGGGAACGCTTCGGGCCAAGGTTCTGGTGACCGCGGTCGGTCAGTTGAACAAGCCGTTCACGCCGTCCTTGCCCGGACTCGCGAGTTTCGGCGGCCCTGCTTTTCATTCCGCCGAATGGGACCGCTCGGCGGCGCTTCAGGGGAAGACGGTGGCCGTGATCGGCTCGGGCGCAAGCGCAGTCCAGTTCGTCCCGGAGATCGCGCCTACCGTGGAAAGGCTTACGCTGTTCCAGCGTTCGCCCAACTGGGTGATCCCCAAGCCGGATCGCGAGATCGCTTCTCTCGAGGCATGGATTTACCGCCGCCTGCCGTTCGCCCTGAGGATGCTGCGGCTCAGGGACTATTGGTCGCTGGAGCGATCATGGTCCGCCTTCGTCCAGAACACCCGCTACGGCCGCTATTGGGAGGAAATGAGCCGGAAGGCGCTCGAAGAGGCCGTTTCGGACCCGGAACTGCGGCGTGCGCTGACGCCGGACTATCCGGCCGGCTGCAAGCGCATCCTCCTGTCGAACGACTGGTTCAGGACGCTCGCGCGCGAAAACGTTCGGGTCGTGCCTCGACAGGCCGTGTCGATCGAGCCTTCGGGCGTGATCGATGCGGCCGGCCAGAGACACCAGGCCGACGTGCTGATCTTCGCCACCGGCTTCGACGCGCAGAATTTCCTGCCCGGCATCGAGATCACTGGGCGCGCCGGCCGCAGCCTGCGCGAGTATTGGAAGCCACGTCCGAGGGCGCATCGCGGAATGGGCGTTCCCGGCTTCCCGAACCTGTTCATGCTTTATGGCCCGAACACCAATCTGGGCCACGGCTCCATCCTCTTCATGCTGGAATGCCAAGCCGATTACATTCTCCGCTGCCTTCGATTGATGCGCGGCCGCCGTCTCGCCACGCTGGAGCCGAAGGAGTCCGAGGCCGCCGACTATGATGCGGCCCTTCAACGGGAGATGAAGCGGACCGTCTGGGTGGCGGGCTGTTCGAGCTGGTACAAGTCGCCCGACGGAACGGTCCTCAACAACTGGTCGAGCCATACCGTCAAATACTGGTGGCAGACGCGCCGGCCCAGGCTTGCCGAGTACCACCTTGGCTAGCTTGTCGCTGTCGCAGACCCTAGCCGGCATCGCTGATGCCGTGGAGCACGGCGAGATTCCCGGCGCCGTGATCCTCGTCGCGGGGCTGGACCGCGTCCATGCGCATGAGGCGATCGGCGCGTCGACCATCGGCGGAACGCCCATGCGGCGGGACTCGCTGTTCCGGATCGCCTCTATGACGAAGCCGGTGGTGAGCGCCACGGCCATGTGGCTTGTCGAGGCCGGCCGGCTCCGGCTCGAAGACCCCGTCGCTCGTCACCTGCCGGCACTTTCCACCCTTGCCGTGCTCAAATCGCCGCAGAGCGGGGAGATCGAGCCGGCGGAGCGCCCGGTTACAGTCCTGGATCTGCTGACCCACCGGGCCGGCTTCGCCTATCCAGGAACGGCAGAAGGACTCCCGGTCGATCTGCTTCGCGCGTTCAACGCGGAGTTCCTGCCAAACCTCCGGGAAGACGAATGGCTCGAGCGGCTGGCGCAGGTGCCGCTGATGCACCAGCCGGGCAAGGCGTTCACCTATGGCTTCTCCACGGACGTCCTTGGGCTGCTGATCGCCGGAGTGGAGGGGCAATCGCTCGGACGGGTGCTGAAGGACAGAATCTTCGGCCCGCTCGGCATGGACCAAACCACGTTTCGCGTGAGCAGGGGGGACAGGGAGCGCCTCGTGGGGGCCTATTCGAGGGATCTTGAGCATGGCGCTCTGACGAAGATCGCGCCTGCGCTCGACTGTCAGGTCGCAGTTGACGGCGCCTTCGAGTCCGGCGGGGCGGGCCTCGTGTCCACCGCGCGAGATTATCTTCGCTTCGCGCGCTTCCTGCTGAGCGGGCAGGACGCCACGGGCAAGTCAATGCTCTCCCAACGCTCGCTCGCGCTGATGACATCCAATCATCTCACGCCGGAACAGCGGCGGCTTCCTACCTTCGGCCTCCCCGACTACTGGAGCGAACAGGGCTTCGGACTGGGGGTTTCCGTACTCGACCGGCCGGGCGCCGCACGGTCGAAGTCGGTCGGCCGCTATGGTTGGGCAGGGGCTTACGGGACCTTGTGGCTGAACGAGCCGTGTCATGGCCTGACTGCCCTGCTCATGGCGCAGGTGATGACCTTGGAAGCCCAGCCGTCTTATGAGCTTCGGTTCGAGGCCGATCTTCACGAGGCACTGCCGTGAGCGGCGGCTCAGGGATCGGGCTGAGCTGCGGCACGTCAACGCGGCGATCGATCAGCAAAGCCCGTCAGCACGTTGGCGACATTCTCGCCCAAGGCCTCGATGGCATATCCCCCCTCCATCACGAATTGCGTGGGTAGAGCGAGTTCAGCGATCATGCTGCCCACCTCGAGATAGTCTCCGGTCTCCAGGGCAAAGCTGCTGACGGGATCGCCCTTGAACGTGTCGACGCCGAGCGAGACCACCAGCACATCCGGTGCATAGGCACGGATGCGCCCCAGGGCGGCGGCGAGACTGTCTCGATAGCTGTTCCAGGTGGTGCCCTTGGGCATGGGGTGGTTGGCGTTGAAGCCCTCGCCGGTGCCTTCTCCGTGCTCGGAGGCATATCCCAGGAGGAAAGGGTATTCCTCCTCCGGGCGCGCATGCAGGGACACGTAGAGCACGTCGCTGCGACTGTAAAACAGCAGTTGAGTGCCGTTTCCGTGGTGGTAATCGACATCCAGGATGGCGACGCGCTCAGCACCAGCATCGCGGTAGGCCTGGGCGGCGATGGCGGCGTTGTTCAGATAGCAGTAGCCGCCGGCGAGGTCCCGCGAGGCGTGGTGCCCAGGGGGCCGGCAAAGGGAGAACACGGCGCCCGCGCCTTCCCCGATGAGCTTCTGCCCGGTGAGCGCGACATCAGCGGAGGTGCGAATGGCTTGCCAGGTGCCGGGAACGAAGGGCACGCACACGTCGAAGGTATAGCAGGACAGCATGGAATGAACCGAGGCGTTCGGCGTCTGGTTCATGCCTCGCATCCCGAACATGTAAGCGGTCGCGAAGCTGCCTGGCCCGAACTCCTTCTCCCAGAGGCCATATGCTGTCTCGAGGAATGCGACGAAACCAGCGTCATGAACGGCAAGGATCGGCTCGAGCCCGAAGCTCTTGGGTTGCTCGATCTGGTCGAGCCCGACACGGCGCAGCGCTCCCAGGATCATGTCCATCCGCTCTGGCTTATCGAACATCGGCACCATGCGATTGAACATGAGCTCCATCGCGCCCCCATGGCCGCGATGGTCCTCGGTGTAGATGATCCTCATCAGTCCCCCTCGGTCAGGGTCTTCCTCAACCAGCCAGCAGGATGGCGAAGTACTTCTTCATGCGCTCCGGTTGGCGCCACGTGCCCTTGAACCCCCGCTCGATGAAGAAGCTGTCGCCGGCTCTGAACGTCTCCTGGTGGCCGTGGGCGTCGATCACCGTGACCGAGCCCTCGAGAACGTGCATGAACTCGTCCTGAGGATAAGACTCGTAGACCTCCTCATAGGCCTCGCACTCCCAGACGCCAGTCGTGAAGCGGCCACTCGGGTCACGGTAAAGCACCAGTTCGCGTTCAAGAGGGGGCAGGGTCAGAAGCCCCGGGGTAACCAGCGGGCGTTGCTCCCCTAGGCCACGTCCACCCGGCCCGTCAGGAGAAAAGCGGATCACCTTGGCGTCCATCACGCATTCTCCACGGCGACCGAGGCAAGCGGGCGCATCGGAGCATAGGGCCGCTGCGTCGTTCGCCAGTTCGGCTCCACGAAGTAGGCGGTGTCCGATGGGGGAAGGGGCGGGCCTCCCTTGATGTGATCCGCCATCTTCTCAGCGAGCATGATGGTCGGTGCATTCAGGTCGCTGCCCGTGACATGGGGCATGACCGAGGAGTCCACCACGCGCAGCCCTTCAAAGCCGTGCACACGGCCCTGCGGGTCCACGACCGCGTCGTGATCGGTCCCCATCCTGCAGGTGCAGGACGGATGGTATGCGCTCTGCACCGAGATTCTGATGAACTCGTCGATCTGCGCGTCGGAAGCCGCGTGGGTTCCCGGCGCGATCTCTCGCCCGCGATAGGGATCGAGGGCGGGCTGCGCGATGATCTCGCGGCTCAGGCGAACCGCGGCCCGCATCTCGATCCAGTCGTCCTCATGGGACATGTAGTTGAACCTGACACGCGGCTTGTCGCGTGCCGATGCCGAGCGAAGCCGCACCCAGCCCCGGCTCTTCGACCGTTTCGGCCCGACATGAAGCTGGAAGCCATGTGCTTTCTGGAGCGTCTTGCCATCATAGGACATCGCGATCGGCAGGAAGTGATACTGCAGATCGGCCCACTCCACGCCGGGCCTGCTTCTGATGAACCCCCCGGCCTCATAGTGGTTGGTCGCGCCGAGCCCTTGCTTGGTCAGCATCCATTCCAGCCCGATCTTGGCTTTCGCGAGCGGGTTCATCGCGCCATAGAGGGTGATCGGCTGACGACACTCCTGCTGGAAGTAGAACTCCAAATGGTCCATCAGATTGCTTCCGACGCCCGCACGATCGGCGACGACTTCGATGCCGTGCTCACGCAGATGCTCGCCCGGCCCGATGCCCGACAGCATGAGGAGCTGCGGCGAGTTGATCGGCCCGCAGCTGACGATGACCTCGCGCCGGGCATGAGCAGTGATGGGCGCGCCCCGGCGGGAATAGGCAACGCCATGTGCTCGTCGGCCTGACAGCAGGAGCCGCTCGGCGACCACATTCAGTTCGATGGCAAGGTTCTTCCGCTGTCGAACGGGGTGGATGTAGGCATTGGCCGCCGAGGCCCGCCGCCCGCCGGACACCGTCATGTCCATGCTTCCAAAACCTTCCTGCTGGAAGCCGTTCATGTCCGCGGTCAGGTGGTAGCCGGCTTGCCGGCCGGCCTGGATGAAAGCGTCATAAAGGGGATTGCGCTTCGAGCCTGCACGGGTGCCGAGCGGCCCCTGGCCGCCCCGGTAGTCGTTCGCACCACCCTCGAAGCTTTCGGCTTTCTTGAAGTAAGGCAGGACCTCGCGATAGGACCAACCCTCCGCCCCGAGTTTCACCCAGTTCTCATAGTCCAAGGCATTGCCGCGGACATAGCACATGCCGTTGATCGATGAAGAGCCGCCCAACACTCTTCCGCGCGGGCAATGCAGTTGACGCCCGCCTAAGTGCGGCTCAGGCTCGGTGTGGTAGGGCCAGCTATACCTTTCCATGTTCATGGGAATGGAAAGCGCGGAAGGCATCTGGATGAAGATGCTGGAGTCCTTGCCGCCAGCCTCGAGCAACAGAACCGAAACGGAGGGATTCTCCGTCAAACGGTTGGCAAGAACGCATCCGGCCGACCCCGCGCCAACGATGATGAAGTCGAACTCAGCAGTCACTGGGCTTCCCTGCTCCCACTCCCAAGAGAACTCCCGGTGGCTGTCTGCCCGGCAGGGCCGGCCTATGTCCGCCACCGCCATCGGCAGCTCACAACGCAGCGCTGTGACTGCCCAGGCTTAGCATCGGCTGGGCTGTATCCCGTGTCGACTCGTATTTTGATGGTGGTCCAAAGTTTTGGCTAGTCACTAAGCCAAGCTCTCCGTGGACGTTCAGGGCGGACGTGATGCTCCGCAGGCTTGTTGTGCCAGAGCGCTGAATGGCAGTGATGATGGGCAGGGCTGAGGCTGCGAACTGATCGGCCTCGGCTTGAGCGACGGCTCTGCCCTTGGCCGCTGCTTCCCTTGTGCTGGTCGGATTGTCCAAGCGCTTGCATGCAGCCTTCCTCGCCGCAGATTTGGGCTGGCTTGCGTTCCCCGGAGACGGCGTCAGGGCATGACGTTGGCAGTTCCTTTCATATCGCAGAAGATCCCCAGGTGATTGTATCAGCCCAACGATGGCGACGATTGCCACACCTGAGCGAGGCTGGCCAGGCTCGATGGAGCCGGCCGTGGGCCCTGATCAGCTAGTGCAGGGTTGGCCATCGCAATATCCGCGCAGTGGGAGGGCTTTTCAGCTCCCGAGCCATCTCGGACGTGTCGAAAGCCACGTTGCGGCCGTGGTGTATGGCAAGGGTGGCGACCAACTCACCAAGTTCTTCATCCGTGTGCTCGCATTCAGCCACCGAGTTCCGGACGGCGATGATGCCGTCAGCCAGCGACACGAGGCTTTTGGGCCGACGTGACAGGACAAATAGGTTCGCGGCCTCCGCAACCGACCACCGAGCGTGCTTAGCTGATGTCATAGTGGCTCTCCATGAGGGACGCCTGATCTCACGGAGCAAGGCGGCAGGCGTTAACAAAGGGTTCGGCGGGCTCGCTTTCTGACGCTTGGATGGCGACGCAGGGTAAGCCGGCCAGCCCCCCAACGGCCGCCCAAACTGCAGATGAAGCCGGGGTTCAGCGGCTGTTCAGGGCGTGTGCGCCAGGGTGCGGACATGTTGGATGAATGTCCGACAAGGAGCAGCCCGGCCTTTTGTCCCGTCCCTTGTGTCGGGCTGCTCCAACCCGCGCGATTTGAGCGGTTCAGTTCACCTGCCCTTCACTCTTGGCGGACAGCGTCTCGGTGCTGGTTCGTTGTGACTCCAGCGGGCCGGTGTGTATTTCGTTAGGCCCTCAAGAGCCCGGCCCTGCCCCCCAGCGCGGCCGGGCTTTCTCATTGGCTCCGGGCAGCAGCAAGCGCCTCGCCAGGAGGGGCCTGTCGAGCGCGTCCGCTCCCTTTCCGCTCTCTACCTCTACAAACTCGGCCATGACGGTCAGCCCTTCGGCGTTCGTCAGCGACAGCTATTGGCCGGATTTCATCGCTGACTTGTCCGAATGGCTCAGAAACAAGCGCATAGCCTATCGCGAGGGTGTCACAGAGGGGCTGGAGAATGCCCCCGCGATGCTCGTTGGATTGTTGAGCGGTTCGAACGTTGGAAAGGCCTAAGTGCGAGTTTCATCAGCGGGCGATTAGAATAACGCAGCCGAAGCGCCTTGAGCTGAGGGAATGGTGCGCGGGGGCATCCTCCTCGCTGTCGCCCTTCTGATCCTCATCCAAAACTGCCAGTGCTCGTAATGCGCGGAAAGCCTCAGCGCTGCAACGCAAGGCCCGAACAGAAGGAGTGAGCCCAAGGCACTGCCGTAACGCTCGGATCGCTCGTGCAGCGCGACGAGTTGGCCGCCGCCAACTTGACCTTAGGAGGCAGGAGCCGATGACGAACCGACCCGCCGCGCTATGTTGTTCCCTCAAGCTGGAGGAAAGATTGGATGGTCGCCGAACCTAGTCACGGAAGCGAAGCTGGCAAGGTGACTGGGAAGAAGCCCCAGCGGTCCCCTAAACCCAGATCCTCAGCATTGGAGCTGCTGTCCCCAGACGACTTGCAGACGCTGCGCCTCGATGAGAGCTCCCGCAACGAGTTTGACGGCCTTGTTGAGCGGTTCAGTCACAGCAGGGCGAGTCTTCAGCCTTATGAGGGTGAGGATATCGGATCAATGGACGATGCCCGGTACGACCAGCTCGCGGCATGCCAAGCCAAGCATTCCAGCGACGCAACCGCTGTGGTTCATTTCCTGGCGCCGCGTATTCTTAGGCTGCGCGATGGTGCTGCCAAGCGCAAATGGAGATCGTTTCTGACGAAATTCAGGAAAGACGAGAAGCTGAGCTGACATTCAACTATCGAAAGGTCCGGGATCGCCATCTGTCAGTTTCTCAGCACGTGCCAGAAGCGCACGTGCTGACGCCTATCTGCGCTCTTGCCGAGAGCCTTCTCAAGGGCGAGGTCCTGCCGGCGTCCCTGAAAGAACAGCGGACTCACAGGCGCATTCGGGTAAGGCCGGTCGAGCACAAAGCTGCTGATGATCTCGATGCTGGTGCGAAGCGTGACCAGATCGGCTGGAAGCCGGCCGGCCGCATGCATGAGCGTGATGAGTTCGGCCCGCGACCATCAATGCACAAAGCAGATGCCCAAACTCGCGTCTTTGCCCACGGAATGCAAGGAGCTGAAACAATGGGCAAGGCACCGACCGCCCCAGACACTTCGCGGTTCCTGCTATAGCCGTTTGCGGGCGCCTGCTGCCGGGCTTATCTGAAAGTGGCTGGCCATCGCGTTTGCGCCGGCCTTGAACCAGTGAATGTGAATGCTAAACAAGGCAGCCCCATCCGCCGACCATCAGGGCGGGCGCAACCCCCACGACGTGCTCCAGTCCGTGTTTGGCTACTCCGCCTTTCGCGGAGAGCAGGAGCAGATCGTCCGCCATGTTATGGAGGGCGGAAGCGCTCTTGTGCTGATGCCCACAGGCTCGGGCAAGTCTCTCTGCTACCAAATCCCGGCGCTCTGCCGCGATGGCGTGGGCATCGTCGTCTCGCCCCTGATTGCCTTGATGGACGATCAGGTCACCGCGCTCCGCCAGCTTGGCGTGCGCGCGGCCGCCATCCACTCCGGCCTCGACAGTGCGGTGATTCGCGCCACCAAGCGCCGACTCCGCGATGGTGACCTCGACCTCCTCTATGTCGCGCCCGAGCGGGTGCTCATGGAGGACTTCCTCAACACCCTAGAGGAAGTGGAGATTGCGCTGTTCGCCATCGACGAGGCGCACTGCATCTCGCAATGGGGCCACGACTTCCGGCCCGAATACCGGCAGCTTTCCGCGTTGCGCGAGCGCTTTCCGCATGTGTCCTGCCTGGCCGTGACGGCCACGGCCGACGGGCCGACCCGGCGCGAGATCGCGGAACGGCTCAAGCTGCCCACGGTCTTCACCGCAGGCTTCGATCGGCCCAACATCGCCTATGTCGTCACGCCCAAGGAGAACCCCCGCGACCAGCTCGTCCGCTTCCTGAAGAGCCGCGCAGCCGGGGAGAGCGGCATCGTCTACTGCCTGTCGCGCAAGCGGGTGGAGGAAACGGCGGCGCTGCTCGTCCGGGAAGGCTTTCGGGCGCTGCCCTACCATGCCGGCCTCGACAGCGATGTCCGGGCCGCGAACCAGAGCCGCTTCCTCAAGGAGGACGGCGTGATCATGGTGGCCACGGTCGCCTTCGGCATGGGCATCAACAAGCCCGATGTGCGCTTCGTCGCGCATATGGACCTGCCCAAGAGCATCGAGGCCTATTACCAGGAGACAGGCAGGGCCGGGCGCGACGGACTGCCCGCCACCGCCTGGATGGTCTATGGCCTGGCCGACGTGGTGACGCTCAGGCAGATGATCGAGGCGAGCGACGCGCCTGACCGGCAGAAGCGCGTCGAGCGCGGGAAGCTCGACATGTTCCTGTCCTTCTGCGAGGCGGCGCGTTGCAGGCGCCAGACGCTGCTCAACCATTTCGGCGACAGTTGCGAGCCCTGCGGGAATTGCGACACCTGCCAAGTCGCCCCAAAGACGTTCGACGCCACGGTCGCCGCCCAGAAGGCGCTGTCCTGCGTCCTTCGCACGGGCGAGCGCTTCGGGGCCGTCTATGTCATCGACGTGCTGCTGGGCCGCGACGACGAGCGCATGCGCCGCCTTGGCCACCACACGCTCAGCACCTTCGGCATCGGCCAGGAGCACAGCGAGCGCGCGTGGCGTTCGATCCTCCGGCAGCTCGTCGTGCACGATCTCCTGCAGGTCGACATGGACCGGCACGGGGGCATGCGGCTCACCGATGAGGGCAGGGCCTTTCTCAAGGAGCGGCGAGCCCTTCAGCTGCGGCTTGATGATCGGCCGGCTGCGAAGGCAAAGGCATTAAGCCGGGTGCCGAAGCCTGCCCCGGAGCTTCACAGCGATGCCGATGTGGAACTCCTGCGTCAGCTGAAAGCCGAGCGCACCGCCATTGCGCGCGAGCAAGGCGTGCCACCTTACGTCATCTTCCACGATCGCACGCTGATTGAGATGGCGAATCGCAGGCCGACGACTCTGCAGGAGTTTGGCACCATCACCGGCGTGGGGCAGGTCAAGGTGGAGCGGTATGGGCAGCGCTTTCTTGATCTGATGGGTGCTGCTTAAAGCGATCTTGCAGATTTCTGCTTCACCCTGGAGGTGCTCCGTTCATGCCCTGGGGATTGCGCACGCAATGCCGACATGATGGTGAGAGCGACGTGCAGGCTCGACGAGGCTTAGGCGCGTGTCGGTCACCCTGCTCTCCCCAGGCTGCATGAGCCAGTAACCTTGTGGCGGAGCTTGGCTGATTGTCCAGGCGACGTCTAGCATATCGGTCAAAGCTGCCGTGAGCGTCTCTTGTGTCCTGCGCTCCTGAATGGCATCGTAGCGAAACGTTTCGCTAAACGTTTCGCCAGGGATAGCGAGTTGTCGTACATCGCTCGGCCAAAATGCCTGGCGCGCGAAACGGAGATAGAGGAGGACTCCAGATGTATACCAAGCAGGCCCTTCGCGCGCTTGGCGTGACCGCCGCCGACTTCACGGATGCCCACAAGAAGCAATTGGACGAACTGGGCTACGTCATCGTCGAGAACGTCCTCTCGCGGGACGAGTGCCGCCAGATTGCTGACGAATTCGAGCGCGTCCATGCCGCCGAGAGCGACAGGGGCGGCCACGAGGTTCATGTCGAGCCGGGCGCGCGCCGCATCTCGAATATCTTCAACAAGACATTGGTTTTCGACCGCTGCCTGGAGCTGAAGCCCGTGCTGGCGGCTGCCCATTACCTGCTCGGCGAGATCAAAGTTCACGGCGCTAATGCCCGCGACCCCGTCAAGGGCTATGGCCAGCAGCAGCTCCATGTCGACGTGCCCAAGAAGTTCGATGACGACTGGTGGGTGCTCAACGCCATGGTCATGTTCGACGACATGACGCTCGACAATGGCCCGACGCGGGTCGTCCCCGGCTCGCACTGGTGGGCGCCCATCAATGTGCCCGTGGTGAACCAGGGCGACTGGGAGCCGACGCCCCTTTCTCCGGAGGACCAGGCCCGCGTTCCCGCCGACCTTGACGCGCCCTATCCGGGCGAGGTGCTGGTGACGGCGCCGGCCGGCTCGGCCATCATCTGCAACTCCTCCATGTGGCATAGCGGCACCCTGAAGAAGAGCGATGCCCCGCGCCGCATGCTCCATCTCACCTACACGCGACGGGATCTGCCGCAGCAACTCGTGCAGATCGACTATTTGACGCCGGCTCTTTACGAGCGCATGAGCCCCGAGCACCGCTATCTCTTGGAGATCGATCCGCCCGGGGAAGGAGACCAGGTCCTGCGCCAGCCCAAGCGCGAGCACAAGGGCTGGTGGAACTAGGACAGCTCTCTTCCTGACGGCACCGGAGCGCGGCACGATCGTTCACGCGACGACGGGCCGGCGCAAGCCGGTCCGTCACGGAATTCTGGAACCTTTCCGATGCCGACCATGAAGGACGTGGCGAAGGCGGCGCGGGTCAGCCTCGCGACCGTCTCGGCGACGCTGTCGGGCGCGGCCTATGTCAGCCCGGAGCTGCGCCGGCGCGTGCTTGAGGCCGTCGATGCGCTGGGCTACGCGCCCAACTCGGTCGCGAGCGGCCTCAAGCGCGGGAAGACCTCGCTCCTCGGCCTCATCGTGCCGGACATCACCAATCCGTTCTTCACCGAACTCGTGCACCATGTGCAGCTCGCCGCCAGGGGCGCCGGCTATTCGGTGCTGCTCGGCGTCAGCGACCAAGACGTTGTCCGCGAAGGGGAACTCCTCCGGCTCATGCGCTCGCACCAGGCGGCCGGTACGATCCTGTGCGGCACCGGCGCGGCCGGCGACTACGAAACGCTTTCACGCGATGTCGGTCAGATGAGATTGGTGATGGTCGACAATGCGCCGGCCGGGATCGGTGTCGATACGATCGTCCTCGACAATGGCGAGGCCGCCGCACTCGCCACCCGGCACATCCTGAGCTTCGGGCACCGGCTCGTCGCCACGGTGGCGGGACCGGAGCATCAGGTTCCCGGTCGCGAGCGGCTCGAAGGTTTCCTCGCGACCATGGCGGCGGAGAGTTTGGCAGCGCCAGCCGACCTCGTCCGCCGAGGCGCTTTCCGGCAGGAGGACGCGTTCGACGCGGGGTGCGAGCTGCTTTCATTGCACTCTCGCCCGACAGCGATCTTTGTCGCAAACAACCACATGCTGGTCGGCGTGATGCAGGCGGTGGCCGCCGCGGGCCTTTCGGTTCCGCGCGATATCTCTGTCGCTGGCATCGATGACTTCCCTTGGGCAATCGCCTTCACGCCGACGCTCACCACTGTGCGTCAGCCGATCGCCGCTATGGCGGAAACGGCTCTGACGCGGTTGATGGCGCGCATCGGTGGTGAGAGAGGCGAGCCGCAGCGGCAGGTGATGGCGCCCGAACTCATTGTCCGGAACTCTTGCGCACCGCCAGCTCGAGATGCGAGGAGTGATCTGGAGGCCGACGCAAGGCGAATAGACTTTCCGCTGCAAAGGTGAGCCGCGCACGCGCCCTTCTGCCAATCCGCCACACGCAGGTGGGCCGGCTTTGGCTTTCGCAACACCGTCGAGGAGCGGCTCGACGCCGGCGTCCGCTTAGGCGAGAGTCTGGACAAGGACATGATCGCTGTCCGCATTAGCCCGGACTGGCGGCTGGTGGCCGTGGCGTCACCCAACTAACCTGGCTCGGCACCCCGCTCCGCAGACACCGCAAGACCTGGTGGGGCACATCTGCATCAACCACCGCCAGCCACAGGCGGGTAGTCTCTACGCATGGGAGTTCGAAAGGGACGGGCGGGAGCTGCGGGTGCGCGTCAATAGGCAACTGACGTTCAATACGTCGATCGCCATGGTCGACGCTGCCGTGAGCGGATTGGGATCGGCTATGTGCCGGAGAACCTGGTGACCGGCGGGATCAGGTCGGGTCGGCTGGTGCAAGTGCTCGACGACTGGACTCCCACCTTCTCAGGCTCCCACCTCTACTATCCCAGCCGGAGGCAGAACTCGCCGGCCTTCGCGGTTATCGTCAACGCGTTACGTCTCACGGGGAGCTAGGGATTGGTGATCCCCTTCCGTGGGAAGCAGCCGCGCTCGACACGCGGCCGCCGTGACGAGATCAGGCAACTCTTCGGGCCACGGACGGCGGCTTGTCTGCCGCATGTGGGATTCCTTCGTCTTCGACCTCCGCAGCCGCAGGTGATATGATTCGCTCCAGTTTCTTGCAGCGGAGGAAGGTCAATGGCTGAGTGGCGTGCCTTGAAGTGCGGTCGGCGCATTGCTCCGCTGAGTTTCTTTACCCTGGTTTGGCTTGCACCAACGCTGCTGCATGCCCAGACTGCCGCGCCGGCACCCGAGGCGCCAACTGGGCGCATCGCCAAGCATGCCAGCACGGCCACGCGCGATATGGTGGCGGCCGCCAATCCGCTGGCTGCTGAAGCTGGGCGGCAAATCCTGGCCAAAGGCGGCAGCGCGGTGGACGCGGCGGTAGCGGTCCAGTTCGTACTTAATCTGGTAGAGCCGCAAAGCTCGGGCATCGGCGGGGGCGCCTTTCTTCTCCATTGGGATGGCACAAAGCTCGCATCGCTCGATGGCCGCGAAGCAGCTCCGGCAGCAGCACAGCCCGATCGCTTCATGGGTGCTGATGGCAAGCCGCTGGCCTTCTACGATGCCGTCGTTGGCGGGCGCTCGGTTGGTGTGCCAGGAACGCTGCGGCTCTTGGAAGAAGCCCACAAGCGTTGGGGCAAGCTGCCTTGGACCGAGGTCGTTGCGCCGGCGATACGGCTTGCGGAAGAAGGCTTCACGATCTCGCCGCGCTTGAACGGGCTGCTCGGCCAGGAAAAGTATCTGCAGGAAGATCCGCTGGCACGGGCCTATTTCTACGGTGAGGACGGCAAGCCGAAGCCGGTCGGCACAGTTCTCAAGAACCTAGCCTTCGCTCGAACGCTGCGAGAGATTTCAGAGAAGGGGGCCGACTCGTTCTACACCGGCAGCATCGCCGCCGACGTGGTGGCAAGTGTTGCGCGCCATCCCACGAACCCCGGCGACATGACGTTGGACGACCTGAACTCTTACAGGGTTGAGGAGCGGGAGGCCGTTTGTGGTCCCTACCGGAAGTACCGCGTGTGTGGCATGGGTCCGCCGAGTTCGGGCGGCATCGCGATCCTCCAGATCCTGGGCGTCCTCGAAGGCCAGGACATGGCTGCCATGAAGCCTGAAGAGGAGGCGGCGCACTGGCTCAGCGAGGCTGGCCGGCTCGCCTTCGCCGACCGGGCGCTCTTTCTCGGCGACCCTGCCTTCGTAGACGTGCCGGTGCGCGGGTTGATCGACCCTGATTACCTGAAGAGCCGCGCTGCTCTGTTGAACCCGGATCGCTCCACGGGCAAGGCCAAGGCCGGCGAGCCGCCCTTCCAGAAGACGGAGTTCCGCTTTGCGCCTTCGGAGGGCGTGGAGTTCGGCACGAGCCATATCTCGGTCGTGGATGGGCAAGGCCATGCCGTGTCGATGACGACCACGATCGAGGACGGGTTCGGCGCTCGCGTCATGACGCGAAGCGGCTTCCTTCTCAACAACGAGCTGACTGACTTCAGCTTCTCGCCCACCGAGGAGGGCAAGCCGGTGGCCAATCGGGTGGAGGCGGGCAAACGCCCGCGCTCATCCATGGCGCCCACCATCGTGCTTGATCGTGAGGGCAAGCTCCATGCCGTTCTGGGCTCGCCCGGTGGCAGCCAGATCATCCCCTATGTGGCGAAGACGCTGGTCGGCATCTTGGATTGGAAGCTCGATCCCCAGGTCGCGGTGGACCTGCCGAATTTCGGCAGCCGCAACGGCCCGACCGAGCTTGAGGCTGGAACCGAAGCAGAGGGCTGGAAAGCGGAGCTTGAGGCTAAAGGCCACGAGGTGAAGCTCATCGACATGAACTCAGGCATCCAAGTGATCGTGGTTGGGCCGGAGGGCTTGACTGGCGGAGCGGATAGCCGCCGCGAAGGCGTGGCGATCGGCAACTGAGCGCCACGAGGGTGAGGCAGGGAGCAGTATCCGATGCAGATCAAGCGCTGCGGGTCGCAGCCGTCGGTGACGCCGTCGCCGGATTATTTCAAGGGAAGGGTGCGGCAGGACCCACTCATCGAGACGGCCGAGCCTGCCAGAGTGCGCGCAGTCAGCGTCACTTTCGAGCCGGGCGCGCGAACGGCTTGGCACACCCATCCGCTTGGACAAACCCTGATTGTCACCTCGGGTCGCGGTCTCGCGCAGAGCTGGGGCGAACAGGCGCAGTCGATCAGGGCTGGGGACGTGGTGTGGTTCGCGCCCGGTGAAAAGCACTGGCATGGCGCTGGGCCTCTGACAGCAATGACGCACATTGCTGTTCAGGAGGCGCTGGACGGCCAGGCTGTCGAGTGGCTTGAGCAGGTGGGCGAGCACGACTATGCCGCTGCTTCGCCAAACGGGGCCTGATTGCCTGGGCATCCATGCCCCGCGATGATCTCACCGTCGTCGCTCACGAGCACGGGATCGGTGAAGCCGAAGCGGCGGATGGAGTCTGCGATCTGGCGGATCTGCTCCTTGGAGTGCTGGCGCGCATTGCCGGGGTAGTCGTGACGGTTCGTTGGTTGCGCTCAGTAGGCCCAATCAGCAGCCTGGCCTTCTCCCTGAAAAGTGGTCCTCCCTGAAGTATGCCCGAGGGGCATTTGGAGGACGTGAGAATGAGCCAGAGGAAGCACAAGCCTGAGGAGATCGTTGCCAAGCTGCGGCAGGTTGACGTGTTGGTGTCGCAGGGCCGGCCAGTGGCCGAGGCGATCCGCGCGATCGAGGTGACGCCGTTCACATACTACAGGTGGCGCAAGGAGTTTGGCGGGCTCAAGTCCGACCAGGTGAAGCGGCTGAAAGAGCTTGAGAAGGAGAACGAGCGGCTGAGGAAGGCGGTGTCGGATCTCACGCTCGAGAAGCTGATCCTGAAAGAGGCCGCTTCGGGAAACTTCTGAGCCCCGCCCGGCGCCGTGCTTGCGTGGAACACGTCATGGCCAAGTTCAGCGTGTCGGAGCGTCTGGCGTGCCGGGTTCTGGGGCAG
>DASYHP010000006.1:0-32597 GCA_035998495.1 Mesorhizobium sp.
GCCCTGCGACACCAACACGTCAACCTGCCGCAGCTTGGCAACGATCTCCTCAGGCTTGTGCTTCCTCTGGCTCATTCTCACGTCCTCCAAATGCCCCTCGGGCATACTTCAGGGAGGACCACTTTTCAGGGAGAAGGCCACAGTTCCGGCTTCGTTGTCCACCACGGCTTTCGCCATTGCTTCCGGGTGGTAGTCGGCATCGGGCGCACCGGTGATGTTCACAAGCGTGTCGGAGACCCGCGGCGCCACGCCGTGCTCAGGCGTGCGCTCCTGCTCCGGTGCTGAGTTGTGCGACAGAACGCGCGTGGCCACCAGCCGTGACTATCTGCCCTGACATACCCTGCGTCAAGCGTGACCACCCTGCTCGCCCGGCCTTCAAAGTCGTTCACGCAAGCTGCCTCGGTATGATGAGCTCCCGGCCGCTTCCCACCCGGTGAAGAATGTCTCCAGTCCGGTGGCTGTTGCGGCCGGTTGTTCCTCTGCCAGGAAGTGGCCAGCATCGACGCCCGCACCCTCAGCGATGTCGCACCAAGGGCGCCAGATGGCGAGCGGGTCGAGGGCACCGGGATCCGTCAGTTCTGGAAGTCTCACGGCTCAGATGCAGCGTCCTCTGTGATCCCCTTCACAGACGGCAAGAACAGGCCCTGCTTGCCTCAGGACAGCTACCGTTCTTCAGGGAGGCCGGCATGCGTTCGGCGATGTTCTTGGCTTGTTTCGGAGCGCTGCCCAGTCTGGGTGCAACTGCATTTGCTGGAACGGAGGCCTATCTTCTTGTCCGCACCGAGCCGGGACGCGCCGAAGAGGTGGCGGCCCGGAACTGGGGCTTTGGCCAATGCAAGGGCCTGTTCCACAGCTTCCGACCCCACGAGATCGTGGTCCAGCTGTCCTGCGATGACGCCGCAAGCCTCGCGACCGCGGTCTCGGAAGATCTGGCAGGCGGCGAAGGCGTAGCGTCCGTCACCATCTGGATGGTGAGGGAAAGATGATCCGCTCCTTCTTTCAGACCCAGCCGCTGGGTTGTGGTCGATCCCCGAAGGGACGGGCGCCGGCGTTCGCCTGGCTGTTCGTTTCTTCGGCCCTGGCCGTCTGCGCGTTGATTTGTCCTCCCATCGCGCGCGCGGACGGCCTTCCCACTCTGGCACTCGTCGAGGACGTTGACGGGGTGCGCCTCAACTATCCGCTCTTGATCTCGGAGGGTCGCGGCTACCGCATCCGCTGCAGCACGCAGGGCGAGGAAGAGGCCGTGATCCTCGGCTTGGGCTTCCTGGCGCTGCCAACCACGACGCTTGAGGCGTCCTCGGAAACGGTGGTGGCCGCAGCTCCGCTAGAAAATCCCCTACTGTGCCCCACAAGTCCTGCCTTCCCCATCAAGGCATTCCGCTTTGCCGACGCGGACGGCGAAAAGCTCTATCTCCAGTTTCCGCAGGCGCTCAATTCCACCCTGCTGACGAACCGCATTTATGTTCCGGGCTGCCGGGCGCTCGTCGAGGCGCTCGGGATCGATGTCGCTACCGCGCTCGCAGCCGATCCTCGGCCCTTCTTCGGAGATGCCGTCCACGCGATCACCTGCAACGCCGGGGAGCCGGTTTTCGACTCGCAGCCTGCGACCTTCACGGCTTGGTGCGGCAAATCCGATCTTTCTCCAGCCGAGATCAGGACCGTCGAGGCGCTGCTCGCAGCGACGCCCGAGGATGTCGCGGGGCGTGGCCAGCCGGCCGCTTGCCAGCGGGCGCAAGACTTCCTCGCGGGCCTGTCTTCGTTGAATCTTTCCGGCCTCGGCCTGACCAACGCCGCCCCGCTCGTTCCGCTTGTCGATCTCACGGCGCTCGACCTTTCGGAAAACGGCTTGGTGGATATCAGCCCGCTTGCCCGGCTGACCAAGTTGAGCTTCCTCGATCTGAGCGGCAACGACGTGCAGAACCTTTCCGCGCTGAGCGCGCTGACCGCGCTCAGCGAGCTGCGCCTCGCCGGCAACGGCATCGCCAATCTGCGGCCGCTCAGCGCGCTTGTCGCCCTCAGGAAACTCGACCTTTCGCAGAACGGGATTTCCGACCTGCGCCCGCTGGCGCGGCTCGTGGCGGTGACCGAGCTGATCCTCGCCGGCAACGCGATCGATGGCGCATCGCTTGAACCGCTGGCGGGCTTGAGTGCGCTGACCTTCCTGGATGTCTCGAACAATCGGATCGAGTCGCTTGAAGGCATCGCGGCCCTGCCCAGCAACGTGTCGATCCGGCTCGACGGCAATCCCGTGCTTGCCGGCGGCATGGAGGACTTCGCCGACGTCTGCACCGCGCATCGTGGCGACGCCACCCCCTTTGGCTTCACGGTGCGCGTGCTGTTCGAGACCGCCGGAAAGGCGACCTGCCGGGAAGCCGCCGACGCGCTCACTTCAATCGTCAGCCTCCCGCTCAGCGGCAAGAACCTGAGCGACATCCGCCCCCTCGCTCTCTTCAAGAACCTGCGCAATCTGGACTTGTCGGCCAATGCGATCAGCGACGTGAGCGCCTTGCGCGGCCTCGTCGAGCTGCGCCAACTCAACCTGGCTGCAAACAGCATTCGCGACATCTCGCCCTTGGCCGAGCTGACCGCCCTGGACGCCCTCGACCTCAGCGCCAATCCCGTGGACGTTTCGTCCTACCTGCCGGCCTGCATGATGCGCACCCATGCCGACGTGCTGACGGCCCACCAACTCGCGGAAGTCAACGCGTTGTTTTCGGCCGTCGGGCGCCCCAACTGCCTCGCATCCGACGCCGATCTCAAACGCCGCACCCATCTGCGCGTCGCAGGCGTCGGGCTGCGCAGCGTCGGCTATTTCGGCGTGCTGTCGCGCATCGAGAGCCTCGAACTGCCGGACAACGCGATAGCGGACGTTTCCGCGCTTTCGGAGGTGCCCAACCTTGCCCGTCTCGATCTGTCCGGCAACCAGATCGCGTCGCTTTCGAGCTTCGCGGGGCTCCAGCGGCTTTCCCGGCTGTCGCTCGCCCGCAACCCGCTCGGCAGCTTGAATGCCCTGCACACCCTGCCCGAGTTGACGGAACTCGACCTGAGCGGCACCGCGGTGCGAGTGATCCGCCAGATCAATGCGCTGCCCCGTCTGACGCAGGCCCGCTTGCGGGATCTCGACATCGATTACCTGAGCTTCGAGGACTATTGCCTCGTCGAGAAGTTCGACCCGATGGCATTGGGCGCCGCGCGGGCCTTCGTGCTCGCCGCCAACGCCGTGGCGGCGGGTCAGGGTGTCGAAGTGCTCGACTGCCAGGAGATGGGTGACTGGGCGGCAGGCCTTGCGCTCCTCAACCTGAACAAGCGCGAGCTCACCAACATCGACCCGATCCGTCACTTCGGCGCGCTGACCGAGCTGCATCTCTACGACAACCGCATTCAGGACATGGGCCCCTTGGCCGAGCTGCGCAGCCTGCGGAACCTGTCGCTCGCGTCGAACCAGGTCACCATCCTGCCGCGCCTGCAGTCGCAGGAGTTGAAGAGCCTCAATCTCAGCCACAACCGCATCGGCCAAGTCGACGTGCTGGGTGAGCTGTCCAGCCTGGAGACGCTCGACCTCGAGGACAACCGCATTGTCGATGCGAGCGCGCTGCGGTCGCTCGGCCAGCTTTCCCGGCTCGACCTGCGCGGCAACCGGATCGTCTCCATTCGCGGCCTGGCTCATTGGACGGAGCCTGCGACCTATATCAGCGGCAATCCGATCTGCGATTTTCCGCACGAGTCGTCGGAAGTGATGGCGGCCTGCAAGCGCAAGCCGGGCATCGGAGTCGTCTGGGACCTGGACGATGTTCTGGTGCGCCCGATCGAGATCGTCGAGGTGCCCGTGGTCGCCGGTCCGCAACCCGGTCCCGTTTCGCCTTTTCCAATCGACGGGATCATCGATGCGGGACCTGTCATCGTGCGGCCGCAGCAATGAGTCGGCTCGTCTCTAGGCTCTGCCGCTCATGGCCCTTGGCGCTGCTGACCGCCGGGCTTGCCGCTGCCGAACCCGCGCCGGCGACGGCTCAGGCCTGCGGACCCGAGCTTGCCCAGTGCGACCTCCAGCAGGACAATGCCTGCCTGCGACTGACCTATGCCTGCGGTCGCTACGAGACGGTGGCACAGACGTTGTTCGTCGAGGATGTCGCGCTGACCGACGACCAGAAGTATTTCCTCGGCGCTTCCTTTTACGGCCTTTACGTCCGCGAACGCTCCAAGGGGCTTGAATGCGAGATGGTGACGTTCGGCCGGGAATACTTGTCCGATTATCTCACCTCGGTGCGGAGCAAACCGTTCGGCCTCGCCGCCGGCATGGACCAGATCTACCACGGCACGCAGATGCTGAACGCGCTCAACGCCGTGAACGGCTGCGTGGAGTCGGCGCTTACACGCGCGCGCATCGAGCAGCTCTCGGCCGACGAGGCGCTCACACAGTCCGAGAGCATCTTCCTCGATCCGCCCGACGAGGCCAAAAGCCTGTTCAACAGGCTGCTGCTCGCGCTGCGCAGCTTTGTCAGCCAAGCCTCGGATCTCGAAACGGGCATTGCGCTGCGCCGTGTGGAGCTGCAGTCGGCCCGCAACCATCTCGACGCGATCGGCGCGATCTTCAAGGGCGTTTTCGGCACCGTCAGTATCGAGGGCGCCAATGTGGCGCTCGGCACCGGCACGCTGGACGATCTTTTCGCAGGCGCGCACGCCATGCTTGCCACCGTGAAGGCGCGGGAAGCGGATTTCAAAGCGGCGCTCGGCGGCATATCGGCGGAAACCTACGCGGACCTGCGCTCCCGCAATGTCGCCAATGCCCAGGCGCTCCTCAAGGCGTCGGCGTTCCACGTCAACATGATCGGCAAGGTGCTGCCGACCGACCCCGGCGCGCCCTTCTGGCGGCTCGACGCCGTGCTCGAAGGCGAGAACGCTTCGAAAGCCTCCCAAGACGGCCTGGCGGCGATCCGCGCCGCCTGGCGCGAGCGAGGGGACCGCCTCGGGCTTTGCGCGCATCCCCAAGCGCCGGCGCGCCTGTGGTACTGCCGATGAGACCGCGGGCGCTCCTCGCCCTGCTCGGCGCAACGGCAGGCCTGTGTCTCGCCTCGATGGCGCCCGCCGCGGGCGACTCCATCCTCGACCGACGCTACACCTTCGACAAGCTCGACGCCTTTTGGCGCACAACGCTTGCGGAGCCTCCACCCGAGGCGTCCCGGTTCGCGCTTCTGGGCAACCCCGCCCTGGCGCCCGCATCGGACGTCGCAGTTCCGTCGAGCTTCATTCCCGACGTTCCCTTCAATGGCGTCGTCGTCGGCGAAGACCAATCGCCCGAGCCGAGCGGGGAGGAGGCGCGGAAGGGTTTTCCCGTGATCGCCATTCCGGGCGCGGACGCGCCCGTCCTGTTCAAGCGGCAAGCGCTGCTCGAACTCTATCTCACGCGTTCCGAACTGTTCGAGCGCGGACAAGCCGATGGCGCCGAGCGGCTCGACGCCTTGCGCCGTCGCCAGGCATCGGCGGCCGCCGAGCTCACCCTGATCGGGCTTATGCTTTATTTTTCGGAGCCGACGCTTCCCGGGAAATGTGCGCGCCTCCAACGGCTGGTGCGTTTGGAAGGAGCGCTGCCCTCCGGCGCGCCGGAAGATGCGCTGGAGCCCGGCTGGCGGCCTTTGGCGTCCATCCTCGCCCAGGCTCGCGCTCGGCTCGACGCGGACAAGCTCGCCGACGGCGTTTGCGAGTTGGCGCCCGTGCGGAGCCGCGGCGAGATGCGCCGCATCGTGACCACCCGCGTGCGCGAGCGCCTGATGCGGGAGGTCGACGTCAAGGTGCAGGACGCGCTCAGCCTGCTCCAAAAGGCGAGCGAGGAGTTCCAGGCTCTCGTCGAAGCGATGAATGTCGAGATCAGGTCGGCCGACATCCTCGAGCTCGAGCGCGTGCTCGGCAACGTCGAATCGAACCTCCTTTTGGTCAAGACCGACGGGCTGAAGGCGGCAAGCACGATCGCCGAGATCCAGGCGGTCGACCTGTCCCAACTGGACCGGCCGACGGAACTCGCGGAATACAGCAAGGCCGAGGGCGAGCTCGCCGCCATGACGGCCGAAATCGACCGCGTCCTTGAGGCGACGGCCACGCTTGCTTCGTCCTCCGAAGACCCCGGCATTCGCCGCGAGCTTGCGCCCTGCGAGCGGCTCGGCGCCGTGTATGACGACCTTGACCTCACGCGCGACACGGCCAGCCTCGAAGCGGACGTGATGCTGCCGCTGACAAGCTGCCTTTCGGCCGCCGAAGCGATTGTGCGCCGCTTCGGCGCCCCCAGTTTGGACACCACGCTCGCGGCCGCGTTGTCGTCGCATGTCCGGCAGTTGTCCGAAGCCTTCCTTTCCAGCGGAAACTGACCCGATGATGCGCCTTCGGCTCTTCCTCGTCGCGCTTGGCCTGTTCGTCCTTGGCACGGCGGCGGCGAGCGCCCAATCCTGCAACGAGCTCGACCTCGATGCGGCCGTTGACCGGGGGCGCGAGCTCACTACGCTTCTGCAGATCGCCAACTTCCGCGCCGATGTGAAGTATATGGGCGAGGTCGCGGGCGATCTCGACGAATTCCTCGCGGGCTGCGGGACCGAGGAGGCCGGCCGCCTGGCGCAGGTCTGCAACTATGACTGCCACCTGCAGCTCGGCCGCTACAGCCTGTTTCTCGCCTCCGACCTCCCCTTCCTGTCGGCCTCCGGCGGCATCAGCCGCAACGATTCTCCGCCCTCGCCGCAGAAGATGCAGGAGTTCGCCGTGCGCGGCCTGCAGGACGTCGAGCGGGGGTTGCGCCTGCTCGCTCGGCAGCAAGCCGCGTCGGGCGGCTCGGAAGCCGAAGCGGAAGCCAGCTACCGAGAGTTCGCGCGCCAGCTCGTGCTACTCAACAGCCTGAAGGTTCGGCTCCTGACGAGCATGGGCGACACCTGGTACCAGACGGTGTCGGAAGCCCGGGTGAAGCAGCTCGACTTCGCCATCGCCCAAGCCGTGGGCGGAGGCGGCGCAGGCGTCGAATCCCAGCCAAACCTGTCCAAGGCGCTGACCAACTACGAGGCGGCCTTATGGACGCTGGTGGAAACCAAGATGGATATCCCCGGCGAGAGCACCTACGACGACCTGAGGGCCGATCTGCTGGTGCTGGAGGAGGAACTTGCCGCTCGGCTCGACAGCGTCAAGAAGGGCTTTCTCTTTGTCGGCATTGACCCGCTCCAGTTCACCACCATCAAGTTCGAGCAGCTCGAAGCCAAGATCAGGGAAACGCGGGCCGAGCTCGACGTCATCGAGCGCAGCGTGGAGGCGATCGTCGAGCGTTGGCACGCCAACAAGGACGGCGAGGCGACGCGGCAGATCGACGAGGAGCGCACGATCCGCGGTCAGCAGATCAACCTGATCGCTCACCGGATCGGCAAGCTCGAACTCGAGGCGGACGCCTTCGCCAACACAGTTCAGCAGGAAGTCAACAAGGTCGACGCCGAGCGCGACAGCTTCAACTTCCGTCAGCAGATCAGGCGGCTGGAAATGGAACTCGCCACCAAGATGGCCGAGTTCACAAGCCGCCGAAAGCAGATCGACACCCGGCGGGAGCTCGACCTGATCGTCCTCAGCAAGGAAGCGGAGATGGACCGCCGCAACGAGCTTCGCTGGCTGCTGAGCTGGGAAATGACCCGCATGAACATCGACATGCAGATCGACTCCATCCGCGCCCAGATCGACGAGTACAACCGCCAGCGCGACCGAAACCAAAGCCAGCGCGAGGACATCCGCATCGGCATCGCCCAGAAAGAGGAAACGATCCGCATCTCCGAAAATGCGATCCGGCGCGCCGAGCTTCAGAAGGAGCAGATCGCCCAGCGTCGCACCGTGACCTATGGGCTCCGCCGCAAGGTCTCGCGCGAGGATCTTTGCCGCCTGGAGAAGGAGCTGGGCTTCGTGGGCGCCGCGCCAGCGCAGATCTTCGTTCCGCTCGACGGGGAGGAGGCCTGCCCTGCGTCCGCGCCGGCTTTCACGCAGGCCGAGTATGTCCGCCGCATGTGCGGCGACGGCACCGAACCGGGCCTGCGCGAGAAACTCAACCGCGAGCAGATCCGCGCCCGCGCCTTTGTGCTGCAATGCGTGGTCGGCGATACCGACTTCAGCGACCTTTCGGAGATGGTCGGCAACGACCAGATCGTCGTGAACGGCTTGGCCGACAACCCGACGCTGCCCGAGGGCGTCACCGTGGACTGCGGCGCGTTCACCGAAACCGAAACCGACTTCGCCAAGAAGATCTGGGAAAGCGAAATCGCCAGCATCGAGAAGGAGGCGGCTGATCTCGCCGCGCAGCGCGACGAAATCAATGCGCAGATCAAGCATTTCGAGGACTGGAACGCAGGCTTCCTGAAGACGATCCAATACATCCAAATGGGCGTCACCGCAGCCGAAGGGCTGGCGGCGGCCCTTTCGACCGTCCCGGAACAAACGGTAGCCGCGGCCGGCCTCGCCAGCGGCGTTTATGCGACCATCAAGCTCGACAAGCCCGCTCTGGTCGCGCTCGACGCGATTCGCCAAGTGCTCGACACGACGCTCAAGATCGGCGCGCTGGAAGCCAACACCGAAGCGCAGATCAAGGCTCTCACTCGGCAGCTGACCGCCGTGCGGCAGGCGAACGAACAGATCGAGTTCACCAAGGCGCTAAAGGCGGTGGCGCTGCACCGCACGCATTTCCAGCTCGCCGGCCGCCGCGCCGAAGGAATGAACGCGATCAAGGAACTGGTGCTCCAGGACAGCATCGCCGACGTGGATTGCCAGTCCCAGGCGCTGAACATTGAGGCCCGCGTGGCGACCCTTCGCGCCGAGCATGCCCGGCAACTCGCCGCCCTCGAGCTTCAGGCCAACGAGAACGCCCTGCTCGACTTCGATGCGGCCGAACAGGATCTCTTGATCGAGCGGTCGCGCTCCGAGATCGCGATCGCCCGGCAAGACATCGAGCGCCTCCAATTGTCCGACGCCCAGCTCGCCGGCGACACGGCCGTGCTCGACCGCATGGTGGCGGACGCCGAGGCCCGTCTCCTGCGCGTCGGAGAAGTTGGCGCCCAGGTGACGCAACTCGCCGATGCGAGCCAAGCCTCGACCAACATCATCAACGAGCTGCGCGAGCGGCAGCAGCAGTCCATGCTGGCGCTGAGCGACGAGGAGATGCGCGCGCTCGAGGAACGCATCGCCCAGGAGAAGTCGAACACCACCGAACTCGTGGCCGGGCTCGACCAGGCCATGGCGCTCGGGCTGAAGAGCCGGGAGCTCCAGGCCAGCATCCTGGCCTTCCAAGGGGACATCAAGGCCGAGGTGCAGAAGCAGCAGGAGGAGGTCGGGGCGCTGGTATCGCGGATCGACGACCCCGCACTTCGCAGAAACCTCTTCATCGCGGGCCAGGAAACCCTGTCGGAACTGCTCAAGGGCATCCCGGAATACGTGGCCAGCAAGCGCCGGCTCCTGGAAACGGCCAATCTCAACCTTCACCTGATGCGTCGCCGCTACGCGCTGGTGGCCGGCGTGACCGGGGCCCGGGAAGACTGGCCCTCGACCTATGTGCGCAACGCGACGCAACTGGCAGTGCTGGTCAACAGCATCGCCGACAAGCGCTTCTTCGACGAGCGACCGGTTGAGGTTGGCGTCGCGCAGGTGGTGATCCCCGCCAATTCGGGCTTCGCCCGCAGCTTGGCGCAGTCCGGCGAGGTCAGCTTCGAGGTGTCGCCCGCGGCATTCGACGAGGGCGAGATGGCGCGGCTTGGCTATTTCAGCCTGTGGAACGCCGCCAAGTTCAAGCAGGCGCGCAACATGACCTTGATCGACATCGTCGTGGGCGCGCAGTTCACCTGCACGGGCACCCAGCGCGACGGTTTCGTGCTGAGCCACGACGGCAGCGGCATGGTGTTCCGGCCGCTTGTTCCCGGCTCGACCGAGACGGTTGCCGAGCTGCAGATCGGCCCGGCCCGCATCGACCAGCAGAACTTCATCGACGTGGCAACGTCGCAGGACCGTCTCGACCGCATCCTCGACTTCTGGGAGGAGCGCTTCCAGGTGCGCCAGTTCCCGCCGCCCGTGGGGCCGCCGAACGATCCGTCGAGCACCCTGCCATATTTGGGGGCGCCCGTGATCGGCCCCTACGAACTGCGTCTGCTTCCCAGCAGCTGCGGCGCCGAGGGAACGGTCTACACCCTCTACTTCATCTACAGCAGCGCGACGTGAGGCGATCGGATGCGTGCATCTCTTCTGGTTCCGGCGGTCGTCCTTCTTCTCGCAAGCGCCGGCGCGGGATCCGCCAACGGCCGCCTGGACACGTTCACGGCGACGGAAGAGCGCGCGCTCAAGCCGGACTGCGCGCCCGCAGGGTTCGACGACCCGCGCATCCGCGAGTTCGAAACGGGCGTCTGCCTCTTCCACAAGCCCGGCCGCAGCGACGAGCAGGCGGGGGCGGCTCTCGATGCGCTGCGCCAGGCGCAGGTGAAGGGACTGCCGCCCGCCCACCATAACTTCGCCTCCCTGTTGAGCGGCATCATGAACTGCCGGGCGGCCGAAGCCGACTTGGCGCGTTGGAAGGCGTCGAACCGGCAAAGCAAGATGGACAACACGCGGTTCTGCCGGAACCGCCGGGTTTCCGCCGCCGATCTCAACGACATCCGGTGGGACCAGGCATTCTTCGACTACGAGGACTCGCAAGAGCCCGGCTTCAGCCTGAACGCCCGGATCGAGGAGATGAGCGCCTGCCATGCGACGGTGCTGGCGCCCTCGCTCGACGCCGAGTGCGGACTGATCTCGAACGTCAGCGAGGACGAGATCAACGGCTTTGTGGATGCCGGCGCGGGGGCCGCGATCACCAAATACTTCACCGGTGCGGAAAGCCCCATCACGGCCATGTTCGCCCGCAAGGTGAGCCGCGCCGAGGGTCTGAAGGCGAGCGCGTCGGCCGGCATCAGCGCGCTTCGCGCCGAAGCGGGCGAGGTGAATGCCATCTATTCGGCGATGAACGCCGCTTACCTCGCCGCCCGCGACAGCAAGATCGCGCCGACGTTCGACGCCTACCGCGATGCGATCCTGCGCGCGAACACCATTTTGGACGAGTTCAGTCGCTGGAAGGGCGGGCTCTTCATCGACGCCGAGAACGTCAACCTTCTGCCCAAGCTCGCCGAACGGGGGACGGAAATCGGCGAGGAGCTGGCGCGTGTCCGCCGGCTTGGCTTTGCCGAAAAGTCCACGGCCCTCGCCCAACGCGTGAGCCGGGTGATCGACGCGCAGGGCCAAACCAAAGCCACGGTCGCCCAGCTCTGCCGCATCTTCTTCTGCGAGCTTGCCAACCGGCGCGCGATGGAGACCACGATCCGCGCCTGCCGCCGCCCGGCGCTTGCCGCCAATCCGCTCTGCATCACGCCTGCCGAGGCACTTGCCGGCGGCGTTCTGACCGTCGATTTCGAGGGACCGAAAACCGCCGACGTCCGGGAGCTTTGCGCCGCAGCCGGGCTTTCGGAGTCCGAAACGGTGGTCGGCATGGGCCAGGCGGAGGCCGCCTCCTGCCTCGGGAAGCTGCCGTGATCCGGCCGCCTGCCCTTCTGCTTGGACTTCTCCTGTCTTGCGCGGTCCAAGCCGCGCTCGCCGACGCGCCCGGCCTTGCAGCCTATGTCCGGGACGACGACGCCGATGTCTACGTCGCGCTTTTTGGCGACGACGCTGTTGAACTCGATGGCTGCGCGAACGAGGCGGCGGCCCGCGCGCTGCTCGCCCTGCCGGCCGCGCCCATTCGGGAAACCACGCTTGCCGCGCTTCAGGCCTCGCACAGGTTCGGCAGCCTGAAGATCCCCTGCCCGCCATCCGGCACGTTCGACGCAAGTCTACCGGCCACCGCCCCGATCTGGTTCGATGCCGCAGGCTCGCAACGCTACGTCATAGCCTCGTCTGGCCAACCCGACCTCTTCTACGCCGTGCCGAGCCGCTGCACCGGCATCAAGGAGGCCTTTGCGTTGCGGCAGCGCATCGGCTTGCCCGGCGTGCTGCAAACCCAGCCTGCGCCGCCCCGCGGGCCCGAGTTCCGCGAGATCGTGCTCGACTGCGGCGACGGAGCCGCGGCTCCGCAGGATGGCACGGCCGCGGCCTCCGACAGCTGGCGTCTTTATCAGGCCGACGTTTTCCTGAGCGAGAACAGCTTGGGCGACACGATCTATGTCGCGGCGTTCAACAGCCTGACCGGCGGCGTGCCGCAACGTCGGCTGCTGCCGATCTACCGCATCAACGGCGCGCCGGCCGGCGACGGCATCTGGCAGGGGTCAAACGGGCGCGACAAGGTGGAGGCCGCGCTGGCGGAGCTGTTGGGCACGGACCCCGCCGCCGCCGTCGAGGCCCTTCCCGCGGCGGATCTGGCCGCTCTGGGCGGCGCCGTGCATCTCGACCTCTGCCTCACGGACTGCGTCGGCTATAACCATCGCCATGCCGCCTTCATCGGCCCCGAGCGCCTCGCGCTCGCCGTGCTCGCAGCCCCCGCCCCATACCCGGCGCTCGACCGTCTGGGCCGCGCCACACTCCGCTGGGATTTCGCTGAGGCGCGGACGCTCAGCCTGGCCAACTGCGACGGCTTGGCTGCCGCAATGGGAATGGCGCCGGCCGACCGTTCCGCGTTGAACTGGGATGAGGCGGCCGCGGCGGCGCTTTCCGAGCCTCTCGCCGCCAGCGGCACGGCCAGCTTCGCGTGCCGCCCTCCCGATTCGGCGCTGTGTGTCCGCACGGTTCCCCAGGAGGGCGTCGTCTCGCAGGCGCTGCTCGCCAAAGGACCAGACTGTTCCGGGGCTGACACGCTGCTGCTCGAACTGCCGCCCACCGCGCGCATCGCCGAAGGCCTGCTCCTCGACGGCTCGGTCTTTGCCGCCGTCGAGATCCGGCCGCTCGACGCGGGCGGCCGCAGCCGCCTCGTGTTCGGCACCGGACGCAGGGTCGCGCCGTCCAGCATCTGCCCGTTCGAGCCCGTTCCCGCCGCCATCGAAGTCCGTGGCCTGAACTGGCTCGCCATCGAGAGGGTCGACCTCGCCCGTGCCGCGGACGGACCGGCGGAGGAGGCGGCGGCCCTGGTCCTCGAGGAAGCGCGCGCGAGCCTCGACCATGTTTCGATCGGATCGGCGGGCGAGGGCTTGCGGCCGTTCGAGCGCGCCGTCCGCCTGTGCCGCTCCGAGCTCTACGGCTTCGGCGGTGCGCTGCAGGGATCGTCGCTTGCCCTGCATGGGCTCGATTCGCGCCTCGCGCTCGGCGGCGCGGGCGAGCAGGACCGGGTCGCCGTGTCGAGCGGCGGCTTCGGCCTCGTGCTGATCTCGAGCGCCCTGCAGCTCGCCTGGGCGCAGGTGACGGCGCCGCGCGCGGTCCAGCTGCGCGCGTCGAGGTTCAAGGGGCTCCGCCTCGACCTGTCGCCCGGCGCGGTCTCGGGCCTGAGCCAGGGGCTGCGGCTCGAACGCGATGCCCGGGCGGAGCTTGAGCTGAGCCAAGCCCGCGGCTTCGGCTGCCTGGGCGTGTTCTTCCATCCATCCGCCTTTCTTCGCGTCCTGCTTCCGCTCAACGCGCTCGCCGCCGACAACGGGCGCCTGCACTGCGGCGAGGGCGTGATGGACATCGTCGAATAGCGCCGGGAAAAGGGGCGAGTGAATGCAAGCGTCTCCGTATGCGAGCCTGGCGGCGCTCGTTTTCACGCTCGCCTTGACGGTCGGCCCCGCGCGGGCCGAAGCCGAGCTTGTGCTCGTGGAGAACGTGGAGCCGGCGACGGCCGCGGCGCGACTCCAAGTTCCGCTTCTGATCGCCGACGGCCGCGGCTATCGACTCGCCTGCCGGACGCAGGCGGACGAGGAGCGCGTCATCAGAGGGCTGGGTGTCCTGGTCGCGCCCTCACGCGTGCTTTCCCCGCTCGATCCCGCGGTGGTCGCTGCGGCGCCGGCGGAGCATCCGATCCTTTGCCCACGCGCTCCGGACTACCCGATCAAGGCCTTTGTCGCCGCCGACGAGACGGGAACCCATCACTTCCTGCAGTTTCCAACGGCGTTTGGCGCCGCCACACATGACAATCGCATCTTCCGCCCGGGCTGCGCCGGCTTGATGACGTCGCTCGGCATCTCGCCCGCCGACGCCATTCCGGCTGATCCCCGTCCGTTTTTCGGCAGCGAGACGCCCGTCATCGCCTGCGTCAGCGGCGAGCCCGTCGAAGTCGCCCCGCCTGAGTCCTTCGCCCAATGGTGCGTCAATGCAGGCTTGTCCGCAGAGCAGGCCAGCACCGTGGAGGCCGTGCTCGCCTTCACGCCCGAAGGCATTGCCGCGCGCGGCAAGCCGGCGGCCTGCGCGCGCGCCCAGTCGTTCCTATCGGGCGTCGGCACCCTCAACCTGTCGGCGGCCGGTCTGAGCGAGGTGGGTCCGCTCGCCGCTCTGCCCGAGCTCACCGCCTTGGCGCTGGAAAACAATCAGATCGTCGAAGTCGGACCGCTCGGGCAGCTCCGCAAGCTCGCCTTCCTCGATCTGTCGGGCAACCGGATCGAGAACCTTGCGCCCTTGTCTGCGCTTTCCGGCCTGACCGAACTCGACCTCGCCGACAACCGGATCGCCGATCTCCGACCGCTTTCCTCCCACCTCGCGCTCGTCCGGCTCACGCTTGCGGGGAACCGCGTCGCCGATGGAACTCCTCTCGCCTTCCTGAAGGCGTTGCACGTGCTCGACCTTTCCCGGAACCTGCTTACGGATGCCGGCATCGAGGCGCTATCCGGCCTCGGCCTCCTGGAGCGTCTCGACCTGTCGGACAACCGCATCGAGACCACCGCCGTGTTCCGGCAGTTCGCGGACACCACGGCGATCAAACTCGATGGCAATCCGGTTTTCGCCGACGAGCGGCTCGACTTCGCCGACGCCTGCGCGCTTCACCGCGCCGACGCGACGCCTTTCGGGTTCACGCTGCGGGTCATGCTGGCGCGCGCCGAAACCGAGCGCTGCGCGGATGCCGCGGCCCATTTCGCGGCCGACGCGACGCTCGACCTCAGCGGGGCAATGCTTGCCGACGTTCGGCCGGTGGCGCTGCTCGGCCACCTCGAGGCGCTCGACCTGTCAGGCAATGCCATCACGGACATTGCGCCGCTTCTCGGCATGAAGACGCTCGTTTCCCTGGACTTGAGCGACAATCGGATCGCGCAAGTGGACGGCCTCGATGGTCTGCCAAAGCTTCGGCACCTCGTCATCCGCGGCAATCCTCTCGATCTGTCCCGCTTCGGACCCGCCTGCCTCGCGCACGACGAGCCGGGCCTGCTCGACCCGTCCGCGCAGGCCGAGATCGGCGTTCTCATGCAGCTTTCCGGCACCCAAGGATGCGCCCAGGCGCAAGAGGCGTTGCGGCGGATGACCGACATTCGGCTGCGCGGTGCCGGGCTCACCACCGTGCGGTACTTCGATCTGTTCGAGAACGCGCGCGAACTCGACCTCACCGGCAACGCCCTGACCGACGCGCGCCCGCTCGAAGCGCTTTCCAAGCTGCTCAAGCTCAACCTTGCCGACAACGAGCTCACCTCGTTCGCCGCGCTGCCCCAGCTCGGCGGCATCGAGGAGCTCAGCGTCGGGCGCAACCCGATCTCGACCTTGCGCGGCGTCGAGAGATTTGGCCGGCTGCGCTTCCTTCACATCGGCAAGACGGGCATCGGCGACGTGAGCGCGCTGGCGGGCCTGCCGTTTCTGGAGCGGGCGCAGCTCGATGGGCTCGATCTCCAGTTCGGCGGCTTTGCCGATTATTGCCTTGTCTACCGCCTCGATTCCTTCTCGCTTGGCGACAGCCGGGCGTTGATGTTCGGGCTTGAGCCTCATCTGGCGGCGGCGGGGGTTCTCCAGACGGACTGCCCTGCGGCTGAGCGCTGGGCCGCGACGATCGAATCGCTCAACCTCAACAATGCGGAGATCAAGGCGCTCGATCCGCTGCGCTTCTTTGCCGGCCTGCGCGAGCTGCGCCTGTCGCGCAACCAGGTCGCCGACGTGCGGCCGTTGGCGAATCTGCCGGGCTTGCAAACCCTTCACCTCGAACGCAACCGGATCGAAGCATGGCCGCGAACGGGGTTCGCATCGCTCGAAATGCTGGTGCTCGACCGCAACCGGATCGACGATGCCGGGCCTTTGTCGGAGGCGGTGCGGCTCGTCTCCTTGTCGCTGGTCGACAACAAGCTTGCGGACGCGCGCGCGCTCCAGCCTCTCGCGGACCTTCAGCATCTTGATCTCCGCTTCAACAAGATCGCGCAGCCGGAAGCGGTGCAGGGCCTGTCGGTGCCCCACCTCTACCTGAAGGGCAACCCGATCTGCGCCGCGGCAACGGCCGCAGGTCTCGCCGAAGCGTGCCGGCGCGAACCGGGCGCCTGACCCGGCCCGCACGGAAACGATCCCTTCGCGGGACCTGTGAAGCCGTTCACAGAGTTGCGCGAGCGGGCCCGATACACCCTCGACAAACAAGAGGGTGCGTCATGAGAAATCTCCGGTCTCTCTTCCTGTGCCTGGCAGCGACAGCTTGCGGCCCGACAGGCGCGCTCGCGCAGGATAAATCGGCGTCGAGCGCGATCCAGCTTCCCGCGGCCGGCGGCACGGTCACGCGCGAGGAAGGCGCCTTCAGCCTGAGCGGCAACACGGGCTCGGCCAACTTCACCCTGCCCCTGCCGGAGCTTCCCACCCGCGGCAAGCACGCGCCCGCCGTGAAGCTCTCCTACAGCCAGTTCGCGGGCGACAGCGGCGGCGGCATGGGCATCGGCTGGGGGATCAACGTGCCCTCGATCAACGTCAATGACGACCTCGGCACCGCGATCGGCGGCTTCAAGCCGAACGGAGACTTCTTCAGCCGGTTGAGCTTGATGGGAAGCCGCCTGGTGTTCCTGGGCAAGACGTCCGACGGGTCGGGTCTGCGCTTCCGTCCGGAATTTGCCGAGGAGTTCATCTCGATCACGTTCCTCCCGGCGCCGTTCGTGGTGCCGACCCTGGGACCCCAAGGCGAAGCCCAGAGCGTGACGATCCCCTCGGGCTTCGAGGTCCAGCGACCCGACGGCACGCGGCAGTATTTCAGCGGCGGCGAGGATGTGGCGGAGGGCAGCTTCGGCGGCGCGGAGCCCTATGTGACGCGCTGGCCGCTCGTGCTGGAAGTCAGCGCCGAGCGCGACCCCATCAGCTATTCCTATGTCAAGCACAACAACCGCGCCTATCTCAGCGAGATCGCCTTTGCCGGCGGGCGCAGCACCTACCGCTTCGACCTAGCCGACACTGAGGCGAACCTTGTCAGCAACGTGACGGGCGTGCGCCAGGTCAACGGCAAGCTCTTCTCCCGCATCATTGCGAGTTTCGATGGCGACATCTACAATCAATGGTGCCTGAGCTATGTCGGGCGCGAGGGCGGAAGCGGCGGCAATCGCTTCACCGTCCGCGCCCATCCCGACTGCCTGGCGCAGGCGCAGGCCGATTTGACACCCAAGATCGATCCCAACTCGATCAACGTGCTCGACCAGCTGCGCATGATCTACCGCTTCGGCGACAGCGCGCCGCTTTCGGCCGAAACGGAGCAGCTTACACCGATTGCACTCGACTACTCGTCCTGGACCGCGACCGAGCTGGCGGCGCGCGACATCGTCTACGAGGCGCCAAAGCTCGCCTTCGCCGGCGACCTGCCACCGGCCAATTTCGAGCTTGCCGACCTCAACATGGACGCGCTCGTGGATGTGGTCCAGTCGGGCGACGCGGAAACTCGCGTGTTGCTCGGCGAGGGCTCGCTCGACAGCTCCTTCGAGCGCTCCGCCAGCCTCAAGCTCAAGCGCACCGGCAGCTCGGGCCTCCTGACCGAGGTCGTTCCCCGGCTTTCCGACAATCGCTTCCAGTTCGCCGACATCAACGGCGACTCGTTCGCCGACATCGTCGAGGTCGGCGACGAGGTGATCTTCATCTATGCCGGCGATGCCGCAGGCGGTTTCGCCTATATCGGCCGAGAAATCCGCATGCCTGGCGTTTCGCCCTCGCTGTTTGAGCAGGGGCGCAGCCGCTTTCTCGACATCAACATGGACAACCTGTCCGACATCGTCTCGACCCAGCTTGATGCCGACGGGCGGACGCAATGGCGCATCTTTCTCAACCTGACGCGCCGCGAGGCGGATGGCGAGCATCGGGTGAACTTCGGTGCGTTGTCCCGGCCCTTCCCCTTCTTCGCCCAGGACGCGGCGGCGCTCGCCCAGCCCAACACCCGGTTGTCCGACATCAACGGCGACCGGCTCCCCGACCTTCTGGTCATTCAGCCTGCCCGGCAGGGCTTTTGCACCTACGAGAACCGCGGCACGATCTTTTCGCGCGAGGCAGGTGCGCCTTTGTTCGGCGATTTCAACCTGCAGGACCCGGTCTGCGGCGCGGGCCGTTTCACCGCGATTTCCGGGATGCAGCCCACCGATCGGCTCGAAACCATGTGGTATGTCGACGCGAACGGCGACGGCATCATGGACTTCGCCAGCATGGGCCAGACCACGGACGCCATGCGCGTGTGGCTGGGCTACGGCGACGGCTCGTTCCTGCGCACGCCGATCGCCCTGTCGCTCAACCTTCGCGTCCAGGTCGGTCCCAGCGTCGCCGGCTTCCGCAGCCGCGTGGCCGATCTCGACGCCGACGGGCAGTCGGAAATCCTGGTCTTCCAGCAGCCGGCGGGCGAGGACGTGAAGTCGGTCGTGGTGATCGACTTCAACCGCGCCGGTCCCGTGCAGCTCGTCAAGGCCAATCTCCTGACCACGGTGGAGTTCGGCTCGGGGCTGCGCCACGACGTGCGCTACGCCACCTCGACCGACGAGCTCCTGCGCGACAAGGCCAACGGGCGCCAGTTCACGACCCTGCACTTCCCGGTCGTGCTGGCCAAGCAGATGGTGACCTCGGAGGGCGTTCCCGGCCTGCCCCGCGCGCTCGTCCAGGCCGAGGAGTTCTTCTACCACAGACCATTCTTCGACACGGTCAACAAGCGGTTCATCGGCTTCTCCGAGGTCGAGAAGCTCACTTATGGCGACGAGTTCGCGGCCGACAGCGCGCCGACCCGGCGCACCGGCTACACCAACGAGCAGTACTACACGTTTGCCAGCAGCGCGGCCGACCTGCATCTCGCGGGCAAGCTCAAGGTTTCCAGAACCTACACGGTGCGGCCCGACGCCGTGCTCGTCGCAAGCGCGGAAGGCACGGCGACGCTCGACCCCAACGCCCCGTTCCAGCATTCGCTGTCGACGGCCACCCGCGGCCAGAAGCTGCCCGAGCCTGGCACCCTGCTCAACTGCCGGAGTGCGGTCTGGGAAGCCGTGCCGCTCGGCGACGGCACCAACTACTTGCGCAAGACGAGCGAGGGGCTGACGGTCGCCGCCTCCCCCGAGCAGCAGCAGCCCACAACCGACGAAAGCTGCGTCAGGCCGACCAAGCGGCAGGTGTTCTCCGCCTTCGACGAGTTCAACCTCGCCGGTCGGATCGAGACGCGCGCGGAGGAGGTCGCAGGCCCGCTCGGCCTTTCGGTGCCGAGCTTCAGCACCTCGGTCCGCAACGACTTCGCGGCGTCACGCGCAGCGCTTGCGCCGCTCGGCATCGTCAACGCGGTGTCGGAGCGCACGGTTTCGGCAGGCGCGCGCCTGATGAGCGTGGAGCGTCTCGGCTATGCGCCCGCCTCCGGCCGGCTGATCAGCCGCGAGCTCGACGTCTTCTCGTCGCTCCAGGATGTGCCCGACGGGCTCGACGCATTTCGCACCCCGGTGCGGACGTTGAAGAAGGGATTCGACTTCGACGTCTTCGGCAACACGATCGCGGTGAAGGACGACCTCGGCACCACGGAGACGGTGACGTTCGATCCCTCGGGCGTGCTGCCGCTTGAGCATCGGAAACTGAACGGCACGGACGCGGCCCTCGATCAGGTGACGCGAATGGCCTATGACGGCCCGCGGGCCGGTCAGCTCAGCCTGCAGGTCAGCCCGCTTGGCGCGCGCGTCTCCTATGCCTATGACAGCCTGACCCGCAAGGTGCTGGAAAGGGCCGACGACGGCGCCGAACGCCGCTACAGCTACAAGATCGGCCGCAACGGCTTGCCGTCGCTCATCCTCACCTCGCTCCGGCGCTACGCCTCGGCGACGGAAACGCCCGCCGGCGAGTCCGAGTTCATCGACCAGGCGGCCGCGTTCAACGCCGACGGCACGGAAATCGCCAAGATGGAGAACGCCGCCGGCGGCGGCGTCCGTGTGTTCGCCTTCAAGCAATACAACCGCCAGCGCAACCTGATCTTCGAATGGACGCCCTTCACCATCGAGGCGTTCGCCGGCGTGGAGGCGCTCGACCTGCGCAAGGTCTTCGCGCTCGGGGACGTGCCGCGACCGACGAAACGGGCGGGCACCGCCTTTGGCTACGACGAGGCCGGACGCCGCGTCACCCAAACCACGGCGGCCGGCAAGGTGACGGTGACCAGCTATCACCAGTGGGGCACCAACAGCATCGCGCGCTTCAACGACGGGGTCAGCGGCGAGATGCAGCAGCAGATCCGGGAACTGCGCGGCGAGCAGGGCGTGGCAGCGGTCGCCGTGGGCGACGGTCGCGGCTCCGACCATGTCACGACGTTCCACCGCGACGTGTTCGGCTTCTTGTCGGAGATCGTCCTGCCGGGCGAAACCACGCCCCGGCGCCTGAGCTTCAGCTCGGCGGGCGACCTCGAGTCCCAAACGATCCCCGGCATGGGCAGCCGCTTCTTCTTCTTCGACAATCGCGGCCGGCAGCGGGTCGAGGCACGTGTTTCCGAATCCGGGCAGGTCGAGACGGTCGAGACCGACTACGACTTCCTCGACCGCCGACTGGTCGAACGGGTGAACGGCCGCCAGACGGTCTCCTACATCTATGACCGAGCCGTTCAGATGGCCTCGGCCGAAGGCTTCGCCGACCCCCACGCACTGCCGCTCGGCCAGCCGACGGAGATCAGCCACGCCGACCCCAACGGCCTTTTGGACGTCGTGCAGCGCTATGGCTATGACGGGAACGGCAGGCTGGTCCGCCACGAGGTCACGATCGGCGACCAGACCTTCACCGAGGCCTATTCGCTCACGCTGGACGGCCGCATCACGCGCTCGGTCGATCCGGGCGGCCTTGCCGCCACCTTCGGTCTCGGGCCCGATGCCAACCTGCGCTCGGTCGCGGTGGAGCATCCCGCGATCGGCGGAAGGCAGAGCGTGGTCGACAACGTGCTCTACTCACCCGAGGGCCGCATCCGGCGCATCGATTACCGCGGCGGCGCCTTCACGGACATGGTCTACGATCCCGAGACGCAGTTCCTGGAGAGCATCCGCACGGAAGCGAGGGCCGAGGGACAGGCCGTCGTGCTGCAGGATCTCGAAATGGTCTTCAACGGGAACGGCTCGATCAACGTGATCACCGATCGCGCGACGTCTGCCGGTCATGTCGACCGTTCCGGCACCTTCGAGTACGACTTCAAGAACCAGCTCACGCGCCATGTGCGCTTCGGCGAGGATGCGCGCTTCGACTATTCGGCGGCCGGCGCCTTCATTCGCAACGACGAGTTCTCGCCCGGCGTCGCCCTGACCGCAGCCGCGGGCGCAGCCACCGGGCTGATCCCGGCTGGCACGGACGTCGCCCCCTACACCTTCGACGGCTTCGGCCAGCTCGCCTCCAGCCCGACGGTGACGGAGGCGGTGTTCGATCCGCATGGGCGGCTGATCCGCGCGACCACCGCCCGCAGCGAGGTGGCGTTCGGCTACGACCAGACGGGGCGGCGGCTCTACCAGCGGATCGCCGACCGGCAGAACCCGGCCAGTGTGGCGCTCTATCTCTACCCGACCCAAGGCTACACCGTCGGCCCCAAGGGCGCGGAAAGCTTCGCCTTTGTCGGCGATCAGCGGCTGATGCGCCTCGAACATGCCACCGGCCGCTGGTTCTATTATCTGAAGGATCATCTGAGCTCGAGCGACTTCGTGATGAACTCGGACGGCCTTCCCGTGGAGCAGATGCTTTACCGCGCCTTCGGCACGGAACTCGAACCCGCGGCCCTGTCGCCCGACTGGGCCCGGCACGTGGCGGCCAACGCGCCGCTGCTGCCCGCCGAGAAGACGCGTCACCGCTTCACCGGTCATGAGCTCGACGACGCGACCGGCCTTTATTACCAGGGCCAGCGCTATTACGACCCCCGCCTAGGCCGCTTCGTATCGCCGGACCCGCTCTACCTCGCTTCACCTGACCGGTGCGAGCGCAACCCGATCGCCTGCAACCTCTTCGCCTATGCCAACAACAACCCGATGGCGTTCATCGATCCGACGGGGCTCGAAGGCGTGGTGGCCGGCGACGCGGCGTTCCGGCGCCAGACGGAGGACGCCCTGCGCAAGCTCGACCCGTCGGCCCGCGTCGACTCGACCACGGGCGAGATCACCAAGAATTGGCTGCAGAACGCCGTCTACAGCGTGGTGGGCATCTTCTCGTCCTCGGCCGGCCACAATGCCGGGCGAGAGCTGGTCAGCCGCATCATCGACAGCCCGCAGAAAACGACGATCGAGTTCAGAAAGGACACCGCGTCGACCGGTTGGGACCAAACCCAGGATCCGTCGAAGGCGCCCGTTGACGCGGTGATCCATTGGGACCCCACCTACAGCGCCGACCTGGCCGAATTCGATGCCGGAACCGGCACGGTTTCGCCTGTTCGCGCGCCCCAGGAGATCGTCATCGGGCACGAATTGATCCACGCCACGCACCTCAACGAGGGCTCGGTCAACCTCAACCCGGTGACCTACAAGGGCATCGACGGCCGCACACTCACCGAGAACTTCCAGGAGGAGGTCCGCACGGTGGGCGTTGGCGGGGTCGCCGGCAAGAACGACATCACCGAAAACCACCTGCGCGACATGAATGGCTACAGCCCCCGCAACCATTACTACGATCCCGCAGCCGGCTATTGAGGAGGGAGACGCCGATGTTTCGCAACTCTGTTCGTCTGGCGGCCGCGCTGAGCCTCGCGCTTGTCGCAGCATCCTCTGGAAGATCGATGGCCCAAACCATGGCTGAGCCTGCGTCCACCTCGATCGACTTCGTGCAATCATTGAAGGAGAGCCCGGCTTGGGTTGAAGCCGAGCTCAGGGCCAAGGGGCTGATCGGGCCGTGGACGATCAGCGGCGATCAGCTTTACACCAACGAGATGGAGGTGCTCCGCTATGTCAACCGGATGCGCGCCTTCAGTCAGCTGGACGGCAGCCTTGAGCGGCCTTGGTTCGTGTTGCCGCTTGTCGATGCGAACGGGCAGACGGGCGTCTGCGTGACCCTTCACCCGCGCGACGTGGTTCCCTCATTGGGCATGCTCGACTTTCGGAAGGACAGCTTCACCGTGCCCGACCTGGCGGCTGAGAATGTGCGTGGCTGCCTGGCCGATCGCGCCTCGGGCCAGCAATGGGAGGCGCTCGACCGGCAAGCTTTCCAGGCGCGCTACTTCAAGGAAAAGGGCTTCCTCAACCGCGAAACGGCTCTGGGCTTCGGCGAGAACCCCGACTTCATCTTGCGGGCCTTCGATCTCGGCTTCTTTCCCTTCCGCGACAGCAGCTCGGGTCAGTTCCGGATCCAGTGAGTTCGACGCGGCGCCGGGGACGCGCCGCCTCCGCCCCCGCCCTTGATCGGCGCCGGCGTTTGCCGCAAGCTCGCCCGAGAGCTTTGCAACGGGGCGCGGCATGCTCGCGGCGGAAGGCACCAAAGGCAATCGCGCGACGGCGCGGTTTGAGCCGGCGCTATTCGACCGCCTGTTCGCCGGCTGCAGGGTCGAGCGCTTCGCGCCAGGCCACTATCTCTTCATGCAGGACGACTGCGCCGACCGTCTGTTCGGCGTGGTCAGCGGGACGATCGAGATCTCGATCCTGTCCCCGGAGGGGCAGAAGCTCATCGCGAATATCGAGCTGCCGCGCAGCTTGGTGGGCGAGATCGGTGCCCTCGACGGTGGGCGGCGCACGGCATCGGCGATGTGCATGGGCGCGTGCGAGGTCGTTTCGATCGGCCGCGCCCAGCTCATGGAGCGCGTGGGCAGCCATCCCGAGCTCGCGCGGGCTATGATCGAGCTTCTTTGCGCGCGGCTGCGCTGGGTCAGCGGCGAGTTCGGCGACCAAGCCTTTCTGGACATCGAGGCGCGGCTTGCCAAACGCCTCCTGCTCCTGTCCGCGCGCCTAGCCGATGCCGAGGGGTGGATCCACATCTCCCAGTCGGAACTCGCCGACTTCCTCGGTGCCACGCGCGAGTCGGTCAACAAGACGCTGAGCGAGTGGCGTGCCGCGGGGCTGGTCGAGCTGAAGCGCGCCGCCCTGAGGATCAGCCGAGCGAGCGCCCTCCGCAAGCTGGCCGAGACCGAAATGTGAGCCCCGCGCCCGCCATTTGACCGCCAACGCGAATGCGAGCCGGAGAGCGCGGCGTCAGAGCGAAGCATGCATGAAGTGCAGCGCCGCCCGTCCCGGCACGAAGAAGTAGCCGCCGCCGCGCGTGGCGACGAAGTCCGGCAGTCCCTTCAGCACCACGGCGCCCTCCCAACGTGGGATGGTGAAGCGGTCGGTATCGCCGCGGGCGCCGATGAGCGGATCCTTTTCCCGTTGCAGGCCGTGGAAGCTGGGGGATGAGGTCCAGCTCTGCTGCACGAATTCGTACTGCCTTTCGATGTCGGCATTCAGGCACATGAAGAGCAGGCCCTTCTCCGCCTCCCTCCCATCCCGCGCCGGCTCTTCATAGGTGCGCCCGACCCGCAGGATGCGGTGCCGCTTGTTGATCCGGATTTGGGTCTCGTGATCCTCGCCCAGCGAGTCGCGCGGGTTCACGCGGCGCACATGCGCGCCCAGCGGACATGCCAGCCCGTGCGGGTCTTCCGCGCCGAACCGGAAGTCGTTGTCGATGCCGCGCCCGGGCCGGCCCTCGGGATTGCGCACCAGCGACGTGCCGTCAGGCCAGCGGCCGATCATTTTCGCGGCGATCCAGTCGCGCGAGATCGGCTCGCCCGCTTCGGCGGACGCCGTTGCCGCCGCTGCGCGGCAGAAGCGCTCGAAGGTCTCGACGTGCTGAGCGAACTGCCGCGCCACAAGAAACGTGCCGTTGCGGCCGAAGTCACGCCGCGCGTCCCTGCGGCGTCGCATGGTCTGGGCATCCGCCGCGGGCGCCAGCATGCCGGACGGATCGCGCCCGGCGGCGACGGAGGGCGAGGCGGGCAGGAAGCCGTGCTCGTCGCAGTAGCCCAACACGAACTCGCCGGCTCTTATCAGATGATCTGGGGACGGGGCTGCGAAGGCCCGGCGGGTGCCCTTGATGATGGGCTGGGAGACACCATCGGCGAAGCCGAACTGGTCGCGCGCCGGTCTGCCGGCCTCGCGTTTCAGGACCAGTGGCAACTCCGCCACCATGCGCAACCCGGCTGCTGCGGTGCGCTCCCGGATGTTGTTCAGGTCGTCTTCGAGCATTCCGGCGCTTTCGGCGAACGCAACAAGAAGAACGTCGACAGGCGTTCGCGCCGCGCCCCAACGCCAGGTGTCGGGACCGTCGGCGCCGCCGTTGTCGAGGATGCGCGCGCGGGCCGCGCTGCCCAGACCTTGGCGGAAGGCCACGGGGAACGTGTCGAGCGGGTCGTCGCCCCCTTCCGCGCCGAGTCCCAGCCGGGCGAGTCCATTCGGCCCGAAGGCAGCGAGCATCGCGCGGCCGGCCGGAACACGGTCGCCGAAGCTCACGCGCGAAGCGATAAAGGCGAGCCAAGCCTTCATCGACGGCCGGAGCGCGTCTTCGGGAATGCCGACGGCCAGCATTTGGGCATGGCCGAGGCTGCCCATGCCGCTGAAGACGATGGTCTGGATCTCCCCGGATTCGAGCGTCTCGGGGGCGGACGAGGCGGTCGGCACTGTGACCTCCGCCTGTTCGCCGGGAACCGCCCGGCGCAGCGGCGCCGAGCCGAACAGGCGGAGCCAATCCCGGGCCTCACAGTCGCTCGCCGACGCGATGCCGCGCCGCACCGCCGAATTGATGCGGATGCGCCCCGTGTTTTCGCCATAGGCCGAATACCAGAACAGGGTGGGGACCTGTTGACGGCGCGCCCAGCGTTTGAAGCGCTCGCCGTCGCGTGCGCCCTGGCCGAACAGCCACCGCGTCCGGGGAAAGCCGGCGGTGTTGCTCCACACGCCTGTCAGGCCCGCCGCGGCCTTGGCGATGAAATCCTCCAGATAGCTGTCCCAGCTCCCACCGTAATTGCTGAGGAAGACCAGCCGGTCGGTGCCGGGCAGGCGGACCCACCGGGCAAAATGGATCGTGTTGAGGCTGGCGAGGTAGCCGGGCCGAAACACCTCGCGTGCAGCGATCGAGATCAGGTAGAAGGCCAAGCGCAGGACGAGCCTGCGCAACAGGCCGGGCTTCATGATCGAGACCGCCGTCAGGTGGTTCTGGGCGGAACGGTTTTCCCGTTCCATGACGGCCTCAATCTGGCGGATCGACACGGCTTCGTCGCTCGCCACGTCGCCCTTCTCCAGCCTCCGCAGCGCGAGAAAAGCCAGCCCAAGAACAGTTGAAGCTGCCAAGAGGAGACCCGCCAGGGCGAGCACGAGCGCCGCGCCGAGCACCAGCGGGTTGCGCCACGGGCCGCCCACCGGGTCGAAGACGAGCTTGAAGGTTGCTGCCGTGCATAGGGCGACCACAACTGTCAGCGTCAGCAGCACCCAGGGCGCGAGCACCGTCGTCTTCACGGCGCGCCAGGCGCTGCCCGGGCCCTGGTCAAGCCGGCTCTCGGCCGCCTGGAGCGCCCAGCCATGCCCATTCTCCTGCCCGATCCGGCGCCGCACTTCTCGCAGCAAGCCGGCCGCATCCACTGCCCCGCTTGGGCGCGGCGCTTCCACGATCTCGCGAGCCATCCGCTCAAGCCTCGCCTCGGCGTGGATGCGGGCGACCGAATGGCCGGGCGTACCTGAAAACACCAGGCCCGAATGTCCGCCGAAGCGGGGCGACACGGCAATGCTGTGCCGACGGAGAAACGCGGCAAGATCCTCCTTCGGCAAGGGCCCGCCATGCTCGGCGAAAATCGGACCCATGACGCTTCCCGCATGGCGCGCAAAAGCCACAAGAGCTTCAGATTCTGTTCCATCGACCGAAAGCTCAAGCAGAAGGACGCCGGTTTCGCGGCCCTGCTCGTTGCGATCGGTTCCCACCACGGCAAGGCTCGCGAAATGGAAGATGCCGGCCTCGTCGAGCGCTGTCCGTACGGAGGCGATTGCCGGATTGCCCAACCTCTCGACGTCCCGACGCACCTCGGCAAGCGAGACGTCGGAACGAACCGGACAAACCACCGTCACCATGGCGTGCTCCACGACCCGGCAGAGCGGGTGCGGATCGAACCGGAGCGTCAGGCTTTCGGGATAGGCGCCCAAACGCGCGAGCCTTCCCGCTCTGCCCTTTGCCCGCCGCAGGCCGGGCATAGCGAAGAGCGCGCGCAGGCATTCGCGGATCTGAACGCGCGCGAGCGCCGCGCCGACGCAAAGATGGATGCCGTGTCCGAAGACCAGGGAGTCCCGCGCCGACCGATCCGGCCTGAAATGATTGGGGTCCGGCACGGTGTCCGCATCGAACATAGCCGACAGCGTCGCCGGAATGACCACCGTTCCGGCCTTGACCACGCGCTCCCACCTCGAGCCGCGGGCGATCACCGTGTCGCGGGGCGCATAGCGCCAGGGTCCGATCCAGATCGGCTTGAAGCGCATGGCCTCAAGAATGACGCGGTCGATTGCTGAATCGTCGCCTGCGGCGCAAGCGCGCTCCAGCGCCGCGCGAGCCTCCGGGCGCGCCAGGATCACGTCCAAGCAGTTGCCGCTAGCCAAGAGGTTGGTGGGAGCGAAGCCAGCGATCATTCCCAAGAGCACGGCACGCATCTCGTCGGGAGACAGCCGGCCATCGTCGACCATGGCGGCAAGCCGAGCGACGGGCGTTTCGCAGGGCGTCCGGCGGTTTCTCGCCGCCTCCGCCGACTCCGCGATCAAGTCCCCCAGGCGCGCGCCGGCCACGCGGGCGAGTTCGCGTGTCGCCGGACTGCCGGTCGGGTCTGAAAAGAACAGCGCGCTCAGCGCGATCGCCCAATCGCCAAACGCCGCCTCGTCGGCGATCACGAGCCCGAAATACTCGCGGCAGATGCGGAGAGGAACGACGCGCAGCAGATCGTGAACGGCGTCGAAGCCTTTGGCATCGGCGCTGTCCATGATGGCGGCCGCGTGCCGCGCGGCGAGCGGCTTCACCGCAGCCTCGACCTCGTCGGGCGGAAAGGCCGCCAGCACCAGCGATTTCAACCGCCGATAGGCAGGGCCGTCCTGCAGGCCCAGGATGAAGGTCGGCCCGGCGGCAATCTCGGCCATCTCCGGTCCATACGGTGTCTCGAAGTCGCTTTCGCGCTCCAGAACCTCCCGGACGTGCAGGCTGCGGCTGACCAGCAGAAAGCGCCCGAACTGCAGAAAGGGCATGAAGCGGCGGCAAAGGGCGAGCAGCCAGCGCGGGTCTTCGTGAAGGGAGCCGAGGAGCCGGCCGACCAATCCGCCGGACGAAAGGCGGTAAAGGTCGAAGGCGGGAAGCTCGGACGCGGGCGGCTGTGCGTTCTGCGCCCTGCGGATGCCATCGAAATATTTTGGTTCAAACATCTTGGACAGGAAGCACCATGGGTTTGCGCCGTACCTTCCTGGAATAGGGTGTCCAGACGCGGAGAACCGTGAAGCGTCTCACAACAGTTGGGCGGAGCGCCAATCCCGGCATGTTCAGGCGACGGCCTCGAAATTGTCGATCAGCGCTTCGTTGATGGATTTGTCCGCGAAAGGAATCCAACGCATTTGGTCCGGCGAGAAGGTTGGATGCCTAACGCGGAACGCCGCTTTCTCGCGCGACGCCTCGACGGATCGCCCAAGCCGGCCCAGTGCTCCAACCTTGAGCACGCGTGCGTAGAAGTAGCCGGGCGAGAGGTTGAGCGAGCGGTCCGCCGCGGTGAGCGCTTGAGCCCAGTCGCCGGCGAGCGAGGCGGCCGCGGCGAGCTCACCCAGATTGTGGAAGCCGTAAAGGTCGAAGGGACTCAGTCGTTCGGCGCTGCGGAAAAAGGGAATGGCTGCTTCCGCTTCGCCGGAAAGAAGGCGCGCGCTGCCCATGGCCGAACGGGCGAATGCGAAACTCGGGTTGAAGTGGAGCGCCTCGGCAAGATGGTCGATCGCGGCCTTGGGCTCAGCGCGCATGATGTCGCAGACGCCGAGATAGGCATGGGAGCGCGCATCCGTGCTGTCCATCACGAGCGCCTGGCCGGCAAATCGCTCGACCTTTTCCAGATCCTCCCTGTCCCCGAAGCGCAGCCAGGCGCGCCAGAACCACCACCACGCCAACTCGTTGAGAACCGCGCTTGAACCCGGGTCCTCCCGGAACGCAGCCTCGAAGAACCGAAGCGCCTCAAGAACGTCCTCGCGCGTGCGGCGGCTCAGATGCCAGCGTCCTCGGCGAATGAGCTGCCATGTTTCCAGGCTTTCCCAGGGCACCCGGAAGGTGCGGGCCTGCTCGACGCGGTCGAGTTCCTTTTCCAGCATGGAAACGATCTCGCCGCCGATCTCCGTTTGGAGCTCGATGATGCCGGCAAGCTCATGCTCGAAGCGCCGCGACCAGATGAGGCGGCCCTCGGATGAATCGGCAAGCGAGACGTCGATCCGGAGCCGCTCGCCGCTCCTCATCAGCGCGCCGCTCACCAGGTAGCGGGCGCCCAGCGCTTGGCCGATGAAACGCAGACCCGCGCTCTCGTCCCGGAACTGGAAGCTCGAACCTTTCGCGATCACCGAAAGCCAGCGGGTATTGGACAGTCCGTGGAGAATGTCTTCGGCCACGCCGTCGGCCATGAACGCCAGAGGGGGTTCGCAGCGGAAGGGAAGCACCGCGATGGCCGGAGGGCCCACCGTTGGGAAGGGTTCCTCTCGCCTCCGGGTCCCGGAGCCGCAGCCATTGGAACCCGAAACGAGAATGCGGACGGGAAACGGGATATTCTTCAGCCGGATCTCGCCGAGATCGCTGAACGCCGTGTCCGTCACATCCTTCACGTGGTGCCATGTGGTCTCGGAAACGGCGAAACCGTTTTCAGGTGCAAACTCCTGGACCCGCGCGGCGATGTTCACGTCATCCCCGTAGAGATGGGTTCCGCGCACGATGACGTCGCCGGTGTTGATCCCGGCGCGAAACGCCAAGCGCATGCGCGGGTCGTCCGTGATGTTCAGCGCGGCGACTTTGCTCTGGAAGTCGGCGATCGCCCGCAGGGCATCGGCAGGTGTGCCGAACTCGCCCATGATGCTATCGCCCGCGGCGCCGAAGGTGCGCCCGCCAAGCGCTTCACAGCAAGCAATGAAGAGATCGCGACGCCGTTCGAACGCCGCCACGGCGGCCTCCTCGTTCTCGCTCATCAGGCGCGAGAAGCCCACCGCGTCCACCGCGACAACGGTGGCGAGCTGTCGTCTGTACTGCTGCGCGGTTACCGACTCCGCCACCGCCCTCGCGCCTCCGGCACGTCACCGGGAGTTGAAGGCCAATGGATCAAGCGGCGCAAATCTTGCGCCACACCAGAAATCCAAGCGGCTCACTCTCCGGCCGATGCAAGGATGCCTTTATCACGATAAACCAGGTAACATAAGGGAAGCGAAGGCATGCGCAGGTGACCTGCGCCTGGGGTGTGGTCCTCCTTCGCGTGGTGCATCGAGCCACCTTTCAGACGTGAAGACAACCTTGGGAAAGCCCCATTTTGGGGCGCTCAAGGCCGAGTTGGGGGCGTGGTGCTGTGCAACATGGCGGGACGGGATTGGCGGTCGATGCAAGCGTTGCTGCAGGGATGGCGGCAGAAGGTCCGGCCCCCTCCCCGGCTGTCGCTTACCTCCGCGTTTCCACTCAGCGCCAGGGCCGGTCAGGGCTGGGGCTGGAAGCACAACGTGCAGCCATCGCCCGCTTTGCCGAAGCCGAAGGGCTGACGCTCACGGCCGAGTTCGTGGAGGTGGAGAGCGGCAGAGGCAGTGATGCCCTGGACAGGCGCCCTTGCCTGGCGGCCATGTTGCCTCCCTCATAGGCGCGAAAGGCCGGCTTCGGCTTGGCTTCGGTGGGCCCGAGCGTCATCGTCGGCTTGCCGCCTTCCGACAGCGCCAGCGCGCCTGAACCATCGCGTCGAGGCGCGTGTTGCCGACAAGGGTAGCACGGCAACAGGCAAGGTGCTCAACGACGACCGCGCCGACTGGCGCGAGGCATGGGCGCTGTTCGCTGGTGACGTGGCTTACGTCTGGCATGCCGGGCTGCATGCCGGCACGGTTGCCGACGGCCTGCTCGCCTGTGGCTTTGCCCTTCGCTCGCAGATCATCTGGGACAAGGGCCAGCTGGTGCTTTCCCGAGGCGACTACCACTGGAGCCACGAGCCCTGCTGGTATGCGGTGCGGCAGAAGGCAAGAGGTCACTGGTCGGGCGATCGCAAGCAAACCACGGTGTGGCAGATCCCCAAGCCAGCCAAGAACGAGACGGGCCACTCCACCCAGAAGCCGGTCGCTTGCATGCAGCGTCCCATCGAGAACAACTCCAGCCCAGGGCAGGCGATCTACGAGCCGTTCAGCGGCTCGGGCACAACGATCATTGCCGCCGAGATGACGGGCAGGATCTGCCTGGCTGTGGAACTCAGCCCCGCTTACGTCGATGTGGCGGTTCAGCGCTGGCAGCAGTTCACGGGTGAAGAGGCCACCCTGGATGGGGATGGCCGCTCCTTTGCGGAGATCAGGGCACAGCGGCAGACTGCAGCTCAGGCCACCCCTCATGGGCAGGAGGGCGCCTGATGCGCGGCCGCAAGCCAAAGCCCGCCCACCTGCGGGTCGTGAGCGGCACACGAGGGGGAGCGCTTGCTTGGCGCGGCGATGATGGCGGCGACCATGCCAGGGGTGCTGACGACAAGCCGCCCACCTGCCCTGCTCATCTGAGCCCCACTGCAAAGGCGGAATGGAAGCGGCTGGCCCGCCACCTCTTTGCGCTGGGCACACTCGCCGAAGCCGATCGTGCAGCGCTTGCCGCCTATTGCCAGGCCTATGGCCGCTGGGTGGAAGCGGAGAAGACGCTTGCCCAGACGCCCACGCTGATCAAGCTGCCGTCGGGCTACATCCAGCCAAGCCCCTGGCTTGGCATCGCCAACAAGCAACTCGAGATCATGAAGGGCTTCATGGCCGAGCTCGGCCTCTCGCCCGTGTCACGCTCGCGCGTCACACCTGCCCAGAAGCTCCAGCCCAAACCATGGGAGTTCGACTGACGTGCCCCGCCCCTCCGCACGAACCGACCCAGCGCCTCGACTGGAAGGTGGAAGCACTGACCGGCCAAGGAAGAAGGCACGTGACCATTCCTCCAGGCCAGATCACTCCACTTGCCGTTAGCGCGCCGCTCGATCCGGAGTGGCCGGCTTGGTGCTTCCAGCCCGTACGGCGCTACTCGCCGCTGAGATACCGGCGATTGACCCATCCTTGCCAGCCATCAACACGGATCTTCTGCCACCCACCCTTGGCATAGGGCAGGAAGGCAATGTCGCACTGGTTGCGAGGGAGACGGGTGACGATCCGAGACTC
>DASYHP010000016.1:0-18027 GCA_035998495.1 Mesorhizobium sp.
GGGGGCCGGCTGGTTGACGATGATTTCGGGCTGCGGCTGGTTGACCGTCACTTGCGGCTGGGGCTGCTGCACCGTCACCTGGGGCGCGGCCTGCTCGACCGTCACGGCCGGCGCAGGCTGCTGCACGACGATGTTCGCGCCATCGGCCTCCCCGGCCGCGGCGGCTTGGCCTTCGGCCGGAACCTCGATCTGCGTGACCACAGCGGCGGGCACGGTGATGCCGGCGTCGCGGATGCGCACGAAGCCGTCGCGGCAGGCGGTGACGTCATTGGCGGTCTGGAAGTCGCGGGCATCCTCCACCGCAAGGGGAAGAACCGGCTCGGCATCGCCGTGAGCTTCGATGAAGCGGACGAGCTCGTCGCAGAAATCGACGGTGGGGGCCGCGGCGTCCTGCGCGAACAGCGCGCTGGAGCTGAGCGACAGGGCAAGCGCGGCCGACGCCGCGCCCAGAATGGCGTTACGCATGGGGGTTCTCCGTGTTCGTGACGCGAGGCGGCTTTCGGCGCCTTCCCTCCGTCAATTCACCCATGGGTCCGGGGTTTCATTCATCGTACGCCCGCGTACCGAGGCGATCGGCCCGAAGGCGCAGCGAATGGGCCGCAGAGGACGCCGAGGGCTCCGGCCGCGCCGCTCGATCGGCCGGAAGCCGACGCAATGTCCGGCCGCGTCCTTTGCTTCCAAGGCCTCGACCGAAACGCGGCTGGCGCGGGGGCTGGACAGGCGGTTTTGGAAAGGGCGGGCCAAGCAATGGAGGGCTGGGCGGGTCAGGGCTTCTCAGGCCCACTCGCCGGGGGAGTGCGAGATAAACCCGAGAAGCCCTCTGCCAAGCCGTCACCATCTCACATGATTGCGAGCGCGTGACGCCGGACAAAACCGCTTTTCTTCTGCATGGTTCCAAGTTTCGAAGGGAAAGAGCAAGAATACGGTCGCGCATGCAACATTTGTTTATCTTGGCAGTTCTTTCCTAGCCAAAAGGACCAGAGCATTGCTGTTTGTCGATTTGCTGAACACCTGCAACTCGCTGCGCTTCTCCCCGTTTCGGATTCAGCCATGACGGCCGCATCCGCCCCTGGCGATGCGGCGCTCATTCCAAGATCATGCCAAGCTCCAGCATTCGAGGCGCAACCATGGCCCGCAACGGGGACAACCCCGCCCAGATCAAGGGCGACATCAGCAAAGGGCTGACGGGCGACAAGCGGCCGGGCTACGACCCCGGCCTGTCGTCGCTCGAAACGGATTCCGAGACGGGCGGCTTTCCGCTCACGCCCGAGCAGGTGCGGATCGCCCGCGAAACACAGCGCAGCGGAGCGCCCGCGCCCGACGGGGGAATCGAGAACGGCGGCGACTACCACGACGCCATGCTGCCGATCGAAGGCTCGCCTCGCGAGCCGGGGGCGAAGGGGCCGCTCTTCGTGATGTTCGCGGTCGGGGCGGCCGCCGCCGCCGCAGCGATCGGCGCTTTCCTGCTCACCTGACCCGCGAGGCCTCTCCATGCCCAAGGCCGTCATCTTCGACGTGGATGGAACCCTGATCGACACCAACGAGCTTCATGCCCGGTCCTGGGCCGAAACCTTCCGGCACTTCGGCCACCCTGTGCCGGTGGATGAAATCAGGCCCCAGATCGGCAAAGGCGGGGACCAGTTGATGCCCGTCTTCCTCGAGCGATCGGCCGTGGAGGAGAAGGGCGAGGCGATGGAGCGCTTCCGGGCGGAGCTGGTGAAGCGCGCGCTGCCCCAAACCCGCACATTTCCCTTCGTGCGCGAGCTGTTCGAGCGCATCCGCGCGGCGGGCATGCGGATCGCGCTCGCCACGTCGGCCAAGGCGGAGGAGCTCGAACATTATCTGGAGATCGCCGGCATCCCCGATCTTGTGGATGCCCGGACCAGTTCGGACGACGCCGAGCGCTCCAAGCCCGAGCCCGACATCTTTCGCGCGGCGTTGGAGCGGCTGGACCTGCCGCCGGCAGAGGCCGTCGTGGTGGGCGATGCGCCCTATGACGCCAAGGCGGCCGGCAAAGCGGGCATGAGGGCGGTCGGGCTCTTGAGCGGCGGCTTTCCCGAAGCCGAACTCAGACAAGCGGGATGCGTCGCCATCTATCGCGACGCGGAAGACCTGCTGCGGAACTTCGAAACCTCGCCGCTCGCCCCTCGCTGAGGCCGAGCCCGTGCGGGAGCCGCCGAAGCCTGTTGGGACAGATGATTTCGAGCGCTGCCTGGCGCAGGCCGCGGCGCAAAGCCCAGGCGATGTCGAGGGCGTGTTCGGGCCGGCTTCGGCGATCTGGCTTGTGGACCGGGAGGCGGCCCTGTTTCTGGGCGCGGGCCGGGCGCTTCTCATGCAGCTCGCCCACCCTTGGGTCGCCACCGCGATCGGGGAGCACTCGGCGGTGCTCGCCGACCCGATCGGCCGCTTCCACCGCACCTTCGGGATCATGTTCACGCTGGTCTTCGGCTCGCTGCCCCAGGCGCTGGCCGCCGCCCGGAACCTGCACCGGCGGCATGCGGGCGTGCACGGCGCGCTGCCCGAGGCGCTCGGCCCCCGCCACCCCGCGGGTTCCGCCTATCGGGCCAACGATGAGGCGGCGCTGATGTGGGTGCATGCCACGCTCACCGACACGGCGCTGCTGGCCTATGAACTCGTCCTGCCGCCGCTCGGGGCGGTGGCTCGCGAGCGCTATTACGGGGAATGCCGCCGGTTGGGCCTGCTTTTCGGCATTCCGGTCGAGGCCCAGCCGCCGGACTGGAACAGCTTCTGCCGCTACCGCGACACGACCCTGGCCTCGCCCGAACTCGTGGTCGGGCCGGCGGCGCGCGAAATCGCAGGCTCCGTGCTGGCCGGAGCTGGGCGTCTGCCCGTCCCCCGCTGGTTCGGCGACGTGACCGCTTTTCTGCTTCCCGATCGCTTGCGCGGCGATTTCGGGCTGGCCTGGGGCGAGACCGAACAACGTCGCGCGAAGCGCGCCTTGCGCCTGATTCGGCGAACCTACCCGCTTCTGCCTCGCCGCTTGCGGCATGTGGGGCCGCACCAAGAAGCGCAGGCGCGGCTGGCCGGCCGCTTGCGGCCCGATCTTTGGACCCGCTCGCTCAACCGGCTGTGGATCGGCCGGCCCGCGATGGAGAAGGGTCGCTGACGGCCGACGCCCGCCGCCGGATGGGCCTCACCGGGGAAGGCGAGCGGCGCCTCGAAACGCCACCGCGTCCGGCCGGCGAAGCGCTCGCCTACCTCTCGGATGCGACCAGGTCGCCCAGGATTTCGTCCGCCGTCTGCGCGCGGCAATAGCCGCCGAAGGCGCGCAGCGCGCCTTCGTGGCGCTCGGTCGAGTAGGCCGCGCAGGCGTCCCTCGCGCAGACCATGTAGTAGCCCCGGTCCGCCCCGTCGCGGATGGCCATGTCCACGCATTGGTCGGTGACGAAGCCCGCGACGATCACGTTCTCTATGCCGAGATTGCGCAGCACATAGTCGATATTGGTGGAGTTGAAGACGCCAGACGAGGTCTTCGGCAGAACGATGTCGTCCTTCTCAGGGGCCACGTCGTCGATGACGCGCGCAAGCGGCGAGCCGCGCGGCACATGGATGTTGGACAGCTTGTGGTCGAGCGAGCGGTCGCGGCCGTCCGCCGTGAGCGACTCGATGACGGTGTAGACGATCTCCGCGCCCGCCTCCCGCGCGCCCTCGATCAGTCGCCTCATGGCGGGAAGCGCCCGTGTCGTGGCCTCGCGAAAGAACTCGGGCTGCTTTTGCCGGATCTCGTCGGTCAGCTCGGCGTTCTGCGCGTCCACCACGAGCACCGCGGTTTTTTGCGCGACCAGCTTTCGGTCCCGCCCCTCGTAGCGCGCCAGCGTGCCGCCCTCGCTCATCCCGTTCCCTCCTGCTTGCGGATGCCAAAAGAAACGGGGCCGTCGCGGCCCCGTTCGCTCGATTCGCCGCCTTGCCTCACTGGGTCGGCGTCCAGATCTCCTCGACGGCGTATTGGCCGTTCTTGACGCTGACGATCGATACAGGCTTTGGCGGCACCATGGTCGGGCGCGTGTAGCTGATCTCGCCGGTCACGCCCTTGAAGCCGCGCGTGTCCTTGAGCGCCTGCTGGATCGCGGCCGGCTCGGCCGAGTTGGCCCGCTTGATCGCGTCGGCCACCAGCATCAGCGCGTCATAGCCGAGCGGCGCGAAGGCGTTCTCGGGCTCACGGCCGTATTCGGCCTTGTAGTCCTCGACGAATTTCTGGACCTCGGGGCGGTCGTCTGCGCGATAGGTGTGGGTCGAGAAATAGACCTCGTTGGCGAGCTCCGGCCCCGGCACGCTGACGACGAGCTCCGTGTCGAAGCCGTCGCCCGAAACGATCGGCACGGTGATGCCCTGTTCCCGGATCTGCTTCACTGACAGCCCGGCCTCGGAGGGGATGGCCGACACGAACACCGCGTCCGGCTGGGGGTCCATGGCGGCGAGGCGCGCGATCTGCGCGGAGAAGTCGGTGTCGCCCATCATGAAGGCGTCGGTGCCGACGATCTCGCCGCCCCTTTCCTGAAAGCGCTCCGTGAAGAAGGTGCTCAGCGCCTTGGTGAAATCCATGGAGTTGTCGGTCCACACCGCCACGCGGCGCGCGCCGAGCTTGTCATAGGTGTAGTCGGCGATGGCGTAGGACTGGTCGTCGTCGCCGAAGGGCGTCATGAACATGTGGTCGCCGACCCACTCCGGAAGTTTCGGGTGGGTGGCGCCCGACGTGACGAAGGGGATGCCCTTCTCCTGGAACAAGGGCGCGGCAGCCATCACGAAGGTCGTGTCGGACTGGCCGATGCCCGCCACCACGCCTTCCGAAAGCACCCGCTGGGCGGCCTTGGCGGTTTCCTGCTGGTCGGTCTTGCCGTCGGGCGCGATCAGCTCGACTTGGCGGCCCAGCAAGCCGCCGCTTTCGTTGATCTGCTTGGCGGCGAGCTGGGCGCCGGCGAGCGACGGGCCATCGAGCGAGGACATGCCGCCCGTGAGGTTGTAGAGCGCGCCGATCTTGATGGCTTCCTGGGCCATGGCGGCGCCGGCCATGGCCGCCAGTGCGAGCGAGGCAGCGAGAAGCTTCTTCATCTGAGGTTCCCCTGTTGCAGCCGCTCCTCGGTCGAACCTTGGTCCTGGCGGGGCCAGGGCGGGCGCGGCTTGAGGCGAAAACATGCCCCCCGGCTCTCGACCCTGTCAATCGATCCATACATTTTTCTTCCCGCGCCGAAAAATGTTTGATTTGATACACATCACGAGATGAGCGGGACGAGCGTCATGGATGCGGCGGACGTGGCTGAGCGCCTGCGCCGCGAATTGCCGGGCCTAAGCGCGCGGGAAGCGCGCGCGGCGCGCCATCTCCTGGCCAACTATCCCGTCGCGGGCCTGCGCACCGTGGCCGAGTTCGCGGCGGAAAGCGGCGTCTCGACCGCGACCGTGCTGCGGCTCGTCAAGCGGCTGGGATTTTCCGTCTATGCGGACTTCCAAGGCGCATTGCGCGAGCATATCGAGGCCACGCTGCAGTCGCCGCTCCTGCGCTTCGGCGCCCGGCATGCGCCCGAGGCGGAGCGCTCGGGCAGCTTCTTCGACCGCTTCATGGAGCAGATGGCCGAGCACCTCCTGCTTCTCCGGCAGACGACGGCCCAAAGCGAGTTCGAGGCGGTCACGGCGCTGATCGCCGACCCGCGGCGCGACATCCACCTGGTGGGCGGGCGCTATTCCTCGAACCTCGCCCGCTATTTCGCCGACCTCCTGACGGCCGTACGGGCGCGCGTCACGACCGTGGGCGGCCAGACCCAGACTTGGCCGCAGCATCTCCTCGACATGGGCAGATCGAGCGTCGTGGTGGTGCTGGACGTGCGGCGCTACCAGCGGGACGTGATCGAGTTCGCCCATGCGGCCGCAAAGCGCGGCGCGATCGTGGTCCTGCTGACGGACAGATGGCGCTCGCCCGCCGCGCGCTCGGCGCGCCATGTGCTCAGCTTTCCCGTGACGTCGCCCTCCATCTTCGACGTTCTGGCGATCGGCATGGCGCTGGTGGAGGCGCTGGTCGGCGCGATCGCCAACCGGCTGGGGGAGAACGGCAAGGCGCGCATGGGACGGCTGGAGGATTTGCGCACGCCCTTCGCGCCTGGGGAGACCGAGCTGAACCGGACCCCGCAGAAGCGGGACGAGCGGGCGCGCCCCGAAGAAAAAAATTGAGAAAAGGTTTGAGATGAGCCGCCAAGAGATCGTCATGCTCTGCACAAGCGACCTGGCGGGGCAGACCCGCGGGAAAGGCTTTCCCCTTTCCGATATGGACGCGCGGCTCAAAAAGGGCATCGGCTGGACGCCGACCAACAGCATGATCACGGCCCACGGGCCGATCGCGCCGAGCCCCTGGGGCCCGTTCGGCGACACGGTGCTGATGCCGGATCCCGACACTCAGGTCCGGGTGGATTTCGGACCGGACCATGCGGCCGAAAATTTTCTCATGTGCGACATCCGGCACCTGGACGGGACACCCTGGGCCGTGTGCCCGCGCTCCTTCCTGAAGCGGGTTCTCGCTGCGCTTGAAGAGCGCCACGGCCTCAAGCTCCGCGCGGCCTTTGAGCACGAGTTCACATATGACGGCGTGGAGGAGCGCCCCAACGCCTCCTATGCGCTCGACGCCTTCCGGCGGCAGGACCGCTTCGCAGAGACCTATCTTGGGGCCTTGAAGGGGGCGGGCCTGGAGCTCGACACCTTCATGCCGGAATACGGGCCGATGCAGTATGAGGTGACGGTCGGCCCGGCGGTCGGAGTCAAGGCCGCCGACCAAGCCGTGGCGGTGCGCGAGATCGCGCGCGCTGTCGCCCAAAGGCTGGGACATCGCGCGAGCTTCACGCCGATCCTGAGGCCGGACGCGGTGGGCAACGGCGTGCATGTGCATTTCAGCCTGTTCGACGCCGGGACCGGCTTGGCCGTCAACCACGACCCCAACCATCCGGCCGGCCTGTCCCGAACCGCCGGCGCTTTCATCGCGGGCATCCTCCAAAAGCTGCCGGCGATCACCGCGCTGACGGCCGCGGCCACCATTTCCTATCTGCGCCTGACGCCCAACCGCTGGAGCGCGGCCTTCAACAATCTGGGCTTTCGCGACCGCGAGGCGGGGGTGCGCATCTGCCCGGTCTTCGCCGGGGCCGACATGTCCAAGCAGTATCACTTCGAGTTCCGCGCGGCCGATGCGGCCGCGAGCCCTTATCTCGTGCTCGGCGCGATCCTGGCGGCGGGGCTATGGGGTCTCGACCAGAAGCTGCCGGCGGCCGAGGTGTGCGAGGGCGCGCCGCAGAACCTTCCCAAGGCGGAGCTTTCCCGCCTCGGCATCGAGCGGTTGCCGGAGTCGCTTGACCAGGCGCTCGACCTCTTCGAGGCGGACGGGGACCTGACGGATATGATCGGGCAGGGGCTCAAGGATGCCTATCTCGCGCACAAGCGCTTCGAAGCCGATCTGATGGGCAAGCTTCCGGCCGAGGAGCAGTGCGCGCGTTATCGGCTGGTCTATTGATGCGCCGTGCATGGCATGAGGCTTCAAATGGATTGCGCGACGTGGAGTCAGCTCTGCCGTATCTTGCCGGTGGCGCAGGCTTTGAAGTTTCCCTCCCCCTTGTGGGGAGGGGTAAGGGGTGGGGGCAATTGGTGCTGACTCGCCAAGCTGAAGCACCCCCACCCGCCGCTTTGCGGCGACCTCCCCACAAGGGGGAGGTGGGTGCTTGCGCCTGCTCCGTCGGCGCCACTCCTGCAGAAACGGAACCCGCTCAGCCCTTCGCCAACTCGCTAAGCAGGCTTTCGGTCGTCTCGGTCCGGCAATAGCCCTTGAAGGCGTCGAGCGCCGCCTGGTGGCGCTCGCGCGTGTCGGTCGCGCAGGCATCGCTCACGCAGATCATGTGGAAGCCGCGGTCCGCTCCGTCGCGGATCGTGTGATCCACGCATTGGTCGGTCAGGAAGCCGGTCACGGCGATCGTGTCGATGCCGATATTGCGGACGAGGTATTCGAAATTGGTCGAGTTGAAGAGACTCGACGACGTCTTGGGGATCACCATCTCGTCACGGCCCGGCGCGAGCGCGTCGATGACGCGCGCGTCATGCGAGCCCTTGGGGATGAAGAAGTTCGAGAGCTTGTAATCGAGGCTGCGGTCACGTCCGTCTTGCGTGAAGTTCTCCATCACGGTGAAGATCACCTCCACGCCGCGCTCGCGGCAGCTCGCGACGAGCCGCCGGAGGTTGGGGATGACGACCATTCGCGCGTCCTCGTAGAAGCTCGGCCGGGGCTGGCGCTTCTCCTCGTCCATCACCCAGTTCTGCACGTCGATCACGAGCAGCGCCGTCCGCGCCCGCACGATCGGCAGCCTGCGCGAGGCGTAAACATCCTGCGGACGGGGGACGCTCATGAACCGGTCTCACGTGAAAACAGGCGGCGCAACAGGCGCGGCTCACCGCTGCCGAACAGCCCGTAAGGCCGGAAGAAGAGCACGACAATCAGCGCCAGAGCCACGACCACTTGGGAGAGGCCGTAAAGGCCGAGCGATTCCTCCAGCGGCCGCGCCGCCTCGGACAAGACGGTCAGCGCGATCGCCGCGACGACCGCGCCGGTGATGCTGCCGGTCCCGCCGATCACCACCATGGCGATCAGGTTGAAGGCGAGCGCGATGGAATAGGTCTTGGGCGTCACCACGGTGATGAGGTGGGCGAGCAGCGCGCCCGCCACGGCCGCGAAAAACGCCCCCAGCACGAAGGCGGTCATACGGACGCGATAAGTGCTGACGCCAGCGCATTCCGCGGCCAGGGCGTTCTCGCGTGTCGCCATCATGGCGCGGCCGAGCGATGAGAATTTGAGCCGCCATGCGGCATAAACCGTGACAGCCGCCAGCCCCAAGGCCCACCAGACGTCCGTCAGGCGCGGGATGCCATTGAGGCCCGAGCCGCCGCGCGTCAGCCCCGTCCAGTTGGTCGCGAGCCCCTGCACGATCACGATGAGGCCGAGCGTCGCGACCGCCAAGTAATGGCCGCGCAGGCGCAGCACGGGCAGGCCGACGAGAAAGGCGATCGCCCCTGCCGCCAGCGCAGCCAGGAGGATGGCCGGCAGGAGCGGAAGCTGGTTTTCGAGAAGAAGCGTCGGCAGGTCGGGCAGCATGAAGTCCTTGCGGCCGGGCGGATAGGTCAGCACCGCCGCGACATAGGCGCCGAGCGTCATGAAGGCAGGGTGGCCGAGCGAGAAAAGGCCGGCGAGCCCGTTGGTGATGTTGAGCGAAACAGCGAGCGAGACGTTCAGGAAAAGCAGCGCGAGCAGCGTGACGACATAGGCGCTGAAGAAGCCTTGCGCGGCATAGACGCCGAGCGCCGCTGCCGCGAGAAGCGCCAGCGCGGCGGCCGCGCCGCCCGTGCGAAGGGTTTCCGCCGCCTCAGGCGCGTTCTTCAACATGGCGCACGAACAGGCCCGAGGGTTTGACGAGGAGGATCACGATCAGCATCAGGAACACGAACGTGTCGCGGTAGCCCGCCAATTCGGGCGGCATGAGGCCCACGAAGAGCACCTCGGCCAGGCCCAGAAGATAGCCGCCCAGCATGGCGCCGCCGATCGAGCCGACGCCGCCGATCACGCAGGCGATGAACGCCTTGAGCCCCGGCGCAAAACCCATCAGCGGCTCGATCTGCCCGAACTTGCCGCCCCACATCAGGCCGGCGGCCGCCGCGAGCGCCGAGCCGATGGCGAAGGCGGCGAGGATCGTGCGGTTGACCCCGATCCCCATCAGTTGCGCGGCCATCAGATTGTCGCTGACCGCCCGCATCGCCGTGCCGAGGCGGGTGCGGTAAACCACGAAAAGCAGGGTGGCGATCAGCGCAAACGTCATCGCGATGATGACGAGATCAGTCAGCGCGGCGTTGACAGGGCCGAGCGGCACCCGCTGGCGCATGAAGGCCGGGAACAGGAAGTTGCGCGGCTGGCCCGACAGGATCATCAAGGCCGCGTTCTGGATGGTGACGGAAACCGCGAGCGTGGCGATGAAACCCGTGACCTGGCTCGCGCCTCGCATGGGGCGGAACACGGCTGTCTCGATCGCCATGCCGGCGAGCGCGCCGACGAGGAGCACGAAAACGAGGGTCAGCGGCCACGGCACGCCCGCCAGCACCATGCCGAGCGTGGCGAAGGCGCCGACCATCACGAGATCGCCATGGGCGAAATTGATGAGCCGCACGATGCCGTAGATCATGGAGAAGCCGATCGCCACCAGCGCGTAGAGGCTTCCCAGCGACAGGCCGTTGACGAGCTGCTGGAACAGATACTGGCTCACGCGGGCGCCCCCAGATAGGCCTGCCGCACCCGGTCGTCGGCGGCGAGCTCCTGGCCGGAGCCCGAGATCGCGACGCGGCCGTTCTCCAGCACATAGGCACGGTCTGCGATCTCGAGCGCGATGGCCGCGTTCTGCTCCACGAGCAGGATGGTGGCGCCGCCCCTCTTCAGCGTCTCGATCACGTCGAAGATGCGCTCCACCATCTGCGGCGCGAGCCCCAGCGAGGGCTCGTCGAGCAGCAGCAGGCGCGGCGCAGCGAGAAGCCCCCGGCCGATGGCCAGCATCATCTGCTCGCCACCCGACAGCACGCCGCCCAAGGCGTTCGCCCGCTCCTTGAGCACCGGAAACAGCGCATGCACTTGGGCGAACGCCGCGCCTGCCGAGGCGCGGTCGCGGCGGGCATAGGCGCCCATGGCGAGGTTCTCGGTCACCGTCAGCGAGCGGAAGATCTGCCGGCCTTCCGGGCATTGCACGAGGCCCTGCCGGACGATCGCCTCCGGGCTCGCGCGGGCAAGGTCGATGGGGCCGTCCACGCCCTGGAAGACGGCCGTGCCGGAGCGCGGGCGCAGGAGGCCGGACAGCGTCTGCAGTGTGGTCGATTTGCCCGCGCCGTTAGCCCCCAGAAGCGCCGCCGTCTCGCCTGCACAGACCTCCAGGGAGACACCCTGCAAGACATGCGTCGCGCCGCGCACGACGTGGAGGTCGCGCACCTCAAGCATGTTGCGGCCTGCTCCGCCGCGTGCCGAGATAGGCGTCGATGACAGCGGGATGGTTCTGCACCTCCGCCGGGCCGCCCTCAGCGATCAGCCGGCCGCGGTTGAGCACCTGGATGCGCCGGCACAGATTCATCACGAGCCGCATGTCGTGCTCCACCACCAGCACGGCGACGCGCAGCTCCTCGTTGAGGCTGCGAATCATGCCGACCAGCGTTTCGGTTTCCGCAGGGTTGAGACCTGCGGCGGGCTCGTCGAGCAGAAGCGCCTTGGGCTCGCCGGCCAAAGCGCGTGCGATCTCGACCCGGCGCTGGTCGCCATAGGAGAGGTCGCCCGCCCGCCGGCGGGAGAGATGCTCTAGGCCGGTCAGCGCCACGATCTCGCGAGCGCGCGCGGCGATGCTTCGTTCGGCGCGCCGGAAGGCCGGAAGCTGGAGAAGCGTGGCGAAAAGCGGCGCGCCCAGGCGCATATGCGCGCCGCACATGATGTTCTCCAGAACGGAGAGATCGTCGAACAGGCGGATATTCTGGAAGGTGCGCGCCAGGCCCTTGCGCGCCAGCACATGCGGCGGGCGGCCGGTCAGATCCTCGCCGGCGACGGTGATGCGCCCGCCATTCGGCTTGGCGACGCCGGTCAGCAGGTTGAACGCCGTCGTCTTGCCGGCGCCGTTCGGGCCGATCAGGCCCGTCAGGTCGCCGGCGAAGAGGTCGAGCGAATAGTTCTCCACCGCGACCAGTCCGCCGAAGCGGCGCGTCAGCTCCCTCGCCTCGATGATGGTGGTCGCGGTCACACGCGCTCGCTTTCTTGCCCGTCCGGGCAAGGTAGGCGGGGAACGCGCCACCCGTCAACGGAGCCATACAAGTTGATCCTCGGGCGGAACTTTGTATGATTTGGTACAACCCTCCCAAGCTGCCGCCAGACCACCCACGAGAACCCTCTTGTCCACCGAGCCCGAGCCGCTCCTTTCGCCCGACGAGCCGCACCCCCTCGACGTCTTCAATCCCGACGGCGGATCGGATTTCTTCCTGATCTGCGAGCATGCCGGCCGGCTGATCCCCAAGGCGCTGGGAACGATGGGGCTGTCGGAGGAGGACCGTCGCCGCCACATCGCGTGGGATATCGGCGCGCGCGACATATCGATCGCGCTGAGCAGGCAACTCGACGCGCCGCTGTTCACGCAGCTTTATTCGCGCCTTGTCTGCGACTGCAACCGCCGTGTGGACGTGCCGAGCTTCGCGCCCGCCGTCAGCGAGAGGACGGAGATTCCCGCCAACCGGAATCTCTCGCGCGAGGAGATCGAGCGGCGGGCAAGGGCGATCTTCCATCCCTTCCACGACGCGGTGACGCGGGCGCTCGATGCGCGTGACGTGGGCGGCAAGCGGACGATCCTCGTCACGGTCCACAGCTTCACGCCGGTCTTCATGGACGTGCCCCGCCCCTGGCAGATCGGCGTGCTCTTCCACCGCGACCGGGATTTCGCGCCGGCGATCGCGCGGCATCTCCAGGCGACCACCGACCTCACTGTCGGCGTGAACCAGCCCTATTCCATCGGCGACGAGACGGACTACGCGATTCCGGTCCACGGCGAGAAGCGCGGCTATCCGTGCGTCGAGTTCGAGATTCGCAATGATCTCACGCGGGGCGAGCGCGCCGTCGAGGGCTGGGCGGAGCTGATCGCAGGGGCGGTGAAGCATGCCGCGGCTCGGCTGATCCAGCCGGCCCACTCCTGAACAACCTACGCCGCGGGCGCGGCGTCACGAGGGCCGATCGGCCCGTTCGGGGGCAGGCGCGTCCTCGATTTCCGGCAGCGGCATGATCGAGACATGGTCCACGCGCCAGTGAAGCTGGCGCAGCCCCCGCTCCGCCTCGGCGATCCAGCGCGGATCAACCTGGGACATGCTGGACTCGGCATAGATCGTTCCCGTGACGAAGCGGCCTTCCTCGCGCAGCCGGACCTGCTCGCCCGGACCCATGGCAGGCCTTCGACATAGGCCTGCATGCGCGAGGTCAGGGGGTCGAGCTCCTTGTCGTCCACGCTGCGCGGCGTCTCGTCCATGAGGTCGCGCACCGCCGCCGTGGTGTGATGATAGCCGTCGTGGAGCACGTCGGCCGCGATCACGAGCGCCGCCGCGGCGTCCGCCCACCAGAGCCCGAAGCCGATGCCGACGACGCCGACGGCCGCCGCGAGCCCCGCCAGCCAGTCGGCCTTGTTCATCAGCGCGTCGGCCCAGAGCACCTTGTCGTGCAGCTCGCGCGCCGGGCCCATCTTCAGGCGGCCGAAGACCACGGGAAGGATCACGCTGTAGGCGAGGGCCGCGAGCATCAGCCAGCCGAGCCAGATCGTCTGCCCGAACAGCTCGACGCTGCCGATGGTCGGGTGTTCGGTCCGGATCAAGGCGCTGGCCCCTCATAGACCAGGAAGAGCCCCACGCCGGCGAGCGCGACCGCGCTCACGAGATAGGCGATGGAGGTGACCCGGATAGTGCCGATGGGGAATTTCGGGCTGGGCAGGAGGCGCTCGATCCATGACGCCGCGAGAAAGGCGACCGGCGGCACGAAGCTCAGGAGATCCTCGATCCAGGCCGTCTGCATGGCCTGCGAGTTGCCGACCACGAAATACATCACGACCACGACGCTGGCGAGGGCGGCGAGCCAGAGCCACTCCAGGCGTTGCGCCTTCCGCATCGCCGCCTTCTGCGGCTCGGGCAGGCTCGCGATCCGGGGAGCGGGAGGGTCGCTCATGGCGCATGCCTTCGCAAAAGGGCGGCGATCTCGCCCTCATGCCGCCGCAGGAACCGGTCGAGACGCAGGAGCCAGGCGTTCTCGCCCTGGGGGATCGCCATGACATGCTCGTCCCGGCGCAACTCGACGCCGGTGAGGACGAGGTCGCGGCCGGGAAGTCGCCAGTCGGGAACGGCGGCAAGCCGCACGTCAGGCGCATCCACGGCGACGGGCGTCCCGCCCTCATCTTCGATCAGGCCGTCGGCCATCAGCTCGGGCGCGGCATGGACCTTTTCGCCGCTGAGATGCCGCGGCAGGCGCATGCCGGGCTCGGCCGCGACGACGAGATTCTCGGTAAGATAGCTATAGGTGTGGCCGGCCGTGGCGTGGGCCTCCACCGCCGCCCTCGTGAAGCCGCCGACCGCGAGGTCCGCGTCGCCCTGTTCGAGCGCTTCCAGCGCGCGGAACGCGACCGCCTCGCGCCATTCGACCCGGGCGCCGAGCTCCTTGCCAACGCCTCAACGAGTTCCACCTCGGCTCCGGCCGGCTTCCCGTCGGCGCCGATCACGACCCAAGGCGGGTGCTCCACCGCGACGACGCGCATGCGGCTCGTCGCCAGCACCGTTTCGAGCGTGTGATCGGGGTCGCGGGGATAGGAGAGATCGCCGCAGGCCGACAGCAGGAGCGCGACGAGAATCGCCGGCGCGACGTTGCGGACCAAAGCCGGCACACCGCGAGACGCATGCTCCCTCGATATTCCCAGCGCACCCATACGCGCCGAAATTTTTGGGGGCAGCAATGTTCCGGCAGGGTTTCGCTCCAACGCTCCGGACCGCGCCAACGATCGGCTGCATCGCATGGCGGGAGCGGGCGGATCGGCGCTCAGGCGCTAAACCCCGGGGTTTGGGCGCGCCGCTTCCTTCCGGAGCGCGATCGCTTCAGGGAAGCGATCGCGCCCTGCGACACGTTCTTGCACATGACCTCATCCGAAGAGTCCGCAATTTGCGCTTCGCGGACCTTCGGTTCGGGATCACGCTCTAGCGGCCGCGCAGCACTCGCCAGAGTTTCCGAAGGATGAAGAGTTTTCCCAAAAGCCGCAGCATGAACACCTCGTGTCGGATTGTCTCGAGTGGTTAGAGCGCCGATTGGCGTGACCGCCATTGCGCCCGCGTCTTCGGCCCGCCTCGGTCTCGCAACGACAATGCGGGTCGCCGTGACCCGTTCCCTCCTCAAGGGCTCGGGCGCCCGTCCCCGGCGGGCCGCGGAGGCTTCAATGCATCTGCGTCGTCGCCACGGACTGCCCGTCGAGGAAGACAGAGCCGGCGGGCTCCGGACCGTCATGCGGCCCCAGATCGTCCGCCGACCATTGCTCGACCGATGCCGAGGGCTCCGCGCCCGAGTCGAGGGCCGTCCTCAAGCTCCTGCGCGCGTCGTCGGCGCTTCTGGCCACCACGAGGACGATCGGACCTCTTTCCATGGGAGAACCTTGCTCGAACTCGCGGCACAGATGGTACAGACGCATGGCTTGCCTCCTTGTGCGGTGTCGGCGAACACGCTCCATCACGCAAAAAACCTTCGCTTGATCTACCGGCCAAGCCCCTCCGGTATTCCCGGCATCGGCGGGCCGCCTTTGGGCGGGACAGCGATTTGCCGCGCCTTTGGGCCCGCGCCCGTTCTCCATGCGGGCAGGGGGCCGGGAACGCTCGCCTTGGGGCGGCGTTTGCCCCGCTGCGGCCCTGGCGGCCGCTCGGGAAACACAGGGGAAGGAGCACCCAATGGCACAAGACAGGGATCGCGAAGGTCGCGGCCGCCGGCGTGACTTCAACGACGACGAGATGCGTTTCGGAAGCAGCGACAGGTTGGAGCGCCGCCACGGCCGGGATCATGGCCAGAGCGACGACGCCGGCGGCTGGGGCGGACGATCGGGGCACGACGAGGACGAGCGGGGCGGCTGGCTGTTCGACGAGCAGCGCCGCTCGGGCCGGTCGCATGGCGAAGGAAGCTGGACGGGCTCGAGCCCCAGCCATGAGGAACGCGGCCGCGAGCGCGGCGGTTACGAACGTGACCGCGGCTACGGCCGGTCGAGCTCTTACGGCGGCAGCCAATCCGGCTATGGTCAGGAGGATTACAGCCAGGGCCATAGCCAGCGCGGCGGCATGTTCCGCCAGCAGGGGGGCTATGCGCCCCAGCAGGGCGGCTATGGCGGCTTTCGCGACGAGGTGTTCGGCGCCCGTCCCGAACGCGCTTACGAAGGCTCGCGCGAACACCGGGGCGGCTACGGCGGGGGGCACGACGAGCGGGGCTTCTTTGAGAAGGCTTCGGATGAGGTGTCGTCCTGGTTCGGCGACGACGACGCCGAGCGCCGCCGTCGGCAGGACCAGCATCGCGGCCGCGGGCCCAAGGGCTATTCCCGCTCCGACGAGCGCATCCGCGAGGACGTGAACGACCGGCTGACGGACGACACTTGGCTCGACGCTTCCGACATCGAGGTGACGGTGGCGGGCCGCGAGGTCACGCTTTCCGGCGAGGTCGCGAGCCGCGACGACAAGCGCCGCGCCGAAGACATTGCGGAGCGCGTATCGGGCGTCGCGCATGTGCAAAACAACCTGCGCGTCAAAGGCCGCCCGGGCGTCGCCCCAATGGGCGGCGGCTCGACCGGAGAGAGGGCCTCGGCGCATGCCGGCACCGCGGTGTCGTCGCTCAGCCAGACCGGCTCAGGCGGTTCGACGGACAACCGCAAGTAACGGCGACGCAGCACAACGGCGACGCGGCACGCGTTCGGGAAGAGGGCGGTCTGTCCGGGCCGCCCCTTTCGCTTGAGCCGGCGCGGGACGATCCCGGCCGGGTTGATGGAGGCTGACCAATGACCGAACGTTCCGAGGCCCAGGCGCTCACAGGAAAAGCCGCGCGGGGCGAAGGGGCGGATTCAGGCGCGCACGTGGCCGTCGTGACGGGCGGCTCGGCGGGCGTGGGCCGTGCTGTGGCGCTCGCCTTTGCGCGCGAAGGCTGGAGGGTGGCCGTGATCGCCCGCGGGCGCGAGCGTCTCGAAAGTGCCGCGCGCGAGATCGAGGTGGCCGGCGGCCGTGCGCTTGCGATCCCCGCCGACATGGCCGACGCCGCGGCCGTCCAGGCCGCGGCCGACGAGATCGCCTCGGCGTGGGGCGGGATCGACGTCTGGGTCAACAACGCCATGGCCACGGTGTTCGGCCCTGTTTCGGCGCTGAGCCCGGACGAGGTCCGGCGCGTGACCGAGGTGACCTATCTCGGCCAGGTCCATGGCACGCTGGCGGCGCTCAAGCACATGCGCGCGTCGGGCGAAGGAACGATTGTGCAGGTCGGCTCGGCCCTGGCCTACCGCTCCATCCCGCTCCAGTCGGCCTATTGCGCGGCCAAAGCCGCCGTTCGCGGCTTCACCGATAGCTTGCGCAGCGAACTCGATCATGAGGGAAGCCGCATCCGGCTGACCATGGTCCAGCTCCCAGCCGTCAACACGCCCCAGTTCGACTGGGCGCGCAGCCATCTTCCCCGCCGCCTGCAGCCCGTGCCGCCGATCCACCAGCCGGACACCGTAGCGGCGGCCGTCGTTCGGGCGGCCCATGAGGCGCCGCGCGAACTCTGGGTCGGCGGCCCCACGATCCAGGCGATCCTGGGCACGATGGCCGCGCCCGGCCTGCTCGACCGCATGATGGCGGCCCAGGCCTGGGACGGGCAGATGACGGACGAGCGGGCGGACGCGCGCGACGACAACCTGTTCGAGGCGCCGCCGGGCGATCCCGGCGCTCAGGGCCGGTTTTCCGCACGCGCCAGAAAGAGCGTGGTGGCCGTTTCGGGCACGGCCGCGCGCGGGTTCCTCGCGGCGGGCGCGCTGGGAGGCGCGGCGGGGCTCTTCGCGGCGGCATGGTTGTGGGGGCGCGCCAGCGCCGAACGCCGGGCCGGCCTCCCGGCTCAGGGGCGGCCGGGGCGCGCTCGAAGCCAAGCGCGGGACGCGTGATGTTCGACCTTTGGTACAAGAACGCCGTCATCTACTGCCTGGACGTCAAGACCTTCATGGATTCGAATGGCGACGGCGTCGGCGACTTCCGCGGCCTGGCTGACCGGCTCGATCATCTGGAGGCGCTTGGCGTGACCTGCGTCTGGCTCCTCCCCTTCTATCCCTCGCCCAGCCGCGACAACGGCTACGACGTCACGGACTTCTACGGCGTCGACCCACGCCTCGGCACGTTGGGCGACTTTGTGGCTTTCACCCATGCCGCGCACGATCGCGGCCTGCGCGTGATCGTCGACCTCGTGGCCAATCACACCTC
>DASYHP010000053.1:0-3939 GCA_035998495.1 Mesorhizobium sp.
GGTACATGCGGCTCAATGGCCGCCCAGGCCTCATCCGACAGCCAAAACAGCGCGCTCATCTGAACCTCCATGCCGCACAAAATCGGCATGGAATCTGATTTGCTGATCCGCCTCAAGGGCCTGATCGGGTTTCGACCCTAGTCCAATCAGCCCTATCCCGCCGATAATAGCCAAAAGTGCCGGGCTACTCATCACCTTCAGGGTCGAAATCCCGAGAAGACCGAGCAGGAGAGAGACAAGGCCAAGGCAGATCAGAGCCAGTCGCGGCCATCCAATGACGGTGGCACCAATTGCCAGACCAGCTGCCAAGGATGCGACGACCTGCCAATCCCACACCAAGATACAAAGCCCTCCCAATGGCACAGCTCACCTGACCACCCGCTCTGCCGGGCGTCCTTCCGCATATAGGAACGCGGGGGCCTTCTAGGCATCTAAAGGCGCGCTGAGGTGAAACGCGGTATATGCCCCACCCTGAGCCGCACCGGGATCTGACGCCCGGCTCAGCTCGGCGAGCGGTATCGCCGATCTGTCAAAGGGCCAAGAACGCCATCACCGCAGCACCTGCAGCAAGCGAGGCCATAAGGACGATGAGCTTCTGGAAGAAGAACACGCCCGCCCCGTCCACAACCCGTGTTGTTGCTCGAATCTCGCTCATCGCTTCCTCCTCAATCGACGGCGGCAAGCTAGCGGTCGCGCGCTGAACAGAGGCTGAATCCACTCTTCATCCTGGAAGAAAAGCCCGGCTCCAGGTTGGGGCCGGAACCGGATTTCTATGGCCCGCTGGCAGGAGAGCGGCGGGACGCCAGTCACTACACCGAGCCGCCGCGTTTGGCTCCTGGCTGATCGAACGCGGGAACGCAAAGGCAGCTTGGCCGCGATAAGCTCGGCGCCGCTCCATGCCGGCATGGTTGCTAAAGGCTTTCAAGCTGCCGGCGGCATTTGCCCCGCATTTGAAGCAAAACCCCATGTTTCGAAGAGCTTCCATGTTTAACGAAATTCGGCTTAACCCACGCTTCATCCTTTGTTTTCAGCGCGTTAAGCCTGCCGCTTAAGCCAGGCTTCAAGCCTCTCCGACAATCTCGCGTCATCAGGGAAGGCAAGCCCGCAAACGAGAAACGGGCAGCTTCCCGGGCGTCGGAAAAAGGAGCGGCACATGGCACGCTTGGAAATGGTGGAAACGGGGTTCGGCACTGCGGAAGCCGACATCCTGTTCGAGCTCGGAATGATGTATGCGGCGGGCCGCGACTGCGAGCTCGACCTCGTGTCGGCCCACAAGTGGTTCAACATCGCAGCCATCAAGGGCTCGGCGCGGGCGGCGGAACTGAGGGCCGAACTCGGCGCCGCCATGAGCAAGCAGCAGATCGCCCGCGCGCTCCGCGAAGCCCGCGAGTGGATGACGATGCACTGACCTCACGGAGGCAGCCCCGACCTTCAGACGCGGCAGCCCGAGGCAGGCCAGCCGCGCGGGGATGGGGATGAACGGGCCGCGACGGGCGCTCCAACGCCTCCGCGGCTCTCTCCTATTCTTCTGCCGCTTGAAGCCATGGGCGTAGAGAAACACCACTCGGCTCAGCTGATTTGCAGCCGCGCCCCGTGGGCGCTCTAGAAGGGCCTGGGAGCGGTTGTTCCTCTTTCAGCTCCCGTTCCGGCGTGCTTGGCCCGTCCTGGCGCCGTCTGCGGCGCCGTTCCCTGTCACGCGGGCGCAGTTCTCCCTTCGTGCCAGACGAAGCGCGTGAGGTTGTAGGCGACGTTCGCCATGCCGATCTTGGCCTTTGCCCTAACGATGCCGATGGTCCACACACACGGCCATCGACCCCTTCTGCCGTGCGAAGTCGTGCTCGATCGCCGAGCGCACCTTTGAGCGCCGGCCGTTGGCCCGCGACATGCGGCTGCTCATCGGCCGCCCCTTCGGCTTGTTTTGGTCGATGTCGCAGACGTAGCCGTGCTTCGATGATGCTCGACACGGACGGACGCGCCCCCATTGCCGAGCCCCAACCCGCCAATATCCAGGATCGTGACGGCGCCGTTGCCGTTCTGCGCTTATCGCGCCGCTCGTTCCCGTTCATCGCCAAAGCCTTCGCCGATGCCGGCTATGCCGGCGGCAAGCCGCACAATGCCACCCCCAACGAAATCGAGATCGTGAAGAAACCTCCCGATCAGGTCGGCTTTGCCGTGCATCCCAGGCGCTGGGTGGTTGAACGGTTCTTCGCCCGGATCAGCCGAAACCGGCGGCTCTGGAAAGACCCCCGAGCCACCAGCTTGGCGTTACTCAAGAAGTTTTGAGATCAAACTAAAGATTCTATCGTCGAGATTGATCTTTGTAGGAATTTCCGGCGCTGAACGAATGGTTCATGAGCGGTTCATGGCTGGTCAGATAGAGTATCTGTGTTGAAGGTAATTCAACACGAGAAGCCTGGTCGTGCAACGTCCCTTCCTCGGCTGGGCTTCTCACCTGGCTCTGCTGCAAAATGCTGCATGTCCAGGTGTTCCAACTATGTGCTCTCGGTAGTGATGCAGCTAGCGCGGCAAGGCCGCTCAATCTGGAACGAATTGCGCTACGGCGCCTAACCCATTCACTGCCGGAAGAGACCAAGCCGAAAGGACCAACGATGCGAAATTTTCTCCTCAGCCTGCGCGGAGCGTTGGCAGTTTCTCTCGCCCTCGCCACTGCCGCACCAGTCATGGCCGCTCCCGCTTTCGCTCCGAACGTGCCTTCTGCGTCCAGCGAACTGATCCAGGTACAGCAAACCCGGAAAAAACGTCGAGCCGAACGCCGCGAAGCGCGGCAGGAACGGCGCCAGGAGCGCCGAGCCGAACGTCGCGAAGCGCGGCAGGAGCGGCGTGCTGAGCGCCGAGAACGCCGCTTTGAACGGCGTGGGGAGCGCGCTTACCTCAACGGCCGTCGTGGCTATCGTGAGCACCGTTCCGGCTACCGCCGCTATAACGGTTTCTGGTTCCCGGCTGCGGCCTTCACCATCGTGATCGAGACCCGCCCTGCGGTTCGCGCGTACAGCAACTCGCATGTGAGCTGGTGCTATGATCGGTGGCGTTCCTATCGCGCCTCGGACAACACTTATCAGCCCTACAACGGGCCGCGGCGGGCATGCGTCTCGCCCTATAGCTGAGCCGCCAAGGGCGCACCGCAGAGCTGTAACACCATCTTGTGGGGCTGACGCCTAGGATCCGTCAGCCCCTCCGGTGTAACGTGAGTAAGGCGTCCAGCACGGGCATGGCGAGACAGTTCGCGATCCTGGCTGACGCGATTGGGACAGGCCCGTGGTTACTATGCGAGACTTGGATGCCCTGGACTCTATGCAGCCATGATCGCCACCTGGGCTGAGGATGTGCCTGTCATGTTTCTGCAGACGGCTCCACGCATGGCGGCGCCTGACTCGCTCCTATCGCTTCAGTCTTCTATTGGCTGATAACTCTCAGTAGCGCCAACGTCATTGCGCCTCCAACTCTGTGGGGACCGATGATGACCGCTCCTCTGGACGTCATGCTGACGGGTGGTTCGCTCGACCTCCGCAGTATCTGTGGCCCAGGAGGCATATGGTCGCCAATGAGTTGCTGCAGAAGGGATTGGCGTCCGCGGGCACCCGCCGACTGGCAAGCTCAGCATGAGTTTCGAGTCGGACTCTAAGGCTGGGGTGGCCGGCGGAGCTGGACCAGGTTGCGCAGCCCGCGCGCCGGAGCCTTCGCGCGGGCATTCAGCTACCGAGGGAGCCTCAATTCCGTGAAAGATGGGAGGTGGCTTCATCACGCCGCGATCGCACTTCAATCAGGTCAGCTTCGCTCAGAGTCCGACTCGAAACTCATGCTGAGCTTGCCAGTCGGCGGGTGAGCAGCAGGACCGAGGCGGCGTAGAGGAAGGCTCGGGCGGAGTTGATCGTGCCTTCGAAGTCCTTGGCGAGGCGTCGGCTGCGGTTGATCCAGGCG
>DASYHP010000052.1:0-16299 GCA_035998495.1 Mesorhizobium sp.
CGAGAAAGGATCAAACGAGACACCATCAACCAGCGCCGCTTGCTCCACCGCAAGGCGGCCGCATAAGCTCACAACCCAGATGCGCCAGAGCCTCCGCTAAATCAGCCCATCAGCTGTCTCAAAAACCCTGACGACGGACAACACGTAGCGCTCGGCGGAACGTCCGCTTCCGAGAACAAGGCGCGTGCGGTTCAATGAGCGCAATGGGCGCAGTTCAGACGCTCGGAGGGGACGGAGCATCAATCTATCCAGCCCTCGACCGGGGCTAACCGGGGCAGTTCGCATGTCGCGCTCGATCGCCGAGCCCGTTAGCGCCAGCTCGCCGAGCATGCCCGCCGGCTTTCTTGAGATCGCTTCAGCATGCGGCTTTACTCAGCCGAGAACGTCACACTCACGCCGCGCTGCCGAAAGTAGGCCTGCATCAGTTTGGGGCCGAGCGGTTGTTCTGTGCGAGCCTTTTCAGATCGAACACGGCCTCTTTCTGCCCCTCTCGTGCCAGCGCTGTCTTAAGCGTCGCAATATGTGCGTCGCGGCCGGCATTGTCCGCGTGAAGCGATGCATAGATGCGGTCGGTCGCCTCAGCCACTTGCCATCGCGATTGATGCTTTGCACGATCCACCGATGAGCGACGACTACCGATTTTTCCAGCTGCGGCAGGCAGCGAGAACCTACATCTCCAAAGTGTTTGGCCGGGGCGCTGATACCACGGACCGACTGCGCAACGTGCGCATCGTCATGGAAGGCTCCGACATCCTCCACCTTGGAGAGGTGGAGGGCGCGCTGTGCCTTCGCCTCTCAGGTGAGAAGCGCAAGACACAGGTGACCGCCGTGGTCACCCAAGACGACAAGGCGGTGCGTCGCCTCACCTTGCAGAGCTTCCAGTCTCGCAAGGAGGACTGGTACCAAGGCTACGAGGAGCACAGCTTCACCTTTCGCGCTGGAGAGTTCCAACGCTTGCTGACCTTTCTCGACCGGATTGCTTTCATCGACCTCTCGAACGAGGATCGCTTCGACATCGAAGACATATCCAGCGGCGCTGGGCGCAAAGTCATCATCGACGCTGCGGACCGCGGCATCGTGGAACGCCTCCGAACAATGGGCGTCGCTGATCGCCAGGCCCTATTAAGGGCACTGCAGGGATCCCTTTCGAGCGAAGAGATCAACATTCTCTTGGGGCGGCGGCAGGCTCTAGAGACGTTTGAACGAGAAGTTCGGAATGGGATCTGGTCCGAGCCGGAGTGGCAGAACTTCTTCGAACGCGAGCCGTGGGTCTTCGGCTACGGGCTCGACTACCGCGTCATGCGCACTTTCGATCGTGAAATGACGGTGTCGGGCGGCGGCACCGACAATCGCGACAGACCCATCGTCGATTTCCTCATGAGCTTCACGGACTACACCGTTCTCGTCGAGATCAAGCGACCTGATACGAAGATCTTCCGGGCGGGCCGAAGTGGCGGTCGGGCGGGCACGCGAGCGTTCAGCGCGGAGTTCACCAGCGCCGTGTCACAGATCCTTGAGCAGAAGGCGGAGTGGTTGGCCTTTGCGGGCAGCGGCGAGCACTTCAGCCGCGATGGTGCCCGGCTAGAGGCACGCACACGCAATGCGAAGACTATTCTCGTGATCGGATCGCGCGGAGAGTTTGGAGCAGCAGGCGATCACCGTTCCGCACAGGTGCTGCGAGACACGTTCAAGCTGTTCCGGCGAGAGACCCGGTCGATCGATATCCTGACGTTCGACGAGTTGCTCGAGCGGGCGCGGTTCATCACGCGAGATGGGCGGCAGTAGGTCGGGGCTCCACGTGAGTGCGGTGCAAAGACACAGGCCAGCCTTTGCCATCGATCCCCAGCAATCGCGCCTCTAATAACCTTTCACTGAAGCAGCAGACCTCTCCAGGTTGTGCAGATGCCGAGGGGGTGAGCGTCGAGCCTTGGGCGGAGAACACAGGAAAGTGCTGCAATTCCAAAGGCGCTGTTCGCCTTCAGTGTTCTCCGCCTAGCGGCGGCGTAGCAAACTGACATGTGCCGCTAAAGCCGAAAAGCGCAACAAAAACAAGGGTTGTGCAGCCCAGGTCGGAATGGGCCAGGTCCAGAGCTTTGGAGAACATGGGCCGGGAGAGAGGGAGAATGCCGCTCTCCGGCATGCGTGCCAGCCAGAGCCAATGGCCAAAAAGCCCGGAAATTCAGGGGCTTTGCAGCCTGGGTAGCCGCCTCGGAGAATGTCTGGAGATGCCGGATTGGTGGAGCTGAGGGGACTGAAAACGAACACTCTCCACCTTCAGCAAGCTACAACCTGACACTAGGGATGCAACTAGGACGAGAGGCTTCGACCAAGTAGCCTGACGGCATCTCAGCTGCGCCGCAGCAACAATTGATCGCATTTAGCCATTGCACTTGCTTAAGGTTGACGGTCTCCTGCGGAGCTGCACAGGGCGGAGCAGAGGAATGGAACACGCGACCCAGCGAACAGCAGGGTCTCCCAGCGGTGACGTGCGATCGGCCGAGGAAGCTCAAACCAGGAGCGAAGTGCGGCTGCGGCAGGTTCAGGAAGCTGCCCGGATTGGCACGTTCGAGTTCGACCGGGTTGCCAACAAGGCTGCGGCATCGCCGGAGTACCTTGAGCTCTACGGGTTGCCGCCAGCTGCCTTGGAGAGCTTCGATTATGAGACGTGGCTAGCGCTCGTTCATCCGGATGATCGGGGCCGTATCGAAGCCGAAACCAAGTCGGCTATAACGGACCCTTCGTGTCACCAACTTGACTACGAGTTCCGCATCCGTCGCGCCGACACAGGCGAGACCCGCTGGGTCGCAGCTCGCACAAAGCTCGAGCGAGACGGTGCTGGTCGCTTCATTCAATCGCTGGGCGCGCAGTGGGACGTGACCGACGAACGAAGAGCGCTTGCCGCTCTCCAGGAAAGCGAGATTCGCTTCCGCAACATGGCCGACCATGCGCCAGTTATGATGTGGATGTCGGACCCGTCGGGCCGCTGCACCTATCTTAACCAGCGCTGGTATGAGTACACGGCGGCGACAGAAGAGCAGGCGCTCGGCTTTGGCTGGATGACCATGCTCCACCCGGAAGACAGGGCTCGGCTCGAGCGCAAGTTCGAGGAGGAGAACGACCAGCCCCGAGCCTATCAGGTCGAGTTCCGCATGCGGCGGGCCGATGGCCAATATCGCTGGGTCCTTGACGCTGCCAGTCCGCGTTTTGGACCAGACGGCGAGTTCCTGGGCTTCATCGGGTCTGTCATCGACATCGACGAACGCAAAGAGGCTGAGGAAGCGCTGCGGCGCAGCGAAACGCGCTTGGCTGCCGTACTTTCGCAAGCTTCAGCCGGGATCGCGATGACGGATGTGGAGGGCCGGTTCACCTTTGTGAATGACCACTACTGCGCCATGCTCGGGCGCACGCGTGAGGAACTGCTTGCCACCAAAATGCAGGCGGTCACCGACCCCGACGACCTGATCGCCAACATTCCTCTGTTCAAGGCGGCAGTGGCGGGCGGCCCTCCATTCGAGATCGAGAAGCGCTACCTTCGGCCCGACGGTTCGCCTGTCTGGGTGCGCAACAGTGTGACTGCCATCCGTGACGTGCAAGGCGCCTTTCAGGCGATCCTGGCGGTCTCGATCGACATTTCTGATCGTAAGGCGGCAGAAGCAGCCGCTCAAGCCAGTGAGCGGGCTCTGCAGGAACTGAACCGAGGCCTGGAACAACGGGTGGCCGAACGCACGGCCGAGCGTGACCGCATCTGGCAGCTCTCACCTGACCTCATGCTCGTCGCCAGGACCGATGGCACCATCGTGAGCGCGAACCCGGCTTGGGATCGCCTGCTGGGCTGGTCAGCGGAGTGGCTCGCAGGACGCAACGCGGCGGAAATCAAGCACCCGGATGATGCTGTGCGTACCGCCGCTGAACTCAAGCGGTTGGCAGCCGGCGGCTATAGCACCTCGAACTTCGAGGATCGCTATCGGCACCACGACGGCTCGTGGCGCTGGATCTCCTGGGTGTGCGAGCCCGAAGGCGAGCTCATCTACTGCATCGGCCGAGACATCACGGCCGAAAAGGCACACCAAGCGAACCTAGTAGCAGCCGAAGCTGCGCGGCGCGAAGCGGATGCGCTCTACCGCGCTTACTTTCAGAATACGGCCGAGGCGCTGTTCGTCGCCAACGTGCTCGAGGATGGCGGCTTCACGGTCGAGGATCTGAACCCGGCGCATCAGGCTAGCATCGGGCTGCCGCTGGCAGAGGTTTATGGCAAGCGCCTCGACGAGATCCTGCCGCCCGGCGCTGTCGAACTCGTGCAGGAGCACTACCGGCGCGTTCTTGAACGTGGCGAGGTCTACCAGTACCGCGAGACATTCGAGCTCCAGGGCGAGCCAACGCATTGGGATACGGTGCTCGTGCCTGTGCGCGACAGCGATGGCCGGATTGTTCGCATCATCGGTTCAAGTCGAGATCTCACACGCCAAGTCAGTGCGGAGGAGCAGCTGCGCCAAGCGCAGAAGATGGACGCCATGGGCCAGCTGACGGGTGGCGTGGCGCACGACTTCAACAATCTGCTAACCCCCATCATCGGCTCTCTCGACATGCTGCGGCGCCGGGGCATCGGCAGCGAGCGCGAGCAGCGGATGATCGGTGGTGCGTTGGAGTCTGCTGAGCGCGCGAAAACGCTTGTGCAGCGCCTGCTCGCCTTTGCGCGTCGTCAACCGCTGCAGCCCGTGGCTGTGGACCTGGACGTACTCATCACGAACATGGCGGGGCTGATCGGCAGCACTTTGGGCCCGCAGATTGAGGTACGCGTCGACATTGGCGATGACCTGCCACCTGCGCACGGGGACGCCAATCAGCTGGAGATGGCGTTGCTGAACTTGGCCGTGAACGCGCGTGACGCGATGCCCGATGGCGGCACGCTGACGATTGCAGCTGCGCATGGGAGGGGGCGCCGCGGGAATGAACTGGGACTGGAGCCTGGCAACTACATCCGGCTGTCAGTCAGCGATACGGGCATTGGCATGGACGAGGCGGTCCTCAAGCGTGCTGTGGAGCCGTTCTACTCGACCAAAGGCGTCGGCAGGGGCACGGGACTCGGGCTCTCGATGGTGCACGGGCTCGCAGCCCAGCTAGGCGGTGGTCTCCACATCCTCAGCGCGCCTGGTCGGGGCACCGTGGTGGAGCTGTGGCTGCCCGTCAGTGCTGAACAGCTCGACTCAGCGGGAGCGGCGGGCACGCATTCTCCTGAGCCGAAGGGGCGAGGCCGTGTGCTGCTCGTGGACGATGAGGAGCTCGTGCGCATGAGCACAGCCGACATGCTGATCGACCTCGGCTACGAGGTGGTCGAGGCTGGCTCGGCCGAGGAAGCGCTGCGAATGGTCCAGGCCGGAATACCCTTCGATCTGCTTGTCACCGATCACTTGATGCCAAGCATGAGCGGGGCCGAACTCGCGCGCGAGGCACGCAAGCTAAGGCCTGGTGTGCCCCTGTTGATCATCTCAGGATATGCGGACGTCGAGGGGATCGCGCCTGACCTGCCGAGGCTGACAAAGCCGTTCCGCAATGCCGATCTCGCTACGATGCTGGCATGCTTGTCCGAGCCGTATGCACCACCGCAGTGACTCAGAGCGGCAGCCCGTCGCGGTAGCGCCACACACCGGTGTGTGTGCGGAGGCGACGGGCAGCCTTTGTCACTCCTGCGACGATATTGCGCCGCTCCGCGGCTAGTGCTGGCACCTACACCACTCTTTGGGACATCACCCACACCGTGCGAGCGTCACCTTTCTCTTCTGGTGCAAGAGAGGTCCGACGTCGAACGTGGTGGGGTTTCGCGACTGCTCGAGGAGGATTTCAGCCGAGGGGCCCCCTGCTGTCCGAAGGGACCGTTCGTCGCAATGAGAGGCGATCTTGAAGCTCAACGACCGCATATGACATCGCGCAAAGCAGAAGGCGGCTAAGGCTGCCCGCTGCAACATGGGGAACTCTTCCATGATCTCCGCAATTCGCCCCTCGTCGGATCGCAAGAGCAAGGCGAGAGTATCGAGCGAAACCGGACTGGCGGCTTCGTTAGGCACGTAACGGCTGGGCATCGCGGGCTCCTGGTTCGAGCCGTTGGATGCGCATGGGATTGTTAACCGACCGTTAACCATGGCTGGTTCGATGCCTCAGCTGACGCGGGTGCCACCAAAGGCAAGCTGGTGGTGGGACCCAAGAATCGCCAGCCCCCATGCATCGTTGCCACACTCATCCGAACACGACAGCGTGAGGCAGGCTCGTTTGCTTCTTGGGCCTGTGTTCAGGCTTTGGGCCATCATCGTTGTTCAAGCCTCCTCGCCACTTGGCGGAACTTGGCCAGCCCGCAACGGCTTTCTGGAAGAGACGGGAGCCACGACAATGAACAGCAAGGGACAATCAGACGATCAAGATCGGGTCAGCCGCAGGCGCGTTTCGGCCCTGCTTGGGGGCGCAGTCGCTGCGGTGGCGGCAATCGCAATTGCCCTCATGTGGGGCGAGGGGCTCTTCACCACGGGCGCGGTTGACCTTGAGCCCACAGCAAGCATCGATGCGCCGCATGTGAAGGCGGCATCCCCAACCGGGGGCTAAGCTGGTGGCACTTGGCATGAAGCAGGGGCAGGATAGCTGCCTCTCGTCAGTCTGAACCGCAGCCCCAGTTCAGCGCGGAGAACAAGCGCGAGAGGGGATCTTTGGCTTGGTTTGCGTGTCCTTATCGCAGCGTAAAGGGTGCTTTCAGCCGAGCGCTGGCAACCATTGCTCCGGGGCTCGCGTTCTGAAGCCGAAGGGATGCACCTGACGGCCTCTTTGTTTGTGGCCGTCAACTGGAGAATGTTCCATGAGCATCCACCTACGTCCGGTTCTCACTGCGTGCGCTGTCTTGCTTCTCATGTGGGGAGGCAGCATCGCTGTGGCTCAAGATGAGGAGCCACAGTTCTGTACTCAGCAGTATGACCCTGTGTGCGGCGTCAAGAACGGGGAACGCCGCACCTTCTCGAATGCATGCTTCGCGCGCATCGAGGGGTATCGGGTCACTCGTCAGGGCGAATGCCGGGGCAAGGGGCAGGGAGCCGAACACACCGGCTCCACAAACAACTCCGCCAAGCAGTTCGCTCCGGGCCAGCAGGACGAGCCTGCAAACCAAGTCGCTCCTGGTCAACAGGACGATGGCAACGCCAGGGATGCCGCCCCGGGTCGCAAGAAAAAGCAGCCCGAGTAGCAGTCGTAGACCTGGTGAGCGCTGGCAGGGCGGCTGAGAAGGCGCTGTCCCGGCGAGACAATGGAAGGCCCGCGAGCATCGGTGCGGGCCTTCAACAGGATCGGAAAGGTATCAATTACCGGCAGCTTTGCTGCGGTGCCTTACGACGGTGCCAAGCGCAGCACTGAGTTCGTCAAGCGTGTACGGCTTCTTGAGCACCGGCAACCCAGAGCTGACGACCCGTTCGGGCGCGCCGGCAAAGCCTGTCGTCAGCAGTATCGGCAGTTCCGGCCTGCGCCGCCGCAGCTCTTGGGCCAACGCGACCCCGTCGGTTCTCCCCGGCATCACGACGTCGCTGAGAACCGCATCAAAGCCGTCGATGTTGAGACCTAGCGCCGCATCGCCGGTGAGGACGTGCTCGCACCGGTAGCCCAGTTCTTCGAGCATCGCGCAGGAGAGGTCGGCGATCTGCTGTTCGTCCTCGACGAGCAGCAGCCTACCGCCACGCTGCTCTGTCTCTCTCCCATCATTGACATGCTGCGCCTGGAGCAGCCTGGCCGACTTGGGCAGGAACAAGGAGACGGACGTGCCCTGGCCCGGCCGGCTCTCGATCTGCACGCCGCCGCCCGATTGCCGCCCGAACCCGTAAACCTGGCTCAAGCCAAGCCCGGTGCCGCGGCCGACAGCTTTGGTGGTGAAAAACGGCTCGAAAGCTCTGGCTAGCGTCGCCTCATCCATGCCGGAGCCGGTGTCTTGAACCGTGATCCGCACGAAGTCGCCAGAAAGCTCGGACAGCGGGCCGATCGAAGTAAGCGACGCATTGGCAACCTGGATCGTGACCTTGCCACCGGGAAGCGTTGCGTCGCGCGCGTTGACTACCAGGTTCAGTAACGCGACCTCGAGCTGCGTCACGTCGACTTCCACGGTCCACAGATCGCTCGCGAGCTCCAGCTTGAACTCGATGTCGAGCCGAAGCGATCCGCGCAGCAGCTCCTGCATGTCGCCAACACGTGCCACGACATCGGCGACCTCGGCGGCGAGGGGCTGACGGCGCGCGAAGGAAAGCAGTTGCTGGGTCAGGCGGGCGCCGCGATCCGTGGCCTGGCTCATGGAATCGAGTGCCCTTTGGCATCGTTCCGGCTTGTCGGCGTGCCGGTGCAGCATGGAAATCCCGCCAACTACGACTTGCAGCAGATTGTTGAAATCGTGCGCGATCCCGCCCGTGAGCTGCCCCACTGCTTCCAGGCGTTGCGCCCGAAGGAGCGCAGCCTCCACTTGTCGCCGCTCGGCCATTTCTGTTTCCAGCTGCCGGGTCCGATCCGCAACTTTCTGCTCCAGCCCCTCCCGTGCCTCTCTCAGCTCCTCCAGATGCTCGCGCGCTTGATACTGGCGCGACCGCCCGCGCAGCGCCGCTCGAACGGCACTCTGCAGCGTGCCGGCATGAAGCGGGCGGTCCAGGATTGTGACGTTGCCCAGCCGCTCGAACAAACGCCACCGCTCCAACCCGCCGGTGCGGCCGCTGCCGGCGGCCAGCAGGATGATCGGCAAGTCCGACCAAGGCGGCTGCTTGTCCAGGCAGGCTTCGAGCTCCCCGGCGCCACCCGCCAGACCTTCCTCTGTCAGCAAAATGAGTGGCGTCCCGTGGCCGAGTGCCGCGCAAAGTTGCTGAAGAATGGGAAAGGCCAGGGACTCGATGCCGGTGCCCGCTAGCACCCGTCCAAGTGCCGCCGCATCGCGCCCGACTGGCGCAAGAAGGAGAGCCGGCCCGGACATCAGAGCGTCAGCCTGTGCCCCGATCCTCGCTTCCAAGAAGCGGCGCTACGTCACCGGTGTAGCTGGGCACGCCTGTCAGCACCCCTCGAAAAGCTGACAGTGGCGGCCCGACCTTCATGCCGTGCGGGAACAAGCGATATTCGCGGATTGCGAGCTCGTGCACGCCGGTCCGCTTCTTCACGACTGAAATGGCTTTACGAACCTGTCCTTCTGCCTCGAAGAAGCGCAGCAGCACGACGGTGTCGCTTAGGAACGAGAGGTCGATGGGATTGCTGACGTCGCCGACCACGCCTTGCTGTGCAAGGATCAGGATCGTCACCACGCCCTTGTTGTTCAGGTAGGTTAGGAGTTCGTGCATCTGCAGCACCAGCGCCTTCTCCTCGGGCATGGTGCCGAGATAGGAATTGAGGCTGTCGATGATGATCACGCGAGCCTTCGCGTCTTCGACCTGCCGGCGGACGTTCCATACGAATTCGCCCGGCGATAGCCGCGAGGGGTTGGCCCGCATCCAGTGCAGCTCCTTTCGATCCACGGCGCCTTTGACGTCGAGATCGAGGGCGGCGCCGCGCTCCGCCAAAGTCTTGAACGTCTCGTCAAACGAGAAATACGCGGCATGCTCGCCTCGGTCGATTGCCGCCATCGCAAAACGCAGCGACAGCGTTGACTTGCCGGCGCCGGAGGGTCCGAGGAACATGGTGACCGTGCCGCGCGTCAGGCCGCCGCCGACGAGGTCGTCGAGTTCGAGAAGGCCGCTGCCTACGATCCCCTCGTCAAACTCGCCGGCATGCTCCTCGGCGATGAGGCTCGGGAAGACAAGAATGTTGCCGGTGGCTATCGTGAAGTCGTGCCAGCCGCTTTGATACAGCGAGCCGCGCATCTTGGCGATCCGTAGCCGCCGGCGCGCCGCCCCGTAATTGCGCTCCTTCTGCTCAAGCGATATCACTCCATGCACGACGCTGTGGAGGTCCTTCCCACCTGTGTCGATGGTCTGATCGTCGAGCAGCAACGTCGTGCAATGTTGCCCTTGCAGAAAGTGCTTCAGCGCGAGGACTTGGCGGCGGTATCGGAGCGGGTCGGAGGCGAGCAGCCTCAGATCGGAGACCGAGTCGATCACCACCCGGTCGGGACTGAATTGTTTGATCTTGTCGATGATCGTCTTCATCGTCTCGCTGAGTTCGACCTCCGCCGGGTAGAGCACGGTCTGCTGCTCTTCGAACTGGGCTTCGCGGGGCACCAGCTCGAAAATCTCGATCGGCTCAAGGTTCCAGCCGTGCGTTCTTGCCGACGACTTGAGCTCCTCCGCGCTTTCCGACATCGTGATGTAGAGTGCGCGTGCGCCTGCCTGCTTGACGCCTTCCAGCAGAAACTGCAGTGCCATTGTCGTCTTGCCGGTGCCTGGATTGCCTTCCAGCAGGTGGACGCGGCCTTTGGCCAAGCCGCCGCGCAGCACAAGATCGAACTCCGGAATGCCGGTGAGCAGCTTCTCTTCGGTCGTGGGCTTCACGCGCATCTCCTGAGCTGACGCAATCGGCCGATGCGACGGGTGCTGAACGTGCGATGGGCGAAAAGGTCGCTGGTTCCAGCTGAAAATGTCGTACCTTTGTGATCCCTAGTTAGTCCCGCAACGGCCGGCATGAACCCCTCGTTTAACCCATTTGCCAAGCTCCGCCTCTCCATCCTGGGCTACATGATCCATGCGGGCGTGATCGGCCGGGTGGAACGGCCGCCGCACAAACAGCGCCGGTCCGCTAAACGTCACCACGCCCGTCGTGGTGTTCACGCTGAAGTGGGTGCCCAGCACCTCTGCCGCGCCGTTCACTGCAACCAGTACCGTGTCCGCGACAGGCTCGGTGATGGTGCGCACGTATGTGCGGGCGCCCGACGCGCATGCTTCACGAGCTGGACGGCGGAAGTCGTCCCATTGCCCGTCCCGATCTGCTGGTTGGCGGCCCTCGGCGCCTGTGAAGGCGGGCAGCTCTTGTGATCGGACCGATCCTTGAAGCGGAATCCGCGCAGCCGACCGGCACGTGCCTCGATGAAGGCGACGAGTTGCGCCAGATTATCGGCCGAGTGCACGCCATTGCCGATGTCGTAGCACTTCGTCGAAGTCGGCATGTCGGTTCAGCTCTGGATGTGCAAGCGGCTGCCCCGACGACGCGCAAGCGCCGACGGGGCTTCAGAACTGCCGAACTTGAGGTTTGATGTCGGCTAGGCGAGCATCTCGCGCATGGAGGCGAGGATCTCCTCGTGCCGGTAAGGCTTGCAGAAGAACACGCTGCCGTTGGGCAGGTCGGTGATCTCCACCATCCGCTTGCCAGAGGTGACGATGATGCGCACAGGCGGCCAGCGGCCACGCACCACGCCGGCCAACCTCAGTCCGTCCATGCTGCCGGGCATGTCAATGTCGGTGAAGACGAGCCGGATATCCGAATGCGCTTCAAGCAGCGCGATCGCCTTGTCGGCATTCGCCGCCTCCAGCACGCGGAAGCCTTCGTCCTCTAGCTGCTCCGCGATGTTCATGCGGATCAGCGGCTCGTCCTCGACCACCAAAACAGTAATGTGCTCTGTCATGCAGGCACCTGGCCGTTTGCAATGTGCGTCCAGAAACTCGCGAACCGGCTTGGCGATCCATCATTTGGTGGCGAGGCAAACAGTCGCGCTCAGCCAGACAAAATGACAGTGCCCGAAGGGCTGTGGCACAGAGCGCGCCGCACGAAAGGATGCCCATGCCTGACGATCTCAGCCAAGATGTCGAAGCCGTGCAGCGCCTTCCAGCGGTGCCGGCGATCCTCGACATCGTTTGCCGCATGACGGGCATGGGCTTTGCTGCGGTAGCGCGTGTCACGGAGGACCGCTGGATCGCAGCCCAGGTGCTCGACCATGTGGAGTTCGGGATGAAGCCTGGCGGCGAACTTGAGGTCGAGACGACGCTCTGCCACGAGGTGCGCCGGAGCGAGGAGGTGATCGTCATCGAGCATGTGGCCGAGGATGCCGCCTACAGCAACCACCACACGCCACGCATGTATGGGCTACAGAGCTACATCTCCGTGCCGATCCGGCTCAGCGATGGCCGCTTCTTTGGCACGCTTTGCGCCATCGATGCCAAGCCGGCCAAGCTGAACACCCCTGAGGTCATCGGCACCTTCAAGCTCTTTGCCCAGCTGATCGCAGCCCAGCTGGAAGCAGAGCAGAAGCTGCAGACTGCCAACGACAGCTTGACCAGCGAGCGCGAGGGTTCCGAACTGCGTGAGCACTTCGTCGCGGTGCTCGGCCATGACCTGCGCAATCCGCTCGCCTCTGTCGACGCAGGCATTAGCCGTCTCCAGCGACACGGCTGGAACGACCAGGCGCCGCAGATGCTGCAGCTCATGCGCGCCAGCGTGCGCCGCATGTCCGGCCTGATCGACAATGTCATGGATCTCGCCCGTGCCCGGCTCGGCAGCGGCATCAGCTTGCGCTTGAGCGAGCAAGACAGCCTTGAGGCGACGCTGGTGCAGGTGGTCGAGGAGATCCGGTCGGTGCATCCCGACCGCACCATTGAGACGACGTTTCGCTTCGACCGCACGGTGGCCGTGGACCACGCCCGCATCGCTCAGATGTTCTCGAATTTGCTCGGCAATGCCATCACCCATGGTGCGCCGAGCGAGCCCGTGCGCGTTTATGGCAGCACGAACGACAATCTGTTCGAGCTTGGCGTCAGCAATGGCGGCGAGGCGATCGGGGCCGAGATGATGGAGAAGCTGTTCCTGCCCTTCCACCGAGGCGGCTCGGGATCCGGCGCGCAGGGGCTTGGCCTTGGGCTTTACATCGCTTCCGAGATCGCCAAGGCGCATGGCGGCAAGATTGACGTGCTGTCGGACACAAGCGAGACGCGGTTCACCTTCCGGATGCCCGTCGTGGTGGCTCAGTCTGCCTCCCCGTCAGCTTAGTGTCGACTGGGCGGTCAACGTCCGCGCCGCCCCGCTTCGATCATGCGCGACAGCTCGGCCGCTGTTTGCGTGCGTGAGGCCATGAAGGAGCGAACCCTCGGGCGAGCGGCCGTCATGATCGCAGTGGTGGCCGGCGTCGCGGTGACCACGATATCATGACCGAGGTCGAGGCGCTCGGGCTCGCAAGACAGGTTCACCCGGATCATGTGCGATGTCCTGACGTGGAAAGGTGGACCCTTGCGGGCAACTTCAGCGCCGCTATCCCGTTGCTGCGGCTGCTATTGTGGAGCTTTGCATGACCGACGGGAGCTCGGGGGCATCTTTCGAGGGCGACCCGCCCGCTGCAGCCGAGCAGACAGTGCTTGCCGATCGCAGAGAGCTCGCGCTGGTTGCCGTCGAACGGACGCGGATGCCGATGGTGGTCACAGATCCCCGCCAGCCCGACAACCCGATCGTGCTGGCCAACCGTGCCTTTCTGGAACTGACCGGCTACACGGCCGAGGAGGTGATCGGCAAAAACTGCCGCTTCCTTCAGGGCCCGGGCACCGACCCTGCCGGTGTGGATGCCATCCGGCAGGGCTTGGCAACCAACGCCGAGCATGTCGAAGCCGAGATCTTGAACTACCGCAAGGACGGATCCGCCTTCTGGAACCAGCTTGCCATCAGCCGGGTGACGGACGACTCAGGACTGTTGCTTTACCACTTCGCCTCACAAAAGGACGTCACGGCGCGCCGCCGGGCAGAAGAGCTGGAAACCACCGAACGCCTCTTGCTGAAGGAAGTCGACCACCGGACGCTGAACACCTTGGCAATCGTCCAGAGCATCGTAAACCTCAGCCGCTCCGACACCGCTGGTGGGTATTCGGATTGCGTCCGCGGGCGCGTGGAGGCTGTCGCCCGAGCTCACAAGCTGCTGGCCGAATCCGGGTGGCGGGGCGCCGATGTTCGCGAGCTTGTTGCAGCCGAGATTGCCAACGCGCCGCGAGGCCGTGTCGTCGCCGATGGCCCTGACCTTCAGGTCCCTTCATCGTATGTCCAGCCGCTGAGTCTTGTCGTGCACGAGCTCATGGCCAATGCTGTTCAACATGGCGCGCTGGCCACGGCTGCTGGATTGCTCCGAGTCATGTGGTCAGAAGCACCCGGACATGTCACGCTCGAGTGGCAGGAAAGTGGAGCGCAGGACGTGAAACAGCCGTCCAGGAACGGGTTCGGGCTGCGAATCCTCCACACGCTTGTCGAGCGCCAGCTCGGCGGCAAGGTAAAGATGTCGTGGGCCGATCAGGGCCTTGGTGCGAAATTGCGCATGCCCCTGACAGGGGCAGGGCAAGTTGGTCGCTAGTAGTCCGCGACATCGTTGACGAGCACGACAGTGGCCTTGCGCGCAGGCGCCGTGTCCCGCGCCGCAGCCCACGCGAACGATGCCTGCACGCCGTCCGGACATTGTATGGCCAGCCGTGGCTTGGGCAGGAACACCCCTCGGATGGCTCGCGACCCTGTGGCCGCAGCCACAGAACCTGATCCGTGCTCCCTTGGCCCAACGGGGCCACGAGAACACAGTGCGTTGGGGCAGTGGCAGCACTGCACGTCTATGCGGTGACAGGGTTGGCCGACTGCACTAGGTGTCCGATCCCAGTCACTTCCGCCATGTGGGCTACGGTCCAAGAGGTTTTAGCGTTGCCCCATTTACGAGGCTTTCTTGCAGACGGCGGAGCAGTGGGCGCCCTCATGCCCAGCCGTGACTGGTCCACATCTCCGCTCGGCGCGCCAGAAACCTGGCCGCAGTCGTTGCGCTGCGTGGTCGGGCTGCTGCTTGCCTCCAAGTTCCCGATGTTCGTCGCTTGGGGACCGGAACTCGGCTTTCTTTACAACGACCCCTATGCCGAGATCCTCGGCGCCAAGCACCCTGATGCGCTCGGGCGGCGCTTTCACGACATCTGGGCCGAGATCTGGCCCGACATCTCGCCCCTGATCGATGCGGCTCTGGCAGGCGAGGCGACCTTTCACGAAGACCTGCCGCTCGTGATGAACCGCAGAGGCTTCGAGGAGCAGACTTGGTTCACCTTCTCTTACTCGCCTGTTCGCGACGAGAGCGGGCAGGTCGCCGGGATGTTCTGCGCTGTTGCCGAAACAACGGCCAAGGTGCTCGGCGAGCGGCGGCAGGCATTCCACCTCGAACTGGAGGAGCGGCTGCGCGCTCTGTCCGACCCCCGCGCGATCATCGAAGCCGCGCAGGAGGCGCTGGGCCTGCATCTCAACGCCAATCGGGTCGGCTATGGCGAGGTCGAGGAGACGGCACGCTTCTTCACGACCGAGCGGAACTGGACAGATGGGAGCGTTCCCTCACGGGCAGGCACCCACGATCTCGCAGGTTTCGGGCCCGACGTTCTGACGTCCTTGCGTGCAGGAGTGCCTCTTCTCATCCCTGACATCGCTGCGGACCCGCGGTTGAACTCGCCCGAGATTCGAGCCGCCTTCGAGTCGATCGACACGCGCGCCGTGATCACGGCCTCCCTCGTCAAGGAGGGTCGCATGCGGGCCGCGCTCTATGTGCACGCATCTCAGCCGCGGCCGTGGACGAGCCGCGAAGCAGAGGTCGTCACGGAGGTGGCCGAGCGCACCTGGTCGGCGGTCGAGCGGGCGCGTGCTGAAGCGGCGCTCAGAGCCAGCAACAACCGCTTTCAGTCTGCCGTCGAAGCGGCGAACGGCTTCATCTGGACCAACGATGCCCAGGGCAAAATGGTGGGGGAGCAGCCAGGGTGGGCAGCGCTGACGGGGCAAAGCGTTGCCGAGTATCAAGGCTACGGCTGGGCTGATGCGGTCCATCCGGAAGATGCCCAGCCCACCATTGATGCATGGAACGAAGCTGTCCGGGAACGAAAGCCATTCATCTACGAGCACCGCGTCCGACGCCGTGATGGTGCGTGGCGGCGCTTCTCGGTCCGCGCCGTGCCGACGGTAGAGGTTGATGGCTCCATCCGCGAGTGGGTGGGCATTCACAGCGACATCACCGATGAGCGCGAGACTGCAGAAGCCCTGCGGGCTGAAACTGAAGCTCTGGAAACGCTTAACCGCACAGGCGCGGCGGTGGCTGCCGAACTCGACCTTGAGCGCGTCGTCCAGCGGGTTACCGACGCCGGCGTGGAACTCACAGGCGCTCAGTTCGGAGCCTTCTTTTACAACGTGCTGAACGAGGCGGGTGAGAGCTACATGCTCTACACGCTTTCGGGCGCACAACGCTCCGACTTCGAGAACTTTGGCATGCCGCGCGCGACGGCCGTCTTCCACCCCACCTTTGTCGGTGAGGGGGTGATCCGCGCGGACGACATCCTCGCTGACGCGCGATATGGCAAGAACGACCCGCACTTAGGCATGCCAAAGGGGCACCTGCCCGTGCGGTCG
>DASYHP010000055.1:0-3305 GCA_035998495.1 Mesorhizobium sp.
TCCTTGACGACCTGTTCCGCAGGGGCCTTTTGCGGCCCGGCTTTCTGTCTCATCTGCGCTCCTTGATCAGCTACGATGAGCCAGAAATCCTCCCTTCCTCAACCTCGCCAATCTGTCCCATCAGTGCTGACGGCGGACAAGGAGAGCTGTCGGTCAGCTCCAGAAGCGTGTCGCTGGGGATCTCGGCGACGACGAGCGGTGTCACCGCACCTATCGAGTGGTCCATCTCCTTGAGGATGAACATGCGCATGTCGCAAAGATCGCCCGGCACAAGGAAGGCGGTGATCGAGCGCTGCCCATCCTCCAGGATCTTGTAGCGTCAGGCCCAACCCTGAAGGATCAGGTTCACGTGGCGGGGCTTATCGCCCTCACGGACGATGTCCTCCTTGGGCTCGCAATGGCGCACCTTCACAGACGCGACGCGCTCCAGCGCCCGCTTGTCCTCTGACGAAAGCTTGGTGAACTGCTCCAGCTTGCGGATGAGGTGAATAGCCATCCTCGTCCTCCCACGAACGGGCTCGAGCAGGATGCTCCAAGCGCCGCCTCTTAAGTGTGTTATACTGCCAGCTTCCGTGGCGGGCATAGTGGGCAAAGACCCATACGCTGGTTCCCGTCCGGAAGGTGGGGGACGCATGACAAGCGCAGAAAGAGCAACGGATCTGACCTCGTGCCGGGTGCTTGTGGTGGAAGACGAGTTCTTCCTGGCCGAGGACATGGCCCAGGCACTCCGCGCGCTCGGGGCTGAAGTGGTCGGCCCCGTGAGCACGAGCGATGCTGCACTGGCGCTGCTTGCAGCCGAGCCGGTCCATGCGGCCGTTCTGGACGTCAACCTCAAAGGGCAGATGGCCTATTCGATCGCCGACGCGCTCAGAGACAAGGGCGTGCCCTTTGTCTTTGCAACCGGCTATTCCGAAGCAGCCATGCCGGAGGCCTATCGCGACGTGCCCCGGTGGGAGAAGCCCTTCAACGCTGAGGACCTCGCAAGCTCCCTGGCTGGGTTGCTGCGAGCCTGAGCGGCCTTCTAGGCTGGATCGGGAGCGCCTTCTGCTTCAAGCGCAACGGACATTGGCATCAGGATTGACGCTGCAGGCACTCCGTCTGGGATCACGGCAGCGAAGATTCGGCCGAGTTTCGGATTCCGCCGCACTTAGCGTAGAGCCCTGCAAGGAACGGCTCCAGGGCAGGGCTCAGTCAGCTTGGGCGGTCCGGTGGGATCAGCGAGGGTCATGTGGCTACTGCGACGCCTTCCAGGCTGCCATCGACAGCACGGGACGTTCTGAAACTCTGCATCAAGGGGCGTCGGTTCCCGGTTGCTCCACAGGCTGAGTGGTGCCTGTTCCTCCGCTGAGCTCTGTGGACCATGGGGGTGTTCCTCGTTGTAGGTGTGGGTCGCCAGGCCGAACTAAGCGACTGCGATCGTGACGCACGGAAAAGTAGCCGGGACGGGGCAGAACCTAACGCCTAAAGCGCCGCCTTTGTTCGGTCGCGATACGGTTCGAGTCGCTGTGAGCCATCCCAAGCCGTGGGATTGCACTATATAGGCGGCGTAGCTGGGGTCGACACTTGCGATGAAGAGACATGAGCCGAGCTGGTCTGCCTGGCCGAGCGCGACTGGAGAGTTGGCGCAACTCATCCGTCAGTATGACTGGGCGTCAACACCTTTAGGTGCCCTGGAGCGCTGGCCCCAGAGTCTCAAAACGGCTGTCAGCCTGATCCTTCACTCCCAGGTGCCTATGGTTCTGCTCTGGGGCGAGGACGGCATCATGCTCTACAACGATGCCTATTCCGGCTTCGCAGGCAGACGTCACCCTAAGCTCCTCGGTTCGAAGGTTCGTGAAGGCTGGCCCGAGATTGCCCCCTTCAACGACCACGTCATGAAGGTGGGACTCGCCGGCGGCACGCTGGCCTATCGCGACCAAGAGTTGAGCCTTCATCGTCATGGCAGCCCCGAGCAGGTCTTCGTCAACCTCGACTATTCGCCCGTTCATGACGAGTCCGGGAATGCGGGTGGGGTCATCGCAATCGTTGGCGAGACCACCGAGCGTGTGCTCGCAGAGCGGCGGCAAGCATTCCTGCTGGGACTGAGCGACCGGCTGCGCGCCCTGTCCGACCCCCGCGAGATCATCCAAGCGGCGCAGGAAGCGCTGGGAAGATATCTCGGCGCCAGCCGCGTCGGCTATGGAGAAGTTGAGGAAACAGCACGCTTCTTCACGACTGAGCAGAATTGGACAGATGGGACAGTGCCCTCACGGGCAGGAACCCACGATCTCGCAGGCTTCGGGCCCGACGTTCTGACAGCCCTGCGTGCAGGGCTGCCGCTGCTCATACCTGACATTGTCGCGGACCCGCGCTTGAACTCGCCTGAAATCCGGGCCGCGTTCGAGGCGATCGACACACGCGCCGCGATAACAGCCTCCCTCGTAAAGGACGGCCGCATGCGAGCTGCGCTTTATGTGCACGCATGCGAGCCGCGACCGTGGACGAGCCGCGAAGCTGAGCTCGTAACGGAGGTTGCCGAGCGAACCTGGTCAGCGGTCGAGCGAGCGCGTGCGGAAGCAGAACTCAGAGGCAGCAACAACCGATTCCAGGCAGCCGTCGAAGCGGCGAATGGCTTTATTTGGACCAACGATGCCGAAGGCAGGATGGTGGGGGAGCAGCCGGGATGGGCAGCTCTGACCGGGCAAAGCGTTGCCGAGTATCAAGGTTACGGCTGGGCTGACGCGGTCCACCCCGACGATGCCCAGCCCACCATCGATGCATGGAACGAAGCCGTCAGAGAACGGAAGCCGTTTGTGTTTGAGCATCGCGTCCGCCGCCGTGATGGCGGGTGGCGCCGCTTCTCGATCCGCGCGGTGCCCACCATTGAAACTGACGGCTCTATCCGAGAGTGGGTCGGCATCCACACTGACATCACCGACGAGCGCGAAACAGCGGAGGCACTACGGGCCGAAACTGAAGCTCTGGAAACGCTCAACCGCACCGGTTCGGCCGTTGCGGCCGAGCTTGATCTCGAGCGTGTTGTCCAGCAAGTCACAGACGCTGGCGTGGAGCTCACCGGTGCTCGTTTCGGCGCCTTCTTCTACAATGTGCTGAACGAGGCCGGCGAGCGCCTCATGCTTTACACGCTTTCGGGCGCCAAGCGCTCCGATTTCGAGCACTTTGGTATGCCGCGCGCGACGGCCGTCTTCCACCCCACCTTTGTCGGTGAGGGGGTGATCCGCGCGGACGACATCCTCGCTGACGCGCGATATGGCAAGAACGACCCGCACTTAGGCATGCCAAAGGGGCACCTGCCCGTGCGGTCG
>DASYHP010000074.1:0-111930 GCA_035998495.1 Mesorhizobium sp.
AGGGGAGCCCAACTGCTTGCCGATGTAAGTCTCGTCGGCTTCCACCGTCTTGCCCGTGCCGCCCATCGGCGTGAAGTCGTCGGAACGCATGGCCTCGCGAATGCGGTGCGCCAGGAACCAGGCCGTCTTATAGGTGCATTCGAGAACACGGTGGAGCTGGTGGGCGGAAATGCCCTTCTTGGACGAGCACATGAGGTGGATCGCCTGGAGCCACTTGTGGAGCGGCAGATGGCTTTCCTCGAAGATCGAGCCCATGCGGACGGTGAACTGCTTGCGGCACTCGCCGCACTTGTAGAGGCCGTGGCGCTCGACGCCTTCCGGGTTCTTCTTGGAAGCTTTCGAGCGGACGCCCTTGAGCGCATAGATGCGGCCCATGTTGCCGCAATGGTGGCAAACCGGACCCTGCGGCCACAGCATCGCCTCGACATGGGCGAAGGCGGCGGCTTCATCGTGGAAATAGGGGCGGTTCAAAACGGACATGGACGTAACTCCTTGTCCGCAAACATACTCTGCCGGTTGGGTTTGTCAACGATATAATCGCCCGCTCATGGCCGTATCTCCCTCACCGCTCGCCAGCGGTTATAGGCTTCCTCCACCGCCAGCATAGCCTTTCGACGGCTCTGGCAGTGCCCGCGTGGAGCCCAGTTCTTCTGCTCCCTAACCGAGCAGCAGGCGCGGCAGGCGTATTGCACACTGAACACGCCGACCAAGGCACTGCGCTTCAAGGTTCCGGAGCAGCCAAGCTGAGGTCTGAAGCCGGGAACTGCCACGCCAGGATCGTGCACCCTGCTTCAAAGAGGAGCAAAGACGAACAAACAGCAGCCAAGCCCCAGTGCATGAACCGATCCGAGGCACGCAGGTGCGCGTTGCTCTTCTCACGCTCGTGCTTGTCGACGAAGCGACTGGACAGGAATCCCAAGATCCAAGCCGCTGCAGCAAGTGCAGTGCCAGACGCCCATGAAATCATCGGGAGCCATATCGCTGATGCGAGACCGGCTTTCACCAAGTCGGCCGCTTGGCTGAGCAAAGCGACCGCCGCACCTGCATTGATGAGGATAGCCGCGTTGACGGCGCCTTGGGCGTATGTCTGGGAGATCTCACGATAGTCGGCCATTTTGCAAAACTTTGGATAACTGCTGCGCCAATTCTCTGCCTCGGGCCGTAGCGGACGCGATGGTGGCCCGGTTGTCCGAAGGGTCTGGCCGAGTGTCGATGAGATGATGGCCGGCGGACTTTTTGCCCGATTCCTTCTCTGCCAGGTAGGAGGTTTGAGACAAGGCATTGATGTTCCGCGAGAGAGCCGAACGGGATAACCCCGTCGCGTCCAGCAATTTGGGAACCTTCACTCCAGGCTCCTTCAAGATGAGGAGGAGCACGAGTGCTTGCCCGAGCTCCATTTTCGGGTCGACGAGACGCAGCATCTCAACGGCTGCAATCAGCTTCTGAAGCTCCGCCCGATTTTCGTGATCCGTCATTCTATCCCCGCCATGCAAGTCTCGCTGTGAAGAAGTTGGTGAGGACGGACCTGTGCAAGGGCATCAGAGCCAGAGGAGGAAGGCGAGGCAGCGGAGATCCATAAAGGGATCGCGGGGTGCTGGCCGGCTCAAGCGAGGGCCCAGAAAGCAGCTGCGATGCCTGCAAGCAGTGCCAGATACGAGACGACCACAAGGGCGATCGCCCATTTCCGCCAAAAGTCGCCTTTCCTATGCAGCCCATCGCTGAGGTCTGTGGGTTCGACATATGGATGCTTCCACTTGTGCAGCGTATGGAAGGAGGCTTCCGCATAGCGATACTGGGCAAGGTAGCTCGTGCCGGCTGCAGCGCCGCTCGCCACAGCGCTTAGTCCGAAGACAAACACGGCGATCAATAGCCGTTGTGCTGTATCCTTTTCAGATCCGTAGATCGCACCTACAAAGGCCAGGCCCACGACCACGGCGCCGCCGCTAACCAGTGTCGCGGCTCGAAGTGCTCCCGTCCCGAAATCGATGGCGGAGGCGAACATGCGTTCTTGGTTAGCGTGGTCGCGCTCGTGGGCTCTCAGCGCCAGTTCGTCCTGGAATTCTTCAGGTGTCTTGCTGCTCATCCCGTGCGCCCGTCCTCGGCCGGAAGCATCTTCCACCTGTTGAGCACGCGCAAGCACCCTCCCCAGAGGGGGAGTTCCGCGGTGTGATTGGCTCAAACTTGTTTTGGGCGCAGTGCGCTGTGCGTGTAGCAGTCCACGCTCGACCGGGAGCGATGTCCTGGGAGAATGGCGACTGCGCCGTCCTCCGCCGGAGGCCGTGGCCTCCCGCACCCCCCGGGCGAGGTGGGGTTAGACCACGTCTTTGCCCCTCGGCCTGGCCAGGCGGACACCGGCGCCGCCGCCGTTCTCTGGAATGAACTGAACGCCGGCGGCTTCCAATGCCGCCTGGATCGCCCGCAAGGTAGAAGCCTTCGGGTCCGCGTCACCTCGCTCGATGTTGTTCAAGCCGGTCGTCGATATGCCCGCGGCCCGGGCCAGCTCTGCTTGTGTCAGTCCCAGCATGGCGCGGGCGCCGCGTATTTGCGTCGGTGTGATCATGAAGCTCCTATAAAGGGGAATAGATTTTTTCTCAAGTGCGCTTGACAGAAACGCCGATAGAGCGCATGTGAACTCCAGTTGATAATTTCTCAACCGGAGGCCTTTGTGAACACTCCCTACGTTCTCTGCTTCCACCATTGTGTTTGGCAGCGCCGTACCTTTGTCGCCCTGGCTCGCGTCGACGTCGGCGGTGTCCTGTTCGACCTCGATGCTCGCTGGCTCCCCTCCCTTACGGAAGCGTTCGCGGCCGGCATCACAGCCGCCGAAGTCGCGGCCGAGCCCGAGCAGTTCGACCTCTCGCCCGTCGAGGCCGAGGACGAATGGAGCGAGGCCAACGAGGCCCGCTACGCCGCCCACATGGATTGGCTGCGCCGCGAAGTGCGCCCCTCTGGCTTTCGCTGACTTCAACCGCGCCGCTGAGCGCCGCCGAGCCGGGGCGGCATAGCCCCCGGCAGGAGGATACCAGCATGGAGAACATCACCCGCCGATCTGCACTCTTGGCGCTCTCAGGAGCGGCAGTCGGCGTCGGCCTGCCACAGGCGGCAGCGGACGGCGTGAGCGGCAAGCTTAGGGCCGCCATTGCCCAGGACCGAGCCGCTCGCGACGTGTCGGAAGAGCTTTGGTGCGAGTTGCGCCGGCTCCAAACGGCCCATCCCATGCCGACGCCAAAGGTGCAGCACAGCTACCATCGGAGCGTGGATGCGAACGGGCAGGAAATCCAGCAGCCGATCTACGCGTATTCGACCAAGGATCTCGAAGCGACGATCCTGCGCGACTGGGAGTTGTCTCTGCTGCTGTGCGGCCGGGGCGATGCCCGCAGGGCGAAGATCAACGAAGAGTATCAGGCCCGGCTGGCGGCTAAGCTGGCGGACTTCCAGCGTCAGGAAGCGGAGATCGCAGCCGCAGAAGACGCGTGCGGGATTACCGCTATCCATGAGCAGGCCCAGGCTGCGAGCGCCCGCGTTGAAGCGACCTTCGCCGCTGTTCTGCTCGTGCCCATCGAAACCATGTCGGACGTGCGCGCCATCGCCGCCTACCTCGTCGATCTCGAGAAGCAGGGTGCCGAGGGCATCGATACCGAAACGCTGGTTCAGTTCATCGAAGCACTCGCTGGGGAGGCATGACAATGGAAAACATCACCCGCCGCCCCGCGCTCGCACTCCTGCCGGCCGCCGGCCTCGCGGCCTGCGCACCAGAGACGGCGTTTGCCGGCTCCCCTGTCATGGCGCTGCTCGCCCAGCACAAGGCCACCGTGGCCGAATGGAACACGGCCTGGGATCGTCTCGGCGAATTGAAGGACGATGCCGAGATCCCGATAGCCATGGTGCAGATCGGTGTTCGCGGCAGGAATGAGCCCCTCTACGCCTATTCGGAAGCCGACATCGACCGCGAAATTGACCTGTGGGCCAGGATTGACCACCGCCCGGAACGCATCGCGAAATGGGAAGAGCGGCGCGCCCTGTTCAAAGCCGAGCTTGCTCGACAGAAGCAGATCGTCCGCGACATGGAGGACGCCTGCGGCGTGACGGCGGCCAAGGTCGAGTGCGAGCGGGTGGACAAGGTGATGCGCGATCTGGCCGACAAGCTGTTTGCGGCGAAACCCGCGACGGCAGCAGAGGCCTGCGCCGTGGCGGCCTACGTCATCGCCGCTCTGGACGGGGAAATCTCCGCGTTCGACGATACGGACGCGCTCGCCTTCGTGCGCGGTTTGGCGACAGCAGGGCGGGCGTGACCATGGACGATATCGCACGGCGACGCGTTGCGCCGCTTCACCCGGCTCACCAACGCCTTCGTTCAGGATGCAATTCGTGGGTTAACCGGCCCTCAACCCTAGCACCCGATGACCTCGAACCCCGAGCGGTCCGCCGGTATTATGTCAGCGGTCGTTCGGGAGTTGTCGCGATGAACAACAAGGGCGAGCGGTACGTTTGTTTCGCTGAGAGTAACAGCACCTGGCAGGTGAGAGACAGGGTTCGGGGGCGGCTGGCTACACTCGGAGGCTATGTTCTCGGAGGCCTGAAGGAAACTCAGGCCCGGGCCCTGTGCGACGTGCTGTCCCACATCCACGGCGGGCGCATGAGCGCCGGCTCGGCCGCTTTTAGCAGTCGAAGCGCTACTCGGTCCACCTTCATGCGCACCGAGCGCGCGCACTGACGCCACTGAACCGCGTCCGCAATCGGCTAGGTCTTGGCGCGCGGTGCCGCTCTGCCCGGCTGCGGAGACGTGGCCGGGCGGTTCCATGTCGCGTTCCATGTCGCACGGAGGAGCCGTGTTCCCGTGGAAATGCCTGGAAATCAAGGGAACTGGCTTGCAACACGGCGCGACACGGAAAGATGCCGCGCCAGATGCGAGTGATCGGCTAAGAGGCTGTCTTGCTTCAAGAAAGTTCTGGCTGGGGAACCTGGATTCGAACCAGGACTAACGGAGTCAGAGTCCGTGGGTCTACCGTTAACCTATTCCCCAAAGCCGGGCTGAGCGGAGAGACATGGCAGTTCGGCCGCTCGCCTGTCGGGCAGGCCTGCCGGCCGCCTCGACGCCGGGCTTATCTAGCACATCGCAGCCCAGGTTCAACCCTGACGACGCGGCCCGGTTCGAAGAATCGGGCCGGCGTGGCGCGGGTCTTGGTTAACCCGGCATGTGCTGCTAAGCTCCAAACCAACTGACTGATCGAAGCGCCAGCGGCGTCCTGAAAAAGGTTCGCGCGGCGCTCGGGAAGGGACAAACCGTGGAAGACCCCGATTCCGGCCGGAGCCTGGCCGGCGCGGGCGTTGGCAGCGAGCCGGCAAGCGCTGGTTCCTCGCGCGCCCTCCCAGGCGGCCCCGACTCCTCCAAGAGAGGGCCGGAGCCCACGCCCAAGCGGCGCAAGCGCCGCCGCGGCCGAAAGGCCTTCGTGCGAGACCGCGCGGGGAGCGCGCCGCCGCTCGCGCCCTTGCTCGACATGGCCTCGGCGCCGAACCTCCCGGCTCTCGCCCAACCGCCCATTCTGATCGCCAGGCAGGTTCAGCCGGCGGCGGAGCGGTTCGTTCCCGCGCCGCCCGCCAGCCTCGCAACGCGAAGGCCGGCACGCGACTTGCCCGTGTTCGCCGCGCTCGACCTCGGCACCAACAACTGCCGCCTGCTCGTGGCCGTGCCGGGCCGCCCCGGCCAGTTCCGCGTGATCGACGCCTTCTCGCGCATCGTGCGGCTGGGGGAGGGGTTGTCGCGCACCGGCCGTTTGAACCAGGCGGCGATGGACCGCGCCGTGGAGGCGCTGAAAGTCTGCGGCGACAAGCTGCGCGCGCGCCCCCACGCCCGCGCGCGGCTGATCGCCACCGAGGCCTGCCGCGCGGCCGTCAACGGGCCGGAATTCCTGACCCGCGTGGAGGCCGAGGCCGGCCTCCGGCTGGAGATCATCGACCGCGAAACCGAAGCGCGGCTCGCCGTTTCGGGTTGCGGCTCGCTGGTGGAGGGGGATGCCGCCGGCGCGGTCCTCTTCGACATAGGCGGCGGCTCCACCGAGATCGCGCTGGTGGACCTCGACAGGCGCCGCAATGCCCGCCTGTCCGAGCACATCGTGGCCTGGACCTCGCTGCCGGTGGGCGTGGTGTCGCTGGCCGAGCGGTTCGGCGGGCGAGTGGTCACGCCCGAAAGCTTCGCCGCCATGGTCGATCATGTGGCCGCTCTGCTGGAAGAGTTCGGCGAGCGCGGGCGGCTCGACCATCTGCGCGGGAACCCGAAGCTGCACCTGCTCGGCACCTCGGGCACCGTCACCACCTTGGCGGGCCTGCATCTGGAGCTCGACCGCTACGATCGCCGCCGCGTGGACGGCTTGTGGATGAACAGCGTCACGCTCGACCAGATGGTGGAAAAGCTGCTCGGCTGGAGCTTCGACCAGCGGGTGGCGAACCCTTGCATCGGCCCTGACCGGGCCGATCTGGTGCTTGCGGGCTGCGCCATCCTGCAGGCGATCCGCGCGGTCTGGCCGACCGAGCGGCTGCGCGTCGCCGACCGGGGACTTCGCGAAGGCATGCTGAGCGAGCTGATGCTGGAGGCGGGCGTGTGGGGCGGCAGGCCGGGCCGGGATCGCGGGGGGCGGCCGTGAAGAAGCCCTCGGGCGGTGGCCGCGCCAGGCCGGGGGGCTCCGGCGCGGGGCAGACACGGGTGCTCAAGCAGCGCGTCGCCAAGAAGAGCGGGCTCAAGGAGTCATCCCGGCGCTGGCTGCAGCGCCATCTCAACGACCCGTATGTGCAGCGCTCCAAGGCCGAGGGGTTTCGCTCGCGCGCGGCCTATAAGCTCATCGAGATCAATGACCGGCACAAGGTCCTGAAGCCGGGGCAGCGGGTGATCGACCTCGGCGCGGCGCCCGGCGGGTGGACGCAGGTTGCGGTCCAACGCACGCGCTCCGCTCAGGACCGCCCGCTAGTCGTGGCGATCGACTATCTCGGCATGGATGCGGTGCCGGGGGCTGTCGTGCTCCAGATGGATTTCCTGGATGCCGACGCGCCGGCGCGCCTTCTCGACGCCTTGGGCGGGGAGGGGCCGGATGTGGTGATGTCGGACATGGCCGCGCCCACCACGGGCCACCGCCAGACCGACCATCTGCGCACCATGGCGCTCTGCGAGGCCGCGGCCGAATTCGCGCTGGAGGTGCTCAAGCCCGGCGGGCATTTCCTGGCGAAGACCTTTCAGGGCGGCACGGAGAACGAGCTTCTGGCGCGGCTCAAGCGCGCCTTCCGCGCGGTGCATCACGTCAAGCCGCCCGCCTCGCGCGACGAATCGGCGGAGCTTTTCCTGCTCGCGCTGGGTTTCAAGGGCAGGGACGCGCCGACCTGACTATGGCTTGGCCGAGCTCGGCGCGGCGTCCTCGTCTGCTGCGAGGTGACCCGACACGGCGCTTCCCGCCGTGGGTGGCAGCCGGACGATCGGCAGAAGGGCGGCGGCCGAGAAGGCGGCGGCCACCAGAAAGGCCGCTACGAAGGCTTGTGGGCCGAGGTGGCCCTCGGCTCCCAGGAAGGTCGAGAACTCAAGCACGCTACCGGCCACCGCCACGCCCAGCGCGATGCTGACCTGCTGGAAGGCGGCGGAAAGGGCTGTGGCCTGGCTCGCCTCGCGCTCCTCGATGTCGGCGAAGGTCAGGGCGTTGATCGAGGTGAAGAACAGCGAGCGCGTGAAGCCCGCAAAAAACAGCAGGGTCAGGATGGCGGCGGCCGGGACTTGCGGCGTGAGAAGCGCATTGGCTGCAACCAGCACAGCGCCCAGCAGCGCGGCGCAAGCGAGCACGGTACGGAAGCCGAAGTCCGAGAGCAGCCGAGGGGCCGCGAACTTCATGCAGAGCGCCCCGCCCGCGGTGGCGAAGGTGAGCAGGCCCGACTCGAAGGGCGTCAAGCCGAAGCCGATCTGGAACAGGAGCGGCAACAGGAAGGGCATGGCGCCGGCCCCGATGCGGAACAGCGTGCCGCTCGCGACGGCAAGTCGGAACGTCGGGTTGCGGAACAAGGTCAGATCGAGCAGCGGCTGCGGATGCGCGCGGGCGTGGCGCGTGTAGAGGAGCAGGGCGGTCACGCCGAGGCCCAACGCCGCCGCGCCCGCGAGCGGCGGCAATGCGGGCAGGCTCACCACGGACAGGCCGAACACGATGCCGGAGGCGGCCGCCCCCGACAGCGCGAAGCCGCGCCAATCGATAGGCCCGCGCGGCGCGCCGGGAATGTCGGGCAGGAAGCGGCCCGCAAGCGCGATGCCCAGGATGCCGATCGGCACATTGATGAGGAAGATCCAGCGCCAACCGAAATAGGTCGCGATAAAGCCGCCAAGCGGCGGCCCGGCCAGCGGGCCGATCAGGGCGGGGATGGTCAGCCAGGCCATGGCGGAGACGAGCTCGCGCTTGGGCGTGCCGCGCACGAGCACGAGCCGCGCCACGGGCGTCATCATGGCGCCGCCCGCGCCCTGGAGGATGCGCGCGCCCACGAGAGACGCCAAGGAGCCCGATGCGGCGCAAAGCAGCGAGCCGAGCACGAACACGCCGATCGCCGCGCGGAACACGGGCTTGGCGCCGTAACGGTCGGCGACCCAGCCGCTCACGGGAATGAATACCGCGAGCGACACGAGATAGGCGGTGAGCGCGAGCTTGAGCGCGATGGGGCTGGTGCCGAGATCGACCGCGATCGCCGGCAGCGCCGTCGCGATCACGGTGGAGTCCATGTTCTCCATGAACAGCGCCACCGCGAGGATGAGCGGCACGACACGGCTGGTCAGTCCGGGGGCTGGGGCGGCGGGAGCGTGCAAAATGTCGGCTGGCGTTGGAAGGGAGGTCAGCCGCCATCTATTCGGGATGGGGCAAAGCGCAAGCGCCGTCACTCGCTCGTGATGCTGTTTACCTTGGCCTCCACCCAAAGACGCCTTGCCTTGGCGGATGATCGCCACAAGTGCCGGATGTTCCACAATCAATCGCGAGGTCTTCAAGATGGTGTCGATCGACCGCCGTTCACTGTTCGCTCTAAGCGCGGGTGCCGCCCTTCTGGCCGGTCAAAGCCGGCCCGTGCAGGCGCAGGCCGAATCGTCGGGAGGTCAAGCGTCGCAGGCCGACCTGCCCGGCGCGCCGGGCTGGCACAGCTTCAGGCTCGGCGACGTCCAGGTGATGACGATCCTAGACGGCCTCCGGCCAGGCGAGGGGCCACACCCGATTTTCAGTGAGAATCAGCCGGCCGAGGAAGTGGCGGCGCTTCTTCAGGCGAACCTGCTGCCGGCCGACCGTTTCGTGAACGGCTTCACGCCGACGCTCGTCCGGACGGGTGGCGAAGCGATCCTGTTCGACACGGGTCTTGGCGCGGGAGGGCGCGAGAACGGCCTTGGCCAGACGCGGGCGCGGCTTGAGGCAGCCGGCGTGCGTCCGGAGGATGTGACGCTCGTCGTCATCACCCATATGCACGGCGACCATATCGGCGGGCTGATGGAAGAGGGGGCCGCCGCCTTCCCGAACGCCCGCTACGCCTTCGGCCGGCAGGAGTTCGACTTCTGGACCGCGCCCGAGCGCATGAGCGGGCCGACGGAAGGAAACGCCAAGGCGGTGGCCGCCAATGTCGTGCCGCTGCGCGACCAGGCGAGCTTCTTCGAGGACGGCACAGAGATTGCGCCGGGCATCACGGCGATGGCGGCGCACGGCCACACGCCGGGGCACACCGTGTTCCGGGTGGAGTCGGGCGGCAAGAACCTGATGCTGACGGCCGACGCGGCGAACCACTACGTGGTGTCCCTCCAGCGGCCCGACTGGCATGTGCGCTTCGACATGGACAAGGAGCAGGCGGCCGAAACGCGCAAGCGGGTGTTCGGTATGATCGCCGCCGAGCGCATGCCCTTCATCGGTTACCACATGCCGTTCCCCGGGGTCGGCTATGTGGAGGCGATAGACGGCGGCTTCCGCTGGGTCCCGGAGACCTATCAGCTCGAACTCTGACGGACGGCTTGTGGACGCAAGCAGGCTGCGGCACGCCCGGTTCTTCCCATGGCCGAGCCGGCATGATAGCAGCATCCGCCAACCCGAGAAGGGGCGCCATCCGGCGCCCCTCTTCGTTTAGCCGCATGATCCTTTCCGAGAAGCCTGCAACGTCTCGGGGGCATGCTTTGGAAGGGTCGGCCATGGCACGGATCATCGACACCGCGACGGGCGCGCTGGCGCTCACCTTCGACGACGTGCTGCTGCAGCCCGGCCATTCGGAAGTCCTGCCGGCCGCGACCGACATCCGCACCAGGATCGCCGGCGACATCGAGTTGAACCTGCCGATCCTTTCGGCCGCCATGGACACGGTGACGGAAGCCAAGCTCGCCATCGCCATGGCTCAGGCCGGGGGCTTAGGCGTCATTCACCGCAACCTTTCGCCCGAGGCGCAGGCGGAAGAAGTGCGGCAGGTCAAGAAATTCGAATCGGGCATGGTGGTGAACCCCGTCACCATCGGCCCGGACGCGACATTGGCCGACGCCCGCGCGCTGATGCGCCACTACGGCATCTCGGGCATCCCCGTGGTGGCGAATGGCGGCACGGGCGGTCAGATCACTGGGAAGCTGGTGGGCATCCTCACCAACCGCGACGTGCGCTTCGCCTCCAGCCCGGCCCAGCCCGTGCGCGAGCTGATGACGCAGCACAACCTCGTCACGGTGAAGGAAACGGTGGACCAGGACGAGGCCAAGCGGCTGCTGCACCAGCACCGCATCGAGAAGCTGCTCGTGGTGGACGAGAGCGGCAACTGCGTGGGCCTCATCACCGTCAAGGACATCGAAAAGGCGCAGCTCAATCCGCACGCCACCAAGGACCTGGCGGGAAGGCTGCGCGTGGCGGCGGCCACCAGCGTCGGCGAGGACGGGTTCGAGCGCGCCGAGCGCCTGATCGACGCGGGCGTGGACCTGCTCGTCATCGACACCGCGCATGGCCATTCCCAACGCGTGCTGGAGGCCGTCACGCGCGCGAAAAAGCTCAGCAATTCCGTGCGGATCATGGCCGGCAATGTGGCGACGGCGGAAGGGACGCGGGCGCTGATCGACGCCGGCGCGGATGCGGTGAAGGTGGGTATCGGGCCGGGCTCGATCTGCACCACGCGCATCGTGGCGGGCGTGGGCGTGCCGCAGTTGTCCGCCATCATGGGGGCGGTGGCGGCGGCGGACGCCTCCGGCGCGTCGGTGATCGCCGACGGCGGCATAAAGTTTTCGGGCGACCTCGCCAAGGCGCTGGCCGCGGGCGCGACGGCCGCCATGGCCGGCTCGCTGCTCGCGGGCACGGACGAGAGCCCCGGCGAGGTCTATCTGCACGGGGGCCGCTCGTTCAAAGCCTATCGCGGCATGGGCTCGGTGGGCGCCATGGCGCGGGGCTCGGCCGACCGCTATTTCCAGGCCGAGGTGCGCGACACGCTGAAGCTCGTGCCCGAGGGCATCGAGGGCCAGGTGCCCTACAAGGGGCCGGTGGCGGGCGTGCTGCATCAGCTCGCGGGCGGGCTCAAGGCGGCCATGGGCTATGTCGGCGCGGCCGACCTTCGGGAACTGCGGGAGAAGGCCAGTTTCGTGCGCATTACCAATGCCGGCCTGCGCGAAAGCCACACCCACAACGTGGCGATCACCCGCGAAAGCCCGAACTATTCGGGCGGGGGCTGAGCGCCTAGTCGATCGGGGAAGCCATTTTGCTAAGCCAAACCGCCATCTTCTGGCCGATGATCGCCCATGTGGCGCTCGTCTATGCCGTTTACGCACTCGTCTCCAGCCGCCGCGTCGGCGCGGTGAGGGCGGGCCGTGTGGATGCGGCCGTGTTCCGCGAGCGGCGGGCGGAGCCGGACGAAAGTGTTTCGGCCGTCAACAATCTGGCCAACCAATTCGAGCTGCCGGTTCTGTTCCACCTCGTCTGCCTGTGCTTCTTCGTGACGGAAGGCGTTTCCGCGCTCGTGCTGGCGCTCGCCTGGGCCTTCGTCGTGTCGCGCTATCTCCACACGTTCGTGCATGTGGGCGGCAACCGCCTGCGCCATCGCCGCCCCATCTTCATCGCGGGCTTCGTGGTCGTGGCGCTGATGTGGCTCTTGTTCGCGTGGCGTATCGCCACGACCTGACCGCCAGGGCGGGCGAGCCCATGTAAGGCAAGTAAAAAGAGAGCGGAATGCGGATCGGCGGGCGGCTTCAGGCCGCGATCGAGATTTTGACCGACATCGAGGCGCGCCACCGCCCTGCGGCGGACGCGCTCAAGGATTGGGCGCTGAACCACCGTTTCGCGGGCTCAGGCGATCGAGGGGCGATCGGCAACATCGTTTATGACGCGCTGCGCCGCCGTCGCTCGGCGGGCTGGCTGCTCGGCGCCGAGACACCCCGCGCGCAAGCCTTTGGCGCGCTGCTCTTGGAAGGCGGCTGGCAGGCGGAAGCGCTCGACGCGGCGCTGACGGGGGACAAGTTCGCGCCCCCGCCGTTGACTCCCGAGGAGAAGGGGGCGCTCGCGTCGCGCCGCCTCCCCGACGCGCCGCCCGCCGTCCGCGCCGACGCGCCGGACTGGTGCGCGCCTTTGCTGGAAGCAGTCTTCGGCGAGGCCTGGGTGGAGGAGGGGGCGGCGATGGCCGCTCGGCCGCCGCTCGACCTGCGTGTCAATGCGCTGCTCGCCACGCGGGACAAAGTGCTGCGGCCGCTCGCCGAATTCGCTGGCGCGCCGGCGCCCATCGCGCCGCACGGCGTCCGCATCCCGCCGATCCAGGGGGGAGGGCGTCACCCCAACGTGCAGGCGGAGCCCGCCTTCCAGCAGGGCTGGTTCGAGGTGCAGGACGAGGGTTCGCAGCTCGCCGCCGATCTCGCCGGCGCCAAGCCGGGCGAAGCCGTGCTCGATTTTTGCGCGGGCGCGGGCGGCAAGACGCTGGCGCTGGCGGCGGACATGCGCAACGAGGGCCGGATCACGGCTTTCGACGCGGAGAAGGCAAGGCTCGCGCCGATCTTCGACCGCCTGCGCCGGGCCGATGTCCGCAATGTCGAGGTGGCCGCCCGCCGGGGCGAGCTCAGCGAGCTGGAGGGCCGCATGGATCTCGTGCTGGTCGATGCGCCCTGCACGGGCAGCGGCACCTGGCGGCGGCGACCCGACGCCAAGTGGCGGCTAAGCCCCAGGCAGCTCGACCTGCGCCGCGCCGAGCAGACCGCCATTCTCGACGATGCCGCGCGCTTCGTGCGGCCCGGTGGGCGGCTCGCCTTCATCACCTGCTCGGTCTTTGCCGAGGAGAACGCCGCTCAGGTCGAGGCGCTGGTCTCGCGCCGGCCGGAGTTCGTACCGGCCGATCATGCGCAGCTCTGGACGGAAAACTTTCCGGACGCGGCCGGCCGGGCGCGCATCGGCGCTCATGGCCTTCAGCTTTCGCCGGCGCTGACCGGCACCGACGGCTTCTTCTTCGCCCTTCTCCGCCGCGAGGGTTCATCCTAGTTAGGCAGGAAGGCCGGGGGAGTTGGCGATGTCGCGACGCATGGCGCTTGTCTTGTTCATCCTGGGCGTGGTCGGCGTGGGCTGGCTGATCGGCTCGGCTTCCGCGCCCGGCGAGTGGTACCAGTCGCTCCGGAAACCCGAATTCAACCCGCCGCCCTGGGTCTTCGGCCCGGTCTGGACGGTGCTCTACGTCATGATCGGCGTCGCGGGCTGGCGCGCCTGGCTCTTGCCGGAACGCGGGCCGCTCGGCGTCTGGGCCGCGCAGATGGCGCTCAACTTCGCCTGGACGCCGACCTTCTTCGTGGCGCAGGCGATCGGCGCGGCGCTCGTCGTCATCCTGCTGCTGCTCGCAGCCATCCTCGCCTTCATCGTGTTGACCTGGAACCGCGACCGCTTGGCGGCGCTCCTGTTCGTGCCCTATGCGGCTTGGGTGGCGTTCGCGAGCCTGCTCAACGCCTCGATCTGGACGATGAACTGATGGTCGGGCAGACCTCCATGCCGCACCCCATCCAGCCCACCTTTTTGGGTGGTCGCCGGGTGATGTTCGCGATGGCCGTGGAGCTGGAATACGGCCAAGCCCAGCGGGAGCTCTTCGCGCCGCTGTTCACGGGCGTGGGGCCGGTCGAAGCGGGGATCGTGGTGGGCGCCGCGCTGGCGCGGTTGCGGGCCATCGGCGAACTGCCGGAACTCCTGGTCTCGCTGGGTTCGGCCGGCAGCCGTACGCTCGCGCAAGCCGCCGTGTTCCAGGTGTCGAGCGTGAGCTACCGCGACATGAACGCGTCCGTGCTCGGCTTCCCGCGCGGCGAGACGCCCTTTCTCGGCCTGCCAGCCTCGCTGCCGTTGCCCTGCCCCTTGCCCGATTTGCTCTTGGCCACGCTGGCCACGGGCGCATCCGTGGTGTCGGGCGCAGCCTATGACGCGGTGGAGGCCGACATGGTGGACATGGAGACCTTCGCAGTCGTCCGCGCCGCCATGCGCTTCGGCGTTCCGGTGATCGGGCTGCGCGGGGTCTCGGACGGGGTGAGCGAGCTCGCCGAACTCAAGGACTGGACGGCGGCGCTTCACCTCGTGGACGAAGGGCTGGCCCAGGCGGTGCGCGCGCTCGGCGAGTTGTTGGCCGGTGGCCTCGACCCAAGCTCGCTTTCCGCCGCCGCATATTGAACGCCAAAAGCCTTCGCGCTACACGCCCGCATGCAGAGCCTCGTCGAACACCCCGACACCGTCCTGATCGTCGATTTCGGCAGTCAGGTCACGCAGTTGATCGCGCGCCGCATCCGCGAGGCGGGCGTCTACTCCGAGATCGTGCCCTTTCAGAACGCGGAAGAGGCGTTTCGCCGCCTCAACCCGAAGGCGGTGGTGCTCTCGGGCAGCCCGGCCTCGACGGTGGAGATCGGCAGCCCGCGCGCGCCGCAAAGCGTGTTCGAGGCGGGCGTCCCCGTGCTCGGCATCTGCTATGGCGAGCAGACCATGTGCGCCCAGCTCGGCGGCGCGGTGGAGAACAGCGACCATCGCGAATATGGCCGCGCCTTCCTCGAGATCGCCGACGATTGCGCCCTGTTCGACGGCGTGTGGGAGAAGGGCTCGCGCCACCAGGTCTGGATGAGCCATGGCGACCGCGTCACCGCCATCCCGCCGGGTTTTCGCGTGGTGGGCACCTCGCTCGGCGCGCCGTTCGCGGCGATCGCCGACGACAAGCGCAAATTCTACGCCGTGCAGTTTCACCCCGAGGTCTATCACACGCCCGACGGCGCGAAACTGTTGCGCAACTTCGTCCACCATGTCGCGGGGCTCGGCGGCGAGTGGACCATGGCCGCCTATCGCGAGCAGGCGATCCAGAAGATCCGCGAGCAGGTCGGCGCGGGCCGGGTGATCTGCGGGCTGTCGGGCGGCGTGGATTCCTCGGTGGCCGCGATGCTGATCCACGAAGCGGTGGGCGAGCAGCTCACCTGCATCCTGGTGGACCATGGCTTGATGCGCAAGAACGAGGCGGCCGAGGTGGTCGCCATGTTCCGCGAGCACTACAACATCCCCCTCGTCCATGTGGATGCTCAGGATCGCTTCCTCGAAGCCCTCGAGGGCGTCTCCGACCCCGAGCTGAAGCGGAAAACCATCGGCCGCCTGTTCGTGGAGGTGTTCGAGGAGGAGGCCAGGAAGCTGGCGCTCGACGGCAAGCCGGCCGAGTTCCTCGCGCAGGGCACGCTTTATCCCGACGTGATCGAGAGCGTGTCCTTTTCCGGCGGGCCGTCCGTCACCATCAAGAGCCACCACAATGTGGGCGGCCTGCCCGAGCGCATGAAGATGAAGCTCGTCGAGCCCTTGCGCGAACTCTTCAAGGACGAGGTGCGCGTGCTTGGGAAAGAGCTGGGGCTGCCCGAGAGCTTCATCGGCCGCCACCCGTTTCCCGGGCCGGGGCTCGCCATCCGCGTTCCCGGCGCGATCACCCGCGAAAAGCTGGACATCCTGCGCGAGGCCGATGCGATCTATCTGGACGAGATCCGCAAGGCTGGGCTTTACGACGCCATCTGGCAGGCCTTCGCCGTGCTTCTGCCCGTGCAGACGGTCGGCGTGATGGGCGACGGGCGCACCTACGAGTTCGTCTGCGGCTTGCGCGCCGTCACCTCGGTGGACGGCATGACGGCAGACTTCTTTCCCTTCGACATGAGCTTCCTGGGCTCGGTTGCCACCCGCATCATCAACGAGGTCCGCGGCATCAACCGCGTGGTCTATGACGTGACGAGCAAACCGCCGGGTACTATCGAGTGGGAATAAGGCGGAGACAGCAATGGCGTCGGTGAGGCGGTTGGCTCCTAAGGCTGCTGCTGTCCCGAGCGTCTGTCGCCAGCTCCTTCAGTCGTGATCGCCGGCTCCGGGACGGAGCACGCCGCCGCCTTTGTTGACCGCTTGCATCCGCGCGCCGACGCTCGGGCCAGCTTGGTCGAGCAGTTCGTCCAGCCTGGCGGCGAGATCGCCCTGCCGATAGGGTTTGGACAGACGCGGCACGTTGGCCGGGACGTCCTGCCCCGCATTGGCGTAGCCGGTCACGAGCAGCGCCGGGACGCCGCAACCGGCTTCCCATGCTTCCTTGATCAGCCCGGCGCCTGACATGCCCGGCATCAGATAGTCGGTGACGAGCAGATCGATCTCGGCCCCGGAGCGGAGAACAGCGAACGCCTGCGCGCCCGAGCTCACTTCGACCACGCTGTAGCCCAGGTCGCGGAGCATGTCGGCCGTCGCCATTCGCACGAGTTCCTCGTCATCAACGAGAAGCACGGTCGAAGCGCGGCGCGCCGGGACGGGCTCGTATTGCGGCGCCCGCGCGCTGACGCCGACGTCATCGCTTGCGGGCAGCCAGAGCCGGATCGTTGTGCCTTTGCCTCGCTCACTCGCGATCTGAAGCGTGCCGCCGGACTGTGCGGCAAGTCCATGCACCATCGACAGGCCCAGTCCCGTGCCCTTGCCGACGCCCTTGGTGGAGAAGAACGGCTCGACGGCGCGTGCGAGCGTCGCCTTGTCCATGCCTGTCCCGCTGTCGGTGACAATCAGGCGAACATATCGGCCCGGCTTCAGTCCCGTCGCGTCGCGCAGGCCGATCACCGCCTCGCCCGCCGCAATGGTCAGCTTGCCGCCGCCCGGCATGGCGTCACGGGCGTTGATGGCGAGATTGAGAAGCGCGAGTTCGAGCTGGTTGGGATCGACTCGGGCCGCAGGCAGGTGAGGCGGTACGTCGACGGCGACGTCAATCGTGGGTCCGAGCGAGCGGCGGACGAGTTCGATCATGCCGTCGATGAGTTGGCCGGTGTCGATCGATTGCGGCTCAAGCGTCTGGCGACGGGCAAAGGCGAGCAAGCGCTGCGTCAGGGTGGCCGCGCGCTCGGCGGCCTGCAACGCCCCGCCCAGCAGTCGTTGCGCCCGGTCGTCGTCTGGATAGCGGCGGCGAAGCATGTCGAGGCCGCCGACGATCGGCGTCAGCAGATTGTTGAAGTCGTGCGCCACGCCGCCCGTCAGTTGACCGATCGAATCCATCTTCTGCGCTTGGGCCAGTTGGGCGTCGGCTTCCCTGCGCGCCGTGATGTCGGCGACCACGCCTGTCATTCGGGCCGGCCGGCCTTCCGCATCGTGCTGAGCCCGTCCCTTGGCGGCAATCCAGCGTATGCTGCCGTCGGCGGCATGAATGCGGCACTCGATGTCGAGCGCACCCGATCGCGCCGCCGCATCGAAAGCGGCGGCCACCGCCTCGCGCTCGCCCGGCACGACGTGGCCGAGGAAGATATCGCGGCTCCAGCGCGGCTGGAGCGATTTGTAGCCGAAGATCTCGTCATGCCGAAGCGTGCGTCGGGCGAAACCGTTGACCAGATCGAGATCCCAGCTTCCCATCTCGGCGGCGTCGAGCGCGATCTGCAAGCTCTCCCGCGCCGTCTCCAACTCGCGCGTTCGCTCCGACACGGAGCGTTCGAGAGTGTTCGCGAAATCGCGGATTTCGTACTGACGGCGTCGTGCTTTGAGCGCCGAGCGCAGCGCGCCGATCAGGGCGTCGGCGTGCAGCGGGCGATCGAGCAGGACGACGTTGCCCAGCTTCTCGATCGTGGCGGCCGAGAGCGCGGAGCGCGGCAGCTTGTTGCCGTTGGCCAGAACGACGAAGGGCATGTCCGACCATTTCGGCTGCGCCGCGATCCAGGCGATGAGCGCGCTTTGTTCATCGGCGGCAAGTGTCTCCTCGGTCACGAGCACGGCTCCCGCACCTTCGGCCAAGCGGCCGACGAGGTCGTCCAAGCTCGCGCAGGTCATGCATGGAAGCTCGTGCTTGCGCAGGAGTTCACAGGCGATCGCGGCGTCGCGACCGCGCGGCGCCAGGATCAGGACGCGGTTCTCCGCCAACTATGCGTTCTCCGCGGATGCGGCGGCAACGGTTTGCGCGAGGAGCGTCGCGCCCGAGCCCTTGAACGTCGGCACGCCGGTAAGCACGCCTTGGAACTCGCGCAGGGGCTCGCCCACGGTCAGGCCGCCGGCGCCGATCTTGAACTCTCGAATGGTCCGCTCGTGGCGCGTGGTGCGCGTCTTGATAACCGAGATCGCCTGCCGCACTTGGCCATCGGCCTCGAAGAACCGAAGCTGCATCACCGTGTCGGCGAGATAGCTGAGATCGACATCTGCGCGGATGTCCCCCAGGACGCCGTGCTGACCCAGAACCAGCAGCGAGACGACGCCATACTGGGAGAGATAGCTCAACAGTTCATGCATCTGAAGGACCAGAAACTGCTCGTCGGGCATGGACTGGAGATAGGCGTTGAGGCTGTCGACCGCGACAACGCGCGCACCATTCCCCTCCACCGCTTCCCTGACCAGCCCCGAGAACTCTCCGGGCGACAGCTCGGCCGGGTTGATGCGGCGCAGGTCGAGCTTGCCCGATTCGATGTAGGGTTGGAGATCCATGCCGAGGGCGGCCGAGCGGGTGAGCAGCGTCGGCGGGCGCTCGTCGAAAAGGAAGTAAGCGGCGCTCTCGCCGCGCTTGAGGGCGGCGACCATGCATTGGACGACCGCCGTCGTTTTACCCACGCCGGCCGGCCCGCTCAGCAAGGTCGAGGTTCCAGGCACGAGCCCGCCACCGACCAGGGCGTCGATCGCAGCCGAACCCGTCGAGAAAGCCTCGGTGAGATGAGGCGCGTGGTGATCCGAGGCCACGAGGCGCGGGTAAGCGCACAACCCCCCGCGTTGGATCGCGAAGTCGTGGTAGCCCCCCCGGAACTTCACGCCGCGCATCTTGACGACGTGAAGGCGCCTGCGCTGCGCGCCGACGCCTGACAGCGTCTGTTCGAGCGAAATGACGCCATGCGCGATGCTGTGAAGCTGGAGATCCCCGGAATCGGCCGTCTTGTCGTCGAGGACGAGGACCGTGCATTGGCGCGTGGAGAAGAAATGCTTCAGCGCCAGGATCTGCCGCCGGTAGCGCAGCGGGCTATGGGCGAGCATGCGAAGCTCGGACAAGCTGTCGAGAACCACGCGCCTCGGGCGAAGCTCGTCAACCTTCGCCATGATGCCGCGTACCGTCTCGCCAAGCTCGACCTCGGAAGGATGCAAGAGGGTTTGCTCGTGCTCCTCGCTCAAGCCGCTTTCAGGGACCAACTCGAAAAGCTCGATCTCGTCGAGCGACCAGCCATGCGTGTGCGCCACGGCGCGGAGTTCGTTCTCCGTTTCGGAGAGGGTGATGTAGAGGCCGTTTTCGCCCTGCTCCGCGCCGACCAGCAGAAATCCCAGGCCGAGCGTCGTCTTGCCGGTGCCCGGCGTGCCCTCGATAAGATAGAGCCGTTCAGGTGTGAGGCCGCCGCCAAGGATTTCATCGAGACCGGCAATCCCGATCGACGCATAGGGGCCAGTCTGTGGATCTGATGAGGACAAAGCCGACCTTCTCCAATCGACGGCGTGGAGCATCCGAACGCCGTTCGCATTCCGCCGCAACCAAAGGGTTTGGCTCACCTAGTAGCCCTTAACGCAGGTTACAGGAAGGGTGATCCGCGGCTCACCGTCCCAGGGGGCTCGGCGTCGATCGCAATGATGCGCGCTGTGCTTGCGGCAGCGTCCATCGAGATGCTGGCGGTCCGTCGCATGGCTCCCGCCGATCGGAAATCCGCCACGATTTCCGCGTGTGAGCCCGCCATTCGCGCCGCTGTTTGCAAACGGTGCCCGGATTGTGAAGAAATGCGCCGCGGCCGCAGAGCCCATGCCGCGCCCGCGAAAGGATTCTTCTCCCTTGTTCGTCTCCTTCTTCCCCCAGCCCCGGCTGCTTTTCGGCTCCGCCGTGCTGTGGGCGCTCGTCCTGGTGTTGTTCTGGTATTTCGGCGGCGAGGGGTTGGGCACGGTGTTCGGCCTTCCGTCGGCCCCGCCCGACGCGCCGCCCATCATCGGCGTGTCGTCCTTCTGGTCGCCGCCGTTCCTCTGGTTCTACATCTTCTTCTGGGCGGGTGCTTTCCTGTTCTACGCCTTTTGGCGCGTCTACTCCCCGCATCCCTGGCAGGAATGGTCGATCCTCGGCTCCGCGCTGATCATCTTTATCACCTACTTCCAGGTTCAGGTGTCGGTCGCCATCAACAACTGGTACGGCCCGTTCTGGGATCTCGTGCAGGGGATCTTGTCGCGGCAAGTCACGTCGAGCGAGGGCGAGCTTTTCGCCCAGATCGGCGTCTTCTTGGGCATCGCGCTGGTGGCCGTCACCGTGTCGGCGCTCACGGCCTTCTTCGTCAGCCACTGGATCTTCCGGTGGCGCACGGCGATGAACAACTACTATATGAGCTTCTGGCCGCGTGTGCGCTTCATCGAGGGCGCGTCCCAGCGCGTGCAGGAAGACACGATGCGGTTCTCGCGCATCATGGAAGGCCTGGGCGTAAACCTGATCGATTCGGTGATGACGCTGATCGCGTTTCTGCCGGTGCTGGTGCGCCTGTCCGCCAACATCACCGTGCTGCCGGTGATCGGTGAGGTTGGAAGCCCCTTGGTCCTCGCCGCTCTGACCTGGGCGGTCATCGGCACGGTGGTGCTGGCGCTCGTAGGCTTCAAGCTGCCGGGGCTCGAGTTCCGCAACCAGCGGGTCGAGGCGGCCTACCGCAAGGAACTTGTCTATGGCGAGGACGATGCCGCGCGCGCCCAGCCGCCCACCGTCGCCGAGCTCTTCGACAATGTACGCCGCAACTATTTCACGCTCTACTTCCATTACGTCTATTTCAACATCGTCCGTTTCCTGTACCTGCAGCTCAACAACATCTTCGCCCTGACGCTGATGGTGCCCTCCATCATCGCGGGCACGATCACGCTCGGCCTGCTCAACCAGATCAGCTACGCCTTCAGCCAGGTCACCTCGTCCTTCCAGTATCTCGTGAGCTCCTGGCCGACGATCGTAGAGCTTCTATCGGTCTATAAGCGCTTGCGCGGCTTTGAGGCGGCGATCCATGGCGAGCCGCTGCCCGATATCGATCAGGCCTATCTGCAGCGGGAGGCGGCGGGCCTGCCGCCCGAGGAGCAGCCGGCGACGTGATGCCGGGATAGGGAAGGGGCCCGCGCCCCTTTCGTCCCGCGGAAAAATGGCCCATAGGCCTTTCCAGCGGCCCCAACGAGAACGCGATGACCGACGACAGCTTCTTTCGCGAAGTCAACGAAGAAATCCGCCAGGATCAGGCCAGGGCGCTGTGGAACCGCTTCGGCCCCGTCGCCATCGCGATCGCGGTGGCCGTGGTGCTCGCGACCGCCGCCTATGTCGCTTACGACTATTTCCGCACCTCGCGGGCGAACGCCTCGGGCGACCGCTTCAGCCAGGCGCTGCAATTGGCCGAAAGCGGCCAGCACGACGCGGCGCTCACGGCGCTCCGGTCGCTCCAGGAGGACGGGTTCGGCGCCTACCCGGTGCTGGCGCGCATGCGCGAGGCCAGCGTTCTGGCCGACGGAGGCGACGTTTCCGGCGCCGTGGCGGGTTTCGACGCCGTTGCGGCCGACGCGAGCGTGCCCGAGTCGCTGCGCGACACGGCCCGCCTGCGCGCCGCCTTTCTGCTGGTCGATCATGGCAGCGCCGCCGATGTCGCCGCCCGCGCCGAAGCCTTGGCGAACGAGACCAGCCCCTTCCGCCATTCCGCGCGCGAAGCCCTGGGCCTCGCCGCCTGGAAGGAGGGCAGGACCGACGACGCGCTGATCCTGTTCGACCAGGTCCTTGCCGACGAGGCGGCGCCTTCGGGCGTGCGGGAGCGCGCGGAACTGATGGCCGAGTTGATCCGCGGCTCGGGCGCGGCATCTTAAGCCCGCGCCGCAGGCGCATCGCCCGCCGGAGGAGCGCGCCGCCCCATGACCTACCGCATCGCCATCATCGGCCGGCCCAATGTGGGCAAGTCCACGCTGTTCAACCGGCTGGTCGGCCGCAAGCTGGCGCTGGTGGACGACACGCCGGGCGTCACCCGTGACCGGCGCGTGCATGAAGCGAAGCTCTTCGACCTGCGCTTCGAGGTGATCGACACCGCCGGCTTCGAGGAGGCGGGCGGCGGCCTTGCCGGGCGCATGCGGGCGCAGACCGAGATCGCCATCCGCGAGGCCGACCTCGTCTTCTTCGTGGTGGACGCCAAGGCCGGCGTCCTGCCCGACGACCGCGCCTTCGCGGACGTGGTGCGGCGCTCGGGCAAGCCGGTGGTGCTGGTGGCCAACAAGGCCGAATCGCGCGCGTCGGATGCCGGCTTCCTGGAGGCGTGGGAACTGGGCCTGGGCGAGCCTGTGCCGATCTCCGCCGAGCACGGGCAGGGCCTCACCGATCTGCGCGACGCCGTCATCGAGGCGCTGGGTGAGGCGCGCGCTTTCGGCGAAGACGAGGAGGCGCTGCCGCCCCCCGCCGCCGCGGCGGCGGGCGAGGACGTCGGCGACCCCGACGCCGAGGAGCCTCCTTACGACGAATCGAAGCCTTTGCAGATCGCGGTGGTGGGCCGGCCCAATGCGGGCAAATCGACGCTTGTCAACACGCTGGTCGGCGAGGATCGCCTGCTCACCGGGCCGGAAGCTGGCATCACGCGCGACTCCATCTCCGTCGACTGGGACTGGCGCGGCCGGCGCATCAAGCTTTGGGACACGGCCGGCATGCGCCGCCGCTCACGCGTGCAGGAGAAGCTCGAAAAGCTCTCGGTCGCCGATGCCTTGCGCGCCATCCGCTTCGCCGAGGTGGTCGTCATCGTGGTGGACGCCACGATCCCCTTCGAGAAGCAGGACCTGCAGATCGCTGACCTTGTGGTGCGCGAGGGCAGGGCGCCCGTGATCGCGTTCAGCAAGTGGGATCTGATCGAGGATCGGCAGGTGACGCTGGCAAGCCTTCGGGAGATGACCGAACGCCTCCTGCCGCAGGCGCGGGGCGTGCGCGCCGTTCCGGTCTCGGCCGAGCGCGGCGAGGGGCTCGACCGGCTGATGGAGGCTGTCCTGTCCACCCATCGCGTGTGGAACCGGCGCGTTTCCACGGGCAAGCTCAACCGCTGGCTGGAGGGCATCGTCGCCCACCATCCGCCGCCGGCTGTCTCGGGTCGCCGCCTCAAGATCAAATATGTCACGCAGGCCAAGACGCGGCCGCCCGGCTTCGTGCTCAACGTGTCGCGGCCCGACGCCATGCCGGCAAGCTATCTGCGCTACCTTGCCAACAGCCTGCGCGAAGCCTTCGACATGCCCGGCGTGCCGATCCGCCTGATGCTGCGCGGTTCGGACAACCCGTTCGCGCCCAAACCCAGGCGCGGCTGACCCTGTCTTTCTTGTGGATAGCGCCGGATCATGCTCTAGCTCACGAAATCGTGAGTTTGCGCGTGAGGAACTGCCCCAGCTCTGCCCAGATTGGCCCCGACTTCATCCTAGCCGACGGGCGATTCTCTCCGCCCGATCCACCGCTATCGCCGCGGGGCGTCGTTAACGCCCCGTCAAGGTTAATGCTTCACTTTCGCTTCCGTCGGGGGCGGGTAAGCGTTCCGGAGAGTTGTTTTGAATCGATTGCTGCCCAATACGAGAAACCTGGCAAATCGCGCCGCGGCGCTTGTCACCCCTACGGTTCTCGGACTCGGCATTTGGGCCGGCTTCCCCACCACCACCGCCTACCAGGACATGGCGAGCCTGATCTCGGGCGCCGAGACCCGCGAAACGCGCTGGAACACCTTCGTGCAGCGCTCGGTGGCCGGGTCGATCCACAAGGCGGAACTCCCCTTCACCGAAGCGAGCGCGGCGAACTGGTCCGGCGCGGGCCTCGAGGCCAAAGGGATCGGAACGGTGGCGTTCCGCGCCCCGGCCAGGGCGGAAGGCCACACGCCCGACGAAACGCGCATCACGCGCGGCGAGAAGCGGGGCCGCATCATCGAGGTGGCGCCGGTGGCGCCGCCCAAATTCTTCAATGCGGGCTCGATCCTGGAGCGCACCAGCGGGCTCTTCGCCCCGACGCTCGATCCGGACCTGAAGATGGGTTTCGTGAAGCCGGCCATCGAGGGCCGGGAGGTCCAGATCGCGACCCAGTTCTACGTGAAGTCGAACGAGCCGGCGTCGGATCGCCTGGTGCCTGCGGAACTCGCGAGCCTGGTCAACAACGACAAGGCCGACATCCTCGCCACGGCCTATGCGCCCGCCCAACCCGATTATGCGGAGGCCTCGCCCTTCGCGAGCCTGCTGCGCGAGGAGGATCCGATGGCGGGTCGCTTCGTGCCGCCGGTGGGCCGTGGCGACCACGCCTGGATGAAGCAGCCGCTGCCGCCGGGCGTGTTCTCCAAGGCCGAGCAGAAATGCCTGGCGATCGGTCTTTATTTCGAGGCGCGCGGGGAGAACCCGCGCGGGCAGGCGGCGGTGGCCCAGGTGATCCTCAACCGGGTGCGCGCCCCGACCTATCCCGACACGATCTGCGAGGTGGTGTACCAGAACGACCACCTGAAGAACCGCTGCCAGTTCTCCTTCGCCTGCGACGGCATCAAGGACCGCATCACCAACCGGCGCGCCTACCGCCTGGCGGAGGAGGTCGCGCTGGCCGTGACCGCCGGCAAGATCTTCATCCCCGAAGTGGGCTCCTCGACCCACTACCATGCGACCTATGTGAAGCCGGGCTGGTCGAGCACCATGAAGAAGATGAAGCAGATCGGCCTGCACGTCTTCTACCGCACCTATGGCGGCGGCTGGCGCTGAGCGGACGCCGATGCGGCCCGGTCAGGGTGTCGCACCTCGCTAAGTCGCTGTTCTTTCTCTGGATTTCGATAGGTCCATCGGTTGTCCCGGCGGCTTGACGCCCTCGAGCGCCGCCACTATACGTGGCGCGACTTTGAAGCAGGCGGACGGCTCAGGGCCGGGCGCGGGATGGGAGGCTCGCCGGGTGGCGACACCGGAGCGACCGGACCGGCCTGGCGGTTGGAGCGATCCCGGTCAGGACGCGGAAGACAGGGAGCTCGAGCGGCGCAAGCGGCAGCTCGAAGCCAAGCTGTCGGCGCATCCGGTCCGGGCGCCGGCGGATGAGGGAAGGCAGGAGCCCAAGGGCGGCATGGCCGGCCTTGCACAAGGGCTCAAGCTTTCCAGCGAGTTCATCGCGGGAATCGCGGTGGGCGCGGGGCTGGGCTGGGCGATCGATCTCTTCGCCGGGACTTCGCCCTGGGGCCTCATCATCTTCCTGATGCTCGGCTTCGCGGCAGGCGTGCTCAACGTGCTGCGGTCAGTCGGCAGGGTGGCGCCGTCGGCGGTGCCCGGCCCGGGCGAGGCGAACAGAAATTTGCGAGCTCCGGGCGGGCCTGATCGAGGCGACAGGGGCGGAAGCGGGAAATAGAATGGCGACCGATCCGATTCACCACTTCTATATCAACAGGCTCGTTCCCATCGAGATCGGCGGGCTGGACCTGTCCTTCACGAACTCATCGCTGTTCATGCTGGCGACGGCGGCGGCGGCCGGCGGCTTCCTTTATCTCGCCACCTCGTCACGCGCCGTCGTGCCCGGGCGTGGCCAGTCGGTGGCCGAAATGGCCTACGAGTTCGTGGGCAACATGCTGCGCGACTCGGCGGGCGCCGGCGGCATGCGCTTCTTTCCCCTGGTGTTCTCGCTCTTCCTGTTCGTATTGGTGGCGAACCTCTTGGGGATGTTCCCCTACTTCTTTGCCGTCACCTCCCACATCATCGTCACCTTCGCGCTGGCCATGCTGGTGATCGGCACGGTCGTGGTCTACGGCTTCATGAAGCACGGATTGGGCTTCTTGAGGCTCTTCGTTCCGCACGGCGTGCCCGGCTATCTCGTGCCGCTGGTGACGCTGATCGAAGTGATCTCGTTCCTGTCGCGGCCGATCAGCCTGTCGATCCGGTTGTTCGCCAACATCCTCGCCGGGCACATCACCCTGGCCGTCTTTTCGGGCTTCGTGGTGTCGATGAGCGCGCTCGGCGCGGTGGGCGTGGTCGGCTCGATACTGCCTCTCGCGATGACGGTGGCGCTGACGGGTCTCGAATTCCTCGTCGCCTTCCTGCAGGCCTATGTGTTCGCGGTGCTCACCTGCATGTATCTCAACGACGCGGTCCATCCCGGCCACTGAGCCGGCCGGGACGCCGCCCGCCTTCAACCCTTTCCAAAGCCATCTCAAAAGGAGTTCCTGATGGACGCAGAAGCCGCTCGTTTCCTCGGCGCAGGCATCGCCACGCTCGGCATGGCCGGCACGGCGCTAGGCCTGGGCAACATCTTCGGCAGCTATCTGTCCGGCGCGCTGCGCAACCCTTCTGCCGCAGACGGCCAGTTCGGCCGCCTGGTGTTCGGCTTCGCGGTGACGGAAGCGCTGGGCATCTTCTCGCTGCTGATCGCCCTGCTTCTCCTCTTCGCCGTCTGAGAACGGCGCGAAAGACGCCGGCGGCGCCAGGCCGCCGGCCGGCAGGCTGAGGGCTGAACCATGTTTGTGATCCGGGCATATGCCCAAGAGGGCCAGGGGGCGGAAGCCGACGTGCTTGCGCCCCCTACCGAGGGCGAGCTTCATGAAGTCCCCCTGAACGAGGGCGAAGCCCACGGCACGGCGACCACGGAGCAGGCGGGGGATCACGGGGGCGGCGTGTTCCCGCCCTTTGACACCTCCACGTTCGCTTCGCAGCTCCTGTGGCTCGCGATCAGCTTCGGCCTGTTCTACTGGTTCATGAACCGGGTCGTGATGCCCCGGCTCGCCGGCATCATGGCCGCGCGCCAGGGCCGCATCGCGGGCGACCTCGAACGGGCGGCCGCGGCCAAGACCGAGGCCGATGCGGCGGTGGCAGCCTACGAACAGGCCTTGGCCGAGGCGAGGGCCACCGCCAACCGCATCGGCCAGGAAGCCAGCGACAAGGCCAAGGCCGATGCCGAGGCCGAGCGGCGCCAGGCGGAGGCCGCGCTTGACGCGCGCCTGCAGGAGGCGCAGGCCAGCGTCGAGAACGTCAAGGCGTCGGCCATGGCGAATGTGGGAAGCATCGCCAGGGACGCCGCGGAAGCCATCGTCCGGCAACTCACGGGCAAGGACGTCGAGCCGGGCGCGGTCGAGGCCGCGGTCGCCTCCGCGCAAAGGTGACGGACAAATGGACGCGACGTTCTGGGCCCTTGTCGCCCTGATCCTCTTCTTCGCCGTGATCGCCTACTACAAGGTGCCCGGCATGATCACCCGTTCGCTGGACGAGCGGGCGTCTCGCATCCGCAGCGACCTCGAAGACGCGCGCCGGCTGCGCGAGGAGGCGCAAGCGCTGCTGCAGGATTATCAGCGCCGCCGCTCGGAAGCCGAGCGGGAGGCGGCGGACATCACCGCCGCCGCGCAGCGGGAAGCCGCGCGTCTCGTGGAGGAGGCCCGCGCCCGCAGCCAGGAATATGTGGCCCGCCGCACGGCGCTGGCCGAGCAGAAGATCGGCCAGGCCGAGCGCGACGCGGTTGCCGAGGTGAAGGCGGCCGCCGTGGACATCGCGGTCGAGGCCGCGCGCAGGATCATCGGCGAGCGCGCGGACGGCGAAAGCAATGCGCGGCTGTTCCAGAACGCGCTGGGCGAGGTCCGCACCAAGCTGAACTGAGATTTCGCTGCGGCCTGACAATGCAGAAGGGGCGGCGACGCCCCTTTTTGTTTGTGCCGCGGACCGTATTGCCTGTTGGTCTCACCGCCCTGTCGCTCCTCGGTATTCCGGCCTTTTCGCCCCTCACCGTCTCGCTCCTCCGCTACGCTGACGCGCCGATCCACCTCTCCCCGATGGGGAGAGGAACTGCGGCCGCAAGGTGAGCGCCTTTCCTCTCCTCACAGGAGAGAAGTGGCGACCCGGAGCCAAAGCGAAGTCGAGCCGGTGAGGAGTGGCGATTGGCTGCGCCTTTCGTGCAGGCGCGTTTCTTCCTCGCCACGCCCGCTTTCGCGTCTGGCCCTTGTCAAAGAGCATCCCTCTCATTGAGGAGCATCGGGAAGCCGGCGCATGGCGCTTGCCTTCCGAAACACTGATTGCGTGGCTTGCGCCATGCGCCGGTCGGTGGTCTTGCCCGGGAGTTGTCGCGGGGTCTGCACGGGGCCTGTGCTGTTGGCTTGGCGTGTTGCCACGCCTTGGGCAAGAACACCGGCCCAGCCGGCCCGCGGGCCTCGCTGGCGGGCCTGGATCTGGGGGGCTCATCACCCAGCCAAGCCACCGCAACCCGACCGATCCAGCACCCATCCGCTTCGCTCCTACCTTCGCGTGTCCTTGGTTCATGAACCCGCCTTCCCGTGAAGAAGCAGGGCACAGAGTAGGAGAGGGCTGAGGGGAGGTGGACGAAAAGGGATGAGAATTCCTGCCGAGCGCAGCTAAGCGCCTGAAAGGGTAGCAAAGAATGTTCGCGGGGCGGAAAATCTATTCACAGGTTCGTGCGCCGTCGCCGGCGTTCTCGGAAAATGAGGCGCGGGCGGACTGCCGGAGGTGGATCAATCCGTCTCCACTCGGGTCGGCGCGCTTGGCGCAAGCGGCGCGTCGGCCCGAAGCGGCGCAAAGGATCTTCGGTGCAGGCGCTCGGTGGGGCCGTGCCGAGCCAACGCCTCCTTGTGCTCAGGCGTGGGATAACCCATGTGGCGCTCGAAGCCGTAGCGCTCGTCGCAAACCCCGCAGACACCCATCATGCGGTCACGAACGACCTTGGCGACCACGGAGGCCGCCGCGATCGACTGCGAGCGGCGGTCACCGCCGACGATCGCCCGGCCTTCGCAGATCATGCCCGACGGCAGGAGATGCCCGTCCACCAGCGCGAGCCTGGGCGGAAGCGTCAGGCCGCGGAGCGCCCGGCACATGGCCGAAAAACTCGCTTGAAGCACGTTAAGGCGGTCCACCGCCTCGGCCGGCAGCGAGGCGACGGACACGGCGAGCGCCCTTTCCATCACGGCGCCGAAAAGCCGTTCGCGCTCGCGCGGCGAGAGCCGCTTGGAGTCGTCGAGCCCCTCGGGAATGCGCTCGGGATCGAGGATCACGGCCGCCGCCACGACCGGCCCGGCGAGCGGCCCTCGGCCCGCCTCATCCACGCCGGCCAGCGGCCAGAAGCCTGCGGCCGTCGCCTCGCGCTCGACAGCGAAGTCGGGTCGTTCGGGAAAGGGGAGGGAGCGCGGAGAATCGGGCCGGCGAGCCATGCTGCGGCGAGGCTTGCACCGACGCCGATTCTCCGCAAGGCCTTCCTCCGCCTTTGGGGCGAGGCGGAAGAAGGCGCCATCCTGTCCAGGCATGGGGCTGCCGGACGGGATTTCCAATCTCAAGGCGGGCCGAAGCGCCCGCCGGCGTCACAGGAGCTGAAGCTGCTCCCCTTTGCCCGACACCGAGGGCGGCACGGCGAAGAGGTCCGCGCGGAGCTGGCGGCGCTCGGTATTGAGGCCGAGCCGGCGCGCGGCGATCTCGAAGCGGCGGCCGATCTGCCAGGCATAAGGTCCCACGCCGCGCATGCGGACGTTCCACTCCGCGTCATAATCCCGCCCGCCCCGCATGGAGCGGATCAGCGACATCACATGCCGGTAGCGGTCGGGATAATGGCGCAACAGCCAATCCTTGAAGAGCGGTGCGACCTCCTGCGGCAGGCGGAGCAGCACATAGCCGGCTTCGCGGGCGCCGGCGGCGTGACCCGCTTCGAGCAGGCGCTCGATCTCGCCATCGGTGAGGCCGGGAATGAGGGGGGCGGTCATCACTGAAACCGGCACGCCGGCGTCCACCAGTTCGCGCATGATTTCGAGCCGCCGCGCAGGCGCGGCGGCGCGCGGCTCCATGGCGCGCGACAGCGTCCGGTCCATGGTGGTCAGCGAGATCGCCACCTTGGCGAGGCCCTTTTCCGCCATGCGGGCCAGGATATCCTTGTCGCGGGTGACGAGCGCCCCCTTGGTGACGATGCCCACGGGATGGTTGAAGGTTTCCAGCACCTCCAGGATTTCGCGCATCACGCGCCACTGCTTCTCGATCGGCTGGTAGGGGTCGGTGTTGGTGCCGACCGCGATCGTGCGCGGCTGGTAATTGGGCTTGGACAGCTCCTTGGCGAGCAGCTTGGCCGCGTCGGGCTTCGCGAACAGCTTCGACTCGAAGTCGAGCCCCGCCGACAGGCCCACAAAGGCGTGGGTGGGCCGGGCGAAGCAATAGGCGCAGCCATGCTCGCAGCCGCGATAGGGGTTGATCGAGCGGTCGAAGGAGATATCGGGCGAATCGTTGCGGGTGATAACGGTCTTGGACCGCTCGACCTGCACCTCGGTCTTGAAGGGGGGCAGCTCGTCGAGGCTCTGCCAGCCATCGTCGAAGCTTTCGCGCGCCTGCGGCTCGAAGCGGCCGGACGGGTTCAAAGCCGAGGCGCGGCCGCGACGGCGGGAATGGTCGATCCGCAGGCCCGATTCAGCCATGACGCGTTCACCCTGGTCGGGCCCACTCATGAAGACGGCGCGGTCGGCGCGGACGATCGGCTCCATCGTGAAACTCCGCCTCGAAGAAAAGGGTCGGCGATTCGTGCCTGAATTCATTCCTAACCACGGAATGAGAACAAATCAAGAACTGATGCGCGACGGAGCGAGAGGCTGGCGCGGCGACGGGCGTTGCTCTAACGCCGGCTCATGCTGACGGCGGTGATCCTGGCGGGCGAGGGGGACGAGGAGCGGCTCGCGCGCACGCTTGTCTCGCTCATCCCGGCGGTCCTTGAAGGCTTCTTGCGCGACGCCGCGGTGGTGGATGGCGGCGGCGCGGCTGGGCTGGCTGACGTTGCCGACCATGCGGGCTGCGCGTTCGTCCCCGATTTGCGGACCGCCGCGGAAACGGCGCGATCCGACTGGCTGTTGATTCTGGAGGCCGGCGCGCGGCTGGAGGAACCCTGGGCCGGGGCCGTGCGTGACCACATCGCCGGATCGCGGCGGCCGGCAAGGTTCAGGGTGGGGGGAGGGCTGCTGGCCCGTCTTCTCCGGCGCGGCGCGCCGTTCCGCCGCGGGTTGCTCGTGCGCCGCGAGGAGGCGTTGGTGAAGGGTCAGGCGGGCTTGGCGCGCGTCCGGGCCGCGCGGCTGGGGGCGAGGATCGAGGTGAGGGGGTAGACACCCGGCCTCTACGCCGACCGGCCCTCCCGCCGCAGGTGCTCGTCGAGGCGCGGCATGATCTCGATGAAATTGCAGGGGCGGTGGCGGTAGTCGAGCTGGGCCTTGAGAATCCCGTCCCAGGCGTCGCGGCAGGCGCCGGGCGAACCAGGCAGCACGAACACGAAGGTGGCGTTGAGCACGCCCGCCGTGGCCCGGCTCTGGATCGTGGACGTGCCGATCTTCTCATAGGAGATGCGGTGGAAGACGGCCGAAAACCCGTCCATCCGCTTCTCGAAAAGCGGCTCCAGCGCCTCGGGCGTGACGTCGCGGCCGGTGAAGCCCGTGCCGCCTGTGGTGATGACGGCGTCCACATCCTCGCGCTCGGACCATTCCCGCACCTGGGCGGCGATCTTTTCCTTGTCGTCCGTCACGATGGCGCGCGCGGCGAGGACGTGTCCGGCCTCCTCGATGCGACCAACGAGGGTGTCGCCCGAGCGGTCGTCGGCCAGCTCGCGCGTGTCGGACACGGTGAGCACGGCTATACGCACGGGAAGGAAAGGGCGGCTGTCGTCAAGCGGCATGGTGGAGTGGCTCCGCGATCGTGCCCTTGATGAACCAGCCCGGCTGCTCGGAAGCAAGGGCGAGCGCCGCTTGGGCGGCTTCAACCGGGGTGGCGAAAAGGCCGAAACAGGTGGCGCCGGAGCCTGACATCCGCGAAAACGCCGCGCCCGCCCCGTCGAGCGCGGCCAGCACGTCACGGATCTCGGGCGCGAGCGTGCTGGCGGGCGGTTCCAGGTCGTTGCGCGTCTGCCGAAGCCAGGCGAGCAGGGCGGAGAAACCGGGCGAGGGCGGCAGGGGCGGCAAACCCGGGTTTTCGCGGCTGGCGAGCGCGGCGAAGACGGCCGCGGTGGCGAGCGACACGCCGGGATTCGCCAGCACCACCGCGAGCGCGGGGAAGTCGGGCAAGGGCTCCAGCCGCTCGCCTGAGCCCCGGGCGATCAGCGGTTTTGCGAAAAGGCACATGGGCACGTCGGCCCCGAGCCTTTCCGCGATCGCCCCGACCCGGCTATCGTCCGGCAGGCCCCAGAGCTTGGCCAACCCGTGAAGCGCGGCCGCCGCGTCGCTCGATCCGCCGCCCAGGCCGGACGCCACGGGCAGGTTCTTCTCCAACCCTATCTGGACAGGCGGGCAGGGATGGCCGGCGAACGCTTCCCGCAGGTGGTCGCGCGCGCGGGCGACGAGATTGTCGCCGTCAGAGGAAAGGGCTGCAGCGAACGGGCCTGTGATTTCGAGCCCGTCGCGGTCGGCCGGGGCGAAGGAAAGCCGGTCGCCCGCGCCGGGGGAGAACGCGACCAGGCTTTCGAGCTCGTGAAAGCCGTCCGGCCGGCGGCCGAGCACATGCAGCGCGAGGTTGATCTTGGCCGGCGCGATTTCCTCGACGCCGTCGCCAGGGGCCGGCACGGCGAAAATTCAGTCGCGGGCGACGCGGTATTCGCCGGTCTTGGGATCCTTGACCAGCGTGCCGTGGGTGCGGTTCTTCGCCTCCATCTCCTGGCGGCGGGCGCGCGCCGTCACGCGGTTCGCTTCGCGCAGGAAGGAGCGATAGCCCCACCAGGCGAGCGCCCCGACCAGCAGCAGGAAGATCAGTTGCGGCATGACGCGTTCCCCCTCAGGCGAACCTGGACTCTATGCCGGCCTTTGGGCTTTTCAAAGGCCGAACGCGCGGTCAAAGACCGAATCGCGACCACAGCGCGCGCTGCTGGGCGGCGTCCGCCACCCCACTCGTCACGGCCGCAGCGAGTTCGTCGGGCGCCGTGATGCCGAACGGGCCGAGGCGGCGGGCGAAGATGGAGCGGGGCGGCGTGACGAGCCTGAGCCGCGTCTTCGGCCCAAAGCGGCCCTTGAGCACGGCGCGCATGTCGCCGATGCCGTCGATGAGGCCCAGAGCCAGCGCCCGCCGGCCCGTCCAGAACAGGCCCGTGAAGAGGTCGGCGTCGTCCGCGAGCTTCTGGCCGCGGCGCTCCTTGACGAGGTCGATGAAGGTTTCGTGGACCTCCTGCTGGAGCGCCTTGAGGCGCTCGACATCCTCGGGCTTCTCTTCCTGGAAGGGGTCGAGCACGCTCTTGTTGCGCCCCGACGTATGGACGCGGCGCTCCACGCCGAGTTTCCGCAGCAGCTCGGGGAAGCCGAACGAGGCTGAGACCACGCCGATCGAGCCGACGATGGAGGAGGGGTCGGCGATGATCTCGTCGCCGGCGAGCGCGATCATGTAGCCGCCCGACGCGGCCACGTCCTCCACGAAGACGAGCACGCGCTTGTTCTTCTCGGCCGCCAGATCGCGGATGCGCTTGAAGATGAGGCGCGACTGGACCGGCGAGCCGCCCGGCGAGTTGACGGAGATGGCCACCGCCGGGCCGTCGGCCATCGCGAAGGCCTTTTCGATCACGCCGGCCGCCGAGGCGAGCGACAGCGTCTGCCGGAGCTGCCCGCCGCCCGCCATGATCGTTCCGTGCAGCCGCACCACGGGGACCGTGACGATGTTGGAGCGCATGGAGGCGGGCAGAAGCTTCTGGAGAAGGCGCACGGGCGGGAGAACTCCGGGATGATTGTTCCTCGCATGTAGGTTGCGGGCGCGAGGGCGCAATGCTGCGTTTTCCGTCTCGCTTTCGGAATCGCGAGGCTTGCGGTCGGCGATCTGGCGCATAACGCGGCGTTAAGCTAAGTTGAAGCGCACCTCATGGTGGCGCTTGGGAGGAAACGCATGCGCTTGTTGATGACGGCGGCCTTCGTGGCCGCGCTGACCGTCCAGGGTTTCGCGGGTCAGTGCCCCGGCCTGATGACGCAGATCGACGAGAAGCTCGCCTCGGCGCAGCTCTCGGACGCCGACAAGGCCAAGGTGACGGAACTGCGCCAGCAGGGCGAGGAGCAGCACGCGGCCGGCGACCACGCCGCCTCGGAAGCGAGCCTGAACGAGGCCCTGGCCCTGCTCGACTGATCCAGCGCGCTCGGCAGCGGGATGGTGCGGACATCCGGCTAATCCCCGAACAGCGAGGCGAAGCCGTTGTTGACGGCGTCGGCGCGAGGGGAGAAGCCGTGGCCGGGCCCGTCGTGCAGGGCGAGCGGCGGGTGCAGCGAGAGCCTCTTTCGCGAGCCGCGCCACGCGCGAAGCACGACGCGGATCGCCGGCGCGCATTCGCGTGGGTGGATGGCGAGGAGTTCCGCCCCGCCGAAGCGGTTCCCAAGCGCCCCGAAGATGGCGGGCAGGCTTTCGGGACGGGCGATCAGCGCGAGCCCTCCGCGCGGGCGGACCAAGGCTGCCGCCGTGCGGAGCCACCGCTCCCACAGCGCGTCACCCATCACATGCGCCTCGCGCCTGAGCGCGTCGGGGCTGGCGCGGTCGGCGCTCGCATTGAAGGGTGGGTTCAGAATCGTGAAGTCGAAGCTCTCCGCCCCGAGGCCCGCCGCCTCCCGCGCGCGGCCGGACAGCGCCACATCGGCCTCCAGCACCTCGGCGCGGGAAGCGAGCCCCGCGTTCAGCGGATGCGCGAGCGTACGCCGGGCATAATCCGCCATCACCGGCGAGCGCTCGACCAGGACCACGCAGGCTTGAGGGCAGCGCGCGGCGACGCCGAGGCCCGCCGCGCCCGCGCCCGCGCCGAGATCGGCGAGCCGGCCGGCGAAGCTCGAGGGCACGGCCCCGGCCAGCATCATGGCGTCGGTGCCCGCCCGGTGCCCGCCTTGGGGCTGCACAAGCCAGAACGCGCCGCGATGAAAGGCATCGAGCGTCTCGGCCGCGCCTGCCGGCTCGGTCATGTGGGCGCTCTCAGCCTGGCCGCATCTCGCCGCCGATGCCGGCGTCCCGCAGGATGCGGCGGGCCTGGGCCGCGTCGTCCTCGATCACGAGAAGGCGGCGCGCCAAGATGCCGATCGTGCCCTCCATCACGCTCATGTTCTGGTCGGCCACGAAGAAGTTGAGGCCCGCGTCGCGCAGGAGCGACTCGGCGAAGGACAGCACGACGGGATCGTTGGTGCGCATGAGCTCGATCATGACTGGAGCATTTTCCGGTTAGGTGGATCCCGGCTAACCGCGAGACAAATGCGGCGAGAAAATCAAGAGCTTGTTCCACGTCAGTGGAAACGGCTCTCTGAGGCATGACAGCTTGACCCGGCGAAGGCAACGCCCATCCCGCGCCGGGGATGGTGGCTGAAGGTCGTTGGGGACTTGGGATGGCCGCTGCGCCAACCTGTCCCTTGCTCCGCCCGCCACGGCACCTCTAGATACGGGCCGGCGGCTCGGGGGAGCAGGCCCGAAGAAGGAGCGTGGCAGTGGGCGTCGTTCTGAACCTCGAGGGCAAGCGGCCTCAAAGCGGCTTGGGCGGCATCCTTTCGCTGACCGCCGACGACATGGAGCGGGTCAACAAGCTGATCCTGGCGCGGGCGGGCTCGGACGTGGAGATGATCCCCGAGGTCGCCAACCACCTGATCTCATCGGGGGGCAAGCGGCTCAGGCCCATGATCACGCTCGCCGCCGCCGCCATGTTCGGCTATCGCGGCGACGGCCATGTGAAGCTCGCCACCTCGGTCGAGTTCATGCACACGGCGACCTTGCTGCACGACGACGTGGTGGACGAAAGCAACCTGCGCCGCGGGGCCAAGACCGCGCGCACCATCTGGGGCAACCAGGCGAGCGTGCTCGTGGGCGACTTCCTGCTCGGCCAGGCCTTTCGCATGATGGTGGATGTCGGCTCGCTGGAGGCGCTCGACATCCTGTCCACGGCGGCCAGCGTGATCGCCGAAGGCGAGGTGATGCAGTTGGCCGCCGCCAAGAACCTGGAGACCACCGAGGACGAGCACCTGGCCGTCATCAAGGCCAAGACGGCCGCACTGTTCTCCGCCGCGGCCGAAGTGGGGCCGGTGATCGCCGGCGCGCCGAAAGCCACGCGGGCGGCGCTGCGCTCCTACGGCATGAATCTGGGCCTCGCCTTCCAGCTCATCGACGACGCGCTGGACTATGGCGGCTCGTCCAGCGAGCTCGGCAAGAATGTCGGCGACGATTTCCGCGAGGGCAAGGTGACGCTGCCGGTGATCCTCGCCTTCCGGCGCGGCACGGCCGCGGAGCGCGATTTCTGGCGCGCGGCGATCGAAGGCAATGCCGCCGACGACGCGGCGCTCGAACGCGCCATCGGCCTGATGACCAAGCACGGCGCGATCACCGACACGATCGGCCGCGCGCGGCATTTCGGCGGCATCGCGCGCGACGCGCTCGCGCCGCTCGAGGCGACGCCGCAAAAATCGGCGCTGCTCGATGTGATCGACTTCTGCGTCAGCCGGACGGTCTAGGGGTTCGGGCCCCCGAAGACGCTGTGCCGGCCGATTACTCCGGAATCTGGCGCACCGCCCCCTTGGCCGCGCTCGTCGCCATGGCCGCATAGGCGCGAAGCGCCGTCGTGACTTTTCGGGCGCGACGCTCCCGCGGTTTCCAGGCATCCGCGCCGCGGGCCACCTGGGTTGCTCGGCGGCGGGCGATCTCCGCCTCATCGATCGCGAGATGGATGCGGCGGCCGGGAATGTCGATCTCGATTCGGTCGCCGTCCTCCACGAGCCCGATCAGCCCGCCTTCCGCAGCTTCCGGCGAGGCATGGCCGATGGAGAGCCCCGACGTGCCACCCGAGAAGCGGCCGTCGGTGATCAATGCGCAGGCCTTGCCCAGGCCTTTCGATTTCAGGTAGCTCGTGGGGTAGAGCATCTCCTGCATGCCGGGGCCGCCGCGCGGGCCTTCGTAGCGAATGACGACCACGTCGCTGGCCTTGACCTCGTTGCCGAGGATGCCCCGCACGGCCGCATCCTGGCTCTCGAAGACTCTCGCCGGGCCGGTGAATTTCAGGATGCTCTCGTCCACGCCGGCCGTCTTCACGATGCAGCCATCGAGCGCGAGATTGCCCTTGAGCACGGCGAGCCCGCCATCCCTGGAGAACGGGTGCTCGGCCGAGCGGATGACGCCCGTCTCGCGGTCGAGGTCGAGCGCGTCCCAGCGCCGGTCCTGGCTGAACGCGGTCTGGGTCGGTACGCCGCCCGGCGCGGCCATGAAGAACTCCCGCACCTTCGAGCTGTTCGTGCGGGAGGTGTCCCAGTGCTCGATGGCTTGGCCGAGCGTCGCCGCATGCACGGTCGGCTGCTCGCGATTGATCAGTCCGGCGCGGTCGAGCTGGCCTAGGATCGCCATGATGCCGCCGGCGCGGTGGACGTCCTCCATGTGGACGTCGCTCTTGGCCGGCGCGACCTTGCAGAGCACCGGCACCTTTCGCGAAAGGCGGTCGATATCGTCCATCGTGAAGTCGATGCCGCCCTCGTGGGCGGCAGCCAGGATGTGGAGCACCGTGTTGGTGGAGCCGCCCATAGCGATGTCGAGCGCCATGGCGTTCTCGAAGGCGGGCTTTCCCGCGATCGTGCGCGGCAGCACGCTCTCGTCGTCCTGCTCGTAATGGCGCTGGGCGAGATCGACGATCAGGTGGCCGGCCTCGACGAAGAGCCGCCGGCGGTCGGCATGGGTGGCGAGCGTCGAGCCGTTGCCGGGCAGCGACAGGCCGAGCGCCTCAGTCAGGCAGTTCATGGAATTGGCCGTGAACATGCCCGAGCAGGAGCCGCAGGTCGGGCAGGCGGACCGCTCGATGACGGCGACATCCTCGTCGCTCACCTTGTCGTCCGCCGCCGCCACCATGGCGTCGACGAGGTCGAGCGCGACCTGTTTGCCCTTGAGGAGAACCTTGCCGGCCTCCATCGGCCCGCCCGACACGAAGACGGCGGGGATGTTGAGCCGGAGCGCCGCCATCAGCATGCCGGGCGTGATCTTGTCGCAGTTGGAGATGCAGACCATGGCGTCCGCGCAATGCGCGTTGACCATGTATTCGACGGAGTCGGCGATCAGTTCGCGCGAGGGCAGGGAATAGAGCATCCCGTCATGGCCCATCGCGATGCCGTCATCCACCGCGATGGTGTTGAACTCCTTGGCGACGCCGCCCGCCGCCTCGATCTCGCGCGCGACGAGCTGGCCCAAATCCTTCAGATGCACATGGCCCGGCACAAACTGCGTGAACGAGTTCACCACCGCGATGATCGGCTTGCCGAAGTCCGAATCCTTCATGCCGGTGGCGCGCCAAAGGCCGCGCGCGCCGGCCATGTTGCGGCCATGGGTGGTCGTGCGTGAACGATAGGCTGGCATGGAGAACGTCCTGCTGTGCTCGGGGGTGCGGCTCCCTGGTGTGGGCTGAGCGCCCTTATGTCAATATGCGGGGCCGGGTTTGCCAGATCCGGGGAAACCCGCACAACGCCCCGTGATCGCCCGTTGATTGCGCCTCTTCCCCAAAAAGGCCATGCTTGGACGTGAAGCGTCGGACGACATGAGGCCGCCCCTTGCATGGACGAGCGGCGCGGCGAAGGGAAAGGCTTTCTCCATATGACCATCACCTCGGCCTGGAAGGCGCTGCTTCTGGGCGCAGTGCTTGCGAGCGCCACCGCGCCGGCGTTCGCCAAGGAGCAACCGGCCAAGGCGCAGGAGCGCGTGCAGGTCGGCAGCTTCGCGGGCGCCTACCTCGCCGCGCGCGTGGCCGAGACCGACAAGGACCTGGACGCGGCGACCGACTACTACGCCCGCGCGCTGATGCTCGACCCGGCCAACAAGGAGCTCCAGCAAAGCCTGATGCTCGCCTTGCTCGCGGCGGGCCGCTTCGACGACGCCCTGCCGCTGGCGGAGAAGCTGAAGGCGGAACCCGAAATTGAACGTTTCTCGCGGCTCGCGCTGGGCGTGGACGCCATCCGCAAGCAGGATTTCCGCGGCGCCGGCAACTGGTTCCAACTGGCGCTGCAGTCCGACCTCGACCGTCTGGTGACCTCCATCCTGTCCTCCTGGGCCAAGCTCGGCGAGGCGGGGGGGGCGGACGCGCTCGCCGCGGTGAAGGGCATCGAAGGGCCGGACTGGTACCGGATCTTCCGCACCTATCACCAGGCGCTGATCGCCGACGCCGGCGGCGACAAGGCGGAAGCCGCGAAGGCCTACCGCGCCCTGATCGAGGACGTGGACGCCGCGGCGACCGCGCCCGACACCTATCTGCGCGGGGCGGAAGCCTATGCGGGCTTTCTCGTCCGCGAGGGCAAGAAGGCCGACGCGATGGCCGTGCTCGACCAGGTCGAGGAAAGCGCGCCGGGCCGCGTGACGCTCGCCGCCATCCGCGAGAAGATCGAGAAGGGTGAGCCGGTGGGCCGCGCGGTCCAGACGCCGGCCGACGGGGCCGCCGAGATGCTGCTCAACATGGCGGCCGCGCTCAACCGGGGCGGCGGCGAGCCCTTCGTGAAGCTCTATTTGAACCTGGCGCTGGTGCTCAGGCCCGGCGATGACGAGGCGCTCGTGCAGTTGGCGGCCGCCGCCGAGGACGAGGGCAAGGCCGAAGCGGCGATCGACCTTTACAAGCGCATCCCCGCGGACTCGCCGCTCAAGCGCGCGGCCGAACTCCAGCTCGGGCTGAACCTGGCCGATCTCAAGCAGTATGACGAGGCCGAAAAGCACCTGGCCGCGCTGAAGGCCGCCGACCCGCAGGACATGCGCACCTATCTCGCGCTGGGCAGCGTCCATGCCGCGCAAGAGGATTACCGCGCGGCGGCGGGCGTGTATGACGAGGCGGTGGCGGCCCTGGGCGAGCCCACGCCCGAGCACTGGAACATCTTCTACCAGCGCGGCATCGCCTATGAGCGGCTGAAGGAATGGCCCAAGGCGGAGCCCAATTTCCTCAAGGCGCTGGAGCTTTACCCGGACCAGCCGCAGGTCCTGAACTATCTCGGCTATTCCTGGGTGGACATGAACATGAATCTCGAGCGCGGGCTCGACATGATCAGGAAGGCGGTCGAGCTCCGGCCCGGCGACGGCTACATCGTGGATAGCCTCGGCTGGGCCTATTACCGCCTCGGCCGCTACGAGGAGGCGGTGACGGAGCTCGAGCGCGCGGTGTCGCTCAAGCCCGACGATCCCGTGCTCAACGACCATCTCGGCGACGCCTATTGGCGCGCCGGCCGCAAGCTGGAAGCCACCTTCCAATGGAGCCACGCGCGCGACTTGAAGCCCGAGGATCCGAAGGTCCTGGCGGATGTCGTGAAAAAGCTGCGCGAAGGCCTGCCCGACGAGGCGCCCAAGGCCGCGGCCGACGACAGCACGAAGGTGGAGTAGGGGCGCTTCGTTCGCCGGCGTTCCTCCGCGGCCTCCTCCTCCACGTTTCGCAGGGGAGGATCCGGAGCACCGCTGCTGCTTGATCCTCCCCCATTCATGGGGAGGGGGACCGCCGAAGGCGGTGGAGGGGCTTTGAGCCAGGTCGGTTCGTGACCGCCCTTCCTTGACGCTTCCGGACGCCTCCTATACCCGCTCGACCGACATCCCTCAGCCGGCCGAGCGTCATCTTTGTCCCGCCCCGCCCATCTCGACCCGACACGCTCGTTTCAGGGGCTGATCCTGACGCTCCACGACTACTGGGCGGCCCGCGGCTGCGTGATCCTGCAGCCCTACGACATGGAGGTCGGCGCGGGCACTTTCCATCCCGCCACCACGCTGCGCGCGCTGGGGCCGCGCCCGTGGAGCGCGGCCTATGTGCAGCCCTCGCGCCGGCCCAAGGACGGGCGCTATGGCGAGAACCCCAACCGACTCCAGCACTACTACCAATATCAGGTGATCCTGAAGCCGAACCCGCCCAACCTGCAGGAGCTTTATCTCGGCTCGCTGGAGGCCATCGGCGTCGATCCGCTTCTGCACGACATCCGCTTCGTGGAGGACGACTGGGAAAGCCCGACGCTGGGCGCCTGGGGCCTGGGCTGGGAGTGCTGGTGCGACGGCATGGAGGTGTCGCAGTTCACCTATTTCCAGCAGGTCTGCGGCATCGAATGCGCGCCGGTCTCGGGCGAACTGACTTATGGGCTCGAGCGGCTCGCCATGTATGTGCAGAATGTGGACAACGTCTACGACCTCAACTTCAACGGTCTCGAAGGCGAGGGCCGGGTGACCTATGGCGAGGTGTTCCTGCAGGCCGAGCAGGAATACTCCCGGTTCAACTTCGAGCATGCCGACACGGGCCTCCTGTTCCGCCACTTCGAGGACGCGGAAAAGGAATGCCAGGCGCTGCTGGCGGCGGGCTGCCCACTCGGCGCAGGCGAGCGCCACCGCGTGGTGCTGCCGGCCTATGACCAGTGCATCAAGGCGAGCCACGCCTTCAACCTGCTCGACGCGCGCGGCGTGATCTCGGTCACGGAGCGGCAGAGCTACATCCTCCGGGTGCGCGAGCTGGCGAAGGCCTGCGGCGAGGCCTTTCTGCGGACCGAAGCGGGCGGCTTTACCTCCCCCTCGATGGGGGAGGTCGCCGCGTAGCGGCGGGTGGGGGTGCCTCGTGCCGAATTTCGACCGCTTCCGGCTCGCCAGCGCCAAACGTCTCCGCTTGGAGATGACGGACGAGGAGCATGTCCTTTGGCGTCATATCTGGCGCATCCCTGTTGAAGGCACTCACTTCCGGAAGCAAGCCCGGCTAGGACCCTATGTCGCCGACTTCCTCTCACACCGGTTGAAGCTCGTGATCGAGGTCGACGGCGCGTATCACGACGATCCTGCTCAGAGGCAGCGCGATGAAGCTCGAACGCAGTGGCTCAGAGACCAGGGGTATCGCGTCCTGCGCTTCACCAATGATCAGGTGAAGGGGGATCTTGGAGCTGTTCTGGACGCGATCCGACGGGGTGTGCATGAACAACTGACGTTTGGAGTGGCAGGGCAGGGCAATATGAGCGGGGATGGTTTGTCCGTTGCTCACCCCACCCCGGCGCTTGCGCGCCGACCCTCCCCATCGAGGGGAGGGTGATCTATGCGCGCCTATCGCCGCTTCGCCGTCCTCACCGCGCTGCTGGTGGTGCTGCTAAAGCTGTCGCTCGTCGCCGACTTCGCCACGCTGTTCGCGAGCGTCATCGACTATCTCGTGATCAATCGCATCAGGCTGGGCTCGGGCGACTTCGTGCTCGTCGCCGACCCCGCGCGGGTGGAAGAGGTGTGGGGCGTGCTGGCGATCGCGCAGCTCGCGGCCCATATCCTTGTGATCGCCTTCACCTTCTTCTGGATCATGCAGGCCAACCGGAGCGCCCGCGCGCTGGGAACCACCGACTTCACCTATTCGCCCTTGGCCTCGGTGGGCTGGTATTTCGTGCCGGTCTGGAATTTCTGGAAGCCGGTCCACGCCATGGCCGAGATCTGGAGCGCGAGCCTGCGGGGCACGGCCGAATGGCGCATGGAGGAGCTGCCGCGGGCCTTCGCCGTGTGGTGGCCGCTCTTCATCATCGTCAACACCACGGGCCGCTCGGCCGCGCGCCACATCCTGCCCGCGCAGGACCCGTCCGCCATCGTGGTGGCCAACAAGATCACACTGCTCTCCGACGGGCTGTCGATCCTCCTCACGATGGCCTTCCTGTGGATCGTGCGTGACATCCAGCGCGGCCAGCGGGCGCGGTTCGCGGCGCTGCCCGCGCCCCGGCCGGAACCTGTCTATGTGGCCGAAGAGGCGCCCGAGCCCGACCCGCAGCCGCCCGTCCCGGTGGGACAGTTCGCGCCGGCGTGAAACCGCCCGCCATTTTTGACCGATCGAGGCCTCCATGCCTGACCTTCTGCTCGAACTCCGCTCGGAGGAAATCCCCGCCCGCATGCAGCGCAAGGCGGCGGGCGACCTGAAGAAGCTCGTCACGGACGCGCTGGTGGAGGCCGGCCTCACCTATGAGGCGGCGCGGGAGTATTGGACGCCGCGCCGGCTCACGCTGGACCTACGCGGCGTGACCGCGCGCTCGCGCGACGTGCGCGAGGAGATCAAGGGACCGTCCACGAAAGCGCCGGAGCAGGCGATCCAGGGTTTTCTGCGCAAGGCGGGGCTTTCGGATGTTTCCCAGGCGCAGGTTCGATCCGACCCCAAGAAGGGCGATTTTTTTGTCGCCGCCCTCGTGAAGCCCGGTCGGGCGGCGGAGGAGATCGTCGCCGAGGCGCTGCCCAGGATCATCCGCGACTTTCCCTGGCCCAAGAGCATGCGCTGGGGCGCGGCCTCCGCCAAGCCGGGCTCGTTGCGCTGGGTGCGGCCGCTGCAATCCATCCTCTGCACCTTCGGGCCCGAGACCGAGGAGCCGGTGGTGGTGCCCTTCACCGTCGAGGGCATCCGCTCGAGCAACACGACGGTCGGCCACCGTTTCCACGCGCCGGGCGAGATCACGGTGCGCCGCTTTGACGACTATGCGGCGAAGCTCGAGGCAGCCAACGTCGTGCTCGACGCCGAGCGGCGCAAGCAAATGATCCTGGCGGACGCCCAGAACCTTGCTTTCGCCAGCGGCCTGACGCTGGTCGAGGACGAGGGTCTGCTTGAAGAAGTGTCGGGGCTGGTCGAATGGCCCGTGGTGCTGATGGGCGAATTCGAGGTGGATTTTTTGGCGATCCCCTCCGAGGTGATCCGGCTGACGATCCGCGCCAACCAGAAGTGTTTCGTGACGCGCGGGGCGACGCAAGATGAGGTGATCTCCCCCCCAAGGGGGGAGATCAGCCAATCTTCGCTCTCCAACCGCTTCGTCCTCACCGCCAACATCGAAGCCAAGGATGGCGGGCGGGAGATCGCGCGGGGCAACGGCAAGGTGGTTCGCGCGCGGCTGTCGGACGCGCTCTATTTCTGGAAGACCGACCAGGGCGATTTGCCCGATCGCGACCGGCTGCGGGGTTCGGCCGAAAAGTTCGGGCTCGATCTCGACAAGCCGCTCGACCAGCGCATGGCGCGGCTCGACCACTTGGGCGTGACGTTCCACGCCAAGCTTGGCACCCAAGGCGAGCGCGTCGAGCGCATGCGCCGGCTTGCGCGGGAGTTGGCGCCGGCCGTGGGGGCCGACCCCGACTTGGCCGAGCGCGCGGCGGTGCTGGCCAAGGCCGATTTGCAGACGGAGGTGGTGGGCGAGTTCCCCGAGCTTCAGGGCGTGATGGGCTGCAAATACGCGCTGCTGCAGGGCGAGCACCCTTCGGTCGCTGCCGCGGTTGAGGAGCACTACAAGCCGCAGGGCCCATCCGACCGCGTGCCGACTGATTCTGTGTCGATCGTGGTGGCCCTGGCCGACAAGCTCGACACGCTGGTGGGCTTTTGGGCCATCGACGAGAAGCCGACGGGGAGCAAAGACCCCTACGCGCTGAGGCGGGCGGCGCTGGGGGTGATTAGGATCGTGGTGGAGAATGGGGTGAGGCTTTGTTTGAGCAGCCGCCTCGTTGAACGCCACTCACTAGCTGTTCTTATTGGGCTTAAGGCGCGCGAGTTCGCCACAACCGGAGAAGAAACGCTCTCGCCTAGCTTAAAGAAACTGCTGAGTGATGAGGAGGCAAGGGGACTGGCGTATCGGCTGGTTGATGCAGATGCGACAACAACAGAGCATTCACTACTGACACAGAACGATAGTGTTTTACTCGACATACTCTCCTTCTTCCATGATCGCCTGAAGGTCTATCTCCGCGAGCAGGGCGCGCGGCATGACCTGATTGACGCGGTGCTGGCGGCGGGCGCCACCTCCCCCTCGATGGGGGAGGTCGTGCCGCGGAGCGGCGCGGGAGGGGGAGAGAGGGGTGACGGCGCAAGCCCCACCCCGGCGCTTCGCGCCGACCCTCCCCACGAGGGGGAGGGTGGGGCGCAGAACGACGACCTGCTCTCCATCGTCCGGCGCGTCGAGGCGTTGGGAAGGCTCCTCGATACCGAGGACGGCAAGAACCTGCTGGCCGGGACCAAGCGCGCGGCGAACATTTTGGCCGCTGAGGAGAAGAAGGGCACGGCGATCGCGCGGGACGTGAACCCGGAACGGTTCACGGAGGACGCGGAGGAAACGCTGTTTGCGGCGGTGACGCAGGCGGAGACGGCGACGGCGGAGGCCATCGCGCGCGAGGACTTTTCGGCCGCCATGCGGGCGCTGGCGAGCTTGCGCGCGCCCATCGATGCCTTCTTCGATCATGTTCTGGTCAACGACGAGAACCCGGACATCCGCGCCAACCGCCTGGCGCTGCTCGAACGCATCCGGGCGGCCACGGGTCAGGTGGCGGATTTCTCGAAGATCGCGGGCTAAGCCCCGGGGCGCGTTGCTGTCCCGTGCCAAGGCGGCCGGGCGCGGTCCGGCTTCGCGGTCCAGCCCGGAAGAGCCTGAGGCGTGCCGCGTGCGGGCCTCAGCGGTGGGGCGACGGCCCGGCTTCGGCTATTGCGGCTGCCCGAGCGGGGGCATCTGCGGGTCTGGAGGGGCGTCGTCGGGATCCGGCTTCGCGGATGCCTCTTCTCCATCCTTCGATTCGTCCTCATCCTCCGATCCATCCGAGGGCTCGGGGGAAGCGGCGGCCGGTGTGCTGGCCGGCTTCGCCGCCGCGGCCGGCAGGGGCGACGCTTCGCCGACCACGCCGCCGCGGATGACCACGGGCAGCGCCCAGGGACGGGCGCGCGAGGAGGCTTTTGGCGAAGAGCCTTCCGCGACTTCCACGGCCGGCTCGCCCATGACGATCACCGATGGGCTGATCGCGACCGCCTCGCCCCAGCGCAAGGCGGGAAGCGCATCCCAAGGCAAGCGGGGCGGGACGGCGGCCGTGAGCGTGGGGTCCGGCGTCGAAGGCGCGGCAGGATCGCCCGCCGCCGCGCGGTCCGGCTCGGGCGCGCCGAGCGCCACGAAGGAGCGGCTGATGGCTTTGGCCGGCGGCGCGACGGCGACAAAGGACGAGGCCTCGGCGGCGTTCGTCGCGAGCGCCAGCACGCCGCCTATGGCCAGGATCGAGCGCATGAACTCCAGGAATTTCTCCTTCGATCCCGCAGCTTTAGCGCGTCGGTGTGAATCAAATCTTGAGGGTTGGGGTCCGGTGCGTTCGCTCCAGCCATTGCGGCCTTCGTCATTCTCGGGCTTGACCCGAGAATCCGTTTGGGAACAGCAATAGCCATGCGAGGCCGGGCAGGGCTCGGGCTGTTCGAAGCTCCGGCCAACCGTGATCCGGCATGCGTGCCAGTGCAGGCAAGAAGGCGAGACCGCTCTTGAACCAGCCCCTTGCGACGGAATCGGGACACCATGACGCCGAGGGCGCGGACGCCCTGTTCGAGACGAAGCTGCTTCCGGCCGCGGAGGCGCTGGGGGCGGCCTCCGAGCTGATCCTCCGGGGCGAGGTGGTCGCGATCCCGACGGAAACCGTCTACGGGCTGGCGGCCGACGCGGGCAATGGCGAGGCGCTGGCAAAGATCTTCGCGGCCAAGGAGCGGCCGCGCTTCAACCCGCTGATCGTGCATGTGGCGGGCATCGCCATGGCTGAGCGCATCGGCCGCTTCGACGCGCTGTCGCGAAAGCTGGCGCTGGCTTTCTGGCCCGGCCCGCTCACGCTGGTCGTGCCCTTGCGGGACGGCGCGGGCGTGCATCCGTTGGCGCTGGCCGGCCTCTCCACCGTGGGGCTGCGTGCGCCAAAAGGGTTCGGGGCGAGGCTGATCGAGAAGATCGGCCGGCCGCTGGCGGCGCCCTCCGCGAACCGCTCGGGCCGGGTGAGCCCCACGTCGGCCCAAGCGGCGCTCGCCGAGCTTGGGGGCCGCGTGCCGCTCGTGGTGGACGGGGGCGAGGCGGCGGTGGGCCTCGAATCCACCATCCTGAAACTCGAGGAGGGGCGCTTGCGCCTGCTGAGGCCCGGCGGCGTGCCGACGGAAGCAATCGAGGCCGCGGCGGGCGTCAAGGTGGAGCGCGGGCAGGGGCGTGGCCCAGGGGGTGGAATCGAGGCGCCCGGCATGACGGAATCGCATTACGCGCCGGACGCGAGGCTGCGGCTCGACGCGACGGAGGTTCTCGCGGGCGAAGTCCTGCTCGCCTTCGGGCCGGAGCGCGCGGCGGGCTCGTCGCGGGCGAAAACGGTGCTCAACCTGTCGCCGTCGGGCGACCTGGCGGAGGCGGCCAAGAACCTGTTCGGCTTCCTGAAAAGGCTGGATGGGATGGGCGCCGACGTGATCGCGGCGGAGCCCGTGCCCGGCCACGGCCTGGGCGAGGCGATCAACGACCGCCTGCGCCGCGCCGCCGCGCCGCGCAAAAACCCGGCATGACCAGCGAGCCTCCTTCGCCTGGCCTGCTCGACCGCTTCGCGGCAATCGTCGGCCCTGCCCATGCGCTGCGTGATGCCGCCGACACGGCGCCGCATGCTGTGGACTGGCGAAAGCTCTTTCGGGGCCGGCCGGCGCTGGTGCTGAAGCCGCGGACGACCGGGGAGGTGAGCGCGATCCTGAAACTCGCCACGGAGACCGGCACGCCGGTCGTGCCCCAGGGCGGCAATACGGGCCTCGTGGGCGGGGCCGCGCCCGACGCCTCGGGGCGCAGCGTGGTGCTTTCCACCTCGCGCATGAGCGCGATCCGCGAGATCGACACGTCCTCGAACACGATGACGGTCGAGGCCGGCGCGGTGCTGCATGCCGTGCGCGAGGCGGCGGAAGGGGCCGACCGGCTGTTCCCCCTGTCGCTGGCCTCGGGCGGCTCGGCGCAGGTGGGCGGGCTTCTGGCGACGAACGCCGGCGGCACGGGCGTGCTGGCCTACGGCAATGCGCGCGACCTCTGCCTGGGGCTGGAGGTCGTGCTGCCCACGGGCGAGGTGCTCGACGACCTGAGGAAACTGCGCAAGGACAACACGGGCTACGACCTGAAGAACCTCGTCATCGGGGCGGAAGGGACGCTCGGCGTCATCACAGCGGCGGTGCTGAAGCTCACGCCGCGTCCCCGCGGCGTGGAGGTGGCGTGGGCGGGCGCGGCCTCGCCGGAGCAGGCTCTGCGCCTGTTCGAGCTGGCGAGCGGCCTGGCCGGGCCAGGTCTCACCGGTTTCGAGCTGATCGGCGACTTGGCCCTCCGGTTCGCGCTCCTGGCCGACGCCCGCGCGGTCGCGCCGCTCCGCGCCCGCTGGCCCTGGCATGTGCTGCTCGAACTCTCCTCGGGCCGCTCGGCCGAGGATGCGCGAGGCATGGTGGAGGATCTGTTCGAGCGCGGTTTGGGGCAGGGTCTCGTGGGCGACGCCGCGCTCGCCGTGGACGAGCGGCAGCGAAAAGCGTTCTGGGCGCTGCGCGAGGGGCTGACGGAGGCGCAGGCGCGCCAGGGCGCATCGGTCAAGCACGACGTCGCCGTGCCGATCGCGAGCCTTCCCCGCTTCATCGCCGAGGCCGGCAAGGCGGTGGCGGCGGTGGATCCTCTAGCGCGCGTGGTCTGCTTCGGCCACATGGGCGATGGCAATCTGCACTACAACCTGTCGCAGCCCGAAGGCGGCGGCCCCGAAGCCTTTCTCGCCCAGGCCAAGCGCTTCAACGACGCCGTGCATGGCGTGGTCCGGGCGCTCGGCGGCTCGTTCGCGGCCGAGCACGGGATCGGGCGGCACAAGCGCGACGAGCTTTCCCGCACTGCGCCGCCGGTCGCGCTTGACCTCATGCGCCGCATCAAGAGGGAGTTCGACCCGGCGGGCATCATGAACCCCGGCGTGGTGCTCTAGCCGAAGCGGCTGGTGGCATTCGGCTAACCATCGGGGGCGACGGACAAATTTAACCGAACTTCTAAGCGCCGCGGTAAGCGGGCGTGCCTACTCTTCCATCCACAGAGGCCGGGAGAACCGGTCCGGAGGGCAAACGCTCTCGGGAGAAACAGGAAGGCTTGCCATGCACAACACCGGAACGGCTCAGCCGATCTGGGCGGGGCGCGACATGCGCCTCGACCCCCTTCGCCTGCCCCACGCCATGAGCTTCGCCGACCGCGACGCGTTCGGCGAGGTGGTCTTCACCATTGACGCCCGCGGCGCCCGCATCCGTCGCAGGCTCCAGCAAAGCGGGCTGCCCGTGACGGTGGCGCTTCCCCCCCGTGCCTTCAAGGGCGTCGCGGCGCGGGCCATCGATGATGGGATCGGCAATGTCACGGTGACGCTGGAACTGATGCACGCCGACCCCATGCTGTCGGTGCCGCTGCTGGTCGCCCGCGACCTCGAAGACGTGGCGGCCGACTGGCGCGGTTGGTCGGACGCCTTCCGCCTGCCCATGCTGCTCGTGGAAAGCGACGGGGTGGCGCGCACGCTGGAGGAGTCGCTGTCGGCCGCGCCACGCGCCTGCGACCGCCGCCAAGGCCGCCCCACGCGCGAAAGACGGCCGCGCTTCCTCATGCGGCGCAAGATGGGCACGCTCGGCCTGCGGCTGACGATAGAGGGCCAGGAGATCATCGCGCCGGACCACGGATCGGAGTGACGAGCCTCCCGATTTCCTGCCCGCGCCCGCGGTTCAGCCCAACGGCTTGAGCCCCGCCCAGAGGCCGGCGCCGAGAAGCCCCAAAAAGATCACCGCGCCGACATGACGGTTGGAGCGGAACATCTTCAGGCACTGGTCGGCGTCGTCGAGGTCAAGGTTCTTGATCTGCCGCGCCATGTGGACGCCGGCCGCGACGAGCCCGGCCATGGCGGGCAGGGGCGCTTGCGCGGCGGCGAAGCTCGTCGCGATCAGGACGAGCGCGCCGCCATAGAGCCCGATCAGCCACAGCTTGGTGCGATCGCCGAACAGGAGGGCTGTCGAGCGCACTCCCACCAGCGCGTCGTCCTCCTTGTCCTGATGGGCGTAGATCGTGTCATAGCCGATCACCCACAGCACCGTGCCGGCGTAGAGCAGCAGCGCGGGCGCGGCGAGCTCGCCGCGCAGGGCCGCCCAACCCATCAGCGCCCCCCAGGAAAAGGCCAGTCCCAGAACGGCCTGCGGCCAGTTCGTGACCCGCTTCATGAAGGGATAGGCGGCGACCACGAGCAGCGAAGCGAGCCCCGTGAGGATCGCGAAACGGTTGAACTGGAGCAGCACCGCCAGACCCGCCAGCGACTGGACGACGAGAAAGGCGAAAGCCTGCCGCTTGCCCACTTTGCCCGACGGGATGGGTCGTGAGCGGGTACGCTCGACAGCCCCGTCGATGCGGGCGTCCACGATGTCGTTATAGGTGCAGCCGGCTCCGCGCATGGCGACCGCGCCAACCAGGAAAAGCGCGAGATGCCAAGGGTTTGGCAGAAGCTCCGGAAACGGTTCCCCGGGTTGGGGAAAGGCCGTGGCGGCAAGCGCCGCCGACCACCAGCAGGGCCAGAGCAGGAGCTGCCAGCCGATCGGCCGGTCCCAGCGCGCGAGCTGCGCATAGGGCCAGAGCGCCCGCGGCAGGGCGCGGTACACCCAATGGCCGCTCGGCGCGTCCGCCACACGACCCTGGCGTTCGAGGGATTGGATGGTGTCGATCACCGGAGCCGACTGTCAGGACAAGGAGGGCGGGTCAAGAGGTGGACGGGAATAGGGTGGATGTACATGTTTCAGTACAGACACTCGCAAGACCAGGAGGCTTCCATGACCCGGCACGTTTCGATGACCGAGTTCCGCGCCAACATGGCGAAGTATTTCGATGAGGTTGAGGCCGATCATGCCGAACTGGTCGTGACGCGCCAGGGCCGCGAGTCGCTCGTTGTGATGACGCTTTCCGACTTCGAGAGCCTGACCGAGACAACGTTTCTGCTCAGCAGCCCGGCCAATGCGCGGATGCTGCGGGAGTCCATCGCAGAGCTCGACGCCGGCAATGGGATTGAGCGGGAACTGATCGAACCAGACCACCTCGTGAAATGAGGATCATTTTTTCCCGCCAGTCATGGGAGCACTACATGCACTGGCAACGAACTGATCCCGTTATGGTGGAACGAATCAACGAACTCATCGGTGATGCCAGACTCCGTCCTTTCACCGGCATCGGAAAACCGGAACCGCTGAAGAAAAACCTTCGTGGCTGGTGGTCGCGCCGCATCAATTTGGACCACAGGCTTGTTTATCGAGTGTCAGGCGCGGGTGAGAACCAAGCGATCGAAATCGCCGCGTGCGCTTCCATTACGGCGATTGACCGCCGGAATGCCTTCGCCTAGCCCTCCATGCGGTTCCGACGCGGGGGCAGCATGAATGTTCTTCTGATCGGCTCCGGCGCGCGGGAACATGCGCTGGCCTGGAAGCTCGCGCAGTCGCCGAAGCTCGAAAAGCCCTTCGCCGCGCCGGGCAATCCGGGCATCGCCGAACATGCGGAATGCGTGAGCCTCGATCCTGCGGACCACGACGCAGTGGCGCGGTTCTGCCGCGAGCGAAAGATCGAGCTCGTCGTGGTGGGACCGGAGGCGCCGCTGGTGGCGGGGCTGGCGGACGATCTCAGGGCGCAGGGCGTTTCCGTATTCGGCCCGTCGAGGGCGGCGGCAAGGCTCGAAGGCTCGAAAGGCTTCACGAAGGAGTTCTGCGCGCGGCACGGCATCCCGACCGCGCTGTTCCGCCGCTTCGAGCGGCTGGAGCCGGCCGTGGCCTATGTCCGGCTCAAGGGCGCGCCCATCGTGGTCAAGGCGGACGGGCTCGCTTCCGGCAAGGGCGTGACGGTGGCCGAAACGGTGGAGGAGGCGGTCGCGGCGCTGGAGGCGTGCTTCTCCGGACCCGGCGGGTCGGTCGTGGTGGAGGAGTTCCTGCAGGGCGAGGAGGCGAGCCTGTTCTGCCTGTGCGATGGCGAAACCGTGCTGCCCTTCGGCACCGCGCAGGACCACAAGCGCGTGGGCGAGGGCGACACCGGCCCGAACACCGGCGGCATGGGCGCCTATTCGCCCGCGCCGGTGATGACGGAGGAAATGCTTTCCCGCGCCATGCGGGAGATCATCGAGCCCACGGCGCGCGGCATGGCGGCGGAAGGCGCGCCGTTCAGAGGCGTGCTGTTCGCCGGGCTGATGATCACCGAAAGCGGGCCGCAGCTCATCGAATACAATGTCCGCTTCGGCGACCCCGAATGCCAGGCGCTGATGCTGCGGCTCGAAGGCGACCTCCTGCGGCTGATGGCGGCGGTGGCGGAAGGGCGGCTGGCGGACGTTTCCGTGCGGTGGCGCGACGAGGCGGCGCTCGCCGTGGTGATGGCGGCGGACGGTTATCCCGGCGAGCCGCGAGCGGGCACTGTCATCCGCGGCGTGGAGGAAGCAAGGGCCGCCGGCGCGCAGGTCTTTTACGCGGGTACGGCTCTGCGGGACGGCACACTTGTGGCGGCCGGCGGGCGCGTGCTGAGCGTGGCGGCGACCGGCGGAACCGTGGGCGAGGCGCAGGCGAAGGCCTATGCCGCGGTGGGCCGCATCGACTGGCCGGGAGGATTCTGCCGCCGCGACATCGGCTGGCGGGCGGTGGAACGGGAGAAGGCTGGCGCGATCTAGCGGCTTTTGGTCAGCTCGAATGGGTCGGGTGCGGGGCGGTCGGGCAAGGTGCCCTCCGCACGCCGGCGGACGAAATGGCTGACGGAGCAGCGCGGCGAGCAGAGCACGCCGCGGTCCGACCAGTAGGCCGGGCCCTTCTCGCTCCTGCCCTTGTGGAATTGGAAGCCGGGCGCGTCGAGCGGGAGCCCGCATTCGACGCAGCGGTGGGTGGCGGGGCGGGCCAGCATGGCGCGACCTTAGGCGGCAAGCCCGACACTCGGCAAGGATGGCCGCCCGTGCTAAGGCCGGAACCAAGACGAAGGAGGGCCGGCGCCCTCCGAGCAACAGGGGAACCCTGCTCATGTATCAGGCGCCCGTCGGAGAGATCAGCTTCACGCTCAAGCATGTCGCCGGGCTCAAGGAGGCCATCGACTCGGGCCGGCTGAACGGCTTGAGCGAGGATGTGGTGGACGCCGTGCTGGAGGAGGCCGGCCGCTTCGCGAGCACGGCGATCGCGCCGCTCAACCTGCCCGGCGACCTCGAAGGCGCCCGCTGGGAGGACGGCCGCGTTTCCATGCCGGCGGGCTGGGCGGCGCTTTACCGGCAATGGACCGAGGCGGGCTGGAACAGCCTGTCCGCCCCCGAAGAATTTGGCGGGCAGGGCCTGCCGACGCTGATGAGCGTGGCCGCGCTGGAGATGTGGAATTCGGCGTCCATGGCCTTCGGCCTGGGGCCGACGCTGACCATGGGAGCCATCGAGGCGCTGGTGGCTCATGCCTCGCCCGAGTTGCAGCAGCGCTACCTGCCCAAGCTCGTGTCGGGCGAGTGGATGGGCACCATGAACCTGACCGAGCCGCAGGCGGGCTCGGACCTCGGCGCTCTGACCACGCGCGCCGAGCCGCAGGCTGATGGAACTTACCGGCTGTTCGGCCAGAAGATCTTCATCACCTATGGCGAGCACGACATGGCCGAGAACATCGTCCATCTCGTGCTCGCGCGCATGACAGACGCGCCGCAGGGCACGAAGGGCATCTCGCTGTTCCTGGTGCCGAAATTCCTGTCCGACGAAGAAGGCGATCCGGGCAAGCGCAACGACGTGTTCTGCTTGCGGCTCGAGGAGAAGCTCGGCATCCACGCCTCGCCGACCTGCACCATGCTGTTCGGCGGCGGCAAGGGTGAAACGGCGGAGCCTGGCGCCGTCGGCTGGCTGGTCGGCGAGCCGAACCGTGGGTTGAACGCCATGTTCACCATGATGAACAACGCGCGCCTCGCCGTCGGCATGCAGGGCGTGGCGGTGGCCGAGGCCGCGACGCAAGCAGCAACGGCCTACGCCGCCGAGCGACGCCAGGGCCGTCACGCCTCGCTCAGCGATGGCGGCATGGCGCCGATCCTGCGCCACCCGGACGTGCAGCGGAACCTCCTGACCATGCGCGGTCTGACGGGCGCCGTGCGCGCCATCGCCTATGCCTGCGCGCACGCCATCGACATGGCGCACGCCACGGGGGGCGACGAGGCGAAGCATTGGGCGATGCGGGCGGGCCTGCTGACGCCGGTCGCGAAAGCCTTCTCCACCGATGTGGGCGTGGAGGTCGCCTCGCTGGGCATCCAGGTGCATGGCGGCATGGGCTATGTCGAGGAGACGGGCGCGGCCATCTTCTACCGGGACGCCCGCATCGCGCCGATCTATGAGGGCACGAACGGAATCCAGGCCATCGATCTCGTCACGCGAAAGCTGCCCTTGGACGAGGGGCGGCACGTCCACGGCTTCATCGGCGAGCTGCGCGCGGTTGTGGACGAGGTTCGCACCAGCAACCGCGAGGGGTTCGGCCGCACGGCGGACGAGCTCGACCGGGCGCTCGATGCTCTCCAAGCCGCCACCGACTTCCTGCAGAAGGCGCTGGCCGAGGGCCGCGCGGACGAGGCGCTGGCCGGCGCGACGCCCTATCAGCGCCTGTTCGGGCTCGCCTCGGGCGGCGTTCTGCTCGCCAAGGGGGCTCTCGCCTCCGACGAGGTTTTTCGCGTGACGCTGTGCCGCTTCTATGCGGAGAACCTGGTGGGCGAGGCGGCGGCGCTCGACGCGCGGGTGCGCGGCGGGGCCGAGAGCCTGGAGGCCGCGGCTGAAAGCGTGTTGTTCCCGGCATGAGCGGCGTGGAAGCTTCCAACGGGCATGTGCTGGTCGGGCGTGCGGGTGGCGTCCAGACGATCCGCCTGAACCGGCCGGAGAAAAAGAACGCGATCACCCGCGCCATGTATCGCGCCATGGCCAACGCTCTTCACGCGGGCGACCGCGACGCCGGCGTCCGGGTTCACCTCTTCCTCGGCGTGACCGGCGCGTTCTCGGCCGGCAACGACCTCGCCGACTTCATGGCGGTGGCGACCGGCGGCGACGCCGGCGACGAGGTCTGGGATTTCCTCCAGGCGCTGGCGGAAGCCGAGAAGCCGGTCGTCTCCGGCGCGGACGGGATCGCGGTCGGCATCGGCACGACGATCCACCTCCACTGCGACCTGACCTTCGCCACGCCGCGAACCGTGTTCCGCACGCCCTTCGTGGATCTGGGCCTTGTGCCCGAGGCCGGCTCCAGCCTGCTCGCGCCCCGGCTCATGGGCCATCAGCGCGCCTTCGCGCTGCTTGCGCTGGGCGAGGGGTTTCCGGCCGAGGCCGCGCTGGCGGCGGGCCTCATCCACCGAATCGTCGGCGAGGACGAGCTGGAGACTGCCGCGCGCGGCGCGGCGGAGGCGCTGGCCGCCAAGCCGCCGCAAGCCCTGAAGATCGCCCGCGATCTGATCCGCGGCCCGCGCGACGCCGTGCTGGCCCGCATCCGCGAGGAGGGCAAGCATTTCTCCGCCCGCCTGCGCTCGCCCGAGGCCGCCCAGGCCTTGATGGCGTTCATGGACGGCAAAAAAGCTTAGTTGCCTGTCGCGGCCGTCCCGCCCGAAGCTGTCCCTGCCGTCGGATCGCCGGTCGCGGCGGCGATGGCGGCGGTGTCCGTCCCTGTCGCGGCGACGGCGGCAGTCTCGTTGGTCGTTGCAGGCGTGGTCGAGGCTTCCGGCGAGGTGCTGTTCGACGTGCTGCTGCATCCGGCGGCTGCGCCCAATGCGCAGCCGAGGAGAATTGCTGGAAGATGTCGTGTCATCGGTGAAGCTCCCGGGTGTTTGTCTCTGACCCGAGGGAAGTTGGTCGCTCACCGCCGCCGACAAGGGCTCTGCCGATGCTTCTCGCCAGAACGAAGGTCGGTGCTTGCTGAAGCGGCATTGATGAAAGCCGGACAACGCCGTCGCCCAGGCCGCTGGGAGAGGTGCTGCCTTAGGGATACAGCCGCGTCCTCGCCCACCTATCTCCCTCCCGCCGGAACACCACGCGGTCGTGCAGGCGATGCGCCCCCTCCTGCCAGAACTCGATGCTTTGAGGCACGAGGCGAAAGCCGCTCCAATGGCCGGGGCGGGGGATGACATCGTCGCCGAAGCGGGCGCGCTCGGCTTCGACGGCCGCCTCCAATTCGGCGCGGGAGACCAGCGGCCGCGACTGCTTCGACACGCGCGCGCCCAAACGGCTCTGCGGGTGGCGGGTGCCGAAATAGTGATCGGCCTCGGCCGCCTCCACGACCTCGACCGGCCCGCGCAGCCGCACCTGTCGGCGCAAACTCTTCCAGTAGAAGCACATGGCGGCTTTGCCCGCCGCCAGGATTTCGGTTCCCTTGGCGCTTTCGAAATTGGTAAAGAAGGTGAAGCCGTTTTCGCCGTGCCCCTTGAGCAACACCATCCGCACATTGGGCATGCCCTGGGCATCGACGGTTGCCAGGGCGAGCGCGTTGGGGTCATTCGGTTCGGTGCGAATCGCATCGTCGAGCCACTCGGAGAACAGCGCGAGGGGGTCGGCGCGCTGGGTGAAGTCAGGTTCCGTTAAGGTTCTGGCGTCCATAGTTCCGGTCCAATGAAGACCTCGGGAGATTGCCCATTGCCGCCTGAGAGGCAAGCGCCCCCCGCACGCCCGGCGAAGATGCCGCTGAAATGGCCCGTCGTCTTGGTGCCGCTTCTGCTCGCCGCGTGTTCGAGCACGGTGGACAGCCTCGGCGTTTCGGGCGTGGACACGGCCTCGCTCACCGGCAGCGCCGGCTTGGCCCCCCAGGAACCCGAGAAGCTTTCCGATCAGGCCACCATCCGCGACGCGGTGTCCTCGGCCGACCTTGAGGCGGCGGGCGCCAACCCGCTCGCCTGGGCCAATACAGAGACCGGCTCGCGCGGCGCGATCACCGCGCTCAACGAGCGGCGCGACGGCGGCAAGCTGTGCCGCAGCTTCACCACGTCCAGGGAAAGCTATGACGGCGTGGCCATGTATGCCGGCGAGGCCTGCAAGACCGAAAGCGGCCCGTGGCGGATGCTCGACTTCAAGCCCTTGTAAGGCTTTCCCGCGCAAGCAACTGACGCAAAAAGATTTTGCGCATCGTCCATAGCTTGGCTTCCGCCCCTGGAACCCACGGGAAACCGTTCGCATATTAGGGGTGAGACAATCTGCTTCACCCAAGGGGATCACATGCGCAACCCTTACGAGGTGCTGGGCGTCCCCAAGGACGCCTCGGCCAAAGACATCAAATCGGCGTTTCGCAAGCTGGCGAAACAGTTCCATCCCGACCAGAACCCGGACAATCCCAAGGCGCAGGAACGCTTCGCCGCCGTGAACCAGGCCTATGAGATCCTGGGCGACGAGGAGAAGCGCAAAGCGTTCGACCGCGGCGAGATCGATGGGGACGGCAAGCCGCGTTTCGCGGGCTTCGAGGGCATGGCGGGCGGCGGCGCCGACCCGTTCGGAAGCTTCCGGCGCGGGACCGGCACGGGCGGCGCGCGCTGGGAGTTCCGCTCGGGCGGACCCGAAGCGGGCAATGCCTCGGACATCTTCAGCGAAATCTTCGGCGACGGTTTCCGACCAGGCGGCCCGGCCGCGGGCATGCGCCGCGCGCCGCAACGCGGCGCCGACATCGCGGCCACGCTCGACGTGAGCATCGAGGAAGCGGCCACCGGCGCGCGCGTCAACGCGCTTTTCCCGAACGGCAAGCACATCGCTGTCAAGCTGCCGGACGGTGTGGAGGACGGCCAGACGATCCGCCTGAAGGGGCAGGGCGAGCCCGGGCCGTCCGGGCCGGGTGACGCGCTGGTGACGCTGCGCTTCAAGCCGCACCCGCGCTTCCGCCCGGAGGGCAGCGACATCCATGCCGACGTGCCCGTGCCGTTAAGCATTGCGGTGACCGGCGGAAAGGTGCCGGTGGACACGCCCACTGGCCGCATCGCGATCACGGTGCCGCCCTGGTCGAGCTCGGACAAGGTGTTGCGGCTTAAGGGCAGGGGCATGCCGCAGAAGGGTGGCGGCCATGGCGATCTCTACGCCCATCTGCGCATCATGCTGCCCGAAGCCGGCGACCGCGAGCTCGAAGCGCTGATGCGGCGCGAGGCGAAGGCCTGACTTGCGTTCGCGCCCTGGGTTGAAGCCCGAAAACGCCTATGCGATAGGGCCGGGATGTCGGCCCGAGTTCGAGCCGCAAGGAGATCGGGGCGCATGGCAGACGAGGGGCAGGGGCCTGGCCGCAAGGGCCTGATGGAAGGCAAGCGCGGGCTGATCCTGGGCGTGGCCAACAACCGCTCGATCGCCTGGGGCATCGCCAAGTCCGCGAGGCAGCATGGCGCGGAACTCGCGCTGACCTATCAGGGCGAGGCGTTCCGCAAGCGCGTGGAGCCGCTCGCCGCCGATCTCGGCGCGCATCTCGTGGGCCACTGCGACGTGACGGAGCCCGAAACGCTCGACGCCGTGTTCGCCAATGTCGAGAAGCTGTGGGGCCGGCTCGATTTCCTCGTCCACGCCATCGCCTTCTCCGACAAGGACGAGCTCGACGGCCGCTATGTCGAGACGAGCCGCGACAACTTCCTGCGCACCATGGACATCTCCGTCTATTCCTTCACGGCGGTCGCCAAGCGCGCCGAACCGCTGATGACGGACGGCGGCTCGATGCTTACGCTCACCTATTACGGCGCGGAAAAGGTGATGCCGCACTACAATGTGATGGGCGTGGCCAAGGCGGCGCTCGAGGCGAGCGTGCGCTACCTCGCGGTCGATCTCGGCGGCAGCCGCATCCGCGTGAACGCGATCTCGGCCGGACCGATCAAGACGCTGGCGGCATCGGGCATCGGCGACTTCCGCTACATCCTCAAGTGGAACGAGTACAACTCGCCGCTCAAGCGCACCGTGACGCCGAAAGAGGTCGGCGACTCCGCGCTCTATCTCCTGTCCGACCTGTCGCGCGGCGTGACGGGCGAGGTCCATCATGTGGACTCGGGCTATCACGTCGTGGGCATGAAGGCGGTGGACGCGCCGGACATCTCCACGGTCAAGGAGTGAACGTTTCAGCCGTTCCGGACGCGCCGCGGATCGACGCGGGCGCGCTTCCCCTGTGCTTCTTCGTGCGCCACGGCGAGACCGCCTGGAACAAGGAAGGCCGGCTCCAAGGCCAGGCCGACACGCTCATCACCGAGGAGGGTCGGCTCCAGGCTGACCGCAACGGCCGCAAGCTGAAGGAGCTGCTCGGCGATCCTCAAGACTTCGACTTCGTCGCGAGCCCCATGAAGCGCACGCGCGAGACCATGGAGCGCATCCGTGGCGTGCTCGGTGTCGATCCCAAGGCCTACCGCACCGATCCGCGCCTCGTGGAGCTCTCCTTCGGCGACTGGCAGGGCCGGACCTATACCGAGCTCGAACGGGAGGAGCCCGGCGCCTACGCGCGGCGCACCGCCGACAAGTGGGGCTTCGTGCCGCCCGGCGAGGGCGCGGAAAGCTACGCCATGCTGGCGCTGCGCGTGGCGCCCTACGTGCGGGAGATCGAGCGGCCCACGGTTTGCGTCACCCATGGCGGGGTGATCCGCTCGATCTTCGTGCTCCTGGGCGCTCTGGCGCCCGACGACGCCTCGCTCGCCGACACGCCGCAGGATCAGATCCTGCGGCTTCGCGACGGCCGCCTGGAATGGCTGTGAGCTGCCGGCTTCCGCCGCCGGGCGGAATGGGTTAGGACGCGCCGTCCTTCCCGTCCCAAACTCATGTCCCACAACACGTTCGGCCATCTTTTTCGCGTGACGACCTTCGGCGAAAGCCACGGGCCGGCGCTGGGCTGCGTGGTGGACGGCTGCCCGCCGGGCCTCCGCTTCCGGCTGGCCGACATCCAGCACGACCTCGACCGGCGGCGGCCGGGTCAGTCACGCTTCGTCACCCAGCGGCGCGAGCCCGACGAGGTGAGGATCCTGTCGGGGGTGCTGGAGGAGGAGGACGGCGTGCTCGTCACCACCGGGACGCCGATCACCATGCTGATCGAGAATGTGGACCAGCGGTCGAAGGATTATGGCGCGATCGCCCGCCAGTTCCGGCCGGGCCATGCCGACTATACCTATCAGGCCAAATACGGGTTGCGCGACCATCGCGGCGGCGGCCGGTCTTCCGCGCGCGAGACGGCGGCGCGCGTGGCGGCCGGCGCGCTGGCGCGGCGCGTGATCCCCGGCGTGACGGTGCGTGGCGCGCTGGTGGCGATGGGCGAGAAGGAGATCGATCGCGCCCGCTGGGACTGGGGTTTTGTCGATCACCCGGAAAACCCCTTCTTCACGCCGGACCCTGGGTCCGTGCCGATCTTCGCTGACTATCTCGACGGCGTGCGGAAGAACGGCTCGTCTGTGGGGGCGCTGATCGAAGTCGTGGCCGAAGGCGTGCCGGCCGGCTGGGGCGCGCCGGTCTACGGCAAGCTCGACGCCGATCTTGCGGCCAACCTCATGTCCATCAATGCGGTGAAGGGCGTCGAGATCGGGCTTGGCTTCGCCGCCGCTCGCGCAACGGGGGAGGCGAACGCCGACGAGATGCGGATAGGCCCTGGCGGCCGCCCCGAGTTCCTGTCCAACCATGCTGGTGGAATCCTGGGCGGCATCTCGACGGGCCAGCCGATCGTCGCGCGCTTCGCGGTGAAGCCGACCTCCTCCATCCTCACCCCGCGCCGCTCCATCGATCTCAACGGAGCGGAGGTGGACGTCACGACCAAAGGCCGGCACGACCCTTGCGTGGGCATCCGCGCCGTGCCCGTGGGCGAGGCCATGATGGCCTGCGCGCTGGCCGACCATTTCCTGCGGCACCGCGGCCAAACGGGTCGCGACTAGAACTTCGGAGCACGTCATGGCATTCGATCAAGCCCGCGTGGCCGACGCGATCCGCGCCTTCGAGCGCGGCGAGATCGTCGTGGTGACCGACGATGACGGGCGCGAGAACGAGGGCGACCTGATCGTCGCCGCCGTCCATTGCACGCCCGAGAAGATGGCCTTCATCGTGCGGCACACGAGCGGAATCGTCTGCACGCCCATGACGCGCGAGGAGACGCGGCGGCTGAACCTGGCCGCCATGGTGGCGGAAAACGACTCCGCCCACACCACCGCCTTCACCGTGAGCGTCGATTTCCGGCACGGCACCACGACCGGCATCTCGGCCGAGGACCGCACGCTGACCGTGCGCAACCTCGCCAACCCGAATGCCGGCGCGGGCGACTTCGTGCGGCCCGGCCACATCTTTCCGCTGGTGGCACGGGAGGGCGGCGTGCTCATGCGCTCAGGCCATACGGAGGCGGCCGTCGATCTCTGCAAGCTCGCCGGCCTGCCGCCCGTGGGCGTGATCTGCGAGCTCGTGAACGACGACGGCACGGTGACGCGCGGGCCGCAGGTCGCGGCGTTCGCCGAAAAGCACGGGCTCCGCCAAGTCTCCGTGGCCGACCTGATCGCCTGGCGCCAGCGCGAGGAGGCGCTGGTCGAGCGCGTGGCGAGCTTCGACATCGACACGGCCGCCGGCCGGGCGAGGGCCCACGCCTACACGCTGCCCTGGGATCCCATGCAGCATCTGGCCATCGTTTGGGGCGACATCCGCGACGGCGAGGACGTGCCCGTGCGGCTCCACACCGAGGACGTGGTGGCCGACGTGTTCGGCCACGGCGAGGCCTTGCGCATGGCGATGGAGAAGATGGGCACGGAGAGGCGCGGCGTGCTCGTTTATCTGCGGGAGGGCTCGGTCGGCGTGGCCGGCAGCGGCCCGCGCGGCCGCGGCGAACGGCACGAGGAAGCGATTTCGCGCGAGAACGAATGGCGCGAGATCGGACTCGGCGCGCAGATCCTGAAGGATCTCGGCATCCGCTCCATCGAGCTCTTGGCCTCCCGCGAGCGCCACTATGTGGGCCTGGAGGGCTTCGGCATCCAGATCGCGGCGACGCGGATCTTGTAGCAGGCGCGGTCTCCGCGATGAGCCGGCCGCCCCAGCGCCGGCAACCCGCATTGTGCCCCGCCAAGGGCATGCTATTCTTTGCCCGGCCAGCCGGAAGAACGGTCATGACGAGCTTCGACCCGAAGAAGATCGCGCATATCCATCATGAGCTGCACGCTCATCTGCCCTCCGAACCTGCTCTGAGAACGAAGGCTCTGGAAAGCCTTCTGGTCGAGAAGGGATTGGTCGACCCGGCCGCCGTGGACGCCTGGATCGAGATCTATCGGGACGAGATTGGCCCCAAGCGTGGTGCGTCCGTGGTGGCGCGTGCCTGGACGGACGCCGGCTTCAAGGCGCGTCTGTTGGTCGACGGAACGGCGGCCATCGACGAGTTCGGCTTCGCCGGAGACGCGACGGGTCACCTTCAGGCCGTCGAGAACACGCCGGAGGTCCATAACCTCGTCGTTTGCACGTTATGCTCCTGCTATCCCTTCTCGCTGCTTGGGCTTTCGCCGGCCTGGTATAAGTCCAACGAGTACAGGGCGCGGGCCGTTCGCGATCCGCGCGGGGTGCTGGCCGAGTTCGGGGTGGAGCTTGCCGACAATGTGGAGGTGCGCGTCTGGGACTCGACTTCCGAGCGCCGCTACCTCGTCCTCCCTGAGAAACCCGAAGACGCAGATGATTGGGACGAGGAGGCTCTGGCCCGGCTCGTGACGCGGAACTCCATGATCGGAACGGAGCGTCGGCTGTCGGCTCTCGGCAGGACCGCCTGATGGACGGGCTTCACGACCTTGGGGGCCGCGAGGGCTTTGGCCCTGTTCCCGGGAAGGAGGAGGGCCGGCCGTTCCACGAAGAGTGGGAGACGCGGGCTTTCGGGATCATGTCGGCCGTTGGCGAGCCGGAGTGGACGATCGACTGGTCCAGGTACTGCCGCGAGCTCATCCCGCCGGTAGACTATCTGACGCGGCCCTACTTCGACCAGTGGGCCACGGTCGTGGCCGCGCAACTGATCGATGCGGGCTATCTCACGCTAGACGAGCTCAAGTCCCGCAAATCGTTGTTTCATGCATCGCCTGAGTCGCCGCCGTCCACGCCTGAGGCAGCCCAGGCTTTCGTCCGCACACCGAAGAGCTATGCTGCGGACGTTTCGTCCGAACCCGCCTTCGCAATCGGCGACGCCGTGCGGGCGAAGCTCTCCAATCCTGCTGGCCATACGCGGCTCCCCGGATATGTGCGGGGGCGGAGCGGGATCGTGGTCGCACATCACGGCGGACATCTGCTGCCCGACGCCGGCGCATGCGGGGAGCAGTGGGGAGAACATCTTTACACCGTGAGCTTCGCCGCCTCGGAGCTCTGGCCGGAGGCTGAGGGACGGCGCGACCGTGTCATGGTGGATCTGTGGGAGAGTTATGTTGAGCCCGCCTGAGCGGCCGTCAGGCACCCTGAAACGGCGAGATGGCGAACCGGGTTTTCAGGAACCTTGGAACGCGCAGGTGCTGGCTCTCGCAGACCTGATGGTAAGGAGCGGGAAGATTCGGCAGCGAGAATGGACCGAGGCGCTTGGTGCGGAGCTTGCAGCCGCGGGAAGGACTGGGAAGCCCGACGATGCCAACGCCTATTTCGAGGCGGCCTTGGCCGCGCTCGAGCGCCTGCTGGTGACCGGCGGCGGCATCTCCCGAGACGAGTTGGACGCGCGTCGGGAGGCATGGGAAGACGCCTACCTGCACACGCCGCATGGTTGCCCGGTGGAGCTCGGGAAGGGCGATTGCAGGAAGTCGGGCGTGCCGCACGACTGAGCTCTGGGATATCGGGCGTTCAGGTCCGGGCCATCCGGCAGGGAAACTGGCCTTCCCACTCGCCGCCCGCTATATCTCACCTGCATGGTCACCCGCCTTTACACCCATTCCGCCTATCTCGGCCACGTCAACCCGCCGGGCCATCCCGAGCGGCCCGACCGCATCCGGGCGGTGGAGGCGGTGCTCGGCATGGAGGAGTTTTCCGCGCTCGAGCGCCTGGAATCGCCTGAAGGCGGCGTTGAGGCGATCCACCCCGTCCACCCCGAGGACTATGTGGCGGCGATCCGGCGCGCGGTGCCCGAACAGGGCCTGCGACGGCTCGACGCCGACACGACGGTTTGCGCCGGCTCTTGGGACGCGGCCCTGCGCGGCGTGGGCGCGGCGGTGGCGGCCGTGGACGACGTGTTCGAGGCGCGCGCGAAAAACGTGTTCGTGGCCTCGCGCCCGCCCGGCCACCATGCCGAGCGCGCCACCGCCATGGGCTTTTGCCTCTTCAACAATGTCGCCGTGGCCGCGCGGCACGCGCAAAGCAGGCACGGCGCGGAGCGCGTGGCGATCGTCGATTGGGACGTCCATCACGGCAATGGCACGCAGGACATCTTCTGGTCCGACCCGTCGGTGCTGTTCTGCTCGACGCATCAGATGCCGCTCTATCCCGGCACGGGCGCGAAGAACGAGACCGGCGCGGGCAACATCGTCAACGCCCCACTGAGCGCCGGCGATGGCGGCTCGGCCTTTCGCGAGGCCTTCAAGACGCGCATCCTGCCCACGCTGGAAAATTTCCGGCCCGACCTCGTGATCGTGTCGGCCGGCTTCGACGCCCACCACCGCGATCCGCTGGGCGGGCTGGAGCTTGTCGAGGACGACTTCGACTGGGCGACGGGCAAGCTCATGGACGTGGCCGAGCGGCATGCCGGCGGGCGTCTCGTCAGCCTGCTCGAAGGCGGCTATGATCTCGCCGGGCTCGCGCAATCCACCGCGGCCCATGTGCGCCGCCTCATGAAGGGATAGCATGGGTCAGCCCAACGACGACGTGAAGGCGATGAGCTTCGAGCAAGCCCTTGATGCTCTCGAGCGTATCGTGGACGATCTCGAGCGCGGGGACGTGGCGCTGGAGGAGTCGATCCGCATCTATGAACGCGGGGAGGCGCTGAAGGCGCATTGCGACCGCCTGCTTCGGGCGGCCGAGGACAAGGTCGAGAAGATCAGGTTGTCCCGCGAGGGCAAGGCGATCGGCGTGGAGCCGCTCGACGGGGAATAGTTTTCAACGGGCCGCGGGGAGGAGACGCCGCCGGCCGCCAAAGGGAGGAAGAAGCATGCCCGGCAAGAAGATCCTGATGCTGACCGGCGAGTTCACGGAGGAATACGAGATTTTCGTGTTCCAGCAGGGCATGGAGGCGGTGGGCCACACCGTTCATGTGGTCTGCCCCGACAAGAAGGCGGGCGACAACATCGCCACGTCGCTGCACGATTTCGAGGGTCACCAGACCTATACGGAAAAGCCCGGCCACAATTTCACGATCAACAAGACCTTCGCCGAGGTCCGGCCGGAGCAGTATGACGCGGTCTACTGCGCCGGCGGGCGCGGACCCGAATACATCCGCACGGATTCTCGCGTGCAGGACATGGTCCGCCACTTCCACGAGACGGGAAAGCCCATCTTCACGATCTGCCACGGCGTGCAGATCCTGATCGCGGTGGACGGCGTGGTGAAGGGCAAGCGCGTGGGCGCGCTCGGCGCCTGCGAGCCCGAGGTGCGTCTCGCCGGCGGCACCTATGTCGACCTGTCGCCGACGGAGGCGCTGGTGGACGGCAACATGGTCTCCGCAAAAGGCTGGACGGCGCTCGCCGCCTTCATGCGCGAATGCCTGCGCGTGCTGGGCACCGAGGTGCGCCACGGCGAGGTGATGATGGCGGAGGCCCAGGCCAGGGCGGCTTGAGGACGGCAATGGCGGAGACCGACAGCCCTCGGCGGTGGACAGTTGACGTCACCGAGGGTGAGGAGAAGCTGGAGGGTTGGATCGACGCGCTGCAACGCGGCGAGGTTGATGAAGTCGTCCTCACTCATCAAGGCAGGACCGCGGCGAAGCTGATCGCTTGTGAAGGAGAGACTGGACGAGACCGAGAAGACGTTTTGCAGGACTGAGCGTCAACCAGAACACGGCTTTCGCTTGGGGACAGGCAAGGCCAACTTCCCTGCCATTGACGCGCCCCGCGCTGCCAATGACCAGAAACGCACCCTTCGAGGACAGCCACCATGAGCTTCTTTCCAGGACGTGATCCCGAGCCCGGCGACGCGGCCGCCGCCAAGTCGATCGAGTTGATGGTGGTGCCCAACGCCAAGGACATCGGCGGCTTCGAGGTGCGGCGCGCGTTGCCCACGGCCAAGCGCCGGCTGGTCGGCCCCTTCATCTTCTTCGACCGGATGGGGCCGGCGATCATGCGCGCAGGGCAGGCCATGGACGTGCGGCCGCACCCGCATATCGGGCTCGCCACCGTCACCTATCTCTTCGATGGAAAGGTGCGCCACCGCGACAGCCTGGGCACGGAGTTGGTGATCGCGCCGGGCGACGTGAACCTGATGACGGCGGGGCGCGGGATCGTCCATTCCGAGCGCACGCCCGAGGAGCTGCGCGGCGCGCCGATGTCCATCTCCGGCCTCCAGACCTGGCTCGCTCTGCCCGACGGCAAGGAGGAACTGCCGCCGCTGTTCGAGAACACGCAAGGCGCCGACCTGCCCGAGTTCGATGACGAGGGCGTTTCCGGCCGCGTGGTGATCGGCGGCTTTTCGGGTTTGGCCTCGCCGGTGCGCGCGCATTCCGACACGCTTTATGTCGATCTGCGCCTTTCGCCCGGCGCGCGCGTGAAAATCCCCGCGGATGCGGAGGAGCGCGCCGTCTATCTGCTGGAAGGCGAGGTGGAGATCGCGGCCCAAACCTTCCCGGCCGACCGCCTGCTCGTGTTCCGGCCCGGCGACGAGATCGTCGTCGGAAGCGAGAACGGGGCGCATCTTATGCTGTTCGGCGGCGCTTCGCTGGGCTCGCGCTATATCTGGTGGAACTTCGTGTCGTCGTCCAAGGAGCGCATCGAGCAGGCGAAGGAGGAGTGGCGGACCGGCCGCTTCGACATCGTGCCGGGTGACGACAAGGAGTTCATTCCCCTGCCGGAAAAGTGATCCCTCCCTGCGAAGGTCGTATCGCCAGCCCCTGGCCGCGACGGCTGCGCGCATTTACATCGGTTGAAGGGCAACCTAAGTCCTTGCGCGACAGAGTTCCCCCGAGGCTGCCCGACCTTTGACATCGCTCCCCCAAACGCCTCTGCTCGACGTCGTCCGCACGCCCGCCGACCTGCGCAAGCTTTCGGAAAGTCAGCTCCCGCAACTCGCCGACGAGCTGCGCGCGGAAATGGTGGACGCGGTGTCGCGCACGGGCGGGCATCTGGGCGCGGGGCTCGGCGTGGTCGAACTCACCGTGGCGCTACACTACGTCTTCGACACGCCCGACGACCGGCTGATCTGGGACGTGGGCCACCAAGCCTATCCACACAAGATCCTCACCGGCCGGCGCGACCGCATCCGAACCCTGCGCCAGGAGAACGGGCTGTCGGGCTTCACCAAGCGCGACGAAAGCCCCTTTGATCCCTTCGGCGCGGCGCATTCCTCCACCTCCATCTCGGCCGGGCTCGGCATGGCGGTGGCGCGCGACCTCAAGGGCGCGAAAAACAACGTGGTGGCCGTGATCGGCGACGGCGCGATGTCGGCCGGCATGGCGTTTGAGGCGATGAACAATGCCGGCGCGCTCGACGCGCGCCTCATCGTCATCCTGAACGACAACGACATGTCGATCGCCCCGCCGGCCGGGGCGCTCAGCGCCTATCTCGCGCGGCTCGTGTCGGGCAAGGCCTATCGCAGCTTGCGCGAGAACGCCAAGCAGCTCGCGCGGAAACTGCCGAAGTTCCTGCAGGAGAAGGCGCGGCTGTCGGAAGAATTTGCGCGCGGCTTCTGGACGGGCGGCACGCTGTTCGAGGAACTGGGCTTTTACTACATCGGCCCCATCGACGGGCACAATTTCGAGCACCTGCTGCCCGTGCTCAAGAATGTGCGCGACGCGGACAACGGCCCGATCCTGGTCCATGTCGTGACGCAGAAGGGCAAGGGCTATCCGCCCGCCGAAGAGGCTGCCGACAAGTATCACGGCGTCAACAAGTTCGACGTCATCACCGGCGCGCAGGCTTCCGCCCCGGCCAACGCGCCGAGCTACACCCGCGTCTTCGCCGAAAGCCTGGTGCGGGAGGCTAGGCACGACGAGCGCATCGTGGCGATCACCGCCGCCATGCCGTCGGGCACGGGGCTCGATCTGTTCGGCGAGGCGTTTCCCTCGCGCATCTTCGACGTGGGGATCGCCGAGCAGCACGCCGTCACCTTCGCGGCCGGCCTGGCGACGGAGGGCATGAAGCCCTTCGCGGCGATCTACTCGACCTTTCTCCAGCGCGCCTACGACCAGGTGATCCACGACGTGGCGATCCAGAAGCTGCCCGTGCGATTCCCCATCGACCGCGCGGGCTATGTGGGCGCCGACGGGCCGACCCATTGCGGCGCCTTCGACACGAGTTTTCTCTCCTGCTTGCCCGGCTTCGTGGTGATGGCGGCAGCCGATGAGGCCGAGCTGCGCCATATGGTCCGCACGGCCGCCGAGTATGAGGAGGGGCCGATCTCCTTCCGCTACCCGCGCGGCAACGGGGTGGGCGTGGACATGCCCGAGCGCGGGCAGGTGCTGGAACTGGGCAAGGGCCGCATCCTGCGCGAAGGAACGGCGGTGGCGCTGCTGTCCTTCGGCACGCGGCTCCAGGACTGCTTGGCTGCGGCCGAGGAGCTCGCCGCCGCCGGCCTCCCCACGACGGTGGCGGACGCGCGCTTCGCGAGACCGCTCGACGAGGATCTCGTGCGGCGACTCGCGCGCGAGCACGAGGTGCTGGTGACGGTGGAGGAGGGCGCGGTCGGCGGCTTCGCCGCGCAGGTTCTGCACTTCCTCGCCCATGCCGGCCTGCTCGACCAGGGGCTGAAGGTGCGGCCGCTCACGCTGCCCGACCGCTTCACCGACCAGGCCAAGCCCGAGAAGATGTATGCCGACGCCGGCCTCGACGCCGCCGGCATCTCGCGCGCGGTGTTTTCCGCCCTGGGGCGGGAGGCGAAGGCGGCGCGCGCCTGAGCGGCCTTGCCGTGGCGGCTTCCGGCTGCCACATGCCTCCCATGGCCAGCCCGGAGAGATCGCGGCTCGACGCCCTGCTCGTGGAGCGGGGGCACTTCGCCACGCGCTCGCGGGCGCGCGACGCGGTGCTGCGCGGCACCGTCAGGGTGGAGGGCCAAGTCTGCGCCAAGCCGGGCCAGGCGTTTCCCGCCGCAAGCCGGCTCGACGTGGACGACCCCGCCGCGCGCTATGTGTCGCGGGCGGCGTTGAAGCTCATCGCGGGGCTGGACGGGTTCGGCCTGTCGCCCGAGGGCAGGGAGGCGCTCGACATCGGGGCCTCGACCGGCGGTTTTTTGCAAGTGCTCCTGGAGCGCGGCGCGGTGCATGTGACGGCGGTGGATGTCGGCCACGGCCAGCTCGCGCCGGTTCTGCGGCAAGACCCGCGCGTCACGAATCTGGAAGGCCTGAATGCGCGCGAGCTGACGCTCGGCCATCTGGGTGGGCGGCGCCCCGAATTCATCGTGTCCGATGTGAGCTTCATCTCGCTCACCCTCGCCCTGCCGCCGGCGCTGGAACTCGCGGCAAAGGGGGCAGGGGCGGCCCTCCTCGTCAAGCCGCAGTTCGAGGCGGGGCGCGAAGCCATCGGCAAGAACGGCGTCTGCGATGCGAGCGAGGCTGGGCGTGTGGCCGAACGGCTGCGCATTTGGCTGGACGAGCGGCCCGGCTGGCGGGCGCTGGGGCTCCTGGCCTCGCCGATCGAAGGCGGCGACGGCAACCGCGAGTTCCTGTTGGGCGGGGTCAAGGACCGTTGAGCGAGCGCCTGCACATCACCCGTTTGGGCAGCGCCGGCGACGGCGTGGCGGATAGCGCAGACGGGCCGGTCTATGTTCCCTTCGCGTTGCCCGGCGAGGACGTGGAAGTTTTTCGCGCAGGTAGCCGCGCCCAACTTGCGTCCGTGCTCACGGCCTCGCCCGAGCGCCAGGACCCGGTGTGCCGGCATTTCGGCACCTGCGGCGGCTGCGCGCTCCAGCACCTGGAAACGGAGGCTTATCGTGCCTGGAAGCGCGACAGGCTTGTGGACGCCCTGCGCCGCGAGGGCATCGAGGCCGACGTCCAGCCGCTCGTCGCTTGCCCGCCGCGCTCGCGCCGCCGCGTGGCTTTTTCCGCGCGGCGAACGGCGCAGGGGGCGGTGCTCGGCTTCAACCGCGCGCAGAGCCACGAGATCGTGGATATTTCCGAGAACTGGATCGCCGTTCCCGCCATCGTCGAGGCGTTGCCCGCCTTGCGCGACCTCGCCGCGCGGATCGCGAAAACGCCGGAGCCGTTCCGCCTGCTGGTGACCGCCACGCAGAGCGGGTTGGACATCGCGGCCGAGGGCTCGGGCCGGCTGGGCGAGGGGGAGCGCCGCGCCGTGGCCGACTCCGTGGTCCGCTCGGGCTGGGCGCGGCTCGCAATCGACGGCGAGATCGTGATCGAGCCCAGAAAGCCCGTCGTGACCTTCGGCCAGGCCGCCGTGGCACCGCCGCCCGGCGCTTTCCTCCAGGCCGTGGCCGAGGCCGAGGAGGCGATGGCGGCCTTTGTTTCCGGGCATTTCAAGGGGGCGAAGCGCGTGCTCGACCTTTTCGCCGGCGTCGGCAGTTTCGCACTGCGGCTGGCGTCAGGCGCCGCCGTCCATGCCGTGGAGAGCGACGCGGCGGCGCTGGCCGCGCTCGACCGGGCGGCACGTGGCACACCCGGCTTGAAGCCTGTGACGGTCGAGAACCGCGACCTCCACCGCCGCTCCCTCCTGCCGCGGGAGCTGGAGGGCTTCGACGCGGCCGTGTTCGACCCGCCGCGCGCCGGCGCGGAAGCCCAGGCGCGCGACCTCGCCCGCTCCAACGTGCCGCGCGTGGCCGCCGTCTCCTGCAACCCGACCACGCTGGCGCGCGACCTCAAGCTCCTGCTCAGCGGCGGCTACCGGCTCCTCTCCGTCACGCCCGTCGACCAGTTCCTCTGGTCGCCGCATGTCGAGACCGTGGCGCTGCTGGAGAAGCCGAAGCGGCGGCGTTAAGGCTTGATCTGCGCGACAACTGCGCATAGATTGAACGCCAGAAGTTCAAATTGTGCGCAAGAGGTGCGTTATGGGTTTGTCGGTCAGTGCGGCTCAATTTGGGGCCGAGGATGCGGCGCACCTGTCGGCCCGCCGGGTGGCTGACGCGCTGGGCGTGACGGCCACGGAGTTGGCGGCGCTGATCGGCGTGGCCCGCAACACGCTTTCCGGCCGGTCTGGCGCGCGAAAGGTGGACGCGGCGCTGAGCCCGGTGGTCCGCATCCTCGCCATGGCCGGGGAGATGGCGGGCAACGAGAGCCGCGCGGCCTTGTGGTTCAAGCACCAGCCGCTGCCGGGCTGGGCCGGCAAGACGGCCTACGACCTCGTTCGCGAAGGCAAGGCCGACAAGGTGCTCGCCTATCTGGAGGCCGTCCGCTCCGGCGTTTATGCCTGAGGGACCGGCGCTCGCATTGTGGCGGGCCTATGTGCCGCGCTGGGCGCATCTGCCGTTGTCGGGCGAGGGGGCGGCGCGCTTCGGCGGGCGCTGGAACCCGCTCGGCGCGCCCGCGATCTACGCCGCGCGCGAGCTTTCCACCGCATGGGCGGAATACAACCAGGGCTTTGTCCAGCACCCGGCTCTGATCGTGCAGTTGCGCCTCACGGGCGCGAAGCTGGCCGACCTTACCGAACCCGCGATTCGTGCGGAGCTGGATGTTCCCTCCGACATTCACGCGGCCGAATGGCGCGCGATGCTGGACGATGGCCTGGAGCCGCCCACGCATGCCCTGCGCGAGCGGCTTCTCGCGGAAGGCTACGACGCCGTGGTCTATCCGTCCTTCATGTCGCCCGGCGGCACCTGCGTCGCCCTGTGGCGCTGGAACGCCGACGGCGCGCCGAAGCTCGACGTCATCGATCCCGAAGGCCGGCTGCCGAAATCGCCCGCCTCTTGGCTGTGACGCGCCTTACGCCGCCTGCGTGCCGCCGACCGTCATCTGGTCCATGCGCAGATGCGGCTGGCCGACGCCCACGGGCACCCCCTGGCCGGCCTTGCCGCACATGCCGATGCCGGTGTCGAGCTTCACGTCGTCACCGATCATGGACACGCGGTGCATGGCGTCCGGCCCGTTGCCGATCAGCATGGCACCCTTGATGGGCTGCTTCACCTCACCATTCTCGATCATGTAGGCCTCGGTGCAGGCGAACACGAACTTGCCTGAGGTGATGTCCACCTGGCCGCCGCCGAACGACACGGCGTAGACGCCCTTCTTCACCGATGAGATGATCTCCTCGGGCGTCGTGGTCCCGGCGGTCATGAAGGTGTTGGTCATGCGCGGCATGGGCTGGTGCGCGTAGGATTCGCGCCGCCCATTGCCGGTGGGGGCGACGCCCATCAGCCGCGCGTTCTGCCGGTCCTGCATGTAGCCGACGAGCACCCCATCCTCGATCAGCACGTTGCGCGCGGACGCCGTGCCTTCGTCGTCGATCGTCAGCGAGCCGCGACGCTCGGGAAACGTGCCGTCGTCCACCACCGTGACGCCCTTGGCCGCAACCTGCTGGCCCAGGAGGCCGGCGAAGGCGGAGGTCTTCTTGCGGTTGAAGTCGCCTTCGAGCCCATGCCCGACCGCTTCGTGCAGCATGACGCCCGGCCAGCCGGACGAGAGCACGATGTCGAAGGTTCCGGCTGGGGCGGGCACGGCGGAAAGGTTCACGAGCGCCTGGCGCAGCGCCTCGCTTGCCGCATGCTTCCAGCTCTCCTCGGCGACGAACTCGCCGAACCCCTTGCGGCCGCCCATGCCATAGGAGCCGGTTTCCTGCCGGTCGCCTTCGCCCGCCACCACCGAGACGTTGAGCCGCACGAGCGGGCGCACGTCGCGCGCGAGCTGCCCGTCGGCGCGGATGACCTCCACCACCTGCCAGGAGGCGGACAACGACGCCGTCACCTGACGCACCCGCGGGTCGCGCGCGCGTGTCCAGGCATCGATCTCCTCGAGCAGCCGCGCCTTGCGCTCGAAGGAGGGTTCGCCGATGGGGTTGTCGTCACCATAAAGACGGTGATTGGTGCGGCTCGGGGCGGGCGCCAGCGTGCCGGAATAGCCGGCCTTGACGGCCGACACCGCATCGGCCGCCCGGCGCAACGCGGCTTCCGACAACTCGCTGGCATGCGCGAAGCCCGTGGCCTCGCCGGCCACCGCGCGCAGGCCGAAACCCTGGTCGGTCGAAAAATTTGCCGTCTTCAGCCTTCCGTTGTCGAACATCAGCGCTTCGCTCTCGCTGTATTCGAGGAACAGCTCGCCATCGTCCGTGCCGTTGATCGTCTCGGCGACGACGCGCCGGACGGTTTCGTCGGAGATGTCGAACTGATCGAGAAGGGTTTTCATAGGAGCGCCTTGCATTTGGAGCGTTTGTCTCGCAGGTAAGCGCAAAGTGGCGCCTCTGCAAACTTTCGAAGCCGTCCGAAACCGATCAGGTGAGCCGCCGCACCATAAGGATATCGTCGATCTCGCGTCCTTCGTGCAGGAAGCCGCCTGGAATGCGTCCCACCTCCTGGAAGCCATGGCGGCCGTAGAAGCGTAGCGCGGCAGGGTTTTCGGCGCTTGCCGTCAACTCCACCTGCCAGATTCCGATCTGGCGCGCATGCTCCAAGAGTGCATCCAACAACGCCTGGGCCAAGCCCGAGCCGCGTTCTCCTTCTCGCAGGTAGACCATAATGATGGTCGCCCGGTGGGCCATCTTGGACGCCTGCTGCCGCATCAATCCCATGAGGCCAACGGGCACTCCGTCGCGAAATGCAGCGAATACCGCATTGTTGGTGAGACGGGTCTGCCACTCCTCGTCTGGCAAGTCTTGCCAGTCTTCGATGGTGCTTGCGAAAGCCTCCGGCACGGTTCGCAGCGCTTCAAGCCTTAGTTGCTTGAAAACCGCGAAGTCTTCCGGCGCGAGAAGCCTTACGGCTGCGGTGGTCACTTCGGCAGCGCCGCGAACCCTTCCGCGAATCCGTTCAGCTCCACGGGGATGCCGATGCCTTCTTCGGGTGTCTGAAACACGATGAAGGTGGCCGCCTTGCCCGTCGAAAGCGTGTCGAGGAGCTGCTGTTCCAGGATCACCTCGGCATAGCAGCCATCGGCGAAGCAGCGCACGAAATAGGCGCGGCCGATGTCCTTGCCGTCCACGTTGAGCCCCAGCCCGTTGGGCAGGAGCACGCCGAGCGGCGCGAGTACGCGAAGGATCTCGGCCTTGTTGTCGGCCGTGCGCAGGACCACCACCGACAGGCCCACCTCCGGCCGGTCCTCGGCCACCACGTTCTGCATCATGGCGCACTGTTCCGCCGTCGCGCCGGCCGGCGTGTCGCAGATGATGGACCAGGCGCCGTGGGTGGCGCGCACGGCGCCGCTCTGCTGCGCTGAGACGGGGGCGGTCGCCAGCGCGGCGAACAGCGCCGCCTGAACGAGGGTTGCGCCAGGGCGGAAGATCATGGGCAGTCTCAAAAGCTTCGGGAACAAGGGAACCGGGAACATTCACGCGTCAGGCTCGACGCGCAAGGGGAATCCGGGCGGGATGTCCGCGCGCAGGTCGAGCTCGGCGGCGGCTCGGCTCCATTCTTTGCGCAAATGAGCCCGAATTGCGACCGCCGCCCCCGGCGCCGGCATCCGGCTGCGATCCCCGGGATGAGCCGCGTGCCCGAAGCGGCGCGTGTGACGGCTGATTTCCAGCGCAAAATGCCGCGCCCCGCTTTCTTGCGGTCGGCAGGAGAGTATGTTTGAAGCGTGGCCCTTGGGCGGCGATCCCGCCAGGCTCGCCGCGGCGGGCGCATGGTTCATCAGGGCTTGGAGTTGTTGAGCGCGATGCGATCCGATCTCGGCAAGGGTTCTCTTGTTCTGGGCGGCTTGGCGATGGCTTTCGCGGCCCTTGGCGCGGGCGCGGCTCTCGCCCAGGAAGGGCAGCCTTACGAGTGGCAGACCCGCTTCACGCCGCCCGCGACCAACATCATGGCGCAGGTGATCTGGTTCGAGAACTTCACGCTTTGGTTCATCATCCCGATCACGGCGCTGGTGCTGGTGCTCTTGGCCTGGTGCATCTGGCGCTATCGCGAAAGCGCCAACCCGATCCCGTCGCGCACGAGCCACAACACGCTGGTCGAGGTGATCTGGACCTTGGGGCCGGTCCTTGTGCTGATCGCGATCGCGATTCCCTCGTTCCAGCTCCTCACCTTGCAGTACACGCCGCCGCGCGAGCCGGAATTGACGGTCAAGGTCATCGGCAACCAGTGGAACTGGGACTATGAGTACCAGACCGAAGCGCCCGTCTCCTTCAATTCCGCCATTCTGAACGACGACTCGGGCCGCGCGGCGCTCGGCAAGGGGGATCTGAGCGCCTATCCGCGCCTGCTCGCCGTGGACAACGAGCTGGTGCTGCCGGTGAACACGGTGATCCGGGTGCTGCTGACCTCCAACGACGTGATCCATAACTGGACGGTGCCGGCCTTCGGCTATCGCCACGATGCCGTTCCCGGCCGTATCACCGAGCTCTGGTTCGAGCCGTTCAAGGAAGGGCTGTTCTATGGCCAGTGCTCGGAGCTTTGCGGCAAGGACCACGCCTATATGCCCGTGGGCATCCGCGTCGTGACGCAGGATCAATACAATCGCTGGCTCGCCGCAGCCGGGACCGACCTTTCCGGCGCCAACCGCGCGCTGATGGCCGAGATCGAGGCGGCCGCCCAAGTCGCGGCCGCCGATTAAGGGCGGGACCAAGAGATTTCAGGGAACGAGACGATCATGGCAGACGCAGCGCTCCACAGGGTCCATGGCGGCCACGAGCACCATGACGAGGCCCACCACCATGGGCCGCCGGCCGGCTTCTTCCGCCGCTGGGTGTTCTCCACCAACCACAAGGACATCGGCACGCTCTACCTGATCTTCGCGATCATCGCGGGCATCGTCGGCGGCTTCGAGTCGATGATGATGCGCTGGGAGCTCCAGGAGCCGGGCATCCAGGTGTTCCACGGCCTGGCTTCGATGGTCTATGGCGTGGAGGGCGACGCCGCGATCGACGAAGGCAAGCACATGTACAATGTGTTCGTCACTGCGCATGCCCTCCACATGATCTTCTTCATGGTCATGCCCGCGCTGATCGGCGGCTTCGCCAACTGGATGGTGCCGATCATGATCGGCGCGCCGGACATGGCGTTCCCCCGCATGAACAACATCTCGTTCTGGCTGCTGCCGCCGGCCTTCATCCTTCTGATCATATCGGCCTTCGTGCCCGGCGGCCCAGGCGGCGCGCATGGCGCGGGCACGGGTTGGACCATCTATCCGCCGCTATCGACCGCGGGCCACCCCGGCCCGGCGATGGATCTGGTGATCCTGTCGCTGCACATCGCGGGTGCGTCGTCGATCTTGGGCGCCATCAACTTCATCACCACCATCTTCAACATGCGCGCGCCGGGCATGACGCTGCACAAGATGCCGCTCTTCGTGTGGTCGGTGCTGATCACCGCCTTCCTGCTCCTGCTCTCGCTGCCGGTACTGGCCGGCGCCATCACCATGCTTTTGACCGACCGCAACTTCGGCACCACCTTCTTCGTGCCCGAAGGCGGCGGCGACCCCATCCTGTTCCAGCACCTGTTCTGGTTCTTCGGCCACCCCGAAGTGTACATCCTGATCCTGCCGGGCTTCGGCATCATCAGCCACATCGTCTCGACCTTCTCGCGCAAGCCGGTGTTCGGCTATCTCGGCATGGCCTACGCGATGGTGGCGATCGCGGTGGTCGGCTTCGTGGTCTGGGCCCATCACATGTACACGGCGGGCCTGTCGCTCGACACGCAGCGCTATTTCACCTTCGCCACCATGGTGATCGCGGTGCCCACCGGCATCAAGGTGTTCTCCTGGATCGCCACCATGTGGGGCGGCTCGATCTCCATGCGCACGCCGATGTTGTGGGCGATCGGCTTCATCTTCCTCTTCACCGTGGGCGGCGTGACAGGCGTGCAACTCGCCAATGCGGGCCTCGACCGCGCGCTGCACGACTCCTACTACGTGGTCGCGCACTTCCACTACGTGCTGTCCCTGGGCGCCGTGTTCGCGATCTTCGCGGCCTGGTACTACTGGTTCCCCAAGATGACGGGCTATATGTACTCGCCCCTGATCGCGCGGCTGCATTTCTGGGTCATGTTCATCGGCGTGAACCTCGTGTTCTTCCCCCAGCACTTCCTGGGGCTCGCCGGAATGCCGCGCCGCTACATCGACTATCCCGACGCCTTCGCGGGCTGGAACATGGTGTCCTCCTACGGTGCATACCTTTCGGGCATCGGCGTCCTGATCTTCCTGTGGGGCGTGGTGGAGGCCTTCGCCCGCAAGCGGGTGGCCGGCGCCAACCCATGGGGCGAGGGCGCGACCACGCTGGAATGGCAGCTCTCCTCGCCGCCGCCCTTCCACCAGTGGGAGCAGTTGCCGCGCATCCGCTGAGCGGCCGCAGGAAAGCAAGAGGTGGGGACGCCGCGGGCGTCCCCGTCGTTCAAGGAACGGGTTGACCACGCCCATGGCTCTCATCGACGGCAACGGCCTCGGCGCCTCCGCCGCCCGCCTTTCCGAGGCGACGGCCGGCGACTTCCTGGTGCTGATGAAGCCGCGGGTGATGTCGCTAGTGGTGTTCACCGCATTCGTCGGGATGGCGGCGGCTCCGGCGATGCCCCATCCCGTGATCGCCGCCGTCGCCGTTCTGGCCATCGCGGTCGGCGCGGGCGCGTCCGGCGCGCTCAACATGTGGTATGACGCCGATATCGACCGCCTGATGCGGCGCACCAAATCGCGACCGATCCCCAGCGGCCGGGTCGAGCCCGAGCAGGCGCTGGCCTTCGGCATGGTCCTGGCCGCGCTTTCCGTCGGCACGCTGGGCGTGCTCGTGAACTGGGTGGCCGGCGCGCTGCTTGCCTTCACCATCTTCTTCTATGCCGTGGTCTACACGATGTGGCTCAAGCGCCGCACGCCGCAGAACATCGTGATCGGCGGCGCGGCCGGCGCTTTCCCGCCGGTGGTCGGCTGGGCCGCGGCCACGGGCTCGATCAGCCTGGAAAGCGTCATCCTGTTCGGCATCATCTTTCTCTGGACGCCGCCGCATTTCTGGGCGCTCGCCCTGTTCAAGACCGATGAATACGGCCGCGCGGGCGTCCCCATGATGCCCAATGTGGCGGGCTTGGCCTCCACCCGGCGGCAGATCTTCGCCTACGCGCTGGTCGTCGCGCCCTTCGCCGTCCTGCCCTGGGCGCTGGGCTTCACGACAGCGCTCTACGGGCTTGGGGCCGCGCTTCTGGGCGTCGTCTTCGTCTGGCATGCCTGGCGCGTGCTGCGGATGGGCGAGGGGCGCGAGATGGCGCCCGCCAAGGCGCTGTTCGGCTTTTCGCTGGTCTATCTCTTCGCCGTGTTCGCGCTTTATCTGGCGGATGCGGCGCTGACGCCGCTGCTCGCGGGGACGCCGTGAACGAGGATCCCATCCGCCTCACGGAGAAGCAGAAGCGGGCGCGCCGGTCGCGCTCGGTCGCGATCGCGCTCGGCCTGGCCGTGCTGGTGATCATCTTCTACATCGTCACCATCGTCCGCATCGGGCCGAACATGTTCCAGAGCCCCGTGTGAGGCCGCCCGTGAGAACGCCTTCCTCCTCCAGGGACCGCGCCAACCGCATGGTGGCCGCGGCCTGCGTGGCCTTCTTCACGACCATGCTCGGCGTGGCCTATGCCGCCGTGCCGCTTTACGAGCTGTTCTGTCAGGTGACGGGCTATGGCGGCACCACCCAGCGCGTGAGCCAAGCGTCCGACGTGATCCTCGACGAGGAGATCACCGTGCGCTTCGACAGCAACGTGTCGAGCGGCCTGCCCTGGGACTTTCAGCCCGCGCAGCGCTCTGTGACGCTCAGGATCGGCGAGACCGCGCAGGTGGCCTATCAGGCGGCCAATTTCTTCGATCGCCCGACCTCGGGCCGCGCCAGCTTCAACGTGACGCCCGAAGCGGCGGGCGCCTATTTCAACAAGCTCGAATGCTTCTGCTTCACCGACACGGAGCTGAAGCCGGGTGAGACCATGGAGATGCCCGTGGTCTTCTTCGTGGACCCCGAGATCGTGAACGCGCCCGAGCTCAAGGGCGTGCGGACGATCACGCTTTCCTACACATTCTTCCCGCTGGACGGCAAGGCGTCAGCCGCCGCGCCTGCGGCCGGCGACAAGTCAGGAGGTTGAGATGGCCGACAGCCAAGCCAAAGGCCACGATTATCATCTCGTCGATCCGAGCCCCTGGCCGGCGCTGGCCTCGCTCGGCGCGCTGATCATGGCGCTCGGCGCGGTCGGCTGGATGCAGTATCTCAAGGGCGGCAGCTTCCCGCTCTTCGGCATCGAGCTGGCCAATCCCTGGCTGTTCTTCATCGGCCTCGCCGTTGTGCTCTACACCATGTTCGTCTGGTGGGCCGACACGGTCCGCGAAGCGCATGAGGGCCACCACACCCGCGTGGTGCAGCTTCATCTGCGCTACGGCATGATCATGTTCATCGCCTCGGAGGTGATGTTCTTCGCGGCGTGGTTCTGGGCCTTCTTCGACGCGAGCCTCTATGCGGACGAGGTGCAGCAGGTCGCGCGCGCGGAGTTCACGGGCGGCTCATGGCCGCCGATCGGCGTGGAGGTGCTCGACCCCTTCCACCTGCCGCTCTACAACACGATCATCCTGCTCCTGTCTGGCACCACCGTCACCTGGGCGCACCATGCGCTGCTGCACAACGACCGCAACGGCCTCGTGAACGGGCTGGTGCTGACGGTCGGCCTGGGCGTGCTGTTCTCGATGGTGCAGGCCTATGAATACATGCACGCGCCCTTCACCTTCACCGACTCGATCTATGGCGCGACCTTCTACATGGCGACCGGCTTCCACGGCTTCCATGTGTTCATCGGCACGATCTTCCTGCTCGTGTGCCTGGTGCGCGCCATGCGCGGCCACTTCACGCCGCAGCAGCATTTCGGCTTCGAGGCGGCGGCCTGGTATTGGCACTTCGTGGACGTGGTGTGGCTGTTCCTGTTCGCCGCCATCTATGTGTGGGGCTCGATCGGCGCGCCGATCTACGAGGCGGCGCATTGAGCGGAGGCGCGTCCCAGGGCCTGTGACCGCCAACGCCGTCGAGCCCATCGCGGCGGGCCTCAAGGGCCGCTGCCCGCGCTGTGGCGAGGGGCGGCTCTTCTCCGGGCCGCTCGAGCTCGCGCCCCGCTGCGAGCGCTGCGGCCTGGATTATTCCTTCGCTGATGCGGGCGACGGGCCCGCCGTGTTCGCCATCCTCCTGGTCGGCTTCATCGTCCTGGGGCTGGCGCTGTGGACGGAGGTGAGCTTCGCCCCGCCGCTCTGGCTGCACTTCATGCTCTGGCTGCCGCTGGCAGCCGCGCTTTGCCTTCTCTCGTTGCGCCTGATGAAGGGTGTGCTGGTGACGCTGCAGTTCCGCAAGAAGGCGGCGGAAGGCAAATGGGACCGGCCGAGTTGAGCGCTTACCCTTTGGCGCGGGTCGGCGGCCGCGGCCGCGCGGCGCTGGCGCTTCTCGGGGCGGCCCTGGTGTTCGCGGCGCTCTGCGGTCTCGGCTTCTGGCAGGTCGAGCGGCTCCACTGGAAGGAGGCGCTTCTCCAGACGATCGCGGAGCGGACGCAGGAACCGCCCGCGCCGCTCCGCGAAGTGGAGCGCCGCTGGCGGGAGACGGGCGACATCGAATACACACCCGTGACCGCGGCCGGCGTGTTCGAGCACGAGCACGAGCGCCACTTCTTCGCGACCTGGAAGGGCCGGTCGGGCTTTTACGTCTATACGCCGCTCAGGCTCGACGACGGCCGCCGCCTGCTCGTCAACCGCGGCTTCGTGCCTTACGAGCTGAAAAATCCCGCCACACGGACCGTCGGCCAGGTCGAGGGCAGGGTGGAAGTGACCGGCCTTGCCCGCGAGCCGCTTGCGGAAAAGCCGTCCTTCATCGTGCCCGACAACGACGAGGCCCAGAACATCTTCTATTGGAAGGACCGCGACCGCATGGCGGCGAGCGTGGGTCTGCCCACCGGCGACGACGATCTCGTGCCGTTCTTCGTGGATGCGAGGGAAGGCGCGGCCCCCGGCGGCTGGCCCGTGGGTGGGGTCACGATCATCGACCTGCCCAACAACCACCTGCAATATGCGCTGACCTGGTTCGGGCTGGCGGGAACGCTGGTGGTGGTAGTGGGAGCGTGGATCTGGAGACAGAAAAGGCAGGGAGCGGCTTAACGGTTCGGCGGTCGTTTCGATTTCTCAGCTAGCTGTCGCTCCTCACCGTCCCGCTCCTGTGGAGCGGTCCACCTCTCCCCGATGGGGAGAGGAAAGGCGCTCACCTTGCGGCTGCGGTTCCTCTCCCCACAGGGGAGAGGTGGCTCGGCGCGCCAGCGCCGAGACGGTGAGGGGCGGCGATTGGCTTCCCTCTCCGGCCTTGACACCGCTCGCCCCCGCCCACCACATCCCGCTTGCATAGGAGTTCCGCCGATCTTGCCCGAACCGTCCGTCAAACCCCCGCTCACGCTGCGCCTTTGCGAGCCGCGGGGCTTTTGCGCGGGCGTGGACCGCGCCATCCAGATCGTGGTGCTGGCGCTGAAGAAGCATGGGAGCCCGGTCTATGTTCGGCACGAGATCGTTCACAACCGCTTCGTGGTGGACGGCCTGAAGCAGCTCGGGGCCGTGTTCGTCAGGGAACTCGACCAGATCCCGTCCGAGCATGCGGAGCGCCCGGTCGTGTTCTCAGCCCATGGCGTGCCTAAATCGGTGCCGGAGGACGCGACGGCCCGCAACATGTTCTTTCTCGACGCCACCTGCCCGCTGGTGTCGAAGGTCCACAAGCAGGCCATGCGCCATCAGCGGCTAGGCCGTCATGTGCTTCTGATCGGCCATGCCGGCCACCCCGAGGTGATCGGCACCATGGGGCAGTTGCCGCCGGGCGCGGTCACGCTGGTGGAGGACGAGGAGGACGTCGCGCGGCTCGTGGTGGGCGATCCCGAGACGCTCGGCTTCGTGACGCAGACCACGTTGTCGGTGGACGACACGGACGGCGTGATCCGGGCGTTGCGCGCGCGCTTCCCGGCAATCCAGGCGCCGGCCTCCGACTCGATCTGCTACGCCACGACCAACCGCCAGGACGCGGTGAAGGAGACCGCGCCCGGGGCCGACCTCTTCCTCGTGGTGGGCGCGCCCAACTCGTCGAACTCGCGCCGGCTGGTGGAGGTGGCGCAGCGAGCGGGGGCAAAACGCGCGATGCTGGTGCAGGGCGCGGCCGACATCCCTTGGGAGGAGCTTGGCGCGTTGGAACTCGTCGGCTTGTCGGCCGGCGCCTCCGCGCCGGAAATCCTGGTGGCCGAGATCGTCGATGCTTTTCGCGCGCGCTACGAGGTGACGCTCGACCTCGCGGTGGTGCGGGTCGAGACGGAGGAGTTTCCCGTGATGCGCGCGCTTCGCGACGTGCCGCTGGAGCCGGGCGACATGGCCTTCGTGCGCGGGGCTGCGTGAACGTAGCGCCTCTGCTTGCTTTCCCGCTTTCGCCGCCGCATAGCTCGCGGCGAAGAGGCCGAACGGGCCTCTTCGTTCCTCTTCAATCCTCGCCGGCAGAAGGGCCTTTATGGCGGTCTATACGGATGTCGCGGAAGCCGAACTCGAGGCCTTTCTCGCGCACTATCCCATCGGCGGGCTGCTTTCCTACAAGGGCATCGCCGAGGGCACGGAGAACTCCAATTTCCTGCTCCACGCCAGTCGCGGCGCCTTCATCCTCACGCTTTATGAGAAGCGGGTGGACAGCGCCGACCTGCCCTTCTTCCTCGGGCTGATGGAGCATCTGGCGCAGCGCGGCATCACCTGCCCGCTGCCGGTGCGCCGCCGGGACGGCGCCGTGGTGGGCGAGTTGGAGGGCCGGCCGGCAGCGCTCATCACCTTCCTCGAAGGCATTTCCGTGCGCCGCCCCACCGCCGCCCATTGCCGCGAGGTGGGCCGCGCGCTGGCCAGGCTGCACCTGGCCGGAGGCGACTTCGCCCTGACGCGCCCGAATGCGCTGGGGCCGGCGGGCTGGCCGAAGCTGTGGGAGGCCTGCCGCGCGCGCGCCGACGAGGTCGAGCCTGGACTCGCGGCCGAGGTGGATGCCCATTTCGAGGTTCTCGGCCGGCTTTGGCCGAAAGGCCTGCCGGCCGGCGTCATCCATGCCGACCTGTTTCCCGACAATGTGTTCTTCCTGGGCGAGACGCTTTCGGGCCTGATCGACTTCTATTTCGCCTGCAACGACACCTTCGCCTATGACCTGGCCGTGTGCCTGAACGCCTGGTGCTTCGAGAAGGATTTCTCGTTCAATTTGACCAAGGGAACGGCCATGCTGGGCGGCTACCAATCCGAACGGGTGCTGACGGACGCCGAACGGGCGGCGCTGCCCGTGCTCGCCCGCGGGGCTGCGCTGCGCTTCATGCTGACGCGCCTCTATGACTGGCTGACCATCCCCGACGGACCGCTGATCCGCAAGCGCGACCCGCTCGAATATGTGCGCCGTTTGCGATTCCACCGGCAGGTGTCCTCGCCGCGCGATTATGGGCTGGCGGCATGAAGCGGGTCGAGATCTTCACGGACGGGGCCTGTTCGGGCAATCCCGGCCCCGGCGGCTGGGGAGCGATCCTGCGGTTCAACGACGTCGCGAGGGAACTGAAGGGCGGCGAGGCCGACACCACCAATAACCGCATGGAGCTGATGGCCGCCATCTCGGCGCTGGAGGCGCTGAAGGAGCCCTGTCAGGTCGATCTCTGGACCGACAGCAACTATGTGCGCGACGGCATCAGCGGCTGGATCGAGGGCTGGAAGCGGAACGGTTGGAAGACGGCCGCCAAGAAGCCGGTCAAGAACGCCGAGCTTTGGGCCGCGCTCGACGCCGCACGCAACCGCCACAAGGTGACCTGGCACTGGCTCAAGGGCCATGCCGGGCATCCTGAGAACGAGCGCGCCGACGAACTGGCCCGCGAGGGCATGGCGCCGTTCAAGCGGCGGGGCAGGGGAGCGGCGAGCGGCGGCGCGGCGGCGCCGATCACACCTGCTCCAGCATCCGGGCCGCGCCCGTCGCCTCCACGCCGCGGCCCTCCTCGAGGTTGAGCGACCGCACCACGCCGTCCTCGACCAGCATCGAGAAGCGCCGCGCGCGAACGCCTAAGCCGCCGCCGCTCATGTCCATGTCCAGCCCGATCGCGCGCGTGAACTCGCCATTGCCGTCGGCGAGGAACGCGATTCGACCTTCTGCGCCGCTGGCCTGTTCCCAGGCGCGCATCACATGGTGGTCGTTGACGGCGACGACGGCGATCTCGTCCACGCCCCGCGCGTGAAGCGCCTCGGCGTTCTCCAGGAAGCCGGGCAGATGGTTGTCGGAGCAGGTGGGCGTGAACGCGCCGGGCACGCCGACCAGAACAACCTTCCGGCCGCCGAAGAACTCCTCGGTGTTCACGCTTCTCACGCCCTCGGCGGTCTTGATGCGGAAACTGGCGGAAGGCAGCTTTTCGCCGACGGCGATGGTCATGGGAGGCTCCGGAATGCGAGTGACGGCGAGCCTGTGACATAGGTCGCGTCGCACGCCAAGGGAAGTTCGCGCGGGCGGCGTCGCGCCCCGACGAGGCGCGTCCGTCAGGGCGGGGGGATCTCCCCGGCGATCGCCCTTCGGTCGGTCGTGAGCGTGTAGGGGATGGGCTCGCGCGAGGGGGCGGCAGGCCGTTCGCTGACGGGAACGGCGATCCGCCACGCGCCACCTTCGCGGGAGATGGCGGGGACGCCGAAAGCATAGCCGAGCTCGCTGCCGGCCAGGAACAGGTCGCGTGGCGCGATGCCATCGGGGAGCCTGGCTTCCAGGAGAAGCATGTCCCCACTCAGCCCTTTGCCGACGACCTCCTGGCCCACTGCTGCGGGCTCGGGAAGGGCGGCGAAGGCGGCCTCGACGGAGGCGACGTCCTCGGGTTCGTCGCCGGCGCCCGCATCCAGGGAGAAGCGCGCCTGCACCGGCAGGCAGATGGTTTGGCAGACGCCCAGGAAGAGCTCCGCCTCGATCCGCCCGAGCCCGCTCGGGTCGGCGAGCCTGAAGGTGACGGGCAGCGCCACGGAGGCGCCATAGCCGGCCCAGGAGCCGTAATCGTCGTGGTGGCGCTCCGGCGCGGGAAAGTGGATCTCCGCCGCCTTCACGCCTCCGCCGGTGGAGACATCGAGCGACGGCGGCACGCCGGCCGAGCCGGGATCGCGCCAGTAGGTCTTCCAGCCGGGCTTGAGGAAAATGTCGATCAAGCCTTTGACGCGGCCCTGCGCGTCGGGCGGTCCGGCGGTGACGAGGCGCACCGCGCCGCCTTCGTTATCCTGCCAGGGCGTGGACGCCGCAAGCGCGGGAGGCGCGGCGAGAACCGCCCAGGCCACAAGCAGGCCGGCCGCGGTGCTTGTGAAAAATCCTGAGCGGCCACGCTGGACAACGCGCACGCCGACTCCACTTGAAAACCGGCGGCGACCGCGCGCCGCGATGCCTTTCAAGCGGGCGCGAAAAAGGTTAGCCTCATGGGAATGGACATCTTGCGCAGAAAGCAGAGGGTCGAGCGCGGCTTCCTGGACGGCCAGTTCCTGATTGCCATGCCCGGCATGCAGGACGAGCGCTTCTCGCGCGCGGTGATCTATGTCTGCGCGCATAGCGACGAAGGCGCGATGGGGCTCATCATCAACCAGCCCCAGTCCATGCTCTTCCCCGACCTGCTCGTGCAACTCGGCATCGTGGACGAGAAGGCGGCCATCCGCCTGCCGCGGCGCGCCCGCGAGATCATCGTGCGCAACGGGGGGCCGGTGGAGCGCAGCCGCGGTTTCGTGCTGCATTCCGCCGACTATCGCGTGGATTCCTCCCTGCCGGTGTCGGACGAGGTCTGCCTCACCGCCACCGTGGACATGCTGCGGGCGATCTCGACCGGCCGCGGCCCCCGCCAGGCGCTGATGGCGCTGGGCTATTCCGGCTGGGGCGCAGGCCAGCTCGAGAACGAGATCGCCGCCAATGGCTGGCTCACCTGCCCCGCGAGCCCCGAATTCCTTTTCGACAACGAACTCGACGAGACCTATACGAAATTGCTCGCCTCGATTGGGGTGGACATCGCGCATCTGAGCCACGCCGCCGGTCACGCCTGAGCAGCTTGGCGCGCCTGCTCCCGCAAGGAGCGCGCCACCGCTTCGGCCGGCATGGGCGCGCCGAACAGGAAGCTCTGCACATATTCGCAGCCCATCTGGCGAAGCTCCAGCGCATCCCGCTCGTCGGCCACGCCTTCGGCGACAACGGCCAAGCCCAGCTCGTGGCCCATGTTCACCATCGACTTCAGCAGCACGGTGCGCTTGTGGCTGGTGTCGTCGATGAAACTCTTGTCGATCTTGATGGTGTCGAAAGGGAAGCGCGTCAGGTAGGCGAGGGACGAGTATCCGGTGCCGAAGTCGTCGAGGCTCAAGCCGATGCCCAAGGCTTTGAGCTTCTTGAGGACGTGGGCGGCTTGCTCCGGATTGTCCATGACAAGCGACTCCGTGAGCTCCAGGCGGAAGCAGCGCGGCGGCAGGCCGGCGCGCGCCACGATGGAGCGGACGTCGTTGACGAGGTCGCGCCGGATCAATTGCCGGCTCGACAGGTTCACGGACATGAAGAGCGGCTGGTCCCCCGTCTGCACTTTCCCCAAAAGCGCCTGCCACGACGAAAGGTCGTCGGCTGCGCGCTGCATGGCGAACAGGCCGAGCTGGACGATGAACCCGGAGCTCTCGGCCACGGGGATGAAGTCGGAGGGCGGGATCGTGCCGCGGCGCGGATGCTCCCAGCGCAGGAGCGCCTCGTAGCCGGCGACCGAACGGTCTTCGAGCCGCACGATGGGCTGGTAGGCGAGCGTCATCTCCTTGCGCTCCAGGGCGCGGCGGAGGTCGGATTCGATCTGCAGCCGATCGGTGCCCACCGTGCGGAAGGCCGGACGGAAGGGCTCGATGCGGTCGCCGCCGAAGCGCTTGGCTTGGCGCATGGCGAGCTCGGCGTCCTTGACCATGCTTTCGGCCGACATTTCCGCCGCCGTCCAACTCACCAAGCCGATCGAGGCGGTCAGCACGATCTCGCGCTTGGCGAAGTTGATGGGCGCGCGGATCGCTTGGCGGATCGCATCGGCGACGCCCGCGATCTTCGCGGGCTCGTCCTCGGACAGGAGCATCAGGGCGAACTGGTCGCCGGCCAGGCGCGACAGCGAATCGCTCGGCTTGATGAGCCGGTGGAGCCGGCGCGCGACCGTCAAGAGGATGGTGTCGCCGGCCGCGATCCCCAGGCCCCCGTTGATCTGCTTGAAGCGGTCGAGGTCGATCACGAACACGGAGGGCCGCAGGCGGTGCTCCGACTTGGCGCCTCCGGACTTGGCCACCTCGACGATGGCTTCGAGCCGGTTCATGAACAGTTCGCGGTTGGGCAGCCCCGTCAGATTGTCATGAACGGCATCGTGCAGGAGGCGCTCCTCGGATTTCTTCTGCTCGGTCACGTCGGCCAGCGTGCCCACGCAGCGGATCACCTCGCCATCGGAGCCCACCACGGGCCGCGCGCGCAGCGACATCCAGTGGTAGTGGCCGTCCGCCCCGCGAAGGCGGAAGTCCTGCGCGATGCGGCCGCGGCGATGCTCGAGCACAGTGTCGAGCGTTGTCCGGAAGGCGTCGCGGTCGTCAGCGTGCAGAACGGGCAACCAGTTGCGCGCAGGGCCGCTGAGGCTGCCGGGCGCCAAGCCTAGCGCCAGGCTCACATCGGGCCCGGTCGTGACGCGGTCGCGCAGCACGTCCCAGTCCCAGACGGTGTCGCCCGCGCCGATCACGGCCAACGCCTGGCGTTCGAGGTCGCTGAACAGGCCCTGGTGCAGCGTGCCCCCGGCGAAGGCGTGCTGCATCACCGTGAAGCCGATCAGAAGCATGATGAGGATGAGGCCGCCACCGATCGCCGGCTGGGCGACGTCGTTGTCGAGCACGCCCGTGATGGTCATTCCGGCGCCGGCGATCCAGGCTAGGACCATCAGCCAGGAGGGGATCAGCATGACCGCGCGGTCATAGCCGCGGAGGCTCAGATAGACGATCAGGCCGAGCCCGGTGACGGCCGTCGCCGCGAAGGAAAGCCGCGCGAGGCCTGCCGCCATGGGCGGATCGACGACGGCCACGCCAGCGATTCCGGCGAGGCCCAGGACCCAGGCCAGGGCGCCCACCGCCAGATGGCTGTGCCAGCGGTTGAGGTTGAGATAGGTGAACAGGAACACGACGAAGGTGATGGCCAGCGCCACTTCCGTTCCCGCCCGCCACACCTGCTCGCTGCCCGGCGTGACCTCGATGAGCTTGTTGAGGAAGCCGAAATCCACGGAGATGTAGGCGAGCACCGCCCAGGCCATGGCCGCGGTGGCGGGGAACATGGACGTGCCCTTCACCACGAAGGAGATGGTGAGGAACAGCGCGAGCAGCCCGGCGATGCCGATGACGATGCCTCGGTAGAGCGTATAGGAGTTGACCGCGTCCTTGTAGGTCTCGGGCTCCCACAGATAGACCTGCGGCAGGCGCGGCGAGGCGAGCTCCACCACGAAGGTAACGACCGCGCCGGGGTCGAGCGTCATCAGGAAGACGTCGGCGTCGGGGCTTGCCTGCCGGTCGAGGGCGAAGCCTTCGCTCGGCGTGATGGCACTGATGCGGGCGGAGCCGAGATCCGGCCAGAACAGCCCGGAATCGACGAGGCGGAAATGCGGGGCGACGAGGAGGCGGTCGAGCTGCCGGTCGGTGGTGTTGGCGAGCGCGAACACGGCCCAGTCGCCTGTGGAGCGTTTGTCCTTCGCCTCCACTTCGATCCGGCGCACCACGCCGTCGGGCCCCGGCGCGGTCGAGACCTGGAAGCTCCTGCCGTTGCCGCGGTGGATTTCAAGCGCGCCCGACAGGTCGAGCGCCCGGCTGTCCCGCGAAATCGCGATCGCCTCCAGCGCGAGCGCGCCGCCGACGGTGCCCGAAAGGGCAGCGACGGCCAAGAGGATGCGCAGAAGGGCGGCGAGGGCGATGGGCAAGACGTCAGCCCTCCGGGCGGCGACCGGGCGCGCCGCCGGCGATCAGCGCGTAAAGAAAGTGGTCGGCCCACACGCCGTTGATCTTCAGATAGGACCGAAGCAGGCCCTCGCGTAAAAATCCGGCTTTTTCAAGCACGCGGATGGAGCGCTCGTTGCCGGGGATGCAGGCGGCTTCGATGCGGTGGAGCTTGAGCGTGTCGAAGGCGTGGCGCACCACCAGCCGCACGGCCTCAACCATGTAGCCCTGGCCGGCATAGCGCTCGCCCATCCAGTAGCCGACATGGGCAGATTGCGAGACGCCGTGACGGATATTGCCGAGCGTGATGCCGCCGATCAGCTTTCCGCTCCGGTTCTCGAAGATCATGAAGGCGAGCGCGGTGCCTTGCGCCCAGTCCTGGTGATAGCGCTTCAGGCGCTGCCGCCACCCGGACGGCTGAAGCTCGTCGGGTGCCCAGCGCGGCTCCCACGGCTCCAGGAACGCCCGGCTTTCGCGTCGAAGCTGCGCCCATTCCGCAAAATCGCTCCTGACCGGCAGGCGCAGCGTCACCCGCTGGCCTTTGAGCACCGGGCCGAGGGACCGGCGGGACAGGAAGCTGAACACCACGGAGCCCGAACCGGCTCAGAGCCTGTCATGGACTTCGGAGGGGGCAGCAAAGCTGGCCGTCGCCGGCCTCCTCGCACTCGCCAGCTCGCTCGCCAACGTCGCCTCCATCCCAAGCCCAGATCAGGCTATACCCGTCAAACCGCAAGCTTGCGCGGAGATCCCTGGGCCGTCGCTCCCGACAGCCCGCCGACGATCGATTCGAAGCCGGCCAGACGCTCGACCGGACCGATCGCCGTGACCGTGGGCGGCGAGGAGAACAGCCGAGCGGCGAGGTCCGTCAGCCGCTCCACCGTCAGGGCCGACAGCCGCTCCATGAGTTCCTCGCGGCCGACCGGCCGGCCGAACAAGAGAAGCTGGCGCGCGATCTGCGAGGCGCGGCTCGACGCGCTTTCCGCCGACATGATGAGGCCCGCCCGATACTGCGCGCGGGCGCGGTCGAGTTCCTCCAGCGTGATGCGCTCGCCCGCCTTGCGCAGCTCCTCAAGGATCACCGGCACGAGCTCGTCGATGTCCTCGCCCCCGGTCGCGGCATGGACGCCGAACAGGCCGGTGTCCGAGAAACCCCAGTGGAAGGCGTAGATCGAATAGCAGAGGCCACGCTTCTCCCGGACTTCCTGGAAGAGCCGGGAGGACATGCCGCCGCCCAGAACGGAGGAAAGCACCTGGGAGGCGTAGAAGTCGCGCATGTGGTAGGCGCGGCCCTCGAAGCCCAGCACGATCTGGGCGTCCATGAGATCGCGCTGTTCCCGGAAGTCGCCCCCGCTGTAGCGGGCGGGAAGCGGCGGCAGGCTGGTGGTCTTGGCCCGGAAATCGCCCAGCCGGCTCTCCACCTCGCGCACGAACTTGTCGTGGTTCACGTCGCCCGCGGCCACGACCACCATGTTTTCCGCGCCGTATTGCCGCTCCATGAAGGCGTGCAGGTCCGTCGAGCGGAAGGATTGGACGGTCTGGGGCGTGCCCAGGATGGAGCGGCCGATGGTCTGGTCGCGGAAGGCCGTCTCGGTGAAGCGGTCGAACACGATGTCGTCGGGCGTGTCGTGGGCGGCGCCGATCTCCTGAAGGATGACGTGCTGCTCGCGCTCGAGCTCGTCGGCGTCGAAGCGGGATTCGGTCAGGATGTCGGCAAGCAGGTCTACGGCTAGCGGCAAATCCTCCGACAGCACGCGCGCGTAGAACGAAGTCGTCTCCACGCTCGTCGCGGCGTTGATCTCGCCGCCCACATTCTCGATCTCGGAGGCGATCTCGAAGGCCGAGCGGCGCTTCGTGCCCTTGAAGGCCATGTGCTCGAGCAGATGGGCGATCCCGTGCTCGTCCTCGCGCTCGTCGCGCGCGCCGGACTTGACCCAAACGCCGAGCGCGACCGTGTCGATGCTGGGAAGATCTTCCGTGGCGACCGTCAGGCCGTTCGACAGACGGCTCACCTCTACGCCCATATGTTCACGCCCATTTCGACCCGCTTACGAAAGAACCGCCGCGCGCACTGCACGGGCGCGTGTTTCCACATACTCTTCCACGATTTGCAAGTCCGAGGGAAGCGTGGCGAACGTCTCCTGCCGCTCCATGAGATCCGCCAGCCAGAGCGGCAGCGGCGGCCGCACGCCGGAGGCGTCCGCCACCGCGTCAGGAAATTTCGCGGGATGGGCGGTGGCCAGCACCACCATGGGCACGGCGCTCGGCGGCAGCGATCTAGCGACATGGACGCCGGTGGCGGTGTGGGGGTCGAGCAGATAGGACGAGCGCGTGAGCGTGGTCCGGATGGCTTCCGCCACATCCGCCCCACTTGCCGCGCCCGCGTCGAACTCGTCACGGATAGCCGAAAGCGTCGCCGCCTCGACCGTGAAGGCGCCAGACTGCGTGAGGCCCGCCATGGCGCGGCGCACGGCTTGCGGGTCACGGCCATGCGCCTCGAACAGGAGCCGCTCGAAGTTGGACGACACCTGGATGTCCATGGAGGGCGAGGTGGTGGGCACCACGCCGCGCATCTCGTAGCGGCCGGCGTGGAGCGTGCGGGCCAGGATGTCGTTGTCATTGGTGGCGATCACGAGCCGTTCCACGGGCAGTCCCATCCGCTTCGCCGCGAAGCCCGCAAAAATGTCGCCGAAATTGCCCGTGGGCACGGTGAAGGAGACCGGGCGGTCGGGCGCGCCCAGCGAGAGCGCGGACGAGAAGTAATAGACGATCTGGGCCATGATGCGGGCCCAGTTGATGCTGTTCACGCCGGACAAGGACACCCGCTCGCGGAAGGCCAAGTCGTTGAACATGGCCTTCACGAGGTTCTGGCAGTCGTCGAAATTGCCGCCCACGGCGAGCGCGAACACGTTCGGGGCGCGGGACGTCGTCATCTGCCGCTGCTGCACGGGCGATACGCGGCGATGCGGGAACAGGATGAAGAGGTCGGCGCGCTCGCGGCCCGCGAAAGCCTCGATCGCCGCCCCGCCTGTGTCGCCCGACGTGGCGCCGACGATCGTTGCGCGCGCGCCGCGCTCGACGAGAACATGGTCCATGAGCCGGGCCAGCAGTTGCATGGCCACGTCCTTGAAGGCGAGCGTGGGGCCGTGGAACAGCTCGAGCAGGAAGCGGTTGGTGCCAATCTGCGTCAAGGGGCAGACGGCCTCGTGCCGGAACCCGGCATAGGCCTCGCGCACCATCCGCTCGAACGCCTTTGCAGGAATCTCGCCACCGAGAAACGGCGTCAGAAGCCGGATCGCCAGATCGGGGTAGGGCAGCCCGCGCATGGCGCGCAGCTCGCCCGGGCCGAACTGCGGCCATTGGGCGGGCACGTAGAGCCCGCCGTCGCGCGCAAGCCCCGCGAGAAGGACATCGGAGAAGCCGAGCGCGGGCGCTTCGCCCCGTGTGCTGACGTAACGCATGAAACTCTCTTGCCGCTTTGGGGGCTCGCCGCCGCCTGTCGCAATTCCGCCGGAGCCTTGCTTTAGGGCTTGTCGCGCCTGTTGAAAACTCTTGCGTTAAGATGGGACGCTCACTGGGCCGGCAACAGAGCCGCTTCCCTTCGGACGCAAGCCGATTTAATTCACCGCCACCGGGTGAGGGGAAGTTCAGCGATGGTGTTCGAAGATCGTCTGCGGCGCGGGGGCGCCGCTTGGGTTCTGCTGGCCGCAACCCTTCTGGCGAGCGGCTGCCAGTCGGAGAACGGCAGCGCCTCCGGCGGAGCGGAGAGCGCCCCCCAGGAGCCGCGCGTCACACAAAGCGAGCTCCTGGCCTATTGCCCGCCCGTGGTGCTCAGGGAGGGCACGGCCTTCTACACGACCTATGAGCGCGGCGCCGACGGCGACAACACCAAGATCGTCTATCAGAACTCGATCGCCGACGTGACTCGCACCTGCTCGCGCGAAAACGGCATGCTCAGCATGACGATCGCCGCGGCCGGCCGGGTGGTTCCCGGCCCGAGCGGCGGCCCCGGAAGCGTGACGCTGCCCATCCGGGTGGCGGTCACCAATGGCGAGGAGGTGCTTTACTCGCAGATCCACCAGCACCAGGTGCAGGTGGGCGGGGGCGCGGCCACGCAGTTCGTGTTCACGGATTCGGCCATTTCGTTCCCCGACCCGGGCACCCGCACGATCCGCGCCTATGTCGGCTTCGACGCCGGCCCGCCGAAGGAGACGGCCGACGCGGACGAGTAGGGCCGCGCCAAGCGCGCCGCCAGGTTCAAATCTCTTCGGACCATTCCGCCAAGGCCGTCAGGACGCCCGTGAGGTCGGCCAGGCGGCGCAGCACCGTTTCGGCGCCCGCGTCCGTCAGCCGGTCGGCGAGGCCGGGGAAGGCGTGACTCGCGCCCGAAAAACCGACCGCGCGCATGCCCGTGGCCTTTGCAGCCGCGATGCCCGCCGCCGAGGCCTCCACCGCGAAGCAGCGCGCGGGCTTGACGCCTGTTTTCTCCACGACGAAGCGGAAGAGGTCGGTCGAGGGCCGCGGCTTGAGCTTCAAATCGGGCGCGGCGAAGATGCGGCCCTCGAGCGGAGGCAGAAGCTCGGCGGCCCCAAGCATGGCGCGGGCGCGCTCCAGGGGCTCGTCCGACACGGTGCAGTAGCGCCCGCCCAGCGCCGCGAGCGCCTCCCGCGCGCCGGCGACGGGCTTGACGTCGCGCGAGAGCCTTGCCGCCACCTGGGCGTCGGCCTCCGCGATCAGCGTGGCCCGGATGGGCGCGTGGGCGCGCTTCTCCAGGCGCAGCAGCACCTCCTTGGTGGACTGGCCGGGAAAATCCTCCAGCAGTTCGTCGGCCGAGACCGGCAGCCCCGCGCCGGCCAAGGCCTCGGCGCGCGCCTCGGCGGCAGGCCGCTCGGAATCGACGAGCACGCCACCAAGCGCGAACAGGACGAGGTCGAAGCTCATACGGCGGCGAGCCTTTCGGATGAGTGGACGAGCCTGGGCCGAGGTCGCACCGGCGAGGGCGGCCCGCCCCGGGCCGAGACGAATAGATCGGATTTCATCGAATATTTACGCCGTTCGGTAAGCATAACGGGGAGTGAACAGTCACGCGTATCCAGGGTTCCCGCCGTGCTCCAGCCTGCCGCCTCCCGCAGCCATGACGCCGTCTCGCCGAAACCGGCCTGGCTCGACACCATCATCAAGGGTGACTGCGTGGCGGCGCTGGAACGCCTGCCCTCGGCCTGCGCCGACCTCATTTTCGCCGATCCGCCCTACAACCTCCAGCTCGAAGGCAACCTTGTCAGGCCTGACCAGAGCAAGGTCGATGCGGTGGACGACGACTGGGACCGCTTCGACAGCTTCGAGGCCTATGACGCCTTCACGCGCGCCTGGCTGCTCGCTGTGCGGCGGGTGCTCAAGCCCGACGGCGCGATCTGGGTGATCGGTTCCTACCACAACATCTTTCGCGTCGGCGCGATCCTGCAGGACCTGGGCTTCTGGATCCTCAACGACGTGGTGTGGCGCAAGACCAATCCCATGCCAAATTTTCGGGGCCGCCGCTTCCAGAACGCGCACGAGACCATGATCTGGGCCTCGCGCGACAAAAACGCGAAGGGCTACACCTTCAACTACGACGCCATGAAGGCGGCCAACGACGACACCCAGATGCGGTCGGACTGGCTGTTCCCGATCTGCACCGGCGGCGAGCGCCTCAAGAACGATGACGGCGGCAAGCTGCACCCCACCCAGAAGCCCGAGGCGCTGCTGGCGCGCGTGATCCTCTCCTCCACCAAGCCGGGCGACGTGGTGGTGGACCCCTTCTTCGGCTCGGGCACCACGGGTGCGGTGGCGAAAAGGCTCAACCGGCATTTCGTCGGGGTGGAGCGCGAGCAGGGTTATATCGACGCAGCAAAAGCGCGCATCGATGCCGTCAAGCCGCTGGACCGCGAGGATGTGATGCCGATCGCGAGCAAGCGGCAGGAGCCGCGAGTGGCCTTTGCGAGCCTGCTCGACCTCGGGCTGATCGCGGCGGGGACGACGGTGTTCGACGCGCGGCGGCGCTTTTCGGCACGCGTGCGGGCGGATGGCACGCTGGCAGTGGGCAACCATGTGGGCTCGATCCACCGCGTGGCGGCGAGCCTGCAGGGGCTCGAGGCCTGCAACGGCTGGACCTTCTGGCACTACGAGCGCCATGGCGGGCTGACCTCGATTGACGAGCTGAGGAAGATCGCGCGACTGAGCATGGAGCGGGCGGGGGCCTAACCATCTCCTTCCGAAGTCGCGCTGCCCCTCATCCGCCTGCCGGCACCTTCTCCCCGCTTGCGGGGAGAAGACGTTCGGCCGCAACGTCTCGGTCCCCCTCTCCCTGTTCACGGGAGAGGGTAAGGGTGAGGGGCGAGGCAAAGATCAAACTTCAAATCCGAAGGCCTGCAAATCCTCGCGCAACTTCTCTGCGCCCTCGAACCGCACGGCCTGCCAGCCGGCAACCTTAGCGCCTTCCACATTGGCGGGGTTGTCGTCGATGAACAGCGTGGCCGAGGGCTCCAGGCCGAAATTCTCGGCGTGAAGCCGATAGATCGCCGGATCCGGCTTGATGAGGCCGACCTCGCCCGATACCGTCACGCCGCGCGGCAAGGCCAGGAAGGCGAAGCGTTTTCTCGACTCGGCGAAGGTGTCCTTCGCCCAGTTGGTGAGCATGGTCACATCATGACCCTGCTCGACAAGGGTGGTCAGGATGGCGACCGTGTCCTCATAAGCGTGGGGCACCATCTCGTGCCAAGACTTTCGGAAATTGCGGATGTTCGCCTCGTGATCGGGGAACCGGGCGATCAGGTCGGTCTCGGCATCCTCCCAGGCGCGGCCGCGGTCCTGCTCCATGTTCCAGTCATGCGTGCAGACGTTCTGGAAGAACCAGCGCCGCTTCTCCTCGTCGGGAATGAAGCGGGCGAAAGGCAGGTTCGGGTCGTAGTGGACCAGCACCATGCCAATGTCGAACACGACGTGGCGGATGGAAGGGTTCTCGGTTGAGGTCATCGTCTGTTCCAGATTTTCGGTTCTGTCGCGGGCGGAATGGCACATTTCAGCGCGTTCCGCATGACCGTGGGCAGGGCTTCGCCGGCGATTTCCTCGGGCCGGGACCACCAATGACCGGGCGGGGCCTTGGCGGTCTCCACGCCATCGGCGCGAAAGACGCTCAGAATCACGTTGAAATGAGTGAAGCCGTGCGCGACCTGGCCGACCTTGCGCCACACGGCGAGGAAGGGGGCGGCAGCGGCAGTCGCGTCGCCGTCCTGGCGCGCGCTCCAGCCGCTGGTAGGCAGTTCCGCCATCCCGCCCAGCAGGCCTTTGGCCTCGCGCCTGCGCAGCAGCACCGCGCCGTCGCGGCGCACGGCGACGAACACGGCGCCGACGCGATCCGGCTTGGACGGCTTGGCGGCTTTGACGGGAAACATATCCTGTTCGCCGCGGCGGCGGGCACGGCACCAATCGCGCCAGGGGCAGAGGATGCAGGCTGGCCGGCGCGGCGTGCAGACCGTCGCGCCCAAATCCATGGTGGCCTGTGCGAAGTCGCCGGGGCGGATTTCCGGCGCCATGCGCGCCACCGTCTCCCGGACCGGCGCGGCGGTGCGCGGCGGCACGGGCAAGGCGATCATCCGGGCGATCACGCGCTCCACATTGCCGTCCACCACGGCCGCCGGCCGGTCGAAGGCGATGGCCGCCACGGCCGCCGCCGTGTAGGCCCCGAGCCCCGGCAGTTTGCGCAGCTCGGCTTCCGTTTGGGGGAAGCTGCCGTCATGTTTTTCGACCACCGCATGCGCGCAGGCCAGCAGATTGCGGGCGCGGGCATAGTAGCCCAGGCCCGCCCAGGCCTTCATCACGGCGTCCGCGTCAGCCGCGGCCAAATCCCGCACGGTAGGCCATTCCGCGACGAATCTCCGAAAATAGGGCTTCACCGCCTCGACCGTGGTCTGCTGGAGCATGATCTCCGACAGCCAGACGCGGTAGGGGTCGGGTGTCACGCCCGCGCGCCGCGCCTTGGGCGAGACGCGCCAGGGCAGATCGCGCGCATGAGCGTCGTACCAGTCGAGCAGGTCGGCCGCGAGCCGGGCGGGATCGCCGATGAGGCCGTGCTCCTCCGTGTCGCGTTCCGGCGCTCGCATTGAAGAAAAAACGCTCCTCGCCCATGTTGGGAAACAGCAGAGGCCGTGTTCGATGGCAGGCGACGCCCCGTTCCGCAATCCCCCGTCCCGCAACCCCAGGCCGCTCAACGATCTGGCATCGGCGGTGCTCGACCCGGTGCTGCGCAAGCGCGCAGGCATCTCGGTGGCGCTGATCCAGTCCTGGGAGGATATCGTCGGCGAAAGCGTGGCCCGCCGCTCGCGTCCCGAAAAGATCCAGTGGCCGCGGCGACGGCACGACGACGAGCCGTTCCAGTCGGCCACGCTTGTGGTGGCGGCGGAAGCGTCCGCCGCGCTCGAACTCCAGCACCAGACGGGGGAGCTGATGGCGCGGGTGAACGCCTTTCTGGGGTTTCGCGCGATCGGCAAGGTGAAGCTCGTGCAGAAATTCTCGCCCGAGCCGCTCGCCAAGACACGGCCGAAGCCGCGGCAACTCGCGGCCGAGGAGGAGCAACGGTTGGGCGAACGCCTCCAGCCGATCGAAGACGAGGGGCTGCGGCAGTCACTGGCGCGGCTCGGCCGCTCGGTGATCGGCCGGAAAGGGTGACGCCTCACGCTTGCGTGAGCCACGACGTCTTCCCCTTGGGCGCGGGCGGCACAAACGTCATATTTCCCGCCAAAACAAGGGCGAAAGGGTGCATGAGCACCTTGCCAGTTTCTCAGTCCTACGGGTGATTCGGATGAACATGCTTCTGTCGCGCCGCTCGGCGCTCGCACTTCTCGGCGTCTCGGCGGCTTCGCTGGCGCTCAGCGCCTGCAGCGAGGCGGAGGGCCAGACCGCGGAGACCCCGGCCGCACCTGCGGCGCCTGCCGCCGACGTGCCTGCTTCCGCCGGCACGGTGGACATGGCCGAGCTCCTGAAGCCCGGCGCGCTGCCCGACAAGGTGCTGGGCCAGCCGGACGCGCCGGTGACGATCGTGGAATACGCGTCCATGACCTGCCCGCATTGCGCGGCCTTCCACGCCCAAACGCTGCCGGCGATCAAGGAGAAATACATCGATACAGGCAAGGCTAAGTTGATCCTGCGCGAGTTCGCCTTCGACCCCCGCGCGGAGGCCGGCTTCATGCTCGCGCGCTGCGCCGACGACAAATATTATCCGATGGTGGACGTGCTGTTCGCCCAACAGCCGGCCTGGGCTGGCGTCGAGAACGCGCGCGACGCGCTTCTCCAGATCTCCAAGCTGGCCGGTTTCACACAGGCTTCCTTCGAGAGCTGCTTGACCGACCAGGCGCTTCTGGAAAACGTGCGGGCGGTGAAGGAGCGCGGCGAGACGACGTTCGGCGTCAACTCCACGCCGACCTTCTTCATCAACGGCAACACCTATCGCGGGGCGCTCACGGTTGAGCAGATGTCCGCCATCATCGACGGCGCGCTGGCGGCGTAACGGCCGCCGGCCGGCGCTCGCCCGAGAGCCGGCATGAAGTTCACGCGGCTGCGCCTCGTCGGCTTCAAGTCCTTCGTCGATGCCTCCGATTTCGTGATCGAGCCCGGCCTCACGGCGGTCGTGGGGCCGAACGGCTGCGGAAAGTCCAACCTGGTGGAGGCGCTCCGCTGGGTGATGGGCGAAAGCTCCTACAAGAACATGCGCGCCTCCGGCATGGAGGACGTGATCTTCTCGGGCTCGGCCACGCGCGTGGGGCGCAACTCGGCCGAAGTGACGCTTTTCCTCGACAACTCGGACAGGAGCGCGCCCGCCCTCTTCAACGGCGCGGACGAGATCCAGGTGTCGCGCCGCATCGAGCGCGACGCGGGCTCGACTTATCGGATCAATGGCCGCGAGGCTCGCGCGCGAGACGTCCAGCTCCTGTTCGCCGACCAGTCCACGGGCGCGCGCTCGCCGTCCATGGTGGGGCAGGGCCGCGTCAGCGAGCTGATCCAGGCCAAGCCGCAGGCGCGCCGCGCGCTTCTTGAAGAGGCGGCCGGCATTTCGGGCCTGCACGCGCGCCGCCAGGAGGCGGAAACCCGGCTGCGCGGCGCGGAGGGCAATCTGGAGCGGCTCGATGATGCAGTGGGGGTGCTGCAAAGCCAGATCGAAAGTCTGAAGCGGCAGAGCCGGCAGGCGATCCGCTTCAAGGCGCTCTCGGCCGAGATCCGGCGGGCCGAGGCAGCGCTCCTTCATCTGCGCTGGACGGAGGCCAGGACGCAGGAGGCGCAGGCGCGCGAGGCGCTGGGCGCCGTGACGCTTGCCGTGGCCCAGCGCGCCAACCGGGAAATCGCGGCCGTCAGGGAACAGGCGGCGGGCGTCGAATCCCTTCCGGCGTTGCGCGAGGCGCAGGTCCGTGCGGCCGCGGAACTGCACCGCCTCCAACTGCGAAAGGCGGCGGCCGAGGAGGAGGCGCGCCGGGTGCGCGAGCGGCAGAGCGAGCTGGAGCGCCGCCTAACCCAGCTCGCCGCCGATTCGTCACGTGAGAAGGCCATGGCGGCCGACACGGACGCCGCGCTTCAGCGCCTGGCCGAAGAAGAATCGGCGCTCCAAAGGGAGGAGAACGGAGCGCGCGCGCGAGCCGCCGAAGCCGTCGGGGGCGTCGAGCAGGCCGAAGGGCGGCTCTCGCTCAGCGAGGGCGCCGCGGCGGCGCTGACCGCCGAGCGTGCCGAGTTTTTCGCCCGCCGAGCTGCGGCCGAGCGTCGCTTGGCCGAGGCGCAGGAGCGGGTGCGCCGGCTGGAAAGGCAGGTCGGAGACGCCGCGCGCGAGCGGGAAGAGCTCGACGGCCGGCTGGCGCTGCTGCCCGATCCGGCGCGGCTGCAAGCAGAGCTGACGGAATATGAGAGGCAAACGCAGGACGCCCAGCGCGCGGCCGCCGCCGCCGAGACGCAGGCCGCCGCCTGCCGCGGCCGGGAGGCGGCGCTCCGCAATCCGCTCGCCGAAGCCAAGGCCGCGCTGGCCCGGCTCGAAGGCGAAGCGCGAGCGCTCCAGCGCCTGCTCGAAGGCTGGGTCGGCGCGTCCCGAGCCCCCGTGCTCGACGCGGTGAGGGCCGCGCCGGGCTTCGAACGCGCGTTGAGCGCCGCGCTGGGTTCGGACCTAGAGGCCGGGCTGTCGGAGGACGACCCCGCCTTCTGGAAGAACATCGAGGGCATGGCGGCCGATCCGGCCCTGCCGGCCGGGGCGGAGCCGCTTGCCGCGCATGTGGAAGCGCCGGCGGCGCTCAGGCGCCGGCTGGCGCAGGTGGGCGTCGTGGATGGGGCCGAGGGCTCCCGCCTGCAACGCTTTCTGGCGCCGGGCCAGCGCCTGGTGAGCCGCGAGGGCGCGCTGTGGCGCTGGGACGGTTTTTCGGCGCGCCCCGATGTGCCGAGCCCCGCCGCGGAGCGTCTGGCTCAGCGCAATCGACTGGCCGCTCTGGAGCGCGAGATCCGGCGCGGGCGCGGCGGGCTTGCGGAGGGTTCCGCGCGGCTGTCGCAGGCGGAAGGCGAAATGCGGGACGCCCAAGAGGCCGAGCGCCAGGCCAGGGAGCGGCTGCGCTCCGCTGGAACGCTCGAGGCGGCGGCTCGGGCGGCGCTCGCCAAGGCGCGGGCGGCGAGGGGGGCGCTGGATCTGCGCCGCGCCGCCCTCGCCGAAGCGGAGAAGCTGGCGGCGGCCTCGCTCGGCGACGCGCGTGCGCAAGCCGAGGCGGCGCTTGCCGCGCGGGCTGCGGCTCCCGACCCGGAGTCGCTCAGGGGCAGGATCGAGGAGGCGAGCCGTCAGGTGGCCGCCGACCGGGCGGCGCTGACCGAAGCCAAGACGCAGGCGGAAGGGCTCCGGCACGACGGCGACCGGCGGCGGCAGCGCCTTGGGGCGATCCGGCGCGAGCGGGAGGACTGGGCGCGCCGCGCTGCCGACGTCGGGCGCCAGGCAATGCTGCTGGAGGAGCGGATCGCCGAGGGGCGCGCCGAGCAGGTGGGATTGGCGGATCGTCCCGCCGAGCTCGACCGGACGCGCCAGGAACTCCTGTCCGAGCTCGCACAAGCCGAGGCGGCGCGGGCTTCCGCCGCCGACCGGTTGCAGGAGGCGGAGAACCGGCAAAGGCGGCTCGACAAGGCGGCCGTGGAGGCGGGCCGGGCGCTGGGCGAGGCGCGCGAGGGCCGCGTCCGCGCGGAGGAACGGCTGAACGCAGCGGATGCGCGGCGCGCGGAGGCCGAAGCCCGCATCCGGGAAAGCTTCGGCGCAGCCCCTCAGCAGGCCGCCGCCATCGCGGGCCTCGAAGCCGGCGCGCCCTTGCCGGACGGGCCGGAGATCGAGCGTCGGCTCGAACGGCTCACATCGGACCGGGATCGGCTGGGCGCGGTGAACCTGCGCGCCGAAGAGGAGGCACGGGAGTTTGGACAGCGCCTCGAAACGATCCTGCGCGAGCGGGAGGACGTGATCGAGGCCGTAAAGAAGCTCAGGCAGGCGATCGGCAGCCTCAACCGGGAGGGGCGCGAGCGCCTGCTCGAAGCCTTCGAGGCCGTGAGCGAACACTTCCGGCGGCTGTTCACGCACCTGTTCGGGGGCGGCACGGCGGAACTGCAACTGATCGAATCGGACGACCCGCTAGCGGCAGGGCTGGAGATCGTGGCGCGGCCGCCCGGCAAGAAGCCGCAGGTGATGACGCTCTTGTCGGGCGGCGAGCAGGCGCTGACCGCCTTGGCGCTGATCTTCGCGGTGTTCCTGTCCAACCCCGCGCCGATCTGCGTGCTGGACGAGGTGGACGCGCCGCTCGACGACCACAATGTCGAGCGCTTCTGCAATCTGCTAGATGAAATGGTGCGCGCGACCTCCACGCGCTTCGTGGCGATCACCCACAACCCGATCACCATGGCGCGGATGGACCGCCTGTTCGGCGTGACCATGGCCGAGCAGGGCGTGAGCCAGCTCGTTTCGGTCGATCTGGAGGCGGCCGAGCGGCTGCGCGAGGCGGGCTGAACCGCCGCCACTGCTCTCGCAGCGTAACGCTTCGACAGAATTCTTGATGGCGAAAGCGTCCGGAAGTGCTTGTTTCACAAGCGCTTGCGGGATTTAGGAAGGCGTGTCTTGCGTTTTCCGGGCGACGGCGATGCGTGCGGTTCTGAAGGGTAGTGGTGATTCGAGGGCCAAACGGCCGGTGGGGCAGGTCGGCTGCGTCCTGCTCGGCTTGAGCGCAGCCCTTCTTCCGGGTTGCACCCGCACCTACGACGGAACGGTGGTCCCCACATACCAGTTCGCATTCACCCGCCAGACGGTCATCCCCATGGTGACTCTGGAGCGGACGCCGACCGATCCGCCGGCGCGTCGCATGAGCTTTCCACCAGCGCCAATCGTCCAGGCGCCTCGGATCGAGCCGGAGCCGCCGGCGCCGCCGCGCTCGGTCCGGCGGCCCCGCCGCGCCGCGGTGCAGCCGGTCGCCGCGGAGCAGATGGTCCACAGATGCGAGCGGGTGTCCCCGCCGAGCGGCGCCCGCGTCGTTATGAGCTGCGGCTAACCGGAGTGCGCCGCCAGCAAGAGAGGCGGCAAGGTCAGCCCCGCGAAAGCTTGCGCGGGTTAGAGTGCGGCTCTTCCTTCCTGTTGGCGCTTCCAAGCCCGCTTCGCACTCCCCGAAGCGGGCTTTCTTTTATCGCCAAAGCTTAGCCCGCGACGGTCGCCGGCGTGGCTTCGGTCAAGCCCACGCATTTCAGGGCGAAGCTGTAGGTGAAGGCGATTTCCTCCAATCGCGAGAACCGGCCCGAGGCGCCTCCGTGGCCCGAATCCATGTGGATCTTGAAGAGGATCGGGTTCTCGCCGCGAGATTTTTCGCGGAGCTTCGCCACCCATTTCGCTGGCTCCCAATAGGTGACGCGCGGGTCGGCGAGGCCGGCGATCGCCAGGACAGGCGGATAGGGCAGGGCATCCACATTGTCGTAGGGCGAATAGGAGGCGATGACCCGGTAGTCGGCCTCGCTCAGGAGCGGGTTGCCCCATTCCGGCCATTCGGGCGGGGTGAGGGGCAGCGTGTCGTCGAGCATGGTGTTGAGCACGTCCACGAACGGCACCTCGGCGACGAGTGCGCCGAACAGATGCGGCTCCATGTTGGCCACGGCCCCGATCAGCAGGCCGCCGGCCGAGCCGCCCTGCGCCACGATCCGGTCGTGGGCGGTATAGCCCTCGGTCACGAGGTGGCGGGCGACCGCTGTGAAGTCGCGGAACGTGTTGGGCTTGTGCTCGCGCTTGCCGTTCTCGTACCAGGCGAAACCCTTGTCCTTGCCGCCGCGCACATGGGCGATGGCGTAAACGAAGCCGCGGTCCACGAGGCTTAAGGCATTCGTGTTGAAGCCGGCGGGCACCGTGATGCCATAGGCGCCATAGCCATAGAGCAGGCAGGGGGCGGAGCCGTCGAGCTTCAGGTCGCGGCGGTGGAGCAACGAAACGGGCACGAGCTCGCCGTCATGGGCGGGGGCCATGAGACGGCGCGCGACATAGGCCGACGCGTCGTGGCCGGAAGGCACTTCCTGGGTCTTGAGGAGCTTTCTCTCGCGGGTGCGCATGTCGTACTCGAAAACCTGCGCGGGCGTGGTCATGGAGGAATAGGTGAAGCGCAGCGCATCGGTGTCGTATTCGTATGAACCGCCCAGGCCCAGCGCATAGGCCTCCTCGGGAAAGCGAATCGCATGCTCCTCGCCCGTGCGCCGGTCGCGGATGACGATGCGCGGCAGGCCCTCGGCGCGTTCCAGTCGCACCAGGAAGTCGCGAAAGCTCTGGATGCCGAGGATCAGCCGGCCCGGCTCGTGCGGCACGACGATCCGCCAGTTTTCGCGGCGCGGGTCGCTGACCGGCGCGGTCATGACCTGGAAATCCTTGGCGCCGTCGGCGTTGGTCAGGATGAAGAACTCCTCGCCGCCTTCCTCCATGTCGTATTGCAGCCCGATCTCGCGCGGGAACACTAGGCGAGGCTCGGCGAGCGGCGCGCGCAGGTCGATCAGCCGGTATTCCGAGGTCTCGTGGTCATTGATGCCGATGAAGGCCCAATCCTTGAGCCGCGAGCCCGCCACGCCCATGAAGAAGCCAGGGTCCGTCTCCTCATGGACCAGCCGGTCCTCGGCCGGATCGGTGCCGAGCCGATGGAACATCACCTTGGACGGGCGGTGATTGGCGTCGAGCCGCGTGTAGAGGAAGCCGGACCCGTCAGGAAGCCAGACGCCTCCGCCGCCCGTGTCCGCGACCTCGTCGGAGAGGTCGGCGCCCGAGGCGAGCTCGCGCACCTTGAGCGAGAAGAACTCCGAGCCCTTGTCGTCGAACGACCAGAGCAGCCTCTGGTGGTCGGCGGAATGATCGACGCCGCCGATGCGGAAATAGGCCCTGCCCTGGGCCTCGTGGTCACCGTCGAGCAGCATCTCCTGCTCGGCCTGTGCTTGGCCGCCGTCCGCCGGCACGCGGAAGAAGCGGGGCTGCTCGCCGCCCTTGGCGTAGGACGAGCCGTAGGCGTAAGCGCCGTCCCTGAGCGGGACCGAGGAGTCGTCCTCCTTGATGCGGCCCTTCATCTCCGCGAACAGAATCTTGCGCAGCTCCGCCGTGTCGGCCATCAGCGCGGACTGGTAGGCGTTCTCGGCCTCGAGATGCACGCGGATCGCCGGGTCGAGAAGCCTGGGATCCTTGAACACCTCCTGCCAGTTGACGGCGCGCAACCAGGCATAGTCGTCCACCCGCGTGACGCCGTGGCGAGTATCGGCCTGCGGCCGCTTTTCGGCCATGGGCGGGGTGAGCGCGGGGAAGGTGGAAGAAAGCGTCATGGGGCTCCGGCGTCTGCTAAGTTAACGTAAGGTGAATGAGAGGCTCAGGGTGAGTTCAAGGCTGGGCGGTTAGTGGGATAAGAGAACAACAGGAGGAGACATCATGACGCGATTCGTTCAAATGCTTGCGGCGGCGGCCGTCGCCCTGGGCGCGGCGCTTCCGGTCCCCGCCTCGGCCAGCACCTTCGTCGCCTGGGAAGTCGCGGACGTGGCCTGGGGCGACACGCTCAACGTGCGCAAATATCCCGCGGGCACGTCGCAGAAAAGGGGCGCCTATCCCAACGGCACGGTGCTGTCCATGACAGGCAAATGCACGGGCGGGGTGAACCTCCACGACATCGGCGGCCTTTCCAGGAAGGCCCAGCGCGCCCGCGTCCGCAACAAATGGTGCCAGGTGTGGCACGACCCCAAGCAGAGCGGCGCCTACGAACTGGGCTGGGTCTACGGCCGATACATCCGCCCGGATTGAGCTGGCGCCATAGTTCCCCTCCCCCATGTGGGGGAGGGAACGCGCGGCTGCTTCCGTGCCAGCTAAGCTGCATCAGGCGCCGTCCTTCTCGAAATCGAGGGCGTGGCCGTTCATGCAGTAGCGCAGGCCGGTCGGCCGCGGCCCGTCCTCGAAGACATGACCCAGATGCGCGTCGCAATCCGCGCAGCGGATCTCGGTGCGCGTCATGAACCATGAGCGGTCCTTGTGCTCGGCCACGGCGTCGGGCTCCACCGGCGCGTAGAAGCTCGGCCAGCCCGTGCCTGAATCGAACTTCGTCTCCGAGCGGAACAGCGGCCGGCCGCAGCACACGCAGCGGTAAAGCCCGTCCTCCTTCGAATCCCAACGGGGGCCGGTGAAGGCGCGCTCGGTGCCGTGCTGGCGCGTGACGTGGAACTGCTCGGGCGTAAGCTGCTCGCGCCATTCGGCGTCGGACTTCACGACCTTCGGGCGTTCGGCGGCGTCTGTCATATCCTGTCTCCTTTGCTGCGGGATATGTATGACGCGAGCCGGCTGGAATGAAGGGCAGCGCGTTTCCGCGCTTTTCCCGGCAAGATCGACCTTTGCGCACGGGATTGGCGCTTTAACCAGCTTAGATCATGCGTTAGGCGTGCCTCCGATGGCCGCCTTCCCGCTTGTCTTCTTCCTGCCTTTCATCGCCGCCGTGTTCGCACCGTTCCTGGTTCGGACGCCCGGCGGCGTCTGGGCCTTGCCGCTGATCCTGCTTCTCGACTTCGGGCTCTTGGCCGGGCACGCGCCGGCAATTGCCGCAGGCGAGGTCTTGACGGGCGCTCTGGCCTGGGCGCCGAGCCTGAGATTGAGCCTGTCCTGGCGGCTGGACGGGCTTTCGCTCGCCTTCGCCCTGGTGATCGCCGGCATCGGCGTGCTGGTGGCGATCTATGCGGCCGCCTATCTCGCCGATGACGTGCGGCGCGGCCGCTTCTTCGCCGTCCTCATGGCCTTCGCCGGTGCGATGCAGGGCCTTGTCCTGGCCGACTCCTTCTTCCTGATGTTCGTGTTTTGGGAGCTGACGGCGATCACCTCCTTCCTTTTGATCGGCCACTCGCCCTGGCGGGAAGAGGCGCGCCGCGCGGCGCTTCAGGCCTGGATCGTCACGGGCGCCGGGGGCCTCGCCCTGCTGGCGGGCCTTGTGTTGCTGGGGCTGGCGAGCGGCGCGGAAAGCTTTTCCGAACTGCTCCCTGCAACCGGACGCCTGGCCGAGACCCCGCTCCTCGAGCCTGCGCTGCTCATGATCCTGATCGCCGCCTTCACCAAGTCGGCGCAGGTTCCCTTCCATTTCTGGCTTCCCAACGCCATGGAGGCGCCGACCCCCGTCTCGGCCTACCTGCACTCCGCCACCATGGTGAAGGCAGGCGTCTATCTTCTGCTGAGGCTCCAGCCGGTGCTGGGCTCGGAAGCCGGCTGGACGACATTGTTGCCGATCTTCGGCGCGGCGACGCTGGTGATCGGTGCAGGCCTTGCGCTGGCGCAGCGCGACTTGAAGCTGATGCTGGCCTATTCGACGGTCGCCTCGCTTGGCCAGCTTGTGATGCTGGCCGGCATCGGCACGAAGGCGGCGCTTGCGGCGGCCACGCTCTATTTCCTGGCCCATGCCCTGTTCAAGGGCGCGCTTTTCATGCTGGTGGGCGTGCTCGACGTGGCGGCCGGCACGCGCGACGCGACGGTGCTGAGCGGGTGGCGCCGAAATCTGCCTTGGTCGTTTCTGGCCGGCATCTTGGCCGCCGCCTCCATGGCGGGCCTGCCGCTCACGGTGGGCTTTCTGGCCAAGGAGGAGGTCTTTCTGGCGCTGAGCGAAGCGCCGGTCGCCGCCACCGCCCTCACCATTGCCGGCCTCATCGGCAATGCCGGGCTCGTGGCGGTGGCTTATCTCGTCGGCATAAGACCCTTTATCGGCGTGCAGCAGCCGGGCGAGGGCAAACGCGCGGCCACGATCGGGCTGACCCTCGGTCCCGTTGTGCTCGCGATCGCAGGCGTCGTCCTCGGCTTGGCCACGGGCGCATTGCACGAGACCCTCACCACCCCCATGACGAGCGCCGCCTACGGTGAACCGGCGGTGGTGACCATCGGGCCCGTTCCGCATCTCGGGCTTCCCTTGCTCCTGTCGGTGTCGGCCCTCGCTTTGGGCTTGGCCCTCGCCCTGAGCTTCGGACGCTGGCGCGAGGTCTGGTCGAGCGCCGCGCGCCGCGTTAGCCTGCTCGGCCCGGACCGGGGCTATGACACCGTCCTGCGCGGCGGTGTCCTGATGGCGGCGGGGATCGCCAACGCGCTGCAGAACGGGAGCATGCGCTTTTATCTCGGCGTGGTGTTCGTGCTGTTCGCCGGCGTGCTGCTGCTTCCGCTCGGCATGGGGCCGGGCTGGCCCGAATGGCCGGGCCTCGCCGCTTTCGCCCTGCACGAATGGGCGACGATGCTGGTTGCCGCGTTCGGCCTCTTTGCCATCGCGGTGGCGAGGAGCCGCGTGGTGGCCATCGCCGCCGTCGGCCTTCAGGGTTTTGCGCTCGCCGTCCTTTTCCTGCTGTTCGGCGCGCCAGACCTCGCCTTCACGCAGTTCATGATCGAGATCCTGTCGGTGGTGATCCTGACGCTGGCGCTGACCAGGCTCAACCTCGCGCCGCCCGACCAGCGGACCTCGGCTCAAAGGCTGTTCGACCTGCCGGTCGCGGTCGCCTGCGGTGTGGGCGTCATCGTGATGCTCCTGGCCGTGACGCGCCTGCCGTTCGACCCCGCCCTGAGCGAGTTCTTCAACGCCAGGTCCTACCTGGATGCCCATGGGAGGAATGTCGTCAACGTCATCATCGTGGATTTCCGCGGACTCGACACGCTCGGCGAGATCGCCGTCGTCATGACGGCGGGCCTGGCGATCTTCGCGGTCATGCGCATTCGCCGGCAGATGCGCGCGGCGGGAGGAAGGTGATCTCATGAGCACGCTGATCTTCCGCGCCTGCGCGCCCCTGATCGTCGGCCTGATGCTGGTGTTTTCCGTGTTCGTGCTCCTGCGCGGCCACAACGAGCCCGGCGGCGGCTTCATTGGCGGGCTGATCGCGGGCGCGGCCTTCGCAGCGCTCGGCATGGCCTTCGGAACGGACGCCGTGCGCCGGGCGCTGCGCGTCCATCCCACGGCGATCGCCGGTTACGGGCTGCTCGCCGCCCTTCTGTCGGGCCTGCCGTCGCTGTTCCTGGGCCAGCCGTTCATGACGGGGATCTGGTACGAGACGACGATCCTCGGTTCTTATCTCGCGCTTTCGACGGTGCTGGTGTTCGACATCGGCGTGTTCCTGATCGTGGCGGGCACCTTCACCTCGATCGCGCTTTCGCTCGAGGAGGATGGCGAGTGATCGAGGCCAGCTTCGCCATTCTCGCCGGGCTGTTCTTCGCCACGGCCGTTTACCTGATGCTCGCCCAGAGCCTGATCCGCGTGCTTCTCGGCATCGTCACGCTTGGCAACGGCGTGAACCTCTTGATCTTCACGGCCGGCCGGATCGGCCGCGAGGCCCCGCCCGTGATCGCGGAGGGCTTTACGGCGCCTGCCGTCGCGGTCGCCAATCCCCTGCCGCAGGCGCTGATCCTGACGGCTATCGTGATTTCGTTCTCGCTCTTCGCCTTCATCCTGGTGCTCGCCTTCCGCGGCTACGAGATGCTCGGCACGGACGACGTTTCCCACATGCGCCACTCCGAACCTCGGGCCACGCTGCCCCCGCTTGGGAACTGAGGCGCGCAACTTGGTCATCCTCTCCCTCGACCTCGCGAACCCGCCCGCCTGGCTCCTGGTCGCGCCTGCGCTCCTGCCGCTCGCCGGGGCGGGCGTGCTCGTGGCGCTGGGCCGCAGCCCCCGGCTCGCCGGCCCCATCGCCCTCATCGTGCTCGCGCTCGCGCTGCTGGCCGACGCGACGCTCCTGCGGAGCGTGCTCCTCCACGGGCCGGCCAGCGTGACCATGGGCGATTGGCCGCCGCCCTTCGGCATCAGCTTCGCGGCCGATACCTTAGGAGCGCTGTTCGCCGTCTTCGCCAAGCTGAGCGCCGCCGCGGTCGCCTGGGCGGCGCTCGGCGACGAGGACGCCCGGGCCGATCAGGGCTTTTTCGTGTTCCTGCTCGTCACCGTGGCCGGCGTGTCCGGCGCCTTCCTTACGGGCGACGTGTTCAACCTCTATGTGTGGTTCGAGGTGTTCGTGATCGGCTCCTTTGGGCTGGTCGGCCTGGCCCGGACGGCCGAGGCGCTGGACGGCGCGATCAAGTACGCCGTGCTGAACCTCGTCGGCACCACGCTGTTCCTGATCGCCATCGGCCTGTTGTATGGCGCCTTCGGCACGCTCAACATGGCCGACATCGCCCGCAAGGCGCCGGGCGTCGCGCAAGCCGGCGCGCCGCTGGGCGCCCTCGCGCTTCTGTTCCTCCTGGCCTTCGCCACCAAGGCGGCCGTCTTCCCGCTCCAGTTCTGGCTGCCCGCGTCCTATCCCACGGCGACGCCGCTGACGGCGGCCCTGTTCGGGGGACTCCTCACCAAGGTCGGCGTCTATGCCATGCTCAAGGTCGTGGTGATGCTGATGCCCGCGGCGGGCGCGGAATGGAGCGGCCTGATCTCTGCCGCGGCTTGCCTCACCATGCTGTTCGGCGCACTGGGCGCGCTGGCGCAGGACGACCTCCGGCGCACCGCGGGATTTTTGGTGATCGCCGGCGTCGGCACCATGCTGGCGGGCATCGCCACGGGCGATCGCACCGGGCTCGCCGGCACGGTGTTCTACGCCGTCCAGTCCATGGCGGCGACGTCCGCACTCTTCATCCTGGTGGGCGCGATCGGCAAAGCCGGCGGCGTCTCGCTCCAGGCCCTGGGCGGGCTGTCGCACCGCTCGACGCTGCTTGCGGGCTGCGCGCTCGTGCTGGCGCTGACGATCGCCGGCCTGCCGCCGGGCTCGGGCCTTTGGCCGAAAGTGCTTCTCGTGGAGAGCAGCCTGGCGGCGGATCGTCCGTACCTGACCGCGGCGATCCTCGCTTCAAGCCTCGTCCTGATCTTGGCTTTGGGGCGGATGTTCATGCTCGCCTTCTGGCGGCCTGCCCCGCCTGGCGCCATGGCCGCGGACCGCGCCGACGAGCGCGTCACCGTGACCGCGCCGCTCGCGGTTCTCGTTAGCGTCGGCCTTGTCCTAGGGCTGTGGCCCGAACCCTTCGCGCAGGCTGCCTTCAGCGCCGCGGACGGGCTGATCGACCCCTCGCGCCTGATCGACGTCGTCTTCCCCGAGGGAGCCGCCCCATGAGTGGCAAGCTCTTGGCCGCATCGTTTTTTGCCCTGGCCTGGGTGGTGTTTGGCGGAGGGCCGACATTCGGCAACCTCCTGTTCGGGGGGCTTTTGGGCCTCGCCGTGGCCCTGCTCGTGCCCTCGCCGGGCCGGCGCTCGGCCGGGTCCGAGTTCCGGCTGCTGCCCGCGCTGAGATTGCTGCTGCGCTTTCCCCTGGACATCTGGCTGTCGGGCTGGCGCGTGGCAAAGCTCGTCCTGAGCCCCGCCATGCCGGTGCGGCCGGCGCTGCTCGAGCTGCCCCTGCGCCTCGAAGGCGAGGGCCGGATCGCGCTCCTCGCCAACATGATCACGCTGACTCCGGGCACGCTGACCGTGGACGTGCTGGGCGAGGCGGACAAGCGTCTCCTGATCCATGCGCTCGACGCGCCGGACGTCGAGGCCGCCAAGGCGGAGATCAGGGACGGGTTCGAACGCATGATCCTGGACGCCTGGGGGCGAGGAGGCCCATCGCCATGACCGAGTCGTTTCTCCAGGTCTGTCTTCATCTCTCGCTGGTTCTCCTGGGCGTCTCGCTCGTGTTCACCGCGCTCCGAGTGGTGTTGGGGCCCACGCTCGCCGACCGCGTGCTGGCGCTGGACACGCTTTCGGTGCTCGCCATCGGCTTCGTCGGGGTTTACGCGCTGGCCTCGGGGCTGTTCGTGCTGTTCGACATCGCGCTCGGGCTGGCGGCGGCGAGCTTTCTCTCGACGGCGGCTTTCGCCCGCTTCATCCGCTCCCGGCGCGTCCGCGCCCCGCAACCGGCCGAAGCCGGGGGGAAACCATGACCGACGACATCCTCAACATCCTGGTCGGCGTGCTGGTTCTCGCCGGCTCGTGCTTCGTGCTCGTCGCAGGCGTCGGGCTCTTGCGCCTGCCCGACCTCTTCTCGCGCATGCATGCGGCCTCCAAGGCGGGCGCGCTGGGCTCAGGCTTCGTGCTTCTGGGGGTCGCCTTCGGCTCCGGTGACCCGGATGTGACGCTCAGGGCGCTGGCGGGCATCGTCTTCGTGCTGGTGACCACGCCCGTGGCCGCGCATCTGCTCGCCAAGGCCGCGCTCGACACGGGGCAGAGGCCTTGGGCAGTGGCCGGTTCGACCGCGGCGGCAAAAGGTACACTGGAGAACCCTAGGGTCGAAACCCGATCAGGCCCTTGAGGCGGATCAGCAAATCAGATTCCATGCCGATTTTGTGCGGCATGGAGGTTCAGATGAGCGCGCTGTTTTGGCTGTCGGATGAGGCCTGGGCGGCCATTGAGCCGCATGTA
>DASYHP010000007.1:0-7872 GCA_035998495.1 Mesorhizobium sp.
GCCGTGATGCGGCGATAGCCGTAGCGGCCATACCGGGTCGCAAGCGCGATGATGGCGGCGGTGAGCGCCCCATCATCAGCCCGGCCTTGGGGCACCTTCCTTTGCGTTGAACGATGCTGCCCCAGAACCCGGCACGCCAGATGTTCTGCAAGGGCCCTTTGCGGCCCGGCTTTCTGTCTCATCTGCGCTCCTTGAAAAGCTACAATGAGCCAGAAATCCTCCCTTCCTCAACTCCTCAGATCTGTCCCATTGGTGCTGACGCCGGACACGGCAAGTATGTGAAGTTCCCCTTCAATGCAGCGATGCTGGGGGGCCGACACGGGCGATCCAGTGGAATGCGTCGTGACACTTGATGCCGACAATCGCATCGCCGAACTAAACGAAAGCAACAACTCCGCCAAAGCCTCGATCCCTTCCCTGCAGGCAGCGGATGAACGGCAGGGGCAGTGACCGCCTTCGAGTGCCCAAACAACATGGAGGGCAGAATGCGTGCAACTCAGTGGCTTATCATTCCGGCCGTTGCAGCCGGACTCGGGGCGGGTTTTCTGAGCCTTGCAAGCACGTCCCCGGCCCTCGCCTGCCATGGCGAATGGCCCACTTGGCGGAAGATCGCTGATCACCTTGAGGCTCAGGCCTCGAGCGATGGGCTATGTGGCGCTCTGGCTTGATCCGGCTGTGCTACCCATCTGACCTCAGTTGTTCGTGCGTCCGCTGAAGCAGCCTGGCCCAGGTCTGAAGCCCAACTCACCCAGCGGATTGTGCTTGCCTCGGGCTCGTAGCTGAGCGCGCCGTCGACAGGTGGCACAGCCTTGAGCATGTATGCGTCCGGTCCAGTGATCTCGAACTGGTTGGTCCATCTGTCGCCGTCACGGCAGGCATATTGCCCCGGCTCAGCTCCGAACTGAAGGTGAGCGTCGAAGGGATGCCCTGCAGGGGTTGCGCCGCAGCAGGTGATGCCGCAGTCAAGGCTAGGCAGAACGCGGTAGGCAGGAGCGGCAGATGCGGCATGTTCACGCCTGTCACCCCTGGCCGGTCACAACCCATCGAGCCAGATGGGATTTGTCCATGCCCGACGCCCACCGGCGTCAATCACGATCAAACGGATCCATTGCGGCACCTTCCCCCTGGTCAAGTGTTCGCGCAGCACGGTGAGGTCGTGTGTCCCGTGGGTGACGTGACGGCCAACCCGCGTGACTGCGCGAGACGTGCCGCAGAGGATCGCAACCGTGTGGATCGGCGAGGTGACGATCGAGAGCTCATTGCCCAAGATCGACAGTTCGTGGATCTGTGGTCCCTGGCTTGAGTAGAAGTTTCCAGCCTTCAGCGCCTCGAGAAGGTCCGCCGGGTCGAGGCTCGGAGCCTTCACATGTACCCAACCACCAAACACGTCGTAGTCACCGTTTCGGAGATGGGCATCATCGGTGGCGAAGGCCATGAGACGTTTGCCCTCGTTCAGCAACTGGTCCAGCAAATACCATCCGTCGCCGCGGTCGTTTTCGACGGCGCAACCGTGATTGTAGATCTCCACGGCGTGGGCCGACTCGAGCGCACGTCCGTCTTCGATGGTGAGCTGGGACCAGGCGGGATGCGCTATTCCGACAAAGGCTCCTGCTTCGCGCGCACGCCGAGCTATCTCAGGCCCCGTTTCGTCGCGGGCGCAGGGCTCGAAGTCCAGCGGCAAGCCAGCAGCGACAACGTGCCAGAGCTCACCGACCGTGGTTGAGGGCGCATGCAGCTCGGCCCCGATCAAGGTCGTGAAGTTGTTGGTGCGGAACCTCCGGGTGTCGGCGATCGGCCATCCGAATCGCTCCATGAAGTGCTCTGAAAGCTGCAGAAAGTCGTAGCCGGCGCGCCGATAGGCTTCGACCACCTGATCGGGCGCAAGCGCTCCGTCCGACAGAGTCGAGTGGGTGTGAATGTTGCCTCGCCAGAAGCGACCCGGAAGCGAAAATGGAGCGATGTCGGTCATGGAGAAAGGGGCTTCGGGCTGGTCGGCGGAAGCAGCGAACTTGCATGGAACGGCCGACGCCGCAAGGCCCAAGCCCCTCAAGATCAGGGGGCTTCCCGGCCCAACAAAAACCAGTGCGGCCATGCGCAGGCATCTCCAACTGGCCCGCTTACGTCAATGTGGCGGTTCAGCGATGACGGCAGTTCACGAGCGTCGCTGGAGAGGGGTCAACGTGGGGCTGATCAGTGCCGCGCGAATAACTCTCGGCGAGAAATCCGCCTGCTCCGCTCCGGGTGGACATGCTGCTCGCCGGCAGCCCAGCCTGCGAGTGATCGGCCGCTCTGAACCTGCGGCACACGACCAACCTCGGGTATTCAGCCATCGAGCAGCATGACATCGTTTGGGGAGACGATGATCCGCGCACGCTGCCCAATGGCGGGCGGCGGCTGACCCGGATCGTTGAAGCGGTCCAAGAGGAGCGTGGTTTTGCCGAGGTCCACCCTCACCCGGATCACCGAGCCCAGGAAGCTGACGTCGCGGACGATTCCGAAGAGGCCTGGGCCTTGGCCGCCCGCGTCGCCGAGAGCCAAGGCTTCGGGTCGAACGGCTAGGGCAATCGCGTCCCCGGCCCGGCGATCGATGGGCCGGCCGAGTTCAACTTGCTGGCCGTCGATGTCCATGACCCCCCGGCCATTGTCGGCAACCGTGGCTTCCAGCAGGTTCAGCGTGCCGACAAAGGAGGCGACGAACCGCGTCGCGGGGCGGTTATAGATCTCGAAAGGCGTGCCGACCTGCTCGGCTCGCCCCGCGTTCATGACCACGATGCGGTCGGAGATGGACAAGGCCTCTTCCTGGTCATGCGTCACGAACACGGTCGTGATGCCGAGGCGTTGCTGGATTTGCCGGATCTCTTCACGCAGGCTGAGCCGAACCTTCGCGTCAAGCGCCGACAAGGGCTCGTCGAGCAGCAACAGTTTGGGCTGGGGTGCAAGCGCCCGCGCGAGCGCCACGCGCTGCTGCTGGCCGCCGGAAAGCTGGTACGGATAGCGGTCGGCGAAGGCGTCAAGCTTGATCAGCCCAAGCAGTTCCTTTACCCGCACCTCCCGCTCGGACCTGGGCTTTCCCGCCACCTTGAGGCCGAACCCGATGTTGTCCGCCACCGTCAAGTTGGGAAACAAGGCATAGGCTTGGAAGACCATGCCGACGTCGCGGCGGTTGGGCTTCAGGCCCGTGACGTCTCGGCCGCCGATCAGGATGCGCCCCGCCGATGGCTCTTCGAAGCCCGCCACCATGCGGAGCATCGTCGTCTTCCCGCAGCCCGAAGGGCCGAGAAAAGACACGAACTCGCCCCGGGCGACCTCGAGATCGAAGTCCTTGACCACGGTCGTCGGCCCGAAATCTTTGCGCACGCCGCGGATGCTGAGAAAGGGGTCGCTCATGGGCAGTCTCAGCGAGGAGAGTTGGCGGTTCTGGGCGCCCAGCGCGACAGGAATTGAATGCCGGTCATGCAAGCCCAAGTGATGGCGAAGGCGATCACGGCCAGCGCCGAGGGCTCATAGGCGCGATTGGTGCCGATGGTCTGCAGGAACGGTCCGAACCCCGGCCGGTTGAGCAGGCTGGTGATCGTGAACTCGCCGATCACGATGGCGAAGGTCAGAAAGGCGCCCGACAGCACGGCGACGAGGATGTTGGGCAGAATCAGCCGAGCGATGATGGTGATCCAGCCGGCGCCGAGCACCTGGGCGGCTTCGGTCAGCGTGCGCACGTCGACCGTGCGCAGCCCCGTATCCACGGCGCGGTACATATAGGGCAGCGACAACGTGGCATAGCCAATCACCAAGAGCGCATCCGCGCCACGCGCCGTCGCCAGGAAGGGCAGCACGGAGGACGAACCATACATGCGGATATAGCCGAACACGATCACGATGGCGGGGATCACCAAAGGCAGGAGCGTGATAAATTCCACCACGGGCCGCAACCGGGGCATGCGGAGCCTGATCCAGTAGGCGGTCGGCACCACGAGCACCACGCCGAGAAGAATGGTCATTGCGGCGGCGGCGAGCGAGTAGGTGAAGGTTTCCTGGAACCGGGGGTCGCTCAGGACCACGCGATAGGCGTCGAGCGAGTATTCGCCTCGGCGCATGCGCAGTGAGAACTCAACCATGCCGATCAGCGGCAGGAAGAAGTAGGCTGCGCCGACCGCGAAGGTGGCCCAGGCCCAGGCCCGGCTGGCCTTCATCGCAGCCACCTTTCCGAGCGCGCCTGCATCCATAGATAGACGAGGTTGGCGAGGCCGGTGATCACGATCATGCCAAAGGCGAGCGCATAGCCGAGATGCGGGTCGTTCAACACGTCGCCCCGGATCTGGTTGTAGAGCAGGATCGGCACGATGTTGATGGACGAACCCGTCAGCGCGTAAGCGGTGGCCACCGCGCCAAAGGCATTGGCGAACAGCAGAACCAGCGTTCCGAGAAAGCTCGGCCAGAGCACGGGGAGAGCCACCATGCGCCAGTACTGCCAGGGGGTGGCTCCAAGCGTCGACGCCGCTTCGGCCCACTCCTTCCTGAGGCCATCGATCGCCGGTGTGATGACAACCACCACCAGTGGAATCTGGAAGTAGAGGTAGACGAGCGTCAGCCCCCAGAACGACAAGAGGTTGAAGCCTGCGCCGTAAAGATTGAAGCCGAACCAGTCGCGCAGCAGCACCGTGACGAGGCCGACGCGACCAAGTGTGGCGATGAAGGCGAAGGACAGCGGCACGCCAGCGAAGTTCGAGGCCACCCCGGCAAAGGTCAGCGTCGCAGACCGCATCCAGCGCGGCAGTCCGCCTCGGACAACGGCCAGTGCAATGGCGAAGCCGATCAGCGCGCCAAGCACGGCCGAAGCAACGCTGACCTTTATGGACACCCAATAGGCCGAGACGATCGAAGGCCGGCTCAATTCCGCGAGGTTCGCCAGCGTCCACTCGCCAGCCGCGTTCCGGAACGCGCCCGTCACGAGGTAAAGTGTCGGCCCGATCAGAAACAGGATCGCGAAAAGAAAGAAGGGCGCAACGCCCAGCCAATCCCAGGACAGGCGGAACGGCTGCGCCCTAGCGGAGACGCTCGTGCGCCGCATGGCGGACGCCCCGTTCCCAGCGGCACCTGTCATGAATAGGCGTCCGGCTTGGCGGACGGGCGAGCGGCGGTCAAAGCGGTTCAGCGCCTCAGCGGGAAGGGAGCGGCGCCCGGCATTCCGGCCGGGCGCCACCGCGAGGTCATTGCACCGTGGTGCCGACCACGCCGTCCCACTGCTGGCTGATCACGTCCTTGGCCACGCCCTGCTCCTCGAGCGAGGGGAACACCGCATTCTCGTAAGCTTCCGCGGGCGGCAGCTTATCGAGCAGTTCCTGCGGGATCTTGTTGTTTTGGGCGAGGTCGTTGAAGCGGATCGGATGGCAGTAGCCCTTGAGCCAGCCGAGCTGTCCCTCGTCCGAGTAGAGATGCTCCATCCACAGCTTCGCCGCGTTGGGATGCGGCGCATAGGCGCTGATCGCCTGAACATAAACGCCCGCGACCACGCCCGACTTCGGCACCACCACTTCGAGCGGTGGGTTGCCGTTCATGGTGTCGCGTGCCGAAAGGAGATTGTAGTCCCAGTTGATGGCGATGGGTGTCGTGCCTTGCGCTATCGCCGCGGCCTCCGCGTCCACGGGCACGAAGTTGCCCTTCTCGTTGAGCTGCTTGAAGAAGTCGAGACCGGCGGTTGCGGCCTCCGCGCCGGCCTTGCCGCCATTGGCGACACCGGCCGCGTAGACCGACAGCATGGCGTTGTTGGCGCTGCGCGGATCGCCCGCGAGCGCGACGCTGTTCGCGTAGTCCGCGGCAAGCAGATCCGCCCAGTCAGCCGGCAACTTCTGCACGACGTCCGTGTTCACGCCGAAGGCCAGAACGCCGTAATAGTCGCCGTACCAGAAGCCCTCGGCATCCTTCGCGTCTTCGGGGATCGAGTCCCAGGTCGAAACCTTGTAGGGCTGGAGCAGGCCCTCGGCCTTGGCGGCAGGCCCGAAGGACAGGCCGATGTCGAGCACGTCGGGCGCTTGCGGGCCCTTGTTGTCCTTGTTGGCGCGAACGGCCTCGAGTTCATCGGCCGAGCTACCGTCGGGGTTCAGCTCGTTCACCGTGATCTCAGGATACTTCTGCTTGAAGGCGGCGATCACCTCGCCGTAGTTGCACCAGCTGTGCGGCAGTGCGATGACCGTCAACTGCCCTTCTTGCTTGGCAGCAGTCTCGAGCGCGGCCAAATCCTGGGCCGACGAGATGGCGGTGCTCGACAGCATGGCCGCCAATACGAAGGACACCACTTGCCCTGAAGTCTTCATGATGACGTCTCCCCTTTACCGGCACCGGTCTAGCGCCGCTGATTGCGCGGGTAAAGCGCTCGCATGACAGACCGGTGAACGTGGCAAAGCAGATCGATCATCAATCTTAGACCAGCGCGAGCTGGACTTCGGCGTGCGCGAGCGGCTGACGCAGTTCGGACAGGCGGTTGCCTCAAATAGCCTGCCGGAGTTTCACGCCTGATCCAGCCCTGCGCCAAGTGCCAAGCACGTGATAGGCGCCAAACGCGGAACTTAGCCTTGGTCCACTCGTTGGCTGAGGGATGTGATCGGCCTGGGAGGGTTCGGGGTCATGCATCGAGAGATGTGGCGCCTGTTGAGGGCCGCTGCACTCGGCTGGTGGAATGACCGCGCCATGAGCCTGAGCGCAGCCATTGCCTTCTTCACCGTCTTCTCCCTTGCCCCCATGCTGCTGACCGCCATTGCTGTGGCGGGCCTGGTCTTTGGGCGTGAGGCTGCACAGGGCGCCGTCGTTGATGAGCTCGGCGGAATGGTGGGGCAAGACGCCGGCCAAGCCATTCAGACAATGATCGCCAGCGCATCCGATGTGGGGTCCGGCGTTCTGGGGACCGCGATCGGGGTGCTGACTTTTCTGGTGCTCGTCACAGGCGCCGTGATCGAGCTGCAGGACGATCTCAACATCATCTGGAAGGCTCCCACCCCGACGAGCTACGGCTTCACAGACTTCATCCGAACACGCGTGCTGAGCCTGGCTCTGGTGCTGGGCATTGGCTTCCTGCTTCTTGTGTCCCTGGTTGTCGACGCGGGGATATCGGGCCTGGGCACTTATCTCGAAGCACGCTTCTCGGGGGCCACGCTCATTCTTTGGGTACTCAACAACGCTTTCGCGCTGGCGGTGGCGACAGGGCTCTTCGCGATGATCTTCAAGGTCTTGCCCAACGTGGCACTGACCTGGGGCGATGTGGCGACGGGCGCACTAACAACCGCGCTGCTGTTCACGGCCGGCAAGTCGGTGATTGGCCTCTATCTCGGGCAGAGCAATGTTGCCTCGAGCTACGGCGCCGCAGCGTCCGTGATGACCATCATGCTGTGGGTCTACTACTCATCGATGATCCTGCTCTTCGGAGCAGAGTTCACGAAGGCCTATGCCGAAAGCCGCGGCAGTCGCCGAAACCGGCGGGCTCGCGGCCGGGTGGAAGCCCCTCCAAGCAGCACAAGCGGGTAGAAGCCCTGAGCCGAATCAGGATGTGAGGGCGTGTCGAGTATTTTATCCGCTTGGTGGAGTGCGCCGCCCGTTGAGAGGCTCTCGGTCCCCCGGCCAGGACAACGGATGCGGGCGGACGCCTGCGTCCACCCGGTTCGGCTCGATCAGCCTTCGGCCACCCACCAGCGCTCGGCGATCTTCAGGCCGTCATTGTCCCAGTTCGCAGCGATTTCGTCATGTCCGAGCTTCTTGGACTTCGCGCTGACATAGTTGTTGAACACCAGCACGATCGCGCCGCCATCGTCATGCACGAGTTGCTGCATCTCGGCATACATGTCGGCGCGCTTCTTCTCGTCGGTCTCGGCGCGGGCCTGCACCAGA
>DASYHP010000010.1:0-4508 GCA_035998495.1 Mesorhizobium sp.
GCGAGAAAGGATCAAACGAGACACCATCAACCAGCGCCGCTTGCTCCACCGCAAGGCGGCCGCATAAGCTCACAACCCAGATGCGCCAGAGCCTCCGCTAAATCAGCCCATCAGCTGTCTCAAAAACCCTGACGACGGACAGCGCGACGCTGTGGTATTCCCGATCCGGGTTCTTCAGATGGCAAACAATGCGCAATCCGAGACCGATCTTCCCGCCTTCTCCGAGCTGACGCGCATGGTCGGCCAGACCAAGCCGCAGTACAACGACCAGCGGTAGGCCGGTTCAGTACCTCCTCGCCATCCGCTCTGCCCTGGCGCGATTGGTCTTCAGCGTGTGGTGATGCCCGCAGAGGCACTGGCCGTTCGCCGGATCGAGGTGAGCGCCGCCGTCCTTCCGCTCCTCGATGTGGTCGGCGAAGAGGCGCACTGGTGCCGATACTGGGCAGCGACGGCCGTCCTCGACGGCCTCGCATCGGTTGCCGGCTCGACGCAGGACCTCCGCGCGCCAGGCGCGATGCTCCGGCGTCTTTAGCTCTGGGTCGGCCTTCTTGGGCGCAGGAGCGGCGAGACGCAGATCGATGGCTGCGATGCTGGGTCGCAGCGTTCTGACCATCGTGTTTCCTCAATGCGAGCGGGCCGTCAGGGCCCGCGCTCGGCAGTGCTCGCGCGCGGATGACGTACGATAATCTTGAAGGTTGGCGTCTGGCGGGTGCCGTCCCGGGCGTTCCCTGGTTGGGGTCGCCTTGGGGGCGCCCCTGGCTCGCGACCGTTGAGAGAAGCAGCGTCTCGGTCGCGCTCTTCATCCGCGCGCGGGGGAGGAAGGGCTTCGCGAGGAAACTGCGCTCGAAACGAGGGGCTGTCAAATTTCCGGGGTTTATCCCGGAAAATTCCAGGTTTTCTCCGGGTCGGCTCCGAGCGAATCTGCTTGACAGGAGTGGAGCGATTCTGCGGTTCCAGCACCTTCAAGAACCATGCCGTACGTCTTCGCGCGAGAAGTGCATGACCGAACTCGTGAACCTCTTCGAACAGGTCAAATCCGGCGTTGCTCATATAGTAGCTGTGAAGGGCCAGAACCGAGCGGCCTCTGGCTCAGGGTTCCTGATGGCGAACCGTCTGGTGACGTGCGCCCATGTCTTTCGTGACATTCCGAAAGAGCATGACGTGATCGTCAGGTTCGCGCATAGCGACCACGCGGGCAACAACCGGGCGTTTCGCTTTACTCAGGCTGAGGTGGAGCTTTCAATCCGGGGGTACTCTGAAGAGCAATCGTTCGATTACGCGATCTTCGAGCTACCGATCGAGGCAGAAACACGCCACAACTTCCGCTTCTCTGAGGAGAACGCGCGCGTTGGCGCCACTGTGGCGGCGCTCGGATATCCCTTCGAGATCGAGCATCTAACGATGCATGCGGGCATCATTTCGTCTGTCCACAAGAGTGGCCCTGCCACCATGATCCAGCTAGACATGAGCGTGAACCCGAGCAACTCCGGTGGCCCGCTTGTGGACCCTGAAACGGGACGCGTGCTCGGCGTCGTTTCTCGCAAGGCCACGGGCCTGAGAAAGTTGTTCGACCAGCTGATCGAGAGCTTCGATCGCAACCTTTCCGCTCTGCAGGGCCTTGGCGGCCACGGCTACATAATGGGTGTAGACGTGGTAGGAAGCATGCAACAGACGCAGGCCCAGATGAAACAGATCGCCCTGGAGATGCGCAAGTCAGCGAATGTCGGTATCGGCTATGCAGTAGCAGTAGCCCACGCATTGCAGAACGAGAACGCCCTAGCCGCGGCATGACGGTCGCGGTCTGTCGTCAACTTCGTCTAGCAGAGTTCTTCGGCTTCTCCCGCGGCCGCGCCCGACGCTCGAGCCGCTTTACCAGCCTGACGTGGTCGGGGTGCTCGGGATCGTGCTGAGGCTTGGCGTCGGGCACCCGCTCGAAGCGGGGTGAGCGGCCCGGCGCTCGACATGGGAGGCGTCGGCACGCGGATTACGCATCACCCTCAGCATGTACTCAAGCGGCGTATCTCCGCCCTTGGCGATCTCGCGCTCGCGGCGCGCTGTGGCCCTATCAGGAGTGCCTTTCCGGCGCCCGCCCGTCTTCTTGCCAGCGGCCATCTACTCGGCTCTACTTCTCGTCTAATTTAGATGAGGCTCTCATGGTCGCCGCAGAAATTGCCACGGGCTATAGCGCCCTCAAATCGGCCTACGAGATCGCTCGAGGCCTCAAGGATATTAACGACCGTGTGGCCCTGAACGCTGCCGTCATCGACCTACAGGAGAAAATCCTGTCGGCTCAGGAATCTGCCGCTGCGGCCAAGCAGACCCTACGCGAACTTCAGGACACGATTGCAGCCTTCGAGAACTGGTCTGCAACCGCAGCTCGGTACCAGCTCAAGGATTTTGGCGAAGGCACCTTCGCGTACGAATTGAAGCCAGACGCCGGAACCGGTGAGCCACATCACCTCGCCTGCCCAAACTGCTTTGAGAAGCGAGTTCGCTCGGTTCTTCAGTTCCAGGCCAAAGCAAACGGCCGAGAGATCTTCAAGTGCGTGAACTGCGACACGCAATACGCGCTTGGGATCTATGTGCCGTGGCGACCCCCAGAGAATCGGCGACGCAGCCCTATTTAGCCCACCCCTGCGGACCGCTCGCTACCCACCCGGCGCGCGCATATCGCTTCTTCTGTTCAGCTATCAGCGTGAAGAAGGCTGCGCCGAGCGCGGCACCAATTCCGGCGGCGAGCACAATGACGTGCGTGGGACTCCCGATGAGGAATCCAGTCAAGGCGGCGAGGATGGCACCCATGGCGATGTACGTCTGCATGGGGCCGGCAGTTACTTCACCCGGGCCGGATTGTCATGCTGGGAACTTCAGCCTCGTCCGTCCGATGGAGTGGTTCACGGAACTCGCCATGCCCTCCCCGCCCCACACCTACGTCGAGCACGTCTTCACGGTTGACAACGAGGATGGCACGGTTGCCTACGTCATCGAACTCGATGGGACGAAGTACCCTCCGGCCGGGAGCTACCCTGACGCGCATGAAGCCTGGAAAGGCGGCCAAGCCGAGATGCTGCGGCTCAAGGAGGTACGCGGTCTTGGCGGCCCGGACGAAACGGTCCAGCGGTTGATCGAGAGGCTGCAGCGCGAGTAGCCGTTCCACTTGGAGAAGCCGACTTGAAGTCCGTCTGCTTCTCCTGATCGCGTGGTCAGACTGTAACGTCGATGGGAGCAGTGAAATGAACGTCGGCAATCGCGCGCAGACGATCCTTCTGGCGGCGGCCCTCGCGGCTGTTCTCGTTTGGCTGGTCTATGACAAGTTCTACCGGCCCGACTTTGCTGCGCCGGGCGAGGTGAACGAGAGCGCTCCGATGCTACGCTGAGGCGCATGCAGCCACCGGGTTCCAGCCCCCCTCAACTCGACGGGTCGTCCTGATCCTTGTCGCGTTGGTACTCGGCATGGAACGCGGGGGTGTGCAGGCGTTTCCGGTGCTTCCTCAGAAACACAGCGCTGATGAATATGCCGACGAAGCCAATCCCTGTCCAAACCGGGTGGAGGAAGACATTCCAGCCGTAGAACTTACCGGCAACCCAAAGCACCAAGCCCGACGCGAGTATCGCGACCAGCCCGTACATCAGGGCAGAGTCCACGGGCAGCGGCGCGTACAGATTAGCCGCCTTACGGGCTCGATTTCCGCGCTCGGTCTTTGGCATGACGCGCGAGTAGCTGCCCAAGATGGCCCTATCAAGGTGGGCTGCCTCACCGCTGCAGCCGCGCGTCTGATCCGCGCCTGTCGGTGAGCGTGCTCGGGTATTCGTTAAGCTTTACCTGCCAAGCCGACCTATGGCTAAGAACACGCAGACGTTCGGGCACCGACAGTCGCCAGCGCAAACTCCGTTCAAGGCGAAGCGGAAGAACCCCGCACCACGGAGCACGCGAGTGGCTCTGACGCTACTGTTATGTGTCGGCGCGCCAGCAATGTTCGTTGCCGTCTACTTTATGAGCTGATCAGGCCGCCTTCTTGGCCTGATCCTTGCGCTTCCGCGCTTCCCGTTGCCGCCTCAGCTCGTTGTGACGTTCATGCTGACGCGGCCGGGCGGCATCACGATCCCCGACTTGGTGATGATGCCCAGCAACCTCGACCTCTAGACCGCGAAGTCTGCCGAACACCGGAATCAGGCATCTTGCCTGGCTTTCGAAGTCCGGCTGAGCTCGACCTCTACCGCCGACCAGAAGGCGCGGAGCTCACGCTCAACAACATCCGCTAGCAGGCCTGCCTTTGCCAGACGCTTGTTGGCGGGAAACTTCTGAGCCCCGCCCGGCGCCGTGCTTGCGTGGAACACGTCATGGCCAAGTTCAGCGTGTCGGAGCGTCTGGCGTGCCGGGTTCTGGGGCAGCATCGTTCAACGCAAAGGAAGGTGCCCCAAGGCCGGGCTGATGATGGGGCGCTCACCGCCGCCATCATCGCGCTTGCGACCCGGTATGGCCGCTACGGCTATCGCCGCATCACGGC
>DASYHP010000047.1:0-124129 GCA_035998495.1 Mesorhizobium sp.
TTGTGATGCCGCACGGGGTTGCTCCTCTATCGTGTCCGAGATCGTCGCCAAACGCTCGAATACGAGTAGAATCAACACCGTGCACCTTGTCCATTGAATTTAAACCGGACACCAGTGGCTCAAGCCCGAGCATGACGGAGGAAAGGTTGTCGCCAGGCTGCGTCACGCCGCGTCCGGCCGGTGAACCGTCTTCACTTCCAAAAAGTCCTCGAGGCCGAAGAGGCCGCCCTCGCGGCCGTTGCCGGATTGCTTGTAGCCGCCGAACGGGCTGCCGTAGCGATGCGGGCCGCCGTTGATGTGCACCATGCCGGCGCGAAGGCGCGCAGCGACGCGCTCGGCGCGGTCCGCGTTGCCGGTCTGGAGATAGGCGGCAAGGCCGTAGGCGGTGTCGTTCGCAATCGCGATTGCTTCCTCTTCGGTGTCGAAGGGGATGATCGAAAGGACCGGGCCGAACACTTCTTCGCGCGCGATGCGCATGTCGTTGTTGACGTCGGCAAAGATCGTCGGCTTGACGAAATAGCCGGTCTCGAAACCCTCCGGCTTGCCGGGTCCGCCGACCAGCACGCGCGCGCCTTCGGCAACACCCGCCTCGATCAACGCCTGCACGCGGCCGAACTGGATGTGCGAGACGAGCGGACCGATGTGGACGCCTTCCTCTTCCGGGTTGCCGACCTTGGCTTGCCTGCCGGTGCGCTCGGCGATCTCGACGACCTTGTCGTAGACCGAACGTTCGACGAGCATACGGGTCGGCGCATCGCAGGACTGGCCGGAATTGTTGAAGCATTCGCGCACGCTGCCGGCAACGCGGTCTTCCAGGTCCGCATCGGCGAAGACAAGGTTCGGCGACTTGCCGCCGAGTTCGAGCGTCACGCGCTTGACCGTCTCGGCCGCATCCTTGCTGACGGCGATGCCGGCGCGGGTGGAGCCGGTAAAGGACATCATGTCGACGTCCTTGTGCTTGGAAAGCGCCGCGCCGCATTCGAGACCGTCGCCGTTGACGAGGTTGAACGTGCCGGCCGGGAAACCGGCCTCATGCACCATTTCCGCATAGAGCAGCGCGTTGAGCGGCGTGAATTCGGACGGTTTCAGTACGCAGGTGCTGCCGGTCGCCAGCGCCGGGACGACCTTCAGCGCGATCTGGTTGATCGGCCAGTTCCACGGCGTGATGAGGCCGCAGACGCCGATCGGCTCGCGGCGCACGACGTCGCCGTTGGGCAGCACTTCGCGGCCCTTCAGGCGCTTGAGGCCCTCGATGAAGCCCTGTAGGTGGCCGACGCCGACATCCGCCTGCTGCTCGGTGCTCATGGTGATCGGCGCGCCGAGCTCAAGCGTGATGGTGCGCGCCATCTCCTCATAGCGGCGCTTGTAGATGTCGAGCAGCTTTTCGAGCAGCGCGAGGCGCTCTTCCACGCTGGTCTGGCTGTAGGTTGCAAAAGCCTTCTTGGCGGCGGCGACGGCGCGGTCGATATCGGCGGCGGTGCCCATGGAGATGACCGCGATCGGCTTTTCCGTCGCCGGGTTGATCACCGAAAGGTCGTTGGGCTTCAGCGGATCGACCCACTGGCCGTCGATGTAGAATTTGCGCTTGTCGAGCATGTTTTCTCCCGTCACTTCTGTTTTTCAGTAAGCCAGCCCTTGATGAGCTGGCGGTAGCGGTCCCCGCCGAAACTTGGAAAATGGCCGCCATGCACCAGCCGCACGGGCAGGGCCACGAGCCGTTCCATCGAGGCGATGTAGTCATTCATATCGGAATGGTAAGTGTCCTCGATCAGCGGGCCGTCGTAGACGATGTCGCCCGAGAAGAGAATTTCCGTCGCCTTTTCGTAAAGCGCAATACCCCCCGGGGAGTGGCCCGGCGTGTGAATGACCTCGAAATGCCGGTCGCCGAGGTCGATCACGTCGCCGTCCTCGAGGATGCGCGTCGCCGGTGCCCGCTTCACCGCGTAACATTTCGAGCAATAGGGTTCGGGCGGCAGCGCGTCGAAAATCTCGTCGGTGACATAAGGGTCGGCGAGCGTGTTTTCCCGCGTCGGGTTGGCGAGAAGTTCCGCCTCGGCCGCATGCACGGCGCGGCATTCGAATTCGTGGTGGCAGCCGATATGGTCGAAATGGGTGTGGCTCGCCACCGCGATCAAGTCGCGCTCGGTGACGACGGGCACCCATTCGCGCAGCGAAACGACGCCCATGCCGCTATCCACCAGCATGTCGCGGTCACGCCCGCGGATGTGCCAGACGTTGCAGCGGTAGAACTCCTGGATATAGGGCTCGGAAATGGCGGTCACGCCGTCATCGAGGCGACGCACGCTGTACCAGTCCTCCGGGCGGATGCGCTGCATTTATTGTCCTACTCCCGCTCCGTCCTGAAGCGCGACGATGCTATCCGCCTTCAGCCGAAGGTCAAGCTCGGCGCCGACTTCCGGCAGATCGGTCTGGGGAAGATGGGCGGTGAGGGCAGCGCCCTCGGCAGCGACATGGCAGCGGTGATGCGTGCCGAAAAAGGCGCTGCCGGTGATGCGGCCGCGGCCGAGCGAGACGGTCGCGCCGTCGGCACCGGCGCTTCGAAAATGCTCGGGGCGGATGCAGAGCGTGACATCGCGACCCGTCACCGGGAAGCCCGCGACGAAGGCGGAGGCGGGCAGGGCGACGCGGCCGAGCGTGGTTTCCACCTCCGCCTCGTTCGCCGACGTGCCGCACACCTTGGCCGGCAGAAGATTGACCTCGCCCATGAAGCCGGCGGAAAACAGCGAGCGCGGGCGCATGTAGATCGAGGCCGGCGTGCCGACATCCTCGATACGGCCCTTGTTCATGACGACGATGCGGTCGGCTATCGCCATCGCCTCTTCCTGGTCGTGCGTGACATGCACGAAGGTCGTGCCGACACGCTTCTGGATCGCCTTCAATTCGTCCTGCATCTGGCGGCGCAATTTCAGGTCGAGCGCGCCGAGCGGCTCGTCGAGCAGCAGCACGTCCGGGTCGACCGCGAGCGCGCGGGCCAGCGCCACACGCTGCCGCTGGCCGCCGGAAAGCTCGTGCGGCTTCTTGGCCGATGATGCCCGGAGCCCGACGAGATCGAGCAGAGAAAACGCCTTCTCGTACCGCTCCGCCTTGCCCATGCCGCGCATGCGCAGGCCGAAGCCGACATTGTCGCGCAGGCACATATGCGGGAACAGGGCGTAGTCCTGGAACATGGTCGTGGTCGGGCGCTTGGCCGGCGAAACGTGGGTCATGTCGCGCCCGCCGATCGAAACCGTGCCGGAGGTCGGCTCGATGAAGCCGCCGAGGATGGAGAGGAGCGTGGTCTTGCCGCAGCCGGAGGGGCCGAGCAGCACGACGAACTCGCCGGCGGCGATATCGAGCGACACATCGTCGAGCGCCCGGAAGGAGCCGAAGACCTTGGTGGCGTTGCGAACGGAAACGTCGGCGGTCATGAGGCTTTCTTTCTGAAGACGGCGAGTTCCAGGACGATGAGGAACGCAACCGAGACGAGGAAGACGACGCTGCCGATGGCATTGGTGCGGGGATCGAGCCCGGAGCGCAGCATGCTCCAGATCTCGACCGGCAGCGTCACGTCGAAGCGCGACAGCAGAAAGGCGACGATGAACTCGTCCCAGCTGAAGGTGACGGAGAGGAAGAAGGCGGCAAGGATCGACGGCAGCAGCATGGGCGCGGTGATGAGCAGCATGACCTGCCAGTCCTTCGCGCCGAGATCGCGCGCGGCCCGCTCGATATTCACCTGATGCCCGCCCATCGAGGCATAGATGATGGCGAAGCAGAGCGGCAGGTTGATCACCACATGGCCGATACCGACGGTGATGAGCGAGAGCCTGAGCCCGGTGAGATTGAGCACCGAGAGCAGGCCGAGGCCAATGATCAGCGTGCTGACCGTCATCGGCGCGACGATGAGGCCGCGCAGGAGGCCGGAGGCCGGCAGCGTGTAGCGGGCGAAGGCATAGGCCGCGAGGAAGCCGAGCACGCAGGCGACCGCCGATGAGACGACCGCCACGATCAGCGAGTTGCCGAGGGCCGCCATCAGCTTGCCATCGGAAAAGATCGCCTCGTACCAGCGCAGCGTCAGCCCGTTCAGCGGCGGCACCGGCAGCGTGCCATCCTGGAAGGAGAACAGCACGAGCACGACGACCGGCAGGAAGATGAACAGATAGATGAGGCCGGCATAGAGTGCTGCAAGAGCGGCGGTGAGGTGGCGCATGTTACGTCCTCTCCATCTTCAGCCAGCGCGCGCAGGCGATATAGGCAAGCGTGACGACGACCATCAGCACCAGCGAGAGGGCGGCAGCCATCGGGAAATCCGCCCGCCTCCCGAGTTGCAGCATGATGACCTGCGGCAGCACCAGCTCGTTGTTGCCGCCGAGGATCTGCGGCGTGATGTAGTCGCCGATGCAGAGCACAAAAGTCAGGAAGGCGCCGACCATGATGCCGGGCAGCGTCAGCGGCAGCACGACAAACCAGAAGGTCTGGAAGGCGTTGGCACCGAGATCGGCCGCTGCGCGCCGATAGTTCGGCGAAAGCTGGATAAGGTTGGCGTAGATCGTCAGCGTCAGCAGCATGACGAAGAAGTGCACGAAGCCGATGATCGTGCCGGTGCGGTTGGCGGATAGCTCCAGCGGTTCGGCGATGATGCCGAGCCACAGCAGCGCCTGGTTGACGACGCCGCCCTTGGACAGCACCAGCAGCCAGGAGTAAGAGCGCACCACATAGGACGTCCAGAAGGGCAGGATCGCCATGATGAGAGCGAAACGCTGCCACTTCTTCGGCACGCGCTCGGCGATGATCCAGGCGAGCGGGTAGGCGAGCAGGATGGAGATGACGGTAACGACGGCGGTGATCTCCAGCGAGACCACCAAGCCCTTGAAGAGATGCGCCTTCTCGAAGAAGGCGACGTAATTGTCGAGCGTCCAGGTCGCGACGATCTCGCGCCCCTGCCGCGTCCAGAAGCTGATCGCCGCCATATAGGCGAAGGGCACGAGGAAGAAGAACCCCGTCCAGAGCAAAGCCGGCAGGGCAAAGACCCAGGCCTTGCGGCGCTCCGCGCGCTCATAGGCAGTGGCGGTCATGGGGTTTGTCTCCAGAATTCTCTGAAAGGGGCGATGGCATCGCGTGCGTGGCATACCCCCCTCTGGCCTGCCGGCCATCTCCCCCTCAAGGGGGGAGATCGGCAAGACATGAGGGCATTGCTCAAATCGGAATGCCAAAGATGGTCGAAACGTCGCTCCACCCAATCTCCCCCATTGAGGGGGAGTTGGCCGGCAGGCCAGAGGGGGGTGCCTCGCCCGTCCCCTCTGCCGCTTACTGCTGCAACATTTCCGTCCAGACATCCTGCATCGCCGCATCCATGTCCGCGTCGGCCACCGGGTAGAGCTGCGAATTCTTCAGGTAGTCCGGCTGCTTGTCCCAGCGCAAAGCCGTCTTCTGCGGGTCGGTGAGGTGTTCGCCGGCCTTGGCATTGGCCGGCATCGCCCAGTAGCACGACGAGGTGGCAAGCCGCGCCTGGCCCTCGGGGCCGACGATATATTGCACGAATTTCAGCGCGAGGTCCTGCTTTTCGGAGGACTTGAAGACGCCGATCGACTGCGCCCAGCGGAGCGCGCCCTGCTTGGGGATCGTCCAGTCGAGGTTCGGCTTTTCGCCGGAAAGGCCGGCCGTCAGCCACTCGCCGCCGCCCACGACGATATCGACTTCGCCGGTCGCAAGGGCCGTCTGCGAGGCGACGACGTCGCTCACCTGGCGGGCGACCTTCTTCATCTCGAAGAGCTTTTCCTTGATCGCCGGCAGGTCGTCCTGCTTCAGGTCGGCGGTCTTCTTGCCGATGCCGACGCCGGTCAGGCCGACCATCGGAAGGTAATAATCATAGAGCGCGATGCGGCCCTTGTACTTGTCCGACCAGATGACCGAGAGGTCGTCCATGTCGGCCGGATCGACCTTCGTCTTGTCGAAGGAAATCGTGTTGTAGCCGAATTTCTCGGTAATGGCGTAGACCTTGCCGTCCTTGGTCGTCGTCTCGTCCATGCGCACTTCCGGGAAGAGATCGCCGAGCGGCAGCTTGTCGGCCGGCATTTCACCCAGAATATCCATGTCGATGGCACGCGGAACGTCGACGGCGTCGATCACCAGCACGTCCCAGTCACCGGGGCGGGACTGCTCGATGATCGAGATCGCAGCCCCCGTGCCCTCATATTCCTTGAGGTTGACCTTGACGTTGTTGGCCTTCTCGAAAGGCTCCACCAGCGCCGGGTCGGTGTGGTCGCACCAGACCAGCGCGTTCAGCTCGTCCTGCGCCTGCGCGCCGACGGGGCCGAAAACAAACATGGCTGCGGTGGCAAGAAGCATGCGGCGGGAAAACCCGCCGGAAACGGTTTTCGTCATCATCTTTCCCTCTGGCTGACGGCTTTTGGCCCTGGCGAATGGCACTCATTGCGGTGCCTTGAGAAAAAGATTGAACGAATTCATTTTTTAAGTCAATCTCATTTTTGAGGAGATTCCAACGGAGGATTCCATGGCCGGATTGCGGGCAAAACAGAAGGCGGACAGGACGCGGCGCATCCTCGAAGCCGCGACCACGCTGTTCCGCGAGCAGGGCTATGACAGTGCCCGCATCGAGGACATCGCCGAGATGGCGGAGGTCTCCGTCGGCACGCTCTACAACTACTATCAGAACAAGGGCGACATCCTCGTCGCCACCGTCGCGATGGAAGTGACGGAGGTGCTGGAAGGCGGTTCGCGCATCGTCGCCAGTCCGCCGCTGAACGTGGCGGAAGCGCTGCGCGCGCTGATCGAACAATATTACGACCATTCGCTCTATTATCTCTCCAAGGAGATGTGGCGCACCGCCATGGCCATCTCCATCCAGCAGCCGGACATGCCGCTCTCGCGGCGTTATACCGAGCTCGACGGGCAGCTCTGCGCGCAGGTCGTCCAGCTCGTCCAGACCCTCCAGGCGCGCGGCGTCGTGCATGCGAGCGTCGACGCGAAGGCGATGGGCGAGGTTTTCTTCAACAATCTCAACATGATGTTCATCGAGTTCTGCAAGGTCGACGCCATGCCGCTCGAAGAGCTGAAGGCGCGCGTCAACGCCCAGCACGAACCCATCGCCGCCCTCATCAGCAGCATCAAGATCGTCTAAGGAATACCATGACCGAAGCGGAAATCGCCGTCCTCGCCGCCGCCAATATCCTGGTGACTGCGTTCGCCCGACATGACCGCGCGGCCTATTTTGCCGCTTTCGCGCCGGAAGCGACCTTCGTCTTCCACAATCTCGACCGCACGCTCGACGATCGCGCCGCCTATGAAGCCGAATGGGCGCTCTGGGAGACGCGCGACGGTTTTCGCGTGCTCGGCTGCCGCTCGACGGACCGGAAAGTCCGGCTCGTCGGCAACGTGGCGATCTTCACCCATGCCGTCGAGACCGACGTTTCGGTGGGCGGCGAAACCATGACGAACAACGAGCGCGAGACGATCGTTTTTTCGCGCGACGCCGCCGGCCGCTGGCTTGCGGTGCACGAGCACCTCTCGGCCGCCGCCTGAAGCCCGTTTCACCTTGAGCTACAGCGTTTCCGCCATCGCCCGGACGAGGGCGGCCGCGGAGGCCGCACCGGGATCGAGATGGCCGAGCGAACGCTCGCGCACGCGGGCGGCGCGACCCTTGGTGGCGACCATCGTGGCGGTCGCGGCGGCGCCATTGTCGGCGGCGGCGGTGACGGCGTTCCAGAAGTCGCGCTTCGATTTGCCGTCGGCGACCGCGGTTGCGGCGGCCTCGGCCGCGGGCAGCCAGACGTCGAGCATGGTCTTGTCGCCGCGCTGCGCCTTGCCGCGGTCGCGGATGCCCTCGGAAATGGCGGCCAGCATGTCGCGGCAGGCGGCGAGGTCGAGTTCTTTCCGGCCCGCGAGCGCTTGCGCGGCGCGGCGGAAACCGGTGGCGTAGAGCGGGCCGGTGGAGGCGCCGACGGCATCGAGGAAGCCCCTCGCGGCCGTCTGCATCACCTCGGCGGCGCTCGCCGCATCGAGATCGAGCGCGGCGAGCGCCGTGTTCACCGCCTTGAAGCCGAGCGACATGGTGATGCCGTGGTCGCCGTCGCCGATCGCGCCGTCCAGCTCGGAAAGATGATCCTTCTCCACCTCGATCGCCTCGGCCATGCGCCCGAACATCCTGGCGAGAGCCCGCGCCGCGCTTTCCGACATGTCTTCCTCCACACTAAGGCATTTCAGGGCGTGTTGACGGTCAAAATCGACGACCGGCATGGATGGTGCATGAGGTCGGTCAGCTGCCGGTCGAGATGCAGGATCGAGATGGAGGCGCCCACCATGTCCAGCGAGGTGCAATAGTGCCCCACCCAGCTCGCCTCGATCGTGATGTTCTTGGCGGACAACCGCTGCTCCACCCGGCGAAACAGGATGTAGAGTTCCATCAGCGGCGTCGCGCCGAAGGAGTTGACCAGCACCGCCACCCGGTCGCCGGGCTCGGCCTTCATCTCCTTGAAGATATTGTCCATGATCGTGTCGACGATCTCGTCGGCCGTGCGGATGCGCTCGCGCGACACGCCGGGCTCGCCATGGATGCCCATGCCGAGCTCCATGTCGTCCGGGCCGATGTCGAAATTATGCCGCCGCGTCTGCGGCATGGAGCAGGATTCGAGCGCGACGCCCACCGTGAAGGTGCGATCGTTGGCCTTGCGGGTAATTGCCTCGCATTCGTCCAGCGTCAAACCGCGGTCGCATGCCGCACCCGCCACCTTGAAGACGAAGAAATTGCCGGCGACGCCGCGACGCCCCTCCTTGTCCTCGACCGGCGAGGAGGCGATATCGTCGGTCGTCAGAACCGTGCGGATCGGGATGCCCTGTTCCTCGGCAAGCTCCGCCGCCATCTCGAAATTCATCACGTCGCCGGCATAGTTGCCGTAGACGAACAACACGCCGGCACCACCGGAGGCCGCGACCGCGCATTTGACGATCGGGTCTGGCGGCGGCGAGGAGAAGATATTGCCGATCGCCACCGCGTCGGCGAGACCCTTGCCGACATAGCCGACGAAACACGGTTCGTGCCCCGCGCCGCCGCCGATGACGAGGCCGACCTTGCCCGGCCGCGGGCCATCGCGGGCGACGAGCGCGCGGCGCGAGCCGGTGACCGGCTGGAGATAGGGCCTGTGCGCGGCGATCAGGCCGTCCAGCATTTCTTCGACGACGTCATTGGGATTGTTGAGGAATTTCTTGACGTGGCTGCGGTAGCTGTTGGCGACCGGCACGCTCTTCTGGCGCTGCGAGAGTTTGCCGTCGAGGCTCGTCACGCCATCGGCGCGCAGGATGCCGGCGCCGGTCGCGGCGTCCGTCACCAGCACGTTGACGTAACCGCCGCGAAGGGCTGCGAGCAAAGCCGGCACCTTGTCGAAGCCGCCGGCGACGGCGACGCGGGTGCCGATGCCGCGCAGCATCTCCAGCGAAATGCCGATCGTGCGATCATCGAGGGGGCCTGCGACGGGGCGGCCACGTTCGTCGATGAAACGTCCGGCAAGAACGCCCGCCGCCCCCTTGGCGAGATAGTGCTGCAGGGGCACGGATTCGAAGAAGCCGCTGGTGTGGATCGTCGAGTTGGGGCGCAGCGACGAGATGCCGAAGACGATGCGGTTGGCGCGGGCGAGCGTGTCGAACTGTTCGCGGATCAGCGGTTCGGCGAGCAGCATGCGGTGCATTTCGCCCGAGGCGACGACGGCGGGGGCCGTGATGTTGACGCAACGCGCCGCAATCGCGCGGGCGACGGCGGCGGTGGTCAGTTCCGGCGTATAGGCGAAGCTGGCGGTCGTGCCGCCCGTCGCCTGGACGACCGTGACGTCCTGCAACGGCCCCATTTCCAGATGTTCGCCCACCGAGAGGATCGTGCGGCCCCAGGCGACGGCGAGCGTGTCGCCGGACTTGATCATCTTGGCGAGCGCCTGCGCGCCGGCGGCCCCCAGCCTGCCGATCAAGGGGCGCGAATCGTCGTCGTTCGGCACCACGAGGCAGTCGGAAAGGCCGAAATGGCGCTTGAGTTCCTGCGCGATGGTGAGCGAGGCGAGGCGGGCGGGTTCGATGGAGATGTTGACGATGCCCTTTTCGCGGGCGTCGGCGAGGTAGCTGTTAACGGTGGCGCGCGACACGCCCATCGCCTCGGCGATCTCGCCCTGCGTCATGCCGTCTTCATAATAGAGCCAGCAGGCCCAGACATAGGGGTCGTCGCCATAGCGCAGCGGGATCGAATCCACGCCTTCCGGCCCGTTCACCCGGCTGATGCCGCCCTTGCGCGGCGAGGAAGTCTTCAATGCCATCGGTTTCGCCGGTCCCCCTTTTGGCGGCGAACATGGGAGCAACGCCGCCGGTTTGCAACCGGAATCGAAGAAAGGCGGCGCGCGACCCGTCTGCGACGAAACGGGCCGCGCATCCTGGGAGGACCCTTCGCTCAGACGAGCCGCGCCCGCGCGCCGTCGGACAATTCTTTCAGAATGATCGCGCAGGAGGTGGCCCCCGCATCGAGCACGCCGAGCGAACGCTCGCCGAGGCGGCTGGCGCGGCCGATCTTGGCAACCAAGTTGATCGTCGAGTCGCGGCCGGTTTCCGCAGCGACGACCAGCGCTTCCAGCGCCTCGCCGAAGGATTTGCCCTCCGCCGTCGCCTTGTCGAAGGCCTCGATGGCCGGCACCAGCGTGTCGATCAGCGTCTTGTCGCCGACCTTGGCCGAGCCGATCGACTGGATGCCCTCGAGCCCTGCATGCAGCATCCTGCTGTAGGCTGCCGCGTCGATCTTCTCCACGCCCTCGATCTTTTCGGCGAATTCGGTGAACATGACGCCATAGAGCGGACCCATCGAGCCGCCGATTTCCGTCATCAGCACGGTGCCGAGCGTGTCGAGCGATTCGGCGAGCGGCGCATCCTTGCCCTTCAGCCGCTCGGCCGCCATGCCAAAACCCTTGGCCATGTTGACGCCATGGTCACCGTCACCGATCTTGCCGTCGATCTCGCTGAGATAGGCGCGGTTTTCCACGATCCGTTCGGCCATGGACAGCACGATGGCGCCGGAGGATGCATTGTCGAAGGTCTGCATGAAGTGTCCTCCCGTCACAGGATCATCGTGCAACGCGTCTCGACATCGAGCAGCGTTTTCAGGTCGTCGTCGAGCGCCATCACGGTCAGCGTCGCGCCGACCATTTCCAGCGAGGTGAAGTAGTTGCCGATCCAGGTCTTGTGGATTTTCAAGCCCCGGGCCGAAATCTCGCTCTCGATCGTGTCGTTCAGGATGTAGAGTTCGTTGAGCGGCGTGGCGCCGAGGCCCGAGACCAGCACCGCGACTTCCGTGCCTTCGGGCAGGTCGTGATCGTCGAGCACGATCTTCACCATGTCCTTCGCAACCTCGTCCGCCGTCTTCAGCTTTTCGACGCGCACGCCCGGCTCGCCATGATGGCCGATGCCGACTTCCATCGTGCCGGGCTCGATCTGGAAATTCGGGTGTCCAACGGCCGGCAGCGTGCAGGGGCCGAGGCCGACGCCGATCGAGCGGCAATTGTCGATCGCCTTCTGGGCGGTTGCGCGCACCTCCTCAAGGCTGGCGCCCGCCGCGGCCTTGGCGCCGCCCATCTTCCACATGAAGATTTCGCCGGCCACGCCGCGGCGTTTTTCGCGCTCTTCGGGCGGCGCGGAGCAGACGTCGTCATTGGCGACGACGGTCGCGATTTCGATCCCGTCCTTGGCGGCGAGCTTCGTCGCCATCTTCACGTTCATGTTGTCGCCGGCATAGTTGCCGTAGAGCACGACGACGCCCTTGCCGCCATCGGCCGCGCGGATGGCGTCGTGGAAGCTCTTGGCGGTCGGCGAGGAGAACAGTTCGCCGACGGCGACCGCGTCGAGCATGTTCTTGCCGGTATAGCCGATGAAGGCCGGTTCATGGCCCGAGCCGCCGCCCGTCACCACGCCCACCTTGCCGGCGACGGGCGCGTGTTTTGCGACAACGACGCGCGGGTTTTCCGCCAGCCGCACGATATCCGAATGGGCCTTGACGAACCCCTTGACCGTATCCTCGACCACCAGATCCGGATCGTTGATGAAACGCTGCATGACAAGTCCTCTCACAGAATGGTGTAGCCGCCGTCGATGACGAGATCGGCGCCGTTGATCATGTCGGCGCCCGGCGAGGCCAGGAACACGGCGGCGGCGGCGATCTCTTCCGGGAAGGCGAAACGGCCGGTCGGGATGCGCTTCTTGGCCGCCTCGCCCTTTTCGCCGGCCCAGGCCTTCTTGCCGAGTTCGGTGAGCACGATGGTGGGCGAGATCGTGTTGACGGTGATGCCGTGTTTGCCCCATTCGGCGGCAAAGGTTTTCGACATGCCGATGACGCCGAATTTCGAGGCGCAATAGGCGACGTGCTCCTCGATCGCGACGGAGCCCGCCTGCGAGGCGAGGTTGACGATCTTGCCGCCCTTGCCGGCCGCGATCATGCGGCGGCCGACCGCCTGGGTGATGAGAAAGCTGCCCTTCAGGTTGATGTCGATCGTCTTGTCCCACTGGGCGAGCGTCAGGTCTTCCGCAGGCGCAAGCGCCACGATGCCGGCGCTGTTGACCGCGATGTCGATGCCGCCGAAGGCCGCGACCACATCGTCGACGGCTTTCTGGACGGAGGCGGCATCCGCCACGTCGCAGACGAAAGGCCGCGCCGCGCCGCCAAGCTCGTCCGCCTTCGCCTTCGCGATATCGGCATTGATGTCGAGCACGGCAATCTTTGCGCCCTTCGACGCGAAAGACGAGGCGATGGCCGCGCCGATGCCGGAGGCGCCGCCGGTGACGAGCGCGACCTTGCCGTCGAGCGGGAAGTTGAGGTCGATCCTGGGAGGGGTGTCGGTCATCGGTCTGCTCTCGTTTCTTTCAATTCGGGGTTTGCGCCCGCGAAATCCCCCTCATCCGCCTGCCGGCGATCTTCCCCTTCTCCCCTGCGGGGAGAAGGTGGCCCGAAGGGCCGGATGAGGGGGTTCGTGATGCGGGTACCCGGATTTAGGGAGCGGGGCGACCGGGCCGCCCCGCGGTTGGCTCGTTACTTGCGCATATCCAGCAGCTTATCGACATTGTCGGCCGTGACCGGCGTCCACGGAACATTGTACTCCTTGTCCTTGCCGTCGTTGAACGGCATGTCCGGATACTGCGCCCAGATGTCGGATTGCGGCTTGTAGTCGCCCTTCCTGGCATGAAGGATAGCAAGATCGAGGGCGCCCTGCGCCTGGGCGCGGGCATCCTGCAGGATCGAGGTGATCGTGCCTTCCTTGACGGCGGTCAGCGCATCCGTGATGCCATCGATACCGGCAATGGCGAAGTCCTCGGTCTTGAGGCCGGCGGACTTGATCGCCTCGACCGCACCGAGCGCCATCTCGTCGTTCTGGCCGATGACGCCGTTGATCTGGCCGGGATGGGACGTCAGCCAGTTCTCCATCAGCGTCTGGGCCTCGGCGCGCGACCAGTTGGCGGTCTGCTGTTCCAGCACCTTGACGTCCGGGCACTCGGCGAGCGCCTTCTGGTTGCCTTCGAGGCGCGAGATCTGCGCCGACTGGCCGATCGGGCCTTCGATGATCACCACATTGCCCTTGCAGCCGATCTTGTCGAGCACGGCCTTGGCTTCCATGTAGCCGGAGATCGTGTCGTCGGAGCCGACATAGGCGGCGAGCAGGTCGGAGTTCACGCGGGTGTTGGAGCCGACGACCGGAATGCCGGCGTCGCTCGCCGCCTGCACGGCGGTGGCGCCGGCTTCGATGTCGATCGGCACGAAGATGATCGCGTTGAATTTCTGCGTGATCATCGTGTTGAACTGTTCCTGCTGGACCAGTGCATCGTAGCGGCCGTCGAAGACGGTCAGCTGCACTTCACCGCTTTTCACGGCCGGGTGCTCCTCCAGCGCAGCGGACCAGATCTGCATGAATTCAGCGTTGAGGCCGTAGGGCGCCGCACCGATCTTCAGCTTCTCCTGGGCGATGGCGGACGAGGCGAAAAGCACCGTCGCGGACGCAAGGGCAATCATCAGTTTCTTCATGACATTCTCCTCCTTTGAGATTCCGGCTGCCGTCTGGCAAACCGTTTCGACGACGGGCGCAGGACGCCCGTATTTGTGGGGCTAGCCGCCCTGGTTTCGCTTCTGGTCGAGCATGACGGCGCCGACGATGAGGGCGCCCTTGAGGACCTGCTGGTAGTAGGATTGGATACCCATCAGATCGAGGCCGTTGTTCATGACGCCGATGATGAGGGCGCCGATCAGCGTGCCCGTCACCCGGCCGACGCCGCCCGAAAGCGAGGTGCCGCCGATGACCACCGCCGCGATCGCATCAAGCTCGTAGGCGATGCCGGCCTGCGGCAGGGCGGAGCCCGTGCGGGCCGAGAGGATCATGCCGGCAAGGCCGGAGAGCGCACCCGAGATGACATAGACGAGGAAGCGGATGCGCGTGACGTTGAGGCCGGAGGTTTTTGCGGCATGCGGGTTGCCGCCGACGGCGTAGATGTAGCGGCCGAAGCGCGTGCGGGTCAGCACCCACCAGGAGACGGCGAAGACGACGGCGAGCAGGATGACCGGCATCGGGATGCCGAAGATGTTGCCCGTGCCGATCCAGCGGAAGTCCGGCGACAGCCCCGGCACCGGCTTGCCGCCGCCATAGATGAGGGTGGCGCCGCGGGCGGCCGAGAGCATGCCGAGCGTCGCGACGAAAGCCGGAACCGAGAAGCGCGAGACGATGAGGCCGACGAGCGCCCCGCAGCAGACGCCGACGAGGATGCCGGCCGCCAGCGCCACCACCATCGGGTAGGGCGCCCCGGCAATGCCGGCGGTCGCCGAACTGGTGACGAAGCTGGCACTCACCATGCCGGCCAGCGCCACCACCGAGCCGACCGACAGGTCGATGCCGCGCGTCAGGATGACGAAGGTCATGCCGATGGCGAGCACGCCGTTGATCGACGTCTGGAGCAGCACGTTGGAAATGTTGCCCGGCGTCAGGAAGAACTCGTTGGAGAGCGCCAGGATGCCGACCAGCAGCAGGAAGGCGAAAAAGATGCCGTATTCCTGCAGGATCAGCCGGCGGCGATCGGAATTCAGCCAGGAGCTGGACGTGTTGTTCTCTAAGCTGGACACGGGTGTCACCTCTTGCCATGCGGGTTCAATGCGTGCGGCATCGTCGGGTTCTCTTCAGGTCGACAGGTGCACGAGCGACTGGGCGTCCGTGTCCTGCCGGTCATGGATGCCGGCGGAGCGTCCCTGCCGCATGACGAGGATGCGATCGGACATGCCCAGGATTTCGTCGATTTCGGAGGAGATCATCACGACCGTGCCGCCGGCGGCCGCGAAATCGCAGATGATGCGGTAGATCTCGCGCTTGGCGCCGACATCGACGCCGCGGGTCGGCTCGTCGAGCAGCAGCACGCGCGGCTGGCGCAAGAACCATTTTCCAAGCACCACCTTCTGCTGGTTGCCGCCGGAAAGGCCGGAGACCGGCATGGTGTCGCGTGCCGCCTTGATGGCGAAACGCTCGATCATCTCGGCGCTCGCCGCCTGTTCGCGGCTTTTCTGCATGACGAAGCCGGGGCTCATGTCCGGCAGACTGGCGAGGCAGATGTTGTTGCGCACGCTGTCGATGAGGTTGAGGCCGGTGACCTTGCGGTCCTCGGTAACGAAGGCGATGCCCTCGGCCATGGCGTCGGCGGGCTGGCGGATCGCGACCGGCTTGCCGTCGAGGCGAATGTCGCCGGCAGACGGGCGGTCCATGCCGAACAGGCAGTTGAAGATTTCCGTGCGGCCGGAGCCCATCAGGCCGTAGATGCCGAAAATTTCGCCCTTGTGCGCAGTGAAGCTGATGTCCTCGATCTTGCCCGGCGCGCAAAGCCCGGTGACTTCGAGCCCGGCGATCTCGGTCGGCGTGTTGGTCTTGATATATTCCTCGCCGAGTTCGCGGCCGACGATCATGCGGATGAGGCCGCGCCGGTCGATATCGGCCAGGTTCCCAGCACCGACGAAACCGCCGTCGCGAAAGACGGTGTAGCTGTCGGCGATCTGGAAGATTTCCGACAGCCGGTGCGAGACGTAGACGATGCCCTTGCCGTCGGACTTGAGACGCTGGATCGCCGAAAAGAGATGCTGGGCCTCCTTCTCGCCGATCGCCGAGGTCGGCTCGTCCATGAAGATGACGTCCGCCTCGTGGCTCAACGCCTTGGCGATCTCGACGAGTTGCATCTGCGCGACCGAGAGGTTCATCATGTAGTCGCGCGCGGAAATGCTGAATTCGAGACGGTCCAGCAACGCCTGCGCATTGCGGTTCATCGTCTTGAAGTCGATGCCGCCGAAGCGGGCCGAAGGTTCGCGGCCGAGATAGATGTTTTCCGCCACCGTCATGTGCGGAACCGGGCTCAGCTCCTGCTCGATGATGGCGATGCCGGAGCGCAAAGCCTCTGCCGGACTGCCGAATTCGACCGGCTTGCCGCGATGCAGGATCGTGCCGCCATCGCGCTTGTGAATGCCCATCAGGATCGACAGGAAGGTTGACTTGCCGGCGCCGTTACCGCCGCACAGTGCGTGAACCGAGCCGGCTTCCAGCTCGAAACGGCCATCGCGCAAGGCCGCGACGCCGCCGAAGGACTTCCTGAGCCCTTCCACTTTCAACAGTGGCTGCATTCTCTCCTCCCGGCGCGACACTCCCATCGCTTTTTTACAAATAACACCATGAAGTCGACATATGTCAAGAAAGAGAAATGACAAAGGATGGCTATTGGCTGTCATTTGTAAAAATGAAGCCGAATTCATGCGGTTAAATTAGGATTGACACCCGGTCGTCGCCGATCTATTCAAAGGTTAATACGTACCTATATGATAGGTAAGGGAGCGGCATGATAGAATTCAAACCGGCGACGGACCCGGCGGGTGGCCGCCCAGGCGCCGAGGGCCTGCTTGGCGCAACCATGAACGCCGTGAAGGCCCATATCCGCGAGAACGGCCTGCAGGTCGGCGACTGGCTGCCGAGCGAGGGCGCTTTCGCCGAAAAGCTCGGGATATCCCGCAGCATCGTGCGCGAGGCCTATCGCTCGCTTTCCGCCTTGACGCTGATCAATATCGGCAACGGCCGGCGCCCGCGCGTCGCGGCACCCAAGGCCGATGTGCTGGCGCTGATCACCGACCATGCCGTGCACACCGACCAGGTGACGATCCAGCAGATTTTCGACGTGCGCCGCACGATCGAGCGCCGCACGGTCGTGCTCGCCGCCATGCGGCGTACCGACAAGGAGGCCGCCGAGATCATCGCGCTGGCCGAGGCGATGCAGCGGGATTTCGAAACGCCGCAAGCGGTCATGGAGCACGACATCGCCTTCCATGAAGCGATCGGCGCCGCCTCGCGCAATCCGATGTTTTCGCTGATCGTCGGCTCGTTCCATGTGGTGACGCGCCACACCTGGCCGATCGGCTGGGCGAGCCGCGCCAGCAACGAGACGCGGCAGGAAAGCATCGACGGCCACATGACGATCGCCCAAGCCATCGCCAATGGCGACCCGACAACGGGCGAGCAGGCGATGGTCGAGCATTTCGACCTGACGGTGAAGGCGCTGCTGGCGGCAGGGGTATATTGAGCATGAAGATCACCGCGCTCGAGACGGTCCGTACCCGCGAATTCCCCAACATCCTCTGGGTCCGCGTCCACACGGACGAAGGCCTCGTCGGGCTCGGCGAGACCTTCTTCATGGCCCAGACCGTCGAGGCCTACATCCACGAAGTCGTCGCGCCAAAGCTGCTCGGCCGTGATCCGCTGGAGATCGACCGCATCTCGAAGGACCTGACGGGTTATCTCGGCTTTCGCTCGACGGGCGTGGAGATGCGCGGAAATTCGGCGGTCGACATCGGCCTCTGGGACCTATTCGGCAAGGTGACCGATCAGCCGATCGCCCAGCTTCTCGGCGGCTTTTCAAGGCGCGAGATCCGCACCTACAACACCTGCGCCGGCAACACCTATATGCGCGAGGCGAAAGGCCAGCAGACGGCCAATTACGGCATCGGCGGCCCGCAGCGCGACTATGACGACCTGAACGGGTTCCTGGACCGGGCGGACGAGCTTGCCGAGGATCTGCTGTCGGAAGGCATCACGGCCATGAAAATCTGGCCGTTCGACATCGCGGCGGAAAAGAGCGGCGGCCAGTACATATCCGGGCCGGACCTGCGCAAGGCGCTCGAACCCTTCGAGAAAATCCGCAAACGCGTCGGCGACCGCATGGATATCATGGTCGAGTTCCACTCCATGTGGCAGCTGACCCCGGCCATCCAGATCGCCCGCGCGCTCGAGCCCTATGCCACCTTCTGGCACGAGGACCCGATCAAGATGGATTCGCTGTCGAGCCTGAAGCGTTACGCGGCGGCAAGCCGCGCGCCGCTCTGCGCCTCGGAGACGCTCGCCACCCGCTGGGCCTTCCGCGACCTGATGGAGACGGATTCCGCCGGTGTCGTCATGCTCGACCTTTCCTGGTGCGGCGGCCTTTCCGAGGCGAAGAAGATCGCCACCATGGCGGAGGCCTGGCACCTGCCGGTCGCCCCGCACGATTGCACCGGCCCGGTGGTGCTCGCCGCCTCGACGCATCTGTCGCTCAACGCGCCGAACGCGCTCGTGCAGGAGAGCGTGCGCGCCTACTACAAGACCTGGTACGCCGACCTGACGACGCAACTGCCGACCGTAACGAACGGCATGATCACCATTCCGCCCGGTCCCGGGCATGGTGTCGATCTCGCACCCGATCTCGACAAAAAATTCGACGTGTCGCGCAGGACCTCCGCCGTCGACCGGTAGAAGCGTCGCTTGACTCGTATGGTAGTAGGGCAGTAGGTTTCTTTGGCAAGGGAGGAGGCCCGGGTGCAGAACATCAAACCGCAGCGCGTCCTGTCGGTCGCCGAAGCCGTCGGCCCGCAGGTCTATCGCATCCTGCGCGAGCAGATCATCCAGGCGGAACTGACGCCGGGCGAGCGCATTTCGGAAGCCGAGATCGCCAAAACCCTCTCGATCAGCCGCCAGCCGGTGCGCGAGGCCTTCATCAAGCTGTCGGAAGAGGGGCTCGTGCAGGTCCTGCCGCAGCGCGGCACCTATGTGACGCGGATTTCGATCGCCTCGGTAATGGACGTGCGCTTCGTGCGCGAGGCGATCGAGGCGGATATCGTGCGCCAGGTCGCAGGCGAACACACGTCCGCCATCGTCAAGGAGCTGCGCGACCAGATCGCAAGGCAGAAGCAGGTGCCGCATGACGACCGCACGAGCTTCCTGCGGCTCGATGAACTCTTCCACCACACGCTCGCCACCGCCGCTGGCCGCGCCTATGCCTGGAGCGTCATCGAGAGCGTCAAGGCCCAGATGGACCGCGTCCGCTTTCTCAGCGTCGACGACATCCATGTCGGCCGCCTGATCGAGCAGCACGAGCGCATCGTCGATGCGATCGCCGCCGGCGATGTCGGGCTGGCCGAACAGGCGCTGCGCACGCATCTGCGCGAGATCCTCAAATCGCTGCCCGAGATCGCACGCGCCCGGGCGGAATTCTTCGACGGCGCGGAGTGACGCCGAAACCACCACGATCGATGTTCAATGGGAGGAACGCATCATGATGATCCGGAATTTGATAGCAGGAACGGCCCTCGGGTTGACGCTGGTGGCCTCTGGCGCCAGCGCGGAGGGGCTCAACATCGCCTTCATCAGCCACTCGTCGGCCTCGAACACCTTCTGGCAATCGGTCAAGAAGGGCTATGACGACGCCTGCGAAAAGGTCGGCGCCTCGTGCCAGCTGATCCTCACGCAGACGGAGGGTGCGGTCGAACAGGCCGTCGCCAACCTGCAGGCGGCGATCGCCTCCAAGCCGGATGCGATCTTCGTCGCGATCGTCGACAACAATGCCTATGACAATGTCATCAAGGAAGCCGTCGATGCCGGCATCCTCGTTCTCGCCGTCAATGTCGATGACAGCGAAGGCGCCAAGGGCAATGCCCGCAAGGCCTTCATCGGCCAGGGCTTTACCGCCGCCGGCTATTCGCTCGCCAAGGCGCAATCGGAGAATTTCCCGAAGGAAGGCCCGCTCAACCTGCTCGTCGGCGTCAACGCGCCGGGCCAGACCTGGTCCGAGCAGCGCGCCGGCGGCGTGACCAGGTTCCTCGAAGAATACAAGGCCGCGCACGCCGATCGCGAGATCACCATCACGCGCATCGATTCGGCCACCGACCTCGCGCTGACCGCCGACCGCATCGGCGCCTATCTCAACGCCAACCCGACCACAACGGCCTATTTCGACACCGGCTACTGGCATGCCGGCGTCGCCAAAGTGCTGAAGGACCGCGGCATCGAGCCGGGAAAAGTGCTGCTCGGCGGCTTCGACCTCGTGCCGGAAGTGCTGCAACAGATGGAGGCCGGCTATGTTCAGGTGCAGGTCGACCAGCAGCCCTACATGCAGGGTTTCATGCCCGTCATGCAGGCCTATCTCTGGAAGACGGCCGGCCTGACGCCCTCCGACATCGACACGGGGCAGGGCATCGTCACGCCCAAGGACGTGCCGACCATCCTCGAAATGGCGAAGCAGGGCCTGCGCTGATCCGGCGTACCCGATAGAAACCGGTGCCTTGCCCTTGCGGGCGAGGCGCCGAAGCACGAGTGAGAACCCATGAAGCGGTTTCTGAAAATCTATCTCGACAAGCCGGAGCTTGCCGGCCTTGCCCTGCTGGTCATCCTGCTTGCCGTCTTCCAGGCGAAGTCGAGCGGCGTCCTCCTCTCCTTCGAAAATGTGCGCGGCGTCATGGGCCTGCTGCCGGAAATGGCGCTCGTCGCCATCGGCGTGACGCTCCTGATGATCTGCGGCGAGTTCGATCTCTCCGTCGGTTCCGTCTTCGCCCTGATGCCGATGTCGATGGCGGTGATGCTGACCTCCGGCGTGCCCTTCACCGCCGCCGTGCTGCTGGGGCTGCTGGTCTGTGCCGTGATCGGCTTCATCAACGGCTATGTGACGCTGCAATTCACGATCCCGAGCTTCATCACCACGCTCGGCATGCTGTTCATCGCCCGCTCGCTCACCATCGTCATTTCCGGCGGCTTCCCGCCGCTCCTGCCGTCCGACCTGCCGACCTGGCTGTTCACCGACTATCTCTGGCAGGGCGCGCTCTTCCGCATGTCCTTCGTCTGGTTCGTCGTGATCGCGGCCCTCGTCGCCGCCTTGCTGTCGCTCACCAATTTCGGCAACTGGATCCGCGCCACCGGCGGCTTCAACGAGGCGGCCGCCTCGATGGGCATCCCGGTCAAGCGCGTGAAAATCGTCTGCTTCATGCTTTGCTCGGTGCTCGCCGGTTTTGCCGGCCTGCTCCAGGTGCTGCGCCTCGGCTCGCCGCTGCCCTCGATCGGCGAGGGGCTGGAATTGCAGGCGGTCGCGGCCGCCGTCATCGGCGGCACGGCGCTCGCCGGCGGCATCGGCACCGTGTTCGGCGCCATCATCGGCACGCTGCTCATCCGCACCATCGACAATGGCCTGGTGCTGTCGCGGGTCGATGCCAACTGGTTCAAGTTCGCCATCGGTGTGCTCACCATGTTCGCCGTCATCGCCAATGCCTGGATGGGAAAAATGTCCCGCAAGATCAAGGTGGAGGCGCACAAGTGACCACCCCGATCATCGAATGCCGCAACCTGCAGAAATGGTACAGCGGTGTGCATGCGCTGAAGAACGTCAACCTCACCATCCATCCCGGAGAGACCGTCGGCCTCGTCGGCGACAACGGCGCCGGCAAGTCGACGCTGATCAAGATCCTCTCCGGCGTGCACCACCAGGATTCCGGCGATGTGCTGATCGAAGGCAAGACGGTGGACCTGCGCAGCCCGAAGGATGCGATGCGCCACGGGCTGGAGACGATCTACCAGTACAATTCCATGGTCCCGACCATGTCGATCGCCCGCAACCTCTTCATCGGCCGCGAGCCGGTCAAATGGTCGGTCTTCGGCTTCGGCATCATGGACCAGAAGCGCATGCGCGAGGAAAGCGTACGGGCCATCGCCGATGTCGACCTGCATCTGCGCTCGCCGGATGCCCTGGTCGGCGAACTCTCCGGCGGCCAGCGGCAGGGCGTGGCGATTGCCCGCGCCATGCATTTCAAATCGAAGGTGCTGATCCTCGACGAGCCGACCAACCACCTCTCCGTCAAGGAGACCGACAAGGTGATCGGCTTCGTGCGCGGCCTGAAGGCGCAGGGGCTCACCGGCATCTTCATCTCGCATAACATGCAGCACGTCTTCCAGTCCTGCGACCGCATCGTCGCCATGGCGCGCGGCGAGATCGTGTTCGACAAGCCGACCACCGCGACGTCGATCGACGAAGTTCACGCCCTTCTGTGAGGAGACCATGACAGACCTTTCGGGAAAAACCGTCCTCCTGACCGGCGCGCTGGGCACGCTCGGCCGCGCGCAGGCTGACCGGCTGGCCCGCGCCGGCGCCACGCTCCTGTTGCTCGACCGGCCGGGTGCAGAAGGCGGGGAGGGGCTGGCGGCGGAGATCGCGGCGACGCACGGCGTCAAGGCCTTCTATATCGGCGAGGACCTGAACAATCTTGCCGCGGCGGAGAAACGCGCGGCCGCACTTTCCAACGATCACGGCGGCATCGACGTCCTCATCAACAATGCCGCGCTGATCATCAACAAGCCGTTCGAGGATTTCTCGCTGGAGGAATACGAGGACCAGGTGCGCGTCAATTCCTCCGCCACCTTCGCGCTCGCCCGCGCCGTCGCCCCGGCGATGAAGCAGAAGCGCTACGGCAAGATCGTCAATTTCTGCTCCGTCACGCTGAACGGCCGCTGGGACGGCTATGTGCCTTATGTCGCCTCGAAGGGAGCGATGCTCGGCCTGACGAAGACGCTGGCCCGCGAGCTCGGACCCCATGGCGTGCGCGTCAATGCGGTCTCGCCGGGTGCCGTCGTTTCCGAGGCGGAGGCGCGCGTCTTCGCCGACCGCTTGCAGCAGTACAATGACTGGATTCTCGAAAACCAGTCGCTGAAGGCTCGCATCCAGCCCGCCGATGTTGCCGAACTGGTGCATTTCCTCGTCTCGCCGGCCTCCGACATGATCTCCGGCCAGAACATCGCAATCGACGGCGGCTGGTAATGGCGGCGACCGAACTCGACAATGGCGCGGCCCGCATCGTCGTGCGCCCCGATCTCGGCGCCGGCCTGACGGCCTTCGACGTGCGGCATGGCGGCGGCTGGCAACCGATCTTCCGCACGGTCGATCCCGCGACCACGCATCCTTTCGCCCTTTCCAACATCCTGCTCGTGCCGTTTTCCGGGCGGGTGTCCGGCGGCGGTTTTTCGTTCGACGGAACCTTTCACGCGCTACCGCGCAACGTGGAGGCGGAAAAATACCCGCTGCACGGCAATGGTTTTGCGGCTGGTTGGGATGTGATTTCGCAGAGCGCGGATGCCATCACGCTCAGCCTGTCATCCGATGGGCCGGGACCGTTCCGCTACGATGCGACGATGTCCTATCGCCTCGACGGCGCAGGCCTCGTCATGGCGCTGAGCCTGATCAACCGCGCAAAAAACCGCCTGCCTTATGGTGCCGGTTTCCATCCGTGGTTCGTCCGCGATGCGGATACGACGGTCTCGGCACCTGCCCGCGGCGTCTGGCTGGAGCAGCCCGACCACCTTCCGAAGGCCTATGAGCTGGTGGCCTCGCATCCGGATATGGATTTCAACAGCCCACGGCCGTTGCCGGCGCGCTGGATCAACAATTGGTTCGACGGTTGGAACGGCAAGGCCCGCATCGCCTGGCCCACGCGCGGCCTCGCCGCGGACGTGACGGCGAGCGACGCACTTTCCCAATATGTCGTCTTCTCTCCGGCGGCTGACGCGGATTTCTTGTGTTTCGAGCCCGTGACGCATCCCGTCGACGCGTTCAACCTGCCCGGCGCGGCCGAAGACCACGGCCTGAAGATCCTCGCGCCGGGCGAGGCGCTCTCCGTCGAAACCCGCATTACCGTGACCGGCACCTAGCGAGCACATGACGGCCGTTCGCGAGTCGGCATGGAGTGGTTCGAGAACCGCATCGGCCCGACCCGCAACGAGCGCGTCCTCGCCGACCGCAAGGCCAAGCGCGCTCGCCATCGATGCCCGCCGGCAATCCGCCCGCCAGATCATGCAGACGCTGCAATACGGCGTTCTCACATCCTCAGCCGTGGCGCAGACACGGCAAAGGCGCGCCGTCATCCGCCGTAGCCGCATCCTCGTCAGCGACGGCGTCCCGGCCGCCGGCCTGCCCTAACGGAGGGCGTTTTATCCACCGCGTAAACCAAATCCTTACACCGACGCACTACTCTCCCCGGACCCTGGATGGTCACGCCTTATCCGTAGCGAGTATCGAGCGCATGAGCATGCCTGAAGCCGCCAAGACGAACGCCCTTTCGCCCCATGATGGGGCAGCAGGCGATCAGGCTCGCGCACGATCGCGCCAGGAGGTGGATTTCTGGATGGATTGCGTCGGCGCGCCGCTGGTTCTCATGGAGAAACAGGCGCTGACGGTGCGGTATGCCAACCGCAATGCCGCGATCCTTTTCGGCCTCGGCCTGGAGCCGTTCGGCGCCTGCCCGATCGACGAGCTGGTCGGCCCGGAGGCGGCGCTCATGCTCGGCCAGATCTGGAGCGTCGCACCCGTCGGCGTTCCAGGCGAACCCTTTCTCATCCGCGCGCTCGTCCAGGGCCAGGAGCGCACACTCATGGTGCAGGTCACCAAGCTTGCGGTCGAAGACGAGATCCTGCGCCTCTTCAGCTTCGTCGACGCGCCGCCGCAGGGCTCGGTGACGCTTGCCGGCTGGCAGGAGAACGTCATCTCGCTGCTCAACTGGCTGCCCTTCGGCTTCGAGATCGCCAGCTCCGAAGACCAGATCCAGTTCGCCAATTCGACCTTCAAGGAGCTGTTCGGCTACACGATGGACGACATCGCCAATATCGAGGACTGGTGGCGGCTTGCCTATCCGGACCCCGAATATCGCGAGTTCGCCCGCACGCAATGGCACACATCGATCGCCGCGGCGCGCGCCGAGGATCGCGAGATGACGCCGTTCGACCTGGACGTGATGACGGCGAGCGGCGCCCGGCGTACCATCCAGTTCCGCCACCGCACCATCGGCAATTTCAACGTCAACCTCTATATCGACGTGACACGCGAGCGTGCCTATGCGGAAGAGCTCAAGGTTCTCGCCGATACCGATCCGCTGACCGGCGCGATGAACCGGCGGCGCTTCTTCGAGGAGGCCGATCGCATCCACGCCGACAGTAAGCGGCGCGACGCGCCGATCGCCTTCCTGATGCTGGACATCGATCATTTCAAGTCGATCAACGACCGGTATGGCCACGGCGTCGGCGATCTGGTGCTCATCGAATTCACCCGGCGCTGCCGTGAGGTTCTGCACCCCGGCGACTGCTTCGGCCGAATGGGCGGCGAGGAATTCGCCGTGGTCTTGGGCGCCGGCACGCGGGAAACCGTTTACATGGTGGCCGAACGCATTCGCAGCGCAATCGGCACAGACCTGTTCGCCGTCGGACTCGAGCCCTTCAACGTTTCGGTCAGCGCCGGCGGCGCGATATGCGAAACCGGCGAGAGCGTCGGCTCGGTCATTTCCCGCGCCGACAACGCCCTCTACGACGCCAAGAAATCCGGCCGCGACCGCGTGATCATCCGCTAAAGCGGTTTATTTCACGGCTATTGGCTGGAAGGAGGAGGCGAATTTTTCGGCTTTCTTGGCGGCCTTGTTGCCGAGTTTTTCGCTGAGCGTCGCCACATTCTCGTTTGCCCGCTCGACGCCGTTGGCCTTGGCGAGCGTGAACCAGGCGAGCGCTTGGGCGGGGTCCTTCTTCAGGCCGATGCCGTCGAGATAGAGCGTGGCGAGCCGGAACTGCGCCTCGTTATAGCCTTGACGCGCCGCCTTGCGGATCCATTCCGCGCCGGTGGCCGGGTTCTGTTTCAGGGCGCTGCCTTCGATATAGAGGTCGCCGAGCCGGAGTTCGGCATAGATATGGCCCATTTCCGCGGCACCGGTCAGCAGGATTTCCGCCTGCGCGATGTCCTTCGGCACAGCCTTGCCGTCGAGATAATAGGCCGACAGTTTTTCCATGGCCGGGGCAAAACCCTGCTTCGCTGACCGCCAGAGCCAATAGGCAGCCTTCTGCGGGTCGGCGCTGACGCCAAGGCCGTTTTCGTAGATGAGGGCGAGGTTGAACTCGGCGAAAACGTTCTTCTTCGCGGCGCCCAGTACGTACCAGTAACGGGCCTCGTTCAGGTTTTTTTCGATACCGCGGCCATCGCGATAGACGTCGCCGAGCGAGCGATAGGCAATCGGGAAGCCGGCAGCGGCGCCCGTCCGATAGATCTCGCGCGCCTCGGCGTGGCGGCCTGCGGCGTCGATCGCCCGGCCGTAATTCATGAGGATGCGAAAGCTATCCGGATATTGTTTGAGTGCAGCCATGCAGGCGGGCACGGCGGTCTCCGGCTTGATCTGCTTGAAATAGACGCCGACTGCAGGGTCGGCGATCTCCTGCACATGGCCGGCCTCGCGGTCGCATTCGGTAATTTCCGGATAGAGCGGGCTTTCCGAAAATTCCTCGTAGTTCGCCGTGACGCGTCCGGAGATCGCCGGCACCGTCTCATCGGAACCCTTCGTCGCATCCTCCAGCCGCAGGCGCGCGAGCTTGGCAAAAACGCCCTCGGGGAATTTTTCCAGGTAGATGCGGTATTGCTCGGCCGTGCCCGCAGCCTGGATGTCGTTCCACATCAGGAGGTCTTCGGCGGCATTGATGCTGCGGTCGACGGCAACGGCCGCGACTTCCTGCTCCTTTGGCTTCTTGGCCTCCTCGAGCACGTCCACCCGCATCTCGGCAATATCGGCGAAGAGACCCTGCGGGAAGGCGGCGAGATAGGATTTGTAACCCGTGGCATCGTCCTCATCGGCGGCGACCTGCCAGGCTTCGGCGTCCTGCGTCGCTTCGGCCGAAAATTTCGGCAGTTCCGGCAGTGCCTCTGTGAAGAAAAAGTCCTTGGTCAGCGAGGAATTGTCCCACGGCACCTGTTCGCCGCCGGTCTCATCGACCACCCGTTCGCGCACGCGCTTGAAAACCTGCTCGATCGGCAGGCCCGGCGCGGTGATGAGCTCGGCCAGCGCCTTCGTGAAGGGGCTGTTGCCCTTCGTGCCATCGGTCGCGACCTTGCCCGGCGCCGTGGCGAAGGCGATGAAGGTGCCGAGCGGGCCGGTGGCGCGCGCAAGCCCGCGTGTCGCGCCGTCATTGGCTGCGGCACCCGCCGAGCGGTTGGTTTCCAGCGGATTGTTGCGGCAAGCGTCCACGATGAACACGGCGATGCGCGGTCGCACACGTTCGATCTGCTCCGTCACCATCTTCAGGCTGAAGGCCTCGAGCGGCAGGTCGGACGAGCTCGTGAGCTGGCTGTCCGTCGGGATCAGGTAGTTCTCGTCGGCGAACTGGATGCCGTGGCCGGCATAATAGATGACGGCATTGGTTTCGGGCGTCAGCGCATCGGCAAAACTGCGCATCGCGCGGACCATCTGCTGGCGGTTACCGTCGATGACCGGGAAGGTCTTGAAACCCGCCGCCGAAAGCGCCTTCTCGATGAGCCTTGCGTCGCCCTCTGCATTGGGCAGATGCGGCAGCGCGGCATATTTGCCGTTGCCGATCACCAGCGCGACGCGGTTTTCCCTGGCGGCAAACGTTGCGGTCGCCGTGCAGAAAAAGAACGCTAGAAGCAGAAAAACATATCGCATCAGCATCGGCACCCCATGAAGACCCGGCCAGCCGTCACAGCATAGCCCCGCAGCCTGATATTGAGCAAGACGGGATGCGGCGGCGCATTATTCTGTGTCCCCGTCGCCGAAGCGGCCTTCGAGCATGCGGGCAAGCGTTTCCGCGCCGTTTTCCCAGCGTGCACCGGCGATGGCGGCGCAGGCCGCGGTCAATGCGGCCCGGCCGTCGACCGAGAGCAACCTGTCGATGGTGGCGGAAAGTCGCTCTTCGCCATCGCCCAGACGATGCATCAACGCCGCGCCGCGCTCTTGCGCCCACCGGGCACGATCGACCTGGCAGTCCATGTCCGGGCTTTCGTCCGGCACGAACAGCGTGGGAATGCCGCCGGCAATGTGCTCGTGGAAGGTGTTGTATCCCGCCCGCACGATCGCGGCGTCAAAGGCGCGGCTATGGGCGTAGGCCGGGTGAAGCGTGACCTGGCGGTGCCGCGCCGGGTGGCGCGGCGCGACGTTTCCGGTGAGCGGCGATTTCAGCTCCACGATGTGGATATCCGGCCTTGCCAGCAGGTTGTCGAGCAGCTTGCCATGAAGATGCGTGAGATCGGGATTGGAGGAGCGCGAGAGATCGACGAGCACGACCAGGCCCTCCTGCGGCAGACCGAGTGCCTGGCGGGCGGGATCACGCTCCATGCGCTCCGAGGGATCGAGCAGCAGCATCGGCGGCACCAGCGTGGTCTTCGACCGGTCGGTCGTGGTCGGCCCGGCGTCTAGGGCCGCGGCATAGTCGTCCGGCTCGATGATGATGGGGAAATGCGCACCGGCGCCGACATAGCTGGCATGGTGGCTCGGCCACATGGCGCGGCGGATCCAGACAGCCTGGAGGTTCGCATGGTTGCGCAACGCCTCGATGATGCCGTCGAAGACGAAGTTGACGTCATAGATGAGGGTCGTGACGTGATAGGCGTCGAGCAGCAGCGCGATCTCCGCGGCGAGCCGGGCGTTCCAGGCGTCGGGTTCTTCACCCGAAAGCCCGTGGTGCGGAACGAAATGCACCGGAAACCCCATGTCGCGCACGATCGCCGCGCTGTAGCTCATCGTCAGGAAGACGGCCGGGCGGTGTTTGAGGCGCCGGGCGACCGCGAGCTGGCGCGTGAGATGACCCTGGCCGATGCCGTTGGCCGAGACGAACAGCACCGCATCCGGTCGATGGAATGGGACGGTGGAGGGTCGCGCGTCGGCAGATGCCGCAACCGGCTTCTCTGCCTGCCGCTTTTCGAGGAGGAAGACCGAATTGTTGTTGAAGCCGTGCCATGCATCTTCCGGCACGTTGATGGCGAGGAGCCGGTCCGCCGGAACGAGGCGGGTCGCGTCATAATGCTCCGGCAGCTCCAGGGTCGATCCCAGGGTCTGCAAAAAATCCTCCGGCGAGAAGATCCGCATATGATCCCACTGGCCGAAATATTCGGTGCGGTAATCGTCCGTCCGCTCGTCCAGCGCCTCGCGAAAGCCGCCTTCGAGGAAGGGGACGCTGAAGATGTGCAGGCCGCCGGGCTTCAAAAGGCCGTCCAGGCTCGCGGCCACCGCCTTATAATCGCAGGCGACATGCTCCAGCACGTGATTGTGCAGCACGATGTCGAAGGAAGCGGAGGCGAAGCCGCCGAGATCGCTGCACAGATCGATGCGCGTGACGGGGAAGGAAAACTGGGCCGTATCGAGATCGCCGCAGAGATAGTTGCCGCCGAAACGATTGCGCAGGACGGTGGCGAGGCATTCTTCGGGTGCCAGATGCAGGACGCGACGGTTTCCGGAAAGCAGGCCGCGCATGCGCAGCACTTCGAAGATCAGCCGGTGGCGCTCCAGCGAGCCGCAGCCCTCGCACCGCACATTCCGGCGGATGAAGGCACTGCCGGGCTTGCCATAGGTATCGCCGAAGGCGGAACTGCCACAGATATTGCAGGCTGGTGGGGTCACCACATCCTCATATGCTGCCGAGCTTCGTTACGTCCCAATCGGTGCGAAGCATGCGCGCGTGATCCTCCACATAGCGGGCGATCTCCACGGCACCGTTCGTCCACACGATCGATTGACAACGGCGAACGACGGCCGCGCGTTCCACCGGGTCCAGCAGGCGCTCGACGTGGCTTGCGGCGAAGCCGAGGTCGTAGTCGCGGCGCATCATCCAGCCGCGGCCGGTGAGCTCGGCCCAGCGGGCGCGGTTTGCCTGGAGATCCATCTCGTCGCCCTCGTTCGGCACGAAGAGCGTCGGAATGCAGCCCAGCACCTGTTCGTGGAACGTGTTGTAGCCCGCCGCCGAGATCGCCGCGTCGAAGGCCCGGCTGAAGCGGAAACTCGGGAAGAGTTCGACCGTGCGATGCCGCTCGCCCAGAATTTCCAGGCCCGCGGCGTTCGGCGTGATCGGCGACTGGATTTCCAGCGCGATCGTATCGGGATGCCTGAGCACTTCGGCGAGAAGTGCGGCGCGCAGGTCCTTGAGGTCGAAATTGGCGCCGGCTCCGAGCTGGAACGCCACCACCGTCATGCCCTCGGGGACGCCGAGTGCTGCGCGCGCGCTTTCGCGCGACATGCGCTCCGCCGGATCGAGATGCAGCACCGGCGGCACGAGGAAAACCTCCTTGCGGAAGGCGGCCGTCGGGCCGTGGTCGAAGGTCTCCGCCAGTTCGCCCGGCTCGATGACGGCGTCGAAACTGTCGGAAAATTCGAGGAAGACGCGGTGCGATTCCTGCCAGAGCGGGCGGCGCACCCAGATCTTGAAAATATCCGGAAACATGGCAAGCGTCCGGGTCACGCCCTCGAAGACGGCCGTGGCGTCATAAGCGAAGACGGCAGGGCGCAGATGGGCGATGAGTTCGAACAGTTCCTCCGCGAGGCAGGTGTTCCAGTCCTCCGGGTCGGCCTCGAGAATGCGGTGATGCGGCAGGAAATGCGCCTGGTAGCCGTGCTGTACGGCGGCCTTCATGGAGTAGGACATGGTCGCGAAGACCGGCGTCAAATCCGGCGGCAGCCGCTGCGCGATCGCCAGCTGCTGCGTGAGATGGCCGACGCCGATGCCGTTGCTGGAGGCAAACAGCACGTTGCGCTGCGGAAGGGGCGGGAAAAGCCCGTTGCTTGTCGTCGATATTGGTTCCTCGCCCATGACGCGAGCGACGCGATCGCCATAGATCGCCGCATCGTGGTTGTTTTCGACGAAACGGCGGGCCTGTTCGCACTGGGACCGGTGAAGCGCCGGATCGGCCACGAAACGTTCAATGACTCTTTCAACCTCCGCTGGCTCCGCATAGACGGCCGCTTTTGCAAACAGCACCGCGAAATGCGGGGGGAGGATGACGACGAGGCCGGTCGCCAGCGCTTCGAGGATCGTGCGTCCAAAAGCCTCCGACCAGGCGGGATCGTGGAAATAGACGTAGAAATCGAGCGTAGCGAGAAAATCCGGCACGCCATCCCAGGCAAAGGGGATGAGTTCCCAGTTGGTGGGAAGCGTGCCGTATTTTTCCGCCAGAAAGGTGTCCGTGCCGAGCGCGCGCACGCGAAAACGGCTGCCATCGGCGGGATAGGCGAGAAGCGCGTCTTCCACGCTCGGCCATTTCAGGGGATCGGGGCGCGAATGACGGCCGATCACGACGGGGTAGGCAGGCGGGCGTGCCGGTTTTGCCGGCCAGTCGTCGAGCTCTATGAGATTACCCCAGTCCTCCTCCAGCATATGCGCATAGGACGGCAGCAGGCGCGGCAGGCTGTCGCGCACCACGGCGCTGACGGGGGCGAGATGCACATCGGCGCCAAAAGCATCGCAGGCATGGGCGACGACGCGGTCCAGATCGTATTGTCGGCGGCCGGCGCCATCGTACATCGGGTGGTGCAGCACGATCAGCAGCTTGTCGGTGGTGATCGACAACGGGCGCGTCGGGCGGTTTTCGACGATCGTCGGATGGTGGATCAGCGTCAGGCGGGCAGCAAGTCGCATGTCGGGGTCGATGCGCTCTGTCAGCCCGTCGTCGATCAGCTTTCGCAAGTCGGGATGCATGGGAAAGGGCAGGCCGAGCAGGGGACCCTTGATGGCGAGAAGCCCTGTCCTGAGCCCCGCCCGGGCCGCCGCCCGGATTTCGACTGCGAGCGCAGTCGACGTGCCACCCTCGAAACGCACGTCGGCGACGAAGAGAATGTCGAGCGTTGCACTCATCGTTCGGTCCGCACCGTCATGCGCGGCGCGGCGGCGAGGAAGGCGTCGATGTTCTGCCCGTAGCTGACGACGTGCACCGGCTGCCATTTCGACACGAGCAACTGCCAGCGCTTGGCGAGATAGGCGTTCCAGGAAATCTCGGCGGCATGCAGCTTCTGTTCAAGCGCCGAGGGTAGATATTCGAAGATCGCACCGCGGTTGCGAAAGCGCATGAAGTCGAGACTGTCGGTAAGATAGACGATCTTGTGCCGGTTACCGAAGCGCTGGTTCGTCACGTCGATGATTTCGTCGACCTGCGCGGCATCGACCCCGATGAGGGTGACGATGATCGCGCTGAGCGCGGGCTGCGAGGCATAGATCGCAAGGGTCGGCTCCGGCTCGGCCTCTGTCGTTGCAGGCTTTTGGCCGCGCCGCTGCAACCAGCCGAAAATCCCCATTCCGCTTCCTCCCGACCCCATCGGAAGCGCCGAAAGCGCCGATTTATCAAGGCTATTGCCGGGATTTGGCGGAGTCAAACGAAGTCTGCGCAATGCGGGTGGAAATCGCGGGGTGAGACGGCCCTCAGGCGCCAAGCGGCCAGGTGGCGATGGCGGCTGGTTTCGGTGCCTTGGACGGCGTGCCGCCGGCAAGGCGGAACCTCACGATGATGGATTGTGCCCTTGCCGACGCCGGCACGTCGAAAAACAACCGGCCGAAAGCAGCATTGCTGCTCTCGCCAACTGGCGACCGGGCCGGCTCGAACGACCAGGCGAACCCTGTCGGTTCCACGATATCCGCTTCCACCATCACACCCTCAAGGGCGAGCGTGGCTCGGGCGCCGTCGAGGGTAACCGCGACCTGCGTATAGACCTGCCATGTTGTGGAAGGCACCGGACCTGCATCCGCTTCCAGTTCATCGACGATGAAGACAGTATCGGAGTGCACCAAAGCCGCGCCGCGGCGCCAGACGAACGGCCGCGCGCCGTCGAAGATCTCGTAGGCCGCAAAATGGCTGTCGCCCTCCTGCCCCGTGCCGAGGAGCTTGGCATGCGCGTCGATCGACTGCTCCGCACCGTCGACCAGCAGTGTGTTGTGCGCGGCCGTCTGCGTGCGAAAATAGCCGAAACGCCGGGCCCGGTCGAAATAGCCGGGCAAGGCATAATTCTCCCGGCCGAGTTCGCTCACGAAGCGCGTGCCGGCCAGTTCCAGCACGAAGGTGCCGAGGTCCAGATGGGCGTGGTTGACATCGTTGCGCCCGCCCTTGAGCGCCAGCCAGGTCGCGCCGCCGCGCAACACCGCGATGCCGGCCGGCTCGTAGGCGGCAGAGCCATCGGTAATCGTGGTTTCGGCGTCGGGCGCACACCAGAGGAGATCGAAGGGATGCGGATCGCCGGGTGCGGCGTGCTGCCAGGCGGCTATCTCCCGGTCGCCCGTGCGCTCGGCGAGCCAGCCGAGGACAGGGGAACGCCGCGGCTCCTCGGTCGCATCGCCGAAATTGAAGACCCGGCCGCTCGGGCCGGTGAGATCGCGCCCGTAGCGCCAGGTGTCGAGGAGACCGGTCGGCGGTTCTGGGCCAATGACCAGGTCCTTCAGGAAGGCCTGGGCGAGCACGGCGTAGCGCAGGGCATATTCCCAGTAGTCCGGGCCTTCGAGATAACCGCCATCCGCGCCGAAAGCCCGCATTCCGTGGTGGATCGCCGGCACGAAGCAGCCGAGTGCGGCGTCGCGAATTTCCTTGTCGATGCCGTCCAGCGCGGCTGCACCGGCGATCATGCCGGCACAGCAGACGATGTTCCAGTTGTTTTCCGCCGTCATCCAGGGCGCGCCGGCCGCGGCGGCCGCGAGGCCGGGGGAAAGCCCTTTTTCGACGATTGCCGCCGCCAGCGTGTCGCGCTCGGCGCGCGAAAGCAGAGGGCGGGTCCAGAGAAGACCAAGCGCCATGCCCATCGTCATTTCGGCAGTGTCGAGGAAATGGGCCGGATTCCAGCTCGGGAACGCCGCGGCGTTCAGAAGCTCACGGATCGCCCGCCTGCGATGGCTGCTGCCACCGGTCAGGCAATCGGCGATAGTAAGCGCGGCGACGCGGTCGATCAGCTTGCGACTGGTCGGCAGGATAACATCCCGCCCGTCTTCGTGCTCCAGCTCAAGTAAAGAAGCGTTCTGGATATCGCCCGCGGCCTGTAGAACAGCCGCAGCATATCGTTTACCGGCACTTGAAGATCGTGCCGATAGCCGTATTCGCGCCGGATCGAGCGAAACGATCAATAATTGCTGCGGCCGCGCGTCGTCATATCCGCTTGGCGAACGGGCTTCTTCTTCACGACTTTACAGGGCCCCTGTTTGCACTTGACGGTCGTGACCGTCGGCTTGCCAGCCGTTGTTTCGCAGCCGCTCAAGAAAAGAGACGCTGACAACATGGCCGCTATCGAAGTCCATTTTGCGGCGACAAACTTGGTCATGACCCTGCCCCCAGTTTTAGCTGATCTTCATGGAATGCGACCTTCCAAGTAAAGTCAATATCCGTATTGCCCAAAACGGGGGTGGTGTCCTTGTTTTCTTTGAAGTTTCACATGAACGACACGGTCAAGGCGCTTGCGCAGGATTTTGACGTTGAGAAAACGTCAATAGACGCACAAAAACTAATCGTCGCGGCACTCGATTGCGCCCGGCATTTCCGCAGCCGGCATCCGGACCCCGGGCTAGGTCCGCCGGCCGGCGGCGGCCGAGCGCAGGTTGTCGAGAAGCACCGCGAGCAGCAGGATCAGGCCGCGCACGACATATTGGTAGAAGGCCTGGATGTTGAGCAGGTTCATGACGTTTTCGGCAATGCCCATGATGAGCACGCCGACGATGACGCCGGTCATCGCCGCCCGCCCGCCGGCCAGCGACACGCCGCCGAGCACGCAGGCCGAGATGACCGAAAGCTCGAGGCCCGTCGCCGCATTCGGCTGGCCGGAGGTGATGCGCGAGGCGAGCAGCACGCCGGCCACGGCGCAGACGAGGCCCTGAAGCGCGAAGATCCAGATGCGCATATTGGAGACGTTGACGCCGGCAAGGCGCGAGGCTTCCGGATTGCCGCCGATCGCCAACGTGTTCTTGCCGAAGACCGTGCGGTTCAGCACGAAGCCGAAGATGACGAAGAACACGGCCATGACCCAGATCGGCGTCGGGATGCCGAGGAATTTCGACAAGGCGAGCTGGTAGAAACCCGGATCGTTGATGCCGACGGCGCGGCCATCGGAGGCGATCAGCGCCAGGCCGCGCACGATCTGCATGGTGGCGAGCGTCGTGATCAGCGCGTTGATGCGGAAGCGGGCGATCACCACGCCATTGACGAGGCCGACGGCGCCACCGCAGAGCAGGGCCGCAAGGAGGCCGACGACGATCGAACCCGAGGCGTTCGAGGCCATGACGGCGACCATGCCGGAAAAGGCGACGGTGGAGCCCACCGAAAGGTCGAAATCACGCGAGGCCAGGCAGAACATCATCGTGCAGGCGACGATACCGATGGTGACGACCGATTGTAAGAGGCCGAGCATGTTGCGCTCGGTCAGGAAATTCGGGACCGTCAGCGCCACGATGGCAAAGGCAATGGCGAAGATGACGACCAGACCCTGTTCGCCGAGGAGGAGTTTTTTCAAGGACGTCATCGTGACTGGACCTGCTGGGTTGGAAGTTCGCTGACGCTCGCCACATCAGGAAGGGCGGCGGCGAGGATGCGGCGCTCGTCGAAATCGGCGCGCTCGATATTGGCGGCGACCCGCCCCTGGCACATGACCATGATGCGGTCGGTGATGCCCATCACCTCGGGCAATTCGCTGGAGATGACGACGATCGCGATGCCCTGGCCGGCGAGTTCATAGAGAATTTCGTAGATTTCCGACTTGGCGCCGACATCGATGCCGCGCGTCGGCTCGTCGATGATGAGGACTTTGACGCCCTGCTCGGAGAGCCAGCGGCCGAGAATGACCTTCTGCTGGTTGCCGCCGGAGAGGTTGACGATCTCTTGCTTGCGCGAGGGCGTGCGCACGCGCAGTTTCGCGATGAAGCGGTCTGCAAGCTCCGCCTCCCTCTTCGGCTGCAAGATGCCGAAGGGCGAAAAATGGCGGCGCGAGGAGATCGCCATGTTCTCCTCGATATTGCGCCCCTGCACGATGCCGTCAAACTTGCGGTCCTCCGGGCAGAGCACGATGCCGGAGCGGATCGACTGCGGCGGGCTGTCGGGCGTGACGGCCTTGCCATCGACGCTGACCGAGCCCTGCGAGCGGCTGTCGGCGCCATAGACCAGGCGCGCCATCTCGCTGCGCCCGGCACCGATCAGGCCGAAGAAGCCGAGGATTTCGCCCTGGCGCACGGAAAAGCTGATCGGCGTGCGCAGCTTGCGGCCGGCAAGGTCCTTGACCTCCAGCCGCACGGCGCCGCGTTCGCGCGGGCGAAAACCCCAGATGTTGGAGATTTCGCGGCCGACCATTTCGGCGATGATCTGCTCGCGCGTGATCTGCGCAATCTCGGGGTGATGGGCGGCGAGTTTTCCGTCACGCAGCACGGTGAGGCTGTCGCAGAGGCGAAAGATCTCGTCGAGGCGGTGGGAGACGTAGAGGATGACCTTGCCCTGCGCGCGCAGGCGATCGATCAGCGTGAAGAGGATTTCGCTTTCGCGCGACGAGAGCGAGGAGGTCGGCTCGTCGAGAGCGATGACCCGCGCATCGGCCATCACGGCCTTGGCGATCTCGACCATCTGGCGCTCGCCGATCGACAGCGACGCGACCTTGGCAGTCGGATCGATATCGATGCCGATTTCCGCGAGCTTCTCCTTCACCACACCGACGAGGCGCGAACGGTCGATGACGCCGACCTTGCCGGGAAAGCGGCCGAGCCAGAGGTTTTCGGCGACCGTCAGCTCGGGCACGAGCTGGAGTTCCTGGTGGATGACGATGACGCCGGCGTCGAACGCGTCACGCACCGAGCGGTATTGCTGCAACTGCCCGTCGATCCGGATCTCGCCGGTATCGGCCGACTGATCGCCCGAGAGCACGCGGATGAGGGTCGATTTGCCCGCACCGTTTTCACCCATCAGGCCGTGCACCGCGCCCTTCTTCACCGAGAAGGAAACATCGGCGAGCGCCTGCACGCCGGGATATCCCTTGGATATCGCCTTGAATTCGAGAAAGTCCTGCATCTCTCCACCCCGCAAAGAGGCCCGGCGGCAGCACGCCGCCGGGATGACATCACCTTGGGAGGATGATTATTCGATGCCGAGGTCCTTGCGAACCGTCTCGTAATTGTCGCGCAGCGCGACCTGGCCGGCGGTCAGGATCAGCTTTTCCGGCTCCTTGCCGTTGGCGATCCACTCATACATGTTGAGCGCGGTCTCGTAGCCGTGACGCTTCGGCGAGATGATCACGGTGCCGAAGAAGCCGGTGGCAGAGGGCTTCTTGAACTCGTTGATCGCCGAATCCGCGCCGCCGATGCCCACGCCGATCATGCTGTCGGCGGCAATGCCGACGCTTTCGGTTGCGCGCACCGCGCCGAGCACGGCTTCGTCATTGAGGCCGACGGCGACCCAATGCTTGATGCCGGCATTCTTGTTGAGCACGACGGTCGAGGCGTTCAGCGCCGCTTCCGTGTCGGTCTTGGCCTGCGGCGCGTCGAAAATGTTGGCTTCCGGGAAGCCGGCGGCCTTCAGCACGGAGAGGGCGCCATCGACGCGGTCGACGGCGGTCGGCAGCTGGTCGTAGGAAACGCGGATGGCGCCGACGTCCTTCATGTCCCAGCCGCGCTTCTTGATCTCGTCGACGATCGTCTGGCCGACGGCCTCGCCGATCTTGGTGGCGGAGATGCCCATATGCGGCACGTCCTCGATCGGGCTGCCATCGGCATTGACCAGACGGTCGTCGACGGTCATCAGCTTGAGGTCGTTGGCGGCCGCCTTAGCGACGATGCCGGGACCGAGTTTTACGTCCGGCGTGCAGACGATGAAGCCCTGGGCGCCCTGTGCCCCGAGATTGTCGATGGCGGACTGAACCTTTTCGCCGTCTTCCGCGCCGATCTTGACGAGGGTGAAGCCCTTCTCCTTGGCGGCCTCGTCGGCGAACTTCCATTCATCCTGGAACCATGGCTCTTCCGGCTGCTTCACGATGAAGCCGATCTTCACGTCGGCGGCGAAGGCGGAGGTCGCGGTGAACACGGCGACGGTGCCAGCCAGGATGGCTGCTTTGATAAAGCCCATTGTCTCTCTCCCAAATTAACTGCGCTTGCAGTGGGCTTTGGTGTAATGTCTTTCATCATATTCGTCAATTGCGTTTGTATGATGAATTAAATATCAGTGTATGATAGTAGCGTCGGGATGACGCGAATCCGGTCGTCGCCTTCTGGCGGGAAACGGGATATGCATCGCGGACGGAATGGGGTGGAGAATGGCTGTGCAGGAACAGGATGAGCGCGTGAGCGCGCCCGAAGGCGAGGCGACCGTGCGCCGCCCGCGCGTGCAGAAGAACGTCACGCGGGCGATCGCCTCGGATATATGCGCCGACGTTTTCCCGGTCGGCGGCTTCCTGCCGACGGAAAACGAACTGTGCCTGCGCTACGGCGTCAGCCGCACGGTCATCCGCGAATCGCTGAAGATCCTCGAATCCAAGGGTTTGGTGCGCGGGCGTTCGCGGGTCGGCACCGTCGTCTGCTCGAAGGAGGAGTGGAACATCCTCGACCAGCAGGTGCTGGAATGGATCGGGCCGCGCATCTTCGAACTCGACCTGTTGAAATGCGTGCTCGACGCCCGCCGCGCCATCGAACCCTTTGCCGCCGAGTTCGCCGCCGAGCGGGCAACGGTGCAGGACGTGGCGGAGATCGAGCGGGCCTGGGAGCAGATGCGTGACGCCGAGGGCGATGTCGCGCGTTTCACCGAGGCCGACGTCGCCTTCCATGCCGGACTGCTGAAGGCCAGCCACAACCAGGTTTTCATGCAGCTTGCGAGCATCATCCGGGCGGCGCTGGAGTTCTCGCTCTACGCCTCCAACGAGGCAGTCGATGCACGCGGCGAGGCGGTTGAAATCCACAAGCAATTGGTCGAGGCGCTGCGCATGCGCGACAAGGCTGCGGCGCGCGATTGCTCGCAACGCATGCTCGACCTTGCCGCGCGCGATCTCGCGATCGCCGTCCGGAAACATCCGCCCGCCAGCGAATGACCGCGCCCTTTATCCTTGTAAGACGAGTATCATCATGAAGATCACCAAGCTCACCACCTATATCGTGCCGCCGCGGTGGCTGTTTCTCAAGATCGAGACGGACGAGGGCATTATCGGCTGGGGCGAGCCGGTGGTGGAAGGCCGCGCGCTGACCGTGCAGGCGGCCGTGGAAGAACTGTCGGACTACCTCATCGGCAAGGATCCGCTGCTGATCGAGGACCATTGGCAGGTCATGTATCGCGGTGGCTTCTATCGCGGCGGGGCGGTGCACATGTCGGCACTCGCCGGCATCGACCAGGCACTGTGGGACATCAAGGGCAAGGCCTATGGCCAGTCGATCCATGCGCTGCTCGGCGGCCAGGTGCGTGACAGGATCAAGGTCTACAGCTGGATCGGCGGCGATCGTCCGGCCGACGTCGCCAACAATGCGCGCGAAGTCGTCGCCCGCGGCTTCAAGGCCATCAAGCTCAACGGCTGCGAGGAAATGCAGATCGTCGACACCTGGGACAAGGTGGAGAAGGCGGTCGAGACCATCGCGACGATCCGCGAGGCTGTCGGCCCCTATATCGGCATCGGCGTCGATTTCCATGGCCGGGTGCACCGGCCGATGGCCAAGGTGCTGGCCAAGGAACTCGAACAGTTCAAGCTGATGTTCATCGAGGAGCCGGTGCTCTCTGAAAACAGGGAAGCGCTCAAGGAGATCGCCAACCATTGCTCGACACCGATTGCGCTCGGTGAACGGCTCTATTCGCGCTGGGACTTCAAGCAGGTCCTTTCGGACGGCTATGTCGACATCCTGCAACCGGATCTTTCCCATGCCGGCGGCATCACGGAATGCCGCAAGATCGCGGCGATGGCGGAGGCCTATGATGTGGCGCTGGCGCCGCATTGCCCGCTGGGGCCGATTGCGCTTGCCGCCTGCCTTCAGATCGACGCGGTCAGCTACAATGCCTTCATCCAGGAGCAGAGCCTCGGCATTCATTACAACAAGGGCAACGACATCCTCGACTACATCTCCAACAAGGAGGTGTTCCACTATGCGGACGGCTTCGTGTCGATCCCGCAGGGACCCGGCCTCGGCATCGAGGTGGACGAAGCCTATGTCATCGAGCGGGCGAAGGAAGGCCATCGCTGGCGCAATCCCGTCTGGCGCCATGAAGACGGCAGCGTTGCGGAGTGGTGAGGAGAGCGGAGATGGCTGGACGTCTTGAAGGAAAACGCATCGTCGTCACGGGTGCGGCACAGGGCATCGGCCTTGCCATTGCCGAGGCCTTTCTGGGCGAAGGCGCGAGCCTCTTCCTGATCGATCGCGACGGCGACCTGCTTGCGACGGAAGCGGAGCGGCTTCGCGCCACCGGCGGACGGGTTGCCCATGCATCGGCGGACATAACGGACGCGGACGCCATAACGCGTGCAATCGAAGCCGCGACCAAAGAAATCGGCCGGCCGAACGCGCTCGTCAACAATGCCGGCGTCAACGTGTTCTTCGAACCGCTGAAACTCTCCGATGCCGACTGGCAGCGCTGCTTCGACATCAACCTCAAGGGCGCCTGGAATTGCAGCAGGGCCGTGCTGCCGGGCATGATCGAGGACGGCGGCGGCGTCATCCTCAACATCGCCTCGACCCATGCCTTCACCATCATCCCGCACACCTTTCCCTATCCCGTCGCCAAACATGCGCTGCTCGGCATGACCAAGGCCCTCGGCCTCGAATATGCCGGGCAGGGGGTTCGCGTGAATGCGCTGGCGCCCGGCTACGTGCGCACCCGGAAGGCCGTCGAATACTGGAACAGTTTTCCCGATCCCGCCGCGGCGGAAGCGGCGACGATGAAACTGCACCCCGGCGGCCGCATCGCGACGCCGGAAGAGATCGCCAAGGCCGCGCTCTTCATGACCTCCGACGAGTGCCCCTTCATGAACGCCACCTGCCTGACGGTGGATGGCGGCCTGAGCGTCCTGCACCACCCCTGAGCAACCGCCCTTCGCACACCATCTGAACCTCCGGCGCGTCCATTGCCGGAGGTTTTTCTTTGCGCGCACATCCCTTGACCGATAATAACTCCGATTATATGAGAAAAATAAAACCGGCATCATCTGGAAGCGAGGAGGGCCCATGTCCCGGAAATTGCGGTCGCAGCACTGGTTCGGCGGGATGGACAAGGACGCGTTCATTCACCGGAGCTGGATGAAGAACAACGGACTGCCGGACGACGCCTTCGACGGGCGGCCGGTCATCGGCATCTGCAACACCTTCTCCGAACTCACCCCCTGCAACGCGCATTTCCGCGGGCTGGTCGAGCACATCAAGGCGGGCGTGTTGGAAGCGGGCGGCCTGCCGCTGGAATTCCCGGTCTTCTCCTGCGGCGAATCGAACCTGCGCCCGACCGCCATGCTGTTCCGCAACCTCGCCTCGATGGATGTCGAAGAGGCGATCCGCGGCAATCCGATGGACGGCGTCGTGCTGATGGCGGGCTGCGACAAGACCACGCCGTCGCTGGTCATGGGCGCCGCCTCCTGCGACCTGCCGTCCATCGTCATTTCCGGCGGGCCGATGCTCAACGGTCGCCTGAAGGGCCGCACCATCGGCTCCGGCACCGATGTCTGGAAGTTTTCGGAAGACGTGCGCGCCGGCGTCATGTCGCAGAAGGATTTCCAGGCCGCCGAAAGCGCCATGTCGCGCTCGCCCGGCCATTGCATGACCATGGGCACGGCCTCAACCATGGCCTCGATGGTGGAAGCCCTCGGCCTGGCGTTGCCCGGCAACGCCGCCTATCCCGCCGTCGATGCCCACCGCGCGCGACTGGCGCGGCTCACCGGGCGCCGGATCGTGGAGATGGTCGCCGAGGACCTGCGCCTGTCGCAGATCCTGACGCGGGAGGCCTTTGCCAATGCCATCCGCATCAATGGCGCGATTGGCGGCTCGACCAATGCCGTCGTGCATCTGCTCGCGATCGCCGGTCGGATCGGCACCGACCTGACACTCGACGACTGGGACAATCTCGGCCGCGACGTGCCGACGATCCTCAACCTGATGCCGTCGGGCACCTATCTGATGGAGGATTTCTGTTATGCCGGCGGCCTTCCCGCCGTCATGAAGGAGATCGCGGACCTCCTGCATCTCGACGCGCTGACGGTGACCGGGCAAAGCGTCGGCGCCAATATCGAAGGCGTCGAGAACTACAATGACGACGTCATCCTGCCGCGCGACAAGGCATTGACCGCAAGTGGCGGCATCGCCGTGCTGCGCGGCAATCTCGCGCCCGGCGGCGCCATCATAAAACCCTCCGCCGCAACACCGGCGCTGATGCAGCACCGCGGCCGCGCCGTCGTCTTCGAGACCATCGACCATTACAAGGCGCGCATCGACGATCCGGCGCTCAAGATCGACGCAAGCTCGATCATGGTGCTGAAGAACTGTGGCCCGAAGGGTTATCCCGGCATGGCCGAGGTCGGCAACATGGCGCTGCCGCAGAAACTGCTGAAGCAGGGCGTGCGCGACATGGTGCGCATTTCCGATGCCCGCATGTCCGGCACCGCCTTCGGCACGGTGGTCCTGCACACGGCACCGGAAGCCGCCGTCGGCGGCACGCTGGCACTGGTCGAGGATGGCGACTGGATCGAACTCGACGTCGCGGGCCGCAGGCTTCATCTCGATGTCGACGAGGCCGAACTCGCCCGCCGACGGGCGGCGTGGACTGCGCCGGTGCCCGCGATGGCCGACGGCTACCAGGGCCTCTATGTCGAGCGCGTCATGCAGGCGGATACGGGCGCCGACCTCGATTTCCTCGTCGGCAGCCGCGGCCACGCGGTTCCGCGCGAAAGCCATTGAGGAGGCGAGGATGAACGATTTCCGCATCGAAGATCTCCACGGCATCCATGCCATTCTCTACGCGCTTTTCGATGACGACGAAAAACTCGACCGGGCGGCGATGCGGCGGCAGACGGAGATCTGCCTGGACGCCGGCGTGCACGGCATGGCGGCGCTCGGCCTTGCGACGGAAGCCGCCAAGCTCGACGAGCGCGAACGCATGGCCGTGATGGACTGGGTGGTGGAGGACACCGCCGGCCGCGTGCCGGTCGCGCTGACGATCTTCGGCGCGTCCATCGAGGAACAGGTGCGCCAGGCGCGGCACGCAACGGCCGCCGGCGCCGACTGGCTTATCCTCCAGCCGCCCATGGTCGGCGCCTATTCCGCCGCGGAATATATCCGCTTCTTCGGCCGTGTCGCTGACCGCACCGACCTGCCGCTGGCGATCCAAAACGCACCGGCGCTGATGGGCCGCGGGCTGACGGCCGCCGACATCCGCGAACTGGTGCGCCAGCACCCGAATATCCGGCTGGTGAAGGGTGAAGGCCCTGTCGTCGATATCGCCCACCTTATCGAGGTGACGGAGGGGCGGCTGCCGGTGTTCAACGGCCGCGCGGGGCTGGAACTGCTTGAAAACCTGCGCATCGGCTGCCGCGGCCTGATCCTGGCGCCCGATTCCATCGATCTTGCCGTGCGCGCCTACGAATTCTTCTGCGACGGCTGGGACGACCACGCCGAGAAGGAATATCGCCGCATGCTGCCGGGCGTCGTCTTCACCATGCAGGGCATCGAGAACCTCATCTGCTATGGCAAGCGCCTGTTCGGCGAGCGCGCGGGCATCGCCATCCACGACCGCGCGCCGGCGATGCGGCCGACAGCGATCGGCCTCGACATGACCCGGCGTTACGCCGCCGCGATGGGTGGCTTTCCCGAATAGGGGCGACGGTCTATGAACGGAGACGACAAGCAGGGGAGAGGGCGCGCATGAAGGTTATCGCTCGGGAGGATCGCGGCCTGCCGGCCCGTATCGCAGGCGATATCGGCCGGCGCATCACGCTTGGCGAATTGAAGGTCGGCGACACCCTGCCGAAGGAAGCCGACATGCTGGCCGGCCTCGGCGTCAGCCGCACGACGCTGCGCGAAGCGCTGAAAATCCTCTCGACCAAGGGTTTTATCGAGGCGAAGCCGCGCCTGGGCACGCGTGTGCGGGCGGCGGAACACTGGAACACGCTCGATCCGGTCGTGCTTTCCTGGCAGGGCGATGCCGACGACCAGGAGGGGTTTGCGGAAGAACTCTTCGAGATCCGCCTGTCGATCGAGCCGCTGGCCGCGCGGCTGGCGGCTCGCCGCGGCTCGGCGCGCGAACATGCGCAGATCCGCGCCGCCTTCCTGCGCATGGCGGAGGAGCGAGCCGGCCTCGAAGAGGCGATTGAGGCGGATATCGAGTTCCATCTTCAGATCTTCCAGGCGGCCCACAATCGGTTCCTGCTACCCGTCGCCTCGGTGATCCGCGCCGCCCTGTCGATCAGCATTCCGAAGACGATGGCGGCATCCGGCGGCTTCGGCCAGTCTCTGGCCCAGCACGAGGCGATCCTGACCGCCATCGAAGCGCGGGACGAGGAAGCTGCCGCAACCACCGCCGCGACACTGATCGCCGCCACCTACAAGCGGAACTTCCAGACGGCCTGAGCGGGTGCCGGAAAAAAAGCCCCGCACGAAGCGGGGCAGCAAGCGCCACGGTTTGGCTCCCAATGACGCGGGGAAGCTCGCGGGTTGCGCGAGTGACATCTCGATAGGGTGTTGCCTGAACGCAAGGAAGGTCTGATTCGGCGATTCCGGTACGCCTGTGCAAATAAATTGCAGCCCAGGCCGCTTTTGCCCAGCTGTCGGGCAAAAAATGCCTACGGAACGGGCAAATCAGGATGTTTCCTTCAGGATCGCCGAGAAGAGCGGGTCGAAGGCGCGGCGGATGGGTTCGGCCGCGGCCCCAAGTGCCACGGCCCAGGGGCCGATCATGCCGAGTTGCAGGCGCGGCAGCGTGCGGCCGGGGCGGTCGGCATTCGACGGAATGAGGGGGAACATCTCGGCAAAAAGCCGTTTGGCGAGCGGCTCCGGCGCGCTGCCGGAGAGGATGACGGTCTCCGGGTCGAAAATCGTCTCGACCATATGCACCGCCTGGCGCATGTCGGCCGCGGCCCCCGCCAGCCACTCCCGCACGCGCGGATCGTCCGCAAGCGTCAGCCGCTCGACTTCGGCATAGGCCTCGGTGGTCGCCGAATCGAGGCCGAGATGGTGAAAGAGCGAGGCAAGCGAGGCGCGGTGCTCCAGCGGCGACTGCACCCCGCCGCGTGAAAACAGCACCATGCCGATCTCGCCGGCATTGCGGTTGCCCCCGGTATAGAGCTCTCCGCCGAGGATGAGGCCGGCGCCGATGCCGTAGCCGAAATAGATGCAGACGACATGATCGACGCCGTCGGCCGAACCGTTCATCCGCTCCGCCGTCGCGCAGGCGCTGGCGTCGTTCTGGAGACTGGTGGCAAGGCCGGTGCCGGCGGCGAGTGTTTCTACCAGCGGAAAATCCTGCCACTGCGCCATCATCCAGGTGTCGTCGTCGGAGGGTTCCAGGCCGAATGGGCCGGGCATCGCCACGCCGAGCCCGGCAAGCCGGTGCGCCGATTCAGGGATACGATCGGCGAGATCCTGGCGCATCGTCTCGATGAGGCGCAGGATAAGCTTGCTGCCTTCCGCGGGGCCGCCGGACGGCAGGTTCGCCATGACCCGCGCAACCTCGCGCCCCAGGAGGTCCACGGCGACGACGCGCGTCAGGTGCCGGTCGATCTGCACGCCGAGCGCAAAAGCCCCCTCGGGCACCAGCCGATAGGGCGTCGAGGGCTGGCCGCGCGCGCCGCGCACCACATCCTCCGAGGCGACGAGACCGTCCGCCTCCAGGCTTTCGATGAGGTTCGACACGGTCTGCTTCGTCAGCCGCGTGGCGCGGGCGAGATCGGCGCGCGACAGCGGCCCGTTCAGGCGGATGGCCTCGATGAGGACGCGCCGATTGTGCGCGCTCGTGCCTTCCTGATTGGTCCCGCTCTTGGCCCGGATCGTCCGCAATTCGTTCATCGAAACTCCCCTCTTGACACCATTTGAATAATACAGAAGATTTAAGTCAAGCCATTTGACTTAATAAGAGACCACAGAGTTTCAGGGAACGAAGGCAGGGCGTGGTGTCGCGCCCGAGCGACTTCACAAACAGGAGAACGCGATCATGTTGAAATCCATCAAGAAGACATTGCTCGGTGCAGCGCTGATTGCGGCGGCTTCCGCCCCGCACGCCTTCGCGGAGACGACGCTCAACGCACTTTTCATGGCGCAGGCCGCCTATAGCGAAGCCGATGTGCGCGCCATGACGGATGCCTTCACCAAGGCGAACCCGGACGTCAAGGTGAACCTGGAATTCGTGCCCTACGAAGGCCTGCACGACAAGGCCGTGCTCGCGCAAGGGTCCGGCAGCGGCTACGACGTCGTGCTGTTCGACGTGATCTGGCCCGCGGAATATGCGACGAACAACGTGCTGGTGGATGTCTCGTCCCGCATCACCGACGACATGAAGAAGGGCGTTCTGCCCGGCGCCTGGACGACCGTCGACTATGACGGCAAGTCCTATGGCATGCCGTGGATCCTCGACACCAAATACCTGTTCTACAACAAGGAAATCCTCGAAAAGGCCGGCATCAAGGCGCCGCCGAAGACCTGGGCCGAACTCAATGAACAGGCGAAGGTCATCAAGGACAAGGGCCTGCTCGCCACGCCGATCGCCTGGAGCTGGTCGCAGGCGGAGGCCGCGATCTGCGACTACACGACGCTGGTCAGCGCCTATGGCGGCGCGTTCCTGAAGGACGGCAAGCCGGCCTTCACCGAGGGCGGCGGTCTTGAAGCGCTGACCTACATGGTCGACAGCTACAAGTCCGGCCTTACCAACCCGAATTCCAAGGAGTTCCTCGAAGAGGACGTGCGCAACGTCTTCCAGAACGGCGAGGCGGCCTTCGCGCTCAACTGGACCTACATGTACAACATGGCCAATGGCGGCGACGACAGCAAGGTCAAGGGCAAGGTCGGCGTCGTGCCGGCGCCGGGCGTCGAGGGCAAGAGCGAGGTTTCGGCCGTCAACGGCTCGATGGGCCTCGGCATCACCGCGACCAGCAAGAGCCCGGAAGAAGCCTGGAAATACATCGTGCACATGACCTCGCAGGAGACGCAGAACGCCTATGCGAAGCTCAGCCTGCCGATCTGGGCCTCGTCCTATGAGGATCCGGCCGTCACCGCCGGCCAGGAAGAGCTGATCGCCGCCGCCAAGCTTGGCCTCGCCGCCATGTATCCGCGCCCGACAACGCCGAAATACCAGGAGCTTTCCGTGGCCCTCCAGCAGGCGATCCAGGAAGCCCTGCTCGATCAGGCCTCGCCTGAGGATGCGCTGAAGTCGGCTGCCGAAAACAGCGGCCTCTGATCGCCCGGACGTACGGGCGGCTTCGGCCGCCCGTACACTGACCTTCCAGACAATCGACGAAGAGGACGCTATGTCCGGCACCTGGATGACGACCCGGGCATGGCTGCTCATGCTGCCGCTTCTGGCGATCATGATCGCCGTGATCGGCTGGCCGATGATCGATACGGTCCGCCTGTCCTTCACCGATGCCAAGCTCGTCGGCACAGGCGGCAGTTTCGTTGGCATCGACAACTATGTGAAGATGCTGTCGAGCAGCAATTTCCAGCGCGCGCTCTACGCCACCACCTGGTTCGCGGTGGTCTCCGTGACGGCGGAAATGGTGCTCGGCGTTCTCGCCGCACTTCTGCTGAACCAGCAATTCTACGGCCGCGCCGTGTTGCGCGCCCTGCTGATCCTGCCCTGGGCGCTGCCGACCGTCGTCAACGCGACGCTGTGGCGGCTGATCTACAACCCGGAATACGGCGCGTTGAACTCCGCGCTGACCCAGATCGGCCTGCTCGACAGCTATCGCTCCTGGCTCGGCGAACCGGGCACCGCCATGACGGCGCTGATCGTCGCCGATTGCTGGAAGAATTTTCCGCTCGTCGCCCTCATCGCGCTTGCCGCGTTGCAAGCCGTGCCGCGCGATATCACCGCCGCCTCGCTCGTCGATGGCGCCGGCCCCTTCAACCGCTTCCGTTTCGTCATCCTGCCCTATCTCGCCGGCCCCCTGATGGTGGCGCTGGTGCTGCGCACCATCGAGGCCTTCAAGGTCTTCGACATCATCTGGGTGATGACCCGCGGCGGGCCGGCCAATTCGACGCGCACCCTGTCGATCCTCGTCTACCAGGAAGCCTTCTCCTTCCAGCGCGCCGGCTCCGGCGCCTCGCTGGCGCTGGTCGTCACGCTGATCGTGACGGTGCTGGCCGTCGGCTACGGCATGCTCGTGCGCCGCACCGCGGGGAGCGCCGCCTGATGGAACGCCGCAGCTTTCTCGCTTCCGTCTTCATATACGGCGCAGCCCTGCTGCTCGCCGCCGTCATCCTTGCGCCGATCTTCTGGCTCTTCGTGATGAGCATTTCGCCCGCCGCCGATCTCGTCGCGCGACCCTTGCGCTGGTGGCCGAGCGAGATGGATTTTTCGCGCTACGCCACGCTGCTTTCGACCATCCCCAACAGCGCGGGTGCGGCCTTCGTCGCCTCGCTTGTCAACAGCATCCTCGTCGCCGGCATGGCGACCGTCGCCGCAGTCGCGCTCGCCGTTCCCGCCGGCTGGGCGGTGTCGCGCACGCCGTCGATCGGCTGGTCGCTGTCGCTGGTGATCGCCACCTACATGCTGCCGCCGGTGGCGCTTGCCGTTCCGCTCTATATGGCGCTCGCGACCTTCGGGTTGCTCAATTCGGTATTCGGGCTGGCGCTCGTCTATCTCAGCATTCTCGCGCCCTTCACGACGTGGCTGATGAAATCCGGCTTCGACGGCATTCCGCGCGAAATCGAGCAGGCGGCAATGATCGACGGGGCGAGCCTTTTTGCGACGCTGCGCATCGTCACTCTGCCGCTCGCCATGCCGATCGTCGCGACCTCCGCGCTCTTCGCCTTCCTGCTCGGCTGGGACGAATTCTTCTACGCCCTGCTCTTCACCTCCGACCAGCGCGCGCGGACCCTGACCGTCGCCATCGCCGATCTCGCGGGCGGCCGGGTTTCCGACTATGGGCTGATCGCCACGGCCGGCGTGCTCGCCGCACTGCCGCCGGTGCTGGTCGGCCTCATCATGCAACGCGCCCTGATTTCGGGCCTCACCAGCGGTGGTGTGAAAGGATGACCATGAACACGACGATACGACCGGAAGGCCTTCAGGCGATCGACCGGGAAATGGCCCGGCAGCATGCCGATGCGCTCGCCTCCTTTCATAACAATCGCGAGATGGCCGAAAAGGCCGCCGCCAGCCTGAAGCGCACCGGCAAGCTCTTGCTGCTCGGCATGGGCGGCTCGCACGCCGTCGGCCGCGCCGTCGAGCCACTCTACCGGCGCCTCGGCGTCGATGCGATCGCCTTGCCGCTCTCCGAACAGCTCGGCGCACCGCTTTCCCTTGATGGCCGAACGGTCTTCATCACCTCGCAATCCGGCGAAAGCGCCGAAGTGCTGCGCTGGTTCGACGAGACGGGCGGCACTGCCGAAACCTTCGGTTTCTCGCTGGAAGCCAACTCCTTCCTCGCCCGCACCGCGCCCTGCCTTGTCGGCCACGGCGGCACGGAGCAGGCCTTCGCCGCGACCCGCAGCCTGACGGTGAGTTTTGCGCTGCACCTCGCCATCCTCGCCGCACTTGGCGAAGACCCGGCACAGGCGATCAGCGCATTGGAAAACCCACAGGAGCCGGCAATCGATCAGGCGCTTGCAACGCTGTCCACCGTCCGCTCGGTGGTGACGTCGGGACGGCATTTGCAGGGGCTCGCCGAGGCCATCGCGCTTGGCCTGACGGAACTCTCGCGCGTGCCGTGTTTCTCGCTGGAGGGCGGGCAGTTGCGGCATGGGCCGATGGAGATGCTGTCGCCGGAGATGGGCGTCATCCTCTTCCGCGGCGACGATGCGACGGCGGACTTGGTGACGGCGATGGCGGCCTCGGTGGTCGAGGCCGGGGCGAAGCTCGTGCTGTTCGACGCCTCGGGGCGCCCGCCGGTCTCGGGCGCCGCAACCATCGCCTTCCCGCCGCTCGATGGCCTCGCCGCCGTCTTCGCCATGCTGCCGACCGCCCAGCGGCTGATGATCGCCTTCGCCGCCGCGCGCGTCGAGAATGCCGGCACGCCGGTGCGGTCCACCAAGATTACCCGGAGCGAATGAGTGAGACCGCTTGCCGTCGTCGGAAACGTCAATGTCGACCTGATCATGGGACCGGCCGCCCCTTGGCCGCAGCCGGGCACGGAGACCATCGTCGACCATGACGAGCTGCGCGTCGGCGGCTCAGCCGGCAATTCGGCGCTCGCCTGGATGGCGCTTGGCACGCCCTTCGAGATCGCCGCCAGCATCGGCGCCGACCAGTTCGGCACCTGGCTGGCGAAGGGTTTTGGCGATCACGCGCGGCATTGGCCGGTGCATGGCGAGAGCACCACACTCTCCGTCGGCATCACCCATCCGGATGGCGAGCGCACCTTCTTCACGACGCGCGGACATCTGCCGCTGTTCAGCCTGGCGGATGTGCTTGCCGTGCTCGACGGCCCGCGGCTTGAGGGCGGCATCGCGCTCCTCTGCGGTTCGTTCCTGACGGAGAAGCTGGTGGAGGATTACGACCGCTTCTTCGACTGGGCGGATCGCCATGACATTGCCGTCGCACTCGACACCGGCTGGCCGCTGGACGGCTGGACCGAGCGGAACAAGGCGGCGGCAAGGAAATGGCTGTCGCGCTGCCGGATCGCGCTGTTCAACGAGGTGGAGACGACGAGCCTTGCAGGTGTCTCCGACCCGGCGGAGGCGGGCCAGGTCCTGCGGCAGGGCATGCCGGCGGACGCGATCGTCGTGGTGAAATGCGGGCCGAGGGGCGCGATCGCCGTGGACGCGAACGGCACGGTTTTCCGCGCCGATGCGCCGCACGTCACCGTCGTCGACACGATCGGCGCGGGCGATGTCTTCAACGCCGCCTTTCTCGCAGCCTTTGCGGCGGGCGAGGGGCTGGAGGCGAGCCTTGTGGCCGGCATCAGCGTCGCCTCGCGCGCCATTTCCACCCATCCGAGAACCTACGCACTCCCCTTGCAGGAAGCCATGGCATGAGCACCCTGACGATCAGCGCCATCCGCAAGAGCTACGGCAGCGTCGAGACGCTGAAGGGCATCGACGTCGCGCTTCAAAGCGGCGAGTTCCTCGTGCTGCTCGGGGCGTCCGGCTGCGGCAAGTCCACGCTGCTCAACATCATCGCCGGCCTCGCGGAGCCGACCAGCGGCGACATCCGCATCGACGAGCGCTCGATCATCGGCGTGCATCCGAAGGACCGCGACATCGCCATGGTGTTCCAGTCCTACGCCCTGTACCCGACCATGACGGTGCGGGAGAACATGACCTTCGGCATGGAATGCCGCCGCATCCCCAAGGCGCAGCAGGCGGAGGCGCTGGACCGCACGGCAAAGCTGCTGCAGATCGAATCGCTGCTGGACCGCAAGCCGTCGCAGCTGTCCGGCGGACAGCGGCAGCGCGTTGCGATGGGCCGTGCCCTGGTGCGCGACCCGCTGCTGTTCCTGTTCGACGAGCCGCTGTCCAACCTCGACGCCAAGCTCCGGGTCGAGATGCGGATGGAGATCAAGCAGCTGCACCGCCGCATCGGCTCCACCATCGTCTATGTCACGCACGACCAGATCGAGGCGATGACGATGGCGACCCGCATCGCGGTGATGCACCAGGGCGAGGTCCAGCAATACGCGGACCCCGACACCATCTACAACCGCCCCGCCAATCTGTTCGTCGCGCGCTTCATGGGCGCGCCGCCGATGAACACCGTGGCGGCGCGGCTGGCCAATGACGGCGGCGCGCTGACCGCCATCATCGGCGCCGGCCGGCCGGACGAGATCCGCCTGCCGCTGCCGGAGGATGTGGTGGCGACGCGCGCCTTCCTGGACCGCGATGTCGTCCTCGGCATCCGGCCCGAGGCGATCGGCGAGGCGGAGCGCCGCTTCGGCGCCGACCCGCGCACCAGCATTGCCATCGACGCGCCGGTCGAGATGACGGAACCGACCGGCGCCGAGACCATCGTGCTGATGCGCATGGGCGGCCAGCAACTGCTCGGCCGTGTCGCGCCGGATGTGCGGCTGGCCGTGGACGCACCCGGCCGCTTCGCCGTCGACACACGCCGAATCTGCCTTTTCGACCCAGCCACGGACCGATTGATCGCATGAATCCCACCACTGCCTCGCGCTATGCGGGGCTGTCCGGCCGTCTCGTCATCGTCACCGGCGGTGCCAGCGGAATCGGCGAATCCTTTGTCCGCGAATTCGCCGGACAGGGTGCGCGAGTCGCCTTTCTCGACAAGCAGGCGGAGGTCGGGCAGGCCCTGGCGGCGGAGCTCGGCGCCACCTTCCGCGCCTGCGACCTGACGGATACGGCGGCGCTGCGCGCGGCGCTGGCCGGGATCCGGTCGGAATGCGGCCCGGCCTCCGTGCTGGTGAACAATGCCGCCGTGGACCAGCGGCAGGATTTCTTCGCCGTCACCGAGGACAGCTTCGACTTCATGATGGCGGTGAACTTCCGCCACGTCTTCTTCGCCTGCCAGGCGGTCGCGCCGCAGATGCGCGAGCTCGGCGGCGGCTCCATCGTCAACATGTCCTCGATCGCCTGGATGAACGGGGCGCCGGACATGCAGGCCTATGCCGCCGGAAAGGCCGCCATCGTCGGCTTCACCAACTCGCTCGCGCGGCAGCTCGGCCCGGACCGCATCCGGGTCAATGCGATCGCCCCCGGCATGGTCATCACGCAGCGGCAGCGCGAGTTGTGGTACCAGGACGAGAGCAAGATCGAAGCCGGCCGCGAGCGGCAGTGCATTCCGGACGCGATCGAGCCGGAGGAGATCGCGCGTCTCGGCCTGTTCCTCGCCTCCGACGACAGCAGGCTGATCACCAAGCAATGTTTCATGGTCAGTGGCGGGTCACGCTGACGGAAAGGACTGCGCGTGAAGATCCAGGGCATCGAGACGCTGCACTGCGACGCGGGCTGGCGGCATTTCTCCTTCCTCAAGCTTACCACCGATGACGGCATCATCGGCTGGTCCGAATTCCACGAGGCTTTCGGCAGCACCGGCCTCGGCACGCTGATCGAGGCGCTGGCGCCCATCGTCATCGGCATGGACCCGATGCGGATCGAGCTGATCACCTCGACGCTGCATGTCCGGACGGTGCAGTCCCGCGGCGGGCTGAACCGCCAGGCCATCGCGGCCATCGAGAATGCGCTGCTCGACATCAAGGGCAAGGCGCTGGGCGTGCCGGTGCATGCGCTGCTCGGCGGCGCGGTGCGGGACCGCATACCCGTCTATTGGTCGCATTGCGGCAGCTACCGCGCGCGCTACCCGGAATCGATGACCGGCGTGAAGATGATCCGCGACTATGACGGGCTGTCCCGCCTGGCGGAGGAGGTGCGCGCCCGCGGCTTCCGGGCGCTGAAGACCAACACGCTGCTGCCGGATGGCCAGGGCGGGCTGCGCAGCCACCGCCCCGGCTTCGGCCATGGCGCCGGCTTCCCCGAGTTGAACTGGAGCCCGGAGGTCGTGCGCGGCGCGTACGACACGGCGATGGCGATGCGCCAGGGCGGCGGGCCGGACATGGGCGTGATGCTCGACGTGAACTTCCACTTCAAGCCGGAAGGCGTGATGCGGATCGCCGACGCGGTGGCCCCGGTCGGCCTCGCCTGGCTCGAGGTCGATACGCACGACGTACGTTCGCTGGAACTCATCCGCCGCCGCGCGAACTGCCCCATCGCATCCGGCGAGACGCTGCTGGAACGGCGCGACTTCAAGCCGTTCCTGGAAGCCTACAGCATGGATGTCGCCATCATCGACGTGATCTGGAACGGCTTCTGCGAGTCGCTGAAGATCGCCAGCATGGCGGAGGTGCATGAGGTGAACGTCGCGCCGCACAACTTCTACGGCCAGCTTTCCAGCATCATCAGCGCACATTTCTGCGCCGCGGTGCCGAATCTGCGGATCATGGAGATCGACATCGACAGCGTCGCGTGGCGCGATGACTACGTCACCGCGCCCCCGGTCATCGAGGATGGCACCGTGCTGGTGCCGACCGCGCCGGGCTGGGGCTGCGATGTCAACGAAGCCGCGGTGCGCGCGCGACCACCCAAGGGCTGAGGGCCCGCGGAACAAGGAGAGATTTGATGGCGACCAATGAGTTAAAGCAGCTGTGGAAATCCGGCAAGGCGGCGGTGAACGGGTGGCTCGCCATCCCCTCCGGCTTCTCCGCCGAGGTGATGGCCCGCTGCGGCTGGGACAGCGTGACGGTGGACATGCAGCACGGCGTGCAGGACTACATGTCCATGGTCTGGTGCTTCCAGGCGATGGGGCGGGAGCCGGTGACGCCGATGGTGCGCGTGCCGTGGAACGAGCCGGGCATCATCGGCAAGGCGCTGGACGGCGGCGCCTACGGCATCATCTGCCCGATGGTGAACACCAAGGCGGAAGCCGAGGCGCTGGTCTCCTACTGCCGCTACCCCCCGAAGGGCGCGCGCAGCAACGGCCCGATCCGCGCCGGCTCCTACGGCTCCGCCGGCGAGTACCAGCGCACGGCGAATGACGAGATCCTGGTCATCCCGATGATCGAGACCAAGGAGGCGGTGGACAACATCGAGGCGATCCTCGACGTGCCCGGCATCGACGCGATCTATGTCGGGCCGAGCGACCTGGCCTTCTCGCTCGGCCTGACGCCGAAGCTGGATTCGGAGGAACCGCAGGTCCTCAAGATCTACGAGACCCTGCTGGCAGCCTGCAAGAAGCGCGGCATCTATGCCGGCATCCACTGCGGCTCTGCGGCCTATGCGGCGCGCGCCATCAAGATGGGCTTCCGCCTGACCACCATCGCCAACGACAGCGGCCTGATGGCCAAGGCGGCGACGGAGGCGGTGGCCGCGGTGTGGAAGGAAGTGGGCGAGTTCAAGAAGGCCTAACCGCCCCCGAACAGCCCGTGGAAACGGCCGAGGAAGCGTTGCAGACGCTCATTGGCCGGCTTGTCGAAGACCTCGGAAGGTGGCCCGGACTGGGCCACCTTGCCGCCATCCATGAAGACGACGTGGTGCGAGACCTCCCGCACGAACAGCATCTCATGGCTGACCACCAGCATGGTCATGCCGGCTTCGGCCAGCGCCTTCATCACGCCGAGAACCTCCGCCACCAGTTCCGGGTCCAGCGCGCTGGTCACCTCGTCGAACAGAAGCAGCCGCGGCTCCATCGCCACGGCGCGGGCGATGGCGACGCGCTGCTGCTGGCCGCTCGACAGTTGGTAGGGGTAGTGGCCGCGCCGCGCCTCCAGCCCCACCTTGCCGAGCCAATGCGCCGCGATCTCGCGCGCCTGCGGCTTCGGCTTGCCCAGCACCTTGGTCAGGCCGAGCATCACGTTCTCCTCCGCCGTCAGGTGGGGGAACAGGTTGAAGCTCTGGAACACCATGCCGATGCGGGCGCGCTGCGCGGAAACCTTGGCCTCCGACATCCGGCGGCGCCGGCCGCCCTCGACGCTGTAGCCGATGGGCTCGCCGTCCAGCAGGATGTCGCCGGCATCATGCTCCTCCAGCATGTTGACGCAGCGCAGGAAGGTGGTCTTGCCGGAGCCGGATGCGCCGATCAGCGACACCACCTGGCCCTGCCGCACCTCCAGGTCGATGCCCTTCAGCACCTCCGTCTCACCGAAGCTCTTGCGGACGCCCTGGGCGCGCAGCAGCACCTGGTCGGACATGCGGGCCTCCTCAGTATCTCAGGTAGGAGAAGCGTCGCTCCAGCGCGGCGCCGAGCTGCGCGATGGCGAAGTTGATGATCAGGTACAGCAGCCCGGCGAACAGGTAGAAATCGATGATCATGTAGTTGCGGGCCACGATCTGCTGCGTCGACAGCAGCAGCTCCACCACGCCGATGACGGACAGCAGCGTGGTACCCTTCACCACCTCCAGCCCCGTGTTCACCCAGGGCGGCAGCATCCGGCGGATGGCCTGCGGCAGGATGACGTAGCGCAGCCGCTGGTCGAAGCGCAGGCCGATGGCCTTGGCCGCCTCCATCTGCCCCGCCGGCACGGACTGCACGGCGCCGCGCAGGTTTTCGGCGATATGCGCGGTGGCGAAGGCGGACAGCGCGATGACGCCCGCCCAGTAGGCCGGCACGTTGATGCCGAACAGCGACAGCCCGTAATAGGTGAACAGGATCAGCACCAGCACCGGGATGCCGCGCAGCACGTCCACGTACAGCCGCGCCAGCCAGCGCAGCGGCCGCCAGCCATAGGCCAGGATGGTGCCGATCAGGACGCCGGCCACGGTCGCGGCGATGATGGTCAGGCCGGAACTCGACAGCGTCGCCCAGATGCCGCGCAGCAGCGAATAGCGCGCCTGCCAGGCCTCGAAGGCGAAGGTGCCGGGGGCGAAATCCATCGTCAGCGGATCGTCGCGTAGCGGCGTTCCAGCAGCCGCAGCCCCAGCGCCAGCAGATAGGCGGTCGCGAGGTACATGGCGCTGGCCGCCAGCCACACCTCCATCACCCGGAAGGTGTTGGCGTTGATCTGCCGCGCCGTGAAGGTCAGTTCCGGAATGGCGATGGCGGCGGCAAGCGAGGTGTCCTTGAACAGCGAGATCAGGTTGTTGCCGACGGAGGGCAGCGTGATGCGGAACATCACCGGCAGCACCACCCAGCGCTGCCGCTGCCAGGGCCGCATGCCGATGGCCTTTGCCGCCTCCACATACTGCTTGGGGATGGAGGACAGCCCGGCGCGGAACACCTCGCTCATATAGGCGCCGGCATACAGCGACAGCGTCAGGATGAAGCTTTCCGTCTTGTCCAGAAAGTAGATGCCGAATTCCGGCAGGCCGAAATAAACGAAGAAGACCAGCAGCAGCAGCGGCGTGCAGCGGATCAGCTCGACATAGGCCCAGATCGGCGTGGACAGCCAGCGCCGGCCGGAGACGCGCGCATAAGCCGCCGCCAGCCCGATGACGCAGCCGATCAGCAACGACACCACCGCCAGCCCCAGCCCGAGGGCCAGGGCTTCCAGGAACTTGTTGGCGTTCCGGGTGATGACGGTCCAGTCGAAGTTGTAGTCGATCATGCGGCCGCGTCGCCGGATCGGGGCCGCGGCAGGGTCAGGAGAATTCGGCCGGGAAGCCCACCTTGGGCGTCGCCAGTTCGATGCCGAACCACTTCTTGTAGGAGGCGGCGAAGGTGTCGAAATCGACGCCCATCATCGCTTCCTTGTACACCGTGTTCACCCAGTTCAGCCAGATCGGGTCGCCGGGCTTGACGGCGGAGGCGTAGGAGTTCGGCATCCAGCCATAGCCGGCATCGACGAAGCGGCCCGGGGCCTGCGCCATCAGCCAGCGCATGGCGGACTGGTCGGCCAGGTAGGCATCGATGCGGCGCGCGTTCAGCGCCTGCAGCGTCGCATCCGGGCTCTCGAAGGCGTCGACGCGGGCCTGCGGCAGCGCCTTGCGGATCCATTCCTGCAGGAAGACGTTCTGCATGCCGCCGACCCGCGCATCGGCGCCGGCCGCCTTCACCTGGTCGAAATTGCTGAACCGCCCGCCGCGCGCCAGCAGCAGCAGGCCGACGCCCTCCCGGTAGTAGGGGATGGTGAATTCCACCTGCTGCGCGCGGCCCGGCGTCACCGTCATCCACTGCACCACGATGTCCACCTTGTCGGTGATCAGCGACGGGATGCGCGCGTCGGAACCCTGCAGCACGAATTCCACCTTGGTGGGGTCGTCGAACAGCGACTTCGCGAGCAGCCGCGCCAGGTCGATGTCCATGCCGACGAGCTGTCCGCTGGCATCCTCGAAATGCCAGGGCGGGTTGGTGCTGCCGGTGCCGACGATCAGCTTGCCGCGCTCGCGGATGGTCTGCAGCTTGCTGCGTCCCGCGGTCTGCGCCGCCGCCTGGCGTGGCGCGATCAGCGCCGCGGCGCCGCCAAGCGCCGCGCCGACCCCGAGCAGGCCACGGCGCACCGGACCCGTGTCACGAACCTCGTCCATCCTCGAATCCCTCGCCGCTGCGGCGGTTACAGCCGAACCTTTCGGCGCGCCATTGTCAATGAAAGATCAGTCCTGGAACTCCAGCTCCACCAGCGCGCCGCCCGGCCGCGCGCGGCGCGTGCAGCCCACCGTCTCCCGCGCCGCGAGCCACATGGCGAAGGCTTCATGCGCGCTGTCGTCGCCGTCCAGGTCCATCGCCTGCGGCGTGACGGACGGTGCCGGCAGCACGCCGCCGGCGTGCTGCACGGTGACGCGCACCACGTCATCCGCGGCGGTGACCTGCAGCACCGCGTCCGGCAGGCCGCGCCCGGCCAGGATCTCCAGCACCTCGACCAGCGCGTTGCGGATCGCGTTGGCGCTGGCCAGGCGCAGCGCCCAGGCGCCGGCCGCCTGTTCGACGAAGCGGTCCACCGCCTGCGGCATCCCGGCCCCGAGCTCGATCGCGAAACCCGCCTTGCGCGTCACCATCGGCAGCGTCAGCAGGTGCAGCAGGAAGGCGGCGGTGAAGGCAAAGGTCACCGGGGACACCAGCGCCGCCGGCAGATGCCGCGCGAACAGCGCCGGGTCCACCATCACCGCCAGCCCGCCGATCAGGCCGAGCCCGGCGCAGCAGGTGCGCCGCACATCCAGCGCGCGGGCCGCCATCAGCGTGGCGCCGCTGGCCACCATGAAGGCGCCGACAAAGGCGATCATCGCCGCGGCCACCGGCCCCGGCAACAGGATGATCAACGAGACCAGCTTGGGCGAGCAGGCGAGCAGCAGGAGCAGCCCCGCGCCGTACAGCGCCACGCGCCGGCTCAGCGAACGCGTGGACACCGAAAGCCCGACGCAGGCGGAGGAGGTGCTCGGCCCGAAGGCGCCGATCAGCCCCGCGCCCATCACGGCGAACATGCCGGCCAGGATGCCGCGCCGCAGCGGCGCCGTGTCCGGCTTGGTCCAGCCGGCATGCGCGGCGCGCTGGTAGGTCAGCAGGTCGCCGAGCCAATCCGGCAGCAGGCAGACCAGCGCGACAAGGAAGGCCAGCAGCAGCCCCGGCGTGACGCCGCCGAAATCCGGCGGCACCGGCACCGGCAGGCCGAACCAGGGTGCCGCCGCCAGCGCCGCCGCCGCGGCGGGGTCCGCCGGCACCAGCAGCAACGCCAGCGCGCTGCCGGCGACGCCGCCGAGGATCACGGCGAAGCGCGCCAGGGGCCAGCGCAGCGTCGCGGCCGCGACCATGATGAGCAGCACCGCCGCCAGCAGCAGCAGGGCATGGCTTTCCGGCATGCCCCGCACGCCGTCCCGCATCGCCAGCTCCAGCGCCCGCGGCAGCAGGCTGACGCCGATCATGAAGACTACCACGCCGGTGAGCTCCGACGGGATCAGGCTGAGCAGCCGCGGCACCGCCAGGAACAGGACCATCGCCGCGATCGCCGCCAGGATCATGGCTGCCCCCGCCGTCCCCATCCCGGCGCCGCTGGAGGCTGCCAGCAGATAGGCGCCGAGGAAGATCGGCGTCGGCACGTTGGGCACGCCATAGCCGGAACCCACCGGGCCGCGCGTCAGCCCCTGCAGCACCACGCCCAGCGCGCAGCCGACCAGGGCCAGGCTGACCAGCGACATGATGCCGGCCGCATCCAGGCCGAAGGCGGCCCCGGCCAGGGCCGGCAGCAGCCAGTACACCGACTGCAGCGCCACCTGCTGCCAGGCCAGCCCGAGCCCCTGCGCCAGGCCCGGCGCTTCGTCCGGCGCATGCAGCAGGGCGGCCGGGCGCTGCGCCGGCCGGTCCCGGGCGCGGTTCATCCATTCGGGAAGGCCGGGCGATCTGCGGCGGAAGGATTCCATTACGGCCCGATCCTGCACCGCGTCGCAAATTCAAGTAAATATGTTGAACAAGGATTTCACGCGGGGTCAGGCGCGAAGCAGGTCCTCGACCATGGCGCGCGTCGGCGTCGCGCCATCCCGCGCGCGCAGGCCGCCGGCGGCGGAGGCGAAGCGCATCGCCTCCGCCACCGTCTGCCGTTCCGCCATGGCCAGCGCATAGGCACCGTGGAACACATCGCCCGCGCCGGTGGTGTTGGTGGCCTGGACGCGGAAGGCCGGCGTGACCCGCGGCTCCGGATCCTCCGCCGTCAGCCACAGCGTGCCCTTCTCCCCCCGCGTCACCCCGGCGGTGCGGCAGCCGGCGGCGATGGCCTTGCGCAGCCCCTCCACCGGCCGGGCGCCGGGGGCGTAGTTGGTCAGGCCGGGCTGCGAGAAGATCGCGTGGTCGCTGCGCGGGATCAGGTCCAGCAGCAGGCGGGTTTCGCTTTTCTCGCCGTCGATCACGGTCGGGATGCCACGGGCGCGGGCGTGGTCCAGCGCGGCGCCGCTGCCCTCCGGCCAGCGCGGGTCGCACAGGAAGGCCTGGGCGCCATCCAGCAGGTGCAGCGGCAGCCAGGCCGGGTCGGTGCCGAGGTTGTCGCCGCGGTAGGAATAGATGCTGCGCTCCCCGACCGGGTCCACCAGCACGGCTGAGACCGGGGTGCGCGCATTCGTCGCCATGTGGCAGTGGGAGACATCGACGCCCTGCGCCGCCAGCGCCTCCAGCAGCGGGCGGCCGTTGAGGTCGTCCCCCACCCGGCCCCAGAAGATGCAGCGCCCACCAAGCCGCGCCACGCCGACCGAGGCATTGGCCGCCAGCCCGCCGGCGCCCAGGCTGTAGGCAGTGGCGCGGTTCTTGGAAGGCGGCTGGACGATGTCCTGCACAAGGAAAGTGTGGTCCATGACGACGCTGCCGAGGCAGACCACGGTTGGTCGGAGATCAGGCTGATTCATGCCACCCAGGGTTCCATTGCAACGCACCCTTCGCCAAGCGGAGATTGCACCTGCGCCGCCATTGCCGGAGTGGCTGCGCGCCCGGATCCTGCATCTGGGGCCGGAGTTGCTGGTGCTGGACAAGCCGGCCGGCCTGCCGGTCTCGGCGCGGAGCGGCGATTCGCTGGAGGCCTGGCTGCCGGCGCTGCGCCTCGGCAAGAAGCGCCTGCCGCAGCCGGCGCACCGGCTGGATGCGGATACCGCGGGCGTGCTGGCGCTGGGGCGGACGGCGCCGATGCTGGCCCGGCTGAACCGGCTGTTCGCCGAACGCCGTGTGGAGAAGGTCTATTGGGCCGTCGTCCGCGGCGGCCCGGGGGGCGAGTCGGGCCTGGTGGACGCGCCCCTGGCCAAGACCAGCAGCGCGGCGCAGGGCTGGCGGATGCGGGTGGACCCGAAGGGCGATGCGGCGCGCAGCGCCTGGCGGGTGCTCGGGCGCGGCGCCGGGCTGGCCTGGCTGGAATTGCGGCCGGAGACCGGGCGGACGCATCAGCTCCGCGTCCATTGCGCGCATCTCGGCTGCCCGATCCTCGGCGACGCCATGTATGGCGGGGGGGTGCAGGGCGGCCAGGCCGGCGGCCTGCACCTGCTGGCGCGCAGCCTGGCGCTGCCGCTGGAGCCGGATCTGCGGGTGGAGGCGCCGGTGCCGGCACATATGCGGGCGGCGCTGGCCGCCTGCGGCGGATGAGCCCGCCTCAGCGCACGCGCAACTCGGCCGCCGCCGCGATGCCGTCCGCGTCCAGCACCGTGACGCGGTAGAAGCCGGGGCCGGGCGGCGTCCAGGCCGCCTCCCGCCGCGCACGCTGATGCGGCAGCGGCGCGCCATCCACCAGGAACACCAGCGGGCGGCGGCCGCCGGTGGCGCGCAGGGTGATGGGGCCGGCGCCCTCCACCAGTTCCGCACCAGGCATGGGGAACAGCAGGCGCAGGCGGTCGGCGGCCTCGGCGAAGGGGCGCGGGGCGGCTCGGACCAGCAAAGGTTGGCGGGGCGCGGCCGGCAGGCGGGCGAAGACCTGGGCCAGCACGGGCAGCGCTGCGGCGCGGCCGTTGAGGCCGGGGATCGGCGTGCCGTCGGGCCGGCCGATCCAGGCCCCCGCCACATGCCGCGAATCGAGCCCCAGCGCCCAGGCATCGCGACCGCCCCAGGATGTGCCGGTCTTCCACGCCACGCCGGCCGGCCCACCGCCCGGGAAGGGCTGCACCAGGATGCCGGCGACGGCGGCCGCGGCCCGCGGCAGCACCACCTCCGTCCGTTCGGCCCCGGGGGCCGGCAGGGCCACCAGCGGCGCCGCCCGCCCGGCATCGCCGAGCAGCGCATGCAGCGCCACCAGTTCCCGCAGCGTCGTCCCCGCGCCGCCGAGCGCCAACGGCAGCGAGGCTTCCGCCCCCGGCGCCATCCGCGGCGGGCTGCCGGCGGCCTTCAGCGCGGTGGCGTAGCGCAGCGCCCCCAGCTCCGACAGCAGCGCCACGGCGGGCAGGTTCAGCGATTGCCGCAACGCCTCCGCCGCCGTCACGCGGCCCATGAAGTCACGCGAGAAATTCTCCGGCGCATAGCTGCCGAAGCGGAAGGGCAGATCCGCCACCAGCGTCTCCGGCCGCGCCAGCCCGGCCTCGAAGGCCAGGGCGTAGAGGAAGGGCTTCTGGGCCGAGCCCGGCGACCGGACCGCCTGGGTCAGGTCCAGCATCCCGGCGCGGGCTTCGGCGCCGAAGCTGCCGCCGACCAGGGCGCGGATCTCGCGCGATGCCGTCTCCGCCACCACCAGGGCCAGCGCGGCGCGGTCCGGCAGCCCCCGCAGCGCCGCCTCGGCCATGTCTTCCAGCGCGCGTTGCAGGTCGCGGTCGAGGGTGGTGGCGATGCGGCTGCCGGGCGCGGCGCCCCGGGCCACCTGCCGTGCCAGGTGTGGCGCGAGGCGCGGCATCGGCTGCCGCATGGCGGGTACCGGCACCTGCAGCGCCAGCGTCCGTTCGGCACCGCTGACCCCGCCGGCGCCGGGCGCCCGGTGCCGCAGCATGGCATCGCGGGCGCGGCGCGCGGCCTGCGGATGCCGGTCCGGCCGCAGCGCCTCCGGCCGCCGGGCCAGGGCCACCAGCAGCGCCGATTCGGCGGCGTCGAGCTGGCCGGGCGGCCGGCCGAACCAGGCGAGGGACCCGGCGCGGAGCCCTTCCAGATTGCCGCCCTGCGGCGCCAGGGTCAGCCAGATGCCGAGGATCTCGTCCTTGGAGAACCGCGCCTCGAGCTGCATCGCCCGCAGGATCTCCACCAGCTTGCTGCGCAGCGTGCGCGGCCGCGGCTCCAGCAGCCGGGCGGCCTGCATGGTCAGGGTGGAGCCGCCGGACACCACCTGCCCGGCGCGCAGCCACTGGAAGGCGGCGCGGCCGAGCGCCAGCGGGTCGAAGCCGGGATGCCAGCGGAAGCGGCGATCCTCCGCCGCCAGCAGCATCGCCACCAGATGCGGCGGCACATCGGCCGCGGCGGTCGGCAGGCGCCAGATGCCGCCCGCCGCCGGCAGGGCGGACAGGGTCCGCCCTTCCCGGTCCAGCACCTCCACCCCGGCCCGGAGGCGCGACAGGTCGGGCGGCAGGGCGCGGTCGGCGGCGACGGCCGCGCCGGCCAGCACCGCCAGCCCGGCAAGGCCCAGGCGGCGCCGCATCACTCGGCCGGCAGCACCGTGATGCGCGCCACGTTCTGCCGGGCGAAGACGCCGGGCCGGTACATGTCCTGCGCCTCCATCCCCGGCAGCTCGAAGGTGCCGGCCGTGACGGCCCGCACCCGCACGGCGAAGCGCGCCAGCGGCTGGTCCGGGGTCAGCTCCAGCGCCGCGGCGAAGCGGTCGTCGCGGGCCGGCTGCACGTCGGGCGCGGTCAGTTCGCCGAGCCAGGGCATGCCCGGCACCGCGCCCGGGCCAAGCCGCCCGGCGATCTCCCACCCCGCCGGCAGGCCCTGGATCACCATGGCCTGGTGGCGGTCATTGGTGGTGGCGCGGGCCTCCAGCAGCAGCACGAAGCCGGTGCCGGCGCGCAGCGCATCCAGGTTCAGCGGCTGCCCCGCGAGGTCGAAGAAGCGCCGCGCCACCCGCATGCCCTGGGCCGCCGCCGGCAGCGGGGAGGTCGGCACGCCGGCAATCGACACCGCCTGCACCACCGGCGCATCCCCCCGGTTGCGCGCGCTGACCGCCGCCGTCAGCGGCGCCGTCACCACCGGCGCCACCGGCAGGTCGCGCCCATCCAGCGTGATGCGCGCGGGACGGCCATCCCGGCCCAGCACAAAGGCGGCGGCGATGGCCCAGGCCTGTTCCTGGGTGTTGCTGACGGCCGGGGTGAACTCCGCCCCCGGCAGCCGTGCCAGCAGCGCCGGCAGGCGGTCCTGCGCCACGCCGCTTTCGCGCAGCAGCAGGGCGGTGGCCAGCGCATCCCGCGCCGCGCTGCCGAAATCGCCGTACCAGACCTGCCGCGCCGGATCGGCGAGCGCGGCGGCGAAGATCGCCTCGGCCCGCCCCTGGTCGCCGGCCCGCGCGAAGGCGGCGGCGAGCTGTGCCCTGGCCAGCGGCGTCGGCAGCCGGTCCAGCTGTTCCGCCAGCCGCCGCGCGGCGCCGAGCCGGTTGCGCCCGGCCAGCGACAGGACATGCACGCGGTAGGCCTGGGTCGCCAGGAACTCGGCCGAATCGCCGGTATCCTCGATGTCGTCCTCCGCCGCCCGCAATGCCGCCTCCAGCGCCGCCTCCGGCACCGCCGCGCCGGCCGCGCGGGCACGCAGCAGCGCCTCCGTCGCATAAAGGCTGGCCCAGCCCTGCACCGAGCCCTCCGCATTCCAATAGCCGAAGCGGCCATCGTAGCGCTGGCGGTCGAGCACGGAGGCGATGGACCGGCCGAGCAGCGCCGCATCCTCCTGCGCCGTGTCGGCATTGGCCGGCGCGTAGGACAGCGCCAGGACGCGGGAGGCCGCCTGTTCGACGCAATCCAGCGGGAAGCGCCGCAGCGCGCCGAGCAGCGCCAGCGGATCATACCGCACCGAGGCGCCCCAGCTGGCCGAAGCCCGCCAGGTGCCGGCCAGGAAGCGGGAGGAAGGCAGAGCCACCGCCGCCGTCGCCCCCGGCGCCAGAGTGCTGACCACGATTTCCGTCACGGCGGGGCGGGATGAGCGGACGGTGATCTCCGCCTCCCGCACCGTGCTGAAGCCGCCCGGTCCCGTCACCGCCACGCGCAGCCCGCCCTGCCCCACCACGGCGCCGCGCAGCGCCGTCGCCGGCACGGCGCGGGCACCGGCGGCCAGGTTGACCTCCAGCGTCGCGGGTCCGGCCAGTTCAATGGCGCCCGTCGCGGCCAGGCTGACCCGGAAGTCCCCGGCGGGCAGTTCGACATTGTGCAGCAGCACCGGCAGGCGCACCTCGTCGCCCGGCGCCAGGAAACGCGGCAGCAGCGCCTCCGCCACCGCCTGTTCCCGCACCGTCATGGGGCGGGCGGCGGCACCGATGCGGGCGCCGTCCCAGGCCACCGCCATCAGGCGCAGTTCCCCGGCGAAATCGGGCAGGTCGAGCGTGACCGTCGCCGTGCCATCCGGCGCCACCGCGACCGGCCCGTGGAACAGCGCGACGAGACGCTGCGGCACCTGCAGCAGCGCGGCGCCGGACATGTCGTCGCCGCCCTGCCGCAGCACCGCGGCCTCGCCCTCGGCCGGCGCGATCAGCCGGCCGTAATCGTCGCGGATATCGAGCCCGAGCCGCCGCCGCGCCAGGAAATGCTCCACCGGGTCGGGCGAGGGAAAATTGGTGATCCGCAGGATGCCTTCATCGACCGCCGCCAGCGTCACCATGGCCGTGCCGCCGGCCCCGGCCAGGCGCAGCGGGATGGCGACGCGGCTGCGCGGCCGGGCCAGCGGCGGCGCCTCGATCGCCACATCCAGCCGGCGCGCCGCCGGGTCCAGCCCGATCCAGGCCAGGCCGAGCGCCCGGCCCGGCCGCCCGGCCGGCGCGTTGCCCGGCCGGAACACCGTGACGGCGACATGCGCGCCCGGTCCCCAGGCCGCATCGACGGGGATCTCGATCTCCGCCCCGGCCTCCGGCACCTCGACCTCCCGCACCGAAACCACGGTGCCGGTCAGGACGGCGATGCTGGCGCGGCCGGCAAAGGGTGGCGTGATGCGCAGCCGGGCCGTGTCGCCGGCGGCATAGGCGCGGCGGTCGGCGGCGACATCGACGTGGTCCGGCACCTCCGCCGCCTCGGCCTGCGCCCAGCCGGCGCGGAAGCGATAGCTCGCGATGCCGAGGCCGTTCGGCTCCGTCACCTCCAGCCGGTAGCGGCCGAAGCCGAGGCTGCGGGCGAAGCGCGCCGGGTGGCCCGGCGCCACCTGGATCTCGGCCGAATCCACTGGCTCGTCGCGCCACACCGTCTCGTAGCGGGCGAGGCGCTCGCGCATCACGATCCGCCAATCCGGCCTTTCCCGCACCAGGCGCAGGCGCAGGTTCGCGGCGATGGCCTCGCCGGCCGGGTTCACGGCGGCGATCTCGAAAGCCGCCTCGGCGCCGTCATTCACCGCGCCGCCCTCAAAGGCCGGGCGGATCGCCAGCAGGGTGCCGCGCGCCCGCACCGGCATGGACAGCCGCGCGCCGCTGGTGCGGCCGCCGGGCTCGGCCATCAGCACGGAAACCTCCGCGCGCAGCGGCCTGGTGGTGTCGGGCGCCTGCGGCAGCAGCAGGGACAGGGTGGAGCGGCCCTCGGCATCCGTCTCCGGGATGTCGAAGCTCTGCAGTTCCGGCGCGAAGCTTTCGTCCTGCAGGCCGAAGCGCCAGCCGCGCCAGGCGGCGAAGGGCTCGGGATCGACGGCGAGGCGCAGTTCCGCCGTGCCGGTCAGGCCCGCACCGGGCGCGCCGTACAGGAAGCGCGCGGCCACCGGCACCTCGAGCGCCTGGCCGGGCACCAGCGGCCCGGTCGCGGGCCCGGCGCTGACCTCCAGCCGCTCCGGCACGAAGGCCTCGACCCGGAAGGCGGTGCTGCCGATCGGCGGCGCGGCGGGATCGGCCAGCACCTCCACCGTCCAGGCGCCGGCCGGCGCACTGGCGGAGAGTGTCACCGGCGCCACGAAGGCCGCCCCGGCCACCCGGTCCGGCACCATCTCGGAAAAAACCTGCCCGTTGGGGCGGCGGATGCGCAGCCGCGCCGGCAGGTCCACCGGCTGCCCGGCCGCATCGCGCAGCAGCGCGCCGACCTGCACCACCTCACCGGGGCGGTAGATGCCGCGGTCGAGCCAGATGAAGGCATCCAGCGCCCCCGGATGCGGCCGGCCCGCGGCGCCGCGATCCGACAGGTCGAAGGCGCCGGTCACCAGGTCGAGCGTCGCGAAATCCTCGCCGGAGAAGGCCTGCACCGCGACCGGCGCCAGCGGGCCGGTTCCGCGCAGCACCACCGCGTTGAACCGCGCCAGGCCATTCGCGCCGGTCACCGCTTCCGCCAGGATGTCGTTGTTGCGCGCCAGCAGCGCCACGCGCACCTCGGCGCGGACCCTGGCATCGGCAAAGCCGCGCACCTGCACGGCCATGCCCTGGCTGCCCTGCCAGGCGGTGATGCCGAGATCCGTCGCCAGCACGGGCAGGGACGCCGAGGCGCCGCGCCGCGTGCCGTCGCCCGGCCGCGCCACCAGCACATACATGCCGGGGCCTGCGCCGCGCAGCGCCTCCGGCAGCGGCAGGGCGGTGCGCGCCAGGCGGTTCGGCGTGGCGGCGGGCAGGTCCGCGCGGCCTTCCCAGACCACGCGGCCCATCTCCTCCGACAGGTTCTCGGCCATCCAGTCATCCATCGCCTGACCCGGGCGCCATTCCCGCATCAGCGGCACCAGGTTGCGGTCCGTCACCCGCACCAGCTTCAGCGACAGCGACGCGACGTTCACGGTGGCGACGGTCACGCGGGGGTCCTGGCCGCGGGGCAGGATGAAGGCGCGGTTGTCGAAGGCGATGCGCGCCGGGCGGTTCGGCATGGCGACGGGGTAGGTGGCATCGCGCAGCACGCGCAGCCCATCCTCGCCGGGCATGCCGCCGCGCACCACGAGCCGGGTCGTCGCACCCCAGGGCAGGCCGGCAACGCACAGCATGTCGCCTTCGCGCGTCACCGACATCTCCGGCAGCGCGGGTTCGGCGCGCAGCCAGTCCCCTGGCTGCCAATCCGTGCGGCGGGCGGGGGCGGAGGTGAAGGCCAGGCAGGCGCGGGCAGGTTCCGCATCCGGCTCCGTGGTGATGCGGCGCACCAGCATGCCGGCGGCGCGGCGGGCGGCGGCCAGCGCCTCGCGCTGCTTCGCATCCTGCGGCGCGCGTTCCACCACCGCCTCCAGCGCCACGATCTGCCACATCGGCTGGTCCAGCCGCCGCAGCGCCTCGGCCATCACGAGCAGGGAGGGAATCTCGGGCTCGCCGCCCGGCACCATCATGAAGGCGCGCCAGCCGGCGCGCAGCGCGCGGCCGGCATCCGGCTGGGCCCGGCGAAGCTGCGCCCAGGCAAGCGCCACCCAATGGTCGCCGGTTTCCTGCCCGGCGCCGACCCGTTCCTCCCACGCCGCCGCGGCGGCCGCCCAGTCGTTGCGGGCCTCCGCGGCGCGGGCGCGCGTCTCGGCCTGGCTGCGCTGCTGCGGCGTGCCGCCGGCCGGGAAGCGGCGCGTCAGCGTCTCCGCGTAGCGGGAGGCATCGTCGGACAGGCCGGGAAGCTCGAAGGCCGCGGCGGGCTGCGGCAGCAGCCATGCCAGCACGAGCAGCACGGGCAGCAACCAGCGAGGCAACATGAGGGGCTCCTGCGCGCGGCGTTTGCGCCAGCATGGCACAGCGGCAGGCTGCGTGAAGCGTATTGACCCCGCATGAAGATCAGATTTCCCGCGCCGCCGGGCCCGGGCCTCAGACCGGCGGGGCCACGGCATGGTGGCCGGAGACGCGCGCCCCGGCGTCGCGCGGCAGGCGCAGCGCACCGGGCAGGGCGGCCAGCATCACCAGCCCGGCGACGACGAAGCCGGCCTGGAATTCCGGCAGCCCGGGCAGCGCGGCGCCGGTATGGCTGGTGCCCGCCGCCAGCGTCAGCGACCCCAGCACCACGCCGAGCGCGACGGAGAATTGCTGGATCGTGCCGGTCATCGCGGTTGCCGCCGCCAGCCGGTTCTGCGGCAGGTCCGCGAAGGCCATGGTGGCCATGGAGGTGAATTGCAGCGACCGCGACAGGCCGCCCGCCGCCAGCACCGCGAAGATGGCGATGGGGGGCCAGGAGGGATCGAACAGCGCGCAGACCGCGACGCCCGCCGCCGCCAGCACGGCGTTCACCGACAGCACGCTGCGGAAGCCGAAGCGCCGCAGCACCGGCCGGATCATCGGCTTCATCACCAGCGCGCCAAGCGCGGTCGCGAAGGTCACCAGCCCGCTGCCGGAGGCCGAGAGCCCGAAGGCGAGCTGCAGCGTCAGCGGCAGCAGGAAGGGCAGCGCCCCGGCGCCGACCCGGAACAGCGTGCCGCTCAGCATCGGCATGCCAAAGGTGGGGATCTTCAGCAGCGAAAGGTCCACCGCCGGCCGCGCCACCCGCCGCGAATGCCGCACCGCGACCGTGGCGGCCAGCACGCCGAGCCCGAGCAGGCCCAGCGTGACCCAGAGCGGCGTCAGGTTCCTGCCGATCGTCTCCAGCCCGCTGACCAGCAGCGCCAGCGCCGCGCCCCACAGCGACAGCCCGCGCGCGTCCAGCGGGCCGGGGTCCTGCGCCTCGGTTTCCGGGATGAAGCGCCAGACCAGCACCAGGCCGAGCGCGCCGACCGGAAGGTTGATCCAGAACACCGCGCGCCAGGACACCGCATCGGTCAGCAGCCCCCCCAGCGGCGGGCCGAAGACCGGGCCGAGCAGCGCCGGCATGGTCAGCCAGGTCATCGCCGTCAGCAGTTCCTCCTTGCTGACGCGGCGCAGCAGCAGCAGGCGGCCGACCGGCACCATCATCGCCCCGCCCAGCCCCTGCAGGATGCGCGCCGCCACCAGCGTGCCGAGGCCCTGGGACAGGCCGACCAGCGCGGAGGCGGCGGTGAAGACCAGGATCGCCCACATGAACACCCGCCGCGGCCCGAACCGGTCCGCCACCCAGCCGGAAACCGGGATGAAGACGCAGAGCGCGACGAGGTAGGAGGTGATGGCGACGGACAGGTGCACCGGGTCCCGCCCCAGGTCGCGCGCCATGGCCGGCAGCGCGGTGGCGACCACGCTGCTGTCCAGGTTCTGCATGAACAGCGCGCTGGCCACGATGGCGGCGACGATCCTGGGGTCGCGGGGCGCCCCGGCGGAAGTGCTCACCCGGCCGCCATCTCGCGCAGCCGGTTGCGCTGGATCTTCGGGCCGTTCGGGCCATCCACCAGCGGAAAGGCCGGCAGCGCCACGATCCGCGACGGCACCTTGAACTTCGCCAGCCTGTCCCGGCACGCCGCCATCAGCGCCGCCTCCTCATAGCCCGCCGCCGGGATGACGAAGGCGACGGGCTTCCCCGCCGCCTCCACCACCTGCGCCGCGGCGACGCCGGGCTGCGCCTGGAGGAACCCCTCGATCTCCTCGGGCGAGACCAGGAAGCCGCCGATCCGCAACGCGTCGCCGCGGCGGGTCAGGAAGCCGAAGCCGCCATCCGGCTGCGGCGCGCCAAGGTCGCCGCTGCGGAACCAGCCCTCCGGCGTCATGGCGCGGGACGTGGCCTCGGGGTCGCCGAGGTAGCGGTCGAACAGCGACGGGCCGCGCAGCAGCAATTCGCCATCCTCGGCGACGCGCCAGCCGCCCTCGGGGCTGACCGGCCGGCCGCCGCCCACCGCGCGGTGCGGCCCCTGCGGGTCCTGGCCGGCGAAAAGGGCCTGGACCTCGGAACTGCCATAGACGCCGCGGGCCGCGAGGTTCAGCGCGTCCGAGGCCTCCATCACCCTCTCGGACTGGCCGTGGAAGCCGGCGAAGCCGGTGAAGGCGAAGTGGGCATAGGGCCGCCCGCCGGCGGCCTCGGCCAGTTTCAGCAGCAGGTCGTCGCCGCCCACCATGTGGGTGACGCCCTCGGCCCGGATCAGCGCATCCGCCGCCGCCGCGTCGAAGCGTTCCAGGCAGGCGATGCGCGCCCCGCCCGCCAGGCCGGCCAGCGCCATGCTGAGCCCGAAGGTGCCGCACAGCGGCACCGCCGCCAGCACCGCGGCACCCGGCGCACCGGTGCCGAACCGCGCCGCCACGTCCGCCGCATGGCCGGCGATCCCCGCCTGCCGGTGCAGCACCAGCTTCGGCCCGGCGGTGGTGCCGGAGGTGGTGAAGGTCAGGCATTCCGAATCGGGCGTGGCGAGGTCCGCCACCTCCTCCGCCGCCAGCAGCGCCGCGCGCGGCAGCACCGGCAGGCCGGCGAGCGAATCCGGACCCAGCCCATCCATCCCGAGCAGAAGGCGCAGCGACCCAGGCGACTCGGGCAGGACTTCCGCCGCGTCCACCGTCGCGAAATCGCGCGCGATGGCCATGGCCACGGGCTGCGCACGGGACAGCAGGTTGCCGATCTCCGATGCGCGGAATCGCGTGTTCAGCATCACCGCGCAGGCGCCACGCCGGGCCAGGGCGAACAGCAGCAGCAGGAAGTCGGGGCGATTGGGCAGGAACACCGCGACCCGGTCCCCGGGGCCGATGCCCGCCCGCGCCAGCCCGCCGGCCATCCGCCGCACCTGGGATGCGGCCTCCGCCCAGGTCATGCCGGGGAAGGCCAGGCCCTCCGGCTGGCGGGATGCGCTGTGTTCCAGAAGCTGGGTCAGGGTGGCGGGCCGGGACATAGGCGCATGATGCGGCCGGGGCGCCGGGTCCGCCAGACCACCCCCGGATCCCCGCCCCGCCCGCTTGACGCCCGCCGGGCCAGGCGGGACCGTCCGGGCATGACCGAACCCGCGCCAGACCCCGTCACCCTCGCCGTGCTGGAGAACCGCTTCCGCGCGGTGGTGGAGGAGATGGGGGAGGCGCTGCTACGCACCGCGACCTCCCAGATCCTCAACTCCTCCCGCGATTTCTCCATCGCGCTGTGCGATGCCCGCGGGCGGCTGGTGGCGCAGGCGGATCACATCCCGGTGCATGTCGGCGCCATGCCCTTCGCGGCGGAGGCGGTGCTGGAGGCCTTCGGCACGGCGATGCGGCCCGGCGACTGCTTCCTGCTGAACGACCCCTGGCATGGCGGCAGCCACCTGCCCGACCTGACCATCGTGTTGCCCGTCTTCGACGGGCCCCGGCCCGATTCAGACCCTCGGCCTGCGGCCTCGGATCATCGGGACGGGCTCACCTTCCTCTGCGTCGTCCGTGCCCACCAATCCGACATCGGCGGCGCCACCCATGGCGGCTACAACCCCTCCGCCACCGAGATCTGGCAGGAGGGCATCCGCATCCCGCCGATCCGGCTGGGCGAGGATGACACGCTGCGGGAAGACCTGGTCGCCATGCTGGCGCTCAACACCCGCATCGCCCGGGACTTCCGTGGCGACCTGATGGCGATGTGGGGCTCCGCCCGGCTCGGCGCGAAGCGGCTGCAGGCGCTGCTGGCCAGCCATGGCGCGCCGAGGCTGAACGCGGCGGTGGAAGCGATCCTGGACCTGGCGGAGGCGCATGCCGGGCGCATCATCGCCGGCTGGACCGACGGCACCTTCCACGGCGAGGCGGTGCTGGACGATGACGGCCACGGGGCGCAGGACGTGGCGATCCGCGCCACCGTCACCAAGCAGGGCGCCCGGCTGGTGGTGGACCTGACGGAAAGCGATCCGCAGACGCTGGGCTTCGTCAATTCCTCCTGGCCCAACACCGTGAGCGCCGTGCGCATGGCGCTGGCCTATCTGCTCGACCCCGAGGTGGCGAAGAACGACGGCGCCTTCCGGCCGCTGGCCGTGATCGCCCGCGAAGGCACGGTGGTGCGCGCCGCGCCCGGCGCGGCGGTGACGCTGTGCACCAGCCACTGCTCCAACGAGATCGTCGAGGCGGTGGTCAAGGCGCTGTCCCATGCCTGCCCCGAACGCGCCATGGGCGGCTGGGGCCGCCGCTTCCGCATCGCGATCCAGGGAACCGACCCGCGGCGGGGTGGCCGGAAATTCGTCTGGCACCTGTTCCACGCCCGCCCCGGCGGCGGCGGCCACGCCACCGGCGATGGCTGGTCCGGCGCCGGGGAATGGCATTCCGCCGGCGGCCTGAAGTTCGGCAGCGTGGAGATGGCGGAGGCCCGCTTCCCGCTGATGTTCCGGCGCCACGAATTCCTGCCCGGCTCCGCCGGCGATGGGCAGTACCGCGGCGGGCTGGGCGGCGAGCTGGAGCTGGTGGTGCAGACGGAGGGACCCGCCCGCGCCAACACCGCGGGCGACGGGGCCCGCCATGGGGCCGCCGGGATGCTCGGGGGCCAGGACGGCGCGCCGCATCGCTACCGGCTGCTGCCGGTCTCCGGCGAGGCGCGCGACCTGCGGACCAAGGAAACCGGCATCGCGCTGGCGCCCGGCGACGTGCTGCATGTCCGATCCGGCGGCGGCGGCGGCTGGGGCGACCCGGCGCGGCGCGATCCCGCCGCACGCGCCGCCGATGCCGCCGAGGGCCTGATCTGATGCGGGCGCCCTATCGCATCGGCTGCGACGTCGGCGGCACCTTCACCGACGTGGTCTGCATCGGCGCCGATGGCGCCACCCTCCTCGCCAAGGCCGCGACGACGCCGGATGACCAGTCGCGCGGCGTGCTGGATGGCCTCGGCGTGCTGGCCGACCTGCTCGGCGTGACGCTGCGTGACCTGCTGGCGCGGACGGAGCGCCTGGTGCACGGCACCACGGTGGCCACCAATGCCCTGCTGGAACGCCGCACCGCGCGCATCGGGATGCTGACCACCGAGGGCCACCGCGACATCATCGAGATGCGGGAGGGGCTGAAGCCCAAGCGCTACGACCTGCGCCTGTCGCCGCCCGAGCCCCTGGTGCCGCGCCGCCTCCGCCTCGGCATCCGCGAGCGCATCCTGGCGGATGGACAGGTCGCGGTGGCGCTGGACGACGCCTCGCTGGCCGCGGCCATCGAATCCCTGCGGGCCGGGAAGGTGGAGGCGGTGGCGATCTGCCTGCTGCATGCCTGGCGCAGCCCGGCGCATGAACAGGCGGCCGGTGCCGCCGTCGCCGCGGCGATGCCCGGGGCCTATGTCACGCTCTCCTCCGACGTGCTGCCGCAGATCAAGGAGTTCGAGCGCTTCTCCACCACCGTGGTCAATGCCGCGGTGGGCCCCATCGTCGCGCGCTATCTTGGCCGGCTGGAGACGCGGCTGGCGGAGGCGGGGCTCGCGGTGCCCCTGTTCGTGATCCTGTCGCATGGCGGCGTGGCGCCGGTGGAGGAAGCCGCGCGGCTGGCCGCCGGCACGGCACTGTCCGGCCCGGCCGGCGGCGTCGCGGCCGGGCTCGCCCTGGCCCGCGCGGGTCTGGGCGAGAACCTGGTCACCTTCGATGTCGGCGGCACCTCCACCGATGTGGCGCTGATCGAGGGCGGCGAGGCGGCGCTGGGCCGCGGCCGCGTGGTGGGCGGCGAACGCATCGCGCTGGAAAGCCTGGACATCGTGACGCTCGGGGCCGGCGGTGGATCGCTGGCCCATGTCGGCGCCGGCGGCATGATGCGCGTCGGGCCGCGCAGCGCCGGGGCGGTGCCGGGGCCGGCCTGCTACGGCGCCGGTGGCACCGAACCCGCGGTGACCGATGCCAACCTGGTGCTGGGCTACCTGGACCCGGCGCGCTTCCTCGGCGGCCGGCGCGCGCTGGACCTTGCGGCGGCGCAGGGTGCGGTGGCGCGGCTCGGCGATGCGCTGGGCCTCGGGATGATGGCATGTGCCGCCGGCATCCATGCGCTGGCCAATGTCGCCATGGCGGATGGCATCCGCGTCGCCACCGTGCGCCGCGGCGTCGATCCGCGCGGCTTCTGCCTGCTGGCCTTCGGCGGCGCCGCCGGGCTGCATGCCAGCGCGGTGGCGCGCGACCTGGGCATGGCGCGCATCGCCGTGCCCTTGCTGGCGGCCGGGCTGTCCGCCTGGGGGATGCTGCAGACCGACCTGCGCTACGAGGTTTCCCGCAGCCTGATCGGCAGCGCCGGCCTGCCGGCGGAACCTGCGCTGCGGGCGCTGTTCGATGAACTGGAAGCGGCCGCCCGCGCCCGCATGGCGGCCTGGATGCCGGCTGGCGATCCCGCCATCCGCCGCAGCGCCGACATGCGCTATGGCGAGCAGGTCTTCGAGGTCGGGGTGCCGCTGGATGCCGTGCCGTGGCCGGCGCCGGGCCTGCCCGCGCGGCTGGAGGAAGCCTTCCACGCGCGGCACGAGGCGCTGTTCACCTATGCCCTGCGCGGCGAGGAAGTGGTGCTGGTCACGGCGCGGGTCGCAGCCATCGGCCGGTTGCCGGCGCCGCCCGTCGCGGCGCCACCGGCCCGGCCACGCGCCGCTCCGGTGGCGACCCGCCGCGCCTATGTCGACGGCGATCTCCGGGACCTGCCTGTCTTCGCCTTCACCACCCTCGCCCCGGACCAGGAAGTGGCCGGGCCGGCGATCATCGAGAGCGACACGACGACGGTGCTGCTGCTGCCCGGCGACAGGGCGCGGCTCGACCCCCGCGGCTGGCTGGAGGTCGAGGTGGGCTAGCTAGGCCCGCCCGTAATGCAGCCGGGCCTCGCCGGCGGCGTAGGTGGAGATCACCGGCTTCAGCGCCGCATCGGCGCCCGGCTGTTCCGCGAGCCAGCCGGCGTAGAGGCCTTCCAGCACCGCGCCGATCCAGCCGCCATCCGCATCGCCGCCGGCGCCGATGGCCGGGGCCGCGGCATGGTTGACCAGCAGGCGCCGCTGCTCGACATCCACCGCGAGCCGGCAATAGCCCCATTCCGCCGCGGCAAGCGCGTTGTTGATCTGCGATTCCAGCGCCTTCAGCGTGTCGCAGTGCGGCAGCGGCATCGCATCCGCCATGCGCCGCCCGACCGCCCGCAACAGGGCGTCGCGGCCGGCGACATCCAGATGTTCCTCCAGCGTCTCCACCAGCCCGCGCAGGAACAGGCGCCACTGCGTGGCGACGCCGCGCCGGGCGAGGTAGGCGGCCGTCGCCGGTTCCGCCGATGCGAGATCCATCATCACCCCCTCACTCAGCGGTCGAAGCGGTAGCGGGCATAGACCAGGCCCCGCGTCTCGCTCCAGTCCGCCGCCTGGTCAAAGCGCAGCGCGCCGCCGATGCGGAGCTGCGGCGTGACCATGTACTCGATATCGCCGCGCAGCCCGCCGGTCAGGCCGGTCTTGGACTGGCCGCTGTAGAAGGCGTTCACGCCCGGGTCGCTGTTGGCACGGCTCTGCAACCCGCCCTGCAGGCCGGGATCGTTCGGGAACACCGGGGCGCGGTCCTCGGTGAAGGTCGCCACGCCGATGGTGGCGCCGGCGCGGTAGAACAGGTTCTCCGACCGGCCGCGCCAGTCGATCGGCACGTTCGCCGCGATGAAGGACTGCGGGCTGAAGTAGCCGCCATGGCCCAGCGTGAAGAAGCGCAGGTTCTTGTCGTAGGCGAAGTAGACGAGGTCGAGGCCCGCGACCAGCTCCTCGGTCGCGGAGCGCCAGATCGGCGTCTGGAAGCCGGCGCCGGCCTCCATCCGGCTGTTCTCCGACACGCCCTCGCCGGACATGGTGAAGTAGCCGCCGGCGACATAGAAGTTGGTCTCGCCGCTGGTGAACTCGATCTGCGCGCGGCCGCCGGTGCGGACCACGCCGCCCCAGATGGTGTTGCTCTGCGGGTCGCGCAGGCCGCCCCAGGACAGCAGGCTGTCCGTCATCGCGCGGCGCTCCGCGGTCAGCCGCAGCCGCACGCCATCGCCGATCTCGGGCGCGATCTCCAGCCCGCCGACGACGTTTTCCTGCAGGAAGCCGAGCGGCGTGCTGCCGATATCGGCGGTGAAGCCCGGCCGGGCGTAGGCGGCACCCAGCGCCACGCCGGACTGGGTGCTTTCGGTGTTGCGTGCCTGCGCCGCCTGCTGCGGCGTCAGCGTGCCCTGCAGGCCCGGCAGGGCGGAGGCGAAGCTGCCGAAGCGCCGCATGGCCGGCAGCGTGCCGGACAGCTCCCCATTGTCGAGCGTGATCGCGCTGGCCCGCGCCGTCAGGCGGCCGCCGATGCCGGGCACGGCGACGCTGCCCTCGGCGCCGATATGCGTCTCGGTCAGCGCATCGATGCCGTCATCGCCGGAGCGCACGCGCATGCCGATGGCCGGCGTGGCGCGCGGCGAGGCTTCCTGCCGCACCTCGCCGAGCTGACGGTTGATCTCGTTCAGCAGCGGGTCGGCCGGCTGCGCGCCCTGCGGCGCGAAGCCCTGGGCCTGGCTGAACTGCTGGCCCTGCATCTGGCCGCCGCCCTGCTGGCCGAAATCCTGGCCGGCCAGCGGCACGCGGCGGAACGGGTTCTCATACCCCTGCGGCGCCTGCTGCTGCGGCAGGGTCGCCTGCGGCACCATCGACCCGCCCAGCATCCCGGGCGGGTTGGTGACGCCGATCTGCTGGCGGCGAAGCTGCGCCGCCTGTTCCAGGGCGTTGCGCGCGCGGCGCTGGTCGCCCCACGCACGCGCCAGGCGGGCTTCCAGCAGCGGGATGCGCGCATCGTTCGGCATCAGCGCCCGGCCTTCGGACAGGATCGCCTCCGCCCGGCTCCAGTCGCGATTGGCGATGGCGGCATCCATGGCAGCCTGCCGCGCATCGGTGTCGCGCGGGTTGCGGGACAGCACCGCCTCGGCGATGCGCCCGGCCTGCTCCGGCTCCCGCGCCCCCTGGTACAGCCGCGCCAGGGCGAGGTTGGCGGCCGGGCTTTCCGGATTCTGCCGCAGCGTCGGCATCAGCACGTCGAAGGCCTGCGCCTGGTCGCCCGCCTGGTTCAGCTGGTCCGCAGCGCGGATCGACAGGCCGGCCGAGATGCCGTTGGCCTGGCGGCGCTGCTCGGCGGTCAACCGGTTCGCATCGATGCCCTGGGCGAGGTTGGCGGCTTCCTGGTTCAGCCCGGCCTCGAGCAGCGTGGAGGCGCCGGCGAGCTGGGCCGCGGGCGTCTGGCCGCGCTGCGCGATGGCGTACATCCGCGCCGCTTCCTGCGCGCCGCGCGGGTCGTTCATGGCGTTCAGCGCCCGCACCGCCGCCGGCCCGGCCTCCCCGGTCGGGTCGCGGCGGGAGGCGATGGCGATGAGGCGGTTGCGCGCCTCCTGCCGCCGGCCCATCCGCGCCAGGGAGGCAGCGGACTGCACCTCCGCCTGCACCCGCGCCGTGGTCAGCAGGCGGTTCTGGTCGGCGGTGCGGGTGCGGGCCGGGATGCGGTCCAGCAGCTGCACCGTGTCGGCCGCACGGCCCTGCTCGGTCGCGAAGATGGCGGCCGCATGGATGGTGTCCGGCGTCGCGCGGCCGGCGACGGTGGCAGCCATCATCTGGTTCGCCTCCGCGCCGCGGCCGGAGCGTGCCAGCAGCCGCGCGAAGTCGAGCCGCGGCCAGGGATTCGACGGGTCGTTCTGGATCGCCGCGCGCAGCAGGGCGCTGGCGGCTTCCGGGTCATCGGTGCGCTGCGCCTCGGCGCGCAGCGCATCGGCGCGCACCTGCGGCGCATTGGTGCCGCCGAGCCGGCGGAACACCTCCTCCGCCTCCGCGAACTTGCCCTGTTCCTGCAGCGCATTGGCGAGGCCGGACTGCGCCGCGCCGAAATTGCCGCGGCGCGCAAGCGCGGCGCGGTAGCGCTGCTCGGCCAGCCCGGCGTTGCCCTGGCGCAGGGCGATGTCGCCCAGCAGGGCCTCCGCATCCGGCCGGTCGCCGCCGTTGCGCGCGACGATGCGCGCCAGCAGCGGCTCGGCTTCGGAGATGTTGCCGGCGGCGACGAGGTTGCGCGCCGCCTGGATGTCCGGCCCCGGCGTGCCGCCGCCGCCACCACCCGCATTGCGGCCCGGCGCCGCCGGCCGGACGGAGGCACCCGCCAGCGCCCGCTGCCAGTCGGCGCGGCGCGAGGGATCGGCCTCGATCGCCTGTTCCAGCAGCCGGCGCGCCTCCGCCTGCCGGCCCTGGCGCAGCCGGATCAGGCCGAGACCGCCGAGGCCATCCGCGTCGTTCGGCTCCACCGCCAGCAGCGCGCTGAAGGTTTCCTCCGCCTCGCGCAGGCGGCCGGCATTGTAGTTGCGCCAGGCGGTGACGCGGGCATTGCCCACCTCGTCCACCGCGGCTTGCGGCGGGTTGCGCGCCTCCTCCAGCCGCCGCTGGATTTCGGCGTCGTTCGGGAATTGCCGCAGATAGCCTTCCAGCGGCGTCACCGCCTCCGGCCCCGGTCCGATCCAGGTCAGGGCCTGCCGCCAGGCGGCGGTCGCGCTCTGCTGGCTTTCCGGGCGGCTGGACAGGCGGCGCAGCGCTTCGATGCCCTGGGCGCGGGTTTCCTCGCGGTAGGTCAGCACCTGGGCGTTGGCGAGCTGCACCGCGGCGTTGTTCGGGTTGCGCTGCGCCAGTTGGCCAAGGCCCTGGCGCGCCTCGGACCAGCCATTCTCGGTGCCGGCAAGAGCCTGGTAATATTCCAATGCGAAGCTGTCCGGCACCGGGGCGCCGGCGAACAGGGTGCGGTAGCTCTGCACCGCTTCGGCATTGCGGCCGGACTGCGCCAGCTGCCGCGCCTGCGCCAGCGCGCCGGCATCGACGGTGGAGGTCCGGACGGCCACCTGCGCCTGCGCCGTGCGCGGATCGGCCGGCGCGTTCGCCCGCAGCTGCCCCAGCGCTTCCTGCGCCTGGGCGACATTGCCGAGCTGCGCCTGCGCCTCGGCGATGCCCGCCAGGGCATCGGCGTTGCGCGGGTCCACCTGGACCACCCGTTCCAGCGTGCGGACCACCTGGTCCGGCCGGTTCTGCAGCTTCCAGTAATTCGCCTGGTCCAGCAGCGCGGCAATGCCGCGGTCCTGCGCCGAGGCCGGCGCCGCCAGCAGCGCGGCGGCCACCAGCGCCGTGCCAAGGAGTCCCGCCCGGTAGGACGACATCGTCACTCTGGTCATGTGGTCCTCGTCCGGAGACGGATGGCCGCGCGACGGCGCAGCGCCCAGTAGGCAGGAACGGCAACAATGGCGCAGGAGATCGCCAGCAGCAGCAGCAGCAGGTCGGGCCGGGTCTGCAGGAAGTACTGCGGCCAGATATAGGGCGGCAGGGAGCCGACGGTGTAGTGGTTGCCCAGGGTGAAGCCGCTGATCCGCCCGGAGGACAGGATGGCCAGGTCACCCTGCACGCGCGGCGCCTGTTCCGGGTCGCGCAGCGCCGCCAGCATGTCCTCCAGCCCCTGCGTCGTGGTGCCGGACAGCGCCACCACGGAACGGCCGGACCGCAGCGGGCTTTCGAAGCCCATCAGGATGCCGAGGCCCTCCCCGGTCGAGGCCAGCAGCGCCTGCGCCTGTTCACGCGCCACGCGCGGCTCGTCGCCGAGGAACAGGTTGCGGAAGCCTTCCAGCGCATCCGGCAGGGCGACCGTCAGGCGGTTGCCCTCCAGTCGCACCGGCCCATCCTCCCGCAGCAGGCGTTCCAGCGCCGGCTGCCGGCCCAGCGGGCCGATCACCAGCAGGTCCTTGCCGGCCACGCTGTCCAGCCCGCCGGGCCGAACCACGGTGATGCCGGTGGTGGCATGGCCGACATGGGAGGCGAGGCGGCCCATCAGCGTCAGGAAGGAGCTGAGCTCCGCCGCGCTCGGCTGATCCGGCACCACCACGCCCGTTTCGGTGAAGTTCGCCATGCGGGTGAAGGGGAAGCCGGAGCCGGCGAAGAAGGCGAGGTTGGGCAGGGTGGTGAAGCGGTGCGCGTCGGACAGGTCGATGGTGCTGTCCGGGTCGATCCCGGCCCGCACATCGGCCGGCACCGCGATGCAGTCGCCGCGATGCAGCGGGCGCATGTCGAAGCGCATCTGCAACTCGTTGGCGCCGAAGATCAGGTAGGGCGGCAAGCCGAAGCGGCTGGTCATCCGTTCCGACTGCCCGAACTGCCGCGTCAGGATGCTCAGCGGCCAGGGCGCCTCGGCATCGCGCAGCGGCAGGCTGCGCAGGTAGATGTCGTTCAACGCGATGTCGAGGCGGGACACCGCGACATCCATGATCGGGCCGGGCGGGGAGCGGTAGTTCAGCTCCACCGGCAGCGGCCGGCCGCGCCAGGTGTAGAGGTCCGGCGCCGTGCGGAACGGCACGGAGATCGGGCCCGGCGCATAGCCGAAGGCCTGCAGCTCCGACGGGTCCACCAGTTCGCCCAGCCGCACCGGCCGGTCGCTGCGGACCCAGCGCGGCGCGTCATAGGGCTGGCGGGGTGGGATGCTGACGGGCTGCACAACGGCGATCTCGCCGGCCAGCGCTTCCTTGCTGTTCGCCAGCACGATGGCGGCCTGCGCCGCTTCCTCCCCGGTCCGGCCGCCGACGATCAGCAGCAGGCCGAAGCGGTCCGTCGGGTTCGGCACCAGGGCCAGCGTCGGGCCGTCGAAGCGCGGCAGGGCGAGACCCGACAAGGCTTCCGGCCCACCGGCGATCACCACGGCATTGCCACGGGGCGGCAGGCTGAAGGACACCGGGAAGCTGGCGCCGCGGTAATCCGCCTGCACCGCGAACCAGGAGGCGACGGTGGCCGCCGCCTTCAGCGATTCATTGTTCACCGCCTGCGGCACCACCACCGGCAGCACCAGCGGCTCCCGCAACAGGCGCGGGTCGAAGAACGGCTCCGGCAGTCGCGCCAGGTCGCGCTGCAGCGGCAGTCGCTCCAGCGTCAGCTGCAGGGTCGAGAGGTCGGAGATGTTGGCCCAGAGCAGGCCGGAGAGCGGGTCGTTGCATTCCTGGGTGTAGCGGCCGGTGAAGCGGAAGTTCAGCCGGTTCAGGTCGGCGAAGAACACGGGGTTGATCGGGAATTCCAGCGGCCCGAAGGCCGGCCGGTTGCGGTCGGGGTTGATCACGCCGACGAACTGCTCGTTCAGCGCCATCGCCACCTGGCTGTATTCCGGGATCAGCGCCGGGCTGGTCGCGCCCTGCAGGACCAGCCGCGCGCCGGTCACCACCTCGTCGCCGCGGACGCCGAACAGCACGCCCTGGAGGTCCGACGTGCCGCGCATCTGCATTGGCGCGCGCAGGCCGAGTTGGCGCAGCGTGCGGGTTTCCGTGCGGGTGGAGCCGAAATCGCCGGCCGGCGCGCCGAAGCTGCCGATGGCCGGCCCGCCCTGGCCCCCGCCCGGACCCCCGACGGGACCGAGATAGCCCGGCTGCGCCACCGGCAGCGGCGGCAGGCCGGTATTCGCCGTGTTGGAGCCACCGAGCCCCGGCGTCACCTGGTTGCCGAAGGCCCCCGGCTGGGCCGGCTGGCCGAAGGGCGAGGCCTGCACCTGCAACGGCACCGCCCCGCCCGGGGCGGAGGGGGCGCCGAAGACGCCGGCGCCCGGCTGCTGCACCGGCAGGCCGAGCGGCACGGCGCCACTCTGGGTCGAGGGGGCGCCGAAGGTACCGATGCCGGGGGATTGCGGCGTCAGGCTCAGCGGCAGGCCCTGCGGCCCCGGCTGCAGCGGGTTCGGCGGCGGCGGCGCGCCGCGCAGGTTCACCTGCGCCATGGCCAGCCCCGGCGCGCCGAGCGCGAGCATCAGCGCGATCGCGGCGGCGCGGCGGATGTTGCTTTCGCCACGGGGGCGGCGCGCGGTTGCGGCGACCGCCACCGGCACCTCCGGCTGGTCCGGTTGCGCCGCCTGTTCGGCCAGCGCGGCGGCGCCCGGCTCCTCGACGCGCACCACCACCCTGGCCTGCTTGGTGCGGCGGTTGAAGAAGGAGAACTGGCTGTCGCCCCGGAACAGGCCGCCGATCGAGCGGCCAACCTCGGCCAGGCTGCGCAGCGGCACGTCCTCCCGCACGTCATCCCAGTCGACCCAGGCATCGGCGCGGCCGAGCACGGCGCGGACGATGTTGCCCTCGTCGTGCAGCGTCTGCGCCGCGAAGCGCACCTGCATGCGGCCATCCTGCCAGCGCAGCACCTCGGCCGGGATCGCCACCCATTCGGGGCCGACATCCAGCTCGAGCGTGATGTTCGCATCCTCCGGCACCGTCGCCGGCCGGGCGATGGAGACGGCGGCGCCGCCGAGCGAAAGGTCCTGCGTCTCGCCCTCGAGCACCTGGCCATCGGCCAGCACCACATTGGCCGCGATGACCGCGCCGACGCGGGCGCGTTCGCGCACCTGCCGGCGTTCGCGGCCCACCGCAAGGCCGGCCAGCACCACCACGAAGGACAGCATGGCCCAGAGGAAGTTCAGCGCGTAGGCCTGAAAGTCCAGGCTGTCGTAGTTGTTGGTCGTCAGGCCGTAGATGCCGGACAGCAGGCCCGCGATCAGCGCCAGGGCCAGCACCATGTTGGGGCCCACGGCACGCAGGTCGAAGAAGCCTTCCTGCAGGGTGCCGCCCTTGTCGGTCACGTTGAACTTGCCCTTCTTCGGGTCCAGCAGCGTCGCGAGCATCACGGGGATCAGATACAGGGCCAGCACCGTCTCATAGATCTCCGACCAGAAGCTGTGTCGCACATGGCCGGACAGGCGGCTCGTCGCGCCCACGGAGTGCAGGATGTGCGGGCCCGCATAGGCGAGGATGGCGAGCGGCGAGGCCGCGATGATGCTTTCGCCGAACAGCAGGAAGGCCAGCGGCGCCGTCAGGAACACGAAGCGCGGCAGCGGGAACAGGAAGTGGAACTGCGACATGAAGTAGCAGCAGCGCTGGTGGAACTTTAGGCCGCGGCCGAGCATCGGGTTCTCGATCCGCAGGATCTGGATCATGCCGCGGCCCCAGCGCATGCGCTGGCCGATGTGCAGCATCAGGCGTTCCGTCGCGAGGCCTGCGGCCAGCGGAATGCGGATATAGGCGGTGCGCCAGCCGCGCCGCTGCATCTTCAGCGAGCAGTGGCAATCCTCCGTCACCGTCTCGGTCGGCACGCCGCCAACCTCCAGCAGCGCCTCGCGCCGGATCACCGCGCAGGAGCCGCAGAAGAAGGTGGCGTTCCACAGATCGTTGCCCTGCTGAACCATGCCGTAGAACAGCAGGCCCTCGTTCGGCACGCGCTGGCCGGAGGCGAGGTTCCGCTCGAACGGGTCGGGCGAATAGAAATGGTGCGGCGTCTGCACCATCGCGAGGTCGCGGTCGCGCAGCAGCCAGCCCACGGTCAGCTGCAGGAAGGCGCGGGTCGCGACGTGGTCGCAGTCGAAGATGCAGATGTATTCGCCGTTGGTGACCTTCAGCGCGGCGTTGATGTTGCCGGCCTTGGCGCCCTTGTTGTCGGCGCGGATCAGGTAGTGGCAGCCGACCTGCTCGCAGAACCGCCGGAACTCGTCGCGGCGTCCGTCATCCAGCAGGTAGACGTTCATCTTGTCGCGCGGCCAGTCGATCGCCAGCGCGCCGTAGATGGCGGGCTTCACGATCTCCAGCGGCTCGTTGTAGGACGGGATGAAGACGTCGATTGTCGGCCATTCCTCCGGGTCCTCGGGCAGCGGCACCGGCTTGCGGTCCAGCGGCCAGATCGCCTGGAAATAGGCCAGCAGCATGGTTGTGACGGCATAGATCTCGGCCAGCAGCAGGCCGGTGCCGAGAAAGGTCTGCATGAAGCTGGTGAATTCCAGCGTGTCGACCATCCGCCAGTGGATGTAGCGCATCGACACCAGGCAGGACATGAAGACGACGAAGATCGTCATCGCGCGGCCGGGGATCCGGTTCGCCACCAGGTACAGCAGGAAGCCGGCGACCGCGAGCCAGGCCTGCTGTTCCGCCGCCAGCGGCGCCACCATGAAGGTCAGGCCGATGATGAGGCTGAGCAGCATCAGCGGCCAGGACACCCAGCGGCGCGCCCAGGGCCCGCCCCGGAAGGCGCGCCCCCGGCGGAGGGAACCGGATCGGCTCATCGCGCGCCCCACCCCATCGAAAAGCCTTCCGGCGCCGCCGGCAGCGCCGCTTCCACGGCGCGTGCGATGCCGCGGATGTCCTCCGAGGCGCGGCTGTCCGGGGCGATCTCCTGCACCAGCTTCTGCATCGCCAGCGCCTCCGCCATCGTCTCGTCGCGGCTGACGGCGCCGAGCAGGCGGGGGCCGAGATGGCGCGCCACCGCATCCGCCGCGGCGCGCGACAGGCGCGAATTCAGGTCCACCTCGTTCAGCACGACGCGCAGCCGGCCGGCGAACAGCGCCGCCATGGTGCCGGAGCCGAGGAAGCGGCCGCTGTCGATGTCCGGGATCAGCGCCGCGCTGATCGCTTCCGCCTGCAGCACCGCGATCACCATCGACGCCATCGGAACCAGCACCGCCAGGGCATGCGACGGGCCGGGCGAGGTATCGGCGATGACTGTCAGGCCGGGGTCGGACAGGATGGCGCGCATCGGCGCGGCCAGCAGCTCCGGGTCCCGCTCCAGCGCCGCGGCCAGGCCGAGCGCGCCGCGCAGTTCCATCGCGCCATGCGGCAGCACCATCACGCCGGAGGCCGTCTCCCGCACGCAGGCGCGCCAGTCGGGGCGGCGCGGCAGTTCCGCGGTGAAGCCGCCCATGTCGGTCAGCGGCACGCCGAAATGCAGGCGCAGCGTGTTCTGCGGATCGAAGTCGACGACCATCACGCGACGGCCCTCGCGCTGCAGGGCGTCGGCCAGGTTGGCCGTCAGGGTGGTCTTGCCGACGCCGCCCTTGGGGGACGCGAAACAGATCAGCGGCATGGTCGGGGTAGGCCTCCCGTCAAGTCGTGGGGCGGTCTGCGCGCGGGGGCCGGCGCAGCGTGAGGAAGCCGGCGGCGGAATCGGCCGGGTCGGCGGCGAGAAGGCGCAGCAACTCCGGCAGCGGCAGGTCGATCTCCGCCGCCTGGAGGATGGGGGGCGGCGCGGGCGGCTCCGGTGCCACGACCGGCGCGGCCACGGGGGCGGCGACCGGGGCGGCGGCCGGCTGCTCAGGCGCCAGCGATTCGGGCGACGGCGCGGCGGAGGGCATCCGGCGCGGCGTCATGCCGCCGGGAAGATCCAGCGCCTCGATCAGCGGAAACAGCATGCGCGGGCCCGCGGCACGGGACTCCGGCGACTTCGCCGGGGGCGGCGCCACCGAAAGCTCGGCCAGCGTCGAGAGCGAGGGCTTCGGCAGGGCAGGCGGCGGCGCATCCGCCGCGCGCAGCAGCGGCATGTCCCGGTCGGCGGCCTGCGGCGCGGCCGGGGCCGCTGTCGCGGCCGGGGCGGGCGCGACGACTTCAGCCGGCGCCGAGGCGGCAAGCACGGGCGCGAAAACCACCGGCGCCGAAACAACCGGGGCCGGGACCGACGGGGTCCAGCCGGATGCTGCCGCCGGCCTGGCGACCTGCGGCCTCACATCGATTGCGGGGGGAGGCTCCGCCACCATAACAGCGGCCGCCGGGACCTGCGGTGCGGCTTCCGACAGGCGCGGCGGCTCCGGCCAGGCATGGACGATGGGCGCGGGTTCGGCCGGCGGATCAGGCAGCGCGGCAGCGGGCTGCGGCTCGGCCCAGGCCACCGGTGCCGGAGGCTCCGGCCAGGCAGGGCCAGGCCGTAGCTCGGGCCAGGACGGCGGCGCGGGTTCGGGCACCGCCGCCCGTGGCTCGGGCCACTTGGCCTGCGGCTCGGGCCACGCCGCCTGCGGCTCGGGCCAGGCCTGAGGTGGCGCGGCGGGCTGGCTTGGCATCGCTGCCTCGGCCCGCGCCTGCGGCACAGGCTCCGGCCAGACCTGCTGCGGCCATTGCGCTGGTTGTGGCGCGACCTCGGCCTCGCGCACGCCCCACTGGCGCCCCCATTGCCCGGGCTCGGACGGCTCAACCGATGATTGCGGCTGCGCGGCTTCCTGCCACTGGGCCGCCGGCGCGGCGGCGGCCGGCGGCTGCCAGGGCTGCGCCGGCGGCAGGCCATGCTGGTGCCCAACCTCGGCAGCCACGTTCATCGCCGCGCCAAGCAGCGCGTAGGGGTCCGCATCCGGCACAGGGGCTGGGGGCGGCGTGCGAACCGGCTCGTTCCCGAAGCTGCGGTAACGGATAGCCGGGGCCCGCAACGCGGCTGCGACCCGTGCTACATCCGTATCTTGGCGCATATGAGATTAACCCCCAATCGCGGTGCAACATGCCGTGAACGTGACCGTTAGGGAATACCTAATCTCAACACGGCAGCAGTTCTATATCGAAGGTTGTGTCGAATCCCGCCAAGCGAGACGTGCGAGCAAGCTAAGAACGGATGAATAATAGTCCTGGGTCTCGACAGGCGAAGGCCAACGCGGTTGTGATGAGGCCGCGGACTGCTTCCCCATCGTCAATTGCGCCACGGATTGAATACCGGTGGACGCTGGGTAAGGCGAAACTGCATCAGACGAAAAATCGGTCCAGGCCGGCATCTGGGGATGCTGTGGGTCCGCCCAGAAGCGGGCGGCGCCGGATGCCGCAGGCTCCCGCCCCATGCCGGCCCAGGCGAGGTACAGCGGCACCCGGATCGCGTCGTAGGAAAAGCGCGCCGGCCAGCCCGGCGCCGGTGCCGGCCGCCCGCCCAGCCGCGGCAGCGCCACCCAATCCGCCGGCAGGCCCCATCGGCCGAATCGGGCCCGGCGCAGCAGGGCCACGCCATCCGCCGCCAGGCGCAGCCAGGTCGGGTCCGGCACCGCCTGCGCCAGGGCCCGCAGCGCCGGAAAGGCGTAGTAGGACGGGTTGAGCACGATATGCTCCCGCTGCTCGAAGCCCATCGCGCCCGGCAGCAGCACCGTCTCCTCCCCCACCTCCCGCACCAGCAGCCGCAGCACGTCCCGCGCGATGGCGCTGCCCTGCGCGGCATAGTCCGGCGAGGTCCAGCGCTGCCCGGCGCGCAGCAGCGCCCAGGCGATCATCAGGTCGCCATCGGTGGCATTGTTGGGGTCATCCACCGTACCCCCCCGCGCCCCATCCGGCCGGAAGCGCCACGCGGATAGCGCGTCGCCCGGTCGCGCCAGCACGCGGCGGGTCCAGCCCAGCAGCCGGTCAAAGGTCTCCCGGTCTCCCATCCGCTCGGCACAGAGCAGCACCCAGCCCTGCCCCTCGCTGTGGGAAATGCCGCCATTCGCGGTGTCCACCACCCGGCCTTCCGGCAACACGAAGCGGGCCCGGAAGGCCAGCCAGTGCTCCTGCTCGATGGGGGGCGGCTCCTCCGGCCCGTCGCGGCCCAGGGCCGCGCTGCCGGGGGCAGCCGACGCCGGCAGCGCCGGGCTTGCAGCCAGGGTCAGAACGGCGCGACGGCGGAGCTGTTGGGACATGCAGTCCTAAAGTCGCAGCAGCAGGTGAAGCGGAGGTTGACTGCCTTACTCAACAACCTTTTGATGCAAAGGTAAAGAAGAATGCTCTCTGCGGTTGCGAGAACCATTCCGTGCGCGGCGTGCGTGGTCAGGCCAGGCTGGCGCAGGCCTCCGCGAGCCAGGCCGCCTCCTCCGCCGCAAGCGACGGCCCGAGCAGGGCCAGAACCCCGGCATGATAGGCATCGACCTGGGCCCGCTCGGCCGCAGTCAGCATCTCCGCCACGATGAGCCGCCGCTCGTACGGGGCGAAGGTCAGCGTCTCGAAGTCCAGGAAGGGGCGCGCCTGGCCCGGAAGGGTCTCGGCGCTGCGCACCAGCAGCAGGTTCTCGATGCGGATGCCGTAGGCGCCGGGGCGGTAGAAGCCCGGTTCGTTCGACAGCACCATGCCCGGCCGCAGCGGAACCGGCCGCGCCGCCCGGCTGATCCCGGCCGGGCCCTCATGCACCGAGAGAAAGCTGCCGACGCCGTGGCCGGTGCCATGGTCGTAGTCGAGCCCGGCGAGCCACAGCGGCCGCCGCGCCAGCGCATCCAGATGCGGCCCGGCGACGCCTTCTGGAAACCGCGTCGCCGCCAGCGCCAGATGCCCCTGGAGCACCAGGGTGTAGTGGACCGCGAGGTCGCGCGGCGGCGCATCCGGCCCCGTCCACAGCGTGCGGGTCACGTCGGTCGTGCCGTCCCGGTACTGCGCGCCGCTGTCGATGAGGTAGGCCTCACCCGGCCGGATCGGGCGATCGGTGGCCGGCGTCGCGCGGTAGTGGATGATGGCGCCATGCTCCCCGGCGCCACTGATGGCGGGGAAGCTTTCGGCGACGAACAGCGGCGCTTCCGCCCGCAGGGCGAGCAGGCGGGCGGCGGCGGACATCTCCGTCTCGCCGCCTGCCGGCGCTTCCCTGGCGAACCAGGCGAGGAAGCGGCACAGCGCCACCGCATCGCGCCGATGCGCGGCCCGGGCGCCCTGCTGTTCCACCGCGTTCTTGCAGGCGCGCGGCAGGCGGCACGGGTCCTCGCCGGCCACCGGCTCGGCCCCGGACTCCCGCAGCAATTGCCCGAAGCGGGCCGGGGTGACATCCGGGTCCAGCCGCACCCGTGCCCCGGCAAGCCCGCGCAGCACCGCCGGCAGCGAATCGGGGCGGTGCAGCGCCACGCCATTGCCGAGATGCGCCCGCAGCGCCGCATCCGCGCGCCCCGGGTCGAGGAACAGGTCCACCCGGGCATCGTCGCGCAGCAGCGCGGTCGCCAGCGCCAGCGGCGTGTGGCCGAGGTCGTCGCCGCGGATGTTCAGCAGCCAGGCCACGGAATGCGGGTCCGCCAGTACGGCGGCGGCCTGGCCGGCGGCGCGCAGGGCGGCCGCCGCGTCATCCCGCTTCGCCTGGGCATCGCGGCCCGCATAATCCAGGGGGTGCGGCCGGGCCGGGCCGGCGGGCGGCGGCGGGCGGTCCGCCCAGACCGCATCCACCGGATTGTCCGCCAGCGGCACCAGCGTCGCCCCGGATTCGGCCAGCCGATCGACCGCCGCGGCCGGGTGCAGCCAGGGATCGTAGCCGATGCGGGCACCGGCCGCCGCTTCGCGCAGGAAAGCGGCGGGCGGCGATTCGATCAGGTGGCGGAACTCCCACAGGGCCGGGTCGGCCTCCGCCGCCGCCTGTGTGGTGTAGCGTCCATCGACGAACAGCACCGCCCGGTCCCGCAGCACCAGCGCCATGCCGGCGCTGCCGGTGAAGCCGGTGAGCCAGGACAGGCGCTCGGCCGAGGGTGGCACGTATTCCCCAAGAAACGCGTCCGCGCGCGGCACCAGCACGCCATCGAGGCCACGGCGCTTGATCTCGGCCCGAAGCGCGGCCAGGCGCTCACCATGTTGCACGGGGCAGGTCACCAAAGCTCTAACGCGGAAACATGTGTCAGCCGTGTTTCATGCTGTAGGCGCATGGCTCTGCTGTGGCTTCGGCGCATCACCTGTGACCTCCATGTCGCTATATTCCGTCTGCGAAGCGCAGTTGCTCAGGCCGAGGACGGCCAGGCCACCGCGCAGCACAACAGAGGTCATCATGGACGCCCGCCACAGCCTGGAACAGGCCACCCTGTTCCCCTACGCCACCCAGGACCGCCACGCCCGCGAGATCGAGGTCCTGCGCCACGCCGCCATCCGTGCGCGCGACCAGGCGATTGCCGAGAGCGTGCTCCGCTTCTTCAACAGCATCGGCCGTGGCCTCGCCTTCCTGGGCAGCACGATCCGCAGCTGGCCCGACCGCCGCCGCACCTATGAGAACCTGCGCGCGCTGACCGACCGCGAGCTCGCAGATATCGGCCTGGTGCGCGGCGAGATCAGCCGGGTGTTCGAGCCGGACTTCCGCCTGCCGGCGAAGCCGCCCGCCAACGGCAATGCCGCGGCGCTGCGGACGACGGCCGCGGCCTGAGTTACCCGCTACGGTCCTCGTGACCGTGGCGGAAGCGCGGGGCTGGCTCCGGAAGGGGCCGGCCCCGTTGCACGTTCAGGACCGGCTCAGTTCCAGCCATCCTCGCGGCCGGGAACCCAGACTTCCAGCGTCCCGCGACTCGGGCGTGGCGAGAAGCTGGTGAAGCTGCGGGCCCGGAAGCTGCCGCCCAGCGTTTCCGCCAGCCGGTCCGCCATCTCCCGGTCGCCCGGGTTGAAGTAGCGGATCTCGCCGGTCGGCGGCGTGGCCGGGACCTCGCGCACCTCCACGCTGCCACCGAGCCGCGAGGCGCGCCCCGCCAGGCTGTCGGCCAGGTCGCGGCGGCTGCGGTGATAGTGCACGAAAATGCGGGCCGGCCCGCCGGATTCGGCGGCCTGGGGCGGCCTTGCGGGGTCGGAGCCCTGGAACCAGTCCCGCTGCTCGAGCGCCGGCGGCTTCGCCACGTACCAATCCTGCGGCAGCTCGCGCGGCGGCTCGACCTCCGGCACGAAGCCGGGCTCCGGCGCGAAGCGGGGTTCCGGCACCGCGCGGGCCTGCGCCGCGGGCGGCACGGGCGGCGCCGGCGGCGGCGGCAGCGGCAGGGCATCGAGCACCGCCACCTCCCGCTCCGGCACGGGACGTGCCGGCTCGGGCGCCGGGATGCTTGGTGCCGGTGGAGGCGCCTCCGCCCGCGTCCCGGCCGGCGGCTCCACACGCACCTCCGGCGGGCTGGGCGGGGCGGGCGGGTCCGGCGCCTGCACCAGGACCGGCGCGGCAGCCTCGCGGGGCGGGCCGAGGTAGTTCAGCAGGCCGAAGGCCGCCCCTGCCGTCAGCAGCGCGAAGGCCCAGAACACATACAGCTTGCGTGACCGCCCCGGCGCGGCGGGCTGCGAGGCCGGCGCCAGGCGCTGGCGCTCCTCCGGCAACGGCAGGGCCGGGCGGGAGGGCGAGGGCGAGGTGGCCGCCGTGGCGGCCGTGGCAGCCGCGGCTGGCGCCGCCGCCGGCGTCCTGGGCGCCGGTGCCGGCATCCGGGGTGCCGCGGCGGGTGGGGCCGGCGGGGCGGCGGGACGAGTCAGCGCCTGCTGCACCAGCGTCACCCAGTCGCCCTGGACCTCGATCGGCGGCTCGGCGGCCACGGCGAAATCGAGCAGCCCGGTCAGGCGCCAGACATCGCCATCGTTCAGCTGCACGGTGACGATCGGCAGGAAGCCGGGCGCCGCCTCGGCGAATCCCTTCGCCTCCAGCCGCTGGCGGAGCTGCTTCGCCGGCTCGCGCCCCGCGGCGGCGGGCGTCAGCTGGACCAGGACGATGCCCTGCCGCGGATCGGCGAGGACAAAATCCGCCTCCACCACCGGCAGCCTCGGGTCATCCGGCGGATCGTTCCGCAGCACCATCCAGCCGAGTTCGGAGAAGCTGTCAGGGCCGAGGCGCTGGCCCAGTATGCGATGTACCCCGTCGCTCGGAACCGGGAGCGCGGAAAGGTCCGAAGTCTCGCCCATCATCCTCCGGGGGTCTGGTGCGGCCTGCATAGGCCGCATCGGCGGCGCCCGGCCAGCCGCTTCGGTCACGGCTCAGCGGAGTGTGAACAGCCTCACACGACCATCGCCATCTGCTGCGGATCGAACGCCAGCCAGACCGGTTCGCCCACCTCATGGATCTGCAGCGGCGGGGCGGTGGCCCGCAGGCGCAGGTCGCTGCCCTGCGCGGTCACCACGTAATCCCACGTCTCGCCCAGGAACGTGCGCTGCGAGACGACGCCCGCCAGCATCGGCGCGCTGCCGGCCGGCCTTTCCCGGTGCAGCCCGATGCTTTGCGGCCGCACCGAGACCAGGATGTCGCCGCCCGCCGCCGCATCGGCGCCGGGCACCTGCCCCGCCTGCATCGAGATGCCGCCGAAGCCGACCTCCCCGTTGCGGAGCTTTGCCGGCAGCAGGTTGGTGCGGCCGATGAAGCCGGCGACGAAACGGGTGCGCGGACGGGTGTAGAGAAGATGCGGCGCATCCACCTGCTCGATGCGTCCGGCATTCATCACGGCGATGCGGTCCGACGTCGCCATCGCCTCCGACTGGTCATGCGTCACATAGACGGTGGTGATTCGGAATTCGTCGTGCAGCCGGCGGATCTCGAAGCGCATCTCCTCCCGCAGGTTGGCATCGAGGTTCGACAGCGGCTCGTCCAGCAGCAGCACCGCCGGCTTCACCACGATGGCGCGCGCCAGCGCCACGCGCTGCTGCTGGCCGCCCGAGAGTTCCGCCGGGTAGCGCGCGGCCAGGTGGCCCATCTGCACCACCTCCAGGATCTGCATGACGCGCTGCTTGATCTCGGCCCCCGGCAACTTCCGCAGCTTCAGCCCGAAGCCGACATTTTCCGCGACCGTCATGTTCGGCCAGATCGCGTAGCTCTGGAAGATCATCGACATGCCGCGCTTCTCCGGCGGCAGCACCGCGCCGGGGGCGGAGATCACCTGTCCGTTGAGGGAGATGCTGCCCTCGTTCGGGTCGACGAAGCCGGCGATCATCCGCAGCGTGGTGGTCTTGCCGCAGCCGGAGGGGCCGAGGAGGGAAACGAATTCGCCCTCCGCCAGCGTCAGGTCGATGCTGTCCACCACGCGGTTCGGGCCATAGGCCTTGGTCAGGCCCTGGATGGAAAGACGCGACATCCTCAGTTTCTCCGCAGCATGAAGTCGCGCCCGGCCAGCTTCATGCCGATGCCGACGAAGACCATGGTGACCACCAGCAGCAGGCCACCGAAGGCGGCCAGCACCTCGAAATTGCCGGCTTCGCTGAGGTCGTACAGCAGCACGGACATGGTCCGCGTGCGCGGGCCGACCAGGAAGATCGCCGCCGACAATTCGCGGGAGGCGACGATGAAGACGATCAGCCAGCCGCCGAGCAGCGACTTCCGCACCAGCGGCGCCGTGACCATGCGGATGGCATGCAGCCGCCCGCTGCCCAGGATGCGCGCCGCTTCCTCCATCTCCGGATGCACCGCCCGGATGGCGGAGGAGGAGTTGGCATAGGCGATGGGCAGGAAGCGCGCCGTGAAGGCCAGGATGATGATGGCCGCGGTGCCGTACAGCGCGAAGGGCGGGGAGGCATAGGCGGCGTAGAAGCCGATGGCCATGACGATGCCGGGGATGACGAAGGGCGCCATCGCCAGGAAGCCGAGCGCATCGCCGAAGGGCACCAGCTTGCGGTTGACGATGTAGGCGACCAGCAGCGCGATGAACACGGCCGCCGTCGCCGCCACGGCGGAGAACCAGATCGTGTTCCAGATCGAGGTCATCGCCATCTCATGCTCGAAAAGCAGCAGGTAGTAGTTGGCGAATGTCAGGTTGTCCCAGGCCAGGCCGCGGCCCCAGGCCTTGGCGAAGCTGGCCTGCAGCAGCACGAACAGCGGCGCCACCACCGCCATCAGCCCGACCAGCGCGCACCAGCCGAACACCACCCAGCGCCAGGGGCCGAGCTTGATCGGACGGCGCTCGCCGCCCTTGCCGGTCTGCGAGACGAAGCCCTTGCGCGCCAGCAGCAGGCGCTGCACCACGATCATCCCCGCCGTGATCAGCAGCAGCGGCATGGCATAGGCCGCCGCCACCTCCACCCGCACCGGGTATTCGAAGAACTGCCAGAGCTGCGTGGTGACGACGTTGATGCGCGCGGGGATGCCGATGATGGCCGGCGTGCCGAACAGCGCGATGGCCTCCAGGAACACGATGATGAAGCCGGCCATGATCGCGGGCCAGACCAGCGGCAGCGACACCTTCCGCATCGCGGTCCAGGTGCCGGCGCCGAGGATGTTGGCGGCGTCCTCCATCTCCGAGGAGACGAGGTCCAGCGCCGACTTCACGAAGATGAAGACCAGCGGAAAGGCGTTCAGCGCGATGACCAGCGCCATGCCGTTGAAGCTGTAGACGTTGAACAGCGGCTCCTCGAGCCCGGTCAGCCCGCGCCAGGCCAGGTTCAGGAAGCCGGAGTTGGGCCCCGCCAGCAGGATCCAGCCGACCGCGCTGAGATAGGGCGGCAGGATGAAGGCGCCGAGCACCACGGCCCAGGTCAGGCCCTTGAACGGCATGTCCGTGCGCGACACCGCCCAGGCCATCGGCACCGCCATCACCACCGCCATCGTGGCCGAGATCAGGCCAAGCAGCAGCGAGTTCACCAGCGCATCCACGTACCGCGACCGGCCATAGGCGGAGACGTAGTTGGACAGGGTGAAGGCACCCGTGCCGCGTGTCTCGAAGCTGACGACCAGCAGCTTGCCGAGCGGAAAGGCGACCAGGAACAACAGGATGGCGATCAGCGCGATCCACAGCAGCATCACCGGCTCGATACGCGCGAGCCGGTTCGACAGGCCGCCGCGCGCCGCGGCGGCGCGCGGAAGTGCGGGTGCCTCGCTCATCGCTCAAACACCGAAGGTGTCACGCCAGAGCTCCTTCACCTCGACCATCTCGTTCTCGATCTGCTGCGGCGTCGGCGTGATCAGCTTGATCTCGTCCAGCGGCCGGGCCCCCTCCGGCGGCGGAACCTCCGGCCGCAGCGACTCGGCGTAGAATTCCCGCACCGTGCGCGAGTAGGCCGGGCCGCAGACGAATTCCATGAACAGCTTCGCCGCGTTGGGCTTCGGCGCATTGGCGATGGCCGCGCTTGGCGAGGGCACCATCAGCGTGCCGTCGGTCGGGTAGATCAGCGCCAGCGGATTGCCGCGGGAGATGCTGAACAGCGTCGCCGCGGAGGGAATGCCGACGCCGACCAGGCGCTCCCCGGAGTTCAGCGTGGTGACGGGATCGCCCGCCGAGCGGCCGATCTGTGGCTTGTTGCGCTCCAGCTGCTTGAAGAACTCCTCGCCATAGGCCTGGCGCATCATGATCGCCCAGTTGCCGATGGCGCCGCTGAAGCCGGGATGCCCGACCGCCAGCTTGTCCTTCCACTTCGGGTCGGTCAGCTCGCGCCAGCTCTTCGGTGCCTCCGCCTCGCTCAGCCGGTCGCTGCGGCGTGCGAGCATGTAGAGCGCGAGGTAGGTGATCTGGAAATGGCCGTCCGGATCCGCCGCATCCCGCGCGCCCTTCACCATGCCGGCGGCATTCTGCGGCTTGTAGGCCAGCAGCCGCCCCTCCCCCTTCAGGAAGGTGAAGTGGCTGTAGTCGGTGGAGCTGAACACGTCGCACTGCGCGACACGGGCGCGGGCATCCTGCGACAGCCGCTGGAACGCGACCTGGGACGTGGTGCGCACCACGTTGCAGCGCACGCCGGGGTAGCGTTCCGTGAAGGCCCGACCGACCGCCTCCGAGGGCTCCGCCTGAAGCTGGCCCGTGTACCAGGTCAGCTCCCCCTCGCGCTGCGCCGCCTCGTACAGAGGCCGCTCATGCGCCGGCAGTTCCTGCGCCGCCTGCGCCGCCGCGCTGCGCCAGGGCAGGATGGCCGCGGTGGCCAGCGCCGCCGTGCCGCCGAGCAGCCCCCGCTTGGTGATGTCGGTCATGGTCTTCTCCCTGTTCCAGTCAGACGCCGAAGGTGTCGCGCCAGGCTTCCCGCACTTCCGGTACGCCCTTCTCCTGTTCCTCCAGGCTCGGCGCCAGCAGCTTGACGTCGGCCAGCGGGCGGCCGCCTTCCGGCGGCGCCACGTCGGGGCGCAGCGGCTCGTTGAAGGTCAGCCGCACGGTCTCGGACAGCTGCGGGCTGAGCTGGAATTCCATGAACAGCTTCGCCGCGTTCGGGTGCGGCGCGTTGGCGATGATCGCGGAGGGCGAGATGGCCGCGAGCACGCCTTCCGTTGGATAGATCAGCTTCAGCGGATTGCCGCGGGAAATGGCGAGCGAGGTCGTGCCGACCGGAACACAGAGCCCGACGGACCGCTCGCCCGCGTTCAGCGTGGTCACCGGGTCCTGGCTCGACCGGCCGATCTGCGGGTTGTTGCGCTCCAGCTTGGTGAAGTAGTCCCAGCCATACATCTTGCGCATCTGCACGGCCCAGACGCCGATGGCGCCGCTGAAGCCGGGGTGGCCGACCGCCAGCTTGTCCTTCCACTTCGGATCCAGCGCGTCCTGCCAGCTTTTCGGCGCCTCCGCCTCGCTGACCATGCGCGTATTGTGCGTCATCAGGAACAGGCCGAGGAAGGTGGTATGGAAGTAGCCATCCGGATCGGCGTTCTGGATCGCCGGCAGCAGGCCGCTGGCGTGTTCCGGCTTGTACTGCATCAGCCGGCCCTGGCGCTTCAGTAGGGTGAAGTGGCCGGAATTGGTCGAACTGAACACGTCGCACTGCGCGACATTGGCGCGCGCATCCTGCGACAGCCGCTGGAAGGCCACCTGGGACGTGCTGCGCACCACGTTGCAGCGCACGCCGGGGAAGCGTTCGTTGAAGGCGCGGCCGACGGCTTCAGAGGTTTCCGCGTTGTACTGCCCGGAATACCAGGTGATCTCGCCCTCGCGCTTGGCCGCTTCATAAAGCTGGCGTTCATGCGCGGGCATATCCTGCGCCGCGGCGTGCCTGGTGGAGCCGATGATGGCGAAGCCGGTGGTGAGGGACAGGAGTTGGCGCTTGGTCAGGCGGCTCATCTTTTTTCCTCCCAGGTTGGCACGCACGTCAGGCGGGGCTCAGCGCCCCGTGAACACCGGGGGTCGCTTGGCCATGAAGGCGGCGCGGCCCTCGGCGTAGTCGGCGCTGTCGAAGCAGGCGCGGTACAGCGCATCGAAGCGCGCCTGGTCGGCCAGGGCCGGATCGCCGGCGATCTGGTCGATCGCGACCTTGGAGGCGCGGATGGATAGCGGCGCGTTGCGCGCCATGGTCTGCGCCATCTCCCGCACCGTGGATTCCAGCTGGTCCGGCGGCACCACGCGGTTCACCAGGCCGACGCGCAGCGCCTCCGCCGCATCCAGGAAGCGTCCGGTGAACATGATCTCCTTCGCCACCGCCGGCCCCACCAGGGCCACCAGGCGCCGCAGGCTGTGATAGGCGTAGGCGACGCCGAGCTTCGCCGCCGGAATGCCGAACTTCCCGTCATCCGCCGTGATGCGCAGGTCGGCGACCAGCGCGGTGGCGCAGCCGCCGCCGATGCAGAAACCCTGGATCATGGCGATCAGCGGCTTGTCCAGCGCCTCCAGCCGCTTGCGCGCGAGGGAGGAGGTGGCGGAGTAGTTCGCCTCGGCCTCCGCGCTGTCGCGCATCTTCTCGAACTGGCTGATGTCCGCGCCGGAGGCGAAGGCCTTGCCGCCGGCGCCGGACATGACGACGACGCGCACCGCCGGGTCGTTGGCGAAGCGTTCCGCCGCGGCGGCCACGGCCTCCCACATCTCGAGCGAGATGGCGTTGCGCTTCTCCGGCTGGTTGAAGGTCAGCCAGCCGATGCCGTCCTCGATCCGCGCCAGGATCTTCGGCGTGCTCAAGGCGATGTTCATGCCGTCCATGGTGTCGGCTCCTACTGGATCACGCGCGCGGCGCGCAGCTTGGCGATGGCTTCGGCATCCAGGCCCAGCTCGGCCAGCACCTCGTCCGTATGCTGGTTGGAATCCGGCGTCGGCTTGCGGATCTGCCAGGCCACGTCATGCATGTTGATGGCGGAGCGCACCAGTTGCTGCTCGCCGAGGCGCGGATGCGCCACCGGCTTCGCCAGCTCGAGATGCTGCACCTGCGGGTCGGCAAAGGTCTGGTCGATGGTGTTGATCGGGCCGCAGGGAATGCCGGCGCTGTCCAGCACCTCGATCCAGTGCAGGCTTGGCTTCGTGCTGGTGATCTCGGCGATCGCGGCGTTGATCGCGGCGCGGTCGTCGGAACGGCCATCGCGGGTATCCCAGCCCGGCCGCCGCTTCCACTCCGGCTTGCCGAGCGCATCGCAGAACCGGTCCCACATGCGTGGCGAGGGAGCGGCGAGGGTGATCGGCCGGTCGGCGGTGGGAAACACGCCGGTCGGGATCGCGGTCGGATGGTCGTTGCCCGCCTGCCCCGCCACCTGCCCGGCCAGCAGCCAGCGGCTGGCCTGGAAATCCAGCATGAAGACCATGACTTCCAGCAGGCTGGTATGGACCCAGCGGCCGCGGCCGGTCTTCACCCGGTCGAACAGCGCCATCATCACCGCCAGCGCCAGCAGGTTGCCGGCGGTGAGGTCCGCGACCGGGATGCCGACGCGGACCAGGCCATGGCCGGGCACGCCGGTGATGCTCATCAGCCCGCCCATGCCCTGCGCGATCTGGTCCACGCCGGCGCGGTGCCCGTAGGGCCCATCCTGGCCGAAGCCGGAGATCGAGCCATAGACGATGCGCGGGTTCACGGCGCTGACGCTGGCATAGTCCACGCCGAGCCTGAATTTCACCGCCGCCCGCATGTTCTCGATGACCACGTCCGCGGTCTTCGCCATGTCCATGAACAGGGCGCGGCCCTGCTCGGACTTCAGGTCGATCTGCATGGCGCGCTTGTTGCGGTGCAGGTTCTGGTAGTCGAACCCGTCATGGTCGCCGGCGATGTCGCCGCCCTCGGCGGCGGGCGGCGCGATGCGGATCACTTCCGCGCCCCAATCCGCCAGGTGCCGCACGCAGGTGGGGCCGGCGCGGGCGACGGTCAGGTCCAGCACGCGCAACCCGGATAGCGGCAACGCCGCCTGCCCCGTCATGCGCCGCGCATCCAGCCCAGGCGAATGGCCAGCATCAACGTCCTCCCGAACGTGTTCTTTTCTCTCTCACGCCAGCTTGTCAGCCTGCACGTGAACTGTAAACACTTTCCGGGATGGTCGAAGCCGCTTTCCCGCCGGCGCCACCCTCGCCCGCCGCTACGGCGGAGGCGCCGCATCATGCTGCGCTGCGGCATCCCGTGAGGGTACCGCGCCGGCCGCGTGCCGAGGCGCTCGGCATCGACGTCGCGCGACGGATCGAGGCGCTCATCCTGGACGGCACGCTGCCGCCGGGGGAACGCCTGAACGAGGTGGCGCTGTCCCGCAGCCTGGGCGTCAGCCGCGGCCCGGTGCGGGAGGCGGCGCGGGCGCTGGAGAAGACCGGCCTGGTCACCGTCATCATGAACCGCGGCGCCTTTGTCCGGAGCCTGGGCATCGCCGAGGCGAGCGACATCTACGCCATCAACGCGGCGCTGTTCGGGCTTGCTTCGGCCGAGGCGGCGCTGCGGCTGGGCAGCGCGCAGGCGCTGATGCTGCGCTGCATGGTGGATGCGATGGACGCCGCCATCACGCGCGGCGAGCGCGACCGCTTCTTCGCCATCAACTCCGGCTTCCATGCGCTGATCATGGCCTGCGGGGCCAATGCGGAGGCGGAAGCGCTGTACGGCCAGCTGACGCGCAAACTCATGCTGCTGCGCCGTCGGTCCTTCGACCGGCCCGGCCACATGCGGTCGGCAAACCGGGAGCACCGGGCGCTGATGCAGGCCATCCTGGCCGGAGAGGCGCCGCGCGCACGCCAGCTTGCGGAAGCGCATGCCAGGCTCGGGCGCGCGCGCTTCTTGGATTCCATCGGGCACGCAACGTCAAGGGAGGAAGCGCAGTGACATTGTTCGAACGGATCGGCGTCGATGTCGGCCGCCGGCTGAAGCTGGAGGATGCGATCGAATGGGCGGCGGCGCACAACGTCCGCCACATCGACATCCAGCTGGATACCGGCGCCAACGCCGTGAACACCTTCGACGCCGCCCGCGCCCGCGGCATCCGCGCGGCGCTGGAGAAGCACCAGGTGCATCTCGGCCTGCACACGCTCTCCGCCGTCAACGTCGCGGAATATTCGCCCTTCCTGTCGGAGGCGGTGGACGCCTACATGCGCGCCTATATCGACGCCATGCCACTGCTCGGCGCCTCCTCCATCGTGGTGCACGCCGGCTACCACTTCACCGCCGATCCGGAGATGCGGATGCAGGCGGGGCTGGAACGCCTGAAGCGCATGGTGGACTATGCCGAGACGAAGAAGGCGCTGCTGCTGCTGGAGAACCTGAACAAGGAACCGGCGGATGCCGAGGTCCACTACCTCGCCCACACGCCGGCGGAATGGCGCTACTACTACGACGCCATCGACAGCCCCGCCTTCGCCCTGAGCTTCACCGCCAACCACGCGCACCTGCTGCCGGAAGGCGTCGAGGGCTTCCTCGCGCAGATCCCGCTGCACCGCGTGGTGGAGGTGCGCCTGGCGGATTGCTGGCGCAACGGCCACGAGCAGCACCTGGTCCCCGGCGAGGGCGATTTCGATTTCGGCGACATGTTCCGCCGCATCGAGGGCGCCGGCTTCAAGGGCCACTACATGAACGCCTTCGGCACGCTGGAGGACATGGACCAGGCCCGCACCCGGCAGGTGGAGGCAGCCCGCGCCGCCGGCGTCGCCACATGACGCGCATCCGGTCCGTCTCCGCCGCCGTCGAGCAGCTGGCGCCGGTGAACGCGGCGCGTGGCTATGCCGGGCTCGACACCCCGGTCTTCGTGCGCTGTCGCGTGGAGACGGAGGAGGGCCTGGCCGGTACCGGCGTCACCGGGCGCTTCCTGGCGGAGGAGGTGGCCGGCCTGCTCGGCCGGATGGGGGCAGCGCTGCAGGGCGAGGATGCACGGATGATCGAGGCCATCGGGCCTCGCCTCACCGCCCGCTTCAACCCCCGCGGCGCCACGGGCGCCTTCGTCTCCGCCCTGTCGGCGCTGGACATGGCGCTGTGGGATTTGCGCGCGCGGGCGCTGGGGGAGCCGCTGTGGCGGCTGCTGGGTGGCGCCCGGACCGCCGTGCCCTGCTACGCCACGGTCGGTCTGCCGGGCTATGAGGAGGCGGAGCTGGTCGCGGTGTGCCGCAAGGCCATCGATGCCGGCTTCGCCGGCGCGAAGATGCTGGTCGCCGCCGGCGGCCGCGGGGTGGAGGAGGATGCGCGGCGCGTGCGCGCGGTGCGACAGGCCATCGGGCCGAAGCCCCTGCTGATGCTTGACGCCAATTGCGGCATGAACGTCGCCACGGCGCGGCGGCTGGCGCTGATGGTCGAGGATTGCGACATCGCCTGGTTCGAGGAACCGGTGCTGCACAACGACCTGGAGGCGCTGGCGACGCTGCGCCGCGCCATCCGCATTCCCATCGCCGCCGGCCAGATGGTGCAGTCGCCCGCATGGTTCCGGGACGCCCTGGCGCGTGGCGCGGTGGATTGGCTGCAACCCAACGCGGCCTTCTGCGGCGGCGTCTCGGGCATGCTCCGCATCCTGGCGCTGGCGGAGGCGCATGGCACGCCGGTGGCGCATGCCGGCGGCTGGGACATCGCCAATGCCGCGGTGATGGCCGGCCACGCGGCGGGCGGGCTGCTGGAGATGCACGGCGCGCAACTGGCGCTGCGTGCGCGGCTGGCGGAGGACATGGTGCCGGAGGATGGCCTGATGCGGATGCCGGACCGGCCCGGCATCGGCTTCGCCTTCCGGGAGACCTAGCCGGCCGGCAGCGGAAAGCGGTCGAGGTGGGGCTGGTATTCCGGCTCCACGTCGATCCGCGCCGCGGCGAGGAAGCGCACAACGCCGGCGTAGAAGGCGATGATCACCAGCAGGTCCGTGACGCTGACCGCCTCCAGGTGTTCTTCCAGCCCGGCGAAGCCCTCCGGAGAAAGGTCCCCGTCCGCCATCTCCCGCGCCGCGCGCAGCACGGCGCGCGCGGCGGGCTCCAGGGTGGAAGCCTCGCCCCGGCTCTCGACGGCGATCGCACGGATGTCCGCGTCGGTGACGCCGAAGTCGCGGCTGATGGCGACATGGTGCGACCATTCGTAGGGCGACCGCGCGGTCCACCCCATCTGCAGGATCGCCAGTTCACGCAGGCGCCCGTCGAGCACGCTGGCGTGCCGGATGTGGTGCGCCAGCCCGAGGAAGGCGCGCGTCATGCCGGGGCTGTTGACCATGGCGCGGTAAAGGTTCACCGGGCGCACCAGCAGCGGCTGGTCCTCCGGCGCCAGGTCGGCAGGGTTCAGGTAGGGCAGGCGTGCCATGCGCGATCTCCCGGGCCTTCAGGGCAGATCGAAGGCCACCGGGAAATGTACGGGGAAGGGCGTGCCGGCGCCATCCACCGGGCCTGCGCGGCGCAGCCTGGGCCGGCGCAGCAACGGCTTCAGCAATTGCGGGATGACCGCCTGGTTGATGTGCGCGCCGAAGCAGGTGTGCATGCCGTAGCCCCACAGGATGTAGGCATGAGCCGGCCGACCGGCGCGGAATTCGCCAGGCTGGTCCAGCGCGATCGGGTCGAACATCGCCGACAGGTTCGCCGCCAGCACCATCGCGCCCTGCGGAATCCTGCGCGCGCGCAGCGTGCCGCGGGCAATCACCGTCTCCCGCACCGCACGGCGGTAGATGAAGGGATTGACGGGGTCGAAGCGCAGCGCCTCCCACAGCACCGCGGCCAGGGCGTCGTCGTCGTCCGCGCGCGCGGCGCGTTGCGCGGCGGCCAGCGCCTCCGGCCGGTCCAGCAGCGTGTCCAGCGCCTTGACGCTCGCCTTGGACAGCGTCGGCACCAGGCCGATGAGCAGGCCCATCAGGTTGTTGCGGATGCCGAGGTCATCCATCCCCGGCGCGCCGGCGGCCTGCAACGCCAGGCAGCGCGACAGCACGTCCTCGGCACCGGACGGATTGGCCTTGCGCGCGGCGATGGCACCGTCGAGGTAGGCGCGGCAGGACGCCGCCGCGGCCAGCGCGGGGCCGGAGACCGAGTCCTGCCCGGCCAGGTCCACGAACAGGTACCAGAACATCCGCGTGGTCCAGTCCGCCATCTCGGCGGCGGAGGGGCCGGGCGTGCCGAAATAGGCGCCGACGAGGCCGGTCAGGACCGGCAGCGTCAACGTCGCCGGCACGTCCAGCCTGCCACCGCTGGCCTGCACGATGGTGGCGGCGCGGTCCGCCACATAGGGCACCACGATGTCCGGGAGATCGGTGCGACGCACCGCGAGCCGCATGTTGGCGACATCGCGCGTGTAGGCGGGGCTGTCCTGCATGCCGAGGAAGAAGTTCTCGCCGGCGGTGATGGCGCGCATCTTCGGCTCATACACCACGGCGAAATCCGCCTCGCGCTCCAGCACCTCCGTCACGTCGGCGTGACGCGTGACGATCACGGTGCCGGTATTGTCGTAGGCCGCGACCAGGCGCCGGGACATCACCAGGTTCGGCAGCGCGGCGCGCAGCAGTGCGAAGACCTGACGCTGGTTGCCGGAGGTGCCGAGCAGCGCCGCGATGCGCGCGCCACGACCCTCCGCGCCGCCGGCATAAGCGCGCGCGCCCTGCACCGCCAGGCGCCCGGCGGCGCCCAGCGCGGCGCCCGCCATGCCGAGGCGGATGCCGGCCGCGCTGGCGGCGCTGCCGAGGAAGCCGCTCATGTCGGATCGACGATCCCGGCCGCGATCATGCGCAGGGCGGTCATGCTGGGGATGAAGAAGTAGTCGCCACCGCGGGTCTCGACGAATTGCGGCAGTCGGTCGCAGATGAAGGGCGGCTTGCCGGACGCCGGATCGGCGGCGATGACGAACTTCGCATCGGGGCCATGGTTGCCGACGATCGGGCAGGTGTCGTTGCCGGCGTTGAAGTCGAGCCCGTACTGCATCCATTGCTGCTGGACGAATTCGAACTGCCGGAACAGGTTGGCGCAGGTGGCGAGCATGACGATGCCGTGTTCCCCGTCAGCGGTCGCGGCGCCGGGCTCCGCACGCCCGTAGGGCAGGCCGCGGCGCAGGATGCGGCGGCGGTTGTTCAGCACCGAGCCGTTCCACTGCTTCGGGTCCGGCGAATTCAGCAGCGGGTCCATCATGTCGCGGGTGTTGGAGCGCCGCAGATGGGAGCCGAAGGGGCATTTCGCGCCGAGCGGGTCGCCGCGATAGCTGAAATCCACCAGCGCCCGGTCCAGCGCCGCCAGCGTCGCCCGGTCATCGGCGCGCAGCGCGGCGGCGCGGCGCTGCTGGAAGGCCTGCCATTCGGCATAGGTGGCGGCGGCCATCAGCGGCACGCCGTCGGACCACCGGCCGGCGATCTTCGCCTTCAGCGTCTCGCAGGCCTCGTGCTGCGGCATGTCCATCACCGCCGCGAACTGCACCGCCATGCGGTCCATGCTGTCGCGGAAGGCGGCGACATTCTGGTGCAGCTTGCGGTAGGCGATGAAGGTTCCGTTGCGGCTGAAATCCAGCGGCATCGGGTTGCCCGCGACCTCCTGCGACTCGTCGGGATGGCCGAGCAGGAACTCGCCGGCCGCAAGCGGCGCCCAGCTCTGGTCCGGAAGCTGCTTGCCCTGGCCGATGACGGCGGCGGCCATGCGTTCCGGCGGGTATTGTCCCTCGAACACCGCGTCGCCGATGGCGTCGACGAAGCCGAAATGCTCGGTGGGCAGCGGCGCCATCGTGCCGTCGGGCTGCTGCTGCAGCAGCGCCGACATGTCCTGCCAGCGCGGGTCCGCACCGCGATGGCCGGACAGCAGGGTGACGCCGCCTTCCGTGGCCTCGACCAGCGCCTCGATCTCCCGCGTCAGCTCGTCCAGCCGCTCGACCGGCGTGCCATCCGGGTTCATCTGCGCGTTGAGCGTCAGCAGCACGTGCACGCGCCGCTGTTCCTCGCCGCGCCACAGCCACACGGGATCCCAGCTTTCCGAGATGGCGCGCGGGAAATTGTCGCACAGGATGTCGGCACGGGCCGGCATGCCGTCGATGAACTCGTCCGGCATGCCGCGCAGCGTGCGGATCGGCACACCGAGCGCGAGCAGCCCCCAGAAGGTGAAGCCGAGATTGACCGCGACGCGCGGCCGCCGCTGGAAGATGGTGCCGGGCGGCTGCGGCCGGCGGTCCGAGGGCCAGCGGAGCGCGGTGGTGACGTAGGGCCGCACCATGTCCAGCAGGTTGCGGCCGGCGCGCGCATCGGCGACGTGCAGCAGCAGCATCCTGCCCTTGGGAAAGCCGAGCCGGCCATAGGCGGTCAGGACGTTGCCCTGGATATCCGCCAGGTCGAGGGTCACGGCCATGCTCATCGCCTCCTCAGCACCGCACCACGCCGGGTTGCTGCGTCGGCGTCGCAGTGTCCTGCGGACGGTGCGCCGCCAGGAAGTCGCCGAAGGCGGCGTGCAGCGCGGCCGGCGAGGCGCCCTGCGTGTCGATCGCCAGGCGGGTGAATTTCTGTTGCAGGTACAGCGCCTTCAGCACGCCAGGCAGGTCCGAATGCGGCGCCATCGGGAAAGGCTGCGCGCCGGCCGCGTTGATGCGGCCATAGGCCCACCACAACGCCAGCGGCAGCGCCACCAGCCCGGCCAGGGCCAGCAGCCAGAAATCGTCGTCGAAGGCCAGCGCGCCCAGCACGCCCAGCACCAGCGCGGCCGCGGCGATGATGGCCGGCGCCAGCAACGGGTTCAGCGGCAGCGGCTTCAGCGGCGGCGCGCCGGTCCAGTAGTCGTTGAAGGGCATGGTGGTCTCCAGCTGGCAGTCCCGCATCAGCCGCACGAAGCCCCCGGCGTCGCCCAGCCGCTCATGCCCGTCGCAATGCACCAGGATCTCCCGCAGCTCGTCCTGCGCGACGGACCAGAGATGCGTCAGGTATTCGTCGCGCGCCGCGTCGCTGCCATCGGCGGCGTCGAAATCCACCACGAAGATCAGGTAGGAACAGGGCAGCCGGTCCACCGGGTCCGTGACGTTGGGCTGCGGCGAGAGCTTCAGCGCCACCCTGATCGGGTCGCGCTGCCCGCGCCCGTTGAAGGCAACATCGTCCAGGATGGCGAAGCGGGCGAAATGCGTGCGCGTGCTGCGGGCGAAGGGGCTGTTGAGGCCGATCTTTTCCGTCGCCGGGGTCTGCAACGCCGTCGGCAACGCGGCAAGCGTCGCGCGCAGCGCGTGCAGGTGAGAGGTCACCGTCGCATCCGTCCGCGGATCGGCGCAGAGGTCGCTGCGGATCGGGATCAGCGTGGTCAGGAAGTAGTGGCCGCCGTCGAAGTTGGGCATGGTCCGGCACTCCGCCTCAGGTGGGGGGACGGCGGATCAGCGCCTCCCGGTTCAGGTCGGCGTTCTGGGTGTCGTTGCTCGCCACCGGCGCGTAGCCGGGCGAAGGCAGGTCGTTCTGCACGGCGACGAAGGCGGCGCGGAAGGCGGCGGCGAATTCCTCCGGCGTCAGTGTCGCGTGCTGGTGCGCCAAGGCCTCCAGCCTCGCGCGCACGCGGAGCGCCGCCTTGATGTCGCGCTGCGCCGCGCCGGGGGTTGCGTTGTAGTAGTAGGCGGTATCGATCTGGTTCGCGCGGATGTAGTTCTTGAACGGCGTGATCGGGATGGAGCCCGGGTACTTCGTGCTGGAATACCAGAACAGGTCGAGCCCGTTCGGGATGCCGTCGCTGAAGGCGTCGATGTACTGGTCCCAGGTGCCGTTGAAGTTGCTGACGAACAGCATGTAGTCGTTGGCGATCTCCGGCCGGCCCTGGCCGAGGTCCGGCCACTGGTCGCGGCGTATCATGACCCAGCGCGCGAAATGGATGATCGATAGACCGAGAAGCCCGCCCAATTGCTGCGGCTGGGTGCGCGCGACCATGAACAGGAAGCGGTTGATCCAGGTATTCCAGGGCCGCATCGGGGTGACGACGTTCATCCCGTAGGCCTTGCCCGCGACGTTCGACATGGGCTGCCCTCCTGACCACGCCACGCTATCCCCCTGGCCGGTCGGCGCAAGGCAAAAGCGGGGCGGGCGAAACGTTTGGAAACAGTGTGTCGGCGGGTATTGCATTTCATAAAATCGAATGTCTAGGATGCCGCATGGCCAGCCCCACCGCCTCCACCCCCGCCTATGCCATCCTGCGCGACCGCCTCCGCCTGGCGATCCTGGACGGCTCCTGGCCCCCCGGCACCCATCGCACCCTGGGCGCCCTGGCGCTGGAGCATCAGGTCTCCATCAGCCCGGTGCGGGAGGCGCTGCTCTCGCTGGAGGGTGAGGGCCTGGTCGAGATCCGGCAGCATCGCGGCGCCATCGTGCCGCTGCTGGACGCCAAGCTGTTCGCCGACCTGTACGACCTGCGCGGCGCCCTGCAATCCTTGATGGCGCGCCGCGCGGCCGAACGCGCAACGGCGGCGCAGATCGCCGGCATCGCCGCCCATGCCACCGCCTTCGAGGCCGCGGCCGGCCGCGACGACGCCGCCGCGGCGCTGCGCCACAACGAGGCCTTCCACGCCGCCATCGACAGCGTCGCCGGAAACCCGCAGGCGCAATCGGTGGTCGCCGCGCGCACCGCCTTCGTCAACGCCGTGCGGCTCCGCCTCGGCTACGGGCCGGCGCGGATGCTCGCCGCTGCCCGGCAGCACGAGGCGATCCTGGAGGCGCTGCGCGCCCGCAACCCGGAGGCGGCCGCGGAAGCCGCCTTCGTGCATGTCGAATCCGCCAAGCGCGACCTGCTCGAACGGTTCGCCGAAGAACAAGGAAGGAAGTCCAGCCCATGACCACCACGCGCCGGCTGCTGCTCGGCACCACCCTGGCTGTCCTTGCCGCGCCACAGGCACGCGCGCAGGCCTGGAAGCCGGACCGGCCGCTGCGGCTGATCGTGGGCTTCGCGCCAGGCGGCACGGCGGACCTCGTCGCGCGGCTGGCGGCGGCGGAGATGGCCAAGGCGCTGGGGCAGAACGTGGTGGTGGAAAACCGCGCCGGCGCCTCCGGCAACATCGCGACGCAGGCCGTGGTGCAGGCGCCGGCGGATGGCCACACGCTGGCGCTGGCCGGCCTGCAGCTGGTGACGAATCCCGGGCTGATCGCGCAGCTCGGCTACGACCCGGCGGCGGACCTGCAGATGTGCGGCCAGCTCACGGCGCTGCCGGTGGTGGTGATGGCCAGTGCGAAATCCGGCATCACCACCCTCGAACAGGCGGTGGCGCGGTCCAGGACGCGGCCCATCACCATCGGCACCGCGGGTGTCGGCACGTCCTCGCACCTGGGCGCGGAGCTGCTGTTCCGCACCGTCGGCGGGCGGTTCGAGGGCGTGCAGTACCGCGGCGGCGCGCCCGCCTTCCAGGCGCTGCTGTCCGGCGACGTGGAGATGATGTTCGACCTGGTCGCCAGCTACCAGGCCCCGGCCGCGGCGGATGGCCGCGTGCGCATCCTCGGCGTGATGCAGCAGGACCGTGCGGAGGGCATGCCGGAGGTGCGGTCCTTCGGCGAGGCCGGGCTGCCGGAAGCGGCGCAGATGCGGTCCTGGCAGGGCATCTGCGTGCGGGCCGGCGCGCCGGCCGGCGCCATCGCCGCGCTGCATGCGGCAACCGTGGCCGCCGTGCGCTCGCCGGAATTCTCCGGCCGGGTGAAGGCGCTGTCCATCGCGCCGGTCGCCAGCGACAGCCCCGCCGCCTTCGATGCGCTGTACCGCGCCGAGCTGCTGCGCTGGACGACGCTGATCCGCGACGCCGGGATCACCGTGCAGTGACCGCCCCCGATCCCCGCACCGATCCGGCCGCGCGGCTGCGCGCCGAGGTCAAGGCGATGCGCCTGGACTGGCTGGTGGTGGAACGCGAGGCGCGGCCGGTCCCGCCCCTGCCGGTCCCGGAGACGCCGCTGCTGGACCGCTACGGCCGGCTCTACACCGGCGCCGTCTCCGACGTGCTGCGCGAGCACGGGCTGATGGACCAGGCGCTGCCCCACCGCATCCAGCCGCTGAACCCGGAACAGCCCTGCACCGCCGGCTTCGCCTTCACCGCGAAAAGCGCGCCGAACACGCAGGTGTCCGGCGAGATGACGCTGCGGGGCGCGATGCTGGAGGCGATGGGCGACGGCCACTTCGTGATCTGGGATGCCTCCGGCGCCGAGGATTCCACCGCCTGGGGCGGCGTGATGACGGCGGCGGCCAAGGCACGCGGCGTGCGGGGTGCCGCCATCGATGGCGGCGTGCGCGACACGCGGCAGGTGATGGATGCCGCCTTTCCCTGCTTCGCCCGCTTCCGCCACCCGAACGCGGCGCTCGGCCGCGCCATGCTGTCCCACTTCCAGGTGCCGCTGCGGATCGGCGCGGTGATGGTCTTCCCCGGCGACATCGTCGTGGCGGACATGGACGGCGTCATGATCGTGCCGCGCGCCATCGCGCTGCCGGTGCTGGAGCGCTGCGAGGAGATCCTGGGGCTGGAACGCGAGATCTTCGGCTGGATCGAGCAGGGCGATTCGGTCGCCGAGATCAGCGCCAAGGGCGGCTACTTCTAGACGCTGGAAGGAACCAGGAATGACCACCATCGGCCGGCGGGGATTTCTCGCCGCTTCGCTGCTGCCCATGCCGGCGCTGGCGCAGCCGCGCTGGACCCCGGACCGCGCCATCGGCTTCCAGGTCGGCTTCCCCGCAGGCGGCAACATCGATTTCGTCGCGCGGCTGCTGGCGCGGGAGCTGGCCCCGATCCTGGGCCAGACCGTGGTGGTGGAGAACCGCACCGGCGCCTCCGGCAACCTCGCCACGCAGGCCCTGCTGCGACAGCCGGCCGATGGCCACGCCATCGGCTTCGCCGCCATCCACCTGGCAACCAACCCCGCGCTGGTGCCTCTGGGCTACGCACCGCAGGACATCACTGTGGTGACGCAGACCGGCGATGTGCCGGTGCTGTTCCTGTCCAGCGTGAAAAGCGGCATCACCAGCGTGGCGCAGGCGGTCGCACGCGGGCGGGAAGCCGGCGGCAACATGACCTTCGCCTCCGGCGGCATCGGCACCTCCTCGCATCTGGCGGCGGAGCTGTTCGCGCGCCAGGCCGGGTTCCGCTTCACCCATGTGCCCTTTCGGGGCGGCGCACCGTCCATGCAGTCGCTGCTCGCGGGCGAGGTCGATTGTTCCTTCACGGTGGCGGAAGCCTCCATCCCCGGCAACATCGCCGCCGGCCGCATCCATGGCCTCGCCGTGATGCAGCCGGCGCGCATCGCCGCGGCGCCAGATACGCCCTCCATCGCCGAGGCGGGCTTCGGGCCGGAGGTGTTCATCAGTTCCTGGCACGGCATCATGCTGCGCGCCGGCACGCCACAGGCCGTGCGGCAGCGCTGGTTCGAGGCGGTGAACCAGGCCGTGCGCGCGCCGGCCGTGCAGGAAGGCTTCGCACGCTCGGGCATCGAGCCACGCAGCAGTGCATCCCCCGCGGCCTTCTCCACCTTTGTCGAAGCGGAGACGCTGCGCTGGACGCGCGTGATCCGCGAAGCAGGAATCACAGCGCAATGAGCAGCTCCAACCCCCGCATCACCGCCATCCGCACGCATCTGATGCAGGCGGGGCCGCTCGGCGTCTCCGGCTGGGGCGACGTGAAAAGCAGCATCACCACGGGCACGCGCAACTGGCTGTTCGTGACGGTGGAGACCGATGCCGGCATCACCGGCCTCGGCGAGGGCAGCGGCTGGCCCCGCGTGGTGGAGGCCGCGGTGGCCGACCTGGCACATCTCGTCATCGGCCAGGATGCCTTCGACATCGAGCGCATCACCCAGCGCATGACCGTCGGCATGATGGGCCACGGGATGAGCGGCGTCGTCGGCCAGGGCGCCATCGCCGCCATCGACATGGCGCTTTGGGACCTGAAGGGCAAGGCGCTCGGCGTGCCGGTCTGGCAGCTGCTGGGCGGCCGGATGCGGGACCGCATCCGCGCCTACACCCACGCCGCCACGCCGGAACAGGCGAGGGATGCGGTGGCGCGCGGCTACACCGCGATCAAGACCGGCGGCGTCGCCAATCCGGTGGCCAAGGCGCGGGCCATCCGAGAGGCCGTCGGCGGGGAGATCGACCTGATGATCGACCTGCACGGCCCGCCCTGGCTCAGCCTGCCGGACGCCATCGCCATCACCCGCGAACTCGGCACGCTGCAACCGTTGTTTGTCGAGGAACCGCTGGCGCCGGAGAACATGGAGGGGTACCGCGCGCTGCGCCGTGCCGTGGACGTGCCGCTGGCGGCCGGCGAACGGCATGGCGGCCTGCACGGCGTGGCGCCGCTGCTGTTCGAGAACCTGGTGGACGTGATCCAGCCGGATTCCGGCCGCGCCGGGGGCTTGACCGGGATGCGCAAGCTCGCCGCCATCGCGGAGGCGCGCTTCGCGACGGTGGCACCGCATTCCGGCTCGCTCGGGCCCGTGGCGGAATACGCCGCCATCCATTTGCTGGCAGCGATCCCGAATGCGCTGGTGCTGGAACGCATGGACCCGGACTGGCCGGGCCGCAGCCAGGTCATCAACGGCGCGTCGCCGCGGATGGCGGATGGCCATGTGCTGGTGCCGGATGCACCAGGGCTTGGCGTGACGATCGACGAGGCCTTCGTCGCGGCCAACCCGTCGCTGCGGAATGTCGGCCTGCCCTCCGGCGGCTGGCCCAGGGGGACGGAAGCGGCAACGCTGTACAACCAGCCGCGCATGCCACGGTCCGGCATCATGCCGGACTGAACGCGGCGGCCCGGCCGGCGTTGGAGGCGCAGCCCGCAACCCTGCCGGGTGCAACCGGGATGCCGCGCTGGCCATGATGGAAATCGAGCGGGAGCTGCTGCTGGCCGGCGGCGGCCACGCGCATCTCGGCGTCCTGCGCCACCTGGCGCGCCGGCCACTGCCCGCTTCCATCCGCGTCACGCTGGTGGCGCGGGAGGCCGAGGCGCTCTACTCCGGCATGCTGCCCGGCCTCGTCGCCAGCCGCTTCGCGCCACAGGACTGCGTGCTGGACCTGCCGCGCCTGGCCCGCGCAGCGGGCGCGCGCTTCCTGCGGGCGGAGGTGTCCGGGCTGGATCTCGCGGCCGGCCATGTCCTTTGCCGTGGCGATCGCCCGAAGCTGCGCTTCGACCTGCTGTCGCTGAACACCGGCGCCGCACCCGCCCTGGTGCCGGGCGCCGCGGAGCATGCGCTGCTGCTGCGGCCCTTCGACCGTTTCCTCGCGGGCTGGCAGGCGCTGCGCGGCCGCGCGGCGGCGGCACCGCCGCGGCTGCTGGTGGTGGGCGCGGGCGCCGCCGGGGTGGAGGTGGCGCTGGCGCTGCGGCAGGGGCTCGGCGCCGCCGCGGCCATCGGCTTGGTCGGGCGCGGGTCCGCGCCGCTGCCGGGCCTGGCCGCCGCCGCCCGCCAGGCGGCAGGCGCGGCGCTCGCCGAAGCCGGGATCACCTGGCATGGCGCCGCCACCGTGGCGCGGGTGGCGGCGGATGGCGTGGTGCTGGCGGATGGCCGCACCCTGTCCTGCGACCGCGCCATCTGGGCCACCGGCGCCGCGCCGCCCGCCTGGCTGCGCGGCAGTGGCCTCGCGCTGTGCCCGGCCGGCTTCGTCGCGGTGGATGCGGCGCTGCGCAGCCTGTCGCATCCTCGGGTCTTCGCCGCCGGCGACCTCGCCACCGTCGCCGCCCATGCAAGGCCGCGCGCCGGGGTCTTCGCCGTGCGCCAGGGCGCGCCGCTGGCGCAGAATTTGCGCCGCACCCTGTCCGGCCAGGCGCCGCGCCCCTTCACGCCGCAGCGCCGGCACCTGGCGCTGGTCGCCACCGGCACGCAGGCCATCGCCGCCTGGGGCGGCGCGGCGCGGCGGGCCGGCTGGGCGCTGCGGCTGAAGGACCGCATCGACCGGCGCTGGATCCGCATGCATGCGGAGATGCCCGCCATGCTGCCCGCCCCCGCCACCCCGCCCGGGATGCGCTGCGGCGGCTGCGGCGCCAAGCTGGCCGCGCCGGTGCTGTCCCGCGTCCTCGCCGCCCTGCCCGGCCTGCCGCCGCCGGACGACGCGGCGCTGCTGCACCTGCCCACCACGCCCGGCCATGCGCTGGTGCAGACCGTGGACATGTTCCGGGCGCCGCTGGACGATCCCTTCCTGTTCGGCCGCATCGCCGCCAACCATGCGCTGGGTGACATCGCGGCGATGGGCGCCGAACCCCGCGTGGCTCTCGCCATCGCGGCGCTGCCGCCGGCGGCGGAGCGGGTGCAGGAGGCGGATCTGCTTGCCATGCTGCGCGGTGGCCAGCTTGTGCTGGAAGCCGCCGGCGCCCGCCTCGTCGGCGGTCATACGGCCGAAGCCAGGGAAGCGATGCTCGGCTTCGCCGTGACCGGGGAGGTGATGCGGCCGCTGCTACGCTCGGGCCTGCGCCCCGGCGACGTGCTGGTGCTGACCAAGCCGCTCGGCACCGGCACGCTGCTCGCCGCCGCCATGCAGGGCGCCGGGCGGGCCGCCTGGGTGGAGGCGGCGCTGGAGGGGATGCAGCACAGCCCCTTCCCCGCCAGCCGCATCCTGCGCAGCCATGGCGCCACCGCCTGCGCCGATGTCACCGGCTTCGGCCTGCTCGGGCATCTGCTGGAAATGCTGCGCGCGTCCGCCGTCGGTGCCGTGCTGGATGCGGAGGCGGTGCCGGCGCTGCCCGGCGCGGAAACGATGCTGGCTGCGGGCCACCTGAGCACGCTTGACCCCGGCAACCGCGCCGCCGCGCTGCCCTTCCTGCACGGGAACACGGCACCGGCGCGGCTTTCGCTGCTGCTGGACCCGCAGACCGCAGGCGGGCTGCTGGCCGGCGTGCCGGCAGGTCAGGCGGAAGCTTGCGTGGCGGCGCTGCGGGCCACGGGCTGCGCGGCAGCCTCCATCGGCAGGGTTGAAGAAGGCACCCCTGCGATTCACCTGCAACCCCGGCGCATGAACGGGGTTTCATGAAAATGCGTTCCATCGCGGGCACGATCCTGATCGTCCAGGAAAGCCGGTTCCGGCTGCTGACCGCCGATGGTCGCGGCATGCACTTCCTGCTGGCGCACAACGCAAGGCTGGAACCGCAGGACCTGCCGGCGCTGGCGCATCGCCAGGTTCGCGTGCGCTACGAGTCGGCGCCCGGGCTGCGCGCCCACATCGCCCACGACCTGGAGGCCGCGCCATGAGCAAGCCGCCGTCACGCCGCATCACACGCGCGCTGCGCGACTGGTCCGTGCCGCGCCAGCTGCGCGGCGCGCCGCACAGGACGCAGGCCGCGGAAAGCGAATCCTCCCGTACGCTGCGGCCACGGCTGGAACAGGCCGACAAGGTCGGCACCTCGATCTGCCCCTACTGCGCCGTCGGCTGCGCGCAGCTCGTCTATGCGAAGGACGACCGGCCGATCCACATCGAGGGCGATCCGCGCAGCCCGATCAACCAGGGCACGCTCTGTCCGAAGGGCGCCGCCACGCTGTCGCTGCTGACCAGCCCGGAACGCATCGACACCTGCCTGCACCGCGCCCCGGGCGCCCGCGAATGGACGCGCGTCGACCTCGACTGGGCCATGCGGCGCATCGCGCATCTGGCGAAGCGCACCCGGGACGAGGGCTTCGTGGCCCGGCTGCCGGACGGCACGCGGCTGAACCAGACGCTGAACATGGGCTCGCTCGGCGGCGCCACGCTGGACAACGAGGAAAACTACCTGCTGAAGAAGCTGTTCTCCGGCGGCCTCGGCATGGCCTTCGTCGAGAACCAGGCCAGGGTCTGACACTCCTCCTCGGTGCCCAGTCTGGGTGCCTCCTACGGCCGGGGCGCGGCGACGCTGCCCCAGTGGGATCTCGCGAACGCGGATTGCGTGCTCGTGATGGGATCCAACATGGCCGAGAACCACCCGATCGCCTTCCGCTTCGTCCTGCAGGCGAAGCAGAAGGGCGCCACGGTGATCCATGCCGATCCGCGCTTCACCCGCACCAGCGCCATGGCCGACATCTACGCGCCGCTGCGCGCCGGCAGCGACATCGCCTTCCTCGGCGGCATCATCCGGCACGTGCTGGAGAATGACCTCTGGTTCCGTGACTTCGCGCTGCCCTACACCAACCTGTCCACGATCATCGACGAGGAATACCGGGGGCCGGAGGAGCTGGACGGGCTGTTCTCCGGCTGGTCCGCGGAAGGCCGGCGCTACAGCCCGGCGAGCTGGCAGTACGAGGGGATGATGATGCCCTCCTCCCTCGCCGAGGCCTTCATCGAGTCGGAAGGCTTCTGCGAGGCGGTGAAGCGCCTGCAGGACGGGCCGACCCCGAAGGATGAGACGCTGCAGCACCCGCGCTGCGTCTACCAGATCCTGAAGCGCCACTACGCCCGCTACACGCCGGAGATGGTGGAACGCGTCACCGGCTGCCCACGCGAGGTCTTCGTGAAGGTGGCGGAGGAGATGGCGCGCAACAGCGGGCGCGAGCGCACCGCCACCATCTGCTACGCCGTCGGCTGGACACACCACAGCACCGGCGTGCAGATGATCCGCGCCGCGGCGATCCTGCAGGCGCTGCTCGGCAATGTCGGCCGGCCCGGCGGCGGCATCCTGGCGCTGCGCGGGCACACCAGCATCCAGGGCAGCACGGACATCCCGACGCTGTACGACATGCTGCCGGGCTACCTGCCGCAGCCGCATGCGATGAAGCCGCACCGCACCCTGCCCGAATACCTGGAGAGCGAAACCAACCCGACGGGCTGGTGGCACAATTTCCCGAAATACGCCGTCAGCCTGCTGCGCGCCTGGTACGGCGCCGCCGGCAATGCGGAGAACGGCTTCGGCTTCGACCTGCTGCAGCGCATGACCGGCGACCATTCGCAGCTGCCGATGACGGTCGCGATGCGCGACGGCATCATCAAGGGCCTGTTCGTGATGGGCCAGAACCCCGTCATCGGCGGCAGCAACAGCCGCCTGGTGCAGCGCGGCCTGGCGCAGCTGGACTGGATGGTGGTGCGCGACTTCGCCGAGACGGAGACCGCGAATTTCTGGCGCGACGGCCACATCATCCGCGATGGCGAGATGCGGACGGAGGACATCGGCACCGAGGTCTTCCTGATGCCGGCCTCCCTCGCCGGGGAAAAGGCCGGCAGCTTCACCAACACCCACCGCCTGATCCAGTGGCACGACAAGGTCGTCGAGGCGCCTGGCGACAGCCGGTCCGAGCTGTGGTTCGCCTACCATCTCGGCCGGCTGCTGAAGGAGATGTACGCCGACAGCGCGCGGGAGGAGGACCGGCCGATCCAGGCGCTCACCTGGGACTACCCGGTGGACGAGGAGGGCGAGCCGGATGCGGAGGCCGTGCTGCGCGAGATCAACGGCTACACCTGGCCGGAAAAGCAGCAGGTCAGCGGCTTCTCCGACCTGAAGGATGATGGCTCCACCGCCTGCGGCTGCTGGATCTACAGCGGCGTCTTCCCGAAGGCCGGGGAGAACCGCGCGCGGTCCCGCAAGCCGGATGGGCCGGACGGGCCGGGCACGCATCTCGGCTGGGGCTTCGCCTGGCCGGACAACCGCCGCACGCTGAACAACCGCGCCTCCGCCGATCCGGCGGGACAGCCGTGGTCGGAACGCAAGCGCCTGGTCTGGTGGGACGAGGATGCGGGCCAATGGGACAGCCCGGACAAGGTCGATTTCCCGCCGACGAAGCGGCCGGATTTCGAGCCCGACTGGGCCGGCAAGCCGGCCGGCATAGATGCGCTGTCGGGCCACCAGCCCTTCATCATGATCCCCGATGGGGTCGCCGGACTCTTCGTGTCCTCCGGCCTGAAGGACGGCCCGCTGCCGGTGCATTACGAGCCGATCGAGAGCCCGGTGCCGAACCTGCTCTACGCGCAGGATGCGAACCCTGCCGCGAAGCGCTGGGAGCATCGCGACAACCGCCTGCATGAAACCGGCGACCCGCGCTTCCCGCATGTGCTGACCACCTACCGCCTGACGGAACACCACGCCGGCGGAACGCCGACCCGCAGCGTCGCCACCACGGCGGAACTGATGCCGGAAGGCTTCTGCGAGATCCCGACCGAGCTTGCGCATGCCCTCGGCATCCGCAGCAAGGATTGGGTGGTGCTGTCCACCCTGCGCGGGGAGGTCGAGACGCGGGCGCTGGTGACGGACCGCCTGCGGCCCTTCCGCATCGGCAACCAGCTGGTCTGGCAGCTCGGCATGCCCTGGCATTTCGGCTGGGAAGGCATGGCGACCGGCGACATCGCCAACGTGCTGACCGCCGTGGTGGGCGACGTGAACACGGCGATGCACGAGAACAAGGCGCTGACCTGCGCGCTGCGTCCGGGGCGGCTGCATCGGGGAGAGCGGTGATGGATGGCGGCCTGGCGCACCGGCGCGTGCTGGAACACACCGATCTCGACCCGCAGAAGCCGATCCCGCAGGAAGCGGAAATCACCGCCGGCTGCGTCATCGAGCCGGGGCGCAGCTATGGCTTCTTCACCGACACGACACTGTGCATCGGCTGCAAGGCCTGCGAGGTGGCCTGCAAGGAGTGGAACAGCCTGCCCTCCGAGAAGGGCCCGATGACCGGCCACAGCTACGACAACACCGGCGAGCTGGGCGCCCACACCTGGCGCCACGTCACCTTCCTGGAAAAGCTCGACGGCGCCACCACCATGCCGCCCTACCAGTCCAACTGGCTGATGATGTCGGATGTCTGCAAGCATTGCAGCCCGGCCCCCTGCCTGGAGGCCTGCCCCACGGGTGCCCTGTTCCGCACCGAATTCGACACCGTCGTGGTTCAGCAGGATATCTGCAACGGCTGCGGCTACTGCGTGCCGGCCTGCCCCTTCGGCGTGGTGGAACTGGCGAAGGAGGACGGCAAGGCCCACAAATGCACCCTGTGCTACGACCGGCTGAAGGGCGGGCTGGAGCCCGCCTGCGCCAAATCCTGCCCGACCGACAGCATCCAGTTCGGCGAGCTGTCGGACCTGATCGCCCGCGCCGAACTTCGCGTCGCAAAGCTGCACGAACAGGGGCAGCCGAAGGCCTATCTCTACGGCACGCCCGATGGCCCCGGCACCGGGGAAGGCCTGCACCACCTCAACGCCTTCTTCCTGCTGACCGCGCAGCCGGAGGTGTATAACCTGCCGCCGAAGCCGACCCGCCCCGCGCGCAATGCGCGGCCCTCCTTCCTCGCCGGCCTCGCGACGATGGCCGGGCTGGCGGTCGCGGCGGCGCTGGTGGGAGTGGGGCGCAGATGACGCGCTGGAACGGCGAGACCTATCACGGCCGCCAGGTCACCAAGCCGAGCAGCTTCGACTGGAAGGTCTCCGCCTACATCTTCATCCTCGGCGTCGCCGGCTCGGCGCAGATCATCGCGGCGGTGGCCCGCCCGAACCGCAGCCTGGAGACGCAGGCGCGGCTTCTGGCGCTGGGTGGCAGCATCCTCGGGCCGCTGGTGCTGATCCGGCACCTGAAGACGCCGTCGCGCTGGTTCAACATGCTGCGCATCGTGCGGCCGACCTCGCCGATGTCGCTGGGGTCCTGGCTGCTGACGGCCTTCGGCGGGCTCAGCGCGCTGACCGCGCTCGGCAGCGTCTTCGGCCGGCGCTGGCCCTTCGCGCGCCGGATCTCCGAGGCGGCGCAGGGGCCGGCCGCGGTCGCCGGCGCGGGGATGAGCGTCTACACGGCCTCCCTGCTGTCCTCCACCAGCACACCGCTCTGGGCCGCGGCGCCGGCGCCGCTCGGCGTGCAGTTCGGCAGCGCGGCGATGGCAGGCGCGGCGTCCGCCCTCGCGCTGCTGCAGCGCCGCGACGGGGAGGACGAGATCGCCCAGCGCCTGGAACGCCTGGCCCTGCTGGCCGGCGGGACGGAGATGCTGGCCAGCCAGGCGGCCAAGGCGCAGTGGCGGCGCGCCGGGGTCGCGCCCCGCGGCACGCCGGATGCGCTGATCAAGGGCGGCGGCACGGTGGCGGGTGCGCTGCTGCCCTTCGCCGCCCACCTGCTGGGCCGTGCGCTCGGCGGGCGGGCGGAGAAGCTGCTGCCGGAGGCGGCCTCCCTCGCCATGCTGGCCGGCGGCGCGGCGATGCGGCACGGCGTGCTGACCGCGGGCAATGCCAGCGCGCGGCGCCCCGGCGACGTGTTCCGGACAACGCAGCGATGAGCGCCGAGGCCGCCGCCCGGCAGGCCGCCCTGCGGGCGCTCGACCGCCTGATCGAGGTCGCGCCGCCGAGCACGGTGGAGGAAGCCATGCAGGCCCTGCAATCCGTCGTCGCGCTGCGCGACCTGCAGGTGGCGCGGCGCCGGGCGGAAGGTGCGACCGCGGAGCTCGACCAAAGCCTCGCCTGCACCAACGCCGTGCTCAGCCTGACCTGGTCCGGCGCCGTGCCGATCATGGGGTTCCGCACGGAACGGCTGAAGGAGGCGCGGGCGGCCCTGGCCGGCTGCGACGCGGCATGAGCGAAACCTCCCCGGGCGAGATCCGCGCCCCGAAGAAGATCGCCCAGGCAACGCGCGCCAAGGGCAGGACCAAGGCGGAACTGGATGCGCCTGTGCTGCTGATGCTGGCGCTGCTGGCCGGCGCCTACATCGCCTTCGGCGGGCTGTTCGCGATGACGGCGCTGGCCGGCACCGCGGAGGTTCTGCCCTTCGGCCCGGCGCAGGTGCTGGCGGGCGTGGTGTTCTCCCTTGGCCTGATCCTGGTGCTGCTCGGCGGGGCGGAACTGTTCACCGGCAACACGCTGCTGGTGGTGGCCTGGGCGGAAGGCCGCGCCGGCTTCGCGCCGATCCTGTGGGCGCTGCTGCTGGCCTATGTCGCCAACTTCGCCGGGTCCATCGCCATCGTCCTGCTGGCCTTCGCGGCGGAGCTGCATCTGGCCGGGGACGGCGCGGTGGGCGCCGCGATCCTGTCGGCCGCGACGAGCAAGGTGGAACTCGGCTTCGGCGAGGCGCTGGCCAGCGGCATCCTGGCCAACATGCTGGTCTGCCTGGCGGTCTGGCTGGCCTTCGGCGCGCGCAGCGCGGCGGACAAGGTGCTGGTCATCATCCCGCCGATCGCCGCCTTCGTCGCCATGGGGCTGGAGCATTCCGTGGCGAACATGTCGCTGATCCCGCTCGGCTGGCTGATCCAGGGCGGCGAAGGCGCGATCGATGCCGGCAGCCTCATCGGCAACCTCGTGCCGGTCACCATCGGCAACGTCATCGGCGGCGGCACCATCGGCCTGGCCTACTGGTTCGCCTACCTGCGCCCACGGCAGCCGGGGGAGGAAGCCTCCGGCGGCTGAACCGGCTGCCTTCAGGTTTCGCGGGCGGTCAGCGCGTTTATGTAGGCCACCGCGTTGTAGTAGCCCTGGCGCAGCACCCCGATGACGAAGGGGTTGCCCGGGCTGCGGGGGGCGTCCGGCGCCGGCGGCCGTGGGATGCAGGCCTCCGCCACCGTGGCGGCGTTGCGCCGGGGACCGAAGGTGAGGATGCGGGTCTCGGGGTCGGGTGCGTCGCTCATGCCCGCACGATACACGCTTTCGTGATCGAGTATAGTAGAAAGTTTATTCCTGCCGCCTGCATCTGGCGGAGGCGGATGGGAATCGAACCCACCATCCGGGGTGAGCGGATCGCCGGTTTTGAAGGTCGGCCCAGGAGGTCGAGCCTGCGGGTAGCAGTGACCGTCTGGCATGATTTCAGCAGCTTAAGGGATTGGGTTGGCGAAGGCTGGAAATGGTCTCTTCTGATGAGTCGGCACAGAGTTCGTCGGTTGCCAGTGCTGGCCCGGAGACTGCGCCACCGGGCCGAAGCTCCCTGTCCAACATCTCCCCATCGTCCTTCGACCGCCTGCCACGGCCGCCGTCAGTGTCGATCGCCCGGCATCGGCCCTTAGAGGATCGATGGAGCGCAGCCGACCTGCTGAGCGGTTTCGGCCGCTGACAGGCTGCCGTCGGCGACGAGTACTTGGCCTCCCCGATCACCTATGGGGTCTCGTCCCGTGATGGACTGACGGTTTCAACGATCGTCGCCAGCACCGTCAGAGGGCCAGTGCAGTCTCGTGCGGTATGCCGGGTGATCACGTGGCGCTGGATAGGACCATCGCTGACCTGCTCGACACGACCGTGGCGCCCGGCTTGGCCGACGATTTACTCCGACCGTCAACGGAGGCCCATGGGCCTTGCCAGCATTAGCATGTAGCTGGCGCGCGCGCGTTCACCTCGCGGCTCACGCTCACGGGCGGCAGGGTCGAACCGTTCGCTGGCGCTCGCTCTTTCGGCCCGCCGTGAACATACTGGAACCGTTCCTACCTCTGAAACACATTAAGATTTCAGAGGCTTGGTGATCGTGTTCTCGCGGTGTTTGTCCGGCGTCTGTGCGTTGGAGCGGACACAGTGCCGGGGCGGAGTGTTTGGCCAGTTGATACGCGAGGGACCGTCGCCGGGATTGGCTGCCACGTCCTCGCCGGGATCGTCTTGCGTGGGCCTCTTTCGACGATCTGGCGGGCTGGCATCCGGCCCGCATAGCACCGGCGATCCCGCGCACGATCCTCACGACGGCTGCCAAGGTGGCGGCGTGACCTTCCGGCGCAGCCGATCCCATGCGCTTGAGCGGATCATCCCGCGAACTCGGCGGCACCATCCTGGTGGGGCGGCAGCGTGAAGTTACGAGCCAGAGTACGGCTGTCGGTTCGACGACATGATGAGAAACCGAGATCGTCGAAGAGGCTCGGGCTGACGATCTGCACCGACGACGGCGTTTGCCGTCCTGGCGACACCTTCGACGATTTGAATCAAGGCTGCCGTCGGAGTGGGTCACGATCCGCTCATTGACGGCACCGGCGAGGGTTCATCGAGAACGAGATCGTCGAAGGTGCCGTCGGCGCGAAACAAGCTTCGACGATCCGGATGATCGTCAGTGGTGACATGCCGGTAAGTAGAGGAACATTGCAGGACACGTTCCGCATCCAAGCGGGAACGTATGCAGTGGTGTTCCGTTAATTCTGGCGGGTAACACTTCCAGAGACGTTCCATGAAAGACCTTACCGAGCAACATCGACGGACCGTCAAGTCAATCCTGGATAGGCTTGACCGTGAGAGCACCGCCAACGGAGACATCTTGAGCGCGGTCGGAGGGCTGCGCCGAATCGCATCAAGCACCGGGGCGGAGCATCTTGCCGAACTCCTCGGCCGGGTTGTTGGTCATGACGCCGGACAGCACGCTCGATCGCTTGCTTGGGAGGAGGCGAACAGGCTCCGGAAGGACAACCACGACCTCCAACTTGCTCTGAAGATGGCCCAGAGCGCGCAGAGGGGATTGGAGCGGGAGGTCGCGCAGTTGCAGGACGAGGTGGATACGCTTCGGCGTAGCAGCTTCGCCCTCGCAAATGCGGCCAGGGTGGCACACGCAGATGAACGCGCGCGAAAGGTCCGCCTTGTGATCGACGCCATCCGTCAGAAGCACCCGGAGATCACCAACGAAGGCATCGCCAGGGAACTGGCGCGGCGACGTGTTGAGCCTCCACGAGGCGGGAAGAACTGGACGCGCATGCAGGTTCATCGAGTGCTCAACCGGACAGCCTGATGGTCGGCGCCCGAGCCAGAGGGAGATGGAAGGGCGGCTACGACGGCACATCATCCCTCACGGCAGAGAAGCCAAGATTATCAACTATAGGTTGACAAGCAAGTTTCCCGCGTAGGATAGAGGGCTGGCGGGAGTAGCTGCCCGTGGCCCATCCCCAGACCCAGCGCGGGTTGCAGGAGGCCGTCCCTTTCCAGGGCGGCCCGCAAAGGCGCGTTTCAATCAGTGGACCTCGGTCAGGGCCGGTCTCAACCAATATGCTGATTTTGGAACTACCGTTTTATGCTGAATACGATTGCCGCGAGTTCGCGGATGAGGGCACGTCCTTGCGGCCCGGCGCGCAACGCAGCGGAACAGACATCGCCTGCCCGACCAGCCAGCACCTCGCTGCGGTGAAGCGTGATCCGCAGGCAGAACTCCGTCCGTCGCGTGTCAGGCAAACCACGCGACCGCGATCCCACGCCGCAAGCCATTCATCGCGACGCAGCAGTTGCGATCCATCGCGACAGGAACAGGCAACACGCGAGAAGACGCACAGCGAACGACGCGGGTGGGAACGGCGAGCATGGGGGCGTGCGCGACGCAGGAGGAGCGCATGACCCCATGCCCGCCGGTCCCTCCGGGTCTGTTCGTGTCGGGCAGGACCGCGCCTAAAGCGGTCATGCCCTGCGCGACCCATCAGTTCTTTCCCGTCATCTCAACCGGCAACGGCATCCATTCGCGACATCACGAACTCGATATGAATCATTTGCCGGGTCGGGCTTGGCTCAAGGGCCTGCGCCCGACCGGCACCTAACCTCTCGGGCACACGACGAGCGCGTCATGCGCCAAGAGCGCATCCGCCCTCGTCGTGTGCCCGAATCGGTCAGGTGCTTTTGCATCTCTCGCGAGATGGAGATCAATGCCAAATCATTGATGACTCGTGATCAAGACCGCGTAGCGGGATGGCAGCAAATCGAGCAACAACGAAAATAGGTCACAGATAATTTCTAATAGACACGCACCGGACGCATTTACCGGATCACCACAGAACTCCCTGATACTAGCCCAATACACTTCAACCAAAGAGATGCTCCGCGTAAACGTACTCACCGGCCCGCCGGGCTGTGGAAAGACTATCGAGATGCTGGCAGAAATGACGAGCGTCACGGGCCGCTACATCCTCGCCCTGCCGACCACCGACCTCATCGACGAGAAGCTGCGCGACCTCCACCATGAGGCAGCCAAATCCGGCACCGAGCCGGTCATCCGCGCCATTCACAGCAAGACTGGAAATGGACGATCGTTCAGCGTCAGCCGGAACATCACCAACGCCATCGAGGAATACTCGTCGCTGCCTCACGTCATCCTCGTGATCACCCACGAGGCCCTGGTGCAGACCGACTTCACATGCGTGGCTGGTAGAAGCTGGCACATCCG
>DASYHP010000064.1:0-203469 GCA_035998495.1 Mesorhizobium sp.
CACTTGTCAAAGAACAGACATCCCAAAAAGGACGTCAAACAACCCACACCCAAATAGCGCAGGCAAAACCAAACCAGGCCACAAAACCCTCACAGGCCCCATAACCCGAACAGAGGTCGCATCAATGCGGCGCTCTTGAAATTCCCTTAGTCGGCTGTTCGAAGCAGGTCAACCCGCAATCGAAACCAACTGAGAAAGCATCTCCGGCCGCTCGGAAGCGGCGCCGACCTCGTTGGTGAGGCGGATATAGTCATCCACCCTGCCCCCTGTCAACACGCCTCCGGAAGTTTTTGACGGGAAGATGACGACCCAACGTCAGCCTTCAGTTTCTGGCGGAATGAAGCGGGAGACGCCGATATGGGGATGCTGAGGGCTTGCACAAGAGCCCTTGCCGCGCCGCTGCATCCCTCCGCAGTCTTCGTCATCCATGACGCCGTCGCGGCGGCTTCGATGCCGAAGCGGGCGCGATCCGCGAGCCGCCGCCGGCCGGCTGGAACGGTGACGAACATCTATCCCGGAGCCGTATTGCAGCCTCATTCCAAAGCCATGCGGGACAGGCGCGGGGTGTCGAAACAGGCACGCCGCTGCGATCGCCCGACGGCGCCGTGCAGGGGACGGCCTCGTTGACTTGGCTCTGCCGATCGCGCCATTCTTTGGGGCGAGCGACAAGGCCATGCGGATCCGGCCGCAAGTGGGGAACAGCCGACCGGCATGCCGGACATCGACGACGCCATCGCAAGTCTTGGGGACGAGCCGCCGCTGATCGCCGACGGTCGCGCCCGACCGCCTGACCGACGTGACGTTTCGCTTCGCTGGCTGGCCGGCACGTTTCTGACTGGCCTTACGTCGAGCGTCCTCATGGGCATGGCCTTGTTCGCCGCGCTCGATGGCGGCGACGAGCTTGCGACGCCCCCGGAGATCGCGCGCATCGCTGACCCTTCGGGCGAGGGCTGGGGGCAGGACGCCAAGGCGGGCCGGATCGCGCCGCCCCGACAGATCGCCCGCGCCAAGGATCGGCGGCGCATGGAGGTGTCCACCGTCAGTCGGGAGGGCGATCGCGACGTCGTTCGCATGATGCCCTTCGTGGCGGTCAAGATGGCCTTGGCCGCCAATCACAAGGCCAAGCACGACTACCCGCCTTTCGATCCGCTCGATGTTTTCGCCGAGGACGGCGCGGCGGAGCATTCCAGTCAGGCGCTCACGGGATTGATCTACGGCGCCAAGGTCGAGGGCGAGGTCAGCCTGAAGACGGTCGATTTCCCCCTCCACGCCGCGGCCTTCGACGAGAAAAGCGCGCTTTCCTCCGACGAGGTCGAGCTTGTGGTGCGCGACGCGGCGGCCGTGCTGGCCGACGGCGCCGTGCAGGTGGCGGCGCTCCACTATGTGGACCCCCAGCGGTTCGGCGTCGGGCTCGACAGTCAGACGCTTGGCGTGGCGGCGGGCGTCCGCATCGTGCCCGAAAACCTCTCGGTCGCGCCGCGCGCCGCGCCGCGCGAGGCGGACATGGTCTATGCGGAAGACGTGATCCCCTTCGCAGAGGAGCGCGAAACCCTGCAGGCGCTCGAAGCGTCGGGCTATGCCGGCGAGGACGCCAAAGGCATGGCCGAAGCCATCGGCAAGCTCCTGAACGGCCCGGCGCTCAAGGCCGGCACGGTGCTGCGCCTGGGGCTGGAGGTGCGCGGCGACGAGGCCGCCATCATGCGAGCCGGCGTTTACGACCGCACCCGGCACATCGTCACCGTGGCGCTCGACGACGACGGGCAATATGTGCCCGCCGCCGAGCCCGAGCCCAATCCCGAGCTGTTCGCCGCCTTCGACGACTCGCCCCCGGCCGTGGTGGCGCGGCGCAACCTGCCTTTGGTCTATGACGCCCTTCATCGCGCCGGGCAGTCCTATGGCTTGGCCGACGGCATGACGCGGCAGCTCGTGAAGCTGCTCGCGGCCGACGTGGACTTCCAATCGCGGCTCGACCCGACCGACCGCATCGAGGTGCTCTTCTCGCAGCCCGGCGAGGACGACGCGGCGTCCGACGAATCGGAGCTCCTCTACGTGTCCGCGACCTTCGGCGGGGCGGCGCGCGCCTTCTACCGCTTCCGGACCGAGGACGGCACCTCCGACTTCTTCGACGTCGAGGGACGCTCGGCGCGGCAGTTCCTGCTTCGCAACCCGGTGCCCAACGGCCAGTTCCGCTCGGGCTTCGGCGCGCGGCGGCACCCGATCCTGGGCTACACCAAGATGCACACGGGCGCGGACTGGTCGGCGCCGCGCGGCACGCCGATCATCGCGGCAGGCAACGGCACCGTGGAAAAGGCTGGCTGGGCGGGCGGCTATGGCCGGCAGACCATCATCCGCCACGCCAACGGCTATCAGAGCTCCTACAGCCACCAGAGCGCGATCGCCCGCGGCATCAAGCCGGGCGCCAAGGTGCGGCAGGGCCAGGTGATCGGCTATGTCGGCTCGACCGGCCTCTCCACCGGCGACCACCTCCATTACGAGCTGATCGTCAACGGCCGCAAGGTGGACCCCATGCGCGTGCGCCTGCCCGGGGGCAAGGCGCTGGAAGGCGCCGATCTCGAAGCGTTCCAGCGCGAGCGCGAGCGCATCGACGCGCTTCTGCTGGAGGAAGGGCGTCCCGCCCGCGGCGTGGCGCTGGCCAGCGGCTCCTGACGTTTCCCTCGCCCGGCCCCGTCACAAGGGCGAGGCGGCGGGCTCCTCCCTTTCCGGCAGGCTCGGCCTTTCGCGGCGGCCCGGCACCGACACCCAGGCGATGAGGGCGGCGAGCGCCGCGAGCGCGGCGCAGGAGAAGGCGAGCGCCGAAAAACCCGCCCCGCTCGCCTGAACCCAGGCGGCTCGGGAAGCAGCGTTGCCAGGCGCGGGCGCGCCGAAGCCGGGCAGGTTTTCGGGCGGAAGCGAAGCGGAAGCAAGCCAGGCCCCATGCACTTGCGCCGCCAGCGTGCCGAAGGCGGCCACGGCGAACAGCCCGGCCACGCGCGACACCGCGTTGTTGACGCCCGACGCGCTCCCCGTATCCACATCCTCCACCGCGCCCATCACGGCGGCCGAAAGGGGCGAGACGACCAGCCCCATGCCGACGCCGAACAGAAGCATCAAGGGCACGGCGGCGGCCCAAAAGTTTCGCCCGTCGGCAAGCGCCAGGAAACCCCAGCCCACAAAGGCCATCGCCACGAGAAGGCTTCCCGCCGCGATGGGGATTCTTGGGCCGATCCGGTCGGCGAGCCTTCCCGAGAACCCCGACAAAAGGCCGACGACCAGGGAAAAGGGGAGGATCAACAGGCTCGTTTGGGCTTCGCTGACGCCCCAGGCGGAGATCACCAGCATGGGCAGGAAGAAGAGCACCGCGCTCAGGCCCGCATAAAGGAAGAAGGTCGCGAGATTCGCCCCGGCGAAGGCGCGGTTGCGGAACAGGTCGAGCTTGACCATGGGCGCGGGCGTGCGGCGCTCCCAGAGCACGAAGGCGACGAGAAGCGCCGCGCCGGCGAGAAGCGCCGGCCACCAGACGGGACTGCCCCCGCCCCCCTCCCCTTCCCCGCCGGTCAGGCCCCAGGCCAGGAGCCCGAGCGCCAGCGTCGCGAGCGCGGCCCCGGCGAGGTCGAGCTTTTTTCGCGTCTCCGGCCGGTCGGCGGGCACTTTCGCGAGCATGAGCAGAGCCAGCCCGCCGAGCGGCAGGTTGACCGCGAAGATCAGCCGCCAAGCCCAGTCGCCGAAGCCCGACAGGACGAAGCCGCCCAGCACCGGCCCGAGCGCCGTCGTGAGCGCCGAGGCCGCCGCCCAGGCGCCGATGGCCGCCCCCCGCTCCTCGCGTGGATAGGTTTTGGCGATCAGCGCGAGGCTGCCCGGCACCATGATCGCCGCGCCGAGACCCTGCAGGGCGCGGGCGAGGATCAGCGTCCACGGGTCGGGGGCGGCCGCGCAGGCGAGCGAGGCCGCGACGAACAGCACGATGCCGCTCATGAAGGTGCGGCGCAGGCCGAACGCGTCGCCCGCCGCCCCGCCCACGAGCAGCAGGGCCGAAAGCGTGAGCATATAGGCGTTGGCGATCCACTGGACGTCCACCAGCGACGCGTCGAGATCGGCGCGGATGGCGGGCGTGGCGATGGCTGTCACCGAGCCGTCGATGAAGCCGAGCGCGGAGGCCAGGATCGCCGCCCGCAGCGCCCATTTCCGCCGCTCGGGCGGGCAGAAGGTTTTTTCGGCGGGCACCGCGGCGGGCGCTTGGGCTTGGCTCATGCGCGCAGCGTTAGCATGGGGTTTGTTTCGGGCGAAATTTTCCGCGCGCGGCATCGTCGCCTGCCCCCTTTGCGGGGGGCCGCTTGCGCGAGCCAGGCCAGGTGGGGGCTCGGGAAACCCCGTCAGGACGTGTCAAAACGTTCCAGGGCCCGGAGCGCCAGCGCGTGCGTGTCCCGCAGGATGTCGTGAATGCCTCCGTCGGGCCGGGCGCTCAAGCCTGCCCTTCGACTGACGCTCAGGGGGCGGCCGGGCCGGAGCGGCCAGAGCCTGCGGGGGCGTCCGGCGCTTCGCGTTCCGCTTGGGCCTGCGGTGGCCGCTGCCCGCATCCGCCAGCGCGCGAAGCGCCTGGCGTGCCCGGCAAGATCGTCCAGCGCGCGGCCGAGCGCGGCGAGCCTGAGGGCAAGCCGCGCGGCGTCGATCCTGTCCTCGGGTCCTGGTGGGGCGCGGAGGGACACGGGATGCGGCGCGCTCCAACCGGGAAGGCAGAGGCGTGGACTCCCGCTCGCCACCCGCTTCGCGCGGTTCGTTCGGGGCAGCGGGTCGAAAAGCGGCAGGGCGCGCAAGGCTGGCGCCCTTCGACGGGCGTTCAGGAGGCGATCGACTTGCGGCCGAAGGTGAGGCGGCAGCCAGATGCCGGTGACGGCGCCAGGACGCTGGGGCGGCCGCTTCGGCTTCGGCCTGCGCGCGCGCAAGCGCGGCAATGTCACCATAAGGCCCCGCGCGGCCATGATGACCAGCCGCCGCGCGGCGGCCTCAGCCGGGCGCAGCAGGCGGAGCACGGCGCGGTGAAGGTGGCGGGGGAGCGTGGGCCGGCCGCCGCTAGCGCCGTTTGTATGTCCGCGGCTAAGCGAAGGGAGCGCAGCATTGCCTGCAAGTCCCGCCATCGCGAGGAGCGCCGCCAACACACTGACGAGGGCCTTCCGTTGCCGCTCGATCGCGAAATCCCGGTCCATCCCCGCCTCCACACGAATCAAGGCGGCCGGATTATGGGATGGGGGCTGGGGGGCGTGGATAAAGCCGGCTGAAACGTTCTTGCGACGGCCTCAGTGCGCGCGGGGCAGCCACTGCCTGAGCCCGTCGAGATCGGCCCAGAGGGCGGCCCGCAGGTAGCGCAGCCGGGCCGGCAGGTTCTCCGCCGTGAACTGTCCCGGCCTGACGCCGGCCTGGAGCTCGTCCCAACCGATCGGAGCGGAAACGGGCGCGCCGGGCCGCGCCCGCGTGGAGTAGGCTGCAACTGCCGTGGCGCCGCGGCCGTTGCGAAGATAGTCGATGAAGATGCGGCCCTTTCTCGCCCGCTTGGCGAGTGTCGCAGTGTAGCGGGACGGACTATCCGCCGCCATCTGCTCGACCAAGCTCCGCGTGAAGGCCTTGGCTTCGGCCCAACCGGCCTTCGGAGTGATCGGCACCATCACATGCAGACCCTTGCCGCCCGAGGTTTTCACGAGGCTTTCCAGTCTGCGTTCCCGCAGGCGCTCGCGGACCTCCAGCGCGCCTTCGACGACCGCCTGCCAGGCCACTCCCTCGTCGGGATCCAGGTCGAAGACGAGGCGGTCGGGGGTCTCCAGGGTTCTCAGCTTCGAACCCCAAGGGTGGATTTCCAGCGTGCCGGCCTGCACCAACCCGATCAGCCCGTCCAGGTTTTCGATCGTGAGAAGCTGCTCGCCGTCCACCTCATGACGCGCAATGGAACGGTCCATGCCCGCCCAAGCATGCTTCTGGACGAAGCACTGCCCGCCCGTTCCGCCAGGACAGCGGATCAGTGCCAGGGGGCGACCGACGATGTGCGGCAGCATATGGTCGGCGATCTCGGCATAGAAATCGGCCAAGCCTTGCTTGGTGAGCCCGATGTCCGGCCAGAGCACCCGGTCGGGATGGGTCTGGTCGAATGTCGGAGCCGATATAGGCGATGCCTTCTTCGCTGCCTTGGTCCGAGTAGGCTTTGCTGCTGAAGGGCTGGCGCCGCGATTCTCGCGCACGACCTCCGTCGGGTCCTTGTCTTCGCGCAGGCCCTTGAAGGCAGCGTGCCTGACTTGGCCATCCGCGGTCCAACCACGAATCTCGACCTCGGCCACAAGCTCGGGCTTGACCCAGCGGGCCGAGCGTGTGGCGAGGCTTGGAAGCTTTTTGGCAAAGGGCGCGGTAGGCCGCTCGATCTTCGTCAGCGTCTTCCAGAGCTCTTTGGCGGCGGACTGGCTGAAGCCAGTGCCGCTTCGGCCGACATGCCGGAGCGCGCCGTTCTCGTGGACGCCTAAAATGAGCGAGCCGATCGCGCCCTTGCTGGTGGACGACGGCGTGAAGCCCGCGATAACGAGCTCTTGGCGGTCGGTGCATTTGGTCTTGAGCCAGTGGTTGCCCCGGCCCGCTCTGTAGGGAAGGTCCTTGCGCTTGGAGACGATGCCTTCGAGCCCCAAGCGGCAGGCATGACGTACCATGGTTTCGCCATCGCCCTCCACATGCTCGCTGAAGCGGATCGGGCCTTCGTGTCCTACATCTTCCAACAAGGTCGCGAGGCGCGTCTTGCGCTCGATCAGGGGCGTGGCCTCAAGGCTCGATCCCTCGAGGTAAAGGAGATCGAAGGCATAGAAGACCATGCGCTCCGATGCCCCGCGGCTCAGCGCGTCCTGGAGGGCTGAGAACGAGGCAATGCCGGCTTGGTCCTCAACCACGACCTCGCCATCAATCAGGGCGGAGCCGAGGCCAAGCTCTTTCAGTGCATCGGCAATGGTCTTGAACTTGGCCGTCCAGTCGAGCCCCCGCCGGGTCAGCAGCTTGACCTTGCCGCCATCGATACGCGCCTGCAGGCGATAGCCGTCCCACTTGATCTCGTGCAGCCACTCAGGCCCGACCGGCGCGTGCTCGGAAAGCGTCGCCAAGCTCGGCTCCAGGAACACCGGCAGGAGAGCCTTCTTGGCACCGATGATGCGCAGCTTTGCAGGCGCCTGCTTTCTTGCCGACACAACCTTCCGCCGTGCGGCATGGTCGACGCGGATTTCGCCCGCTCGCGCAAGTTCGTCGTTGGTGCGGCCGCTGATCACCGAAGCGAACTCGGTGTCGACCGGCTGCATCCCGCACTTGTCAATCGCATGCTCGTCATGGCCCTTGACGAGCAGCCAGTTCTCGCGCTTCTCGCGCGGCTTTCCCCGCATGCGGATGAGGTGCCAGCGGCCGTGAAGGCGCTCGCCAGATAACGTGAACTCCAGATGCCCCTTAGCGAGCCCGGCCTCGGGGTCGCCTTCCGGGGTCCAGGTGCCCTGATCCCACACGATCATCGTGCCCCCGCCATACTCGCCGGCAGGGATGACGCCTTCCCAAGTGAGGTATTCGAGCGGGTGATCTTCGGTGTGGACGGCGAGCCGCTTGTCGGCGGGATCAAGGCTCGGGCCGCGCGTGACGGCCCAGCTCTTCAGCACGCCCCCAAGCTCAAGCCGCAGGTCAAAGTGCAGCCGCCGCGCGTCGTGACGTTGCACGGCAAAGCGGCGGCTCCTGGCTCGCGACACCTTGCCTGACGGCTCGGGGCTCTTCGTGAAATCGCGCTTGGCGCGATAAGTCGAGAGCGCGCCGGCCTTGCCCTTCAGGCTCGGCGCACGTGTTCTGGCCTCCGTCTGCACTGTATTGGACATTGAACCTAGATCGGCTTCGAATCGAAGATGACGCTGCGCCGCTGCCGCACTGCCAGGGCCGCGACGATCTCGGCCAACTCGTCATCCGTGTGCTCACAGGCCGGCATGAAGTCACGGATTGCCTTGATGCCGGCCGATGTCGAGATCGTGCTCCTCGGGTGACGCGCCGAGACAAACAGGTCGGCAGCCTCCGCGACGGAGTGAGGACGAACCATTATCGTTGCCACTTTCTCCTCCCTTGCCTGCTATCTCACGACACCTTGCGGAGCAGGGCGGACGACTTGTTGACCGTCCTCGACGAAGCGGCCTTGCCCGCCGCGCCCTTTGCCGGAGCCGCCGCGGTCTTCTTGGCGGCCGAAAGGGCCGGTTTGGCTTTGGTGGCGTTCGACCCCGCCTTGGCGCTTGGCTTGCGGGCGATCCGCTTGCCTGCCTGCGTCGCCGGCTCCTTCTTGCTTTCAGCGGCAATGCTCTTCTTCAGCGCCTCCATGAGGTTGATCACATTCGAGCCGCTCGGCCGCACCTCCGGCAGATCGGCCTCGGCATCCTCGCCACGCTTGCTTCTGACGAGCGCGAGCAGCGCCTCGTGGTAGCGGTCCTCAAACTTGTCGGGCTCGAAGTCGCCCGCCTTCTGATCGATGATATGGGACGCGAGGTCCGCCATCTCCTTGGGCACCTCGACTTCCGGAAGGTCATTGAACACGGCTGATGACGGTTTGACCTCATAGGGGTAGCGCAGCACGGTCGCGAGCACGCCCTTGCCATGCGGCTCGAGCAGCACGATGCGCTCGCGATTGGACATGACGATACGCGCCACGCCCGCCTTGTCTTTCCTGCGCATCGCCTCCCGGATGACGGCGAAGGCTTCTTGCGCCACTTTGTCCTCGGGCGCGAGATAATAGGGCGTATCGAGATAGCGCTCGTCCACCTGTTCGCGGGGCACGAAGCTCTCGATGTCGATCGTGTGGGTGCTCTCCAGTTTTATTGCCTGGAGCTCTTCGTCCTCGACAAAGACATAAACGCCTTTGGCGATCTCGTACCCCTTCACCTGCTCGTCGTTATCGACGACTTCGCCAGTCTCGGCGTCGACGAACTGCCTCTTCACGCGGTTGCCGGACTTTCTGTTGAGGGTGTGAAAAGTCACCCGTCCGCTCGATGTTGTGGCGGGATAAAGCGCTACCGCGCAAGACACGAGCGAGAGCTTCAAGTATCCTTTCCAGCTCGAACGCGCGGCCATAAGAAAACCTCGACACTATACTTAAACGTCAGAGTCCACTTGACTCCGGCGAGAGTCCAAGCGGGTGATTCGCGACTCAACGAGACTCAAGGCAGAGTCGTTCCGAGTCAGACGCCGAGTCCTGAAGATTCAGATACTGTTAGGAATTCTTGACGGTGCGGGGAGAAGCGGCCAGCCGGGCGGCGGCACTCGCGCGGCCAAGCGTCGCGCGACAAGTTAGAACTGCCGAGATGCGCGAAGGAGAGGACGCCCAATCGCCCAAAACGCGCACAGGCGATCCCCAAGATATGCACAGGAACTTACGCTGGACGTTCAGCGAACATCCACGACGAGCTGTGGGTGGGCGCTCGCAGGAGCGTTCTCGGACTGCCGCCCCGCTGGAGGTCTAGGCAGGCGCCGCTGTTTTCGGCGCCTGCCTCCATTCCATCCGTTGCTCTTCAACTCCGCGAAAACGGAGCTCGGCTTCCTATTCCTGGAACTCCACCGCCACGCCTTCCTTGACCAGGGCGGCGAGTTCGGCGGCGTCCCAGTTGGTCAGGCGTACGCAGCCGTGGGACTCGGCCTTGCCGATGCGCGAGGGCTCGGGCGTGCCGTGGATGCCGTAGGTGGGCTTGGAAAGCGCGATCCAGATCGAGCCCACGGGGCCGTTGGGGCCGGGCGGGATGGTCAGGATCTGGTCGTTCTCGCCCTGCTTGAAGTTCACCTTCGGGTTGTAGGTGTATTCCGGGTTGAAGGCGATGCGCTTCACCGTGTGGCTGCCGCTCGGGCTGGGCGTGTCGGGCGAGCCGATCGTGGCGGGATAGGCGACGACGAGCTTGCCCGCGGCGTCATAGGCGCGGACCTGCTTGATCGTCTTGTCGGCCACGATGCGGGCGACCTCGCCCCCCTTGGCCGCGCCCACATTGGCGACGCGGATGGTGGTGCCCGGCCGGGTGAAGTTGGCCTCCGGGTTCAACGCCTTGAGATAGGCCTCGTCCATGTGGAAGCGCTCGGCGAGCATTTCCGACACCGTGGTGAAGCCCAGCCGCTCCAGCTTGGCCTTCTCGCCATAGTCGGCCGGCACGGAGGCGACGAACGGCCCGGCCGCGTCCTCGGGCGTGATCGTGTATTCGGTGAAGGCCGGCCCGCCCGTGGCTTGAAGCGCGGCTTCGATGGCGTCGCGATCGGTGGATTTGAGGTTCTGGCCGGTGATGGCGTTGTAGGCCTGGATCCCCTTGTCCACATTGGAGCCGAAGCGGCCGTCGATCACGCCGGGCGAGGCGCCCACGCGGTCGAGCAGCACCTGGAGCGCGGCCACCTCCTCGCGCACGCCGCCCGCGGGCACCGGCGCTTCGAGCGCGGGCTCGGCGGCGTCGGGCGCGGTGGCGGCCACCTCCGTTTCGGGCTGCGGCGGCGCGACCTCGACGCCCGGCTCGGCCGGCACGGCGCCGACCGCGCCTCCGTCGAGGGGCTCCTGTTCGAGCGGAACCGTGCGGACGCGGCCCGGCTCGCGGGGCGCCCGGCGCACGACCGGCTTCTCCTCGGGCGTCACGACCGACGGCTCGTCCGCATCGGGCGCGACGGCCGCGGTTTCCTCTTGGGCCGGCTTGCGCTTGGGCGGCTGGGCGGTCAGGACATCGTCGAGCGGCTCGCGCTCGATCTCGCGCTCGGCCTGCTGCTGTTCTTCCTCTTCCGCGCGCTCACGCTCGGCCTGGCGACGCTCCTCGCGCTCGCGACGGCGCTCGGCGGCGCGCTGCTCGTCCTCACGCTCGCGCTCGGCGGCGCGCTGCTCCTCCTGCTCGCGCTGGCGCTCGGCCTGGCGGCGCTCCTCGCGTTCGCGGCGGCGTTCGGCGGCGCGCTGCTCCTCCTGTTGGCGCGCGCGTTCGGCCTCGCGGCGTTCCTCGGCGCGGCGGCGCGCGGCGGCGCCTTGCTCGGCCGGGCTCGAATCCTTGGGCGCGATCACGATGACGCGCTCATTGCCGCGGCGTTCCTCGTAGATCTCGACCTCCTCGTCGCCGAGGAACTCCTCGTTGAGCACGGGAACCTCCTCGCGCAGCTCGCGCCGGCGCTGGGCGCGGCGCTCGGCGGGCGCGCGAAGCACGCGGCGCGGCGGCTCCACCGCGATCACCTCGCCGGTGCGCGAATCGAGGATGATGCGGTTGCCGCGGTCGTCGAAGAAAATCTCGACGTCGCCGCTCTGGGCGAGAAGCGGGCCGGCCGGCGCGGCGCGGCGGCTGGGCTCGGCCTCGCCAAACGCGGCGAGCGCGGGAGCGGCCGTGCCGGCGAGAAGGGCGGCGGGAAGAACGAAGCGCAGGATCTTCAAGGCGGTTGTCCCCCTTTTCGGCAGAGTGCTCGCCCCAAAAACGAAGCGGAGGCGGCAAGGTTCGATCATTCCTATCATTTTGAAGGATCGACGATGAACCGGGCATGAAAATGGCCGCCCCACAAGGGGGCGGCCACGGTTAACAACGGCTTAAGGGCGCTCACGCGGCGGCCCGCGCCTCCTCGGCCGCGCCCATCGCCTGGCGGGGGCGGAAGTTGAGGCGGTCGGAGCCGGCGGTGACCTTGACCGTCGCGCCGTCGAGGATCTCGCCCATCAGGATCTTCTCCGCGAGCGGGTCCTGCAGCTCCTTCTGGATCACGCGCTTCAAGGGCCGCGCGCCGTAGGCGGGGTCAAAACCCTTGTTCGCGAGCCACTGCACGGCCTCCTCGTCGAGATCGATCGTGATCTTGCGCTCGGCGAGCAGCGTTTCGAGCCGCCCGAGCTGGATGCGCACGATCTCGCCCATGTCCTGGCGGCGCAGGCGGTGGAACAGGATCACCTCGTCCACGCGGTTCAGGAACTCGGGCCGGAAGGAGGCGCGCACCACGCCCATGACAGCATCGCGCGCGGCGTCCACGTCCTGATCCTCGCCCAAGGCGACGAGATATTCGGCGCCCAGGTTCGAGGTCATGATGATGAGCGTGTTGCGGAAGTCCACCGTGCGGCCCTGGCCGTCGGTGAGCCGCCCATCGTCGAGCACCTGGAGGAGCACGTTGAAGACGTCCGGGTGCGCCTTCTCGATCTCGTCGAACAGCACGACCTGGTAAGGCCGGCGGCGGACGGCCTCGGTCAGCGCGCCGCCCTCCTCGTAGCCGACATAACCGGGAGGCGCGCCGATGAGCCGGGCCACCGAATGCTTCTCCATATATTCCGACATGTCGAGCCGCACCATCGCCGTCTCGTCGTCGAACAGGAAGTTCGCGAGCGCCTTGGTGAGCTCGGTCTTGCCGACACCCGTGGGGCCCAGGAACATGAAGGAGCCGATGGGGCGGTTGGGGTCCTGAAGCCCGGCGCGCGCTCGGCGCACGGCCTTCGAGACCGCCTGCACGGCCTCGCCCTGGCCCACGACCCTCCTGGCGAGTTCGTCCTCCATGCGGAGCAGTTTTTCGCGCTGGCCCTCAAGCATCTTGTCCACGGGGATGCCGGTCCAGCGGGACACGACATGCGCGACATGGTCGGGCGTCACGGTCTCCTCGACCATGCCGCCCTGCCCGTCCTGGGCCTCGGCCGCGACGAGCTTCTTCTCCAGCTCCGGGATGCGGCCATAGGCCAGCTCGCCGGCGCGCTGGAACTCGCCCCGGCGCTGGGCGATCGCCAGCTCATTGCGGGCCTCGTCGAGCTGGCCCTTGAGCTCGGCCGCCTCGCCGAGCTTGGCCTTCTCGGCCTGCCACTTGGCGGTCAGCGCGTCGGACTCCTCTTCGAGGCCGGCCAGCTCGCGCTCCAGCCGCTGGAGCCGGTCCTTGGAGGCCTCGTCCTTTTCGACCTTGAGCGCTTCGCGCTCGATCTTGAGCTGCATGATGCGGCGGTCGATCTCGTCCAGCGCTTCGGGCTTGGAATCGACCTGCATCCGGAGGCGCGAGGCGGCCTCATCGACAAGGTCGATGGCCTTGTCGGGCAAGAAGCGGTCGGTGATGTAGCGGTTGCCGAGCGCCGCGGCGGCGACCAGCGCGGAGTCGGCGATGCGCACCTTGTGGTGCTGCTCGTATTTCTCCTTGAGCCCGCGCAGGATGGACACGGTGTCCTCCACCGTCGGCTCGTTCACGAACACCGGCTGGAAGCGCCGCGCCAGCGCCGCGTCCTTCTCCACATGCTTGCGGTATTCGTCGAGCGTGGTGGCGCCCACGCAGTGCAGTTCGCCGCGGGCGAGCGCGGGCTTCAAGAGGTTCGAGGCGTCCATCGCGCCATCGGCCTTGCCGGCGCCGACCAGCGTGTGCATCTCGTCGATGAAGAGGATGACCTCGCCCTCGGCCGACGTGACCTCGTTGAGCACGGATTTGAGGCGCTCCTCGAATTCGCCGCGATATTTCGCGCCGGCGATCAGCGCGCCCATGTCGAGCGCCATCAGCCGCTTGTCCTTCAGCGATTCCGGCACGTCGCCGTTGACGATGCGCAGCGCGAGGCCTTCTGCGATGGCGGTCTTGCCGACGCCCGGCTCGCCGATCAGCACGGGGTTGTTCTTGGTGCGCCGCGACAGCACCTGGATGGTGCGGCGGATTTCGTCGTCGCGGCCGATCACGGGGTCGAGTTTTCCCGCGCGCGCGTCGGCGGTCAGGTCGCGGGCGTATTTCTTCAGCGCGTCATACGCGCCTTCCGCGCCCGCCGAGTCGGCCGTGCGGCCCTTGCGGATGTCGTTGATCGCGGCGTTGAGCCCCTGCGCGGTGACGCCGGCCTTGGCGAGGATGTCCGCCGTCTTGGCCGATTTCTCCACCGCCAGCGCGGTCAGCAGGCGCTCGACGGTGACGAAGCTGTCGCCGGCCTTCTTCGCGAGTTCTTCGGCGATCGAGAACACTTTCGCGAGCGGCTGCGCAAGGTAGAGTTGGCCACTGCCGCCCTCGACCTTGGGCAGGGCGTTGAGCGCGCTTTCCACGCCCAGGCGGACCGCCTTGGCGTCGCCGCCGGCGCGCTCGATGAGGCCGGCCGCAAGGCCTTCCTCGTCGTCCACGAGCACTTTCAGGAGATGCTCGGGCGTGAACTGCTGATGGCTTTTCGCGAGCGCCGCGGTCTGGGCCGACTGGATGAAGCCGCGCACGCGTTCGGAATATTTCTCGATGTTCATTCTGTCTCCCCTTTCGCACCCGGCCCGATTGCGGCGCCGGACGGACAATTGGCGACGGCCCGCTTGCATGAAGCCGGGCCTGATCACGAAACAATATGGGAAGGAGGATTTGGCGACTCAAGCGTGGGCAGCGCGGTTCCGGCGCGACGCACGCGGCCTCACCAGAAGCCAAGCCCCAGCAGCAAGCCCCAGCAGAAAGCCGGCGGCGCGCCTCCTTGACGTCGCCGCCCAGGCGCTACCTTCACAGGGGCAAACGCGGGAAGCTCAGATGGCCCATGACGACAGAGGTGGCAGCGCACGCCGCAACAACATCTGGATCTTGATCGCGATCGCCGGTTTCCTCGTGCTGTTCGGGATCTGGTTCTTCTCGTCCATGGACAACGTGCCGCCGGAGCCGGGGCCCACGCCTGCGGACGGGAGCCGCGCTCCCGAGGCGCCAGCCACGCTGGAGCAATAGCCGGGCCGCCGGCACGAAAAAGGCGGAGCGTTGCGGCTCCGCCTCCCAGGTTCGTTCCCGGTCTGACTGGACGTGTGCCTCAGCCCTCGGCAGGCGTCAGCTCACTTCCCGAAGAGCCTTCCGAAGCGTCACCTTGTTCCACCGCCGCGGCGATCGCGGCGGGGTTGCGGGCGTCCTCGCCTTCAGGACGACTGCGCGGCCGGCGCGGGCGGCGCGGGCGGCGCGTCTCGCCTTCGGCCGTACCATCGGCGGCGGCATGCACACCACCGTTCAAGGCAGGCTCGACGGGCGCGACGGGCGCATCGCCGTTGAGCGGGGGCACGGCCAGCGCGCGCTCGGCAGCGGGCTGGGAGGCGTCGGCTTGGCCGGGGGCTGCAGGCGCAACCGCGTCGGGCTGGCGGTTGAAGTCGCGCTCCCCATTGCGGTCGCGCCGCTCATGACGGTCCTGCCGATCGCCCCGGTTCTCGCGGTCGAAGCGCTCGGGCCGATCGCCGCGCGGGCCGTTGAAGCCGCGTTCACGATTGTCGCCGCGGTTCTCGTTGCGCTCGCGTCCGTCGCCACCCTGACCCCGGTTGTCGCTGCGATCGCCGCTCTGACCGTTCCGGCCATCGGCTCGATTGTCGCCGCGCTGTTCGTGACGGTCGCGACCTTCGCCGTTCTGGTTGCCGCGGTTCTCACCGCCTTGATGCTGCGGCGGCATGCCAAAGGACGGCGGGTCGAACTCGTCGCGCTCCTCGTCGAACTCGTCCTCGTCGCCGCGCTCAGAGAACTGCTGGATCGGCATCTGCGCCTGGGCGGCCGCGATGATGCGGTTGTAGTGCTCGGCGTGCTGGAGATAGTTCTCGGCGATCACGCGGTCGCCCGAACTCATGGCGTCGCGGGCCAGCGTCGTGTATTTCTCGGCGATCTGCTGGGCGGAGCCGCGGATCTTCACGTCCGGGCCGTTGCTTTCATAGGAGCGCGTGAGGGGGTTTGGCCCCTTGCGGTTGTTATTATTGTTGTTGTTGTTGCGCCCGCGCATGCGCCTGTTCTGCTGTTGTGGCCTCATACCGATCTCTTTACGCCTAATCCAAAGGGTGCTGACGCATGGCCGCCGACGGGAACGGGGGTCAGGGCGCCGTTCCGGTCCGTTCTTGGCTTCAAGCCTCCCGCGCGGCCATCGCATGGCCCGCGAGCTTGGTCCCGCTCAACTCTCGAGTCTCAGCCGGAAAACCCTCAAGAAGCTGGGTCACCCGCGACATCAAGCGAGAAACAACAGGGCAGCCTGTTTCCGAAGAGCCGGTTGGACCAGGAGCACTGCCTGCTTCATTCGATCCGGCTCCAAAACCCTAGCGGCAATCCCGCTCCCTGCCAAGCGCTTTAATCCCAAGAAAATCAAGCCATACAGTCTCACGCAAGCCCTGGCGCGGCGGTTTTCCCGGAAAACACCAGCGCCCGGTCGCGGCCGCCCAAGTCCCGAGCCGCCGCGGTCAGCGTGAACCCGAAGCTCTCGAAAATCGCCTCGACCGCCGCCTTCTGCGCGGCGCCGATCTCAACCGCCACGCCGCCATCGGGTTCCAGGAACCGCCCGGCGTCGCGGGCGATGACGCGATAGGCGTCCAGTCCATCCGGTCCGCCGAACAGCGCCAAATCGGGGTCGAAACGGGCGACCTCCGGCGCGAGCGCCGCCTTCTCGCTCCCGGAGATATAGGGAGGGTTTGCGACAATCCAATGGCAGCGCCCGGCGACCGAGCCGAACCAGTCGGACCGGAGCGTCTTGAAGCGGCCGTCAAGGCCCAGCGCCCAAGCGTTCTCGTCAGCCGTTCGGAGCGCCTCCTCGGAGAGGTCCACGCCGGTGGCCACGGCGCGCGGCTCCTGCGAGATGAGCGCCAGCGCGATCGCGCCCGTGCCCGTGCCGAGGTCGAGGATGCGGCAGACGCCGACCCGGTCGGCCGTTTCGCGGATGAAGGGCAGCACGGCGTCCACCAGGGCTTCGGTGTCGGGCCGCGGCTCGAGCGTCGCGGGCGAGAGCTTCAGCTTGAGCCCGTAGAACTCGCGCCAGCCCAGGATGCGGTGGACGGGCTCGCCGCCCAGGCGTCGCTTCAGCATGGCGGCGATTGTCTTGGCCGCCGACGCGTCGAGCGGGCGCTCGGGGCCCAGGAGGATCGCCTCGCGCGACACGCCCGCGCCCTCGGCCACGAGCAACCTTGCGTCGAGCGCCGGGTCGGCCACGCCGGCCGCGGCAAGCGCGGCGCGCGCCTGGCGCAGGGCTTCGCCGAGGGTGGAAGCGGCCAATGGAGGCTCGGCCATCCTAGCCGAGTTCGGCCAGCAGCCTCGACTGGTGGTCGGCCGTGAGCGCGTCGATCAGCTCGTCGAGCTCGCCCTCCATCACCCGGTCGAGCTTGTAAAGCGTGAGGTTGATGCGGTGGTCGGTCACGCGCCCTTGCGGGAAATTGTAGGTGCGGATGCGCTCCGAACGGTCGCCCGAGCCGACTTGGGCCTTGCGCGAGGCGGAGCGATCGGCGTCGGCCCGGTCGCGCTCCATCTCGTAGAGCCGCGCCCGCAGGACTTGCATCGCCCGCGCCCGGTTCTGGTGCTGCGACTTCTCGGAACTGGTCACGACGATGCCCGTGGGCAGATGGGTGATGCGGACGGCCGAATCGGTCGTGTTGACGTGCTGGCCGCCCGCGCCGGACGCGCGCATGGTGTCGATGCGGATGTCCTCGCCACGGACCTGGATGTCCACCTCCTCGGCTTCCGGCAGCACGGCGACGGTGGCGGCCGAGGTGTGGATGCGCCCCTGCGTCTCGGTCGCGGGCACGCGCTGGACACGATGGACGCCCGACTCCCATTTGAGGGCTGCGAACACGCCCTTGCCCGACACGGAGGCGACCGCCTCCTTGAAGCCGCCGACCTCGCCTTCGCTGACCGACACAATTTCCCAGCGCCAGCCGCGCGACGCCGCGTAGCGCTCATACATGCGCAACAGGTCGCCGGCGAAAAGCGCGGCCTCGTCGCCGCCCGTGCCGGCGCGGACCTCGACGATGGCGCTCTTCTCGTCGGCGGCGTCGCGCGGCAGCAGCGCCAGGCGGATGTCGCGGTTGAGGCTTTCCAGCCGCTCTTCGAGCGCTTCGAGCTCGGCTTGGGCCAGCTCGCGCATTTCCGGGTCGCGCGTGAGCGCCTCCATGTCGCGGCGCTCCTGCTCATTGCGGAAATACTCGCGGATCAGCGCGGCCAGGGGCTGGAGCTCCGCATATTCCGAGGCCATGCGGACATATTCGTCCGGCGACGGGCCGGCCGCCATCCGCGCCTCGAGCATGTCGAAGCGCTTGGCGAGGCTGTCCATGCGTTCGCGGGGCAAACTCACGAAAAAACTCTCAAAGCGGGATCCCGTGCTTTTCCGCGAACCCCTCCAGCATGGCGCGGACGGGGAACAGCGCGTCGGAGCCGTCGAGCACGCGCGCCAGTTCCGCTTCGAGTTCGGCGAGCGGCAGCTCGCGCAGCATGGCCTTCACGGGGCCGATGGCCGCGGCCGACATGGAGATGGAGCGGTAGCCCACGCCCATCAGCGCCATGGCCGAGATCGGCTTGCCCGCCAGCTCGCCGCACAGCGTGACCGGCGTGCCGTTGCGGGCGCCGGTCTTGGCGATCTGGCGCAGCGCGCGCAAAAAGGAGACGCAAAGCGGGTCGAAGCGGTTGGCGAGCCGGGCGTTGCCGCGGTCGGTCGCCATGACGAACTGGAAAAGGTCGTTGGAGCCCACCGACACGAAATCGACGCGGGTCATCAGCTCGTCGAGCTGCCAGAGAAGCGAGGGCACCTCCACCATGGCGCCGATCTTGAGGCTGGTGGGCAGGTGGTGGGCGAAGCGGGAAAGGTGGCGCACCTCGCGGTCGATCAGCTCGCGCGCCTGCGCGATCTCGGAAAGCTCCGTGACCATGGGCAGCATCATTTTCAGCTCGCGCCCGCCGGCGGCCTTGAGCAGCGCCCGCACCTGGGCGCGGAGCAGCGCCGGGCGGTCGAGCGTGAGCCGGATCGCGCGCCAGCCGAGCGCAGGGTTTTCCTCCGGCGCGCTCGACTTGAAATAGGGCAACACCTTGTCGCCGCCGATGTCGATGGTGCGGAAGGTGACGGGCTTTCCCGCGGCGGCTTCGAGCACGTCGCGATAGAGCTTCTCCTGCGCCTCGGCGCGCGGGAAGGTGGCGGCCACCATGAACTGAAGCTCGGTGCGGAAGAGCCCGATGCCGCCCGCCCCGCTTTCGGCGAGCTGGGGCAGGTCCACGGCGAGCCCGGCGTTCATCAGGAGATCGACCGCCGTGCCGTCCTTGCTGACGGACGCCTTCGGGCGCAGCTCGCGATAGAGCTCCTGGCGGCGGGCGCGGAAGCGCACCTTCTCGGCATAGGCCGCCTCGAGGTCGGGCGGAGGGCGCAGATGCACCTTGCCTTCGTCGCCGTCCACGATGGCCGCGTCGCCGTTCTCGGCCATGGACACCGCGCCGCGCACCGCGCCCGCCACGGGAATGCCCATGGCGCGGGCGACGATCACCACATGGCTGGTGACCGCGCCCTCCTCCAGGACGAGCCCGCGAAGCTTGTCGCGCGGGTAGTCGAGAAGTTCGGCCGCGCCCATGTTGCGGGCGACGATGATGGCGTCGCGCGGCAGCCGCGCCCCGTCGCCGTCGCCGATCCGCCCCATCAACTGGCGCAGCAGGCGGTTGGCGAGGTCGTCGAAATCGCTCATCCGCTCGCGCAGGTAGGGGTCGGTCATGTGCATCATGCGCGCGCGCATGTCGCTCTGGACCTTCTCCACCGCCGCTTCGGCCGTGAGCCCGTTGCGGACGGCCTCTTCCAGGCGGCGCACCCAGCCGCGGTCGTGGGCGAACATGCGGTAGGCTTCGAGCACCGCGCGGTGCTCGCCCTCGAAGGCCACCTCGCGGCGCGCCAGCATGTCGTCGATGGACAGCCTGAGCGAGCCCAACGAGGCGCCGAGCCGGTCGAGCTCCTCGCCGGGATCCTCGGCGAAGAGCTCGCTCACCACCACGCGCGGCTCGTGAAGCACCACATGGCCCAAGCCGACGCCCTCGTTGAAGGGCAGGCCGTTGCAGGTGACGGGGCGGGAAAGGTCGAGCGCCAGGCCGGGGCGGGTGAGCCGCGCCAGGTCGCCGGCGGCGATCATCTCGGCGACCACCATGGCGACCGTTTCCAGCGCCTCGATCTCGTCGTCGTGGTAGAGGCGCTTGGCGCGGTTCTGCACGACGAGCACGCCCAGCGTGCGGCCCGCGCGCAGCACGGGCACGCCGAGAAAGGAGTTGTAGATTTCCTCGCCGGTCTCCGGCAGGTAGGCGAAGGCGGGATGGGCCTGCGCGTCCGAAAGGTTCAGCGCGCGCGCCGAGGCCGCGATGGTGCCGACCAGTCCCTGGCCGAGGGAAAGCTGGGCGTGGTGGACGGAGCCGGGGTTCAGGCCCTCGGTGGCGTAGAGCTCCAGCACGCCGTCGGCGCGCAGCACATAGAGCGAGCAGACCTCGGCCACCATGTTGGCGGCGATCTCGCGCACGATGCGGTCGAGCCGCGCCTGCGGGTCGAGGGGTTCCGCCATCAGCTCGCGGAGCCGCTTCAGGAGAACGCGGGGGCCGCCGGCCATCTCACGCATGGGCATCGCTTCTCGGGCTCCCGCCCCCGGCGGCGCAAAGGCCGCGACCCTCCCCGCAGCTCGCGGGGAGCCGACTTCAAATCACCCCCGCCTATTGCTTATCCAGCCCGTAAACGGAATGCAAAGTGCGCACCGCGAGTTCGGTGTAGGGGCCGTCGATCAGGATGGAAATCTTGATCTCGGAGGTGGTGATCGCGCGGATGTTGATGCTCCGGTCGGCCAGCGCCTTGAAGGCGGTGGCGGCCACGCCCGCGTGGGATCGCATGCCGATGCCGATCACCGAAACCTTGGACATGCCCTCGTCGTGCTGCACGACGTCGAAGCCAACTTGTGGCCTGATGCGTTCGAGCACGGCCAGCGCCTTGTCCACGTCGCCGCTCGGCACGGTGAAGGTCATGTCGGTGCGCGAGCCGTCCTCGGAGATGTTCTGGACGATCATGTCCACATTGATGTTGGCCTCGGCGAGCGGGCCGAAGATGCCGGCGGCGATGCCGGGCCGGTCGGCGACGCGGCGCAAGCTGATCTGCGCCTCGTCCTTGGCATAGGCGATGCCCGTCACGACCTCTTGTTCCACGATCTCCTCCTCGTCGCAAATCAGCGTTCCGCGCGTTTCCACGTCGCCCATGCCCGGCGCGTCCGGGTCCTCGAAGGAGGAGCGCACGAAGGTGCGCACGCGATGCACCATGGCGAGCTCCACCGAGCGCACCTGGAGCACCTTGGCGCCTTGCGACGCCATTTCCAGCATCTCCTCGAAGGAGATCTTCGGCAAGCGCCGCGCCTTGGGCTCCATGCGCGGGTCGGTGGTGTAGACGCCGTCCACGTCGGTGTAGATGTCGCAGCGGTCGGCCTTGACAGCCGCCGCGATCGCCACGGCGCTGGTGTCCGAGCCGCCGCGTCCGAGCGTGGCGACGCGGTTGTCGGGGCCGAGCCCCTGGAAGCCCGAGATCACCGCCACCTGCCCCTCGCCCATGCGGCGCACGATCTCCGAGCCGTCGATGTCCTTGATGCGCGCCGCGCCGTGGGACTGGTCGGTGCGGATGGGGATCTGCCAGCCCTGCCAGGAGCGGGCGTTGACGCCTTCGGCCTGCAGCGCGATGGCGAGAAGCCCGGACGTGACCTGCTCGCCCGACGCCACCACCGTGTCGTATTCGCGCGCGTCGTGCATGGCGGACGCGTCGCGCGTCCAGGCGACGAGCTCGTTGGTCTTGCCCGCCATGGCGGACACCACGACGGCCACCTGGTGGCCGGCCTCCACCTCGCGTTTGACGTGGCGCGCCACCACGCGGATGCGGGGGATGTCGGCGACGGAGGTTCCGCCGAACTTCATCACGATGCGCGCCACGACGGCTCTTTCTCCCTGCCCGGCAGGCAAACCCGCTCAAACGAAAGCGCCCCGGATTTGGGCCGAGGCGCCTGTGGCCGCGTCCTTAGCCAATGGCTCTCGCCCATGCAAGGCGGCCGATCCCGTTGCTCCTGTGGACGTGGACGCTATGTTGATGCCGAGGTCAACCGTGGGTGGGCGAGGAGGATTTTCGCCATGCGCAGCAGCGACAGAGAGGCATGGGACTGGTCGCGGCTGCATATCGCCGCCCATTGGACCACCGTCGCGCTGATCGCCGTCCAGCTCGTCACGGCCGAGAGCATGGAGAACTGGTTCGGGGGCGCTGAAGAGGGGGAAGCGGCGGGCGCGGGCACGGTGATGCCGGCCGTCTTCCACGCGGTGTCCGGCGCATCCATCCTGGTGCTCACGCTGCTGCGCATCTGGGACAGGAGGAGCCACGGCCGGCCGCCCTACCCCGCAGACCATCCGGGCTGGGCCACGGGGCTCTCCAAGCTCAATCATCTGTTGCTCTATGTCGTGCTGCTCGCGATGCCGCTTTTGGGCGCCTCCGCGCTGGCGAGCGCGTCGGAGGACCTGGGCAACCTGCACGGCGCTCTCGCGCCCGTGCTGCTGGCGCTGGTGGCGCTCCATGTCCTGGGCGCGCTCGCCGAGCACTTCTATTTCAAGACCGATCTGCTGAAGCGCATGCTGGGCCGAGGGCCGGCGGCGGGACGCTGACGCGGGCGCGAGAACCGGCTCCGTGAGCGAGCGGACGCTGCGCCTGAGCGAAGAGCATGTGGCGCTGACCCGCCGGGAGATGCCTGATCCCGGTCCGCAACTCCTGCCCGGCTTCCGGCCGGCGACCGACGCGGACTACGAGGCTTTGGCCGAGACGATCCTGGCCGGCGCGCCCGAAGACGGCTTCTGGGTCTTCGCCTATGGCTCGCTGATCTGGAACCCCGACTTCGACTGGGTCGAGCGCAGGCTCGCGATAGCGCCGGGCTGGCACCGGAAATTCTGCCTGGGCTGGGATTACCGCTTTCGAGGCTGCCGCGAGGCGCCCGGCCTGATGCTTGCGCTCGACCGCGGCGGCTCGTGCCGGGGCGTCGCCTTCCGCCTGCCCGATCGCGCGCTCAGGCCCAACCTGCTGCGCCTTCTCAAGCGCGAGATGAGCATGGTGCCGTCGGCCTTTCCCGCGCGCTGGGTTTCCGTAAGCACCGCCGAAGGTTCGCTGCGGGCGTTGACCTTCGCCATGAACCGCAGGAGCGGCCGCTATGTGAGCGGGCTGTCGGACGAGGAGGTCGCCGACGTGCTGGCGAGCGCCTGCGGCTTTCGCGGCTCCATGGCGGAATACCTGTTCTCCACCGTCAGCCACCTCGAAGAGCTCGGCATCCACGACCGGCACTTGTGGCGTTTGCAGGACCTGGTCGCCGAACGCATCGAGCGGGCGCATGGCGGCGGATGCGAGCCCGACCTTCCGCCGCCTTGACAAGTCCCTTCCCCGCCCGACTTGTGAGGCCCGCTCAACGAGGAGGCGCGAAGAATGGCGGCAACGGCGCAGACCACGGTCGATCCCGCCGAGATCGACCGCTTCAGCCGGCTCGCCGCCGAGTGGTGGAACCCGCGCGGAAAATTCAAGCCGCTGCACAAGTTCAACCCTGTGCGGCTGGCCTATATCCGGGACAGGGTCGCGGAGCGGTTCGGGCGCGCGCCCGCCGCGGCGCTCCCCTTCGAGGGCCTGAGGCTGCTCGACATCGGCTGCGGCGGGGGCCTCCTGTGCGAGCCCATGGCGCGGCTCGGCGCCCACGTGGTGGGGGCGGACGCCTCCCCCACCAATATCGAGGTGGCGAAGCTCCATGCCGCGCAGAGCGGCGTCTCCATCGACTACCGCGCCACGACCGCCGAGGCGCTGGCGGACGCGGGCGAAACGTTCGACGTGATCCTCAACATGGAAGTCGTGGAGCATGTCAGCGACATGCCCTTCTTCGTGGAGCGGTGCTGCTCGATGCTGAAGCCCGGCGGGCTGATGTTCGTGGCCACCATCAACCGCACGCTGAAAGCCTATGCGCTGGCCATCGTGGGGGCGGAATATGTGCTGGGCTGGCTTCCACGCGGCACGCACGAGTTTCAGAAGCTCGTGCGGCCCGAGGAGCTGGAAGGGGCGCTCAAAGCCGGCGGGCTCGAGGTGCTGGAGCGGGTCGGCGTGACCTACAACCCGCTCGCCGACCGCTGGGGCCGCTCGGGCGACACGGACGTCAACTACATGGTGCTGGCGGGGCGGCCCGCGGACGACGCCCCGCCAGCACCGCTATGAAGCCCGCGCCTGGGCGCGGCTGGTCATGGCGACGCCCGCCACGATGAGGGCCGCGCCGGTCCAGGTGAGGATGCCGTAGCGCTCGCCGAGAAACACGGTGCCCGCGAACAACCCGACGGCCGCCGCCACATAGCCGATCTGGCTCAGATAGACCGGGCCGCCCACGGCCTGGAGGCGGAAGAAGATCGCGAACATCATGGCCGACGCCAGAACCTGCGCGAGCGCCAGGCCGGGCACGGCGGCAAGAGAATCCAGCGGCAGCCCGCCCGTGCCGGCGAGCATGACCCCGGCGAGGATCAAAGCCGCGGCCAGGTTGCTGCCGGCCGCCAGCTCGATGGGCCCCGCGCCGTCCGGCCAGTCCCGGGTGCGATAGATGTTGCCGACAGCGAGGCTCACGGGGAGGAGAAGCCCCAGCACGACCCAGAACGCCTCGGCCGGGCGGCCCGCCTCGCCGCGCGTGAGCGCGACCAGAAGCGCCCCGGCGAAGCCCACGGCCAGGCCGGCGAGGCCCAGCGCGTTCGGGCGGCGGAGCTTGAAAAGCAGCGACAGAAGCAGCGTGACGATCGGCGAGAGCGTGTAGAGGATGCCCGAAAAGCCCGCGCCTAAGTGCGGGATGACGGAAAACAGGAGCAGGTTCGGCACGGCGTAGGACACCAGCGCCGTGACCGCGAAATAGCGCAGCTTATGCCCGCTCGGCGCGAAGCCGCGCCGCGCCAGGAGAAGGGAAAGCGCGAGCACCCCGCCCCCGCCGAGCGAGATCAAAAAGGCCCAGGCCGCCGGGCTCACGCCCGCGGCCCCCGCCAGCTTGCCGAACGGGAGGCTGAGCCCCAGGAAAAGGCCGGTGAGCACCAGGAGGGCTGAAGCCGAGTTCCAGAGCGCGGTCATGGCTTCAGCCGAAGACAGCCAAACAGATCGATCTCAGTTGCGGTCGTCGGGCAGGACGGGCAGAGGCAGAAAATCCACGCCGTCCTCGGCCAGGCCGGCGGCCTCCTCGGGCGTGGCGCGGCCGAAGATGCCGCGCTTCTCCGTTTCGCCGAAATGGATTTTTCGCGCTTCGTCCGCGAAACGGTCGCCGACATCCTCGGCGCCCGATTTCAGCTTTTCAGTCAGCGCCTTGAGCTCGGCCATGGCCTTGCGGTGCTCGGCACCCATGGCCAGCATCACCTGCTCGCGCTTTTTCGCGGTGGCGACAGCCGGCGCCATCAGGGCCTTGCCGACCTGTTTCGAGGCGCAGGACGGGCATTCCAGAATCCCGACCTCCTTCTGGCGGTCGAAATCGGCGTTGTCGCGGAACCAGCCCTCGAAGCCGTGGCCCCGCTCGCAAGACAGCGAAAAGCGGATCATGAGGCTGCCTTGATTTCCGCGCCGGCGCTTCGCGGCCAGGTTTCGAGCTCGAAGGGCCGGGCGTTGCGCAGGTTGGGGATTTTCTGGCGGGCCGCGGCCACGGCGGCCGGGTCGATCTCGGCCAGGATCACGCCGGGCTCGTCGCCTTCCGCCTCGGCGACGATCCTGCCCCAGGGGTCCACGATCATCGAATGGCCGAAGGTCTCGCGGCCGTCCTCGTGCCGGCCGCCTTGCGCGGCGGCCACGACGAAGGCGCCGTTTTCGATGGCCCGCGCCCGGATCAGCACATGCCAGTGGGCCTCGCCCGTCTGCCGGGTGAAGGCGGCGGGAACCGTGAGCACCTCCGCGCCGCCCAAGGCTTCCGCGCGAAAAAGCTGGGGAAAGCGCAGGTCGTAACAGACCGAGAAGCCGAGCCGGAACCTGCCGAGATCGGCCACCAGCCCCGCGCGCCCGGGCTCGTAGGTGGCGGACTCGCGCCAGCTTTCGCCGGCGTCGAGATCGACGTCGAACATGTGGATCTTGTCGTAGGTCGCGGCGAGATCGCCCTTGGGCGAGAACAGGAAGGCGCGGTTCGCCACGCGGCCATCCTCGCGCAGGATGGCCGTGGAGCCGACATGGAGCCACAGCCTGAGTTCGGACGCGAGTTCTTGCGCGGCGGCGGCAACCGGGTCGTCCGCCTGGGAGCGGAGCACCTTTCGTAAGCCTTCGCGGTCGCGAAACAGCGCGCCGGTCATCTCGGGCGTCTGCACGTAGGACGCGCCGCGGCCCGCGGCCTCGCGCACGAGCGCGGCCATGTCGCGGACATTACGCGCGGGCTCAATGCCCGAGCGCATCTGCACGGCGGCGGCGATGACGGGGGCGGCCAAGGCGCTCAGTCCTGCCGGCCGGAGACAAGCAGTGCATCGAGCCGGCCCTCACGCTCCAGCGCGTGAAGGTCGTCCGAGCCGCCCACATGCCGGTCGCCGATGAAGATCTGCGGGAAGGTGGAGCGCCCATTGGCGCGGGAAATCATCTGCTGGCGCAGCTCTGGCGAGCCCGTCGCGTCATGCTCGGTATAGGCGACGCCCTTCTTGTCGAGCAGCCGCTTGGCGGCCGCGCAATAGCCGCAAAAGGCGCGGGTGTAGATCGTGACGTCAGCCATGGGCGAGAAGGCTCCAGCGGGCGGGAAAACAGCCGGCTGTCATATAGACTCCTCCGGCCCGCCCCAAAAGCCCCCGGCGACATCATCCTCCCACGCCTCGCCCGGCAGCACCATGGCGAAGGCCAGCACGTCCACGCCCGATGCGCCGGCCCTTTTCAGAGCGCGCGCGACCGCGTTCACGGTCGCGCCGGTGGTGAAGACGTCGTCCACGAGGAGCACGCGTTTGCCGCGGAGGCGCGGGGCGGCCTCGGCCGGCACGGCGAAGGCGCCCCGGAGGTTTCGCTCGCGCTCGGCGCGGGAAAGCCCCACCTGCGGTCGGGTGCGGCGCTTGCGCGTCACCGCGTCCGGCTCGAAGGGCAGGCCCGTCTCGCGCGCCAGCGCCCGGGCGAGTTCGGCCGACTGATTGAAGCGCCGCTCCCAGAAGCGCCGCCAGTGCAGCGGCACGGCCACGATGAGGTCGGCCTCGGCGATGACCTCCGCGCCGGCGCGGGCCATCCAGCGCGCCATGGGCGGGGCGAGGTCGGTGCGGTCGGCATATTTGAGAGCGCGCGCGATGCGCGCCGCCGCACCGCGATAGGCGACCGCCGCCCGCGCGCGGTCGAAGACCGGCGGCTGGGCGATGGCCTGAGGCGACAGCGCGCCCTCCTCCACCTCGTAAAGAAACGGCGTGCCGAGCACCGCGCACCACGGCTTTTCGAGAAAGCGCAGCCCGCCCCAGCAGCGGGGGCAAAGCGTGCCGGGGGCGGCCACATGGCGGCGGCAGCCGGGACAGGTGGGCGGGAACAGGATTCTTCCGGCCTGCCCGATGAGGACCAGGGCGTGGAACGCGATGCTGGCCACCCCTCCCCTCCCAAGCGCCGGCCAAGAGCGCTAAGTCTAGCAGCGCCGCACGGGGCTGACGAGGCGGCAACCGGGAAAGGGTTCGATGACGCCGCTGTTCGACACGGAGCTGGCGCTTAGGCGCAAGCGGCGCGCGCTGGCGCAAGCCGCGCCCGGCGCGGATTTTTTGCTCAACCGCACGGCCGACGACCTGGCCGATCGCCTGAGCGTCGTGAGCCGCCGCTTTCCCCTTGCGGCCACCCTGTTCTGCGTGACCGACCACGCCGAACGGGCGCTTCTCGCCACGGGCAAGGTGGACGAGGTGGTGCGGGTCGAGGCCGATCCGCGATTTCTCGTCGGGGGGCGCGGCGTGGCGGGTCCGCCCGAAACCCTGCCCTTCGCGCCCGAAAGCCTCGACCTCGCGGTCTCCATGCTCGTGCTCCAGGAGGCCAACGACCTGCCCGGCCTGCTCGTGCAAGTGCGGCGCGCCCTGAAGCCCGACGGGCTCTTCCTGGGCGTCCTAGCAGGAGACGGCACCCTGCGCGAGCTGCGCGAAAGCCTGCTTCAGGCGGAAGCCGAACAGGGGCGCGCGAGCCCGCGCGTCCATCCCTTCACCGACATCCGCGACGCCGGCGGCCTGTTGCAGCGCGCGGGGCTGGCGCTTCCCGTGGCCGACCTCGACACGGTGGTGGTCCGCTACGACTCCATGTGGGGGCTGATGGCCGACCTTCGCGCCATGGGCGCGACCAACACGCTTCTGGAGCGCGCCAGAACGCCCGCCGGGCGAAAGCTATTCTTCCGGGCGGCGGAGATCTACGCCGAGCGGTTCTCCGACGCGGACGGCCGCGTGCGCGCCAGTTTCGCGCTGTTGTGGATGTCGGCCTGGGCGCCCGCGCCCACCCAGCAGCAGCCGCTGAAGCCGGGTTCGGCCACTACGCGGCTCGCCGACGCGCTCAAGCCGAAGGCGTGACGGGCGAACGGCTGTCACGCCGCGCATGATCGCTTCGGCCGGAAGCGCTCATGCGTCGGCGGCCGCGCTTCGGTTGCGCGAGGGTCGGTTGCCCGTGGTTCAGTTGTAAGTCGTGTCGAGGGCCTGGCGCAGCCGGCTTTCATTGCTGCCGAACAGGAATTCGATCGCGTCGGCCGCACTGCCGACGCCGGCTGCGACGGCCAGCGACAGAACGGCGGCGATCAGGCCATATTCGATGGCGGTGGCGCCTTGGCGGTCCCGCAGAAATCGCTGGATGAGGGACATCGGCTTCGATCCTTTGCACGCCAACTTACCCGCGCACACGTGCCGCAAAGGTTAACGCCGGCGGCGGCATTGCGCACAGCGTTAACGTTCCTGGCCGGCCTGACGGCGATCAGCAGTCGCCGCTCCGCACGCCGTTGGCGTGGATCACGCAAATGGCCGACGGGCTGGGCTGGAGCACGCTGCGGCGGATCACATAGTTTGAAGCCGGACGCCTTGTGGCGCCGGTGCTCATCATGTCGAGGCCGCTCGCGAGGCCCGCATCGCTCACGCGGACGCGGGCGTTGCGGTCGAGCATGGGCGTGGCGATCAGCGCCAGCGCCACGGCCGCCGAGCCGAAGAGCAGCGCCACGCGGATCGCGCTGACCCTGGGCAAGCCTGCGCGCGGGGCCCGCCCCTGCTCCAACACGTCCCACTCGCTCATGGCCCTTACGTCCTCGCCGCCGTTCCGCCGTCCCCATTCGTGAAATTTTCACGATTCCCTTAGCGATGGCTTAACGGCAGGCGCGGATCGCTCCGGCGGCTAAACTAAAGCAGGTCGATGAGGAACGGGATCAGCGGCGCGTCGGCGGGCGGCATGGGATAGTCGCGCAACAGTTTGGGCCGCACCCATTTGAGCGCCTGGCCCTCGCGACCAACGGCCACGCCGGAGAAGCGGCGGCACACGAAAAGCGGCATCAGGAGATGGAAGCGCTCGTAAACGTGGCTCGCGAAGGTGAGCGGCGCGAGGCACGGAATCTGCGTGTCCACGCCGAGCTCCTCCTGCAGCTCGCGGATCACGGTTTCCTCCGGCGTCTCGCCCGGCTCCACCTTGCCGCCGGGGAACTCCCAGAGCCCGGCCATCGGCTTGCCGGGCGGGCGTTGCGCGATGAGCACGCGGTTGTCGGCGTCGATCAGCGCGCAGGCCGCCACCAGAAGCAGCGGCTTGTTCGCGGGCTTGCCCCCGTCATCTGCGGGCGCGCTCATGGGGTGGGCGGCCGGCGGTAATGGTAGCGATACAGGTCGCGAAAGCCCAACGCGGTGTAGAGCTTTCGCCCCGCCTCGTTGTCGGCCTCCACCTGCAGCCAGGCGTCGCGCGCGCCCTTGAGCCGCGCCCATTTGAGCGCGGAAAGCACCAGCCGTCTCGCATGGCCCTTGCCGCGCTCGCTCGGGGCCGTGGCCACCTCGAACAGGCCGGCCAGCTCGCCGTCATGCACACAGACGGCGGTGGCCACGGGCGTCCCCTCGCGCTCCAGCACGAACAGGCCCGCTTCCGGCTCGATGGCGTCGAGAAGCTCCGTGAGGCCGGGTTTGCGGGCGGCCGCCTCGTCCTGGACGGCGGCGTGCGCCGCGGCGAAGCGGGAAAAATCCTTGAGCGGGATCTGGTCCATGGCGTTCGACACGGCGGCGTCATCCAGCGGCATGCGCATGACCACCGACGGCGCGAACATCGACCAGCCCTCGCGGTCGAAATGATCCGACAGGCGGTCGCCGCTCAACGGCGACATGCGGAAGGTGAGCGGCCGCGCTTGCGCCCTGAACATGCTTTCCGCGCGCCCGATGCGCTCATCGAGCCCCGACATGTCACGCGCGTCGAGCGGATTGACCGAGTTCAAGCGTTTGGCGGGATGGCCGGGCGTCAGCCGGATCAGCCAGGTGCCGTCATAGTGGGTCGTGGCCGCCGGCCAGGCGCGAAAACCCGCCGCCTCGAAGCGGCGCACCGTGGCGAGCAAGGGATCGGACATTTCCAAGCGATCAACTGCGGTAGTCGCCGTTGATGGCGACATAATCCTTGGTGAGGTCGCAGGTCCACACCTGGGCAGACCCCTCGCCCAGGCCGAGATCGACGCGGACCTTGATCCGCTCGCCCTTCATGTGGGCCGACGCCGCTGCTTCCGAATAGTCGGGGTCGCGCTCGCCCGCATGGGCGACCCGCAGGTCGTCGAACCAGATGGCGAGCTTGTCGCGGTCGGCGGGCTCGCCCGCCTTGCCCACGGCCATCACCACGCGGCCCCAATTGGCGTCCTCGCCCGCCACGGCCGTCTTGACCAGCGGCGAGTTGGCGATCGACAGCGCGACGCGCTTGGCGGAGGCGTCGGACACGGCGCCCGTGACGGCGATGGCGATCTCTTTCCGCGCGCCCTCGCCGTCACGCACCACCTGCAGCGCCAGGTCCTGCAACAGCGCGTGGAGTTCAGCGCGGAATGGGGCCAGGCGCGGGTCGTCCGCGTCTTCGATGCCGGGGGCGCCGGGCGCGCGGCCCGTCGCGAAAAGAAGAAGCGTGTCCGAGGTGGAGGTGTCGCTGTCCACCGTGATGGCGTTGAAGCTCCGCTCCACCCCTTCCGACAAAAGCGCCTGGAGCGCGTTTGCTGCGATCGCTGCGTCGGTCGCCACGAAGGAGAGCATGGTGGCCATGTCGGGGGCGATCATGCCCGCGCCCTTGGCGACGCCGTTGATCGTGACCGTGGCCTCGCCGATGCGGCAGGTCCGCGTGGCGAGCTTGGGAAAGGTGTCGGTGGTCATGATGGCTTCCGCCGCCTCGCGCCAGCGGTCGGCCCGCGCCTCGGCGGCCATGCCGGGCAGCAGCGGCGTGATGCGGCCGGCGTCGAGCGGCTCGCCGATCACGCCCGTGGAGGCCAGGAAGACCTCGTCCTCGCGGCAGCCCAGGGCCTCAGCCGCCGCCTGCGCGGTGGCGGCCGTGGCTTCGCGGCCGCGCCGGCCCGTGAAGGCGTTGGCGTTGCCCGAGTTCACCACCAGCGCCCGCGCCTTGCCTTGCGCGAGATTGGCCCGGCAGAGATCCACCGGCGCGGAAGCGCAGCGCGAGCGCGTGAACACGCCCGCGACCGCCGTGCCCTCGTCCAAGGCCATGAGCAGAAGGTCCGTGCGGCTCTTGTATTTGATGCCGGCCTGGGCGGCGGCGATCCGCACGCCTGCGACGGCCGGCATCTCGGGAAACGTCTTGGGGGCGAGCGGCGATACGGCGGCCATGGCAACGGGGAAATGAGGGAACCGCGGCCCCTTTACTCCGCCGCGTTCGCCTGGTCGAGGGCCGTCTTGAGCGCGGGGTCGGCGATCTCGACCTGGGCCTTGTCGCGAAGCTCCTTCACCAGCGCGAAATACTTCTCGCGCAGGAGCAGCGAGCGGACCTGCTCCTTGACCGCCCCGAAGGCCGGCGGCTGCTGCACGCGCTTGTCGTCCACCTTGATGACGTGGAAGCCGAACTGCGACTGCACGGGCGCCTTGGTGTATTCGCCGACGGGCAGCTCGAAGGCGGCCTTCTCGAATTCCGGCACCATGCGGCCGGGCCCGAACCAGCCGAGATCGCCGCCGGTCTCCTTGCCCGACGGGTCGGTGGTGTGCTGGGCGGCCAGCTCCTCGAACTTCGCGCCCTCGCCCAACTGCTTGATGATGGCCTCGGCCTCGGCCTGCGTCCCGACCAGGATGTGGCGGGCATGGACCTCGTTGACCGGCGGCTGGTTGGCGACCTCCTGGTCGTAGCGGGCGCGGATCTCCTCCTCCGCCACCTTTTCTGCGACTTCCGTCTCCACGAGCTCGGTGTGCAGCGCGCGCTGGCGCAAAAACTCCATGCGACGCTGGAACTCGGGGTCGTCCGTCAGGCCCGCGGCCTCGGCCTGCTTGGCGAGCACGCGGATTTCGATCACGGCCGAAAGCGCCGCGGCGCGGCGCGCCTCGGGGGGCAACTGGGCGAACTGCTGGTCGAGATCGTTGAGCGCGAGCTGCAGGTCGGCCTCGGTGATCGGCTGGCCGTCCACGGTGGCGACCACGGTCTCGGGCGCGACCGGCGCGGACGCCGCGGGCTCAGCCGGGGCCGCAGGCTGGGTCGGCGCCGGCTCCTGGGCGTTGAGCGGGCTCGCGGCGAGCGCGATCAGGGTCAGCGCTGCGGCGGCCTTCAGCCGGGCGGGGAGCAGGGACTTCATCGGCGATCTCCGGGGGTTTCGGGTGTTCCGCGCCGCGGGCGGCAAGGCGAGGCAGGCTGGCGCATGGCGCGCTCGGGCCGCCCGAACACCACGTTGACATCAGTGGGGGCGGCTCTTATCTCTCGCGCGTCCTGGCGTCCAGGAACCTTTTCTTGAGCGCCACCCCGTTTTTCGCCCGCTCGAGCATGCCTCGCGGGCGCCAAGCGCCGGCGGATCGGCCGCGGGCGCGGTCACTGAAAGGACCTCACCTTCATGGTCAGCCTCGGCGGTCTTGCGCGTAAAATCTTCGGCTCCTCGAACGACAGGCGCGTCAAGGGCTTGCGGCCGCGGGCGGAAGCGATCAACGCGCTCGAGCCGCAGATGGAAAAGCTGTCCGACGGCGAACTGAAGGCCCGCACCGAAGAGTTCCGCAGGCAGCTTGCCGGCGGCGCGAGCGTGGACGACCTCTTGATCCCCGCCTTCGCCACCGTGCGCGAGGCGGCCAAGCGGAGCTTGGGCTTGCGCCCCTTCGACGTTCAGCTCATCGGCGGCATGGTGCTGCATGGCGGCGACATCGCCGAAATGCGGACCGGCGAAGGCAAGACGCTGGTGGCGACGCTGCCTGTCTATCTCAACGCGTTGTCGGGCAAGGGCGTGCATGTCGTCACCGTGAACGACTATCTCGCCCGCCGCGACGCCGAATGGATGGGAAAGGTCTATAATTTCCTGGGCCTGTCCGTCGGCGTGATCGTCCACGGCATTTCCGACGAGCAGCGCCGCCAGGCCTATGCCTGCGACGTGACCTACGGCACCAACAACGAGCTCGGCTTCGACTACCTGCGCGACAACATGAAATACGACCGCGCGCAGATGGTGCAGCGCGGCCACCACTACGCCATCGTGGACGAGGTGGACTCGATCCTGGTCGACGAGGCGCGCACGCCGCTCATCATCTCCGGCCCGCTCGAGGACCGTTCGGAGATGTACAACACGGTGGACGCCTTCATCCTGCAGCTCCAGCCGTCCGACTACGAGATCGACGAGAAGCAGCGCACCGCGATCTTCACGGAAGAAGGCACGGAGAAGCTCGAAAACCTGCTCCGCGAGGCGGGGCTCTTGAAGGGCGCCTCGCTCTACGACGTCGAGAACGTGGCCATGGTCCACCACGTCAACAACGCGCTCAAGGCTCACCGCCTGTTCGGCAAGGACAAGGATTACATCGTCCGCAACGACGAGATCGTCATCATCGACGAGTTCACCGGCCGCATGATGCCGGGCCGGCGTTATTCCGAAGGCCTGCACCAGGCGCTGGAAGCCAAGGAGCACGTCCGGATCCAGCCCGAGAACCAGACGCTGGCCTCCGTCACCTTCCAGAACTATTTCCGCATGTATTCCAAGCTCGCGGGCATGACCGGCACGGCGGCCACCGAAGCCGAGGAGTTCGCCAACATCTATGGACTCGGCGTCACCGAGGTGCCCACCAACCTGCCCGTGGCGCGCCTGGACGAGGACGACGAGGTCTATCGCACGGCGGAGGAGAAGTTCCGCGCCATCGTGCGCGAAATCCGGGACGCGCACGCCAAGCGCCAGCCGATCCTGGTGGGCACCACCTCCATCGAGAAGTCGGAATTTTTGGCCGACCGGCTGCGTAAGGAGGGGATGACCAACTTCCGGGTGCTGAACGCCCGCCATCACGAGCAGGAGGCGCAGATCGTCGCCCAGGCCGGCGTGCCCGGCGCCATCACCATCGCCACCAACATGGCGGGACGCGGCACCGACATCCAATTGGGCGGCAATGCCGACATGCGGGTCGCTCATGAGCTCGCCGACATGGAGCCCGGCGCCGAGCGCGACGCCAAGGAGGCGGCCATTCGCGCGGACATCCAGAAGCTGAAAGCCGAGGCGCTGGCCGCCGGCGGGCTCTACGTGCTCGCCACCGAGCGGCACGAGAGCCGGCGCATCGACAACCAGTTGCGCGGCCGCTCAGGGCGGCAGGGCGACCCCGGCCGCTCGAAGTTCTACCTGTCGCTCCAGGACGACCTCATGCGCATCTTCGGCTCGGAGCGCATGGATGGGATGCTGCAAAAGCTCGGCCTCAAGGAGGACGAGGCGATCATCCATCCCTGGATCAACAAGGCCTTGGAGAAGGCGCAGAAGAAGGTCGAGGCGCGCAACTTCGACATCCGCAAGAACCTGCTGAAATACGACGACGTCATGAACGACCAGCGCAAGGTCGTGTTCGAGCAGCGCAAGGCGCTGATGGATGGCGAGAATGTCGGGGAAACCGTGGCCGAGATGCGCCACGACGTGATCGACGAGCTGGTCGCGCGCCACATCCCCGAAAACGCCTATGCCGAGCAGTGGAAGGCGCAGGAGCTGAAGGAGGAAGTTCAGCAATCGCTCAACCTCGACCTGCCCATCGACGAATGGGCCAGGGAAGAGGGCATCGCCGAGGACGACATTCGCTTGCGGCTCACGGAGGCCGCCGATAAGGCCGCGGAAGAGCGACTCGGCCGCTTCGGGCCGGAGGTCACGACCTATGTGCAGCGCTCGATCCTCTTGCAGACGCTGGACCACCTCTGGCGCGAGCATCTCGTGAACCTCGACCATCTGCGCTCCGTGGTGGGTTTCCGCGGCTACGCCCAGCGCGACCCGCTCAACGAATACAAGGGCGAGGCCTTCGAGCTCTTCCAGGCGATGCTCGTGAACCTGCGCCAAGCCGTCACCGCGCAGTTGATGCGCGTGGAGCTCGTGCGGCAGGCGGCCGACGCCCCTGCCCTCCAGCCCCCCGAGGCCGAGGGCCACCACCTCGACCCGATCACCGGCGAGGACGATTTCGGCGAGGAGGATTTCGGCGACGACTTCGGCGGGGCGGCGCTCGCCCCGGTGCAGGAGGAGGCGCGGCTGGTGGCGCCCGAGGATCGCGATCCGGCGAACCCCGCCACCTGGGGCAAGGTCGGGCGCAACGAGGTCTGCCCCTGCGGCTCGGGCAAGAAATACAAGCACTGCCACGGCGCGTTCGCCTGAGCGGATGGACGCGTCCGGCAATCGTCCTTGGCCGGTCAGACAACCTTGATCGCGGCATGGTCCGCATAGCGTGCGAGCGCGGCATCGGCTGTCAGGAGGGTCAGCCGCTCCACAGAGCGGCCTGCGCGACCAGCATGCGATGCTGTCGTTTCCTAGCGACAGGCCCGCTGAAGTATTGATCGGCTGACTCGGACGCCATCAGCTCCGACGCCGCGTTTGGGACGCGATGCGGTTCCGCCGCCGCCCACAACAAGCTGCATGTCGGTCAGCAGATTCATTCTTCGCCGTAGAACATCGGCTCGATCTCTTCGGCGCCCATGGTGTCGAAATCGTCGGGCACCTTGAACTCGCCGGCCATGAAGCCCAACCGCGGCACCCTGCCCGCCTCTTCCGCTTCCAGCGGCACGACCTTCACCATCGGCTTGCCAGACTTGGCGATGATGAACGGCTCGCCCTTTGCGGCGCGTTCGACCAACCGCGAGAGGTGAGTCTTGGCTTCATGGATGTTGACCGTGTCCATGACGGCACTCCGAACTAAGTCCAGTTAGTTTGGGCTGCCTCAGGCAACATGGCAAGGTCGAAGGCATCGCTGTCGCCGCAGCTCGGCCGAAGGGGGTGGCTCAGCCTGCTTCCGCTTCGGCCAGCGCCGCGAGGTTGGCGAGCGCCCGCGCGCCCTGGGCGTTCATGTGCCTGCGGCCGAGGGCCACGTCGATGCGCAGGGCGAGTTCCTGCGGGTCCGCGCCCTTGAGGTCGGAGAGGGACGTGACGCCGATCTCTTCAAGATAGCCCAGCATGGTCGGGCCGATGGAATGGGCCTTCAGCATCCTGGCGCGTTCGGCCGGCGGGATCACCGCATCTCGAGGAGGCGCTCGAGGTAGTCTCGCTCAAGCTCCGGCGACAGCGCGTCGCCCAAGCGGCGGCGGATGGCCTCCAGGACGCGGCGGGCGCGCTGGACGTCGATCTCGTCGGGCACTTCGACCGAATTGCCGAGGTCCGGCCCGTTGGTGGCGCGCGGCCGGCCGAGCGGGTCGCGGTCGCTGTTGCGCTGGCGGCCGCCCTGCTCGGAGCCGCCCTGGTCGCCCTGCATGGCTTCCTGCATCTGCTGCATCATGTTCTCGGCGCCGCGGCGCAGCGCCTCCAGCGCCCGGCCCTGCTCGCCCACGGCGCGTTCGCCCTGGCCCTGGCCCAACGCGCCTTCGGCCTCGCCCATGGCTTCGCCCGCCTCCCCGAAACCTTCGCCGGGCTGCATGCCCATGCCCTCCAGCGCCTCCATCAGCGCCTGGAGGTCGCCCTGGAGCTGGCCCTGGCCCTGCTGAAGCTGCCGCAAGGCCTCGGCCAGTTCCTCCGGCGTCATGGGCTGGCCCTGGCCGTTCTGCCCTTGCTGACCCTGTTGCCCTTGTTGGCCCTGCTGACCGCGCTGGCCTTGCTGCCCCTGTTGACCTTCCTGGCCTTGTTGGCCCTGCTGCATCTGGAAGGTCTCGTTCATCATCTCCTGCTGGCGGCGCATGATCTCGCCGAGCTTGTCCATCTGCTCGCGCATGGCGTCGTTCTGCTGCCCCTGCTGGCCGGGCTGCGGCCGCATGGCCTGGAGATTCTCCATCATCTGCTGGAGCTCGGACAAAAGCTGTTCGGCGGCGTCGCGGTTGCCGGACTTGGCGAGGTTCTCAAGCTGGTCCATCATGCGCTCGAGATCCTGGGGGCGGATCTCCTGCATGTTGGGCGGCATGGCCTGCTGCATTTCAGGGTTCTGCTGCGCGCGCTCCGCGAACTCGCGCAGGAACTCGTTCATGGCCTGGCGCAGCTCCTGCATGAGCCGCTCGATCTCCTCGTCGGAAGCGCCGTTCTCCAGCGCCTGCTTGAGAGCCTCCTGGGCCTGGGCCAAGCGCCGCTCGGCGTCCGAAAGCCCGCCCTCCTCGATGGCGAGCGCCACCTCCCAGAGATAGTCCGCCACCTCGCGCAGCGCGTCGTCGCTTTCCGCGAGCTCGAGACGGGTGCGCGCGCTCACCACGGCCAAATAGTGGTTGGGGTTCCCGAAGGTATCCTCGGGGCGCAGGGTCACGGCCTCGATGAGGTTCAGCACCGCGGGCTTTTCGCGCGCGTCCATGGCGATCATCTTGCGCCATTCGATCACGGCGCGGGCGAGCGGGCTCGTCCACAAACGTTCGGGCAGCACGATGCCCTTGGCTTCGGTGGAGCCTTCCTGGCCCGCGCCGTCCACCGCGCGAAGCGTGAGCCGAACGGTCGAGCCCGCCCAGACATGCTCGGTCAGGTCGCGCGAGCTCTTGGCGACGGGCGCCTTGGCCCCGCGGCGCGGCAGGCCCAACGGCATCTCGGGCGCCTCGAAGAGCGGCCGCGCGCCTTGCGCGCCGGGTTCGGCCAGCTCGAATCGTCCTTGCGCTTCGGCCGCGCCGTAATCGTCGGAAATCTCATAGGCGAGATCCAGCGCGCCGTTTGCGCCGCGCTGGGGCTCGTCGGTGAAGCGGATCAGCGGCGCGGTGTCGGGCGTCACCGTGAAGCGCCAGCTCTTGAGCTCGGAAAGGCCATCACGGAGCTCGAGCGTGCCGTCGCGGTCGAGCTTGCCCGCGAACTGCCGCATCGCGCCCTCGCCCGCGGGCGTCTCCTTGGGCGGCAGGGCATGCTCGCCCGCGTCGTCGATGAAGGCGAGCGTTTCCGCGCCCGAACCGCCCGACACGCGCAAGCTTGCCTCGCTGCCTTCGGGCACGGTGATCGGGGCAGCAGTTTCGATGTTGGACAGGAAGACCGGCGCGCGGCCGGTATAGGCGGGCGGCGTCACCCATGCGTCGATGCGCGGGGGCACGGGCGCGGCGACCGCCGGCATGCGGAACGCCTCGCCGATTCTGCCGCCGCCTGGGCCGAGCGAAAACGCGAAGGCCACGACGAGCAGGAGCCCGGCCACGGCGCGAAGCCCCCAGGGGTCGCGTTGGGGCACGTTCGGGCGCGGACCATCGCCCGACAGGTGGACGAGCCGAGCCGCCATGCGCTTCTGGTGCTCGCGCCACAGCGCGTCGGCGAAGTTTTCGGCGCCCGGCGCGTCGGCTTCGGCCGTGCGCCCCGCCAGCCGGTCGGCCTGTACGAGGACGGGCGTGTGGGGGAGATTGTTGGCACTTTCGATGCGCCGGTCGATCTCGCCCTCCGTGGGCCGGCGGAAGAAGCGGAGCGGGTAAAGCGCGGCCAGGGCGAGGAGCGCGAAACCGGCCAGGAGCGCCAGCCGGCCCATATCGGGAAGATGCCGGAACAAGCCCAGCCAGGCGAGGCTCACGAAGACCGCGAGCGCCACGAGCAGCGGCAAGGCGAGCGGCCACAGGCGCTCGACCCACATGGCGGCCTTGGTGGACGCGCGGGAGAATTTCAGGCGGGTCGCCGCGTTCGGGCTGAGCTGGTGACCGAGGCCGGGTGTTTCGCTCATCGCGCCTCTCTGCTTCGCACTCGCGGGCATGGCCGCGGCCTTCGACGGAAAACCGCCCGCCTCAGACTAGCAGCAATCGGGGCGAAGACGAGGCGGGGCGCGAAATCGTGATCGCCGTGTATGATCCCGAACCGAAGGTCCGCGCCGGCGAAAAGTCGCCGACGTCTCGAACAAAGGTCATGCGCGACCAGGGGATCGCATCGCTCCGTCAGCCCGCCAGCCAGGACGGAAGGCGGTCGAGGCCGATGAGATCGTCATAGGTCGGGCGCGGACGCACCACGGCGAACTCCGCGCCCCTGACCAGCACCTCGGGCACGAGCAGGCGTGAATTGTAGGTTGAGGCCTGCGCCGCCCCATAGGCGCCGGCGGTGCCGACCGCGACGAGGTCGCCCGGTTCGAGCCGCGCCATGTCGCGCTCGTGGCCCAGGAAATCGCCGGTCTCGCAGACCGGGCCGACGACATCCACGGCCAGGCGCGGCGCGTCGGGCGTGGGCTCCCGGACCGGGAAAATATCGTGGAAGGCGTCGTAGAGCGTGGGGCGGATCAGGTCGTTCATGGCGGCGTCCACCACCAGGAAGTTCTTGGCCCGGCCTTCCTTCAGGAAGAGCACGCTCGAGACGAGGATCCCGGCATTGCCGACGATCAGCCGGCCCGGCTCGGCGATCACCTTGACGCCCAGCGCCCGCACATGCCGGCGGACGACCTCGGCATAGGCGTCGGGCAGAGGCGGCGGGTCGTTGTCTTTGCTGTAGGGGATGCCGAGCCCTCCGCCGATATCGACATGCTCGATGGCATGCCCGTCCGCGCGCAGCGTCTCGACGAGCTCGGCGAGCAGGCGGAAGGCTTGGTCGAAAGGGTCGAGGGCCGTGATCTGGCTGCCGATATGCATATCCACGCCGATCACGCGGATGCCGGGCAGCGCCGCCGCATGGGCGTAAACGCGCCGCGCCTCGGCGAAGGGAATGCCGAACTTGTTCTCGGCCTTGCCGGTGGCGATCTTCTTGTGCGTCCTGGCGTCCACGTCCGGGTTGATGCGGAGCGACACGGGCGCGGTCTTCCCCGCGGCCACGGCGCGGGCCGAGAGCAGTTCGAGCTCCGGCTCGGATTCCACGTTGAAGCAGTGGATGGTTTTGGCGAGCGCGAAATCCATCTCGCCCGCGGTCTTGCCGACGCCTGAGAACATGATCTTTTCGGGGGGGACGCCCGCCTCCAACGCGCGCCTCAGTTCCCCTTCCGAAACCACGTCGGCCCCGGCGCCCAGCCGCGCCAGGGTCGCCAGCACCGCCTGGTTGGAGTTCGCCTTCATGGCGTAGCAGACCAGCGCGTCGAGACCCTCGAAGGCCCGCGCGAACACGGTGTAGTGGCGCGTCAGGGTCGCGTCGGAATAGCAGTAGAAGGGCGTGCCGACCGCCTCCGCGATGACGGGCAGCGGCACGTCCTCGGCATGAAGGACGCCGTCGCGATAGTGGAAGTGGTTCACGAGAGAATGCCTGCAAGCCGCTGTAAACAGGGAAGAGGAAGCGGCGCCGAGGCGCCGGCTCCGCCATCCGGCGGATGCTTAGCGCAAACGGGCGCAAACCGAAAGTCCGCCGGCTTCGGCGGGACATGGTCGCACCGATTCTAGGCATCCTCCTCCCATGGCGGAAATCGCCGGACTCCCCAGTCCTGGGTGCGGCGAGGTCCCGCGGGGTCGCGTCGATCACCGCCGCGACCTCCTCGCCGCGCGGCGAGAGGGAGATGCTGCGCTACGGGCTCGTGGCGGCCTGATGGGGCGTTGCGATCAAAGCAGCGGGTCGAGGATGAAGGGCTTGTCGGCCGGGGGCGGCGTGGGCTCGGGCGGCAGAGGTTCGTTGTTGCGCCGCGCTTCCTCGCGGGCCTCGAGCGCCGCCTGATAGGGCGTGGCGGGCTGGAGGGGTTTTCGGCCGCAGGCGGAGAGCGCCGACGCGGCGAGGATGAGGAGGATAACGTGCCGAGCGGCCATGGTGGAGTCCAATTAAGGGATCGGGCTTGGTTTAGCGGAAGTCCGCGAGGGATGCACCCCCGAGAGGACGCAAGAGGAGCGCTGGCGGGTCCGTTGCGTCCCTCTGCTTGTTCATGGCGCGAAGGGGACGCTCACTCCTTGGCCAGCCTCTCCCGCCACCATGCGATCTGTTTTCGCACCTCGGTGGGCGCGGTGCCGCCGAAGGAGATGCGGCTCGCGACCGAACGATCCACGGAGAGAACCGAGAACACATCCTCGGTGATGCCGGGGTGGATCGCCTGGAGGTCGGTGAGCGAAAGCTCCTCCAAACCGATCCGGCGCTTCTCGGCCTCCGCCACCGCGCGGCCCGTGACGTGGTGCGCCTCGCGAAACGGCAGGCCGGCCTCGCGCACCAGCCAGTCGGCTAGGTCGGTGGCGACCGAAAAGCCCGCGCCGGCGGCGCGGCGCATGGCTTCGGTGTTAACGCCCATGTCGCCCACCATGCCTGTCATGGCCGCCAGCATGAGCTCCAAGCTCTCGGCGGCGTCGAACACCGCCTCCTTGTCCTCCTGCATGTCCTTGGAATAGCTGAGCGGCAGGCCCTTCATCACGGTGAGAAGCCCGACGAGGTGGCCGTTCAAGCGGCCGGTCTTGGCGCGCACCAGTTCGGCCGCGTCCGGGTTCTTCTTCTGCGGCATGATGGAGGAGCCCGTCGAGAAGCTGTCGGAGAGCTTGACGAAGCCGAACTGCGGGGTCGACCAGATCACGATCTCTTCGGCCAGGCGCGACAGATGCGTGCCGCAGATCGCGGCAAGCCCCAGGAACTCCAGCGCGAAATCGCGGTCGGACACGGAGTCGATGGAGTTGCGGGTGGGTTCGCGGAAGCCCAGCGCCACGGCCGTTTGGTGGCGGTCGATGGGGAACGGGGTGCCGGCGAGCGCGGCCGCGCCGAGCGGGCTTTCGTCCATCCGGTGAAGCGCGTCGCGGGCGCGGGAAAAATCGCGGCCGAACATCTCGACATAGGCCATCAGGTGGTGGCCGAAGGTCACGGGCTGGGCGCTTTGCAGATGGGTGAAGCCCGGCATCACGCTGTCCGCGTGTTCGTCCGCCCTGGCCAGCAGCACCTCGATCAGCCGCCGCAGGCGCTCGGCCGTGGCCGAAAGCTCCTCCTTGACCCAGAGGCGGAAATCCACCGCCACCTGGTCGTTGCGGGAGCGCGCGGTGTGGAGCCGCCCGGCCGCCGGGCCGATGAGTTCGGCGAGCCGCGCCTCGACATTCATGTGGATGTCTTCGAGCCTGGTGGAGAAGGCGAAGCGCCCTTCGGCGATCTCCCGGCGGATTTGGCCGAGGCCACGCTCGATGGCGGCGAAATCCTCGGCCGAGATGATGCCCTGCTTCGCCAGCATGGCGGCATGGGCCAGTGACCCGCGGATGTCCTGCTCCCAAAGCTTCCTGTCGAAGCCGATTGACGCGTTGATCGCTTCCATCACCGCGGATGGTCCCGCGGCGAAGCGTCCGCCCCACATGCGGTTGGCGTTCTCGCCTCCCACATCGGGTGCGGGGCTGGCCTCGCGGCTGGCATTCTCGGGCGTCGTCATGCTAACCGGCGGACCTATGTCGAAGAGCGAAGAGCGAAGAACGTTTCCGGCCTGGCGCTGGGTGCTTGCGGCGGCCACAGCCGGCGCGCTGGCGGGGGCGGCGGTGGTATATGCCAGCCGGCCCGCCTCTGACAACGCCGGCGCGGAACTCGTGTCGGCCGCCGACGCGGCCTGCGCGGCCAAGGCCGAACAGGGGAAGGCGATCACGGCCACGGCCACGGGCCAGGTGGCCGCGCTCATGGCGGCCGATCCGCCCGTCTCTTTGGCCGATGTGCGCTTCGAGGCGCCGGACGGCAAGCCGCTCGCCATCGAGGATTTCGGCGGCAAGGTGCTGCTCGTCAACCTTTGGGCGACCTGGTGCGCGCCCTGCCGCGCCGAGATGCCCGCGCTGGATCAGCTTCAGCGGGAGAAGGGCGGCGCGGGTTTCGAGGTCGTGGCGATCAACACCATGGAGCAGGGCGGGCCGGAAAAGCCCAACAAGTTCCTGGACGAGATCGGCGTAAGCGCGCTCGCGCGCTACCGCGACAGTTCGCGCGACCTGTTCGAGGCGTTGAAGGCGCGCGGGCTGGCGCTGGGGCTGCCCGCCACCTTCCTCCTCGACCGCGAGGGCTGCCTGCTCGCGCTGATGAACGGCCCGGCCGAGTGGTCGAGCCCGGACGCCTTTCGCGTGATCGACGTGGCGATCGCGGGGTAAGCGGGCGGGAACAGCCGGACCCCGCATCTGTTTGACAGGCGGCAATAGAGGAGGCCGCCTGTGGGCAAGGGCGAAGGCGCGAAGACCGGCAAGGCCGCCGGGGTGCGGCTGACGCATCCGGAAAAGCCGCTTTGGCCGGAGGCGGGCGTCTCCAAGCAGGACCTGCTCGACCATTACCGCGCGGTCTGGGAACGGCTGAAGCCCTTCCTTCTTGACCGCCCCCTCACTTTGGTGCGCTCCCCCGACGGCAGGAAGCGCTTCTTCCAGCAGCATGCCTGGGCGGGGATGCCCGGTGCCGTGCGGCGCAGCATCGACCCGGCCGACGGGCAGGAGCTGCTTTACGTCTCGGACTTCGACGGGCTCGCGGCGCTCGTGCAGTTCGGCACCGTGGAGATCCACGGCTGGGGCAGCACGGTGAAACGGCTCGACCGGCCGGACCAGATCACGTTCGACCTCGACCCGGATGAGGGCGTCGGCCTCGATTCGGTGCGCGCCGCGACAATCGAGATCAGGCGCATGATCGAGGCGCGGGGGCTCACGCCGTTCGTGAAGACCTCGGGCGGCAAGGGGTTTCACATCACCGCGCCCATCCGGCCTGAAGCGGGCTGGGCCGACGTCGAGCGGTTCGCCAGCAGCCTCGCGCATGGGCTGGCCGAGGCCGCGCCGGACCGCTTCACCGCGACATCGGTGAAGGCGGAGCGGAAGGGCCGCATCTTCGTGGATTATCTTCGCAACAACCCGAACGCGACCACCGTGCTGCCCTGGTCGAGCCGCGCCAAGCCCAAGGCCACGGTCGCCGTGCCGATCACCTGGGAGGCGCTGGAGAGCGGCGTCGGCCCGGCCGATTTCACGATCGGTTCGGACAAGCTCGGTCAGGCTCTCGCCGCCCCCGACCCGTGGGCGGGGTTCTGGGAGGTCGCCCGCCCCTTACCCTCTTGAGACAATGAAGAACCCCGCCGGCCTGGGGCCGGCGGGGCTTGTTCCGTTCGATGCGCGGTGCGCCGACCGCTCAGAAGCGGTAGGACAGGCGCAACTGCACGGTGTGGAAGTCGAAATCCTCGTCGCCGCCGGTCAGCGTGGTGCCGTCCGGGTTGCTGCCTGGGAAACCGCCGGGGCCGCCGAACGGGCCGCCGGTGAGGTTGGCCTGGAAGTCGTTGTCGCCGAGATTGGTGTAGAGATATTCGACGCCGAGCGAGATGCGTTCGGTCACGAGGCCTTCCACGCCTGCGCCGACCGTATAGCCGAAGTCGCTGTCCTGGTCGCCCGACGTGGTGAACGATGCCGTCGATCCCGGCTGCGAATAGTTGAAATCGACCTCGCCAAAGGCCAAGCCGCCCGTCACATAACCCATGACGCGAGGGTGGAAGACATAGCCGAGCCGCGCGCGGGCCGTGACGAGATAGTCGAGCTCGCGCTCGATCTGGTAAATCGCAGGCGTGCGCGAGAAAGCCTTCTGCCGGTCGCTGATGTCGTAGTAGCTGACGTCGAGAATGCCGCCGAGCACGATGTTGTTGGCGAACTGGTGGTCGTAGCCGATATGCACGCCGCCCACGGCGCTGCCATCGAAGTCGCCGGCGGCATTGAAGCTGGAGCCGGCCGGTTCGCCTGGGGGTGTGAAGGCCGTGACAAGCCCTGGAAAGGTGAAGGGATCAAGCTCAAGCTCGTCCGTGTCGCCGAAGGCGCCGCCGAGCTGGATGCCGGCGTAGAAGCCGGTCCAGTCGCCGACCACGACGACCTCCTCCACCACCGGCACGGGCTCGACGTCGACGATCGCATCGGCGGCCATGGCCGTCGAGGACAGAAGGGTGAAGGAGAGAAGGGCGAGAAGGCGATTCATGGAAGGCTCCGCATGGGACAGGGATCGACATTCCCCGTTACGGCCAAGCTAGCGCGGAGTTTCAGCTTCCAGTAGGAGCAACAGCCGGCGGGGCGACACTTTGGGCCGACCTGTGTCGCGAATGCCACAAGCGTGACGGCCGCATGGCGAAAGCGGGGCGGCTCGCGCCGCGCCCTCGGCTCGACCGAGCTGCGACGAGGCTGCTTTCACGCGTCAGCGCGTCGGCACCGGGTGCTCGCCGCGATAGTCGTAGAAGCCGCGGCCGGCCTTGCGGCCGAGCCAGCCGGCCTCGACATATTTCACCAGCAGCGGGCAAGGGCGGTATTTGGAATCCGACAGGCCGTCATGCAGCACCTGCATGATCGACAGGCAGGTGTCGAGGCCGATGAAATCGGCCAATTGCAGAGGCCCCATCGGGTGGTTGGCCCCAAGCCGCATGGCCGTGTCGATGGCCTCCACCGACCCCACGCCCTCATAAAGCGTGTAGATCGCCTCGTTGATCATGGGCAGGAGGATGCGGTTGACGATGAAGGCCGGGAAATCCTCCGATACCGTGATGGTCTTGTCGAGGTTGGCGACGAAGGCCTTGGCCGCCTCGAAGGTCTGGTCCTCGGTGGCGATGCCGCGCACGAGCTCGACAAGCTTCATCACCGGCACCGGGTTCATGAAGTGGATGCCGATGAAACGCTCCGGCCGGTCCGTCTGGGAGGCGAGCCGGGTGATGGAGATGGAGGAGGTGTTGGTGGCGAGGATGGCCTCGGGGTTCAACTGGGGGCAGAGCTGCGCATAGATCTTGCGCTTCACCGTTTCGTCCTCGGTGGCCGCTTCGATCACGAGATCGCAATGCGCGAGGCTCGCCATGTCGGGGGCCGGCGCGATGCGCCCCACCGCCTCCATGCGCGCCTTCTCGTCCAGTTTCCCGGAGCTGACGTGGCGCGCCATGTTGCCGTTGATGGTGGCGAGGCCCTTTTCGATCCGGTCGGCCGAGACGTCGTAAAGAGCCACGCGGTAGCCCGCCAGCGCGCAGACATGGGCGATGCCGCTGCCCATCTGCCCCGCGCCGACAATGCCCACGGTTTCGATTCTGCTCATGCTGCCCCCGGAAATGCAGAGCGGCCCGAGCGGGCCGCCTTGTCGTCGCAGGGCAAATTAGCCGAGGGGATGCCGATCGTCAAAGGCAGGGGAAGCGTGCCCCCTGCCCTTTCGGGCTCGCGCGAAAACCGCCTCAGAGCTTCTTCTCGAGCTCCGGCACGATGGTGAAGAGATCGCCCACAAGGCCGTAGTCGGCGACCTGGAAGATCGGCGCCTCCTCGTCCTTGTTGATGGCGACGATGATCTTGGAATCCTTCATGCCGGCGAGATGCTGAATGGCCCCGGAGATGCCGACCGCCACGTAAAGCTCGGGCGCGACCACCTTGCCGGTCTGCCCGACCTGCCAGTCGTTGGGCGCATAGCCCGCATCCACGGCGGCCCGGCTTGCGCCCACGGCCGCGCCCAGCTTGTCGGCGAGCGGCAGCATGAGCTCCTTGAACTTGTCGGCCGAGCCGAGCGCACGGCCGCCCGACACGATCACCTTGGCGGACGTCAGCTCCGGGCGGTCGCTTTCGCTGAGCTTGTTCTCGACAAAGGCGGAGAGGCCGGAATCGCCCGCGGCCTCCACACGCTCGACAGGCGCCGAGCCCCCCTCGCCCGCCGCAGGGAAGGAGGCGGTGCGCACGGTGATCACCTTCTTCGCCTCCGCGGTTTTCACCGTCTGGATGGCGTTGCCGGCGTAGATCGTGCGTTTAAAAGTGTCGGGCGCGACCACCTCGATGATTTCGCTGACCTGCATGACGTCGAGAAGGGCGGCCACGCGCGGCATCACGTTCTTGGTCATGGCGGTGGCCGGCGCAACGATCGCGTCATAAGCCGGCGCAAGCTTCAGAACCGTGTCGGCGAGCGGCTCGGCCAGGCGCTCGGCGAGCGCCTCATGCTCGACAAGCAGAACCTTGGAAACGCCCTGGAGCTTCGCCGCGGCTTCCGCCGCGCCCTGCGCATTCTGGCCGGCCACCAGCACATGCACTTCGCCGCCCAATTTTTGGGCGGCGGACAGCGCCTTGGCGGTCTGATCCGAAAGGGTCTGGTTGTCGTGCTCGGCGATGAGAAGAGTGGCCATGTGGGATTTCCTTCCTTCTAGGGCTTGCTGATCGCAAGCGTGGGGCCGCGCTCAGATCACGCCCACCTCGTTCTTGAGCTTGTCGACAAGTTCCTCGACCGATTTCAGCTTCACGCCCGCCTTGCGGCCCGACGGCTCCTCGGTCTTGAGCACCTGGAGCCGCGGAGAAACATCCACGCCGAAGTCCGAAGGGGCCTTCTCATCCAACGGCTTCTTCTTGGCCTTCATGATGTTGGGCAGGCTGGCATAGCGCGGCTGGTTCAGGCGCAGGTCGGTCGTGACGATGGCCGGCAGCTTGAGCTTCAGCGTCTGCAAGCCCCCATCCACCTCGCGCGTGACGGTGGCCCCATCGCCCTCGATCTGGACCTTGGAGGCGAAGGTGCCCTGCGCCCAGCCCAGAAGGGCGGCCAGCATCTGGCCGGTCTGGTTGGCGTCGTCGTCGATCGCCTGCTTGCCCAGGATGATGAGCTGCGGCTGCTCCTGCTCGGCCACGCCCTTCAGGAGCTTGGCCACCGCAAGCGGCTCCACAATGCCGTCCACCTTCACGAGCACGGCACGATCCGCGCCCATGGCAAGCGCGGTGCGCAGCGTTTCCTGCGCCTGCTGCGGGCCGATGGAGACGGCCACGATTTCAGTGGCGACCCCCGCCTCCTTGAGCCGGATCGCCTCTTCCACCGCGATTTCATCGAACGGGTTCATCGCCATCTTGACGTTGTTCAGCTCCACGCCCGAGCCGTCCGGCTTCACGCGGATCTTCACGTTGTAGTCCACCACGCGCTTCACGGGGACGAGGATCTTCATCAGTCGCGCAACCTCTTTGGGGCGAGTTTCGCCGCGGCCCATACCAGGGCCTGCCGCCGGGCGGTTGTCGGATTCCGACATGGCCGGGGCGGAACGCATCAGCCGCGGAACGCTTGCCGCGGCGTTCGGAGGAGCAAAAAGCCGAGCGGGGTCAGGAAGTCAAGCTGCGCGCGAGGTTAGCTGCCGGAGCCTATTGCCGGCCCCAGCGCGGCACGGGCGCGGCCTCCACCGGCTCCACGGCGCTTTCCTGGCGCGTCTCCACCGCGCGCGGGGTGACGATCTCCTTGTCGAAGACGGGCTGATCGCCGCGCCGCAGGAGCAGCACCAGCGCCGCGCCCGCGAGAATGCCGCCGACATGGGTGGCGAAGGAGATCTGATCGTCGAGCCCTCCCACAAGCATCAGGAACTGGAAGCCGATCCACAGCGCGAGCACCACCCAGGCCGGAAGGCGCAGGGGGATGCGGGCGAAGGCCAGAACCCAGATCTTCACCTTGGGATGGAGGATCAGATAGGCCGCGACGATGCCGGCGACCGCCCCCGACGCGCCGATCAGCGGGATGGGCGAGTCGGGCGCAAGCGCGGCATGGGCCCACGCGCCGGCGGCCGCGCAGGCCAGATAGAAGATCAGGAAGCGGAAATGGCCGAGCGCATCCTCCACGTTGTCGCCGAACACCCACAAGAACAGCATGTTGCCGCCCAGGTGCAGAAGGTCGCCGTGCAGAAAGGCGTAGGTGACGAAGGTGAGGTTCTCCGGCACCACGACGAAGGCGGGGTCGAGCTCGAGATGGTCGTACACGACCGAAGGGATGAAGCCGAACCCCAGAACCGCCGCGTCCGCGAAGCGCTCGCCGTCCATCACGGTGAGGAAGAAGACCGCCGCGTTGACGAGGATGAGCGTGATGGTGACGTATTGGAGGCGGATCCGCTGGAGGCTGTTCGAGTCGTAAAGCGGAATGAACATCGGAGGCTCAATGGCACGGGATCAGCGGGTGGCGCCGGGCTGCCATAGCACGTCCGTCCGACCGTCGTCATTGGCCACGCGGGCGAGGACGAACAGAAGATCCGACAGGCGGTTGACATAGCGGAGCGCCTCCGCGTTCACGATCTCGCCGGGCTGGCCGGCGAGTTCCGCCACCAGCCGCTCGGCGCGCCGCGTGACGGTGCGCGCGAGATGCAGATGCGCGGCGAGCTTTGATCCGGCCGGCAAAACAAAGGAACGCAGCGGCTCCAGTCGCGCGTTGAAGCGGTCGATCTCGCGTTCCAGCCGTTCCGTCTGGCTCGACACGATCCGCAGCGCCTTCCCCGGCTCCTCGCCGTCGGTCTCGGGGACCGCGAGATCGGCGCCAAGGTCGAACAGGTCGTTCTGGATGAGGAGAAGCACCTGGTCGATCTCGCCCGAGGCGTGCAGGCGCGCCAGGCCGACCGTGGCGTTGGCCTCGTCCACCGTGCCATAGGCCGCCATGCGGAGATCCCATTTCGGGCGGCGCTCGCCCGAGCCGAGCACAGCATGGCCGTCGTCGCCGGTGCGGGTGTAGATGCGGTTGAGCTTGACCATGAACGCCTCCCCCGCTCTATGCGCTGCGGCCGAAGACATAGGCCGCGAGCAGGATGAGCCCCACCGCCACGGCCTGCAAGAGCACGCGCGCCTGCATCAGCTTGTTCGACGTCATGCCCGAGCCGCCGCGCATCATGTTGACGAGCCCGCGCACCAGCACGAACACCACGGCCAACATGACCAAGGCGATCAGGACGTTGACGAAAATCTCCATGAAGCGGTTCTCCGGCGTTTCTCAGCCTTGCCTGAGCAGGATGCGGTAAAGCAGCGGCGCGGGCAGCACGCGCTTGAGCGCGGCGCCCCATTTCGCCGGAGCCGTGACCAGATAGTGCGGCTTGGGTTTCGCGGCGAGCAGCGCGTGGCGCAAAGCCGCATAGACGGCGTCCGGCCCAAGCTTGAGCTTGGACCCGGTTCCGCCAGCGCGCAGCCGGGCGATCTGCTTGCCATAGGCCTCGCGATGCACGGAATTCTCGTGGTCGATGAAGCGCTCGAACCAGGGCAGGCCGTTCGACGCGATGCGCGAGGCGACCGGCCCCGGCTCGATCAGCGAGACATGGACGCCCGATCCCTGGAGCTCCAGCCGGAGCGTCAGCATCAGCCCTTCGAGCGCATGCTTGGAGGCGGCATAGGCCCCACGAAAGGGGACGGGCACGAGCCCGAGAATGGACGAGCAGCACACGATGCGCCCGGTGGCTTGCGCCCGCATCGCGGGCAGACACGCCCGCGTCAGCGTGTGCCAACCGAAGAAATTGGCCTCGAACTGCTCGCGCAGGGCCTGGGTGGGCAAGTCCTCCACCGCGCCGGCCTGGGCGTGGGCGCCATTGTTGAAGAGCGCGTCAAGACGCCCGCCCGTGCGCCCGAGCACCACCTCGGCGACGGCGTGGATCGAGCCCTCGTCGCGATAGTCGAGAAAGAAGGCCTCGATTCCCTGCGCTTCGAGCGCGCGGAGATCGTCCGGCTTGCGCGCGGTGGCGAACACCCGGAAGCCGTCGCGCTTCAGCGCGCGGGCGCAAAAGGCGCCGATGCCGGACGAGGCGCCGGTCACGAGGATGCTCGGCCGCCCGGAAGGGAGCGCTTGGGGATCCGCTTGCGCGGCCAGGGTTGCCATTGCCGTCATGCGCGCCCCATATGCCGCTATCCGAACGTTTTCCAGCCGCCGCGCGTTGGTTGGCCTGAGGAGACCGGAATGACGGTTGACGCCGAACGGATGGGGCCGGACGTTTCCGCGCGCTTCCGCAAGGGGGCGCTGGGCGCGGCCGCCCGTTCCAGGCTGCGCGGCATCGAGGGAGGCCGGATGCGGAAGCTGGTGGCGGTCAAGCGCATCTTGTCCGACGCCTTCGGCCACTTCAACGACGACGACGGCTGGTCGATGGCGAGCCATCTCGCCATTTCCGCGCTGATGGCGCTGTTTCCCTTCCTGATCTTCGCCACCACGCTGGCGAGCTTCCTGGGCGCCAACGCGTTCGCCGACACGGCCGTGCATCTGGTGTTCGACACCTGGCCCGAACAGATCGCGGCCCCCATCGCGACCGAGGTGGTGGCCGTGCTGACCGTGCCGCGCGGCGACTTCCTCACCTTCAGCGTGTTGCTCGCCGCCTTTTTCGCCTCCAACGGCGTGGAAGCGCTGCGCACCTCGCTGAACCGCGCCTATCGCGTGGTGGAGACGCGCTCCTTCGTCAAATTGCGCCTGCAAAGCCTCGTCTTCGTGCTGATCGCCACGGCCGTGTTCTTTGCGATCTCGCTGCTTCTGGTCGCCGCGCCCCTGATCATCCGCTTCATGGCCTCGCGCGCGGAATGGGTCGAGCCCTATATCGGCACGATCACGATCTGGCGCATCGCCATCGCTTCCCTCGTGATCGTGCTGGCGCTGATCGCCACGCATCTTTGGCTGCCGGCCGGGCGTCGGCGTTTTCTCGACATCCTGCCTGGCATCGCCTTCACGCTCCTCGCTTGGATCGCGGGCTCCTCCGCCTTCGTGGCCTATCTCGACCGCTTCTCGTCTTATGTGAACACCTATGCGGGCCTGGCCTCCATCATGGTGGCCATCGTGTTCCTCTACATCATCTCCCTCATCTTCATCCTGGGCGGCGAGCTCAACGCCTCCATCAAGCGCTATCGGGACGCCCGGGCGCGGGTCGGAGCGTGAACCGGAAATTTCCGCAATCGTTAAAACTCTCTGAACATCCGTAAGGGAGTGTTCAGACTTGCGCGACAGAGTTGCCGCTAAGGCACGCGGCGCCGGCAGCGGCCTCGACAGGTGCAAGGGATGGGGAGCCGGCAAGGAGACCCCATGATCTGGAATCTCGATGCAGCCTGGCTCTTGATGGCGGTGGCGGCCGTCATGGTCATGGCCTTCTTCTTCGGCACAGCCCTGCATGCCGTGATGGGCGAGGATGGATTCGGCCCGAACGGCAACATGATCCTGTTCACCGCAGGCTTCATGGGCGCCATCGTCGTCGCCAATCTCTACGGCGTCTCGCTGCGCGATCTGAAGCTTGCGGCCGCCACGGGCTTGGGCGGCGCCTTTTCCGCGATCGGCGCGCTCGCGCTCGCCAAGGCCGGGCTGACGCGGCTCACGACCTGAACTCGTCGGGCGGCAGTCCGACCGCCTCCCACACGTCGGCAGGCGCGGCCCCCTCCGCGCGCCAAGCCGCGATCGAGCGCGCCCCTTCGCTCTTCGAGAGCTTCCGGCCGTCCGCCCCCAGGATCAGCCGGTGGTGGAAATAGGCCGGCGCGGTAAACCCCAAAAGCTCCTGCAGAAGGCGATGCACGGCCGTCGCCTCGAACAAGTCCTTTCCCCGCACGACATGGGAAACGCCCTGGCTAGCATCGTCGGCCACCACGGCGAGATGATAGCTCGTCGGCACGTCCCGGCTTGCCAAGGCCACGTCGCCCCAAAGTTCCGGCCGGGCGGGATTCTCGCGCCAGTCGCGCAGATCCTCGCCCCTCGCCTCGCGCCAGAACAGCGGCCGGCCGATGCGGCGCGACGCCTCCTCTATGTCGAGCCGCCAGGTGAACGGTTTTCCCTCCCCTATGCGCTGCGCCCGCTCCGCCTCGCCGAGTGCGCGGTCGCGGCCGGGATAGAGCGGCGCGCCGTCGGGGTTGCGGGGCCAGGCCTTGCCCCCACGCTCATGCTCCTCCACGGCGGCGCGGATCTCGCCGCGGCTCATGAAGGCGGGATAGACGAGCTCTTCCCGCCGCAGCCGGTCGAGAAGCCCGGCGTAGCGGGGAAAGTGCTCGGACTGGCGGCGGACGGGCTCCTCCCAGGAAAGGCCCAGCCAGCGGAGGTCGTCGATGAGCGCCGCTTCGAGCGCGGGGGCCGCGCGCGAAGGATCGATGTTCTCGATCCGCAAAAGGTACCGCCCACCGGTTCGCCGCGCCAGCATCGCGTTGAACCCCGCGCTGAGCGCATGTCCCAGATGCAGCCGCCCGTTGGGGCTCGGCGCGAAGCGGAAGACAGGCCGGCTCATGGACCGCGGCGCGCGGCTCGCCTGTTGCCAAGGGGCGCCTTGTGCCGGAAAGAGCCGCCATGCGCCTCGTCAAAACCCCCGCCGACATCGAGGACGGGCTCGAAGCCCTGCTGGCGGCCGACCCGCGGCTCCTGCCCGTGCGGGCGCGGGCCGGCGCGACGCCGCTGCGGGGAATGGAGCCTGGCTTCGCGAGCCTGTGCTCGATCATCACATCGCAACAGGTGTCCACCGCATCCGCCGCGGCGATCTTTTCCCGCCTCCAGGCGCTCCTCGAGCCGCTCACGCCCGACGCCGTGCGGGCTGCCGACGACGCGGTGTTCCGAGCCGCCGGGCTTTCGGCGGCCAAGGTGCGCGCGCTGCGCGCGGCCGCCGACGCCGTGGCCGGCGGGCTCGACCTGTCCGAACTGTGCGGCCGCCCTACCGAGGCCGCGATCCTTGAGCTGGTCCGCGTGCCCGGCATCGGCCGCTGGACGGCCGAAAGCTATCTGTTGTTCGCCGCCGGCCACCCGGACGTCTTTCCCGCGCGGGACGTGGCCCTGCAAGCCGCGGTCGGCCATGCTTTCACGCTCGACGCCCGGCCCGGCGAAAAGGCGCTGGAAGAGATCGCCCGCGCCTGGTCGCCCTGGCGCAGCGTGGCCGCGCGCCTGTTCTGGGCCTATTACCGCACGATGCGCGGGCGCGACGGCGCGCCGGCCGCCTGAGCCGCTTTCCAGGGGACGGTTTTCGTGGAATGCTTTGTCGCGCTTCACAATTTCGTCGTGTCCGGCATAGATTAGGGGCAGGATCAGAGCACGGAAGGAGGGCTTGAGTGACGGTTCACGTGTCCCCGGACGGGCTGCCCGCGCTGGTGCTCAACGCGGATTATCGGCCGCTCAGCTATTATCCCCTGTCCTTGTGGTCCTGGCAGGACGCGATCAAGGCGGTGTTTCTGGACCGCGTCAACATCGTCGCGGAATACGAGCAGGCCGTATCCTCGCCCTCCTTCTCCATGCGGCTGCCTTCGGTGGTGAGCCTCAAGAGCTACATGAAGCCGTCGCGCAATCCGGCCTTCACGCGCTTCAACGTGTTCCTGCGCGACCGCTTCCAGTGCCAGTATTGCGGCAAGGGCGAGGATCTGACCTTCGACCATGTTACGCCCCGCCGCTGCGGCGGCGCGACCACCTGGGAGAACGTGGTCGCGGCCTGCTCGGCCTGCAATCTGAGGAAAGGCGGGATGCTGCCGCACCAGGCCAAGATGTGGCCGCTGCAGAAGCCCTACCATCCGACCGTGCATGACCTCCACAACAATGGGCGGCTGTTCCCGCCGAACTATCTGCACGAGAGCTGGATGGATTATTTGTACTGGGACGTGGAGCTCGAACCTTAACTAGGCCGCTCTGGGCCGCCGGAAGGCGGCCCAGAGCGCGATCAGGCCCAAACCCAGCGCGGCCAGGAAATTCCAGCCGGCGAGCGAGAGCCCGAGAATGCGCAGCGCCGCCTGGTCGCAGGAGGGCGGGATCACTTGGTCGAGCGCGTCGAGCACGCCCTGTCCGCCCGTGTCGGCGGGCGCCGCCACCGCGCCGCAATCGGTCGGCCCGACCCACCACCCCCATTCGACACCGGCATGGAACGCGCCCTGATAGGCGCCCCACAGCATCAGGAGCCCCGCCACGGCGAGAAGGGTTCGCGTGAGCGCGGCCGGCGCGTGCAGCACCGCGCCGAGAAGGGCCGCGGCCGCGGCCGGCATGCCGAGATAATAGGGCACGCGCTGCTCCAGGCAGAGCGCGCAGGGGATGTAGCCACCCCAATGCTGGAACAGGAGCGCGCCACCCACGGTTGCCGCCATGCCGAGAAGCAGCACCAGGGCGGCGGTGGCGTGAAAGCGCGAAGGCGAAGCGGAGGCCATGGGCGGGGAATCTAGGGAGATGTTGAAGCAGAAAGAGGGCGGCGTCAGAACAGGAAGCGGACGGCGACGAATCCGCCGATCAGGAGGGCCATGAAAAGGGTGAAGAGCAGGCCCAGGCGCTTCTCGACGAACACGCGGATGGGCTCGCCATAGCGGTGGAGAAGCCAGGACACGAAATAGAAGCGCAACCCCCGGCCGATGATCGACACGACCACGAAGAGCGCGAGGTTGAGGCCGGTCGCGCCGGAGAAGATGGTCAGCACCTTGTAGGGAAAGGGGGTTACGGCCGCAAACAGCACGCCCCACCCGCCCCATTCGTTGTACCAGCTTGCGACCTTCTCGAAGGATTCCTCGGCCCCGTAGAGTTCGAGGATCGGCTGGGCCACGGCTTCGTACAGGAACGCGCCAATCGCGTAGCCCAAGAGCGCGCCGAGCACGGAGGCCGCCGTGCAGACCGTGGCGTAGCGCAGCCAGCGCGTGGGACGCGCCAGCACCATGGGCATGAGCAGCACGTCGGGCGGGATGGGGAAGAAGGAGCTTTCGGCGAAGGACACGCCGGCCAGCGCCTGCTCGGCCTGGCGGGTTCGCGCGAGCCCCATGGTCCAGTCGTAAAGCCGGCGCAGGAGCCCCGTGCCACCCTTGTCCATCACCGCCATGCCCGCCGCCTTTATCCTTCGACTGGAAACGCGCCGCCATGCCACAGGGGCGCCGCGGCTGGCTATAGCAGCCTGCCTCGCGGGAGGCCAAAGCGCGCGCCTGTGGCTTTCTTGCGTCGTTCTCCAGATCCCTTCGCACGCGAAGCCCGCAAAGAGTGCTGGACCGGGCTTGGCCGCCTGTGGCATGGGAACGCGCGGCGGCCCTTGCCTGGGCCGGCCGTTCGGTCATGCGGGCGTGGCGGAACTGGTAGACGCGCCGGACTCAAAATCCGGTTCTGGTGACAGAGTGTCGGTTCGATTCCGACCGCCCGCACCAACCCACCCGCCTTGATGGCCAGGGCACAGGCCTGTGGTCGGCATGATGACGGCAAGAGGCGCGCCACAGGCCGCCGGCTAACCCCCGTCTCTCGAATAGGGCGCGCCAAGAGCCGCGGGAAGGCGGGAACGGCGACCGAACATCACCAGAACCGTCATGACGGCGAGATAAGGGATCGCCTGCACCGCGTCTGTGGGGACGTCGACGCCCGCCACCTGCAACGCCGTGGCCAGCGCCAGGCATAGACCGAACAGCAAGGCGCCGAGCAACACCCAGAGCGGGCGGCCCCGCGCGAGCATGGCGAGCACGATGGCGAGAAAGCCCGCGCCATTGGTCACGAAGGGCACGAAGACGGCGGCGCCGACCTGCGCGAGATAAGCGCCGCCCAGGCCGGCCATCGCCCCCGTCGCCAGAACCGCGGCCGTGCGGGTGCGGATCACGTCGATGCCCGCCGCTTCGAGCGCGTCCGGCCTGTCGCCCGCCGCCTTGAGGTGCAGGCCGAGCGTCAGCCGCCGGTAGACGAAGGCCATCACCGCGACGAGGGCGAAGGCGAGATAGACGAGCGCATGATGCCTGAAGAGCGCCGGTCCCAGCACCGGCAGATCGGCCAGAAACGGAACGGACGTGACGCTCGCGGCCGGCAGCCGGGGATAGGTGCGGGCGAAATGGACGTGGTGAAGGAGCGCCGTGAGCCCCTGGCACCCCAGAGTGAGGCCGACGCCGACGACCACCTGGTCGAGTCCGAGCCGCACGCAGAGGAGCGCGACGATCAAGGCCGCCGCCATTCCCGCCGCGGCCCCCGCCCCGAAGCCGAGCCAGAACGACCCGGAGGCAAGGGCCGTGGCGAAGCCGGCGAAGGAGCCTGCGATCATCATGCCTTCGAGGCCGATGTTCAGCACGCCCGATTTCTCGGACATCTGCTCCCCGAGCCCGGCCAAGAGCAGCGGCACCGCGGCCGTGACGGCCCCGAAGAGCAGCGCGCCGATGAACGCCGTGCTCATGAGCGGCGTCACGCGGCTCCCTCCGGCGTGTTGCGGGCGCGGCGATCCAGATATTCGGAGCATGCGAGGACGACCAGCACCAGCGCGACCAGCACAAACGTGAAGGCGCTCGGCACCCCAGTGCGCCGGGCAGCGCTCTCGCCGCCGATCGACAGGACCGAGAGCAGAAGAACGAAACCGACCGCTGCAAACCCGTTGAGGCGGGCCAGGAGCACGGTGGGGACGACGAGCAGCCCATAGGCGGGGTTCCAGTCCGCCCGCACATTGCCCTGGATGCCAAGGACCTCGATCGCGCCAGCCGCCCCCGCCAGGCCGGCGGACAACGCAAAGGCGCAAATGGTCAACCAGGGAAGGTCAAGCCCGGCATGGATGGCGGCGCGCGGATTGACGCCCATCACGCGCAGCCGCAGGCCGAAAGCGGTGCGCGTCATCGCGAGGTGGACCAAGATTATGGTGAAGAGGCCGAGAAGGAGGCCGCTGCTGACCGTCGTCTCGAAGAGGCGCGGCAGCCTGTCCTCGACAGGCAGCGTGCGCGTCTGCGGCACGGTCGTTTCGGGGTCGCGCAGGCCCAGCTTGACGACCAGGTTGGCGAGCGAGACGCCCAGGAAGGTCATCATCAGCGTGGACACGATCTCGTTCACGCCGCCATACGCCTTGAGCAGGGCGGGAAGCATGGCCCAGGCCGCCCCCACCAGCGCGGCGAGACTGAACGCGACGAGGATGGCCGCCCCGGACGGGAGAATGGCGGCGAGCGCAGGCGCGCTGGCCGCGGCCGCCACCGCGCCGAGCAGGAACTGCCCGTCCACGCCGAGATTCCACAGGCCGGCCCGGAAGGCGACGATGAGCCCCGCCGCCAGAAACAGGAGCGGCGCCATGCGCGTCAGGGTCTGCTGGACGCCCGAAGGCGACAACAGGCCTCGACCGGCGACCGTGCCGTAGTAGTTCAGGGGATCGACGCCGACCGCCCAAAGGATGACGCCGCCTCCGAACAGGGCAGCGAGGACCGGCATGAGGGTCAGCGCCAGCCACCGGAAGATTTTCCCGGGCCGCCACGGACGCGCCGCACCGAGGTCGGCTGGCAGGTCCTGCGGGCTCACGCCGCCGCCCCCGCCATGAGGCGGCCCACCTTCTCGCGCGCCGAACTCCCGCCGGCCACGACGCCCGCGACCGCGCCGCCCCTCAGAACGACGATGCGGCTGGCGAGATCGATCAGTTCGTCGAGGTCGCTGGAGATCAGCAGCACGCCGGCGCCGCGCTGAGCGAGGCCGCGGATGCGCGCCCTCGTCGCCGCGGCCGTGGCGAGATCGAGCCCGTGCGTGGGCTTGCTGCAGATAGCCAGTCTCGCGCCCTCGTCAAGCTCGCGCGCCAGAAGGATTTTCTGGACATTGCCGCCGGAAAGGTTTCCGGCCGGCGCATCCACGCTCGTGGCGCGAATGTCATAGGCGCGGGCAAGCGCCACGGCATTCTTGCCGATGGCGCGCCGCCGTTCCCAGCCAAGCCGCCAGAAGGGTCTTTGGCCGATCCGCTTCAGGAACAGGTTGTGCGCGACGGACAGGTTCGCGGCGATCCCCTCCCCCAAACGGTCGTCGGAGAGATGGCGCAGGCCGAGTGCGCGCCGCTCAGCGAGCGTCAGCCCCGCGATCTCCCTGCCGTCGAGGCGGATGCTTCCACTGCCGTCCCGCCGTTGGCCGGAAAGGAGCTCGGCGAACTCTCTCTGGCCCTGACCCTCGATCCCGGCGATGCCGACGATCTCGCCGGCGCCGACGTCGAGGTCGATCGTGGAAAGGCCCGGCGCCGCGCGGTCCGGCGGAAGCGAAAGGCCGCTGACCTTGAGAACCGGCCTGCCGCGCGCAGCAAGCGCTTCCGCTCTCGATCCTTGCCGCGCGAGGTTCGGGGGAGCGCTCCCAAACATCATCGCGACGATCTCGGCGGCCGGCGCGTCCTCGGCCGTGCCCTTGAGGCGCTCGGGCGGGATCTCGCCGACCTTGCGCCCCCGCCTGAGAACGGAAATCCGGTCCCCGAAGGCAAGGGCTTCCCTGAGCTTGTGGGTGACGAGGACGATGCCCACCCCGCGTTCGGCCAGCCTGCCCATCAAGGCGCCGAGCCGGTCGACGCCCGCCGGCGCCAGCATCGACGTCGCCTCGTCGAGCAGCAGGACCCGGCTGTCGCGCAGCAGGGCCCTGAGGATCTCGGCCTGCTGCCGCTCGGCGGGCGACAGTTTCGACACCCGCGCGTCGAGGGGCACCAGAACATCAAGCTCCGACGCCAGACGATGCGCTTGACCCCGCAGTTCCGCCCTTTTGGGCCTTTGCCACCAGGGGGTGTCCAGAAGCAGGTTTTCCTCGACCGTGAGCGTCGGCGCGAGCAAAGCGTGCTGAAAGACGGTCCCGATGCCGCTTGAAAGGGCCGCGCGCGGCGGGTCCAGCCGGCGCGCCGCGCCATCGATGACGACCGCGCCGCCGTCAGGTCGATGCCGTCCGGACAGGATGCCGACAAGGGTCGATTTTCCCGCCCCGTTCTCGCCCAGGAGCACATGGACCTCGCCGGGGCGAAGCTCGAGGCCGACGCCGTCCAGGGCGACCACGCCGGGAAAGCGCTTGGTCACGTTGACAAGCGCGATCACCGGCTCGCGCGGCATGGGAGCGGCCATGCGCATGAAGCCCCTCTCCGCCGCGATCCGGCCCGCCCGCGCTACTCCTTCACATCGCTCATCAGGGCGCGGACGGCCGTGGCCTCGAACTCCGGCTCGACAAGATTCCTGCCCGCCACCACATCCTCCCGGATCGTCATGATCTCGGCCCAGACATCGTCCGGGATCTGTTCGGTCTTGAGAAGCTCGACGGAGTTGTCGCGCAAGCCGATCGAATAGCTCCTGGTACCGAAGGCGTCGGCCCTCAAATCGGCGATCATCGCGGAATAGACCGGCTCGATGTTCCAGACGACCGAGGACAGGAGGTGTCCCTTGTCGATCGCGGTCTTGTCGCCGATCACGTCGATGAACAGCACCTTGCCGCCGTCTGGGGCCTTCGCCGTCTCGACGGCCTGCAGCATGCCGAAGCTGGAGCCGTTGCCCTGGCCGAACACGATGTCGGCGCCGGCCGCGATCACGCTTTCGGTGACGCGCTTGCCGCCGGCCGCGTCGCTGTAGGCGGCGAGGCCGATCACCGCGTAGATCAGCCGGACGTCCCTGTTCTCGTCTCTGACCCCCTGCGCGAAGGCGGCGGAATGCGAGTTCCAGGAAGGCGGCTCGCCCGAGACGACGACCCCGACCACTTTCGACCGCGTCATCTTGGCGGCGAGCCGGCCCGCAAGATACGCCCCCTCGTGGCCCGAGAGCGTGTAATCGGCCACCAGCCCCGGCACGAGGCTGTTGGGCGCGTCCACGATCGCGACGGGCACGCCCGTCTCCTTTGCGATCTCGGGCGCGGCGGTGTTATAGCCGCTGGCATGGGCGATCATCAGGCTCACGCCCTCCTCGGCGAGTTCGCGCAGCACCGGCCTGACATCGCCGTAGCCCAGGCCTTCCGCGACCTCGATGGCGACGCCGGCGGCGGCGCCCGCCGCTTTCGCCGCCTCGATGCCTTGTTGGTTCCAGCCGTAATCCGTGCCCAGTTCCGGGGTCAGGATGGCGATGGAACTCACTTCCGCGGCGCCGGCGCTCATGCCCGCCAGGGCGAGAAGAAGGAAAGCCGCAAGGGCATGACTCAGGCGGTTCTTCATTTGGCCTTGCTCGGCTCCGTCTCGAGAAGCCGCACTTGTGGTCCGCCCGGCCGCGATCCGCAAGCGCCAGCACGCCGGCCGCAACGGGCCAGGCTCATGCTTTTGTTCATGTTCACGCTGATGCACGTCCTCGCTTCGGCCGCCAACGCGGCGGAGCTCGACGCGACGACCGCATCAAGCGAGATGAAGGGATGGGTCGCGCGGCCCTTGCTGGTCACCAATGCCGGCAGGAACAGGCTGGTGTGCCAGGCGGCGCTCGCGCACTGGCTCTCACATGACTTCGCCAGCCTCGACGCGAACCAGACGGCCCGACTGGAGCTCTGGTTCGACCCGCTGACCGGAACGCACGCCCTGCGCGGCGTCCGCGGTGAGCCCATCCCGCTCGAAGCCCTTTGGTGCGGCATCAGCGGGCGCGTCTATCGAACGCGCGCGCTCATTCCGCTGGACCGGGACAGGACGGCACGGGCTTCGACCGCATCGGTGACCTGCCGCTCCCAAGGCGAGAGGGTTGTCTGCTCGCCTCCGTAGCGAGGGATTTTTCCCGGCGGCCGGGCTCTTGACCTTCCCATCATGGGAAACCCTATCTGTTTCCGCAGTGAGCCGATATCGGGAGTTAAACCCATGGCGGAAGTGGTTTCATTGCAGCGCGATGCCAGCGCTTCGAACCCGTCCAGGATCAGCGTGCCGGTGGAGGGCATGACCTGCGCCTCCTGCGTGGGCCGCGTGGAGCGCGCCATCGGCAAAGTGCCGGGCGTGGAGACCGTGAACGTCAACCTGGCGACGGAGCGCGCCGACGTCGCCTTCGCCGGCGCGCCCGACCCGCAGGCCGTAATCCGCGCCGTGGAAACCGCCGGATACGCGGTGCCCGAGGACACGGCCGAGATCGGCGTCGAGGGAATGACCTGCGCCTCCTGCGTGGGCCGCGTGGAACGAGCCCTCAAGGCGGTTCCGGGGGTGTCCGACGCTTCGGTCAACTTGGCCACGGAAAGGGCAAGCGTGCGTTTCGCGCGCGGCGCGGTCAGGGCGGCCGATCTGGAAGCCGCCGTGCGGAGCGCCGGCTACGAGCCGCGCCGCGTCGAGGCCGGACCCGCCGCGGAGGATCGCGAGCGCCAGGCGCGTGAGCGTGAGATGAAGAGCTTGCGGCTTTCCCTGATCCTCGCCGCCGCGCTCACCCTGCCCGTGGTCGTACTGGAGATGGGTTCGCATCTGTTGCCCGCGATCCACGATCTTGTGATGGGCACGATCGGCATGCGGACGAGCTGGCTCGTGCAGTTCGCGCTGACCACGCTCGTGCTGTTCGGGCCGGGTCTGCGCTTCTTCCGCAAGGGCGTGCCGGCGCTTTTGCGCGGCGCGCCCGACATGAACTCGCTGGTCACGGTCGGCACGCTGGCCGCCTGGGCTTATTCGGTCGTGGCGACGTTCGCGCCCGAACTGCTGCCGGCGGGCACGGTCAATGTCTATTACGAGGCGGCGGCTGTGATCGTCACCCTGATCCTGCTCGGCCGCACGCTTGAGGCCAAGGCCAAGGGCCGCACCTCAGAGGCGATCAAGCGGCTCGTCGGCCTCCAGGCCAAGACCGCCCGCGTCGTACGCGACGGCAAGACAGTCGAGGTGCCGCTCGCGGAGTTGCGTGCGGGCGATGTCGTGGAGGTCCGGCCCGGCGAGAAGGTGCCCGCCGACGGTGAGGTCGTCGAAGGCTCCTCCTTCGTGGACGAGAGCATGATCACCGGCGAGCCGGTGCCTGTTGAGAAGGGCGCGGGCGCAACCGTGGTCGGCGGCACGATCAACAAGACGGGCGCCTTCTCCTTCCGCGCGACCAAGGTGGGCGCGGACACCGTGCTGGCGGGGATCATCCGCATGGTGGAGGCGGCGCAAAGCTCGAAGCTGCCCATCCAGGCGCTGGTCGATCGCGTCACCATGTGGTTCGTGCCCGCCGTGATGGGAGTCGCCGCCCTCACCTTCGGCATCTGGCTCGTGTTCGGCCCCGACCCGGCGCTGACCTTCGCGCTGGTGAACGCGGTCGCGGTCCTCATCATCGCCTGCCCCTGCGCGATGGGGCTCGCCACGCCGACCTCGATCATGGTGGGCACGGGGCGCGCGGCGGAGCTCGGCGTGCTGTTCCGCAAGGGCGAGGCCTTGCAGTCGCTCCGTGACGTGGGTCTGGTCGCGCTCGACAAGACGGGCACGCTGACGAAGGGCCGGCCGGAGCTGACCGACTTGACGCCTGCTCCCGGCTTCGGGGCCGACGAGGTGCTGTCGCTGGTAGCGGCCGTCGAGGGGAAATCCGAGCACCCGATCGCCGAAGCAATCGTCGCGGCCGCCGGGAAGCGCGGCCTGCGCCTGGGTGGGGCGCAAGCGTTCGAGGCCGTGCCAGGCTTCGGCGTCAAGGCCGTGGTCAACGGCCGCAGGGTCGAGGTGGGCGCCGACCGCTTCATGGGCCGGCTCGGCCATGAGGTGGGGGCATTCGCGGCGGAAGCCGCGCGGCTCGGGGCGGAGGCGAAGTCCCCGCTCTACGCCGCGATCGACGGCAAGCTCGCCGCGATCATCGCGGTCGCCGACCCCATCAAGGAGACGACGCATGACGCCATCCGCGCGCTGCACGATCTCGGCCTCAACGTCGCGATGATTACGGGCGACAACCGCGCGACGGCTCAGGCCGTGGCCCAAAAACTCGGCATCGACGAGGTCATTCCCGAGGTGCTGCCCGACGGCAAGGTCGAAGCGGTCCGCAAGCTCCGCGCCGGCGGCCGAAAAATCGCCTTCGTGGGCGACGGCATCAACGACGCGCCGGCGCTGGCCGAAGCCGATGTGGGGCTTGCGGTGGGCTCGGGCACGGATGTGGCGATCGAGTCGGCCGACGTGGTGCTGATGGGCGGCGACCTGCGCAGGGTGGTGAACGCCATCGCACTCAGCAAGGCGACGATGGAGAACATCAAGCAGAACCTGTTCTGGGCCTTCGCCTACAACGCGGCGCTGATCCCGGTGGCGGCGGGCCTGCTTTATCCCGTCAACGGCATGCTTCTGTCGCCGGTGCTCGCGGCCGGCGCGATGGCGCTGTCCAGCGTCTTCGTGCTGACCAACGCGCTCAGGCTCAAGCGCTTCCGCCCCGCCCTTGCGGGCGCCTCGCCCGCAGCCACCGGCGGCGAGCGGTCCCTCGCCCGGGCCGCTGCGTGAACATCTCCAGCCGCCTCGACAGGACAGGCGCGGAGTGGCTTCACCCCCGGTTGAAGCTGGGTTTCCGCTTTTCCACGAAGGCGGCCATGCCCTCCTTCTGCTCGGCCAGGGCGAACATGGAGTGGAACACGCGCCGCTCGAAGCGCAGGCCCTCGGCGAGCGGCACCTCGTCGGCGCGCTCGATCGCCTCCTTGGTCATCATGGCCGCCGTGAGCGGTTTTTCCGCGATCACCGCGGCCATCTTCATCGCCTCGGCCTCGAGCTCGGCGGCGGGGAAGACGCGGGCGGCGAGGCCCGACCGCTCCGCCTCCTCCGCGCCCATCATCCGGCCGGTCAGGCAAAGCTCCATCGCCTTGGAGCGGCCGACGAGGCGCGCGAGGCGCTGCGTGCCGCCCATGCCGGGCATCACGCCGAGATTGATTTCGGGCTGGCCGAATTTTGCACCGTCGCCGGCGAGCACGATGTCGCACATCATCGCCACCTCGCAGCCCCCGCCCAGCGCGAAGCCGTTCACGGCCGCGATCGTGGGCGTGCGGATGTCGGCGAAGCGCCCCCAGAGCGCGAACCAGTCCTGCGCGTACATTTCGGCGTAGCCGCGATTCTGCATCTCCTTGATGTCGGCCCCGGCGGCGAAGGCCTTTTCCGAGCCCGTCACAACGATGCAGCCGATGGCGGCATCGCGGTCGAAGCGCTCGGCCGCCTCGACCAGCTCGCCCGCGAGCTGCGCATTGAGCGCGTTCAGCGCCTGCGGCCGGTTGAGCCGGATCAGCGCCACCCGGCCGGTCGTCTCCGTGAGGATCGTCTCATGGCTCATGCGTTCCCTCCTTTTCCCGACGCGGCGCGCAGATGCTCAACGATGCCCGAGAAATCCGTGTCGGCTCCGCCTCCCGCGGCGAAACCGGCGAAAATCTCCTCGGCGTGACGCCCCAGCGGCGTCGCGGCCCCAGTTGCGCGCGCCGCCTCGCTGGCGAGCCTCAAATCCTTCAGCATCAGCGCGGCGGCGAAGCCGGGCTTGTAGCCGTTGTTGGCCGGCGAGGCCGGCACCGGCCCGGGCACCGGGCAATAGCTCGTCAGCGACCAGCACTGCCCCGAGGCGGTGGAGGCCACGTCGAACAGCGCCTGGTGCGAGAGGCCAAGCTTTTCCGCCAGCACGAAAGCTTCCGACACCGCGATCATGGAAATGCCGAGGATCATGTTGTTGCAGATTTTCGCGGCCTGGCCGGCGCCCGGCCCCCCGCAATGCACGATCCGCCTGCCCATGAGCGAAAGGATCGGCTCCGCGCGCGAAAACGCCTCTCGGCTGCCGCCGGCCATGAAGGTCAGCGTCAGCGCCTTGGCACCGGCGGTGCCGCCCGAGACCGGCGCGTCGAGCGATTCCATCCCGGCTTTCTCGGCCATGGCGTGCGCGGCGTGGGCGCTGTCCACGTCGATGGTCGAGCAGTCGATAAGGAGCGCGCCCGGCCGGAGCTGCGGCAACGCCTCCTGCCAGACGGAAAGCACATGGCGGCCGGCGGGCAGCATGGTGATGACCACGCCGGCCCCGGCAAGCGCCTCAGCGAGCGAGCCGGCCGTCTGGACCCCCGCTCCACGCGCGGCGACAAGCGCCGCCTCCGACAGGTCGAAGCCGACGACCTCGCGCTCGCCTTTGGCGAGGTTCAGGATCATCGGCCCGCCCATATTGCCGAGACCTACAAAGACGATCTTCTCCGCGGTCATGACAGGATCTCCTGACTTGGGAAGGCGGGCGGCCGGACGCCCGCCGTGAATGCAAAATCCTCGGGCCGTGCGGGCGGTGCCTCAGCCAGGCTCGGGGGCGACCAACGGGGGTTGCGATCCTTGTCGATCACGGCCGCACGCACACCTTCGTAGAAGTCGTGACCCTTGAGGGTCAGGCAGGCGGCATGGAACTCGCGGAGGAGACATTCCTCCAGGCTTTTCGCGCCCCGCCCGAGCCGCAGCAGCTCGGCGGCGAGCCGCAGGCTGGTCGGCGACCGCGACCGGATCGTTGCAATGGTTTTCGCTGCGAACTCCGAACCCGCATCGTCGAGTGCCGCCAGGATGTCCTCGATCGCCTCTTGGCGGAAGGCGGCGTCGATCTCGGCCCCATATGCCGCGAAGAGGCCAGCGGGGGGCTCGACGCGATGACGGTCGATCACGGCGGAGACTTGGCCCGCATCTATTCCTGCTGGCAGGGCGAGGAGGTCGGCGCGGAGCGCCGCGAGATTCGACGCCGGAACATAGGTGTCCGACAGCCCGGCCCGGATCACGTCCGCGGCGCGCACGCTCTCGCCCGTGAAGGCGAGGTAGCGGCCGGTTTGGCCCGGCGCGCGCGGCAGAAGCCAACTCGCGCCGACATCGGGGATGAAACCGATGCCGACCTCGGGAAAGGCGAAGCGCGTGGAATCGGTGACGATCCGGTGCGAGGCATGGATTGCGAGCCCCGCGCCGCCGCCCATGACGATGCCGTGCATGATCGCGACGACCGGCTTGGGGAAGCGCGCGATCAGCGCGTCCAGCTCGTATTCCTCGGCCCAGAATTTTTCCGCGAAGCCGTCGCCAATCTTGCCGCGTTCGTGGATGGTGCGGATGTCGCCGCCCGCCGAAAAAGCGCGCTCGCCCGCGCCTTCCAGGATCACGAGAGCAACCGCGGGATCGCCCGAAAAATCCTCCAGGGCCGCACGGACGGCGCGCACCATGGAAAGCGTCAGCGCGTTCAGCGCCTTTGGCCGGTTCAGCCGGACAACGCCGACGGCATTCTCGCGTCCGACGATCACCTCCGGCTCGGCCGCTGCGTGGGAATGGGCGCTCATCTGCCGCTTCCCAAGAGCGAGCGCGCCACGATCACCCGCATGATCTCGTTGGTCCCCTCCAGGATCTGGTGGACCCGCAGGTCGCGCACGATCTTCTCGACGCCATATTCGGCGAGATAGCCGTAGCCGCCGTGGAGCTGCAACGCCTCGTTGGCGACCTTGAAGCCGGCATCGGTGACGAACCGCTTGGCCATGGCGCAGAGCTGCGGGGCGCTTGCGTCGCCGGCGTCGAGCGCGCTTGCTGCCCGCCAAAGGATCGCGCGGGACACTTCGAGTTCCGTCGCCATGTCGGCCAGGCGGAACTGCAGCGCCTGGAACTCGTCCAGCCGTTTGCCGAAGGCCTTTCGCTCGCGCATATAGGCGAGCGCCTTGTCGGTGGCCGCCTGCGCGCCGCCCAGCGAGCAGGCCGCGATGTTGAGCCGCCCGCCATTCAGCCCGGCCATGGCGATCCTGAACCCTTCGCCCTCCTCGCCCAGCCGGTTGGCGGCGGGCACACGGGCGTTGTCGAAGGAGACGAGGCGCGTCGGCTGCGCGTTCCAGCCCATCTTGCGCTCGTTCGCCCCGAAGCTAATGCCGGGCGTGTCGGCCGGCACCACCAATGCGGAGATTCCGCCCGGCCCCTCCCCGTCCGTGCGCGCCATCACGATGTAGAGGTCGCTCGCGCCGGCGCCCGAGATGAACTGCTTGGAGCCGTTCAGCACATAGGTGTCGCCATCCGGCGCCGCTCTCGTCTTCAGCGCGGCGGCGTCGGAACCGGAGCCCGGCTCGGTCAGGCAGTAGCTGGCGAGAGTTTCGATGGCGCAGAGATCGGGCGCCCAGCGCCGGCGCTGCTCCTCGCCGCCATAGGCGTCGATCATCCAGGCGCACATGTTGTGGATGGACAGATAGGCGGCGACCGTGGGGCAACCGGTGGCGAGCGCCTCGAAGATCAGCGCCGCGTCGAGGCGCGTGAGGCCCGAGCCGCCAACGTCTTCCCGCACATAGATTCCGCCCATGCCGAGCCTTGCTGCCTCGCGCAGCGTCTCGACCGGAAAATGCTTGCATTCGTCCCAGTCCAGCGCGAAGGGCGCGATCTTCTCGGCGGCGAAGTCCGACGCCATCTTGCGGATCGCCAGCCGGTCCTCGTCGAGCCCGAATGTCATCATCCCGACTCCTCCCCTTCTCGCAGCAAAGGTTGGACGGAACGGCATTCTGCGCTTCGCTGCAAGACCGCTGCGTCCTTTCCGCCTCGACCGCTCAAGGGCTTGCGGAAATCTCGGCCTCCGCTTCGATCTCCACCCTGTAGCCGCCGATGAGCTGGAGGCCCCCGACCATGGTGTTGGCCGGCCGGATCGCGCCGAAGACGCGGCCATGGGCGCGAGACACGGGCTCCCAGTCCCCTTCGGCGGCCAGGTAGATGCGGGTGCGGATCACGTCGTCGGCCGTTCCGCCCAGCGCTGCGATGGCAGCGAGAATTTTGTCGAGGATATAGGTCGTCTGCGCGCCGGCGTCGGCGGGCGCCACCACGCGGTCGCCGCCATGGGTGGCCGTGGTGCCGGACACCGCGATGCGGTTGCCCACCCGCACCGCCCGGCTGTAGCCCGCGATCGGCTCCCACACGCTGCCCGACGACACGCGCGAGCGGTTCGGCCCGGCCTCCTCCGCGCGATAGGCGGAAGGGAGGACTTGGAGATGGTGGCTCAGATCGCCCGACGCGGTGAGGAAGGGCGGTTTTCGGTATTCGTCGCCGCAGTCGCCGGGGATCGGCACGGTGTGCCCGAACGCTTCCTCCAGCCTTTCCCGATCCTCCTCGTCCAGGGTGAAACGGAAGGTGTTGAGATTGTCGGCGCGGTGCTCGCTTTCGCCGATCCTCGCCCCGATGATCGCGGCTGCGACGAAATCATGGTCCAGCACGAAGCGGGTTGCGACGTTGGACACCGACACGCCGTGCCGGGCTGCGATCGCAGCGGTGGCCTTCAGCACCGCCTGGAACGCGCCCCAGCCTCCCGCCGCGTCGATGAAGCGCCTGTATTTCGAGCGGCTCCAGTCCGGGATTTCGCTCGGCTCGTCACGCCCCAGCCAACGCTCCGAAAGGAAGCCGCCGCACAGCGTGCCATAGGCGAGCAGCTTCACCCCTGTCCGCCGGCAGAGCTCCGCGAGCGGCGCGGCGGCGCGGCGATCGATCAGGGAGAAGGAGACCTGGTTGCTGGCGACCGGAACGCCGTCGGCCAAAGCGAGGTTCAGGTGGGCTGCGTCGAAATTGGTGACGCCGATCTCCGCGATGAAGCCTTCCTCGCGCAGCGCCGCCATCTCGTGGAGCGCATCGAGCCAGGCGGGGTGCTCGAAGCTCCACCAGTGGAGCTGCAGGAGATCGACCCGCCCCACGCCCAAGCGGTCGAGCCGTTCCTTGACGCCCGCGCGCACGACGTCGCGCGTCATCGGCCCCGGCTCGGGGCACCATTTGGTGAAGGCGAGCGGCCGCTTCGCGTCACCCTGGTGCCGCGCCAGCAGCCGGCCCGCGATCAGCTCGGCGCTGCCGTAATGGTCGGCCATGTCGAACGTGTCGAAGCCCTCGCGCACGTAAGCCGCGAGCGCGTCCGCCGCCCTTTCGGGATCGAGTGTCGCACCGTTCTTCTCGAGGTCGGCGACCTGCCACAGGCCGCAAACAAGGCGGCTCAGCTCCAGATGGCCGAGGCGCGCGCGCTCAGGGCTTTGCGGCATGGGGCGCTTCTCCGGTGGCGGAAGGATCTTGGGTGAAGGATGCGGAGGGCCGGCGGGCGAAGCGGCGCGCGACCAGGCTGCGTTCGCCCAAAATGCCGCGCGGGCGGAACAGGAGGATGGCGCAGAGCGCGACCCCGATGCTGGCGATCTGAAGCGCCGAGGCGCGGGCCTGCTCGCCGGCAGGAAACAGCGCCGCAAACGCGCTCGCCGACAGCGCCCAGATGCCCCACACGACGACTGCGCCCAGAATCGCCCCGCGATTGTTGCCGGACCCGCCGACGATCAGCATGGCCCAGACCTGGAAGGTGAGTGTGGGCACATAGTTGTCGGGCGCGATGAAGCCGATGAAATGCCCCTGCACTGCGCCCGCCAGGCCCATGACCGCGCCGCCGATCGCGAAGGCCTGGAGGCGGAATCTGGTCGCGCTCTTGCCGAGCGCCAAAGCCGCCTCCTCGTCCTCGCGGATGGCGCGCAGCACCCGCCCCCAGGGGCTGTGCGCCAGCCGCTCCAGCGCGAGATAGAGAAGGAGGACCACGCCCGCGACGACCGCCAGGTTGAGGAGGCCGAACGACAGCGGATCGCCGGCGAGGGTTCCGAAGGGCCGGGGAATGAAGCTGATCCCGAACGGCCCGCCGGTGATCCCCTGAAGGTTCAACATGCAGAGCTGCACGACCACAGCGACGCCGAAACTGGCGATCGCCAGATAATCAGCCCTGAGCCGGATTGTCAGCGCGCCGACAAGGAAGGTGACGAGGCCGGCGGCCAGTGCGCCGCCGAGCCAGCCCAAGGCGATCGGCAGGCCGAAGCCGCCGAGGCGGGCGGGGTCGTCCGGGGTGGTGATGAGGGCGGAGACATAGGCGCCCACGCCGACGAAGCCGGCCACGCCCACGTTGAAGAGACCCGTCTGCCCCCACTGCACGTTGAGGCCCAGCGTGAGGATGGCGTAGGTGAGCGCGACCGTCAGGAAGAAGGCGCCATAGGCGACGAGATCGAGGATCACGCGCGCCTCCCGAACAGGCCTTGCGGGCGCAATAGGAGCACCAGGACCAGCACGACGAAGGCGATCGCCGCGCGCCACTCGGCCCCGGCCCACTGGACGGCAAGCGCCTCGCCCAGGCCGACGATCAGGCCGGCCAGCATCGCGCCCGGCACGCTGCCGATGCCGCCCAGGATCGCGGCGGCGAAGAGCGGCAGGAGAAGGTCGAGCCCCATCTGCGGCCTGATCTGCACCACCAGCCCGGAAAAGACGCCCGCGACCGCGGCGAGGCCAGCGCCGAGCACCCAGACGATGCGTATGACCTGGCGGACGTCGATGCCCGCCACGCCCGCGAGCTGCGGGTTCTCCGCCACCGCGCGCATGGAGCGGCCGATCGCCGTGCGCGTCACCGTGAGGTGAAGCGCGATCACGAGCAGGATCGCCACGCCCACCGTGAGCAACTGGTCCGGCGTCGCCCTGATCCCGCCGCCCAAACGCACGGCGATCTGCAGCGCGTCGGAAAAATAGCGGGGCTGCGACGTTAAGGCGAATTCAAGCAGGTTGCGAAGCGCGAGGGCTGCGCCGAAGCTCGCCATAACCACGATGATGGCCGCGCTGCCCTTGCGCCTGAGTTGCCCGAACAGAAGCGCGTCCACGAGCAGCGCCAGCGCCGCGGTCAGGGCGAAGGCTGCGAGGAGGGCTAGGGGCAGGCTCCAGCCGAAAGAGAATGGCGAGATGGGTACAAGGGTGCCGGCGAAGACAGCGCCCAGCGCGCCGCTGACGAGGAGCGCGAAATAGGCGCCCCAGGTGATGAACTCGCCATGGGCGAAGTTGGCGAAGCGCAGGATGGCGTAGGTGAGCGTCACGCCGATGGCGCCCAGCCCGATCACCGCGCCGTTGATGAGCCCATCCACGAGCGCCTGCGCGATCATGAAGGCAGCGCCTCGCGGGTCTTGCCGCCGCCGAGATAAAGCTCGCCCACGACCGGATCGCCGGCGAGCGCCGTCGCCGTTCCCTCATGCGCGATGCGGCCCTCGACCAGGATCAGCGCGCGGTCCGCGACACCGAGCGCCGCCTTCACGTTCTGCTCCACCAGCACGATCGTGACGCCCGCGTGGTTGATCTCCTTCAGCCGCGAAAAGACCTCGCCCACGACCCGCGGGGACAGCCCGGCCGAGGGCTCATCGAGGATGAGGACGGAGGGCTCGACCACCAGCGCGCGGGCGACCGCCAGCATCTGCCGCTGGCCGCCCGAAAGCGCGCCGGCCCTTGAACCCAGTTTTTCGCGCAGGTCTGGAAACAGCGTGAGCACGGCGTCGATGCGCCCCTTGCGCTTCTCCTTGGGCAGGATGTTGGCGGCGACGGACAGGTTCTCGCGGACACTGAGCGTGGCGAACACGTTCTCGGTCTGCGGCACGAAGGCGAGGCCGTGGCGCACACGCTCGTGCAGCGCCACGCCCGTCACGTCCATGTCGCCCAGCCTCACCTGTCCGGAAAAGATCGACGCCAGCCCCGCGACCGCCTTGACCAGCGTGGATTTTCCCGCCCCGTTCGGCCCGAGCAGCACCACCAGCTCGCCTTTGCCGACGTTCAAATCGACGCCGCGCACGATGGGAAGATCACGGCTGTAGCCTGTGACGAGCGCCCGCGTGGAAAGCGCCGCCGGAGGAACCGCTCCGGCGCTCATGCCGCCTCGCCGAGATAGGCGCCGACCACGGCTGAGTTGCGGACTACCTCCGCCGGCGGGCCCTCGGCCAAGAGCCGGCCGGCGGCCATCACCACCACATGCGGGCAAAGCCGCGCCACCATGTCCATGTTGTGCTCGATCAGGAGCACAGTCTTGCCCCCGGCGTTGAGTTGCAGGACACGGTCTATGATGAGCTCCAGAAGCGTCGGGTTAACGCCGGCTGCCGGCTCGTCGAGCAGGATGCCCTTCGGGTCCGCCATGAGCACGCGGGCCAGTTCCAGAAGCTTGCGCTGGCCGCCCGAAAGGACCCGCGCGGGCTCGTGCTCCAGGCGCGAGAGCGTGACGAAATCGAGAAGCGCTCTCGCCTTCTCGACCGCGGCCTTCTCCTCGGCCTGCACCCGGCCAGGCCGGAGAAAGTTCATCCAGACCCTCTCGCCGCTCTGGTTCTGGCCGCCCGCGAGAACGTTCTCCAGAACCGTCATCTCGCCAAAGGGGCGCGGGATTTGGAACGTGCGTCCGATCCCGCGCGGGATGCGCCGGTGCGCGCCTTCCCGCGACACGTCGCGGCCTTCGATCCTGATCTCGCCGGCGCTTGGGGCGAGCGCGCCGGCGAGCAGGTTGAAAAGCGTCGTCTTGCCCGCGCCGTTCGGGCCGATCAGGCCGACCATGGAGCCGGGCGCGAGCGCAAGCGACATGCCGTCCACCGCACGCACGCCGCCGAAATGGCGCACGACGTCGCGCGCCTCGATCAGCGGCTGGTGGGCCGAACTGTTCCCTTGTGCGAAGGGCATTGGGCTCCGAGAAGGGGTAGGGCGAAAGGCCGCTCGCTGAGCGCATCCACGCCGAAGCCGCGAACCTCCCCACCATTTGGGATCAAGCTTGCAAAGGGCGTGAATGCAAATCAAAAATCAAGCCTTGCCGGCGAAGAGAGCGACGTGGATCAGAACGAGGCGGGCGGAACAAGTTCGACGGGGGCCGCCGGCGACGACGGCTTCGACCTCCATGACCTGCGCGTCGAGGTGATCGTGCCCGAAGGCGGGCCGGTTTATTGCGGCGCCGAGCCCGGCGACCATTTCGAGCTGCGCGGGGAGATGCTCCACCTGCCGCCCGGCCAGGGTTTCTCCATCTACTCGCTCGCCGCCGTCCTGCCGCTGCTCGCCGCCAAACAGCGGCCGACCCACGCACACGACTGGATGACCACGGACGCCGAGATCGCCTGCCCCGACCCCAACTGCTCGACGCGCCTGCGCATCACGCGTCTGGGCCTGCGCCGCTTCAGCCACGCCGCCACGACGGCCGTGCCGCTTCCGTGAGGGTGACCATGCTGCGCACCGAACTCGCCCCCGGCTATTCCATCTCGCGCGTGATCCGCGGAAACTGGCAGCTCGCCAAGGGTCACGGCGCCCTGAGGAGCGATGACCCGTCCGCCGACCTGATGGCCTATGCGGAAGCAGGCATCACGACGTTCGACTGCGCCGACATCTATACCGGCGTCGAGGAGACGATCGGCCGCTTCCGTCAGGCCTTCGCCGAGAAGCATGGCTATGCTGCGCTGGATCGCATCCAGGTCCACACCAAGTTCGTGCCCGATCTCGACGTCCTCGGCACGATCGAAAAAGCCACTGTCACGCAAGTCATTGACCGCTCGCTAAAGCGCCTCGGAGTCGAGCGGCTCGACCTCGTCCAGCTCCACTGGTGGGATTTTTCCCAACCCCGCTGGATCGAGACTGGGCTCTGGCTCGACGAGCTTCGCCGGGCGGGCAAGATCCGCAATGTCGGCGCGACCAATTTCGACGCTGAGCGGATGGCTCGAATGGTCGATGCCGGCGTGCCGCTTGTTTCCATGCAAGTGCAATACTCGCTTCTCGACCAGCGCCCGGCAAAACGACTTGCCGAGGCGGCCCGGCAGCGCGGCGTGTCGCTGCTTTGCTACGGCACGGTGGCGGGCGGCCTCCTGAGCGACCGCTGGCTGGGCGCGCCTGAGCCGAAGGAAGTGTTCGAGAATCGCTCGCTGGTCAAATACAAGCTCATCATCGACGAATGGGGCGGTTGGGATCTGTTTCAGGCGCTGCTCCGCGCTCTGCGGGGGGTGGCCGACCGTCACGGCACGGAGATCGCCGCTGTGGCGAGCGCCGCCGCCCTTGAATGGCCCCATGTGGCGGGCGTCATCGTGGGCGCGCGCGACCGCTCGCACCTGCCGGCCAACCTCGCGGTGGCCTCAGTCCGGCTGATGGAGGAAGACCGCCGCGCGATCGATGCCGTGCTCGCGGAGTCGTCGCCCCTGCCGGGCGAGGTCTATGAGCTCGAACGCGACCGCACGGGACGCCACGGCGCGATCATGAAATACAATCTGGGCGGGGTGGGCGCAGCCGCGCAGCCCACCGCGTAAGATCGACAATAGCCGGCGCCAAGCCGGCACAGTTCAACAGGGGAACCGAAATGAAACACATCACCAAAGCCTTGGCTCTCGCCACGGGTCTCGGCATTTCCGCCGCGCCGGCCTTCGCGGCCGAGTGCGACGTCACCGTCGGCCTGGTCATGGAACTGACCGGCCCCGCCGGTGCCTACGGGCAAGCCGGCGCCAAGGCCGTGGAGATGGCCTTCAGGGACTTCAACGACGCCGGCGGCTTCGGCGAGGGCTGCAAACTGCTCACCGATGTGCGCGACAGCCAGAGCCAGGGCAATGTCGCCGTCGATCAGGCGACGCAGCTCGTCAACATCGGCAAGGTGCCGGTGATCATCGGCGGCATCATCTCGTCCGTCTCGATCCCGATCCTCACATCGGTCACCGCACCCGCCGGCGTGGTGCAGGTGTCGCCCGCCTCGTCCTCGCCGACGCTCACGCAGTTGGGTGAGGAAGGCAAGACCAACGGCGTCTTCTTCCGCACCATCACGTCCGATGCGCTCCAGGGCACGGCGGCGGCGAAATACGCGATCGACCAGGGCCTCACGAGCCTCGCCATCATCCACGTCAACAACGACTTCGGCGTGAACATGGTCAAGGAGTTCACCAAGGCCTTCGAGAAGCTCGGCGGCACGATCACCTCGGTTACGCCCTATAACGAGAAGCAGGCGAGCTACACGGCGGAAGCCTCCGCCGCCATGCAAGGCGACCCGGAGGCGCTTTACCTCGTCTCCTACCCCGTGGATGGCGCGACCATCGCCCGCGCGTGGATCTCGGGTGGCGGGCCGGCGAAGTTCCTGCTGAACGACGGCATGAACTCGTCGGACTTCATCTCGGCCGTCGGCGCGCAATATCTCAACGACGCCTACGGCACTTCGTCGGGCACCGCGCCCACCCCATCCACCGAATACTTCAACCAGAACTTCGAGGCCTTCTCCGGCGGCATCAAGCCGGACGCGCCGGCCGCCGACCGTTCCTATGACGCGGCCGCCATCGTGGCGCTCGCCGTCGCTAAGGCCGGCAAGGGCGATTCCGCCGCCATCAAGGCCGCGATCCCTGAGGTGACGGCCGAGGGTGGCGAGCCGATCCATGCCGGCAAGCAGGAATTCGCCAAGGCGCTCGCGCTCATCGAGGAGGGCAAGCCGGTGAAATACGAAGGCGTCATCGGCCCGGTCAGCTTCGACAATCTCGGTGATATCACCGGCCCGTTCCGCCTGTGGCGCATCCAGAATGGCGAAGTGACGACCACGGGCGAGATGAGCGCCGAAGAGGTGACGAAGCTCAAGGCCGAGATCGGCGAGTAAGCGCCTTCGGAGGCCGTTTCCGCATGAGACCTGCGCCGCCGCCTGTCCGGGGCGGCGGAGGGTTGCACGGTTTTGGGGTGCGGGCGGCCGGCGAGGGCTACGCAGCAGCCGGCTTCGTGGGCCAACCCCTTTTTTGCACTGCACAAAGTGCTAAGTTGCCGCTCATGCTGCAGCGCGCAAAAACCTATGGGAAACTTTATCGCGATTTCGCGTGGCGCATCCCGGAACGCTTCAACATCGGGACGGAGATCGCCGATCGCTGGGCGAAGGCGGAACCCGACCGGCTCGCGGTGATCGAGCGACGCTCGGACGGCCATATCGAGCGCCGCTCCTTCGGCCAACTGGCGGACGCCTCCGACCGGCTGGCCTCGGCGCTCCGGCAACGCGGCCTCCGCCGCGGCGACCGCATTGCGCTCCTCCTGCCACAGGGCTTCGAGACCGTGGTCGCGCATGCGGCGAGCGCCAAGCTCGGGACTGTGGCAGTGCCGCTCGCGCTCCTGTTCGGGCGCGACGCGCTTTCCCACCGGCTGCGGACCTCCGGCGCGCGGGCGCTGGTCGCCAACGCGAAGGGCTTTGCCAAGGTCCGCGCCATCCAGGAAGACCTGCCCGAGCTCGATCAGGTCCTCGTGACAGACGGAGCGGAGGCCGGCGCGGCCGACTTCTGGCAATCCATCGCGGACGTCCCCAAGGATTTCGAGCCGGCCGATACCGGGCCGGACGACCCCGCGCTGATGATCTTCACCTCAGGCACCACGGGCCAGCCCAAGGGCGCGCTGCACGGCCACCGCGTGCTCTTGGGCCACCTGCCCGGCATCGCCATGATGCAGGAATTCATGCCGCAGCCGGATGACCTGTTCTGGACGCCGGCCGACTGGGCCTGGGCGGGCGGGCTCCTCAACATGCTCCTGCCGAGCCTTTATCTTGGCGTGCCGGTCGTGGCCGCGCCCTCCGAAGGGTTTGACCCGGAGGCAGCGCTCGGGCTTATGGAGGCGCTTCAAATCCGCAACGCCTTCATCCCGCCGACGGCGCTCAGGCTCCTGCGCGGCGTGCCCGACATCCAAAAACGCTTCCGCTTGAACCTGCGCGCCGTCAGCTCAGCCGGCGAGGCGCTGGGGCGGGAAACTTTTGAGCGGGCGGAGGAGGCGCTGGGCCTCCCCGTCAACGAGGCCTATGGGCAGACCGAGTGCAATCTCGTCATCGCCTCCTGCGCGGCGCTCGGCGTGTCGCGGCCCGGCGCGACCGGCCTGCCCGTGCCGGGCCATGAGGTCGCGGTGATCGACGGCGACGGCCGCGAACTGCCGCCGGGCGAGGCCGGTGAGATCGCCGTCAGGCGGCCCGACCCCGTGATGTTCCTGCGCTACTGGGAGAACGAGGAAGCGACCGCGGAAAAGTTCAGGGGCGACTGGATGCTGACCGGCGACCAGGCGTTTCGCGACGCGGACGGCTACTTTTATTTCAAAGGCCGCAACGACGACATCATCACCTCGGCGGGATTCCGCATCGGCCCCGGCGAAGTGGAGGACTGCCTGAACGCCCATCCCGCCGTCCGCATGTCGGCGGCGGTGGGCAAGCCCGATGCGATCCGGACCGAGATCGTCAAGGCCTATGTGGCGCTGAACGATGGTTTTGCGGCCTCGCCCGAACTGGCGGACGGCATTCGCGCCTTCGTGCGCGAGCGCTTGTCCGCGCACGAATATCCGCGCGAGGTCGAGTTCGTGGACGCCGTTCCGCTCACCACCTCGGGCAAGGTGATCCGCCGCGCCTTTCGCGAGCGCGCCAGAGCTGAAGCCGAAGGCTGACCGCCCTCATTCTTCTGCACATGATCTTGTCCGAGAAGCCTGCGACTTCTCGGGATCATGCGTTCAATGCCTCCCGATCAGCGCCTTGAGGCGCCGCCGCAGCAGGCGCACGGCGTTGCGCGCGTCGCGCCCGAACACGAACTGCTGGGCCGCCTGGCGGACCAGCCGCTCGGCGCCGGGCGCGAGCCCCACCGCGATCGTACCCATGGACCGGCGCTCGCTCCAGATGCGGCTCATCACAGGGTGGTCGGGCACCGCGCAGGAATCGGTGGCCTCGATACCCGCATCGGCGAGATGCTCCCGCGTGACCTCGATCATCAGGAGGGTGCCGGGCGAAAAAGCGGCATAGGCCTCGTCATAGGCCGTCTTCCAGGTGTAGGCCATGCCGCGCTCGACCAGCACGATCAGGGCTGCGATCACCTTGCCGCCCAGCCGCAGGAGATGAACGCGGCACAGATCCTGCTCAGCCATCCGGTGCACCGCCTCGCGCGCGAAGGCCGCGCGGAAGCGGTCGATCGCCATGGCCGTGCCGTGCCGTCCCTTCCATCCCGCCGCTTCGAGCGACAGAAAGGCTTCCACGCCGAGCCGAACTTGGTCTGGTCCCCGCAAGGTGAGGTGCTCCAGAGGGGCTTCGGCCTCCAGGCGGCGCTTGAGCCGGCGGAACTCCCGGAAATGATGGGCGCGCAGGGCGGCGCGGAGATAATCGTCCGGCTCCATCCTACTTTGAAGGAACGGCCGCTCGGCCCGCCCCACCTCTTCCACGGGAAGCTTGCGCTGCGCGGCCACCGCCTTCAGCAGCGTGGCGACGGGACCGTCGAGCCGCATCTCGGGCAGCACGAACACTTTGGGCAATCCCAGGTGCGGCCGCGCGAGCATGGCAAGGAAATCGTCGAGCACGCCCATGGGGTCGTCGCAGTCCAGAAGCGGGGTGCCGAGGGGGCCGAACGGGTTGGCCCAGGTCCGCAAGGTCGGCACGCCGAAGGGACTGGCCGGCTTCTCCACCGTCAGGGGCACGAGCAGCCTCAACCGGCTCTTCTCCTCGTCGCCGTCGCGAATCACGGCGAGGCGCACCTCACGGTCTTCCAGCCGCGGCATAGCCGGCGCGAGAAAGCGCGGGTTGAAGAAGATGTTGGGCTCCACCGCGCGCGCCGAAAGGAAGTCGAGTTCATCCACGAGGTCGAAGCCCGCGGCGGCGGGATAGATGGCGAGCTTACGCCGAGGGTGCGAGGGCGCCACCGCCACGGCGGACGGGTCGGGCCGCGGCGACGGCCAGTCGGCCAGGCCGGCGATCAGGGCGCCCGAGGGGCTCCAGCTCGATTCTTCCAGAAGGGGAATGGCGGCCATGGCTTCAGCGCTTCGGTGCGAAAACGAACATGACGATGCCGAGCCGCCGCCAGACGGTGAAGGCGAGCATCGCGGCTTCGAAGAGGATGGAGGCGGCGGTGGCGAAGGCGGCCCCCCACAACCCGAAGACAGGGATCAGGGCCACGCTCAGCGCGACGTTGAGGAGGAGCGTGAGGCCGAACACGGCCGCGCAGGCGTTCTGGTGGCCCGTCATGGTGAGAAGCGTCTCGGCCGGGCCGATCGCCGCCCGCGCCGTCACGCCCAGGAGCAGGGGAAACAGGAGCGCATAGCCGGCCGTGAACTCGGGCCCGAACAAGGACAGCATCGGCTCGCCCAGGATCAGCACGGCGAGCGCCAGCGCGAGCGAGGGCCAGAATGTCCAGGACACGCTGTCGCGGGCGAGGCTCGCAAGCCGCGCGCGGTCGCCATGCGCGAACTGGGCGAAGCGTTGGCCGGTGCCCGCCTTCACCGCGAAATACACGAAATGCACCAGCGCCAGCGTCTTCACCGTGGCGAAATAGACGGCCACGTCGTGCGGCTCCATGAACACGCCTACCATCAGCACATCGGCATTCGTCAGGAGGAAGAAGAAGCCTTCCACGAGGAAGATCGGCAGGGACACGGCCAGCCAGTGCCGGACCATCATCCGGGACGGCCCCCTGCCCGCCTGCCTGGACGTGGCTTTGGTCACGCCCACGAGTTGGCCGAGCGCCGTCGCATAGGTCGCGAGCAGGGCCGAGACCGCGGCCGTCTGGGCGCTGGGCGGGTAGCCGAGCCCGATTGCGCCCAGCACGAAGAGCAGGATCAGGAGCGGTCGCACGAGGTAGACGGGCGCCAGCGACGCCACGGCCCAGGACTGCGCGCGGGCTAGGCCGCCGAGCGTGTCCGACAGCGCGACCATCGGCACGCAAAGGATGCCGATCACGAACGGCGCGACATAGTAGGCCTCGATTCGGCCGGAGAGAAGCCAGAAGGCCAGGAGCCCCACCCCCATCAGAGCCGTCGAAGCGACGAGCACGAGCAAGCGGCTGGCCAGCACGATGCCGCGCAGTTCCTCGATCAGCCCCTTCTCTCGGTATTCTGGGACGAAACGCACGACCGAGGCGTGAAAGCCCAGGCACGACAGAGAGCCGGCGATCACCACCGTGGTCCACACCAGCACGAAGATGCCATAGTCGAAGCCGCCCATCGCGCGGGCGAGCACGACCTGGCTGCCGAAGGCGATCGCCGCGCTGCCCACGCGGATGGCGAAGGCGATCATCGACATGCGGCTGGCCGCGCCCCGCTCGTCGGCCGCGAAGAGCACCCCGTCGAGCTTGGAGAGCACCGGGCGCGCATGGCGCGCGAGAGGAGCCGGCAAAAGCCGGTCCGCCGTGACCGCCGCGGAAAAGCGCACGCGTCCTCCTCGTCCCAACAATCTCAGGGAGCGAGGCTTACGCTTGAGATGCTAAGAAACGGTTGGGCGGGGCTCCTCGCCCGGTTCTGCCTCTCCCCTGACGATGCCCACGAAGGGCAGCTCGCGAAACGCGTGGGCGACATCCATGCCGTAGCCCACCACGAAGTGGTCGGGGCAGTCGAAGCCCACATGGTCGGCCTCGATCGGCGACTTGCGCCGCATGCGCTTGTCCAGGAGAACTGCGATGCGGCAGCTCCGGGCGCCGCGGGAAAGCATCAGGTCGCGCGTATAGAGGAGCGTGCGGCCCGATTCCAGGATGTCGTCGATCAGGAGCAGGTCGCGCCCGCGCACATCGTTGTCGATGTCGCGAAGGAGGCGCACCTCCCCGCCTGTCGTGCCCGCGCCATAGGACGAGATGAAGATGAACTCGACCTCCGGGGCCGAGCCCGCATCGTGCATGGCGCGGATCAGGTCGGCGGCGAAGATGAAGGAGCCCTTCAGCACGGAGACGACCAGCAGGTCGTGCGCGGGGATGGCCGCGATCTCCTTGGCGAGCTCCAGATTGCGCCGGGCGATGGTCGAGGCCGAAAACAGAACCTCGATCTTCTTTCCGCGCACCACGAGCATGGCTCATTCCTCCGGAACCGTTTCGCGCCGGCTCATGCGCGCCCATCCGCGCCGATGCAAGCGCGCAATTGTCAGGGCCAGAACAGCACGTGGCCGCCGGACACCCAGAAGGACAGCGCCACGACCAGGAGCCCGAACGTCCAGAACGCCGCGCCGCCGGCCTGAGTGAAGGGTTTTTCGCGCGGCGGATCCGGCGCGCGCAAACCATCCAGGCCAAGGCGTCGCGCCGTGACGAGGGCTGCGGCGTTCGGCTGCGGCATGGGTGTGAGCCGTCCGTCCGGATCGGCCGGCAGCACGGCGTAATCGGCCTTGATGACAAGGCCGGGGCGGTCGTCGCCCCGCTTTGCGAGAATCGCCCGGCCGGGCGCCTGCGCCGTTTCGATCATGGCCCAGGCGTAAGCGTTCATGGTTAACGCTTCCTTGGCCCGCGCGGTTGGGACGGTGGTTCCCGCGAACGCGGTTAACCCGGCATTAACCATAGCGCCCGATGGTCGGAGGGCGCGCGCCGAGCGCGCCGCCTCCCCGCCCAATTCTTCGGGGAAACCCGCCGCCCAACGAGGTCGTCCGCACCGTGATCCGCTTCGAGAATGTGGGCATGCGCTACGGGATGGGGCCGGAAATCCTGCGCGACGTGTCGTTCCAGATCCCCGCCCGCTCGTTCCAGTTCCTGAGCGGCCCGTCGGGCGCGGGGAAGACCACGCTCCTGCGCCTGCTCTTCCTGTCGCTCAGGCCCACGCGCGGGCTGGTCACCCTGTTCGGCAAGGACCGCGCCGCCATCACGCGCAAGGAGCTTCCAGGGTTGCGCCGCCGCATCGGCGTGGTGTTCCAGGATTTCCGCCTGCTCGACCACATGAGCACATATGACAATGTGGCGCTCCCGCTGCGAGTGCGCGGCCGAGAGGAGGCGAGCTACCGATCCGACGTGATCGAGCTCCTGAAATGGGTCGGCCTGGGCGAGCGGATGCATGTGCCCCCGCCGGTGCTGTCGGGCGGCGAGAAGCAGAGGGCGGCGATCGCGCGCGCGCTGATCGAGCAGCCCGAGATCCTGCTCGCCGACGAGCCCACCGGCAATGTGGACCCGCCGCTCGCGCGCCGGCTGCTGCGCCTTTTCATCGAGCTGAACCGGCTCGGCACGGCCGTGGTGATCGCCACCCACGATCTCGGCCTCATGGAGCAGGTGGAGGCGCGCCGGATGATCCTGGCCGGCGGAAGGCTCGACATCTATGACTGACCTGGCGCTGGCCGCGCCTTTGGCGCGGGAGACATCGGAAAGGCGGGAGGTCGCCCCCATCGTGCCGCCGAGCGGGATCGGCGGCCACGCGCTGATCGCCGTCATCGCCATCATGACCTTCCTGTCCTCGCTGACCTTGGGCGCGGTGACGCTGGTCAGGGACACCGCAAGGGACTGGCAGCACGAGATCGCGCGCGAGGCGACCGTGCAGATCAAGCCGCGAAACGGGCTCGACATGGAGGCGGCGCTTGCCGCCACCGCCGCCAAGGCGGCCGCGTTTCCCGGCGTGACCGGCGCGCGCGTCGTGGACGACCAAGCCACCCAGCGCCTGCTCGAACCCTGGCTGGGCGCCGACCTCGACCTTGCCGCCCTGCCCGTGCCGCGGCTCGTGATCGTGACCATCGACAGCGCCGACCCTCCGAACTTCGCCGCGCTGCAGGCCGCGCTCGCCGCGGACGGTTTTGGCGCGGCGCTCGACGACCATCGCTCCTGGGCGGACCGTCTCGTCGCCATGGCGCATTCCACCGTGCTGGCGGGCATCGGCGTGCTCGGCCTGATGCTCGCGGCCACCGCGCTTTGCGTGGTCTTCGCCACGCGCGGCGCCATGGCGGGCGCGGGCCATGTGATCGATGTGCTGCACTTCGTGGGCGCGGAGGCGCGCTTCATCGCCGGCGAGTTCCGCCGCCATTTCCTCCTGATCGGCGTCAAGGGGGCGGCGGCGGGCGGCGTCGCCGCCGTGCTCGCCTTCCTCGCCATCGGCTTCTGGTCCTCGGCCAATCTCGCTTCGCCCGAAGCCAGCCAGGCCGCGGCGCTGTTCGGCCGCTTTTCGGTCACGCCGATGGGCTATGCCGGCGTGGCGCTCATCGCCGCGGTGGTTGCGGCATTGACCGCCGCCACTTCCTATCTGACGGTGATCGCCTATCTCGGCGACCTCGACATGCGGCAAGCGCCTGGCGGATAATCGGAGCGATGAAGAAGACATCGCGCGTCACGAACGGAGCGGCCCCCCGGCGGCTTGAAAGGGCTGCGCCGTGAGTCGCCATGCCCTCGACGGACCCGGCCTCGGCTGGGGCGCGCGTTCGGCGCTGCGGCTCTTCGGCTTTGGCGCAGTGGCGTCCATCTCGATGTTCGCCGGCGGGTTCGCGGCCTTTTCCGCTTATGTCGCGAGCCTCCAGCCGCCGCGCGACCTTGCCCCCGCCGACGCCATCATCGTGCTGACCGGCGGGCAGGCGCGGCTCGACGCGGCTGTCGATCTGCTCAGGGCCGGCAAGGGAAGGCGGTTGCTGGTCAGCGGCGCGCATCCCAGCGTCGGTTGGGATGCGTTGCGCGAGGCCACCGGCGGCGACCGAAAACTCTTTTCCTGCTGCGTGGACATCGATCATGCCGCGCTGAACACGGTGGGCAATGCCGAGCAGAGCGCGGCTTGGGTGGACGCCCACGAGTTCCGCAGCGTGATTCTCGTCACCAACAACTACCACATGCCGCGCTCGCTTCTGGAGATGAGCCGGCTGATCGGCGAAGAGGCGGAAGTCACGCCCTATCCCGTGGTGAACACCCCGCTGAGCCTGTCGCGCGCCGTGAGCGAGCCCGATGCGCTCAGGGTGCTCGCCACGGAATATGCGAAGTTCCTGGCGGCGCTCGCCCGCGGGGCGCTGCCCGGCGCGGCCGACGCCGGCGGCGAGTGGCGGCTGGTGGAAGCGACTGACCTCGCCGCGCCCCCGCCGCGCTGAGCGCTTTCCTTCCCCCCGCCGCCGTGCGAGGAGTGGCGCGACCCCGGCCCTCCCCCATGCTCGCCCTACGCTCGCTCCTCTTCAACGCCGTCTTCTACGTGAACCTGATCGTCCAGATGCTGGTCTGGACGCCGATCTTCTTTCTCCTGCCGCGCCGCAAGGCGTGGTTCGTCCCGAAGTTCTGGGCGCGTTCCTGCTTCTGGCTGCACGAGAAGCTCGTCGGCGCGAAGCGCGTGATCGAAGGCCGCGAGAACCTGCCCCAGGGCTCCTTCATCCTGGCCCCCAAGCACCAGTCCTTCTGGGACGCCATCGCCTTCTTCCCCGAACTCGACGACCCGCTCTACATCCTCAAGCGCGAGCTGACCTGGATCCCCTTTTTCGGCTGGTACATCGGGAAAATGCGGATGGTGCCGGTGCATCGCGGCCGCCGCGGCCAGGCCCTGCGCCAGGCGGTCGCCGACACGCGCGAGCGGATGCGCGAGGGCCGGCAGCTCATCATCTATCCCGAGGGCACGCGCCGCGCGCCCGGCGACGAGCCCGCCTACAAATGGGGCATCGTGGAGCTCTACGACCAGCTTGGGATCCCCGTGGTGCCGGTGGCGCATGTGGCCGGCCTGTGGTGGCCGCGCCGCAGGTTCATGCGCTATCCCGGCACGATCCGCGCGCGGATCTTGCCGCCGATCCCGCCCGGCCTTTCCAAGGAAGAGTTCATGGCGCGGCTCGTGGCCGAGACGGAAGCCGCCTGCGACCAGGCGCTGATCGAGGCAGCGACGGGGGAAGACCCGCCGCCCCTGCCGCCGACGGCGGTGGCGCGGCTCAAGGAGCTAGGAATCCAGGTATAAGCGTCACGCGCGGGCGCGCACCGCCTTTGCCACCTCCTCGAGCCAGTGGTCGCGGATGCCGAGCGCGATGAGGTGCTGCACCGTGTTGAGCAGATAGTCCACGTTCCGACCGGACTGCCCCGACGAGTCCCGCACGGCGTCCGCGGCCTCCTCCACGCCGAGCCGGCCAGCATATTGCGGATGCGTGCGGTCCACGGCATAGGCGATGGCCGGCACGACCTCCCCCTCGGTCAGCCGCACCGGAAGCACGCGCTCGCGGTAGACGCTGGTCACGAGCTCGCGGGCGCGCAGATAGGCCATCACTTCGTCCTTGAGCGCGCCCGGCACGCGAAAGGCCAAACCCACGCAGGCGCCGCCGCGGTCGAGCCCCAGCACCAAGCCCGGCCGCTCGGGCGTGCCGCGATGCACAAGTGAGCGCACGCAAAGGGCTCGACGAAAGCCGTAAAGCCGCGCGCGGCGCGTTTCGGTATGGGCAAAGCCGGGCCGCCAGATCAGCGAGCCGTAGCCGAAGACCCAAAAATCGTCCATTTCCCCGCGCCAAGCCTTTCCCCGTTGGAAAAGGCCGCCGGGTTAGCGAGCGCGAAAGCATGACGTCAAGCGAACAGTCCCTCTCCGTTCCCGACCGGCGCTATTCCCGGCGCATCCTGTGGCTCGCGGCGTTCGTCGTGATCCTGTTCGGCGGCTACAGCCTCGCCTGGTTCTGGGCGGCGGGCGAACTGGAGGCCCGCGCGGACGCGGTTCTCGCGCGGCTCGGCGAGCGGGGCGTCGAAGCCGAATGCGCGGGGCTCGCGGCGCGCGGCTTCCCCTTCCGCATCGGCTTGTTCTGTGAGGAGACGCTTTATCGCGACACCGAACGGGGCGTAGAGGTCTCGGCCGGCGCGTTCCGCTCGGCGGCCCAGGTCTACAACCCCTTCCGCATCGTGAGCGAGCTCGACGGCCCCGCGCGGGTGGAACTGCCCGACGCGCCCCCGCTCGACCTCGAATGGGAGGTGCTGAAGGCGAGCGCGCGAGTGGACGAGCCCCTGCCCGAGCGCGCCTCGGCCGAAGCGCGCCGGTTCGCGGTGGCGAGCGATGGGAGCCCCATTCTCCAGGCCGACGACGTTCAGGGCCATATGCGGATGAACGGGACCGACCTCGACCTCGCCTGGAGCTTTCGTGGGCTCGTGCTGGACGAAAGCCTGCTCGACGGCGGCGCGCTGCCCCCGCTCGACGGCGCGGGCGATGGCGTGATCGCAAATGGCGCCGACGTGGCGAGAAACGGCCTGCGCGGCCATTCCGGCACGATCCGCTCGGTGCGGATTTCGGCCGGCGAGGATGCGAGCGTGATCGTGAGCGGCCCCTTTTCGGTGGAGGAGGACGGGCTCTTGAACGCCCAGCTCACGCTCCGCGCCACCAACCCGGCCCGGTTGAGCGAGGTTCTGGGGCAGGCCTTACCCGAGCAGGCGGGACAAATTCAGGCCGCGCTCGGCTCCGGCCTGCTGGGGAGCGAGCCCACCATCCCCATCACGATCGACAGGGGGCAGGCGCGGCTGGCCTTCATCCCGCTGGGCGAGATCCCGCCGCTGCGGTAGGATCAGGGCTTCGCGGCCAGCTTCTCCGGGTGCGCCACGATCTGGCGGCCGAAGTCGGGGGCGTCCACCTCCTGGCCGGCCTCGATGATCGAGCGGCGCACCGCGCGTGTGCGGGCGAAGAGGTCAAACAGTTTCTGGCCGTCGCCCCAGCGGATGGCGCGCTGGAGCGAGGAAAGGTCCTCGGAGAAGCGGCCGAGCATCTCCAGGATGGCGTCGCGGTTGTGCAGGCACACGTCGCGCCACATGGTGGGGTCGGACGCCGCCAATCGCGTGAAATCGCGAAAGCCCGAGGCTGAATATTTGATGACCTCGGACTTGGTGACGGCTTCGAGGTCGTCGGCCGTCCCGACGATGTTGTAGGCGATGATGTGCGGCAGGTGGGACACGATCGCCAGAACCTTGTCGTGGTGGTCGGGGTCCATGAGATCCACGCGGGAGCCGCAGCGCTCCCAGAACCGCCTGAGCCTTTCAAGCGCCTCCTCGTCCGTGCCGGGGAGCGTCGTCAGGATGGTCCAGCGGTTCTCGAAGAGTTCGGGAAAACCGGCGTCCGGCCCCGAACGTTCCGTGCCGGCGATCGGGTGACCGGGGATGAAATGGGCATGGGCCGGCAGCTTCGGGGACATCTGCGCGATCACAGAGGCTTTCGTGGAGCCGACATCCGTCACCACCACGCCGGGCTTGAGATGCGGCGCGATCGCGTCCGCCACCGCGCCCGATGCTCCCACGGGCACCGACACGATCACGAGGTCGGCGTCCCTCACGGCGTCGCCGGCGTCAGGCGCGTAAGCATCGCCCAAATCCAGCTCCTCGGCACGGCGCAAGGTATCGGCGGTGCGGGTGGAGACCACGATGCGGTCAGCGAGGTTCTCACGCCGGATGACGCGGGCGAGCGAGGAACCGATCAGGCCGATGCCGATCAGCGCGACCGTGGGGAAAAGCTTCTCCCCGCTCACGCTCGGGCGCCTTGCATGAACTCGCCGAGCGCCGATATCGCGCCCTCGTTGGCTTCCGCGCCGCCGACCGTCATTCGCAGTGCATTGGGCAGGCCATAAGCGCCCACCGCGCGCAGGATGAAGCCGCGCGAGGAAAGGAAGGCGTCCGCCGCCTTCGCGCTGCGCGGTCCCTCGGGCGGAAAGTGGATGAGCAGGAAATTGCCGACGCTGGGCGTCACCTCGAGCCCCAGCGCCCGGATCGCTTCCGAAAGCTTCGGCAGCCACTCGTCGTTGTGCGCCGCGGCTCTCTCCAAGTGCGCGCGGTCGTTGACCGCCGCAGCGCCGGCTTCGAGCGCCGCCGCGTTCACGTTGAACGGTCCGCGCACCCGGTTCATGGCGTCGATGACGGCCGCCGGCGCATAGATCCAGCCGATGCGCAGGCCCGCAAGGCCGTAGATCTTCGAGAACGTGCGGGTCATCGCCACGTTCGACGCCTGGCCGACGAGCTCGATGCCGGATTCGTAATCGTTGCGTCGCACATATTCGGCATAGGCCGCGTCGAGCACGAGCAGCACGTCTTGCGGCAGGCGGGCATGGAGCCGCCGCACCTCCGAGAAGGGCAGATAGGTGCCGGTGGGGTTGTTGGGGTTGGCGAGGAAAACCACTTTGGTGCGCGGCGTCACGGCGGCGAGGATCGCGTCCACGTCGGCGCGCAAATCCGTCTCGGGAACCACGACCGGCGTCGCCCCGGCCGCCAGGATCTGGATCCGGTAGACGAGAAAGCCGTGCTCGGTGAAGACGCCCTCGTCGCCGGGGCTCAGGAAGGTTTGGGCGATGAGGCCCAACAGCTCGTCCGAGCCGTTGCCGCACAGGATGTTCTGGGGGTTCAGCCCATGCGCCGCCGCGATGGCCTCGCGCAGCTTGGCGGCCGAGCCGTCGGGATAGAGCTCCAGCTTGTCCAACGCCGCTTTCGCTGCCTCGACCGCCTTGGGCGATGGGCCCAGCGGCGTCTCGTTGGAGGACAGCTTGTGGAGCTTGGCCACGCCTTGGGGGGCTTGGCTCTTGCCCGGCACATAGGCCTCGATCTGCATCACGCCCGCGCGGGGCATTGGGACTGACTGGGACATCTTCGGGATGGCATGTTGGGGAGGTCGCGCCGGCCATAGCGCCGCCCGGTCGCGAAGTCGAGGCCGGCCTTGGACGCGGGCGTTCCTGAACTTGACGCGGCGCGGCCCTCACCTTAAGAACGGACCCGGAACCCGTGGTGATTTGGCCGGTCGGCTTGCAGCCACGTTAAACAAGTCGCTAAAGGGCCGAGCGGATCTTCAACCGGCCTGCCTCGCAGCGCCGGTTTTTTTGTTTTGCGTCGAAGGGATTTTTCGGGATGACGGTCGCCGCGCTCGCGCGAAAAAGCCTGACGGAGGTGGACGAGCCCTCAAGCCCCAGCTTACGCTTCGGCCCGGACAAGCCGCTCAAGCTGGAAGCCGGCGTCGATCTGTCGCCCTTCCAGATCGCCTACCAGACCTATGGCGAGCTGAACGCCCAAAAAAGCAACGCGATCCTGGTCTGCCACGCGCTGACGGGCGACCAGCATGTCGCCAACCGCCACCCCGTCACCGGAAAGCCCGGCTGGTGGGAGATCCTGATCGGGCCGGGTAGGATCATCGACACGGCGAGATTCTTCGTGGTCTGCGCCAATGTGGTGGGCGGCTGCATGGGCTCGACCGGCCCCGCTTCCGCCAATCCCGCCACGGGAAAGCCTTTCGGGCTCGACCTGCCCGTCATCACGGTCCGCGACATGGTGCGGGCGCAGGCCATGCTGATCGACCATTTCGGCATCGACCAGCTCTTCTGCGTGATCGGCGGCTCCATGGGCGGCATGCAGGTGTTGGAATGGGCGGCGAGCCATGGGCGCCGCGTGTTCTCCGCGCTTCCCATCGCCACGGGCGCGCGGCATTCCTCGCAGAACATCGCCTTCCACGAGGTCGGTCGACAGGCCGTGATGGCCGATCCCGACTGGTGCGGCGGCCGCTATATCGAGGCGGGCCGGCGGCCGGAAAAAGGCCTGGCGGTCGCCCGCATGGCCGCGCATATCACATACCTGTCCGAACCCGCGCTGCACCGCAAATTCGGCCGCAGCCTGCAGGACCGCGAAAAGCTCACCTTCGGCTTCGACGCCGATTTCCAGATCGAGTCCTATCTGCGCCACCAGGGCATGAGCTTCGTCGATCGCTTCGACGCCAACTCCTATCTCTACATGACCCGGGCCATGGACTATTTCGACTTGGCCGCCGAGCATGAGGGCCGGCTGGCAGAAGCCTTTTCCGGCACCAAGACCCGTTTCTGTGTGGTGTCCTTCACCAGTGATTGGCTCTTCCCAACGGCGGGCAATCGCGAGATCGTCCATGCGCTGAACGCGGCGGGCGCGTCCGTCTCCTTCGTGGAGATCGAGACGGACCGCGGCCACGACGCTTTTCTGCTCGATGAGCCCGAGATGTTCCGAGCGATCGACGGCTTTTTGCGCTCCGCCGCCCGCGCGAGGGGGCTTTCGGCATGACCTTGCAAGCTTTTCAGTCCGCCGGGACCGACAGCCTGCCCACGGAGGCGCCGAGCCCTGGCTTGGATGGGCCGCGCGTCGATCTCGAGGTGATCGCGAGCTTCGTGCCGCAAGGCGCACGGGTGCTCGACGTGGGCTGCGGCACCGGCGAGCTCCTGGAGCGGCTCCAGGCTGAAAAGGGCGTGGACGGGCGCGGCGTCGAGATTGCCCAGCGCAACGTCAATCTCTGCGTGGCGCGGGGCCTGTCCGTGATCCAGGGCGACGCCGACAGCGACCTCGTCTTCTATCCCGACAAGGCGTTCGACGCGGTGATCATGTCGCAGACGCTGCAAGCCACGCGGCGGCCGAAACCCGTGCTCGAAGACCTGCTCAGGATTGGCGAGAGGGTGATCGTGTCGATCCCCAATTTCGGCCATTGGCGCGTGCGGCTCTCGCTGCTTCTGCGCGGGCGGATGCCCGTGACGCGCGACCTGCCCTATTCATGGTACGACACGCCCAACATCCATTTCTGCACGATCCGCGACTTCGTGGCGCTGTGCGATGAGGTGGGCGCCAGGGTCGAGCGCGCGGTGGCGCTGGACGCGAGCGGGAGCCGCATCGGCTGGTCCATGCCCTGGTGGTTCTGGAACGTCTTCGGGCAGCAGGCGGTGTTCGTGCTGCGTCAGTGAGCCTGATGGCGCCGCCGGCTCCAGCCGGAACGCGCGCTCACGGCGGATCGAGCTCCTTTCGCGCCGCGCCCTGCGGGGCCAGCACCGGCACGAAGACGCGGCGCGAGGCGCGCTTGGCCACCGGCAGGCCCTGATAAACCCGCTTCTGCGCCTCCATCACGAGCACGCCTGAAAAAACGGGCCAGAAGCGGCGGCCCGTGCGCTCGAACATTCGGTGAAATTGGAGCATCCAGCGCCGCTTGGAAGGGGGGAAAAACAGGGCTTCCGCCTCCGCCGACGGCGTGAAGTTGCTTTCGCGAAGCAGCCCGCGGAGCTGGCTTCGGGAAAACGGCCGGCCCGTGCCGAACGGCGTGTGCTCGAACCGCGCCCACAAGCCCCGGCGGTTCGGCACCACCACCACCAGGCGGCCGTTGGGCGCGAGCACGCGCCACACCTCCTTCAGCGTTTCGCCCGGCGCCTGCGAATGCTCCAGGAGATGGATCAGCAAGATGCGGTCGATCGAACTATCCGGCAAAGGCAGCTCCTCGTCGAACACCAGCGCCGAACAGGACGGACCCTCGGCCGGCCAGCGCACCGCCCCCTGGCCCGCCGGCATGAAGGCGAAGGCCCGCTCGGCATTCTCGCCGAAGCGGTCGAGCCAGGGCAGCGCATAGCCGAGCCCCACCAGCCGCTCCCCGGGCAGCGGCGGCCAGAGCGTGGCAAGGGCTGCGGCGATCGACCGCTCGGCCAGGTGGCCGAGCAGCGTGCCGTAAAAGGCGCGCAGGTCGATGATGTCGTGGTTCATGGCGCGGGCGACGCTACCTCAAGGGGCGGAGGCGCGGCAACTGGAAGCCAAGCGCCCGAGCGGGATGACAGGCGGGCGATGCTCGGTTATCCCCACAGGCGCGCAACAGGGAAAGGAACGGCGGCATGGCGTTGGAGATCGAGCAGTTCATCTGCCGGAGCGACAATTTCGGCGTGATCGCGCATGACCCGTCGAGCGGCGAGACCATGGTCGTGGATGCGCCCGAAACCGCGCCCATCCTGGAGCGGCTGGAAAAGCGGGGTTTACGGCCGAGCCTGCTTCTGATCACCCACCACCACGCCGACCATGTCGAAGGCAACATGGCGCTCAAGGAGCGATTCGGGCTCAGGATCGTCGGGCCGGAAAAGGAAGCAGCGAAAATCCCCGGCATCGACGAGACGGTGAAGGAGGGCGACACGCTGACCTTCGCCGGTCGTGAGATTCGGGTGATCGAGACGCCCGGCCACACGGCGGGCCATGTGGTCTATCACATCCCCGCAGAAAACCTGCTCTTCGCCGCCGACACCCTCTTCGCCCTGGGCTGTGGGCGGCTGCTCGAACGCGGGCCGGCCGAAATGCACGCCTCGCTCGCCAAGCTCAAGCATCTGCCGGCCGAAACGCGGATCTATTGCGGGCACGAATACACGCTGTCCAACGCCCGCTTCGCATTGACCGTCGATCCGGAGAACGAGGCGCTCAAGCGCCGCGCGGCCGAGGTGGAGAAGAAGCGCGAGCGGAACGAGATGACGCTGCCCACGACGCTTCATGAGGAGCTAGAAACGAATCCGTTCCTGCGCTGGGACGACCCCGGCATCCGAAAAGCGCTCGGCATGGAGGATGCGGCGGACGTGGACGTGTTCGCCGAGGTGCGCCGGCGCAAGGACAATTTCTGAGCCGCCCATGACGGCGGAGGAGGTCATCGCCGCGCTCGGGCTGAAGCCATATCCCGAGGGTGGCTTCTATGCCGAGACGTTTCGCGATCCCCTGCCCTGGCACACGGGCGTGGAACGGCCGGTCTCGACGGCGATCCTGTTCCTCCTGGCCGAGGGCCAGGTTTCGGCCTGGCACCGCGTGACGGACGCGGCCGAGGTCTGGCACTTCCATGCCGGCGCGCCGCTGGAATTGGAGATGGCCCCGCCCACGGGCGGGGCAACCGAGACCCTTCGGCTCGGTGTCGATCTTCTCACGGGCGAGCGCCCGCAGGCTGTCGTGCCCGCGAACTGCTGGCAAAGGGCGAAAAGCACGGGCGTCTGGACGCTGGTGGGCTGCACGGTGTCGCCCGGCTTCGTCTTCGAGCGCTTCGAGATGGCCCCGCCGGGCTGGGAGCCTTGATCCTTCAAACGGGAGCGGTTGAAACCCGCCGGAAGATCATCGACTTCGCCGCCAGCACCGCGCCCGCGGTGATGAGCAGGCAGGCAAGCGCGATGCGAAGGCTCGGCTCGGTGCGGCCCGCCGCGACCAGCACGATCGTGGACAGAAGCGGGCTCAGATAGGACAGCGCGCCGAGCACTGGCAGGTTGCCGTGCTTGACGCCATGGTCCCAGGCGTAGAAGGCCGCGCCCACGGGCCCCAGGCCGAGCAGCAGCACGGCGAGCCACTGGCCCGCGCCCCGCGGCCACATAGTCTCCTCCAGCGCCAAATGGCAAAGCAGCGACAGCGCGGCCGTGGCCAAGCAGAACCAGGTGACCGCGCTTGTCGGCACCGCACTGAAGCGCCGCGATAGGAGCGAATAGCTCGACCAGACCACCGCACACAGGGCGGCGCAGGCATAGCCGAACGCGTGTGCCGCCTCGAACCCCGCCCCGCCGCCGCGCAGCACCAGGAGCGCAGTGCCGGAAAGGCCCAGCGCCGCCCCGGCCAGATGTTGCCAGCGCAGGCGCTCGCCTGGCATCAGGCTGGTGCCGAGCACGATCAGCAGTGGCCAGAGATAGGCGATCAGGCTGGCCTCGGCCGCCGGCGCGTGGCGGAGCGCGGTGAAGTAGAGGAAGTGGTAGCCGAACAGTCCGCCGATACCGATTAGCCACATGAGGGGCGGCACGGGCGCGCGTTCGCCTTCATGCCGTTGGGCCGCGCGCAGCGCGAAGCCGACGCCCGCGCCGACCGTGAAGGTCATGGCCGAAAGCTGGAATGGTGGCGCCTGACCTGAAAGGTCGGTAAGCAGCGCCAGGACCGCCCACATGGCGATGGCGGCAAACCCGATCAGCGTCGCCCGCGCCACTGGCCCCTCCCCCGCGCCATTCTTGAAGCCTCGCTTTCGCAGGATCGGCGTCGGGGCGCCAGGGCCAAAAACCCCTCAGTTCCCCGCCGCGTCGAGCGCCTCGGCCTCGATGGTGACGGTTCCGAGTCGCGTGCCCACGCTGGCGCCGACCGGCGCGTAAAGCCCGGTCTCGCCCAGAGCGGTGAACTCGATCTCGATGCGGCTCTTCTTGGCGAGGTAGTCGAGGGCCTTCCTGTTGGTGCGGTAGCCCGCCACCGGCACGAAGCGCGCCCGGCAGGTGACCGTCGGACGGTCGTTCCACTCGCCTTGACCGGCCGGCGACAGTTCGAGATCCGCGCGCATCTCGCCGTCGAACACCCGGATCGTGCGCCCGCAGACCTCGCCGAGGCTCGGGGCGCGCACCAGCGTCGCTGAGATCGGATCGGCCACGCTCTTCAGATGCTCGGGCGTGAGCTCCACCCAGTTCTCCGTCCGCTTCTTGAGCGGCGGCTCGTTCACGGCCTCCGCGACTCCGCCGACCTTGAAGCTGATGGTCGTGCGCTTCTTCTTCTCGCCATTGGTGTAGTCCACCCGATAGTTCTCGGCCACCGCGCCCGCCTCCGAAACGCTGCCCGTCACCATCACCGTGCCTTCCGTCTCGTCGAAGAGCTTGGCGAGCCCGCTGGCCCTGAGTTTCCCCTCGATCGAGAAGCGGTCGGGCTCCACCACCGTGGCGAACTCCGAGCGCGCCACGGGCAGGCCCATGAAGGACACGGTGTAGGCGCTGCGGAACTCTTCGGCCTTGGCCGGCAGGACGCCCGCCGCGGCGATGAACAGGACGAGAGGCAGGCGTGGCATCGCTGATTCCAGATTCGATGGAGGCTTGCGCGCGAGCGCGGAAAAGCCCATCTCAACGCAGCGGAATCCGGCGTTTGTATGAAGCCCGGCGCGCTTGCCCAAAGCGCCCGGCGGCTTGACGCCCACGGGGAATGCCACTATGGCAAGCCCCGATTTCCCATGAGAGCCGGTGGCCAGGCTTGCCCGCCTTTGCGGGGCGCCGCCGCCGTAAATGGCTGAGACGAAAAGGTTTATGACGATGTCCCGCGTTTGCGAACTGAGCGGCAAGGCCGTGATGACCGGCAACAATGTGAGCCACGCCAACAACAAGACCAAGCGCCGCTTCCTGCCGAACCTGGTCAACGTCACGCTGATCTCCGAGGCGCTGAACCAGAACGTGCGCCTGCGGATCACCGCCCATGCGCTCCGGTCGGTGGAGCATCGCGGCGGGCTCGACGCTTTTCTCGCCAAGGCCCACGAGCGCGAGCTGTCGCCCCGCGCGCGGCTGCTCAAGAAGCAGGTCGCCAAGAAGCTGGCCGCCGAGCAGGCCGCCGCCTGATCTTCTCCGATGGTTGGCGGGACGGTTCGTCCCTCTGACGTTTTCCCTTGTCGGCCCCGCTCCATTGGGCGGGGCTTTCTCGCTGGTGCCATCACCCAGGATAAAAAAATGGACCGCTTTTCCTCCTATGCGCCCTTCGCGGTGGCCATGGCGCTCGCCGTCCTGGCCTCGAACGTGCTCGTCCAGTTCCCTGTCCAGGCGGAGCTCGGCGGCGTGGCGCTTGCCGACCTCCTGACCTGGGGCGCCTTCACCTACCCTCTCGCCTTTCTCGTGACCGACCTGGCCAACCGGCGTCACGGGCCCGCTTTCGCGCGCGGCGTGGTGATGGTGGGCTTTGCGCTGGCGGTGTTCTCGTCCATCGTCTTCCCGCCGCTCCTTTACAAGTTCGGCCTGGTCCCCTTCGAGACGGAGCCGGGCCGGCTCATGCGCATCGCGCTCGCCTCGGGCGCGGCCTTTCTGCTCGGCCAGTTGCTCGACGTTTCCGTGTTCAACCGCTTGCGCCGGCAGGCCTGGTGGCGCGCGCCGACCGTCTCCTCCATCACCGGCTCGGTGCTCGATACGGCCGTCTTCTTCAGCCTCGCCTTCGCGCCGGCCTTTCTGTTCCTGGGGCCGAATGATGGGTTTGCGCTTGAGGCCGCGCCGCTTCTCGGGGTATTCGAGGTGTCCGTCCCGCGCTGGGTGTCTTGGGCTTTCGGCGACCTCGGCGTGAAGCTCGCGCTGGCCGTCGTGGCGTTGATCCCCTTCCGCCTCATCGCCGCGCGCTGGAGCCAGCCCGCGGCGGCCTGAATGTCGCTGAAGGGAGCCAACCGTCGGCTCCGGCTTAGCCTCCCTGTTTAGCCTCAGCTCGTCCGACCGATTCCTCAGCGAGATGAGACGACCGTTCGCGGGCTTCACGTGTTACGGCGACGAGCTCCCGCAAGGCTTGTTCAACGACAGTCTTCGTTCTGCTGACACCTAAAACCCGCTTGGCCTCGGCTAGCAGTTCATCGTCGATGTGAACTCTGAGCCGCATGGTTCCTCTGATAGTGTCTCAGTTGGAGTTTCCGAGATGGATAACTAGCTACCTTTCCATTCCGAGCGCATCAACTCGTACTCAACGTCGCCGTCCTCGCTGCCCGGAATAGGATCGGGCCAGTCGACGTGGACCGTGCGAGCGTAGTTCAGACCGGCCTTCTCAAGCACACGACGCGATGCGTGGTTCACCGCCATCGTGCTCGCCACGATCTTGTCGTACGGACCGCTTCTGAACCCCCAGTTGACGAGAGCCGAAGCTCCTTCCGAGGCCAATCCCTGACCCCAATCCATCCGGCGCAAGCGATATCCGAGTTCGGCCAACCTCTCACTCACTGGCCACAAACAGAACCATCCGACGAACGCATCGTTGGTCGTACGACGCGCCGTCCAAACATAAGTCTCTGTTCCTCTGGGCATGAGGAACGTCGCGTCCGATGCGCTCTGCTCATGGTCGACGGCGTGTCCGCCGTTAAGAAAGCGCATGACCTCCGGATCAAGCTCAAGATCGACGAAGTCAGCGTGGTCACTCGGGCAGCAAGGACTGAGGGTCAGCCGCATCGTCTGCAACACGACCATTCTCGAACACCCATCCGTCGGCTTAGCTAGTATGCCCACGATCTGCCCTAGTTCTGCCCGCAAGTCAGATCGGTGGCGTTTGGGATGGAAGGCGGAATTCAGCCTGAGATACTACTGTTCCTCTTGGTGATTTGAAGACGAGCGGGCAAGTGCCAAACCTAGTCCTCGTGCAGCACGAACTCCAGGTAGAGGTTGCGCTGGAGGAGGGAGAGGTTGTCGTCCGACATCAGCGACACGACGGTCGCGCCATCGGCTCGCCGCCAGACGTCCAGCGCCTCCATGTTGTCGATCTGAAAGCTCATATCGGCTTCGAGGACGACCTCCCCTTCCGCGATCTCGCCGGGGCGGATCTCCTCGCCCGGGATCAGCCTCAGCCGCATCGCCACGCCTGCCACCATGGAGAAGGAGCGCTCCAGCAGAAGCAGATCGCCATTGGGCAGGAAATCGCCGTCGGTGATATCGAACGGCTCGTCACGCCTGACGGTGAAGATGCCCTTTCTCGGCCCGCTCAGCACGGCGCCGAAGATGTTTCCGCGCTTGTCCAGGCTCTTTTCCGACGCGACCACGATCGCGCCTTCGAGGGGGCTTTCGGCCGGCGCAACCGCCACCGTCTCGAAACCGCGGTTCTGGCGCAGCTCATGCGCGGGCACGAGGAAAGGCAGGGAGCCCGTCGAGCGCCCCATCGCGCCGGGCTTGAGGTCGAACGCGGCGATGCGATGATTGCGCTCGAAACTCACCACGGCCGTTCCATCGACGATGCCGAGCCCTTCGGCGTCGGCCTCCCACTTCTCCGCGACACCCCGGCCCTCCTCGTCGAGGATCGGCTGCATGGAAAACCTCGATACGCCCGCGGGCCGGCCAGCCGCGTCGCGCTCGATGCGCGCATCGAACCAGAAGCCGGTATCGGTCACGCCGAGCAGGCTTTCGCCGCCGTCCAGGAAGCGGAAGGCCGACAGCCCGCCGAACTCGGAGGACGAGCCCGACAGTTCCAGGCCGCCGGCGAACTCCAGCGCGCCGAAACGGGTTTCGGCCCGGCCGATGGCGAATTCCTTGATGGGCCGCGCCGTGACCTCGACGGTGAAGGGCTTGAGCGCCGAGCTTAGCGCGGGCCGGTGGGCCGCGGCGAGGCCGAACAGGAGCGCTGTGGCGGGCAGGAGCGCCAGGGCCGCCCTTCGGAAGCTTCGGGAATAAAACATCGCGCCTTGTCGGAGTCGGAGGTGGCGGCAGTGTGGCTTTGCGGCAGAGCGGCAGGCCTGGACGGATTCTTCGGCCCCTGCCTCACCCCGCGCGGCGGCGCGAGGCAGGGGCGGCGGCTCGCGCCCGCTCCTCGCCGAACAACGCCGCCAGTTGTTCGGTCATGGCGCCAGCCAGTTCTTCGGCGTCCACGATGGTGACGGCGCGGCGATAATAGCGCGTCACGTCGTGGCCGATGCCGATGGCGATGAGTTCCACCGGCGAGCGCGTCTCGATCAGATCGATCACCCCGCGTAGATGACGCTCCAGATAGTTGCCGGGGTTCACCGAAAGCGTGGAGTCGTCCACCGGCGCGCCGTCCGAGATCATCATCAGGATCTTGCGCTGCTCGGGCCGCACCATGAGCCGGTTGTGCGCCCAAAGCAGCGCCTCGCCGTCGATGTTCTCCTTGAGCAGCCCCTCGCGCATCATAAGCCCCAAATTCTTCCGCGCCCGGCGGAAGGGCGAGTCGGCGGACTTGTAGATGATGTGGCGCAGGTCGTTGAGCCGGCCGGGATTCTGGGGCTTGCCGTCCTTGAGCCACTTCTCGCGGGCCTGCCCGCCCTTCCAGGCGCGAGTGGTGAAGCCCAGGATCTCCACCGAAACCCCGCAGCGCTCCAGCGTGCGCGCGAGGATGTCGGCGCAGGTGGCGGCCACCGTGATGGGCCGGCCCCGCATGGAGCCCGAATTATCGAGAAGCAGCGTCACCACCGTGTCGCGGAACTGCGTGTCGCGCTCCTGCTTGAACGACAGCGGCTGCATGGGGTCGATGACGACACGCACGAGGCGGGCGGGATCGAGCATGCCTTCTTCGAGGTCGAAGTCCCAGGAGCGGCTCTGCTGCGCCATCAGGCGGCGCTGCAGCCGGTTGGCAAGCCGGCCGACCACGCCCTGCAGGTTGTTGAGCTGCTTGTCGAGGAAGGCGCGCAGCCGCGCGAGTTCTTCCTCGTCGCATAGCTCCTCCGCCCCCACCGTCTCGTCGAAGGCGGTGGAAAAAACCTTGTAGTCGAAGTCGCGCGAAAAGTTCTCGAACGGGTTGTTGGGCCGGCGCGTCTCGCCCGGCGTTTCGGCGTCGGAGTCCTCGTCGTCCGCCGTCTCGTCGGCGGTGGTCTCGGTGGCCTCCGTCTCGCCCTGCTCGTCCTCGTCGGACGCCGCGTCCGGGTCTTCCGAGCGCGACTGGTCGGAACTGTCCTCGCCCTCGCCGCTTTCCTCGGCCGAATCCTCGCCTTCGGGCTCGCGCTCCTCCTCGTCCTCCTGCTCTTCGGGCGCGGGCTCCTCGCCGAACTCCTCCGCCATGTTCATGGAGACCAGCATGTCGCGCACGACACGGGCGAAGGCGTCCTGATCGTCGAGCCTGTCCAAAAGCCCGTCGAGATCGGCGCCCGCCTTGCCTTCCACGTGAGAGCGCCAAAGCTCCACCAGCCGCTCGGCGCTTTTGGGCGCCGGCGCGCCGGTCAGTTTCTCGCGGACGAGCAGCGCCACCGCCTCTTCGAGCGGCGCGTCCTCCTGCTCGCGGATGTCGGCGAGGTTGGCGCGGCGGTACTTGTCCTCGAGCATGGCGCCGATATTGCCGGCCACGCCGGCCATGGCGCGGCTGCCGATCGCCTCCACGCGGGCCTGCTCCACGGCGTCGAACACCGCGCGCGCCGCGCGCCCCTCCGGCGCGAAGCGCGCATGGACCTTGCCGTCATGGCAAGCGCGCTTCAGCGCCATGGAGTCGCCCAGGCCCCGCGTCACGGCGAGATCGTTGGCAGTGGCCTTCTTGGGCACCTCCGGCAGCCGCGCGCGATTGCCCGACAGCGCCGGCCGGTCTTTGGAGAAGCCGACTTCAAGCTCGTGGTCGCCGGCGATGGCGCGCATGGTGGCCGTCACGGAGCGGCGGAACGTGTCCGCCCCGTTGTTCGCCTTGCCCCTGGACGGGCGGGAGTTGTCGCCCTGGCCTGCCAAGGTGAAATCCTAGCTCAGCACCACGTTCGCCGCGCTCTCCGGCAGTTCCTCTCCGAAGGCGCGCTGGTAGAACTCGGCCACGATCGACCGCTCCAGCTCGTCGCATTTGTTGAGGAAGGTGAGGCGAAACGCCATGCCCACCGAGCCGAAGATTTCCGCGTTCTCGGCCCAGGTGATGACGGTGCGCGGGCTCATCACGGTAGAAAGGTCGCCATTGGTGAAGGCCGAGCGCGTCATGTCAGCCACGCGAACCATCTTGTTGACGATCTCGCGGCCCTTGGGCGTGCGGTAGTGCTTCGCCTTGGCGAGCACAATGCCCACTTCCTTGTCGTGCGGCAGGTAGTTGAGCGTGGTGACCACCGACCAGCGGTCCATCTGCGCCTGGTTGATCTGCTGCGTGCCGTGGTAAAGGCCGGTCGTGTCGCCCAGGCCCACCGTGTTGGCGGTGGCGAAGAGCCGGAAGGCCGGATGCGGGCGGATCACGCGGCTTTGGTCGAGCAGCGTAAGCCGGCCCGCGGCTTCCAGCACACGCTGGATCACGAACATCACGTCGGGGCGGCCGGCATCGTATTCGTCGAAGACGAGCGCAACATTGTGCTGGTAGGCCCAGGGCAGGATGCCGTCGCGGAACTCCGTGACCTGCATGCCCTCGCGCACCACGATGGCGTCCTTGCCCACGAGGTCGATGCGGCTCACATGACTGTCGAGGTTCACCCGCACGCAGGGCCAGTTGAGGCGCGCGGCCACCTGCTCGATATGGGTGGACTTTCCCGTGCCGTGATAGCCCGACACCATCACGCGCCGGTTGAAGGCGAAGCCCGCCAGGATCGCGCGCGTGGTCTGCTCGTCGAAGAGGTAGTCCGGGTCGATGTCCGGGACGTGGCTGTCGGGCTGGCTATAGGCGGGCACCACCATCTTCGAGTCGAAGCCGAACGTGTCCCTCACGGCGACCGTGGTGTCCGGCAGATTGGCGATGTCGCGATCGATCTTGTTCATGATGGTCTCTGGCGCGGGCGCACGCGAAGCGCGCGGGGCCCGCCGCAGTGTCTTGATGGTTTGCCGGGGCGTCTTAGCGAGGCGCTTGGCCTAACACAATGCGCCTGAGGGGGAAGTGTTTCGGCCAGCGCGCCGCATGGTTGAAAGCTTCGCCCCTATATGGGATCGGCCCCGTCTCTTCTCCAGTCCCGCGCCTGCGAAGCTTGGCCCTGCCGCGGCGAGCCGCCGCTTTCAGCACAAGCCCGCGCCCCTGAGCGTGCGATAGGCCTGCAGCACGTCGCGCAGCCGGTCCTCCGAGCCGCGGTCGCCGCCGTTCGCATCGGGATGGTGGCGCTTCACGAGCTCCTTGTAGCGCGCCTTGATGGCGTCGGCGGACGCGTTCTGCTCCAGCCCCAGCGTGTCGAGCGCCTTGCCTTCGAGCGTGCGCACCTTGCGCGGACGCGGCGCTTCCTTTTCCTTGTCGCCGAACAGGTTGAAGGGGTCGCGCATGCGCCGGCCGGCGCGGCGCGGCGCGAAATCGTCGGCTGCGCGCGTCCCCCAATGGCCGGACGTGCCCATCCGCCAGGTGGGCCGGTGGCCGGTCAGCGCCTCCTTCTGGAAGCGCGCGATCTCGCCGTCGCCCAGGCCTGAGAAGTAGTTGTAGCCCTTGTTGTATTCCCGCACATGGTCGAAGCAGAAGCGGAAATACTCCCCCTCGCGCATGCGGCCCACCGGCGCGCGATGGGTGCTTGGAGCCTCGCAACCGTCCCACTGGCACAAGGGCCCGGCCGCACCAGCGCTCCGCGAGGCGTCGGCCCGGATCCGGATCTTCTCGAAATATTTGGACGAGGCGTTCATTGCGCCTGATTATGGGCGTTACGATGTGCGAAACAAGAATTGACTTTTCCGCTCGGAATGCCCTTGAGCCGGGAATTTTCGGGGTGAACCGATTTTCACCTCCGGCGCATTGTGAGGCCACGGCCGCTGCCGCCGGCAAACGGAACAAAGGAAAGGAGCGCGGCGCCATGACCGTCCAGGCCACCATCGAAGAGCGGCTCAGGGAAGCTTTTTCGCCCGAGCGGCTCGAGGTGATCAACGAAAGCCACCTGCATGCCGGCCACCACCATGTGGACGGGGGCCGCGAGGAAGAGTTCGACGGCGCGGGCGAAACGCATTTTCGCGTGCGCGTCGCGGCTGAGGCCTTTGCCGGCAGGAGCCGGCTTGAGCGCCACCGCGCCGTCAACGACCTGCTCCAGGATCTGATGTCGCCCGGTGGCGTGCATGCGCTCGCCATCGAGGCGTCCGCACCGGGGGAGGCGACGCGGCGTTGACGCGCTACGCCGCCAGCGCCCGTTCCGCCAACTGCGCCCAGTAGCTGATCCCAAAGGGGATCGCCTCGTCGTTGAAGTCGTAGGCCGGATGGTGGAGGTTGGCGGAAGGTCCGTTGCCCATGAAGATGAAGGCGCCGGGGCGGGCCAGAAGCATATAGGAGAAATCCTCGGCGCCCAGCACGGGCCTGGTGTTGAGCTCGACCTGCGCAGGCCCGACCACGGACGCGGCCACGTCGGCCGCGAGCGCGGCCTCCTCGGCGTGGTTCACGGTGACGGGATAGCCCGGCTTGAAACCGATCTTCACGCTCGCGCCGTGGGCCGCGGCCACACCCTCGCAGATCGCATGGAAGCGCGTGCGGGCGAGTTCGGTCAGTTCGGGCTTGAGGGTGCGCACGGTGCCCGCGAACTCGGCCGTTTCCGGGATGATGTTGAGCGCCTGGCCTGCGCGGAACTTCGTCACCGTCACCACCAGCGCCTCCACGGGATCGGCCGAGCGCGACACGATGGTCTGAAGCGCGGAGATCATGGCCGCGCCCGCGACGATCGGATCCACCGCCGTGTGCGGCATCGCGGCGTGGCCGCCCTTGCCCGTGATCGTGACCTTGAACTCGGCGGTCGAGGCCATGATGGGCCCGGGCTTTATGGCGAAGGAGCCCACCGGCATATTGGGCATGTTGTGGAGGCCATAGACCGAGCGGATGCCGAAGCGCTCCATCATGCCATCCTTGACCATCTCGTTGCCGCCGCCGCCGCCTTCCTCCGCGGGCTGGAAGATCACCGCCACGGCGCCTGCGAAGTTGCGGGTCTCGGCGAGATATTTGGCCGCGCCCAGAAGCATCGCCGTGTGCCCGTCATGGCCGCAGGCATGCATGGCGCCGCTCGTCGTCGACGCGTGAGGAACGCCGCTCGTCTCCGTCATGGGCAGCGCATCCATGTCGGCGCGCAGGCCGACCACAGGCCCCTCCCCGCGAGACCCCTTGATGACGCCCACCACACCCGTGCGGCCGATGCCGCCCACCACCTCGTCGCAGCCGAATTCCTTTAGCTTCTCCGTGACGAATTCCGCCGTCTTGAAGACGTTGAAGTTGAGCTCGGGATTCTGATGCAGGTGGCGGCGCCACGCCGTCACCTCGTCCTGAAGCTCCGCCGCGCGATTGAGGATGGGCATTCACGGTTCTCCTGCTGGAACATGATCCCGAACCGAAGGTCCGCGCCGGCGAAAGGTTGCAGGCTTTTCGGATGAGATCATGCGGAAAAACAACAAATTGCAGAGCGTTTTCAGGTCAGGTGGACACCCGCCAGCCGCGAGACGGATGCGGCTCCAGGCAGACGACTTGTCCCATTCGCCATGTTGAGGTCACACTGGCCGAATAGCGCGGAATGCGCCACCCCTTGCGCGCGCTCGGCGCCGCGCCATGTGTTTCCCTGGCCCGGCGCTTCCATGCGCGGGCCGGAGGGGATGCCAAGAAGAGGTTTTGAAGCCACCGCCATGCGGCGTCGATCAGCCCTTTCCGTTTTCACCCTTCTTCTCACGCTCATGGGCGCTCTGACGGCCGCGAGCGCCGGCCCGCGCATCCTGTTCGATGTGAACACGGGCGAGGTGTTCGACCATCGCGAGGCGTTCCGCCGCTGGCACCCGGCCTCGGTCACCAAGCTGATGACGGCCTATACGACGTTCCGGGCGGTGGAAGCCGGCGAGCTCCGGCTCGATTCCCCCATCACGGTGACGCGCTACGCCGCCTCCAAGCCGCCCTCGAAGATGGGGTGGAAGCCGGGCTCGACCGTGAGCCTCGACAATGCGCTCAAGATCATCATGGTGAAGTCGGCCAACGACATCGCAACGGCCATCGGCGACAATGTGGGCGGCTCGGAGAAAGCGTTCGCGGCGCGCATGAACGCCGAATCCGCGCGGCTTGGCATGACGGGCTCGCATTGGGTGAACGCGTCGGGCCTGCACGATCCCGCGCAATACACCACCGCGCGCGACCTCGCGATCCTGGTGCAGGCGATCCGCCGGGATTTCCCGCAACATGCCGAGTATTTCTCCATCGACGGGATTCTGGTCGGCAAGAAGGTCATGAAGAACTTCAACACGCTGATGGGCCGCTTCGAGGGCGCCGACGGCATGAAGACGGGCTTCATCTGCCCCTCGGGCTTCAATCTGGCCGCGTCCGCCACGCGCGACGGCCGGACGCTCGCGGCCGTCGTGCTGGGCGAGATGAACGCGAAGGTTCGCGCCGAGCGGGCGGCCATCATGCTGGCCGACGGTTTTGAGCACCCGCCGCAGGGCTCGCCGAAGCTGCTTCAGTTGAAGCCGCATGGTGAGAAGCGCGAGGAGACCACCGATTTGCGGCCCGTGGTCTGCGGCGGCGAGGCGGCGCAGACCGCTTCCGACGCGCCCGAGCCTGCCGAGACCCTGGCCGCTCAACCCTCGCTTCTCGTCGATCTTGGCGGGGAGAAGCGCATCGAGAAAGTGGGCCTGGGCAATGCGCCGGGGCCTTATCCGAAGATGTTCGCGGATGCGGCGGGCAATCCTTACGCCGATGTGCCGCTGCCCACCTGGCGGCCGGACATGCCGCCCCCGCCCGGCTGGCAACCGATCGGGCCCGAGACCGCCCAGCCGGCCACGCCGCCGCCCGAGCCGGCTGAGCCCGAGGCTGCGCAAGGCGATCAGGCGGAGGTCGAATCGCCGCCCGCGCCCAGTCCCACGGGCAAGGGCGACCGGCTGGTGCGGCAACGGCCCTCGTGAGGGCAAACCCCGCCGCCTTCACGCCGCTGCCCGTTGCCGTGCTCACGGGCTTTCTGGGCGCGGGCAAGACGACGCTTCTGAACCGCCTGCTGAAGGAGCCGGGCCTCGACGGCACAGCGGTTGTCGTGAACGAGTTCGGCGAGGTGGGCATCGACCATCTGCTGGTCGAGCGCGCCACCGAAGGGGTGATCGAACTGTCGGGCGGCTGCCTCTGCTGCGCGGTGCGCGGCGAGCTCAGCAACACGCTGGTAGGCCTCGTGGACGAGGCCGCCAGGGGAACGCGCGCCCTCAAGCGGGTCGTGGTGGAGACGAGCGGGCTCGCCGATCCCTCCGCCATCCTGTCAGCGCTGATCGGCCATCCCGTTCTGGCCGAGCACTGCCGGCTCGACGGCGTGCTGACGCTGGTGGACGCCGTGCATTGCGTGGAGGCGCTTGCCGGGCATTGGGAGGCGCGCGCGCAAGCCGCGGTGGCCGACCGCATCCTCCTGACCAAGATCGACCTCGCCACGCCGGAACATGCAGCCGCCGCGGAGGCGCGGGTGCGAGCGCTGAACGGCCGAGCGGAAATCCTGCGCGACCTCCCGGCCTCTCTCGGACAGCTTCTTTCGGCCGCACTGATCGACCCCTCGACGCGGCAAGCCGACCTCCGGCGATGGCTGGGCGAGCACGAGCATCACGATCACGGCTCGCATGGGCATGACCACGGCTTCCATCGGCACGGCCATCACGGCCGAGGCCCGGCCGTCCGCAGCTTCGCGCTGACGGCGGACTCCCCCCTGCCCTTCTCCGCCGTGGAGGGGTTTCTCGACCTGCTCCTGTCGCTGCATGGCGAGCGCTTGTTGCGCCTCAAGGGCGTGGTGGCGCTGCAGGAGTTGCCGGAAACGCCCTTCGTGCTGCACGGCGTGCGAAAGCTCCTGCATCCGCCCGCGCGCCTACCGGCCTGGCCGGCCTCCTGGGGCGATGCGCCGCGCGGCGCGCGGTTGGTGCTGATCGGCCGCGATCTCGACGAGGCGATCATCCGCCGGCTGTGGGACGGCATGACGGGCCGGCCGGGCATCGACGCGCCCGACCGCGCGGCGCTGGAAGCCAACCCGCTGTCGATCAGAGGGTTCGGGGGCTAAGGGAGCCCTCAAGGCGCAGCAAAGCGTGTGCTCATTTGGACGGCTAGCAGCAGCGTCACGCAATGCCCAAACCGCCGCCCAACGGTTCAGAACAGATCACCCACCCCGCTCGACCGTGAAACGGTGGCCATTTCCACTGCGGTCCACGGCGACCAGCCGGTGGCCGTCATCGGCTGCGAAGGCGGGAATGTCGATGCCGGCCAGCGGGTCGGTGGTCTCGATGACGAGCCGCGCGCCCGGCGGCATCCCCGCCAGCTTCTTGCGCGCCTTCAGCACCGGCAAGGGGCAGCGCAGCCCGCGAAGGTCGAGGCGTTCGGGCTCCGCGCCCGTGGGAGAAAGGGGCTTGCCGACCTCGACGGGCGAGCCGGCAAGCAGCTTGCTCACGAGCTGGCCTCAGCCGCCCAGAAGGCCGCCGAGCCGCCTGCGCAACCCGCCCAGCATTCCCGGCTTTTCCGCCGGCGGCGGCGCTTCGACGGCCACGGGCGCGGCCGCTTCCGCAGCCACGGGCTCGGCCGCAGCGGCCTCCGCGTTTGCGGCGGCGAGCTTTTCGGCTGCCTGCTCGGCCATCCGGCGCTCGACGGCGAGCTTCTTTTCTTCCTCGGCCTGCCGCTTGGCCGCTTCCGCCGCCTCGATCTCCGCCATCTTTCGGCCGGCAGGCGAATCGATGCGGCCCATCTGCGTCGTCATCGTCACCGTGCCGTCAGGCTCCAGCGAGGGCGGCTCAAGGGGGATGCGTTCGCCGCGCGCCCGCTTCTTCGTCCATTCCGAGACGAGCTTGGCCTCCTGGAGCCCGGCGATCGACGGTTTGGGCGCCGTGTCCACGCCCTTGCTGAGCGCCATGGTGAAGGCCGCCTCGTAGGTCGACTGATAGGACTTGAACGCGGTCTGCAGCGCCTCGGGCTGCGCGGCGGACGGGCAAGGGCCGGTCGGGGAGAGCTTCTGGCCGGGCTCGATCGCCAGGTTGAAGACGTAGCGCTTCTCGCACACGTCCACCTTGGGCGGCACCTTTGTCAGCTCGAAATGATCGTAGCCTTCCTTGAGGTTCTGCCAAAAGGCGTAGTTCGAGTCGTTCTTGTAGCGCGCCATGTTGGCGGGCGTCATGCGGAACGGATAGGCCTGGATCTGGAACTCGGTCTGCCCGCCCTTGAAGGCGTCGCGGCCGAAGGCGTAGATCTCCTCCACCTGTTCGTCCGTCATGGAATAGCAGCCCGAGGACGAGCAGGCGCCATGCACCATCAGATGCGAGCCCGAGCGCCCATGCGCCCGGTCATAGGTGTTGGGATAGCCCATGTTGAACGCCAGGTGATATGACGAGTTCGGGTTCATCTGCGCGGGCTTCACATGATAGAAGCCTTCAGGCGCCTGGCGGTCGCCCTCGATGAATTTGGGTCCCAGCTTTCCCGACCATTTGCAGATGTCGTAGGCCGCGATGAGGTCGTAACGGCCATTGGTCTTCTGCTTCCAGACCTCGAGCTTGCCCTCTTCCTTGAAGATGCGGACCATGACGGGCGAGTTCCGCGCCATGCCCTTCTGCTTCATCGCGGCCAGAAGCTTGGGCGGCAGATCCTTGTTGGCCTTGGCGAGGTCTTCCAGCGTCGTGTCGGTGCAGCCGGCCAGGGCGGCGGCGGCGAGAAACAATCCAGCGCGAAGAAGCGGACGCATCATGTCTACGCAAAGACCCCTGTTTCGCCGGCGCTTCGGCCCCGATCCGGCTTTACAGCCGTTAACCTTGCAAAAGCCTTACCGCAAGCCGGCCCCTCCGCTTCTCAACTGGGCAAGCGCGGCGGCGTTTTTATGGCGAAATCCGGGCCATGCCCGATGCGCTGTGGCGCGGCTCGTCAGAGTCGCCGGCCGATGGCCAGGAACTTCTCGCGGCGCTCCTCGCGGAAATCCACGTTGGAGCCGGAAAAATCCTGCATGGCGCGCTCGATCTCCTCGCCGGCGGCCTGGATCACAGCCTCGCGCCCACGATGGGCGCCGCCGAGCGGCTCGGGGATGATTCGGTCCACGATGCCGAGCTCCTGGAGGTCTTGCGCGGTGATGCGCATGCTCGCCGCGGCGTCGCGCGAGCGGGTCGTGTCGCGCCAGAGGATTGACGCCGCGCCCTCGGGCGAGATCACCGAATAGATCGCGTGCTCCAGCATGAAGACGCGGTTGGCGGTGGCGATGGCGATGGCCCCGCCCGAGCCGCCCTCGCCGATGATGACCGACACCGACGGAACCCGGATCTTTAGGCAGGCCGAGGTGGAGCGCGCGATGGCCTCCGCCTGGCCGCGCTCCTCCGCGCCGATGCCGGGATAGGCGCCGGCCGTGTCCACCAGCGTGATCAGGGGGATGTTGAAGCGATCGGCGAGTTCCATGATGCGGACCGCCTTGCGGTAGCCCTCCGGCCGCACCGAACCGAAATTGTGCTTGAGCCGCGAGGTGGTGTCGGAGCCCTTTTCCTGGCCGATCACGGCCACCGGCTCGCCGCGGAATCGCGCGAGCCCGCCCATCATGGCGTGGTCCTCGCCGTAATGCCGGTCGCCCGCGAGCGGCGTGAAGTCGGTGAAGAGTTCTGAGAGGTAGTCCACGCAATGCGGCCGGTCGGGGTGGCGCGCCACCTGCACCTTCTGCCACGGCGTCAGCGAGCGATAAACGTCGCGCAGCGCCTCGCGCGAGCGCCGTTCGAGCCGCGCGATCTCCTCGTTCACGTCCACGGCTTCGCCGTTTTCCGACAGCTTCTTGAGTTCGAGGATCTTGGCTTCGAGGTCGGCGACCGGTTTTTCGAAGTCGAGGTAATTGTACATTCGTTCGCCGAAGTTTTGGGAGGCGCGGCCCTTTTGAAAGGCGCGGCGGCACGGGCGCGCCGTGTGCAAATAGCTTTGCCGGGGCTCAACGGCAAGCGGCAGGGCTCAGTTGCCCTCGGCCAGCGGGTGGTGCTCGTTGACGAGCCGCACCAGCCGCTCCTCCAGCACATGGGTGTAGATCTGCGTGGTCGAGATGTCGGCATGCCCCAGGAGCTGCTGCACGGCGCGCAGGTCGGCCCCGTTGTGGAGCAGATGGCTTGCGAAGGCGTGCCGGATCACGTGCGGCGACACTTTCGCCGCTGAGATGTCCGCACGGGCCGCCAAGGCTTTCAGTTCGCGCGCGAAAACCTGGCGCGGGAGATGCCCGGACTCGCTGTCGGCCGGAAACAGGAAACGGCTCTTGGCGAACGCAAGCGTCTCGTCGCGCGCCGCGAGCCAGGTCTTGAGCGCCGTGCGGGCTGTGTTCGAGAGGGGCACGAGCCGCTCCTTGGACCCTTTTCCCCGCACCACGAAGAAGCGGTCGTCGCGCGCGGCGACGCTGCGCGGCAGCGCGACCAGCTCCGACACGCGCAGGCCCGTGGCGTAAAGTGTCTCCACAAGCGCATGGAGCCTGAGCGCCGCGAGCGCCGAGCCCGGCGCCTGTTCCGGCTCCCGCGCCTCCGCCGCGGCGCGGTCGAGAAGGCGTCCCGTCTCGTTCACGGCCATGATCTTCGGCAGCGGGCGCTCCTTGCGCGGGCTGGCGATCAGGCCCGTGGGATCGTCCCGCCGGAAACCTTCGGTGAACAGGAAGCGGAAGAACTGCCGGAGCGCGGACAGTTTTCGCGCCTGGCTCGACGCCGCCAAGCCCTGCGTCGCCAGACCGTCGAGATGGATCCGCACGGCCTCCGCGTCGGCGGCTTCGAGCTCGACCGACAGCGCGCGGGCGGCGTCTTCCAGGTCGCGGCGATAGGCTTGCAGCGTGTTGGGGCTCGCGCCGCGTTCGGCGCTCATCATTTCAAGGAAGGCCTCGATCCGCGCGCCGCTCACGACGGCCGTCCCTCAGGGCTGCGTCGCGGGCGCGGCTGGCTGCTGGGCAGGCTGGTTGAGCCGGTCGGTCGGCACGCGCTCGCTCATTTCCCCCTGGTTGGGCTCCACGAACATCACCAAGGCCACCATCGCGCCATAGGCCAGAGCGGCGAGCACGGCGAGCGTTATCAGGAACCGGAAAAGAGTCGGCATTCCACCCCATCGCCCGAACCGGGCGCGATCAGCAAGCTTCGGGAGGCCGGCCGAACCGTCGGCCGCGTTCCCCTTCGTCCGTTAGGGGAGCTTATGGGGCGGCGCGCCTGTCAATTCAAGGCCGTAGAGGCCGCGCTTGACGCAAAGCCCCTTTTCCGGTGCAAGGCGGGCCGAGGAGATTCCATATGGCCGGCGAGGCGCCCATCAGCAGGGACACGGCCGATGCGCTCACATCGGCGCTCGGCAGCCGCTCGATCGTCTTTGTCGGCCTGATGGGCGCGGGCAAGACGGCCATCGGCCGGAAAGTCGCGCAGGGCCTGAAGCTGCCCTTCGCCGACAGTGATCACGAGATCGAGGCGGCCGCGCGCATGGCGGTCCCCGAGCTCTTCGAACGCTATGGCGAGGCGGAGTTCCGGGCGCTCGAAGCGCGCGTGATCCACCGGCTCCTGGAGGACGGCCCGCGCGTGGTGTCCACGGGCGGCGGCGCCTTCATGACCGAGAGCACGAGGGCCGAGATCGCGGCGCACGGCGTGTCGGTCTGGCTCAAGGCCGAGCTCGACGTGCTGGTGGACCGGGTGGGGCGCAGATCCAACCGGCCGCTCCTCAAGACGGGCGAACCGCGGGAAATCCTCGCCCGGCTGATGGACCTGCGCTACCCCGTCTATGCGACAGCAGACGTCACCGTGCACACGCGCGACGAGAAGCGGGAGGTGATCGCGGCAGAGGTGATCGCCGCCCTGCAAGGCTTTCTCGCGGTGGAGACCCCGGCCGGTTCCGCGCTGGAAAGGGCCGCGTCGTGACCGGGCCTTTCGCGGGCGAGCGCGTCCACGTGCCCTTGGGCGAGCGCGCCTATGATATCCTGATCGGCGAGAATCTTCTGGCCCGCGCAGGCGAAGAGATCGCCCGGCTTCTGCCGGGTCGGCGCGCCGCCGTGATCACGGACGAGAACGTGGCCGCCCGCCACCTGCCCCGGCTTCTCGACGGGCTCGCGGCCGCCGGAATCCGCGCCGCGCCGAAGATCCTGCCGCCGGGCGAGAAGACGAAATCCTACGAGCACCTGTTCGAAACCGTCGAGTTCATCCTCGGCGAGAGGCTGGAGCGGCGCGACGCGGTGCTGGCGCTCGGCGGTGGCGTGATCGGCGACCTCGCGGGTTTTTCCGCAGGCGTCGTGCGACGCGGCATGAGCTTCGTCCAGGTTCCCACCACGCTGCTCGCCCAGGTGGATTCGTCCGTGGGCGGCAAGACGGGCGTCAACAGCCCGCAGGGCAAGAACCTGGTCGGCGTGTTCCATCAGCCCAAGCTGGTGCTCGCCGACACCGGCACCCTCGATACCCTTAGCCCACGAGAGTTCCGCGCGGGCTATGCGGAAGTGGTGAAATACGGGCTGATCGATCGGCCGGATTTCTTCTTCTGGCTCGACGACAAGCGCGAAGAAATCTTTTCCGGCGGCCCGGCGCGGGCGCGGGCCATCGCGCAGTCCTGCCGGGCCAAGGCGGATGTGGTGGTGCGCGACGAGTTCGAGCAGGGCGACCGCGCGCTATTGAACCTCGGCCACACCTTCGGCCACGCGCTGGAGGCGGCCTGTGGCTATGACGGCGCGCGGCTCGTGCATGGCGAGGGCGTGGCGATCGGCATGGCACTGGCGCACCGCTTTTCCGCGCGCTTGAACCTCTGCTCGCCCGACGACGCACTTCGCGTGGAGCGCCACCTCAAGGCCGCCGGCCTGCCGGTGCATCCATCCGAAATCCCCGGCGCGCTGCCCGACGCCGAGGCGCTGCTCGACTTCATGGCGCAGGACAAGAAGGTGGAGGGCGGCCGGCTCACCTTCATCCTCACGCGCGGCGTCGGCCAGGCCTTCGTCGCGAAGGACGTGCCGGCCTCCGAGGTGCTGCTGTTCCTGCGCCAGGCGCTGGGCGAGGCTTGAGCCAGATCAAGGCCGGCCACGGCGAACCATGAGACGGGCTCCTGGCGCACCCAACGGAGAGTCGAACATGAAGCCGCAGGTCTTTCTTCCGCTCGTCACCTACCCGCAAGCCAACGCCGACGCCGTGGTCGCGCAGGCCGTGGCGCTGGCCTCGGCTCTCGATGCCGACCTGCAGGCGACGGCATTCGCCGCCGACTTCCCCACGGTTGCCTCCCCGCTCGGCCGGGTGCTGCTCAACGTGCCGGAGATGATCCGCGAGGCGGAAGCCAAGAGCCGCGCGCGCTGCGCCGCGCTTCTGAGGCTTGTGGAGGAAAGCGGCGCGGCCGCCGGCGTCTCCATCTCGACCTCCATCCTTTCCGCGCCGGTGGGCGATCTCGATCGCGTGGCGGCCGAAGCGCGCCTCTTCGATCTCACGGCGGTGGGCTGGGAGCGCGACAACCAGACCACCGCCATGACCGCCGAGGCGCTGGTGTTCGGCTCGGGCCGCCCGGTCGTGCTGCTGCCGCAGGCGCCCGACCCGGGCGGCGTGGAGGCGGTCGCCATCGCCTGGGACGGCAGCGGGGTGGCCGCGCGCGCGGCGTTCGACGCCATGCCTTTCCTCGCCCGCGCCAAGCGCGTCGCGGTGTTGACCGTGACCGACGAGAAGCCGATGGAAAGGGATGTCGGCCCGCGTTTCGCCGAGGCGTTGAAGCGCCGCGGCCTGCCGGCGGAGGCTTTGGCTGTGCCGGCGCAGGACGGCCCGGTTTCGGACACCCTCCAGGAGGAGGCGCTCCGCTGGGGCGCGAAGCTTCTGGTGATGGGCGGCTACGGCCACTCGCGCCTGCGCGACTTCGTCCTGGGTGGCGCCACGAAAGGGATCTTGAGCGACCTTCGCCTGCCGGTGCTCTTGTCGCATTGAGCCTTGGCGCTTCGGCTCTCCGCGCAGGCCGGCCCCGTGGGCCGGCCTCCCGCGCTTGCCGGCCTCAACGGGGCGGTTGGCGAACGGCTGCGAACGCGCTATGGCTTCGCCCGCGTGGTCCCGTAGCTCAGTTGGATAGAGCGGCAGATTCCTAATCTGTAGGTCGCAGGTTCGATCCCTGCCGGGATCACCAACCAAGTCGAGAACTTATCTGGTGATCTTGGGCCTTCCGCATGGTGCGCCGTGTTGCAGGCGTTTCCACTGACTCTGCATGCAACATGATTGCAACATGGCGCGGAATTAGCCCCGACGGAAAGGCGATCCTATGGCCGGTCGATCCTGGGCCAGAAACGGTGCCCAAGATAGGTGCCGAGCCAATAGAGCACGACGCCTGCCGCGAAGATGGTGACGCCGACCCATGTGATCGAGCCTCCGGAGGGTTCGGACGTTTGGGAGAGGCTCCAGCTCCCGGCCGCAAAGAGGCTGCCGACGGCCGTCACAAGGGCGCCAGGAATTTGAGGGAGCTTGCGCATTCGCTTTCCTGGCCCCGCCAGGGAAGGCTAGAAAAGCGAGCGGTCCGCTGGTGCGGCCCGGCGCATCCGGGTCAGCCGCGAGCTGGCTCTGAATGGTTCACGACGACAGCCGATTCGGCCGGCCCGACATAAAGGCGGAATGCAGCCGTTCCCACCGTGCCCATGACGCCCGCAAGGATCATGTAGCCTAGGATGGAGAGGCGGAGCTTGGAAAGAAGCGTCATCGAAGCGTTCATGCCGGCCGTGATGATCCAAAAGCGTTGCAGGCCGATTGCGTTCCGGGCCATCGAAGGTTTCATGCATTGAAGCAGGGCGACCGTGCTCCGCACGCCGCCTCCTCGAGCGCAGCCAAGCCAACGGTCCGCTGGGGTGGGTTGCAACAGCAAACCCGCACCGAACTCACCTCGGGGCCGGGCAAATCTCATGTCCGGCCGTTCAGCGTTGGGCCGCCTGCCGCTCGGCCTCGGCGACAGACCGAACGATCTGCCTGCAACCCAAACTCTGGTCGTCGGGCTGCTCGACCTGAACGGCTGCTGAACCGGGGTTTCATTGCCGGTAGGGCGAGGCGAGCTATTTTGGGCGCATCGGAACCGAAAGCATGAAGGCTGACGATCATGAGAGGTCGAAACACAATCCTGGCTGGGACCGCGGTGGCTTTGATGCTGACCGGGGTTCTCCCGAGCTGGTCGGCATCGACATCCATGAGGGCGCTCCCTCAGCCGCAGGCCGTCCAAGCACCGCTTGTCCTGGCGCAGGCTGAACAGACCGAAACGTCGGAACGGCTCAGGAAGCGCCGGCAAGCCGAGCGGGAGGCGAGGCGGCAGCAGAAGCAGCAGGAAGAGGCCGAGCAACAGGCCCAGGACGACCGTCAATCGGACGACAGGGGTGACGGAAGAACTCGGCGCCGCGACCGGGAAGGCGACGAGAGCCGCGACAGAAGCGCTGATCGCCGCGAGGAGCGCCGAGACGAACGTGCGGAGCGCCGCAACCGCGATGATGACGAGGATTCCGGCCGGAGAAATCGGCGCGACCGATGGGACGAGTATGACGATGACGACGTGGTGCGAAGCGCGTCGCGCCGCTGCTCGGCAGAGCGGGCGCTCGCCAAGGCTGAGCGCTCAGGCATTCGTCGGGCCCGCGTGGTGGAAATCGGACGACGGTTCATCGAGGTGCGTGGGCGTCGCTATGGCGAGCGGATCCTGGTGACCTTCGCGCGGGACCGGAACTGCTCGGTGATCGAAGTGAACTAGCCATCGGTCGCCCCATTGGCCGACGCGATCTGCCCCGCTGGTTCCGGCCGGCGGGGCTTTTTCGTCGTTTCGGCAAGACGGTCGCGGCCACCGCCTTTGCTTCTGCCAGGGGAGCGCCACTCGACGGCGCCGCTTCGCCGGTGTCCGGCGCAGCCGTCAACTCGTCGAGCCTTTCAGGCGTCAGGCGCTCGTCCATGCCACGATGTCGCTGCGCTGCTGCTTTGCGAGCACCGAGCGCAGGATTTCGTCGGCCCCGAGCGGCTCGCCGAACAGGCGGTCGGCCGTGGCGCTCTCCTTCGCTGATCCAGCGGTTCGCGCGCCTTCCGGCCCTGGTCGCGCGTCCGCCTGATGAGGCCGACCGCATCCATCAGGTCGCGCCTGATGTCCATGCCGGGATCGCCAACCGGATCAGTGCCTCACCTTGCCCCTCAGCCGCGCGTCCTCGCGCTTGTGCAGGTCGATGGCGTCCTGCTGCGTGAGCGGCCCGTGTTCATGTGTCGCCCCGGCCTCATGGACGATGACGAAGAACTGGCCGTCCCGCTGAACGAGCTCCACGCCCTCGGTCGCGCCGTCGTCGAAGTTCATGTCCGCCTCCTTGGATGGGCTGTCAGGGTATGCCGTTCCAAGAGCCTGGACAATCTCGGAAGGCCACGGCCCCTCCGGAGAGTCCGAAGCCGCGCCGATGGAAGGGGTCCGAAAGGGCTCATCGGGAACGGCGGCAGCCGTCCGAATGCGCAGAGTCAGGCGGCCGGAGCCCCAAGGCCACGGCGCATCCACCAAATGCCGGGGCGGCGAGGGCCTAGGCGGCCCGGCCCAGCGCCACGGGCACCAACATCGAGCTGCTCTCCACGATCAGCGCTTCAACCACCTCCTCGTGGGTGGCGTCAGCTTCGGGATGGCCGTGAAGGAGCTCATCGGCTCGCTCCTCGACCTCGACGGGCGCGCGTTCTCTGGCGGCCTGGCGGATCACGTCGGCGATTGCGACAGCAAGTGGAAGGATGGCGGCCATTGCTGCTCTCCCTGTTCGGTGCATCTCAATGGGAAGCAGCCGGGTAGCAGGGAAATGCGGAGGAATTGCGAGAACAAGAAGCTCAGGCGCGCAAGCCGCTTCAGCGAACGGGCAGCCGGCGATCCGCAGCTCGCGAGTTCGATCCCCCGCCGCGATCATCGCGCGAAACCCAGGCAGTGGGGGAACGTTCAGTCCTTCGCCCGCTCCACATATGAGCCGTCGGCGGTCATCACCACCACGCGCGTGCCGGCCGTGATGTGGGGCGGCACGAGCGTGCGCACGCCGTTGGACAGCGTCGCGGGCTTGTAGGACGAGGACGCCGTCTGGCCCTTGGTCACCGGCTCGGTCTCGGTCACCTCTAGCGTCACCCGCTGCGGCAGCACGATGGCGATCGCGACCCCGTTGTGCAGCGAAAGCATCGCCGCCATGCCTTCCTGGAGATAAGGCGCGAAATCGCCCACCACGTCCTCAGGCACGGCCACCTGCTCGTAGGATTCGGGGTTCATGAAGTGATAGCCTTCGCCGTCATGGTAGAGGAAGGTGTGCTCGCGGTCCTCCACATAGGCGCGCTCCACCTGCTCGGTGGTGCGGTAGCGCTCGGACACTTTCACCCCGTCGGAGATGCGCCGCATATCGAGCTGCGTCACCGGCGTGCCCTTGCCGGGATGGATGTTCTCGGCCGACAGGATCACGTAGAGCTTGCCGTCCTTGTCCACCACATTGCCTTTGCGCAAGCTGCTGGCGATCACCTTCACCACGGGCGTGAATCCTCCTGGATGCGGGGCCGACCGGGCCCGAAAAACCTTTCCTCGCGCCCTATCGCATCTTAAACGCCTCCGCCAGCCGCCTTCTCCGCCGAAAGCCGCCGATGACCCGAGCCTCGCCCTGGTGGGCGCCCCATATCCATGCCGACCGTCGGCCGCGCCTCATGGCACGCAACACGATCCGCAATGCCGTGCGCGACTGGTTCGCGGCCCGGGCCTTCGTCGAGGTGGAGACGGCGGCGCTGCAGGTTTCGCCGGGCAACGAGGCGCATCTCTCGGCCTTCGCCACCCAGGCCATCCTGCCCGACGGCGCGCGTCAAAAGCTCTACCTCCACACATCGCCGGAATTCGCTTGCAAAAAGCTCCTGGCGGCGGGCGAAGAAAGGATCTTCAGCCTCGGCCCGGTCTGGCGCAACCGCGAGCGCGGCGCGCTGCACCATCCCGAATTCACGATGCTCGAATGGTACAGGGTTGGAGAACCCTACGGGCGGCTCATGGAAGATTGCGCCGCCCTTCTCGCGCTGGCGGCGGAAAAGGCGGGAACGACACGCCTCCGCTTCCGCGACCGGGAGGCCGACCCGTTCGCCGAGCCGGAGCGCGTGAGCGTCGCCGAGGCCTTTTCGCGCTTCGCCGGCATCGACCTTCTCGCCGCGGTCGGAGCGGACGGCGCGACCGACCGAGACGCGCTCTTTTCCGCCGTGGTCGGCGCCGGCCTGCGGGCGGCCGAGGACGACAACTGGGCCGACCTGTTCAGCCGGGTCATGGTGGAGCGCGTCGAACCCAATCTTGGGCTGGGGCGCGCCACGATCCTCCACGAATATCCGGTGTCGGAAGCCGCGCTTGCCCGCCCCGCCCCGCGCGACGTGCGGGTGGCGGAGCGCTTCGAGCTCTATGCCTGCGGGGTGGAACTCGCCAACGCCTTCGGCGAGCTCACGAACCCGCACGAGCAGCGCCGCCGCTTCGAGGCCGAGATGGACGAAAAGGAGCGCGTTTATGGCGAGCGCTACCCGCTCGACGAGGATTTCCTGGCCGCCCTCGCCCTCATGCCCGAGGCGAGCGGCGCGGCGCTGGGCTTCGACCGGCTCGTGCTGCTGGCGGTGGGCGCGAACCGGGTGGAGGACGTGATCTGGACGCCCGTGGCGGGACCGCCGTGAGACAGCAAGCGGTTCAGCGCAGGATGCGGCCCGAGCAGCGGGCAACCAGCGGAGCGGCCTGCTCGGGCCAGAAATAGACCGTGTTCACCCCCAGCGGCTGCCCGCGCACTTCCGTGGAAAGCTCGGTCAGGCCGGTGAAGATCAGCCGATAGCCCGCATCCGTGTAGCTGTTGACATCGACGACGATCCGGCGCGCGGCGGCATCGTCCTCCACCACTTCCGGCCCGCCGAAAATGCCCGCCTCGCGGTTGGTGTCGACGACGACGCCGGGCCGGCTCTCGACGGGCGGATCGATCCGCTCGCCCGCCACGCAGGAGGCCAGCGCGCGATAGTTGGCGGCCACCGTCTCGACATAGCCGCAGGTGTCGCAAGTGCTCTGGCAGCCCGACGCCAGGAGCGCCGCGCCCGCGGCCCCCAGCGCTATCGCCGTCTTCGCTCCGCCCATTGCCATTCCAACGCGCCCCTGATGCGCTGACCATCCGAACCGCTCCGTCTTTGCACCGTTTTCGCGCAAAGCGCGAGGGGGTGGGCAGCGTGGCCGGCGGCATTTCCGAACCGCTTTCCACCGGAGAAGGGTCTCTGCCCTGAATCCGCCATGGCTTGCCCTCAACAAGCCGTTGACGATGGGGAAGGCGGGGAAAGCGTCGATGCTTGCGCTGCGGAGTTGGGCTGTGGTGGCGGCGGCGCTGCTGTGGCTGCTGCTGGGCGCATCCCAAGCGGCGAAAGGCGCGCTCAAGGGCGTGGCGCTGGTGATCGGCCAGTCCGACTACGAGCATCTTTCAGCCCTCCCCAACCCCGCCAACGACGCCCGCGCGCTGGACCGGCTCCTGACCGATCTCGGCTTCGACGTGACGGCCGTCACCGACGCCGACGCGAAGAAGCTTAAGCGCGGTCTTCGCCGCTTCGCCGAGGATGCGGAGGGCGCAGATGTGGCGCTGGTCTACTATTCCGGGCACGGCATCGAAGCGGGCGGCGAGAATTTTCTGGTGCCCGTGGACGGCAGCGTGGCCTCGCTGGCCGACGCCGGACAAAGCCTCGTGCCGGTGGGCGAATTCCTGCGTGAGCTGCAAAGCCTCGTGCCGGTCTCGATCCTCCTGCTCGACGCTTGCCGCTCGAACCCCTTCCCGCCGGGCTCGACGCTGACCCTTGAGGGGGAAGCCGAGCCCCTGCCCGTGTCCGCGGCGGGCTTAGGCGCGCCGCGCGGCGCCACGGCGCTTTCCGCGCCGGCGGACGGCGCAGGCGGGTTGGGCGCGGTGATCGGCTATGCCGCCGCTCCCGGCCATGTGGCGCTCGACGGCGATCCCGGCGGCAACAGCCCCTATGCGGCCGCCCTGCTTAAGCACTTGTCGGCCGGCGGCTTCCCCTTCGGCGACGTGATGACCATGGTGGCCGAAGAGGTCTATCTCAAGACGGCCGCCCGTCAGGCGCCGTGGACCAACAGCAGCCTGCGGCGGGAGCTCGAGTTCGGCGCGGCTGTCGAGGAGAACGAGGAAGCCACGCTCATCCGCGGCGAGCGGCGCAAGCTGCTTCTCACCATCTCCAAGCTGGGCGAAGCCGACCGCCGCCAGGTCGCCGCGGCGGCGAAAACCCAGGGCGTGCCGATGGACGCGCTCTTCGCCATGCTGAAGGCGGTGGGCGCGGACGCTCCGCAAGACCCGGAGGCGCTTGCAAGCCTGCTCGACGCCCAAGCCGAGCGGCTGAAAACGATCCTCGCCGAACGGGACGCGCTCAAGAACGCCGATCCCGAGATCGCGAAGCTCGCCGCGCTGGCCGGTGAGGCGGTGCAGGAGGGCGCGCTCCAGGCGGCCATCGGCTTCCACGAGAAGGCCAAGGCGCGGGTGGCCTCGCTCTCGGCCAATGTGGACGACGTCGAGGCGCAACTCAAAGCCAAGCGTCTGGAGTTCGCCGCCGTGTTCGCGGAAAGCGCCGAAACCTATGCCCTCGCCTTCGACCATGCCCGTGCCGCCGAGGATTTCTCCCGCGCCTTCGCCGAGGCCGAGCGGTGGGACGAGGCGCTTGCGCTCACCTACAAGATCGGCGAGGCCGAAGCCTTGACGGACCTCGCCTTTTACAAGGGCGATGCGACCGACCGCAGCCTCGCCGCCTGGCGGGCCGCGGAAGCGCTGGCCGACCCGGCCGCCGAGCGCGAGCGCTGGGCGGATGTCCGCATTGGGCTGGCCAACGCGCTTTGGACGACGGGCGAGCGACGGGCCGGCGGGGACGAACTCGAACAGGCCGCAGCCATCCTGCGCGAGCTTCTGGCCGGGGAGCTTTCCGCCGCGCGGCGGAGCGAAGCGTCGGCCGATCTCGGTCTGGTCCTCTATACGCTCGGCGCGCGCGAAAGCGGGGCCGATCGGCTCACCGAAGCGGTGGACGTGGTGAGAGCGGCGCTTACGCCCGAATTGCGCAAGCAAAACCCGCTGCTATGGGCGCGGCTTCAGAACCGCCTCGGCGTCGGCCTGCTCACATTGGGCTGGCGTGAGCCCGGCACCGAGCGGCTGGAGGACGCTGAGGCGGCCTTCCGTGCCGCGCTTGAGGAACGTCGCCGCGAAACCGTGCCGCTCGAGTGGGCGGGGAGCATCAACAATCTGGCCATGACGCTCGCCACGCTCGGCGAACGTGAAGCCGGCACGGAGCGCCTGGAGGAGTCGGTTCGGCTTTACCGGGCCGCGCTCGACGTGCAAAGCCGCGAGCGGGCGCCCCTGCTCTGGGCCGAGGCGCAAAGCAGTCTCGGCACGTCGCTCTACGTTCTGGGCGAGCGCCGAAGCGGCACAGCAGAGTTCGAGGAGGCCGCCGCCGCGTTCCGGCTGGCCCTTGAAGAGATCACGGTCGAGCGCGCGCCGCTCAGATGGGCGGCCTTGCAGGAAAACCTCGGCTTGGCGCTTGGCGACATCGGCGAGCGCAAGAAGGACGAGTCGATCCTGCGGGCCTCGGTGGCCGCGCTCGAACTGGCGCTTGGGGGCCGCGCGCGGGACGCCGTCCCGGTCGAATGGGCCAACGCGCAGAACAGTCTGGGCAACGCCTATGTGCGGCTGGGCGACGAAGCCTCGCTCGAAAGGGCCGCCACCGCCTTTCGGCTGTCGCTGGAGGAATTCCGGCGCGATGTTCTACCCCTCGACTGGGCCAAGGCTCAAAACAATCTCGGCAACGCGCTTTTCGGGCTGGGGAAGGCGCGCCGCGACTTGAAGCTGTTGCAGGAGGCGGCTACGGCCTTTCGCCTGGCGCTTGCCGAGACGCGCAGGGAGGACGATCCGCTGTCCTGGGGGCGCCTTCAGCACAATCTCGGCGAGACGTTGATCGCCGCTGGCCCGCTCGCCCGGGACAGGGGGATGCTCGCGGAAGCGAGGGTGGCGATCGAGGCCGCGCGCGACGTTTTCCTCGGCGCGGGGCAAACTCAGCTTACGGACTATTTCGCGTTGCTCGGCCAGGAGATCGAACTCGCCGAGCTGGAGATCCTCGTGGCCGAGCAGTTGGAGGCGGCCAGGAAGCGCGAGGCGGCCGAATAGCGGCTTTACGCAACGCGCCTCAGCCGAAGCGATTCTCGGGCAGACCGCGGACGCTTGTATCGACCGCGAACAACCCGCCCTCCTGCGGGTTCGCCGCGAGATGGCCGGCGCTCATGGTGAAGCGCGCCGAGGTCACGAACAGAGTCGAGAGATCGCCGCCGCCGAAGGCGCAGCTCGTCGGCCAGGTCGCGGGCAGCTCCGCCGCTTGCGCAAGCTCGCCGCCCGGCGCAAAGCGCGCCACACAGGCACCGCCCACGACGCGGCAGTTCCACAAGCCATCCTCCGCGTCCAGGCACGAGCCGTCGGGCAGCCCGCGCGAGAAGCCGGCGTGGAAGATGCGTTTTTCCGACAGCGACCGCCCATCCGCCGCCAGGTCGTAGGCGTAAATCTCGTTCAACAGCGTGTCGGCCGTCAGGAAGCGCCCGTCCCTGGTCCAGCACATGGTGTTGGGGATGCCGAATTCGTGCGGCGTCAGCCGGCTTACCGTGCCGGACGGGTCGATGCGATAGATCGCGCCGCGGCTTGCCGTCATCGCCTTGGGCGAGCCGTCCGGGCAGAGATTGGTCTGCATGGTCGCCACCCAGAACGAGCCGTCGGGCGCCACCCGGCCCTCGTTCAGGCGGTTGTCGGGCGCGTCGGGCTCGGGCGCGGCGAAGACCTCGAACGGCCCGTCCGGCGTCCACAGGCGGACCTCCCGCCTCAGCCCCACGATGAAGCCGCCATCCTTATGCAGGCCGATGGAGGTCGCGAAGTCGGGCGTGGGCCAAAGATCGTGAAGCCCGCTGCCGGGCTCGAATCGGTGGATGCGCTTTTCCACGATGTCCACCCAGAACAGCGCCTTTTCGCCAGCGTGCCAGATCAGGCTCTCGCCGACGATGTTCTGAACGGGCAGCACGAGCTCAGCCGCCATGCTTCCTCCCTCCCCCACTGCCGCTCAGCATGGAGGCGAGCTGCTTGACAGGCAAGAGCGGCGCTGCTCTTCATACATTTGACCAGATACCTGTCAGACAGGTTCCATCCACGGTGGAGAAGCATGGAGCAACGCCGCTCATGGCGGAAGTGAGCCGCCGATTGGCCGAAGCGGCGCCCGCTCCGGCTGGCCTCGATCGCCGTGGCGAGACTCGCCTGGTGGACCAGGTCATGGATCGGGTCGCCGCCCATATCCGCCGCCACAATCTTCTGCCCGGCGCGATCCTGCCCAGCGAAGCCGCCTTCGCCGCCGAGTTCGGCGTGTCGCGCGCCGTGGTGCGCGAGGCTTTCCGCTCGCTCTCGGCCCTCAAGCTGATCGATGTGGGCGCGGGCCGGCGGGCGCGCGTGTCGGGCATGGACGCGAGCGTGCTCGGCGTGGTGGTGGAGCATGCCGTGCGCTGCGACCAGATCACCATTCACCAGATCTACGACGTGCGCCGCACCGTGGAGACCCGCACGGCCGCTCTCGCCGCGCTTCGCCGCAACGAAGCCGAGGCGGAGGAGATCGCGGGGCTGGCCGCCGCCATGCGCCGGGATTTTTGCGAGGCCGAGCGCGTGATGGAGCACGACATCGCCTTTCATGAGGCGATCTCGCGCGCCTGCAGGAACCCGATGTTCGGGCTGATCGTGGCCTCCTTCGGCGCCGTCACCCGGCAGACCTGGCGTGTGGGCTGGACCGCGCGGCCCGACGATGGCGCGCGCATGCAAAGCGTCGCTGGTCACGAGGAGATCGCGGCCGCGATTTTTGCGCAGGACCCGCGCCGCGCCGAGCGCGCCATGGCCGAGCATTTCGACCATTCCGTCAGGGCGCTTCTCATGGCGGGCGTGTGATGCGGATCACGGCGATCGAGACCATCCGCATCCCCGAGTTCGGCCAGCTCGTCTGGCTCTACGTCCACACCGACGAGGGGCTTGTCGGCCTCGGCGAAACCTTCTTCGCGGCGAGCGCCGTGGAAGCCTATCTCCACGATGTGGTCTGGCCCAAGCTTGAGGGCCGCAACCCGCTCGCCATCGACGCCATCTCCCGCGACCTCGTGGACTATCTCGGCTTCCGCTCGTCGGGCGTGGAGACGCGCGCGGCGTCCGCCGTGGACATCGCCTTGTGGGACCTGTTCGGCCGCGCCACGGGCCAGCCCATCGCGCAATTGCTGGGTGGTTTCACGCGCGAGAAGATTCGCACCTACAACACCTGCGCGGGCACGGGCTATATGCGCAAGCCCCAGGGCCAGGGCACGGCGAACTGGGGCCTGGGCGCCGACCCCTCGCTCGGGCTCGACGATTTGAATGCCTTTCTCACCCGCGCCGATGAGCTCGCCGAAAGCCTGCTCGCCGAGGGCATCTCGGCCATGAAGATCTGGCCCTTCGACATTCCCGCCGAAAAGACCAGGGGCTGGGACATCTCCGCCCAGGATCTGAGAAAGGCGCTGGAGCCGTTCGAGAAGATCCGGGCGCGCGTGGGCGACCGCATGGACATCATGGTCGAGTTCCACGGGCTTTGGCAGATGCTGCCCGCACTGCGCATCGCCAGGGCGCTGGAGCCCTTCGGAACCTACTGGCACGAGGACCCGATCCGGCTCGACGTGGCGGCCGACCTCGCGCGCTATGCCGCGCAAAGCCCAGCGCCCGTCTGCCTGTCGGAGACGCTGGCCACGCGCCACAGCTTTCGCGAACTGCTCGAAACCAACGCGGCGGGCGTCATCATGCTCGACCTCGCCTGGTGCGGCGGCATTTCCGAAGCCAAGAAGATCGCGACCATGGCCGAGGCCTGGAAGCTGCCGGTCGCCCCACACGACTGCACGGGGCCGGTGGTGCTGGCCGCCTCCACGCATCTGTCACTGAATGCGCCCAACGCGCTGATCCAGGAAAGCGTGCGCGCCTTTCGCAAGACCTGGTACCGCGATCTCGTGACGGAGGTGCCGCCCGTGGAGGACGGTTTCATCACGGTGCCGTCCGGCCCCGGCCTGGGGCTGGACCTCGACCCCGAGATCGACAAGAAATTCACCGTGACGCGCCGAAGGAGCGGGGCGTGACGGGGAGGAGACCGCAATCCCGCGGATACACACATCAGAGGAGGAACGAAAATGCGAAAACTGCTTGGCACAGGTCTTCTGGCGATCGGAACGGTTCTGGCGGGCGCGGCTTGGGCGCAGGAGCCCATGCGCATCGCCTTCACCATCCATTCCTCGCCGTCCAACACGTTCTGGCAGGCGGTGAAGAGGGGGTTTGACGACGCCTGCGCCCGCATCGAGGCCGAGTGCCAGATGATCTTCACCCAGACGGAAGGCTCGATCGAGCAGCAGGCCGCCAACATGGCCGCCGCGATCGCCTCCCGGCCCGATGCGCTGATCACCTCCATCGTGGACAACAACGCGTTTGATGCACTGATCCAGAGCGCTCGCGATCAGGGCATCATCGTGATCGCCACCAATGTGGACGATCTCGAGGGTGCTGCCGGCAATGCGCGGCAGGCCTTCATCGGCCAGGGCTTCATCCCGGCCGGCCGCTCGCTCGCCGAGGCGATGAGCAAGTTCTTCCCCGCCGAAGGCCCGATCAAGGCTGTTGTGGGCATCTCCGCGCCCGGCCAGAACTGGTCGGAGCAGCGCGGCAAGGGCGTCATGGACTGGCTGGAGGAATATAAAGCCCAAAACCCGAACCGCGAGGTCACGGTCACACGGCTTGACACGGGCACGGACCTCGCGGTCGTGGCCGATCGCGTGGGCGCCTATTTGAACGCCAATCCCGACACGACCGTCTACTTCGACACCGGCTACTGGCATGCGGGCGTCGCGCGCGTGCTCGCCGACCGCGGCGTCGAGCCCGGCAAGGTGCTTTTGGGCGGCTTCGACCTGGTCCCTGAAGTGCTCCAGCAGATGAAGAACGGCTATGTGCAGGTGCAGATCGACCAGCAGCCCTACAAGCAGGGCTTCGTGCCGGTAATGGAGGCCTACATGGCCAAGAATGTCGGCTTGGCGCCGACCGACGTGGACACCGGACAGGGCGTGGTGCTGCAGGAACAGGTGGACTCGATCATGGAGCTTTCCCAGCAGGGCGTGCGCTGAGTAGCCTGTAGCCGGCCGCGCTCGTTCATGCGGGCGCGGCCTCCTGCCCCCCTTGGAGGGATCGCACCATGAAGCGGCTGTTGAAAATCTACCTGGAAAAGCCCGAGCTCGCCGGCATCGTGCTGCTCGTGCTCCTGATCGTGGTCTTCCAGATCATGTCGAACGGCGTGCTCCTGTCCTACAACAACCTGCAGGGCGTGTTCGGCCTCCTGCCCGAAGTGGGGCTGGTGGCCATCGGCGTGACCATCCTGATGATCTCGGGCGAGTTCGACCTGTCGGTGGGCTCGGTCTTCGCGCTCTCGCCCATGGTCATGGCGATCTCGCTTGTGGCCGGCGTGCCCTTCCTTCCCGCCATGCTGCTCGGCCTGCTCGCCGCGGTCGCCGTCGGCCTCGTCAATGGCTTCATCACGCTCAAATTCGCGCTGCCCTCCTTCATCACCACGCTCGGCATGCTGTTCGTGGCGCGCTCCCTCACCGTGGTGATCTCGGGCGGCTTCCCCCCGCTTCTGCCCGCCGACGTGCCGGCCTATGTCTTCACGCAGTTCGTGGGGCTCGTGCGGCTTTCCATGTTCTGGTTCGTCGGCATCGCGCTGATCCTGGGGCTGATGCTCTCGTCCACCAACTGGGGCAACTGGATCAAGGCCACGGGCGGCCAGTTGGATGCGGCCAACGCCCTGGGCATCCCCACCAACGCGGTGAAGATGTTCTGCTTCGTGCTGTGCTCGTTGCTCGCGGGCTTCGCCGGCATCATTCAGGTCCTGCGGCTGGGCTCGCCTTTGCCCTCGCTGGGCGAAGGGCTGGAGCTTCAGGCCGTGGCGGCGGCGGTGATCGGCGGCACCTCGCTTTTCGGCGGCGTCGGCACGGTGCTGGGCGGCATCGTCGGCGCGCTGCTGATCCGTGTCATCGACAACGGCCTGGTGCTTTCCCGCGTGGACGCCAACTGGTTCAAGTTCGCGATCGGCTCGCTGCTCGTGCTCGCCGTGATCGGCAATAGCTGGCTCCGGCGCACCTCGCGCCGCATCAAACTGGAGGCCTGACGATGGCTGTCGTGGCGCTGAACCCTTCAGGAGCCCCTGCCCTCCCCCAGGCCGGGCCGGCCGACCTCATCGTCGAGGCGAAAGGCCTGCACAAATGGTATTCGGGCGTCCATGCGCTGAAGAACGTGGATTTCGCCGTGCGCCGCGGCGAGGTGGTGGGACTCGTCGGCGACAACGGCGCGGGCAAGACCACGCTGATAAAGATCCTGTCCGGCGTCCACCAGCCCGATCAGGGTGAGATCCGCATCGAGGGCCGCCCGGTCGAGATCGACACGCCCAAGAAGGCGATGCAGTTGGGCATCGAGACCATCTACCAGACCAATTCGATGGTCCCCACCATGTCGATCGCGCGCAACCTCTTCATGGGGCGCGAGCCGGTGAAGCGCTCCATTTTCGGCTTCGGGTTCATGGATCACCGCCGCATGCGCGACGACAGCGTGCGGGCGATTGCAGATGTGGATCTCCACCTGCGCTCGCCCGACGCGCTGGTGGGGGAGCTTTCCGGCGGCCAGCGTCAGGGCGTGGCCATCGCGCGGGCCATGTATTTCAAGTCCAAGCTCCTGATCCTCGACGAGCCCACCAACCACCTCTCCGTCAAGGAAACCAACAAGGTCATCGAGTTCGTGAAGGGGCTGAAGAGCCAAGGGCTGACCGGCATCTTCATCAGCCACAACATGCATCATGTCTTCCAGTCCTGCGACCGGGTGGTGGCTATGGCCCGCGGTGAGGTGGTCATGAACAAGCCGGTCGGCGAGACCTCCATCGACGAGGTTCATGACCATCTCTGAGGGCTGCGGCTTGAAGCAGCTTCAAGAGCGTCATCGAGCATGACGGACGCGGTGACGATCAAGGGCGGTGACGATCAGGGGCGGCGATGCCCGAGCGTTCGGGCTAAGGCGGGCTCGCCGCCGGTCTGGCCTTCCCGTTCGCCGGCAACCTGCCCGGTCCCCGGCCAAACCGCATTTTCCACGACGCCTGTTTTCCCGGTGAGTGTTTCCGCAGCAGGTCTCTCTCTGTAGAAATAACAAAAGATAAAATTCGGGGTGCGCAATAACATAAGATGCCTAGAATATTATGTACGCTTTCTACTAAACTACAACCCACCGAAACCGCATGACTCCTTCCTCCGTTTGACAGGCCACTCCGCTTTTTTCCTCCAAGCTGGCGGAGTTCAAGGAAGGAGAATCACTATGACAATGACACTCAAGCAACTTCTGACCACCGCCGCCGTTGGCGCGTTCCTCGCCGGCAGCACCGTCTCGGGCATGGCGACCAGCAGCACTGACGGCGGCAGCGCCGGTGGATCGGCGACGGGCGGCAGCGCCACGAGCGGATCGGCGACCTCGGGCTCGGCGACGGGCGGCGACGCCTCTTCCACGGGCAGCGGATCGGCGACGGGCGGCAGCGGTACGAGCGGATCGGCCACGTCCGGCTCGGCGACGGGCGGCGACGCCACGTCCAGCGGCGGCTCGACCATGGGCGGCAGCACGGCCACGGGCGGCAACGCCAGGTCGGGCAACGCGACCTCCGGCAATGCGATGGGCGGCGACGCCACGTCCAGCGGCGGCACGGCCATGGGCGGCAACGCCAGGTCGGGTAATGCCACCTCGGGCAATGCCAGGGGCGGCAACGCTCGGGTGATCATGCAGCAGATGGGCAATCACTGATCGACCCGACTTCACTGCAAGACCGGCGCGGCCCCGACCCTCGGGGCCGCGCCGGCTGTTGCATGAAACGTTAGAAAGGAATGCTCAAATGAACGGTTTTCGACTCAATTTGGCCGCCTTGTCGGCGGCGCTGCTGCTTGGAGCGAGCCCGATGGCCTTGGCGGCTGACGGCAGCGACGCGTCCGGGGGCGTGGGCGGCGGGACTTCCGCCGGGGCGGACGCAGGCGGCGTGGGATCGGCGGGCGCAGGGCTCGGCGGCGTCGATGCGGGCCAGGGCGGCCAGGGCGGTTCCGCGTCTGGGGGCGGATTTGGCGGAAACCAGGGGGGTGACGCCACGGGCGGCGATGCCGACCCGGACGGCCAGGGCGGAACGGCGATCGGCGGCTCCGGCGTCGGCGTGACGGTCGGCCAGGGTACGAGCACAAGAAGGCTAGGCGTGGCCACGGGCGGCACGGCGACGGGCGCCTATTCGCCTGGCGCGCAGGGCGGCGACGCCACCTCGGGCAGCGCCCAGAGCGGCACCGCGGTCGGGGGCGCGGCGATCGGCACCAATGCGCAGGGCGGCGATGCGACCAGCGGCGATGCGACGTCGGGCGAGGCCACAGGCGGCGACGCCGCCACATCCGGCTCAGGCGGCGGAACGGCGATCGGCGGCGACGCCACGTCGGGTGACGCCACCTCCGGCGACGCCACCGGCGGCACGGCGGTCGGCACCAACGCGCAGGGCGGGGACGCCACCTCCGGCGACGCGACCTCGGGCGATGCCACGGGCGGCGACGCGGCCACGTCGGGCTCGGGCGGCGGCACCACGATCGGCGGCGACGCCGTTTCCGGCGATGCTACCAGCGGAGACGCTACGGGCGGCAACGCGGCCGGCACGAATGCCCAAGGCGGCGACGCGACGTCGGGCGACGCGACCAGCGGTGACGCTCGGGGCGGCAATGCGAGCACGGGCGGCAGCGGGTCGGGCGGCGGAACCGCCACCGGCGGCGACGCCACCTCCGGCGATGCCACCAGCGGCAATGCCCAAGGCGGCGATGCAGCGGGGAACAATGCCCAAGGCGGCGACGGCACGTCCGGCGACGCCACGAGCGGGGATGCTCAGGGTGGCGACGCCACGTCGGGTTCAGGCGGCAGCGGCGGAGACAGTGACGGCGACGGCGAAGACGACTCCTCGTCGAATGTCTCCACCAACGATGCCAGGGGCGCTTCGGATACCGACTGCTCCGAGCTCGACGAGGACTTGCGGGCGTCCGACGACTTCAAGGAAGTCTGCGGCGACGACGACCGCAACTAGCAAAGCGTGGGGAGGCTCGGCGCAAGCCGGGCCTCCCCGGCCCTGGCGAGCAGCGGCAAAGGCCGGTACATGCCGCCGCACATGGCGGCGAGTCCGGCACGATCGGTGATGGCGACCGCGCCGCGCGTCGATTTGAGAAGGCGCTTGCCTTCGAGAAGGTGGAGCGCCCCGGTGACGCTCGCCCTTCGCGCGCCGAGGGCGGCGGCGACAACGTCGTGCGTGATGGCGATCACATGTCCGCCCTCTCGGTCCTGGGTCATGAGCAGCCAGCGCGCCAGCCGCATCTCGACCGTGCCGCAGGCGCTGCACAGCGCTGTCAGCGCCGTCTCCATCATCATCGCATGAACATGGCGCAGGAGCTGCGCGCGCAGCGTCCTGCTGGCCGCCGCGGCCGCCCGCAATGCGGGGGCCGGGATGCACAGGCCCTCGCCCGCGGCCCGAACCCGGCAATGATAGGCGGCGCAGGGCTCGTCCAGCAGCAGCGACGCGCCGGTCATCCCTTCCAGGCCGATCATATGGACTTCGACCTGGCAACCCTCGCTTTGCGCGGAAACGGACACGATTCCGTTCTCGACGAACCAGGCGTGAGAGACGCGCGCGCCGCATCGCTCGAGCACCCGATCGGCGTCGAGCGGCTGACGCGAAAGACTGGGCGCGAGCAGCGCGAAATCGTCTGAAGAGAGCGCGCGCAACAACAGGTTGCTGCATTCCGGATCGCTGGGCACCGGCTTTCCTCCCACCTCCGTCCACGCGCGCATGCGCGATGCCGCGTATGCGGCTTAGCGGCGGCAACCTGTCCCAACGCTCCTCAATGAGGTTCGGCGATGGTTGTTCCATCGCTCAAGCTCCTGTGTTCGCTGTGAATTTGGCCGTCGCGCCCTGGCAATTTCGCTGCGCCTCCTCGAATGCGGACTCCGCTGGCCTATCTTCTCACCGCGCCGCCGACGGCCAGGGTGACAGATCGAAGATATCCAGGGAGGGACGATGAGAGCGGAGGTCCGGTCAGGAACGCCTGCCAACGATGCGACCGTGGCCGAGCACTATCTCGCCATCTGGCGGAGCTACGGCACATCGCAGGAGCATTTTCGCGACGACGCATTGGACGTGACGCTCGCCTTCATACGGCACGCACGCGCGCGCCTGGGCTTGGGCACGTTCCTGGCGTTCCTGGACGGCGAGGTGGCGGGCTCGGCAGCCTGCAACCTTCAGATCCCGACCGATCCCGAGGTGATCCGTCCCGAGATCCGCCGCCACGGCTATATCTGGAGCGTCTATGTCGATCCGCGCTTCCAGCACCGCGGCATCGGACGCGCGCTGGTGAACCGCGCCGTCGGCCATCTGCGTGAGATCGGCTGCCACAAGGCCGTGCTCCACGCCTCTGATGCCGGCATCAGGCTCTACGAGCAGGCGGGCTTTTCGCTGGCGACCGAGATGCGCCTGCCGCTGGTCGAGGACGCGTCCGACGGTTGACGCGCCGGCCGTCAGCCGTTTCCGACCCGCGGCCCTTGCGTCGCTCGGATATGCTCCAGGAGCTTGGTGAGCGCCGCTTCGCCGGCGTCCGTCAGCCGCCCGCGCTGGCCGTCCGGCTCCAGGAAGCCCGCCGCCTCGAGCTCCTTCACGCCATCGGGATCGGCGCGGTGGCCCGAGCCGTCCTCCAGCACCACCTCGCGCACGAGATTGCCGCTGGTGAGCGTGTGATAAGCTGCGAAGGTGAGGATCGACAGGGCTTTGTCGCCGAATTTCTGGTCGGGCATGAACGGACTCCGGGCGAAGAGATGCGTGCCCGAGTGAGGTAGCCGCCGACCGGCGTTCGGCAAGATCGGCGGTCGCGAAACGCGGTGGCCGGTCGCTTCGGCCCGTCAGGCGGTCGCGGCGAGCGGCTCCGTCACGCGAGACGTGCGGCCCTCCTCCATCTGCTCGCGGAAATAGCGGATCGTGCGCGGCAGGCCTTCGCTCAGCGGCACGACCGGCTCCCAGCCCAGAAGCGCTTTCGCGCGCGAAATGTCCGGGCGGCGGCGCTGCGGGTCGTCGGCCGGCAGAGGGCGATGCGCGATCTTCGACGCGGCGCCCGTTTCGCGCAGCACGAACTCGGCCAGTTCCAGGATCGTGAACTCGCCGGGATTGCCGAGATTGACCGGCGCGCCCGGGTTCTCGCCCACTTCCATCAGCGCCATCATTCCGGCGATCAGGTCCGACACATAGCAGAAGGAGCGCGTTTGCTGACCCGTGCCATACACCGTCAGCGCTTCGCCTTTCAGCGCCTGGATAATGAGATTGGACACGATGCGCCCATCGTCGGGCTGCATGCGCGGGCCATAGGTGTTGAAGATGCGCGCCACGCGCGCGTCCGCCCGGCCGGCCCGGAGCATGTCGAAGCACAGCGTTTCGGCCGCCCGCTTCCCCTCGTCATAGCAGGCGCGCGGGCCCGTGCAGTTGACATTTCCGTGGTAGTCCTCGCCCTGCGGGTGCTGGTCCGGGTCGCCATAGACCTCGCTGGTGGAGGCCTGCAGGAAGCGCGCGCCATGCGCCTCGGCAAGCTGGAGGAGGTTCAACGTGCCCTGCACGTTGGTCATCATCGTGTGGATGGGATCGGCCTGGTAGCGCGGCGGCGAGGCGGCACAGGCGAGGTTGTACACGCGCGAAAGATGCTCCGGTACGGCAAGCGGCTTGCAGACGTCATGCCGGATCAGCCGGAAATCCTTGCGTCCGTCGAGATGGGCGAGGTTGTCGGGGGAGCCGGTGAGAAAGCTGTCCACGCACACCACGGAAAAGCCTTGGGCGAGCAGCGCGTCGCAGAGATGCGAGCCCAGGAAGCCGGCTCCGCCTGCCACGAGCGCGGTTTTCGCGCGTCCATTGCCCTTCATCATGCCCTCTCCTTCTCCATGGCGGCGACGCGACGGGCAGGCCGCGGGGCGAAGCCCAAATCCGCCTCGGACGGCGCGCTCAGCCCCGCCATGAGTTCTCTGGCCCGCGCCAGCCCCGTATGGGCGGCGAGCACGCGCTTCTGGGCGGCCGTGGCGATCCCATCGCGTTCGGCGTCACTCAATCCTTCCAGCCAGCGCACCACCTGGTCGGTCGTGTCGGCGACCAGCACGGCCTCGCCCTCGGGCAGGAGATCGCCCAGCCCCGGCCAGCGGTCGCTGATGATGGCGGTTCGGCAACTCGCGGCCTCGAACAGCCGGACGCTGGGCGACCAGCCGGCCCTGATCATGTCGGCGCGCGTGACGTTCAGCGTGAAGCGCTGGCGGCTGTAGAAGGAGGGGTGTTCGTCGGGCGGCAGATGGTCGATCCGCTCCACATTGGCCGGCCAGTCGATGCTTTCGGGATATTGCGGCCCGGCCACCGCGAAGCGCAAATGCGGCAGCCGCCGCGCCGGCTCGATCAAGAGCTTTTCGAGCGTCGGCTGCCGGTCGGGGCTGTAGGTGCCCAGATAGCCGAGATCCCAGACCTTGGGCTCGCCGGTCGGGCGATAGCGCTCGGCGTCCACCGAGCAGTAAAGCGCCTGGGCGCGGTTCGCGCCGAACTCGCTTTCCAGCCGCTTGAGCGTCGGGCCGCCGGTGAAGGAGAAGTAAACGTCGAACAGCCCCACCTGCCGGCGTGCCAGATACTCCTCGTCGCCACGGGCGAGCTTGGCGAGCGTGACCGGCGTGTCGATGTCGTAAAACGCGAAGCCTTTGGGTTGGAGCGCCGCCACCGCGTCGATGACGGCGACGCCGTCGGGCACATAGGAGCCCACGATCACCGCGTCCGCCGCGCGGATTCGCCCGCCGAAGCGCGCGGCGATCTCCTCGACGGCGTCGTAGAAGCTCAGCCGGCAGAAGTCGGGCTCCGGCAGGTCGCGCGCCGCCCCGCCATACCACGGCACGTCGCGCTCCAGGAAATGCACGCGGCAGCCGAGTGCATGAAGGCCCCGCAGCATGCCGCGATAGGTGGTAGCGTGCCCGTTGCCCCAGGAGGACGAGAGCGAAAGGCCGATGACGACGATGTTGAGGCCCTTGCCGCTCATTCCGCCGCCTCCGCCTGGGCGTGGCGCGGAAAGGTGCGGAACACGGCGTCGGCTTGCACCGCGCGCTGGTCGTAGGTGTGCTCGGCGAGAACGCGGGCGAGCGCCCTTTGGCCGATTTCCTTCGCGCGCTCGGGGCTAAGTGCCTTCAGATGCTCGGCCACGTCCTGGCCGTCGCGGGCGGCCAGCACCTCCTCGTCGGGCTTGAGGAAGAGTTCCAGCCCGAGCCAGGCGTCGGTGATGAGGCACGCGCCCGCGCCCGCCGCCTCGAACACGCGGGTGGCCGGCGAAAAGCCCATGTCCGCCATGGAGTCGCGGCTGATGTTGAGCACGGCCTTCGGCGTCACGTTGAAGGCATTGTGGTCGCGCGTGCCGACATGGCCGAGATAATGCACATTTGTGGGCATCGGCTTGTCCGCCCAACCCGAGCCGCCGAGCAGGAATGTCTGGCCCGGCAGGTTGGCCGCGGGCGCGAGGAAGAAGCTTTCCACGCGCGCCTCGCGGTCGGGCAGCCGGTTGCCCAAAAAGGCGAGGTCGGCCGCGAATTTCCCGTCCGAGGCCACCGGATGGTGGGTTTCAGGGTCGAGCGCATTGTAGATCGGCACGCATTCATGCGCGCCCATGGCGCGATAGGCATAGACCACGGGGTCGCCGCCGCCATAGGTCATCACCACGTCGATCTCTGCGAGCGCAGCCCTCAAGGGGTGGTCGGGATGGGCGCGCAATTCGCTGAGCGTCGCGGGCGCGTCCACGTCCCAAAAAACCTTCAGCGCGCCGGGCCGGGCGGCCTTCAGCACCTCGGCGAGCAGCAGGTCGTCCTCGAAGCCCACGCCGCTCGCCTTGACCACGATGTCGGCCTTCGCCGCCTCGGCAGCGACTCGGCGGAGCGCCTCGACCGTGCCCTCATAGACCACCACCTTGCACCAGGCGGGCGGCTCCATGTCCCGGTTCTTGGCCCGGTCATAGACGTCGGGCTCGTAGAAGGTGATGTCGTAGCCGAGTTTTTCCAGCGCGCGGAGCAGCCCGCGGTAATAGGTGGCCGCGCCGTTCCAGTAGGAGGACAGGAGGCTCGAAGCGTAGAACGCGATCTTCATGACACGGCCTCCATCGGCTTTGTTTGTTGGTTGCCGCCCCGCGCGCCGAGCCGGCTCACGATCCCCAGGAGTTCCTCCACCCGGTGGCGGCAGGTGTGGCGAGACCGGATGGTATCAAGCCCCGAGGCGGCGAGCGTGCCAGCGAGGTCTTGATCGTTCAGCACCTCGCGGAGAAGGCGCGCCATCTCGGCTCCATCTCTCGCGAACAGGAAGTCGCGGCCCGGCCGGAACAGGCTTTCCGCGTCATTCCAGGGTGCCGAGACCAGGGGCACGCCGCAGGCCAGCGCCTCGAACATGCGGATGGTGGGGATGCCCGGCAGGGATTCGACATAAGGCCGGCGCGGAATGTGGACGGTCGCGCGCGCGCCGGCGAAGGCCTTTGGCGCATCGGCATTGGCGATCCAGCCGCGATAGTCGATGCTAGCCTCTTCCAGCGCTTGCAGCGCATGGGCGGGGTAGCGCACCCCGCGCACGCGCGCCTTGAGCCCCAGTGCCCGCACCGGCTCGACCAGAAAGGCCATGATCTCGGCCGAGCGCTCGTCGTCGCCCCAATTGCCGATCCAGATCAGGTCCTGGGTCTTCTCCACCTCCGGCAGCGGGTGGAAGAGCGCCGTGTCAGCCGCCTCGTGCCAGGTGAAGACCTGCCGCCCCCACTCCGCGCGGAGGTAGCGCTCGCGCAACGTCTCGCCGAAGGCGAGCACGCCGTCGTAGCCCGCGAGATCGAGCCCGGCGATGTCGCCTTCCGCCGAGACGGCGCGGTGATGCGTGTCGTGGAACAGGAGCAGGAATCGTCCGCCCTGCGCCCGCGCCCGGCCGAGCCGCGCCACGAGCGCAGGGTCGGTCCATTCGTGGACGATCACCACGTCCGCCGCATCCGCCGCCGCTTCGTGGTCGAAGGCGCCGTCGTAGATCCGCGACGACAGCATGGGGAAGTCGCGGGCAAAACGCTCCAGCGCCGCCTGGCCTTGGGTTGCGAGCAGATTCTCGCGGCTCCAGGCGCCTTCGGGCTCCAGCGCCTCGGCCGCATGGCCCGCCGACTTGAGCTCGCGCATCACCCCGCGCAGGAAATGCGCGTTGCCGTGGTTCCAGTCGGACAGGAGCGAATGGGTGTAGAACAGGAATTTCATGGGCGTCAGGCCACAAGAAGGCGGTCGGCGGCGCGCAGGCCGGCCGCGCGATAGGCGGCGAGCACGGCGTCGATCTGGTTCTCCGGCGAGTATCTTTGGGCGCGCTCCTGCGCCAGTTCGCTCATCCTGCTTCGCAAGCCTTCGTCCTCCGCCAGCCGGTTGATCGCGGCTGCGAAGCTTTGCGGGTCGCGTGGCGCGGCGAAAAGCGCCGCCCCGTCCCACAACTCGCGATAGGTCGGGATGTCGGCGAGCACGAGCGGCGCGCCGGAAAGCGCCGCCTCCAGCGCGGCAAGCCCGAACGGTTCATAGACCGAAGGCGACACGAAGATCCCGGCCCGCGCCATCAGCGCCCGCGCTTGGCCCGACGCCAGTTCGCCCAGCGCCTCGGCGTGCCGGAGCCGCATCCGCTGCCCATTGGGGCCGTGGAGTGCTCCCGCCATGTGAACCGGCCACGCCGTCCATGGGGCCGCCTCGTCGAGCACGGCGCCGTTCTTGCCCTCGTCCCACCAGCGGCCGGCGGCGAGCACGAAAGGCTCCCGCCTCGCCGCCGGTGCGCCCGGCGGCGGCAGGGCGGCGTTGAAGGCCACCGACAGGTTGCGGATCGGCCCGTAAACGCCCTCCACGAGCCGCGCATGGCTCCCGCTCGGGGCCAGCGCCGCGTCCGCCCGGGCCAGCCCGGAGCGATTGCGCTTCACCTGCCAGTCCCAGGGCGCAGGGCAGTTCTCGCCCCGCACGGCCTTGAACCAGGTCGGCACGCAGGAATGCGACGCCGCGACCACCGGCACATCCACCGCCAGCCCATAGGCCTGGGACGGCAGGTTGAGGTGAACGATGTCGATGCGCTCCTCGCGCACGAGCCGCGCCAGGGCGCTTGGCAGCGGGTCGAGCTCGGCCTCGCGTTCGGCCATCCAGTCGAGCGGCTCCTCAAACCAGCGCAGCGCGCCGACTCTTTCCGCCTCCGCACGCTGCGCGGGCGACGGTTGCGGCCCGAGCCCGGCGAACACCGAATGAAATCCATGCCGCTTGAGGCCCTGGGCGAGGTCCATGGCGTATCGCCAGACTCCCCCCACGGCATCCACGGTCATCAGCAGCCGGAAGGCGGGCGCCGTCATGGCCGCCCTGTCCGCCTTTGCGCGTGATTCCATGCCGGCCTCACGCGACCACTCTTTGGGGCATGGCGGGCGGCCGGCGGTCGAGCCGATGCGCCTCGAGCCAGCGGGCGAGGTCCGCCAAGCCCTCGCGCCAGCCGACGCCCGCGCGCCAGCCCATGGCATGCTCGAGCTTGGCCGTGTCGGCCACGAAGTAGAGCTGGTCGCCCGTGCGCCAGGGGCCGAACTCGGTGCGGACCTGTCGGCCCGTGACGGATGCAATCGCGTCGAGCACTTCAATGAGGCTCACCGCGTTTCGCGGCCCGCCACCCAGGTTGAAGGCCTGGCCCTTCACCGCCTCGATGCGGTCGAGCAGCCCGCGATAGGCGCTCACCGCGTCGCGCACATGGAGGATATCGCGGACCTGTTTGCCGTCGCCATAGATGGAGATCGGCTCGCCCTTCAGCGCACGCAGGAGGAAGTGGGCTACCCAGCCCTGGTCCTCCGTGCCAAACTGGCGCGGGCCGTAGATGCAGCTCATGCGCAGCACGGCGGTGGGCAGACCATAGGATTTCGCGTAGTCCAGCACATATTGGTCGGCCACGCCCTTGGAGCAGCCATAGGGCGTGCAGAAGTCGAGCGGCCGGCCTTCGCCCACCCCGCGCGCCGCGATCTCCGCGTCGGCGGGTTCGTAGCGCGTGGGGCGCTCGTCCATCCTCAGGTCTTCCAGCCCGCCATAGACCTTGTTGGTGCTGGCGAAGATCACGGGAACGCGGCGGCGCGCCGCGCGCACGGCTTCGAGCACGTTCAGCGCGCCCCGCGCGTTCACCTCGAAATCGTCCACCGGATCGGCGAGGCTGGTCGTGACGGCCGTTTGCGCGGCGAGGTGGAACACGGCCGACGAATCGCGAACGGCGGCCGCTACCGCGCCGGCGTCGCGGATGTCGGCCACCGCCGCGTGCAGGTTTTGGCCATGGGCCGCGCGCAACTCGTCCAGGTTCTCGCCAACCCCGGGCCGGCTCAGATTGTCGAGCACCAGCACATCCCGGCCCTCAGCCAGGAAGCTTTCCGCCAGGTTGGCGCCGATGAAGCCGCTGCCGCCGGTGATCAGCACCGCCTGGGCGCGGCCCACAACTGCAGGCCCCTTCATGCCGCGCCCCTTTGGCCGCCGCTTGCCGCAGGAGCCGGACGCTTGCGGCGCGGGCCGAGGCTCACCCCTTCGATGGCGACATCGACGTTTGCAGCGCCAAGCGCCTGAAGCCACTCATAAGGCCAGGCGGCGGCCGCGGGCGACGCTGCGGGCAGGTTCGCGGAGGATGAGGCTCCGCTGGACGACCTTTCGCGCAGCACGGGGAAAGCCGCCGTCCTCACGACACCAGCCCCCGCTCTTCGAGTTCCTTCTTCATCTGCGCGCCGCGGTCGATCGCGGTCTGGCTGCGCACCCAGTCCGCCAGTTCGCCCAGATCGGTCTCCAGCCGCCGCTGCGGCTCGAAGCCGAGCAGATCGCGCGCCTTGGAGATGTCGGCAAAGCAGTTGCGGATGTCGCCCGAGCGCGCCTTGCCCATGATGTCGGGCTTGATGGCGGGCACGCCCATGGCTTCGGCCAGCATCTTCGCCACGTCGGCGATGGCGTAGGCTTGGCCGCTGCCGATGTTGATGACATGGCCCGGCGCATGCGGCTGTTCGAGCGCCAGCCGGAAGGCGCGGGCCACGTCGTCCACATGCACGAAGTCGCGCTTCTGCCTGCCGTCCTCGAAGATCAGCGGTGGCTGGCCGTTGGCGAGGCGAGCGGCGAAATTAGCGAGCACGCCCGTGTAAGGGTTGGACAGCGCCTGTCCCGGCCCGAACACGTTGAAGAGCCTGAGCGCCACCGCCTCGACCGCATAGGCTTCGCCGAAGATCAGCACCTCGCGCTCCTGCGCGAACTTGGTGAGGGCGTAGATCGAGGCGAGATCGACCGGCTTTTCTTCATCCGTGGCCACGGGCGCGAGCGGCTCGCCGTCGGGCGTGACGGGCTCCCACTGGCCCGCCTTCACGCGCTCTGGCTGTCGGCGCGCATTACCGTACAGCCTTCCGTCCGCCGTGCTGTAGAAACCCTCGCCATAGACGCTCATGGAGGACGCCACGACGATGCGCCGGATGGGGCGGCCGATCATGTTTTCGAGCAGCACCGCCGTCCCGAGGTCGTTCGCGCCGACATAGCGCGCGATCTCGTACATGCTTTGGCCTACGCCCACCTCGGCGGCGAGGTGGATCACGCCGTCCACGCCGTCGAGCGCCGAAGCGATCGTCTTCGCGTCGCGCATATCCGCCCTGACGAATTCGACGCGCGGGTCCATCTCGGGCGGTTCGTCGCCATGCACCTGGGCGATCAGCCCGTCGAGCACCCGCACCTGATAATCTTTGGAAAGAAGCTCCTTCACCACCGCGCGGCCGATGAAGCCGCACCCCCCCGTCACCAGAACGCTGTTCACTTGACGCTCACCCCTTGCGTGATCGCTGCTCTGGGCGGTCGAACCCTGCAGCGGCATCTTTGTTCCCTTCGAGTCCGAAACCGTACGGCCTTTCCCCGAACATGGTTTCCGGCTTTCCAGCTTCGCTCCGGGAGAAACAAAGCGCGTTTCGGGCCGTTACGAGCGGCTGGCAGGAAACATCCTCATGATCTCCACCAAACCTCCCTCTCGCGGCGATGGACGAACGGGCCTCACCGGTACGCTCGAGCGCAACATCGCGGCGCTGGTCGAGCATCGGCGGCGGCAGAAGCGAAGGCTCACGGTTTCCGAGCGCATCGCCAAGAAGATCTCGGCCTTCGCCGGCAGCATGGCCTTCGTTTACCTTCATGCCGCCGTGTACGGGTTCTGGATTCTCGCCAATCTCGGATGGGTTCCGGTGGTCGAGCCGTGGGACCCGACCATGGTGGTGCTGGCCATGATCGCGTCGGTGGAGGCGATCTTCATTTCCACCTTCATCCTCATCAGCCAGAACCAGATGGTCGAGGCCGAGGACCGGCGCGCCGAGCTCGACCTCCAGGTGAGCCTCTTGGCCGAGCACGAGATCACCAAGCTCGTCGCCATGGTGTCCGACATCGCGGCCCGCCTCGACGTGCCGGTGGACGATCGCGAAGTGTCCGAGATGAAGGAGAACGTGGCCCCCGTGGCCGTGCTCGAAAAGATCGAGGAGGTCGCCCAGCAGGAGCGGCAGGACGCCTGAGGAAACGAAGCTGTGGATTTCTCCCTCTGCGGGGGAACATGGCATCTAAGTAGAAGTTAGGCCCGGTGTCGCGTTCAGAGTTCAACCGGGAAGCCGCATGAACATCACGATGATCGGGGCGGGCTATGTCGGCCTGACCACCGGAGCCTGCCTGGCCGAGCTGGGCCACCGAGTGATCTGCGTGGATCAGGACGAGCGCCGGGTCGCGATGCTGAAGCGAGGCGAAATCCCCATCTACGAGCCCGGCCTGGAAGAGCTTGTCGCGGGCCACGGCGCATCAGGCGCGCTGAGCTTCTCCGCCGATTCCGAAGCCGCGGTGCGGAACGCCGACGCCGTTTTCCTGGCGGTCGGCACGCCCTCGCGCCGCGACGGCGACGTGGATCTCTCTTTCGTGGAGGCGGCCGCGCGGCAGATCGCGGTGGCGCTTCCCCCCAATTGCGTGGTGGTGGTCAAGTCCACCGTGCCGGTCGGCACCTGCCGCTTCCTGCGCGAGGTGATCGCGGAAGCCCGCGCGGCCCTCGACTTCTCCGTGGCCTCCAATCCCGAATTCCTGCGTGAAGGCTCGGCGGTCGGCGACTTTCTCAAGCCCGACCGCGTGGTGATCGGCTCCGACGACGCCCGCGCCCGCGCGCTGCTCGAGAAAATTTATGCGCCGTTCAAGGCGCGCGAGGTGCCCATCCTCTGCACCACCAACAGCAATGCCGAGCTCATCAAATACTCGGCCAACGCTTTTCTCGCGCTCAAGATCGGCTTCATCAACGACGTCGCCAATCTCTGCGAACAGGCCGGCGGCGATGTCGGCACGGTGGCGCTCGGCATCGGGCTCGACAAGCGCATCGGGAGCAGCTTCCTCGCGGCGGGACCAGGCTTCGGCGGCTCCTGCTTCCCCAAGGACACCCGCACCTTCGCCGCCACGGGCCGCCGCTTCGGCACGCCGCAGTCGCTCGTGGAAACCCTGATCGAGAGCAACGAAGCGCGCCGGCGGCGGCTGGCCGAGCGCATCCTCGCAGCACTCGGGCCGCGCGCGCGGGGCGCCCGCGTGGCGGTGCTGGGCCTCGCCTTCAAGGCCGATACCGACGATATCCGCGAGGCGGCGAGCCTCACGATCATCCCGCTCCTGCAGGAGGCCGGCTGCACGATCCGCGCCTCTGATCCCAAGGCGAACGACGCGGCGGCGGGGATCCTGAAGGACGTGCAGTTCTTCGCCGACCCGCTGGAGGCGGCAAAAGGCGCCGATCTGGTAGTCGTGCTCACGGAGTGGGAGGCGTTCCGCCGCCTCGACCTCGGCCGGCTGGCCCAAGCCATGCGCGGCGACACGCTGGCCGATTTCCGCAATCTGTGGCGGCCGCAAACGGTGGCCCAGCACGGGCTGCGCTACCTGAGCGTCGGCCGGCCCGCGCCGGCGGACACGGCCAAGTCGCGCAAGGTGGGCGGCAAGGCGGCGACCGAGCGGGCGGCTGCGGTCCGCTCGCCGGTCTGAGGCGCAGATTCCCTGTGAACGCGCCCTCCCGCATCGGCATGCAAGACGTCCAGACCATGCGCGCGGCCGTGCTCACCGGCCCCGGAAAGGTCAAGCTGGCCTCAAGCCCCCTGCCCCAGCCCGGCCCCGGCCAAGTGCTGATCCGTCTGGAAGGCTGCGGCGTTTGCGCCTCCAATCTCGGCCCCTGGGCGGGGCCGGACTGGATGCGCTTCCCCACCGAGCCCGGCGGGCTCGGCCATGAGGGCTGGGGTTTCATCGCGGCGCTCGGCGAAGGCGTCGCGCAATTTGAGGTCGGCCAGCGCGTGGCCGCCCTCTCCTATCACGCCTATGCCGAATACGACGTGGCCGACGAAAGCATGGTGGTGGCCCTGCCCGCCGCGCTCGACGGAAAAACCTTTCCGGCCGAGCCCCTGGGCTGCGCGCTCAACATCTTCCGCCGCGCGGAGATCGAACCCGGCCAGACGGTGGCCATCGTCGGCATCGGCTTTCTGGGCGCGGTCCTCACCCAGCTCGCGGCAAAGGCCGGCGCGCGCGTGATCGCCATTTCCCGCCGGCCGTTCTCGCTCGACGTGGCGCGCGCGATGGGTGCGGCCGAGACGATCCCCATGGACGACCACTGGCGCATCATCGAGCGGGTCAGGGCGCTCACCGCCGAAAAACTCTGCCCGCGCGTGATCGAGGCCGTCGGCAAGCAGTGGCCGCTCGACCTTGCGGCCGAACTCACGGCAGAGCGAGGGAAGCTGATCGTGGCGGGCTACCACCAGGACGGCCCGCGCCAGGTCAACATGCAGATGTGGAACTGGCGCGGCTTCGACGTGATCAACGCCCATGAGCGCGACCCTGCCGTCTATGTCCGGGGCATGCGCGAGGCGGTCGACGCCGTAGCCTCGGGCCGGCTGGACATCGGCCCGCTCCTCACCCACAGTTTTCCCCTGGAGCGGCTCGACAAGGCGTTGGACGCCACGCGCGACCGCCCCGACGGCTTCCTCAAGGCGATCGTGACGCTCTCGTGACCACCAGCATCGTCAAGACCGAGACGGTCCATTCCGGCTGGACCAAGCTGATGATCGTCACCTTGCGCGACGACCAGGGCAACGAGTTCGAGCGCGAGGTGGAGCATCACGGCCGCGCGGCCTCCGTGCTTCCCTATGATCCCGAGCGCAGAACCGTGATGCTGGTGCGGGTGGTCCGCACGCCGGTGCTGCTCGAAGGCGAGGCTGGCGAAGAAAGCGGCGAGCTGTGGGAAGCGCCCGCCGGCATGATGGAGGAGGACGACCCGGCGGCCACCGTGCGCCGCGAGGCGATGGAGGAGGCGGGGCTGCGCCTCGGCGAGTTGGAGCCCGTGGTGACAGCCTGGAGCACGCCGGGCGTCTGCACGGAGAAGATCGCGCTCTTTCTCGCGCCCTACCGCGAAGCCGACCGGGTGTCGGAAGGCGGCGGGCTCGCGCGCGAGAACGAGGGGCTGACGGTCGCCGAAATGCCGCTCGACCGCTTCTGGGCCATGGCGGAGCGGGGCGAGATCACCGACCTGAAGACCTTCGCGCTCGCCCAAGCGCTGAGGCTGCGCCACCCGGAGCTGTTCTAGCAATAGCTCGGCATCCGAGACCTCGCGGCACCCCATCTCCCCTTGTGGGAGAAGGTGCCTGGGCAAAGCGAAGGCGGATGAGGGGTGCTGGACGAAGTGAGGCGTTATCGAGGTTGGCGCCGACCAGCGCTTCGCCGCCTCTGCCGCGCTCCGTCCAGCACCCCTCATCCGTCTCGGCGCTATCGCGCCGATCCACCTTCTCCCACAAGGGGAGAAGGGGGAGCCAAGTCGGCCCCACCCGCGCCTCATGGCTTCACCAGCCGAAACGCCGTCCCATCCCATTCTTGGAACGGCTTCGTTCCGCCCTCCACCAACTTGAGCCCGGCCCGCCCGGCCCACGCCGAAAGCTCCGCCGCGTCGCGCTCGGGCGTGCCGCGATAGGAAAAGTTGAGGATCGCGAGCGCGCCGCCGGGCTTCAGCACCCGCGCGGCCTCCGCCACATGCCGCCCGGCCAGATCGCCGCCCGCGGCGACGAGATAGGGAAACACGTCCACCACCAGCACGAGGTCGAAGCTCGCGTCGCCGAAACCCGCGAGATCGAGCCCGCTGGTTCGCCGGAACTCGGCGTTGGGCAGGTCGGCCGACCGCGTTCGCGCGACCCGCACCATCTCCTCCGAGATGTCGCAGCCCACCACACGCCCCACGTCCGGCGCAAGCGCGCGGGCCATGCGGCCGATGCCGCAGCCCAGGTCGAGCACGGATTTCCCTTGCCCGAGCAGGTCCTTGTCGCGCAGCCAGCCGGCGATCTCCGCGGTCGCCGCGTCGAGCCGCGCCGGATCGCCCAGCGAATAGAGCGCCACGCTCGCCTCGGGCGAAATTCTTGCCGCCGCGTCGAAGCGCGCCGCCAATCGCTCCACCTCCTCGGCGGGCGATCCGCTGGGCGCCTCGTCATGCGGGATGGCGGCGGCCGTCGCGCGCACCCGCGCCCAAGCCTTCGTGTCCGACGCCGCTTGCCGGGCGAGCCATGCCAGAGCTTCGGCCTCCGCCGCGTCCTTGGCCCTGGCCGCCACCGCCGCCGCCAGGAACGGTTCCGGCTCCGCATCAGCCGGCGTGAGCACGATGAGCCGCATCTGCGCGATACCGGCCGGGGTTTCGCCGCTGGCCCATTGCCGCAGCACGTCCACCGCCGTCTCCTGCAACGCCGGCGCGGTCACGGCCGCCGCTCCCATAGCCGCCGGCCGTTCGGCCGGTCCTGCGCGCCCCAGGCATATTTGTAGGGTTCTTGCCCGCGCAGGAAGTGGAACTCCGCCAGTCCTTCCCGCTTGGCCTCGGCGATCGCATGGCCGATCAGCAGCGATCCGGGGCTGCCGGCGGCAAAGCGCGGGTCGAAGCCGCCGATGTAGAAAAAGGCGCGCCGCCCGTCCGCCAGTCCGTAGTGGGCCGCCGCCGCCTCGCCGTCGATGCGAAGCAGGGTGCAGCGCGCAAGCCCCTGGGCGGCGAGAAGCGGCAGGGTCTCCCGGTGGAAGCCCTGCACCCTGGCGTCGGCCAGCACGCCCGCCTCGCCGCGCCCCTGCCACCGCGCGGCGTGAAGCCCGAACAGTTCGTCCAGAAACGCATTCGGCTCCGCGCCGGCCTTCACGATCTCAACCGCACCCAGCCGAGCCGCGCGGGCGCGCTCGTGCCTGAGCCCTGCGAGGCGCTTGGCCGGCACGGCCCCTCCCCAGTCGCCGTCGCTCTCCAGGGCCAGCACGGGACAAAGGCTCTGCTCGTCCGTCGTTTCGCGGCAGCTTTGCGGGCACGGCAACCGCCAGGCCGCGGCCTCGGGCGGAAGCTCCTCAAAGCTCCAGGCGCTCCAGGAAAAATCCAGCGCCGCGCGAACCATCGCCGCCGCGACCTCGCCGTCGTCGCCGGGTTCGATCAGCACGTCCAAAAAATCGCTGAGCGAGATGCCGACCGGCATCAGCCGCCCGGTGTCCGCTTCGAGGTAGAAGGGCGCGAGCCCCACGAGCCGCCCCTCGCGCCGTACCGCGACCGTCGCCAGCCGGCCCGGCGTGAAATGCCGCCACCACGGAATGAGCCAGGCCGGGCTCTGAAACGGCGTCGCCGCGGGACAGCGCCGCCACAGCGCCCACCATTCCTCCTCGATGGCGGCCAGCCCGGCGGCGCCATTGATCACGTCTGTTCGCAGAAGCGCCCCTGGCAAACCCGCTGCCCGCAAGGCTGGAGCGCTCACGCCCGACGCCTCGCCGGCCCCGCCGCGCCGAGTTCCGCCAGGCGATGGTAGGCGTCGAGATAGGCGTCCACCATGCGCAGGAGAGAAAAGCGCTCCCGCGCGGCGCGCCGGCATTCCTCCGGGTCGAGCGTTTCGGCCTCGCGCATGGCCCAGGCCATCTCATCCACGTCGCGAACCAGAAAACCCGTTCTGCCGTGCTCGACTACCTCGGGCAGCGCGCCGTTGGGGAACGCCACCACCGGCGTGCCGGCGGCCAGCGCCTCCATGGCGACCAGCGAGCTGGTCTCAGCCGCCAGGCTCGGCACCACGAGGCAACGCGCCGCGTTCAGGAACCGCTTTTTCCGTTCAAAGCCGAGCGGCCCAAGAAAGCGCCGGCGGCCGTCCAGCAAGGGCGCGACCTTCTCGGTGAAATACCGCTCGTGCCACGCGTAGCGATAGACCTGCCCGCCGATCACGAGCGGCAGGTCGGCCTTTCGCGCGGCCTGAAGCGCGAGATCGATCCCCTTTTCCGGGCAGATGCGGCCGAGCAGCAGCGCGAAGTCCCGCTTGGCGTGCCGCCGCGCGAGTTTTTCCACGTCCACCCCGTTGGGGATGGGCGGGTGCAGCGCCGCACCCTCCGGCGCGGTTCGCGCCTGCGCCTCCGAGACGGGGTGCAGCCAGAGATCCGGGCGGGACGGCTGCAATAGCTCGACCGGGTACCATGGGAGCGGCAGGTGCAGGGTGACGAGCGTCGGCCCATCCGCCGGCAGATACTTTTCGTAATCGATGCCATGCAGATGCACGAGATTGACGGCAAAGCGCCGCCGCGCCTCGGCGATCGCCTGGGCGGTGCGCGCCTGCGCCCGCTCGCGCGAAACATCGTCGAGGGTCCCCAGCTCCGTCGGCACCGCGATCAGCTCGCCGGCGACTTCCGATCCCTGGCAGGCCACGACCAGCGAGCGGTGGCCGGCGGCCGCCAGCGCCCTGTCGAGCGCCGACAGGACCTGCTCCGCCCCACCCACCGCATCCGGGCCGACAGGGGCCAGCGGATAGGCGACGTTGAGGACGGTCAGGCTCATGCGGGTGTTTCCCGGCCGGCCTGGAGGCCGAGCGCCGCGAGGGCGACGCGCGAAAGCGTGAGCCATTCATCTCCCTTCAGGCCCCAGCCCTTGCTCTCGTAGAGCAGGCGCCCGCCATTCGGCAGCGCGGCGAAATCATGGGCGGGCGCCAAGCGGAACCGCTCCTCGCCCACGGCGAACTGCGCGAGCACCTGGGTCTGGCTCCTGTGGGCCGCGAACATCCTTTGCTTGCGCGCGAGGTCTTCTGGTCCCAGCGTCAGCACGAGTTCCGGCTCGTCGCCTGCGAAGCGCCCCCAGACCGCCCCCTCCGAGCCGAGATGGTAGGACGCCATCTCGATCACGGCGGGTGGCATGCCCCCTCCCCGCGCCACCAGGCGGCAGGCGGCCCAAACGCCGAACGCCGTGGCGTCGTGGTCGGGGTGCCCGCCCTCGAAAGGATGTGTCAGCACGAAGCGCGGTTTGCGCGTCCCGAACAGCGCAGCCAGCTTTTTGGCGATGTCGGCTATCCGGCGCGGCGCGTCCTGGTCAGGGATGCCGAGCGACAAAAGCGAAGAGGCGGGGACGCCCACCTCCGACACCGCCGCCTCCAGCTCCCGCCGCCGCGCCGCGGCATAGTCCTCCGGCGCGGCGAACCCATGCGCGCGGGCGTCGAAGCCGCTACGCGGGCTCCCATCCGTCACATGGACGATGATGCTGTTCCGCATCCGGCGGAGCTGCCCGCCGAAGCCGATCGTCTCGTCGTCTGGGTGCGCGACGACCACCGCCATCTCACCCCCGCCCGGCCGCGCCTCGCTCGCCTCGGCGAGAAGCCGGGCGAAGCCCGCCAGCTCAGGCGGAAGAGCTGCGGTCGGCGCGCCCATCGCCCGTCATGCCGCGCTGAGGCGCGAGCCGCCGCCTCCGTCATTGGCGACAAGCTTGGCTTGGCCGGCCGGCCGGCAATGGTCGGCATAGCGCCGGATCATGGCCGCGCAAAACTCCGCGAACTCTTCCGGCGCTTGCGGCGGGCTTGTGTGATGCGGCTGAAGCCCCCGGTGCTCGGGCGTGAAGCAGAAGGTGACGGTCACGTCGAAGTCGGCCAGCGCCTCCATCTGGCGGTCGAACCATTCGAGCGCGTTGGGCCGAAAACTGTCGGCCCAGGACAGGCCGGTGCGTAAGCTACGAACGCCGAGCCGCTTCATCCAGGCAACCGCGTCGTCCAGCCGGTGGTCCTCGAAATGGAACCACTGCACGAGCCCGAGCTCGGGCGTAAGCTTGGCGAATTCTTCGAGCGCGGGCTTCGGCATGCCGTCCTCGCGCAAGAGGCCCATGTAGAAATGGCGGTAGTAGGACGAGCCTTCCGCCTCGCGGTGACGTGTGGTCGCCCCCCAGGCCCGGGGCAGGTCATAGAGCGAGTACCAGTGTATCCGCGGCGCGCGGCCGACCAGAAGCTCCGCGGTCCGCTTCAAACCCCACACCTGCACCTCCTCCGCGCCGAAGGTCGAGATGCCGACCTCGCTCACCCAGATCGGCAGGTCAGGCACGACGGCCCGGATTTCCTCAAGCTTTTGAGGCCATTCGTGGATTTGCCAGAGGTTCCAGTCGAGCGGAAAGCCATGCACGGCCACCGCGTCGAGGTGATCCAGCACGCCGAAACTTCTCATGCGCTCCATGAATTTCGGGTCGATGGGAGAAATCCCGCCCAACACCTTGGTGAGATTCGGGATTTCGGCATGGATCGCCTGCGCGGCGAGCTTCGTCATGTTCGCGAAGCGGCTCCAGTCCGGATCGAGTTCGGGATCCCAATGGGATTTGTTGTTCGGCTCGTTCCAGATCATCGCGGCTTCGATCATGCCGCACCTCCGTTCTTGCGTGGGCGTGCCGGGTAGACCGCGCGATCCTCGGTGGGGATGTCGGCGACCCGGCAGATGAACACTTCCTGCTCGGGGTTCGCGGTGATCGAAAAGCCGGCCGAGCGCAGCATGGCTTCGACGCAGGCGCGGTTGGGCACCCACCAGTTGGTGGGGTCGTCCGAATAGCGGTGCTCGATGAAGTGGAGCTTCGGATAGGCGGGATCGTCGAAGATGCCTCTTTCCGAGAACGGATAGTTCTCCTGGACCGCCATGACCTCGGTCGAGCCGCGCTGCATGGATTGAAACACCAGCGTGTCGCGCGCGGCATGCTCGCGGATGAGATCGAGCGCGAGCAGCGGGTGGCGCAGGTGATAGAGCACCCCCATGAACAGCACGACGTCAAATTTGTCGCCGAGCGCCCCCACGTCATAGACTGAGAGTTTTCGGAACTCGATCTCGGTTTCCGCCACTTCCGCCGCGAAACGGGCCTGGGCGAGATAGTCCTCGTCGAAGTCGATGCCGAGCACGCGTTCTGCGCCCCGGCGCTTCATCTCGATCGAGTAGAAGCCGCCGTTGCAGCCGATGTCGAGCACCGACTTGCCCGAAAGATCCTGCGGGATCGCGTCCGCGAACTTCTTCCACTTCATGTGGGGATAGTCCCCCAGGAAATGGTCGGGCGCGGTGCGCTCGCCCCCAAGCTCCATATTGTGGAACCAGGGGCCGAGCTCGTCGATCTTTTGGCGGATTTCGGCTGGCGACCACGGCATCGGCTCAGTCCCTCCTGGCGGCGATCGCCGGGTCGCCGGCGCGTTCGGTGGATCGGTGAAAGGCGACCACGGGCATGGGCGCGGCGCCTTCCCGCGCTTCTTCCGCCTTTCGCGCGAGAAGCGAGAGCGCGGTGCGGTAGCCGTTGAAGGTGCCGACATCGACATAGTCCGTGCCGACCTTGACGCCCACCGCCTCGCCTCCGCGCGCCAGATAGGCGTTGACCAGCGTGCCGAGGAACTCGTCCTGTCGGCCGCGTTCGAGCCACAGCGCATGCAGTTCGTGCAGCACATGGCCCGGCATCTTGAACGCCCCCCAGATCCAGCGCGACGAGGCGTCCGCCCGCTTCACCTGGATTTCCCGCACATGGCCGCCCGGCGACAGCACCACGGCGTCGAAGAACTCGGGATGCTCGACGGGGAACAGCAGGAAGGCGAGCTTATCGTTGGGCAGTGACTGGAAGCCGTCGGCCGGATACCACACCGTGTCGGGCAGGCCGACCAGCACCGGCTCATCCGACCGCACCAGCGGGGCCGCGCGAAAAATCGCGTCGCACAGGCCCGCGGGCTGCGGCTGCACGACATAGACCGCGGCCGCTTCCCCGTAGCCTCCGCCGTAATATTCCAGGATGTCGGACTTTCCCGGCCCGATCACGAAGCAGATCTTCGTCGCGCCGCCGGCTATCATGCGGCTCACCAGATATTCGCTCACCGCGCAGGGCCGCTCGACAAGCTGATCCACGCGGCTGCCCACGGGCAACAACTCCTTGGAGAAACCCAGCGGCTGGATGCGGCTGCCCTTGCCCGCCGCCGGCACGATGCCCAGCATGCTACGCCTCCTCCCGTTCGGGCATTCTGGCCGATGCGCCCCGGCTTGACGCCTCCAGGAGCGCGATGAGTTCGTCCGCGCGCCTAGCGGATGTGTGCTCGGCGAGCACGCGTTCCCGCGCGCGGGCGCCGATCCGCTTGAGTTCCTCATCCGGCACGTCGAGCGCGGCGAGGACGTCCGCCGTGCCCTCCACGGGCAGGATCTCCCGGCCCGGCGCGAAGAATGTTTCCAGGCCCGCCCAGGTGTCGGACAGGATCGCCGCGCCGCAGGCGGCCGCCTCGAAGAGCCGGCCCGAGGGGCACCAGCCCATTTCGGCCATGGCTTGGCGCGTGACGTTGAGCGTCAGCCTGGAAGAGGCGTAGAAGCCCGGATGATCCGAGGGCGGCAGGTGCCGCACGAAATGGATGTTGTCCGTCCAGGGGAAATCGGCGGGATACTGCGCGCCGGCGATCACAAAGCGGGATTGCGGCCTGAGCCGCGCCGGCTCCACAAGGAAGCGCTCGACACCCGCCTGCCGGTCGGCGGCGTAGGTGCCGAGATAGGAGAGGTCGCCGAAGAATGCTGCGTCGGGCTTCCCCGGCCGGTGCTGGTCGGGGTCCACATGGCCGTAGAGCGGCGCGGCGCGGCGCGCGCCGAGCGTGTCGCGAAGCTCGTCGAGCGCCGCCCCGCCGGTGTAGCTCAGCACGAGGTCGAAGCCGGAAAGGCCCTCGGGCGGCAGATAGGGCGCGCCACGGCCTTGCCTGAGCGCGGCCAGCGTCACCGGCGTGTCGAGATCGTAGAACACTCTCAGCGCCCTTCCCGCGCCGAGCACGGCCTGCGACGCCGCCACGCCGTCCGGGCAGAAGGAGGTCACGACCGCCACATCCGCCTCGGCGACCGTGCGCTCGGCCTGCCGCCGCACCTCCTCCCAAGAGGAGTAGAGGATCAGATCCCCGCCGGGCAGCGCGAACAGATCGCGCGTCTCGCGGTAATAAGGCACGTCGCGCTCGAAGAAGCTCACCTGCCAGCCTTTTCGCGCGAGCGCGCTTATGAGCCCACGCCAGAGCGTGGCATGCCCGTTCCCCCAGGACGATGACACGGTGAGGCCAAACACCGCCATCCTCATGGGGCGGCTCCCAATGCAATCCTTGAACTCAACCAACGCATCATCAGTGGATCGTCTCGTTGAGCTGCCAGAGTTTTCGGCCCCAGTCCCCCTGGACGAGCACGGTGACCGAGGCCGGTGAGACCTCCATCAGCATCCCCTGCTCGGGCTTGAGGCCGAGCGACAGGCACACCGCCGTCTTGATGACATCGGCATGGCTGACCAGCACCACAGAAGCCTCGCCGAAACGCGCCCGCACCTCCGCAAGGCATTCCTCCACGCGCCGCGCCACGTCGGCGATGCCCTCGCCCGCCGGGGTTCGCGCCGATCCCCGCTCGGCGTTCCAGCGCGCCCATCGGGGGTCGAGGTTCAATTCGTCGAACGTCTTGCCCGACCACGCGCCGAAATCGATCTCGTCGAGTCGCGCGTCGGTCTCCACGGTGTCTATGCCCGCAGCCCGCGCGATGGCTTGAGCGGTTTCCTGCGTGCGCTCGCGCGGGCTCGCGATGATTGCGGAAAATGTTTCCCGGCTCATGCGTTTTCCCAGCCGCACGGCCTGCGCGTGCCCGTCCGCCCCCAGCCGCACGCCGGGCTTGCGCCCCGCCAGGTAGCCGCCGACATTGTCATGGGCGGCGTGGCGCACGAGAAAGAAGGTGGTGGTCACTGCCGCGTCTCAGGCCCGCGCTCGCCGTCGTGCCCTGCGATGAAGTCGAGCACGCGCTGGCGCGCCTCCGCATCCGTGAACTGCTGGGGCGGCGATTTCATGAAATAGGACGACGGCCCGATCAGCGGCCCGGCCATGCCCCTATCCATGGCGAGCTTGGCGCAGCGCACGGCGTCGATGACCACGCCCGCCGAGTTGGGCGAGTCCCAGACTTCGAGCTTCAATTCGGCATTCAGCGGCACGCCGCCGAAGGTGGTGCCTTCGAGCCGGATATAGGCCCATTTGCGATCGGTCAGCCACGGCACATGATCGCTCGGCCCCACATGGACGTTCTCGCTCGCCAGCGGCACGTCAAACTGGCTGGTCACGCTTTGGGTCTTGGAGATCTTCTTCGATTCCAGCCTGTCGCGCTCCAGCATGTTCAAAAAGTCGGTGTTGCCGCCGAAATTGAGCTGGTAGGTGCGATCGACGCGAACTCCCCGCTCTCGGAACAGGTTGGCGAGCATGCGGTGGATGATGGTGGCGCCCACCTGGCTTTTGATGTCATCGCCGATGATCGGCAGCCCGCGCTTCTCGAAACGCTTCGCCCATTCCGGCTGCGAGGCGATAAAGACGGGGATGCAGTTGACGAAGGCGCAGCCGGCCTCAAGCGCGCGCTCGGCATACCATTCCGTCGCCTTCTGCGAGCCCACCGGCAAGTAGGAGACCAGCACGTCGGCTTGGCTGCGCCCGAGGATCTCGGTCACGTCGGCGACCGGCTCGTCAGCCTCCTCCACTTCCTCGCGCAGATAGCGGCCGATGCCGTCGAGCGTCGGCCCGCGCGCCACCCGCACACCCGTCTCCGCCACGTCCTCGAAGCGGATCGTGTTGTTGGGCGGGGCGAGGATGGCCTCCGCCACGTCGCGGCCGACCTTGCCCTTGGCCACGTCGAAGGCGCAGGCCACCTCGATGTCGCCGACATGGTAGCCCGCGAGATCGACGTTCATCAGTCCCGGCACGGGCTCGTTGCCTTGCGCCTGCGCGTAATGGCCGATGCCCTGCACGAGAGAGGAGGCGCAATTCCCGACGCCGACGATGCCTACTCGAACTTTTCTCGAACCCATGAAAGCGCGCCAACCCAATTGCGAGATCGATCACGAGGTCGAACAAAGAATGTAGATGTTTGTTCCCGAATGGCGCCGCGGCCCTGGGCACGCCATCGGCGACGGTTAACGGCGTTGGGAGGCGGAATCGGATGCTGGTGTTCGGCGACGCGGAACGGCTGGAAGCGCCCGGCGAGATGGTCCGCTCGATCCGCGAGGCGCTGGCGAGCGCTGAGGCGCTGCCCCCCGGCCTCAGCCGCCACGCCGCTCTCGCCGCAGCCTTCGTGCAAGCCGGGGAGCTGGTTCAGGCGCTTGCCGACCGCGAGTTCGAGCTTTTCGGCTTCGACGCGCTTTCGCCGGCGCAAAGCGCGGGCGCGCGGCTCCTGCTCGCGCTCGCGCAAGCCTTGGACCGCTCCTGGACATCGGGCTTTTCCGCCGGCGTCCCGCTCGCATCCGAGCTCCCGTCCCTCCTCGACACCCTGTCCGGCGGCGAACCCGTGCGCGCCAAGCACGCCGAGGGCTTCTCCATCTACGCGCTCTATCCCGAAACCTATCTCGCGGCCGCCCGCGCCTCCGGCCTCGGGCCCGGCACGACCGTCATCGGCATTCGCTCGATCGGGTCTGCCCTCGGCGCGCTGGTCGCAGCCGCGCTCGGAGCCAAGCCCGCCTGGAGCGTCCGGCCTGTGGGCCACCCCTTCGCCCGCGAGCTTCGGGTCGCGCCGAAACTGGCCGCTTCCATCCCGGAGGGAAGCGAAAACAAACCCTTCGCCGTGGTGGACGAAGGGCCGGGCCTCTCGGGGAGCTCGTTCGCGGCCGTGGACGCTTGGCTCCAGGCGCAAGGCGTCGCGCCCGAGCGCATCCACTTCTTTCCGAGCCATGCCGGCGAGCCCGGCCCCCAGGCTGGCCCGGAACGGCGCGAGCGCTGGCGGGCCGCGCCCCGCCACCACACGAGCTTCGAGCAGGTGATCCTCGAGGCGGAAACCCCCGCGCATCGGCTCGAAACCTGGGCGACCGGCCTGCTGGGCGATCTCGACGCGCCGCTCCAGGACATCTCCGGCGGCGCCTGGCGCGAGTTGGATCCTCTCCCATTCATGGAGGAGGGGGGCCGCCGAAGGCGGTGGAGGGGGCCTGCGCCGAACTATGACGCCCCGCCCGCCGACGCGCCCATGGAGCGCCGCAAATTCCTGGCCCGCCGCAGCGGCGAGACCTTCCTGCTGAAATTCGCCGGCCTGGGCGCGGAAGGGTTCCGCAAGCTCCATCACGCCCGGCTGCTCGCAGCCGCCAAGCTCGCACCCGAGCCGGTCGGCCTCGTCAATGGCTTTCTTGTGGAGCGTTGGATCGAAGCGCCGGCGCTCGCGCAGACTCAACTCGGCCGAAAGGACCTCGTAGCCGGCCTCGCCCGCTACATCGCCGTGCGCGCAAGGCTTCTTCCCGCCTTCAACCGGGGCGCGTCGCTGCCGGACCTCTTCGCCATGACCCGGCACAACGTCGCGCAGGCGCTCGGCGAAGAGGCGGCGGCGGCGCTGGAGGCGCGGCTCGCGCCCTTGGCCGCGCTGGAGGAGCATGTCCGGCCCGTGGGCACCGACAACCGCCTGCATGGCTGGGAATGGCGCGTGCTGCCGGATGGTCGGCTCCTCAAGCACGACGCGCTCGACCACGCGGCCGCGCATGACCTGGTCGGCTGCCAGGATATTTCCTGGGACGTCGCCGGCGCGATCGTGGAGCATGCGCTTTCGCCGGATGAAACGGAGGTGCTTCGCGGAGGCATGACGGCGGCAGGTGTCGCCGTCCGGCAGGAGCTCGTGGAAGCCCTTTTTCCCTGCTATCTCGCCTTTCAGCTTGGGCTTTGGACCATGGCGGCCGGCCGCGCGGCCCCAGGCGAATCCGAGCGCCTCCAGTCGCTCGCCAATGACTATGGGGAACGGCTCAGCCTGTGGCTCCAGAGCTGAGATTTCTTCGCCCAGAAGCCTCAGCCCGCCGCCTTCTTGGCTTTGTTCTCGAGCGCCGCTCTCAAGCGCCTCGTCAGCTCCATCAGGTCCGGCCGCGCCGGCGCCTGGGCGATCTCTGCCTTGAGCCGCAGGAGCTCCTTGTCCAGCCGGTCGACCGGCTTCTCCTCCCGGCGGCGCTTTCTCCCCCCACTCATCGAAACCCTACGCTCCAGACGCGAGTCCCTTCGCGGCGTCCGCTCCGAACCGCGCAGGGAGTCGTTTGTTGCGTCGGTCCTCATTTTTGTTCCCCCGGATTCGATCAAGAACTCGGGAACCCAGTGCACACGAACACGTTACCGGCTCGGGGTCTGCGAAAGTTCCATCACATCCGGGGGATCCGCTCGATGCCAATGTCGCGAGAAATGCAAGACGCCAGGAGCTCCACGGCCACCGTCAGCCCCAGTGACTTCACCGATCTCATCCCCGCCCTGCGGGCTTTCGCCCGCACCTTCTGCCGCAACAGCGTCGATGCCGACGACCTCGTCCAGGAAACCCTCATGAAGGGCATCGCGGCGGTGGACAGCTTCCAGCCCGGCACGAATTTAAAGTCGTGGCTGTTCACCATCATGCGCAACACCTTCTACACGCGCGCCAAGCTCGCGCAGCGCGAAAGCCCCGGCCTGATGGACTGCGCGTCGGCCCGGCCCACCATGCCGGCCAGCCAGGACTGGTCGCAGCGCGGGCGCGAGATCGCGCAGGCCATCGACGAACTGCCCGAGGACCAGCGGCAGGTGATCATGCTGATCGGTGTGCTGGGCGTGTCCTATGACGACGCCGCAACGATCTGCCATTGCGCCATCGGCACCATCAAAAGCCGGCTCAACCGGGCCCGCGCCCGGCTCTTGCACAATCTGGGCGAGCCGAGCACGCGCGAGGCGGTGCTGACGCCCGTGGTGAGGCCCTGATCCAGCGCCGCAGCGCCTGAACGCCCGCTCTGAGGATTGACGACTGGGCCATCGGCCGCGCGGATGGGTGCGGAGGTGTGGATAGAGTTTCCGCCTCGCAAATTTTCTTCTGTGCCCTTTCAACCGCTTAGGCGCTCGCTGCCGAAAATCCGCACCCCTTTTGTCCACGCTTGCTCCGCCCTCGCTTACTCTCCGCCTCGCCTCTTCACGGGAAGGCGGGTTCATGAACCGGGGGCACGCGAGGTAGGAGCGAAGCGGATGGGTGCCGGGCGGTCATGCAAGCGGTTGGCATGGCTGGGCGATCAGTCCGCAAGCCCGGGCCCTAGAGGGGAGGGCGGCACGCGCATGGCGCAAGCCATGCGAGGGCTGCCTCATGATCCGGGGCAAGACCACCGACGGTGTGCATGGCGGGTGCCATGCTGATCCATCTGAGAGGCGCGTGCCATGCACACCGCTTCCCCCGCGCAATCCGCAGGATTGTCGCGCCGCTTTTTGACAATGGCCGGACGGCGAAAAAGCCGGGCGCGGCGATGATGAAGCATGTCTGCATGAAAGCTGTGGCCCTGACGCCGAGGGGGCGAAACGACCGCCGCGCGATCGAACGGAGCCGACGCTGAGAGCCGAGTCGAAACAAGCGTTTCCAGGAGGAACATCGCCAAGGGATTCCCGTTGAGTCCGTCCTTCCAACCGCCTGCAACCGGACCGAAAGGGACACCCCATGGCCAAGCAGAAGACACTCCAGGATCTTTTCCACGATACGCTCAAGGACATCTATTACGCCGAGCGCAAGATCCTCAGAACGCTTCCTAAGATGGCGCGCGGCGCGGAGTCGCCGGAGCTGAAGGCCGCTTTCGAGAAGCATCGCGAACAGACGGAAGGCCAGATCGAACGCCTCCAAAAAGTGTTCGAGCTTCTGGAGAAACGTCCCCAGGGCAAGACATGCGATGCGATCGAGGGCATCGTGTCCGAAGGCGAGGAGATCATGGAGGAATACAAGGGCACGCCCGCGCTCGACGCCGGCATGATCGCCTCCGCCCAGGCCGTCGAGCACTATGAGATCACGCGCTACGGCACCATGCGCCGCTGGGCGCAGGTTCTCGGGATGAAGGAAGCGGTGCCCCTGATCGAGCAGTCGCTCAAGGAGGAGGAGGAGACGGACGCCCTTCTCACCGAGCTGGCCGACAAGGCCGCCAACCAGAAGGCCGCCGAAGCGGCGGCGTGAGCGGCTTCAAGCCCTTGCGGGAAGACCCGCCGCCGGCCCAGAAAGCCGGCGGCGTTTTACTGAGAGGGGATCATGCTGCTGGTCAGAACTTACGTCGCCCCGAGCGCGCTTGAGGGCGCGGGCGTTTTCGCGGCCGAGACGATTCCCGCTGGAACGGTGATCTGGCGGCTCGACCCCGACTGGGACCGCCTGGTACCAGACGCACGCTATCGGGCCGCCCCGCCGGTGCTGAAGGAGCTTCTCGACCGCTACGCCTATCCAAGCCCCGACCGGCCGGGTTTCCTCGTCTACGAAGTGGACAACGGCCGCTTCATGAACCATTCGCCCGACCCGAACACCGATTTCTCGCATCCCGATCATGGCGCGGCCCGGCGCGACATCGTGGCGGGCGAAGAGATCACCTGCGATTACGGCGAGTTCTTCGCGGGCTTCGAACTGCTCCCCGGCGCAGCCCCCGCCTGATCCGCCTCACAACCGGCCAGCTTGCACGAAATCTTCATCCACGTCACGGATGCTAGACACATCATTGGGCCCCGAGGGGGATCTGGGCCATGCCGACGCTTTACCAACTCAAGCCTGCCTTCCAAGGGCGGCTGCGCCCGCTCGTGAACCGCTTGGCCGCGGCCGGCGTCACCGCCAACCAGATCACGCTCGCGGCCGCCCTCCTGTCCGTCGCGCTTGGCCTGCTGCTTTTCTTCCGGCCCGAGCCAAAGCTTTTCCTGCTCCTGCCGCCCTTTCTCCTGTTTCGCATGGCGCTCAACGCCGTGGACGGCATGCTCGCCCGCGAGCACGGCCAGGCCTCGAAGCTCGGCATCTACCTGAATGAGCTGGGCGATCTCGTGTCGGACGCCGCCCTCGCTTTGCCCTTCGCCGCGCTTGCGCCGTTCGGGCCCTGGGGCGTGCTCTTCTTCATCTTCGCGGCCCTGCTCGCCGAGGTCGCCGGCATCCTGGGCGCGCCGGCCGGCATCGGGCGCAATTATGCCGGCCCACTCGGCAAGAGCGACCGCGCCTTCGCCATCGCCGCGCTCGGCGCGTGGGTGGGGCTTGGCCTGCCGCTCACGCCCACCTGGGCCGGCTGGATCTTTCCGGCCCTGGCGGCGCTGGCGCTCCTCACGCTCGTCAACCGCATCCGGGCGGGCCTGTGATGCGCGAGCACGGCTTCAAGCGCCTCCTGCGCCACACGGCGGGCGCGGGGTTTTCGGGGCTGGCCAGGCTGGTCACGGGCGTCCGGCCCGTCTGGCAGGGCGCGGCGCCGTCGGGCCGCCAGCGCATCTTCTTCGCCAACCATGCCAGCCACGGCGACTTCATCCTGCTTTCGGCCTGCCTGCCGCCCTCCGAGCGCTACCGCACCCGGCCCGTGGCCGCCGCGGACTATTGGGAGAAGACGCCGCTCCGCCGCTTCGTGGCGACCGAACTCTTCGATTGCGTGCTGGTCGAGCGCGAGGCGGGCGCCCGCGCCAGCGATCCCATGGCCGCCATGCTGGACGCGCTCGACGGGGGCTCGTCCCTCATCATATTCCCGGAGGGCACCCGCAACACGGGAACCGAGCCCCTGCCCTTCCGCTCCGGCCTCTACAACCTCGCCACCGCGCGTCCGCATGTGGAGCTCGTGCCGGCCTTCATCGAGAACATGTCGCGCGTTCTGCCCAAGGGCGAGTTCCTGCCCGTGCCGCTGCTTTGCCGCGTGGTGTTCGGCGAGGCCGTCAAGCCGGAAAAGGGAGAGGAGCGGCGCGCTTTTCTCGACCGCGCCCGCGAAGCGCTGCTGGCGCTCGACCCGCGCCGGGAGGCCGGCCCATGACCGCCGAAAGTTTCTGGCTGATCGCCGGCCTTCTTCTCGTGCTGACGGCCGCGAGCCTCGTCTCCACAGCGCTCCAGCGCCGGGCCTTGGGGCCGAACCCGACGCTTGAGAATCTCGACGCCCGCATCCGCGCCTGGTGGGTGATGGCGAGCCTGGCGGTGGCCGCCCTTCTGCTGGGAGCCGGCGCGGTCACGCTGCTTTTCGCCCTGATCTCCTTTCTCGCCCTGCGCGAGTTCTTCACCCTGTCGGTGTCGCGTCCGGCCGACCACTGGGTGCTGCTCGGCGTTTTCGTCCTCATCATCCCCATCCAGTACTGGCTCGTCTGGACGGAATGGTACGGGCTCTTCACCATCTTCATTCCCGTCTGGTGCTTCCTGTTCATGCCCGCGCTGGCGGTGCTGCGCGGAGACACCACCAACTTCCTCCACCGCATCGCCGAAACCCAATGGGCCGTCATGGCCTGCGTCTACGCGCTGAGCCATGTGCCCGCCCTGCTGACGCTTCCCATTCCCGGCTTCGAGGGCAAGCAGGCGCTGCTCGTCGCCTTCCTGCTCGTGGTCGTTCAGGGCAGCGACGTGCTGCAATACATCGCAGGCAAGCTGTGGGGCCGCCGCAAGCTCGCGCCGAGCGTTTCGCCATCCAAGACCTGGGAAGGGTTTTTGGGCGGCGTCGCGGCGGCGAGCCTCCTGGGCATGGCGCTGTTCTGGCTAACCCCCTTTGGGCCGCTCGGCGCGCTAGGCGTGGCGCTCTTCATCTCGCTGATGGGCGCGCTGGGCGGGCTTGTGGCCTCCGCCATCAAGCGCGACCGCCGCGTCAAGGACTGGGGTCAGATGATCGAGGGCCATGGCGGCGTGCTCGACCGCATGGACGGCGTGGTCTTCGCCGCGCCGGTCTTCTTCCACCTGCTGCGCTATTTCGCGATGTGACGCACGACCCCGAAAACTGGGCGAAGCTCCGGGCTCCGCCGCTTACGTCGCCAGCAGGTCGCGCCACTCGGGACGGCGGCGGAATTGAAGCGCGGCATAGGAGCAGGCCGGGATCACCTTGCGGCCCGTCTGCCGGGCGTGGCGCGCGCCGGCCGCGACCAGCTTCTCGGCCAGGCCGCAGTTGCGCGCCTGCGGCGGGACATAGGTGTGGTCGATCACCATGCTGCCGCCCGGTCCCGGCCGCCACGTCATCTCCGCTTCGAGCCCATCCTCGAGGTCGAACACGAACCGTCCACCCCCGCCCGCTTCCTCCAACCGCGGTTCGCCCGCATCCTTGCTCATCATGCCGCTCCCGCTTCGCCCGTGCGGAAACGTTCGAGAAAGCCAGCCGTTGCCGCGATCTCGTTCTGGCGCAGTTCATGCCCGCCGGGATGCCATTCCAATCGCAACGCCGCGCCGGCCTCCTCCAGCCAGGCCGCCAAGCGCCGCGTCAGGGCCGGCGGGCAGATCGGATCGCGCTCGCCCGCCGTGATGAGGATCGGCTTGCCCTGGAGGCTGCCGCGAATGTCGGGTTGGAACGGGATCAGCGGATGCAGGAGCACGGCCGCGTCCCACAAGTCGGGCCTGGCGAACAGGGCCGAGGCCAAAATGTTCGCGCCGTTGGAGTAGCCGAGCCCAAGAACCATCGAGGCACCTGACCGCTCGCGGTGCGCCGCCACGAAGCCGGCCATCTTGGCGCTCGCGCGGGAAAGGTCGTCCATGTCATAGACCCCCTCGCCCGTGCGGCGGAAGAAGCGCGCCGCCCCATGTTCCAGCACGTCGCCGCGCGGCGACAGCAGGGTTGCGCCGGGCACAAGCGCGCGGCCGAGTTCCACGAACTGCCGCTCGTCGCCGCCCGTGCCGTGCAGGAGCACGAGCAGAGGGGAGCCCGGCGCGCCGGGCTCCAGGATATGGCTGTAGGCCTCCAGGCTCATCGTCTCAGTCCTCCAGCGGCTCGAGATGCTTTTCGAGGACGGGCCTGAGATGGGCGTGCTGGGCCGGCAGCTTCAACGCTTCGCCGAGGTGGTCAGGATCCTCGTCGCGCGCGAAGCCCGGCTCGTTCGTGGCGACCTCGAACAGCACGCCGCCGGGGGTGCGGAAGTAGATCGCATAAAAATAGTCGCGGTCGATCACGGGCGTGATGCCGAAGCCGGCCTCCGTAAGCCCCCGCCGCACATCGATCTGCGCCGCGCGGTTCTCGACGGCGAACGCCACATGATGCACCGAGCCGGCGCCGAGCCGGGCATGGGGCGCTTCAGGCGCGGTCTCGATATCGACCACGTCGGCGCCGTTGCCGTCCGGCCTGCGAAAGCGCGTCAGCCGGCCCTCGATCCCCTCCTCGCGATAGCCCATGAACTTCAGCAATTCGGCTGTGGCCTGAGCGTCCCGGAGCGTCAGCGTCACGCCGCCAAAGCCGCGAATGGCTTCCGCCTCGCCGACGCCGTTGCCCGTCCAGGGGGCGCGGGCGTCGCCTGGGCGTTCCACCAGGGCCAGCCGCTCGCCATCCGGTCCCTTGAAGAGCAGCCGGTCCTCGCCGAACAGGGCGTCCGTCCGCACCTCGCCCGTTTCTTCCAGGCGCTCGCGCCAGAAGGGCAGCGCGCCTCGCGGCACGGCGAAGCTCGTCAGTCCCGCCTCGCCCGCGCCAGGCACACCGGGGCCGCTGTCGGGGAAGGGAAAGAAGGTCATCACCGTTCCGGGCGTGCCGGCCCCATCCGCATAATAGAGGTGGTACACGTCCGGCGCGTCGAAGTTCACCGTCTGCTTGACCCGGCGCAAGCCCAGCACGCGCGTGTAGAAGTGATTGTTGCGGCGGGCATCCTTGGCCATCGCCGTCACGTGGTGCAATCCCCTGATCTGGTCGAGCATGGCGGTTGTCCCTAGCTGCGGCATCCGTTTCGGATGCGTTACGCCAATATATGCCGGGGCACTGCCGCCTTCAGGGATAAGAATGGAGAGGCAGTGTTCGCGGGAAGGAAACGATGGCCCCGGCTGCGTTCGCGGCAACCGACATGAAAAGGCCCGCGCCGTTGCCGGCGCGGGCCTTCAACTCAGGACGGGAAGCTTGGTTTACTGCACGATCAGGCGCTGCTGGTCGCGGGCCTGGCTGTAGGTGCCCTCGTCATAGGCGGCCTGGGCGTTCAACTGCTCCTCGGTGAAGCTGGTGTAGAGATAGCGGTTGCCGTTGGCGTCCTGCAGGAACTGCAGGTTGTCCATGCCGACGGCGACGCGCTTCTCGCCGATGCCCAAGAAGCCGCCGACATCCACGAGCACCGCGTCCACCTGGCCGTCCTGCGTCAGCACGATGTCGCCGATCTCGCCGATATTCTCATCATTGGCGCCATAAATGGTGGTGCCCACGAGCGTCTCGGCCGTCAACTGATCCTGCGGCACCTCCTGCAACTGAGAACGGTCGATCGCGCCGGTCTGCGTCGTGTCGGTGGTCGTCGTCTCGCCAGTCGTGGTGGTGGCCACGGTACCGGCGGCGTCCTCAACCGTGTTGGCGGTGGTGGTGGCCGCGTCGCTCACGCCCTCTGCGACAGCCGCGGCACCTGCGCCCGCTGCGGCGCCCACGCCCGCCGCGGGAGCCATGCCGCCATTCGTCGTGCCGTCGGTGGTCATGGCCGTGTTGTCGGCCGTGGGCTGACCGAACTGCGAACGGTCGAACTGCGGCATCGCCTCAAGCGTCTCGCGGGTGGCGTTCACGACGATATAGGGGTTGCCGTCTTGGCCCATGGCCCACTGGATCTCGCTGAAGTTCAGCGCCACGTCCCTTTGCCCGATGCCAAGGAAGCCACCCACGCCCACAACGATCGCCTGAACTTGGCCGTTCTGGTCGATCACCAAGTCGTTGACGTCGCCAATGTTCTCGACCGTCTGGATAGCTTGGCCGTCCTGGCTCATCTCGACATTCGCGCCTCCCGCATCGGCGGCCTGGCCGTCCTGTGTCATGGTGCCGTCGGCAGCCATCGTGCCGTCCGCGGCCGGAGCAGCAGCCGGGTCGGCGGTTTCCGCCGCTTGGCCGGTCTGGGCCGCGGCGTTCGGATCGGCCGCTTGGCCGCCCTGCACCGCGCCGGCATCCTGGATCATGCCGTTATAGACGTTCTCGCCGATCAGGCTGGTGGCCAGATAGCCGTTCATCATCTGGCTATTCTGCTGCGCCTGGCCGTCGGCGGGCGCCACAGTGGTGGTGGTCGTGGTGGTGGTGGCCGCGCCGTCCGCAGCCGGGGCGGTGGTGGCTTCCTGGGCGATCGCGCCCGTCGTCAAAAGCGTTGCGACAGCCGTCGTGGCTAAAAGCGTGCGGATCATGATAAGCTCTCCTTGTGCGTGATCGTCTTGCACCGCCGCGCTCGCCAAACCCGAATGGCGGTTCGGGACGCAAAATTAGGCGCGGCGTTCACGACTTCACAACGTAGTGAGGGTCGATGGGTTCCTCACGGAAACGTTATATGCTGGCGCCATCGCGTGTTCAGAAGACCAGAAGGCTGAGCGGATTCCCCGACTGGATGGTCTCGACTGGCGGCTCGCGCAGCCAAAAGCGCGGGCTTGGCGCCAACCGTCAACTCGCCGTCTGCAACTGAGTGGGTTGTGCGTCGATCGATTCACCAAACATCTCGACCGCGAACCAGCCGAGCGCGAGCAGGATCAGGGAGGCGATCAGAATAAGAAGGACGTGGCGCCCCCACCGGCCTTGGCGGGCGCGCTCTTCTGGAACCATTTTGGTCAAGACTGTTTCTCCTCACCGGGCTGGCATCCTGGCCGGCCATGCAGGGGTTGCAAGAGGGAATGCGCTTGCGCGGTTGGGGTTCCCTTGGTTAGAGAGCGGCGCTTCGAGCGGCGAAAAGAATGGATTTCAGCGGGGGACGGAACCGCAAACTCGTGTCGCTGGCCGTGCAAGACAAGGAACATCCGCTGCCCGAGTCGGTGCTGAGCATCGTCGCCGATTCGGCGCGCCTGGCAGCCGTCGCCGCCTTGAATCTGGACGAGGGCGGGTCGGATCGGGACCTCGACCGCGTCGTTCAGCTCACGGCGGCGCTTTTCGAGGCGCCGCTCGCCTTGGCCACGATCCTGGAACACGACCGGCAAAGCTTTCTGGCCGCCGTCGGGACGGACCGCCGCGAAGCCCCCGTGGAGACCTCCTTTTGCGCGCATGCGCTGGCAGGCGGCGACGTCCTGGTGGTGGAGGACGCGACTCGCGACCCCCGATTCGCGGGCAGCCCCTTTGTATCGGGCCCGCCTTATCTGCGCTTCTATGCGGGAATTCCGCTGGTGGTGGCCGGCCAGCCTGTCGGGACGTTGTGCGCCTATGACGTGACGCCTCGCCCCAGGCCGGCCCCTTCCCTGATCGAGCAGTTCAAGGTTCTGGCCGAACTCGCATCGAGCCTTCTGGCGCTCAAGGACATGAGCCGCGCCGGGCAGGCGGCGCGCACGGCGCTTGCGCGGGAAGAAAAGCGCCGGGGCTTGGCGCTTGAGGCCGCGGGCCTGGCGAGTTGGGTCTGGGATGTGCCGACCGGGGTCGTGGAATGCGATCCCTTGCTGCCTAGGCTCTTCGATCTGCCCCCAGGGGAACGCGTGGAAGCGCGGGCGCTGTTCCACGCGATCGACCGTCGGGATCTCAAGGCTAACCGCGAACGGTTCCGGGAAGCCCTGAACATTTCAGGCGAATACAGCGGCGAGTACCGCGTGCGGGACATCGACCCGCCGCGCTGGCTGGGAGCACGGGGGCGCGTGGTGGAGCGGGACGCCCAAGGGCGGGCCGCTTTGGTCTTCGGCGTGAACTTCGACATCACGGAGCGCAAGGCCGCCGAAGAGCGGCAGCGGCTTTTGCTGCGCGAGCTCAATCACCGCGTCAAGAACACCCTGGCCACCGTGCAGGCCCTGGCCAGCCAGACGGTGCGCCATTCGCGGAACCCGCGGGATTTCCTCGACGCCTTCAGCGCCCGCCTGCAGGCCCTGGGCGCGGCTCACAACCTTCTGTCGGACGGTGAATGGCGCGGCATCGCCATCCGCGAGCTCGTGACCCGGGAGGTGAAGCCGTTCGATGGGGTGGACGCTCCGCGCATCGACGTGGCGGGCGACGACGTGGTGCTGCCGCCCGACCAGGCGCTGGGCCTGGGGCTCATCCTGCACGAACTCGCGAGCAACGCGCTCAAATACGGTTCGCTGTCGGCGCCGAGCGGCCGCGTATCCTTGTCCTGGCAGGTGCGCCGGACGCCTGACGGAAGAGTGCTGCATCTTCGCTGGAAGGAGCATGGCGGGCCGGAAGTCGCGCCGCCCGATCATCACGGGTTCGGCTCCATTCTGATCCGGCGCAGTCTCGCCAAAGTCCTGAACAGCAGTGTGGAGCACGAGTTCAAGCCCGACGGGGTGGAAGCGATCGTCACGCTTCCCCTGAACGCCGATACCGGCTGATCCCCCGCTCACGGCTCCAAGCTGGATCCTGTGTGTTTGCCCGAGCGCCGGTTCCGCCTGGCGAAGCGCGTCGGACCCTATCATTCTGAAATGACAGCGCGGCTGGCGCCGCCCTTCCTCCCACAGGCAAAGGTGGGGTGATTCGCTGGTGTCGGACAGCCGTTTGGATGGCGCGCGTATCCTGGTATTGGAGGACGAGTTCCTGATCGCCATGGATGTGGAGCAGCTTTGCCGTGACCATGGCGCAGCCGAGGTTTCGGTGCTGCGCCGCGTCGAGGAAGCGGAAGCCGGCCAGTTCGAGACACGGCGCTTCGATGTGGCGATCGTCGATCTCATGCTGGGCGGGAGTTCCTCCCTGCCGCTCGCATCCAAGCTGCGCGACCACGGGGTGCCGCTGGTGTTCGCGTCGGGCTATCCCGGCCTCGACCAAGAACTGTCCGCTTTTCCGGGGGTGCAGATCCTCGCCAAGCCTTATCTCAGCGGGGACCTGGTGTCGGCCGTCGCGCAAGCGATGCGGCCGACCGCCACGGTGCCCAGCGATCGAGACTGAGCGGCGCCGGATTCCGAACCCCGCCGAACGTCCGAGCATGGCCGGCGGGCAGATGATGGGCGGAAGCGCCGCTCAGGCGGCGTTCGAACCCATCACTTGGCTGGCGATGGCGTCAGGCCCGAATTCGCCGTCGCCTTCGATCTTGAGGATGTCTTGCAAGCGCGTGCGGGCACGGCTCACCCGGCTCTTGATCGTGCCCACCGCGCAGCCGCAGATTTCGGCCGCCTCCTCATAGGAGAAGCCCGACGCACCGATCAGGATGATGGCCTCGCGCTGATCTTCCGGAAGCTGCTCCAGCGCCGAACGGAAGTCTTGCAGGTCGAGAGTGCCATGCTGGGAAGGATGCACGGCCAGCCGGCCGGTCATCACGCCGTCACTGTCCTGCACTTCACGGCCGCGCTTGCGCATTTGCGAGTAGAACTCGTTGCGCAGGATGGTGAACAGCCACGCTTTCAGATTGGTGCCGGGCTGAAAGCTCTCGTGCTTGTCCCAGGCCTTGACCAGGGTTTCCTGAACGAGGTCGTCAGCCTTGTCGGCGTTCTGTGCCAAGGACACAGCGAACGCCCTCAGACTCGGAATCGAGGCGAGCAAGTCCTGCTTGAATCCAAGCGAAACGGCCATGGCGGCTCAGCCCTTGCCGCGCGGCTGTTCAGTGTTTTCCAGCTGGCTCAAAAGCTGCGCGAAACGGTCGGGCACCTGATCCGACACGAGATCGTCATAATACTGCTTCAACTTCCGGCCGATCTCGGAGTTTGCGCCGAGCGGATCGCCTTTACGGGGCTGTGCCACCGTTTCGCCGTTGCTCTTCGGCTTGCCGGCGCTTTCCGCGCCGCTTCTCACGCTGCTCGTCAACACTGATCGTCCTGTTTTCCGACACGCGACCTGCGGAGGGTCGCGGCGACACTGCCCCTGGTGCCGCTACGGCAAAGCGGGCGCACGGCGCGCCCACAGTTGCCCCAAACGCGCAGCCCTCCCCTTCGTTCCAAGACGCAGGAACAAAAACTATCGATCTGCGTTTCAGTTCGGGGTGATGGGGGCTGCTCAGCCATACGTGGTCGGGTCGGTCCTTTAACGCCGGCCGCTCGGAGCGTTTCTCTTGATCCGAGCATATAGAAACGGTCGCGCTTTTCCGTGGTTGGACGGTGCGGAAGCATTCGGTGGCGGCGCGACGGGTGAAGACCAGGTTTCGCTGGGCGGGCAGTTTCAATCCGGCAGCGATCACCCTAAATGCAGGCTGCCTTTCGTTGAGGGAGATGTTCACAAATGAGTTTGTCCGCCACCATCGCGCCGCACCTTCCGTTTCTCCGGCGCTTTTCGAGGGCGGTCTCGGGTTCGCAGTCCAGCGGCGACGCGCTTGTGGCCGCCATGCTCGAGGCGTTGATCGCAGACACCAGCATCTTTCCCCAGGCGTCGAGCGACCGCATCGCGCTTTACAAGCTCTTCGCCAAGCTCTTCACATCCATCACGATCCGCGTTCCTCAGGAAGCCCCGACATCCATCTGGGAGCAGCGCGCGGCCGCCAACCTCACCGCGCTCGCGCCACAGCCGAGGCAAGCCTTTCTTCTGGTGGCCGTGGAAGGCTTCGACGACCGTGAGGCGGCCGAGATCATGGATGTGAGCGAAGGCGAGTTCGCTGCCCTCCTGACGGAGGCGAGCAACGAGATCTCACGCCAGGTGGCGACGGACATCATGATCATCGAGGACGAACCGCTGATCGCCATGGACATCGAGGAGATGGTGGAAAGCCTTGGCCACCGCGTGGTGGGCACCGCCCGCACGCACGGAGAAGCCACAGCCCTCTTCCACAAAACCCACCCGAAGATGGTGCTGGCCGACATTCAACTGGCGGACGGCTCGTCCGGGATCGAGGCGGTCAACGAGATCCTTTCCTCCACCTCCGTGCCCGTGATCTTCATCACCGCCTTTCCCGAACGCCTGCTCACCGGCGAGCGTCCGGAACCGGCTTTCCTCGTGACCAAGCCATTCAACCCCGACATGGTGAAGGCGCTGATCAGTCAGGCGCTATTCTTCGACCGGCAGGCCAAGGCTGCGGCCTGAAGCAGACGCCGGCCTCGGCGGGGGCCCGGTTTCTCCTCGTCCGAGGAAGTGCAGCGAAACAGGCTGGCCTGCGTCGCTCAAGCCGTAGAGACGCTCCCTGCGCTTCCAGTCTGCAATCTGCGCCTTTCGGCGACCGAACTGCTTGGCGGCGGTTGCCGGCAGTTCATCATTCGGCGAATGGCGCCCCGATTTCCATTCCATGCTTGGTGCTGAGGGGCGGTGCCGCGGCAGCGGCCCCTCGTCTGCCCTGTGGAAGCCGGCGCATCCCCTGGTCCTTCCCGCACCCTTCACACGCGCCGTCACAAGCTGTGCCGACTGTCTCCAAAGACCTGCCCCATAGCTTGGAGAGATACGCACACAAAGAAAAAGCCGGCCTGGGGAGGCCGGCTTTTAGCGGAGAGCGGAGGGGGGTTCGCTATCCGCCGAAGTGAGGGCTGCCGCAAGGGGGGGGGGTGAGGGGGGCAGCGGCAGCCGCGTCACTGGCTCTAAGAATGCCCGGTTATCCACAAGGTTCCGCGCCTGGCAAAAAAAATCCCTTGGCGGAACCGCATGAGGTTTGTTCCGTTGAGGAAGGTGTCTTCGGCTGTGGGAGGAAGCGATGGTCGCGGAGGTGGAAAGGTTGGAAACGGCCGCCCGCTTGGCCATGGCGCATTTCCCCGATAACGATCCGCAAGCCGCGAAGCCTTTCCAGTTGCTGGGCTACTATCTGCGCCTGACCTCCGTCGCGGCGGTTGTGGTGCTGTCGGGGCTGATCGGCTTCTCCGCCTTCTGAACACACGGCTGCCGGCGTTTCAAACTCACCTCCTGCGCGGCGTTCCCGCGTGGGCGCCGACGCGTTGAGTTTGGCAGCGTCTTCCGAGAACCGGCTGCCCGATCCGTGGGTCGCAGGCTTGATGGGAACCTCAGGACTCCTCGGCTCGTTTTCCGGCAAGAAAAGGAAAGCCCTTGCCATGGAACACATCGCCGCCGTTCTTTTGATCGTTGGTTGCTCGTCCGGTTTTTCGGATTGTCGGGAGTTGCCGGCGCCTACAGCGCTGTTCGAAACGTTTGAAGAATGCGAGGATGTGCTTCCCGCCTCCTTGACCGAACACCATCAGCAGGGCCTGCACGTGACCGGCGCCTGCGTCTATGTCGATCCCGCCGCCGAGGAAGAGGATGCCGAACTCGTCTGGAGCGTATCGCCGGATGGCGCGCTTGAGGCCGAGGTGGTCACGGGCGCAATGGTGGCGCGGGATGGTACGGCGGAGGATGAAGCCAGCGCATTCTAGGCGCTGGGAGGCCAATCTGAACGCGGCGGTGGGGTGGCTGCTTGGCCGGCCCATCGTCTTGTGCGAAGAAATTCGTGGACGAACCGCTTGCTCGTCCTAGATGCCTGAAAGCATCCTTTACCTAGGAGGGAGTCGAACAATGCGTAAACTAGTTCTTGCTCTGGCGGCCTCGGGCGCGCTGGCAGGTTGCACCACGGCTGAACAGACCGCGGTCGGCGGCGCCGCAACGGGTGCGGTCATCGGCGGCATCGTGGATGGAGGCGAAGGCGCGCTGGTGGGCGCGGCGGCTGGCGCTGTCGCTGGCTACCTGATCGGCCGAGCCGCAACGCCGGGCTATTGCGTCTACGAGGATCGCCGCTACCGGCCGGCGCGCCGCTACGAGGCGCGCTGCTAAGCGGCCCCCGCTCACCAGGGCACACCTACGCAAAGAGGCGCTCGCACAAGGGACAGCGGGCGCCTTTTTCTTTGGCGATTCGGCGGAGCATTTTCCGGTGAGGCGGACACCGGCTCACCAAAGAAACGTGACCAGGGAGAAGCGCGAGCACGGTCCTGAAACGTTGCAGATCATGACCGCTCCAAACTGAGGCGATCATGTTTGGAGCGTGTTCCGCGCGAGTGGAAACGGCCCTATGCGTCAGGCCGCCATCTGCATGGCGCCCGGCCCAGGGATCGCGCCGGGCGGGCACTTGCCCAGGATGATCATGCCCAGCACCTCGTCCTCCGTCACGTCCTGTGTGCGGGCCGTGCCCACCACGCGGCCGTTCTTCATGACGCAAACCCGGTCGGCCAAATCGAACACGTCATGGATGTCGTGGCTGATGAGGAAGATGCCGATCCCCTCGGATTTGAGCTGCTTGACGAGCTCGCCGACTTGAGCCGTTTCCTGCGGCCCTAGCGCCGCCGTGGGCTCGTCCATGATCAGGATGCGGGCGTTGAACAGGATCGCGCGCGCGATCGCCACCGATTGCCGCTGACCGCCGGAAAGCTGCTTGACCGGATCCTTGAAGCGCTGGAAGCGCGGATTGAGCCGCCCCATCACTTTGCGCGCTTCCGCCTCCATCGCCCCGTCGTCCAGCGTGCCCCAGGGCGTCATCAGCTCGCGGCCCAGGAAGAGATTGGCGGCGGCGTCCACATTGTCGGCCAGCGCCAGCGTCTGGTAGATCGTCTCGATCCCATAGCGCTTGGCGTCGCGCGGATTGGCGATCTGGGCCTCCTCGCCCCTCACATAGATGGTTCCGGCGTCGCGCTTGTAAGCGCCGGAAAGAATCTTGATCAGCGTCGATTTTCCGGCGCCGTTGTGGCCGAGCAGCGCCATCACCTCGCCGGGAAAGAGATCGACGGATGCATCGTCCACCGCGCGGATGCCTCCAAAGGCGATAGAGATGTTGCGCATGTCCACGAGCGGGGTGGCGGCCGCGATTTCCATGAGTTCTCCTCCCTGCCTTTCGCGTTCAGCCGACGCGCCGGCGATAGATCGTGTCGAGCCAGACCGCGAAGACCAGCACCACGCCGACGATGATGTTCTGCAAGGGCGTGTCGAGCCCAAGCAGCACCATGCCCGATTGCAGGCTCTGCATCACCAGGGCGCCGAGCATGGCGCCCGCGATCGTGCCCGCCCCGCCGGCCAAGGACGTGCCGCCGATCACGGCGGCGGCGATCGTGTAGAGCTCGTCGAGCGTGCCGAGAGCGTTGGTGGCGGATGTCAGCCGCGCGGCGGAGATGGCGGCGCCGATCGCCGCCAGAAGACCCATCAGCGAGAAGACGAGCATCGTCACACGCTTGGTGTTGATGCCCGCCAAGTCCGCGGCTTCCGGGTTGCCGCCGATGGCGAAGACATAGCGGCCGAATCGCGTTCGGTTGGTCAGAAACGTCATCGCGATGCCCACGGCCACCGCGATCAGCACGGGCACGGCATAACCGAAGCTGATCAGGAGCCCGCTTTCTGGCACGGGGATGCCGTTGGCCTCCGCATAGCGCCGGGCAAGCGCCGGGGGCAGCGTGTACTGGTTGATGACGTAGGTGGCGCCCAGAATGGCGACGCAGGCCGCGCCCGCGACGAACACCTCCGCCCAGACCGGCTTGAGCGGGAAATGGAAGCGCCGGCGCTGCCGCCGCGCGTTCAGCGTGAAAAGCAGCACCGCGGCACAGGCGATGATGGCCAAGACCCAGCTCGCCGTTGCGCCGATCGCACCCTCGGCGCCACCGCCGATCAGGCGGAAGGTCCGGTCGGGCAGCGCGATCGTCTGGCCGGTTGCGACCCACCAGGCCATGCCGCGCCACACCAGGAGCCCGCCCAGCGTCACGATGAAGGAAGGCACGCCCATATAAGCGATGACGAAGCCCTGTGCCGCGCCGATGGCGGCACCCAATGCGAGGCCGGCGAGGAGCGTAAGGATCCAGACCGCCGGGCTCGCGCCGAAAGCAGGCACGAGATACCAGGCCTGGATCACCGCCATGACCATGCCGGTCACGCCCAGGATCGAGCCGACCGACAGGTCGATGTTGCGGGTCACGATCACGAGCACCATGCCGGTCGCCATCACCGCGATGGAGGCGAACTGCACCGACAGGTTCCAAAGGTTGCGCGAGGTCAGGAAGGTGCCTCCCGATAGCGCATGGATGCCGAGCCAGATGATCAGCAACGCGGCCACCATGCCGAGCATGCGCGCGTCGATCTCGGTCGCGCGCAGGAAGCGTGCCAACGGCCCAAGCTGATTGGCGCGCGCGAGATCGGGCTGCTGGCTTGGGCTTCCGATCTGGGGAACGGCGGCATTGTTGCTGGTGACATCGGCCATGGCTGCCTCCCGTTCGGCGCGCCCGGCCCATGCACAAGCACCCCGAAAAGTCGAAAAGGCCGCGGCGCGTGTGGGCGCCGCGGCGTGTCCGTCAAGGCGGCGCAGCTCGAAAACCGTCCGCCCCTGCCCTCTTTATCAGGCTCGCGCTCAGTTGCAGACCGCAGCCGAACCGGCTTGAACGCCCGCGCACACCTCTTCCTTGCTGATCCAGCCAGCATCGATCACCACGTTGAGATTATCCTTGGTGATCGGGATCGGGGTCAGGAACACCGCGTTCACTTCGTTGCCGCCGGGCGTCGTGAACTTCGTGGTGTTCGGGACCTGATCCATGGCCGTGCCGTCGGCAAGCTGGGAGGCGATCTCAGCCGCGTTCTTGCCGAGTTCGCGCGCGTCCTTCCAAATCGACACGGTCTGGGTGCCCTGCGCCACGCGGTTCAACGCCGCCTTGTCGCCGTCCTGGCCCGATACCGGCACCGAACCGGCTAGGCCCTGCGCTTCGAGGGCAGCGATCGCGCCGCCCGCTGTGCCGTCGTTGGAGGCGACCACCGCGTCCACCTCATTGTTGTTCTGGGTGAGGATCTGCTCCATGTTGCGCTGGGCGTTGGCGGGCAGCCAGCCATCGGTATAGGCCTCGCCGACGTTCTTGACCTTGCCGGAATCGATCGCTTCCTTCAGCACTTCCATCTGGCCCGAGAACAGAAAGTCGGCGTTCGGGTCGGCCGCCGAGCCCTTGATGAAGGCATAGTTGCCTTCGGGCTTAGCCTTGAACACCTCGCGGGCCTGCATGCGGCCCACCTCCTTGTTGTCGAAGGTGAGATAGAAGGCGTCCGCGTTCTCGATCAGGCGATCATAGGCGATCACCGGAATGCCTTCGGCCAGCGCCTTCTCCACCGCCGGGCCGACGGCCGAGGCGTCCTGGGCAAGGATGATCAGCGCATTCGCGCCCTGGGAGATGAGGCTTTCCACATCGGTGAGCTGCTTGGCGGCGGACGACTGCGCGTCGGCCGAGATATAGGTGTCGCCGGCAGCCTCGATGGCGGCCTTCATGGCGGCCTCATCGGTCTTCCAGCGCTCCTCCTGGAAGTTCGACCAGGACACGCCGATGGTCTTGCCCTCGGCCTGGGCCGCGGCTCCAAAAGCCAACACGAGCGATGCGCTCGCGAGGAGCGCCGCTGCGAAATTCTTCATCCCTTTTCCTCCCTGTTCCCCTGACGGGCCGTTGCTGAAAATTTAAATCGATTCGAATCCCGTGTTCCGGGACTCGCCGGCAGGTTTGATCGACTGGCTGTGCTCTGTCAACGTGGCCTAGGGAGGGCCCCGACAGGCCGGAGCGTCGAGCAGGCAAGTGTGCTGCAGGGTCCCGCGTCCGGGTGAGCCGAGCCGGTCCGGACGAAATACCCGGCACGCTTGTATCCCCGGTGGAAGCGCCTGCGCCCTAGCTGTGCCTGTATCCGCCTTTCGCATGGAAGAAGGGAGCGGCCTTCCCGTGGGCGCAAACGGCGCTAGTCCTCACGGATTGCATAGCCCGCGCCGCGCACGGTGCGGATGCGGTCGGGAAGGTCGCCCAGATTGATGGCCTTGCGCAGCCGGCCGACATGCACGTCCACCGTGCGCTCGTCGATGTCGAGCGTCTCGTCCCATACCTTGTCGAGGAGTTGCCCGCGCGAAAAGACGCGGCCGGGATGCCGCATCATGAATTCCAGCAACCGGAACTCGGTCGGCCCAAGCTTCAGCTCGGCGTTTGCGCGCCAAGCACGGTGGGTTTCACGATCAAGCGTGATGTCACCTGCGGTCAACACATTGCCGAGCACCTGGGGCTTGGCGCGGCGCAGGAGCGCGCGCACGCGCGCCACGAACTCGGGCGTGGAGAATGGCTTGGTCAGGTAGTCGTCGGCGCCGGTGGAAAGCCCCCTCACCCGGTCCGTCTCTTCGCCGCGCGCCGTCAGCATGATGATGGGCAGGGCCCGGGTCTCGGGGCGGAGCCGAAGCCGGCGGCACAATTCGATGCCGGACAGTCCCGGCAGCATCCAGTCGAGCACGAGCAGGTCCGGCACATCCTCCTTGAGGCGCAGGTCCGCCTCGTCCCCACGCTCCACGACCTCCACCGAAAAGCCTTCGGCTTCGAGATTGTAGCGCAGCAGAATGCCGAGCGACTCTTCGTCCTCGACCACCAAGATGCTGGCGTTCATGGAAGTGGCCCTGAAGGCTGTTCTAGATGGCCGGCAGCGGCGCCGGCGAGGTTTCGTCCCGCTTGGGACGCTTGGCCGGAAGTTGCAGCCCGGTCAGCACGTAATAGGCGTTCTCGGCGATGTTGGTGACGTGATCGCCGATCCGCTCCAGGTTCTTGGCGCAGAACAACAGATGCGTGCAGGTCGTGATGTTGCGCGGATCCTCCATCATATAGGTGAGGAGCTCGCGGAAGATCGCCGTGTAGCGGATGTCGATCTTCTCGTCCTGCATTCGCAGGGCTTCAAGCGCGTCGGCGTCGCGACCCACATAGCGGTCGACCACCGCCTGAACTTGGTCGAGGACGAGTCCCGACATCGCTTCGATGCTGGCCGACAGCGTGCCGGCGGCCGGCGCCCGACCTACCGCGCTCACGCGCTTGGCGATGTTCTTGGCGAGATCACCGATCCGCTCGAGGTCGTTGGCCATGCGTAACGCGCCGATCACCGCGCGCAGATCCTGCGCCATGGGCTGGCGCTTGGCGATCAGCGTGACCACCCGCGCGTCGAGCTCACGCTGATAGGCGTCCATGGCCGCGTCTTCCGCGATCACGTTGGAGGCGCGGCGCTCCTCGGCGTTGAGCAGCGCGCTCGTCGCCTCGCGCACCATGCGCGCGCCGAGCTCGCCCATGTCGAGGATCAGCCGGTCGATCTGTTCCAGCTCGGCGTCGAACGACGCCACCGTATGCTCACCCATTCTTCTTCTGTCCTTTCGGCAGCGGATCTTCTCGTCCGCCCGCCAGCCCCGCGAAGCCGCCGCGATCAGCCATAGCGGCCGGTGATGTAGTCGCGCGTGCGCTTGTCGTCGGGGTTGGTGAACATCTTCTCCGTCGGTCCCTCCTCCACGAGAGACCCCAAGTGGAACATGGCCGTGCGCTGCGACACGCGCGCCGCCTGCTGCATGGAGTGGGTGACGATGACGATGGTGAAGTTCTGGCGGAGTTCGTCGATCAGTTCCTCCACGCGCGCGGTGGCGATGGGGTCGAGCGCCGAGCAGGGCTCGTCCATCAGGATCACCTCGGGCGACACGGCGATGGCGCGGGCGATGCAGAGCCGCTGCTGCTGGCCGCCGGACAGGCTCGTGCCCGGCTCGTTCATGCGATCCTTGACCTCGTTCCAGAGGCCGGCGCGCTTCAGGCTCGACTCCACGATCCCGTCGAGTTCGGCGCGGTCGCGCGCGAGCCCATGGATGCGCGGACCATAGGCCACGTTCTCGTAGATCGACTTGGGGAACGGGTTCGGCTTCTGGAACACCATGCCGACGCGGGCGCGCAGCTCGACCACGTCGATGCGCGGGTCATAGACATCGTCGTCGTCGAGCAGGATCGTGCCCATGACGCGGGCGATGTCGATCGTGTCGTTCATGCGGTTCAGGCAGCGCAGAAAGGTGGACTTGCCGCAGCCGGACGGGCCGATCAGCGCCGTGACCTGGCGCTCGCGCATGTCGAGGTCCACGTCGTCGAGGGCCTGCTTGGCCCCGTAGAACACGTTCACCTTGCGGGCCCGCATCTTGACCTTTTCATTGGTCGGCGCGCTCACGGGGGCGTGGCTCATCGTTTCAGGCGATTGCATCAGCATGGTTCCCACCGAATCCTTTGCGACGCCTCACCAGCGTCGCTCGAAGCGCTTGCGCAAGAGGACGGCCAGCGCGTTCATCAAAACAAGGAAAACCAGAAGCACGAGAATTGCGGCCGACGTCTTCTGGGCGAAGGCCGCCTCGGGGAAGTCGGCCCACATGAAGATCTGCACGGGCAGGATGGTGGCCGGATCCGTGAAGCCGCCGGGCACGTCCACGATGAAGGCCACCATGCCGATCATCAGGAGCGGCGCCGTTTCGCCGAGCGCATGCGCCATGCCGAGGATCGTGCCGGTCATGATGCCGGGCATCGCGAGCGGCAGCACGTGGTGGAACACGGCTTGGGTCTTGGACGCGCCCACGCCATAGGCGCCTTCGCGGATCGAAGGCGGGACGGCCCGCAGCGCGGCGCGCGAGGCGATGATGATGATGGGCAGCGTCATCAGCGAGAGAACCACGCCGCCCACCACGGGTGCGGAGCGCGGCATGCCGAAGAAGTTGAGGAAAACGGCGAGCCCCAGCAGGCCGAACACGATGGAAGGCACTGCGGCCAGGTTGTTGATGTTGACCTCGATCAGATAGGTGAGCCGGTTCTTGGGCGCAAACTCTTCGAGGTAGATGGCCGCCGCCACGCCGAGCGGGAAGGCCAGCGCCAGCGTCACGGTCAGCGTCAGGAAAGAGCCCACAACGGCCCCCCATACGCCGGCGACCTCCGGCTCGCGGCTGGCCGTGCCGAACAGGAACTGGGTGTTGAAGCGGCTTTCGATCCGCCCCTGGCTTTCCAGGGCATCCAGATAAACAATGGACGCGTCGCTGATCTTGCGTGTGCTTTCGGGCTGCGCGACTGTGCGGAGCGTGGCCGGCGCGGGCGCATCGGCGCTCGAAAAGGGCAGCATCACCTCGCCCTTCGCCGTGTTGCCGGGCCCCACTTGCGCGAGCTTGACCACCCCGCCCCGGGTTTCCACGAAGACCGAGCCCTGCCGGATGCCCAATTCCCGCATGCCGCTCGCGTCGGGGCGCGCGCCGACGCTGTCGGCGGCCGCCTGAATGGTGTTGTCGGCGAAGGTCAGCGTCACCTCGTCCCCGGCGCCCGAAACGGCGACGAGGCCGGGCAAGGTCTGCCTTTCGCGGCCGCGCGCGGTGAGGCCCTTGAGGTAAAGATCGGCCTCGTCGTCCAGCAGGATCGGCACGGGCAGGCGGCCGCCCAGAGTCAGGTCGCCATCGAGCGCGTCGCGCTTGACGATGGTGCTCGCGCCCGAGGAGATGAGGCCGCGCAAGGTGCGTCGCTCCCGGCGCTCGGTGACGCTCGGAAACGCCTCGCCCAGCGCGTCATTGACGATGTCGTCGAAATTGGCGGCGGCCGCCTTGGCGGGATCGACGCGGGCGGGCGAAAGGTCAAGGTCGAGCACGGCGTAGTTGGCGCGCAGGGCCGGCAGAGCCTGGCTGACGATGGTGCCGAGCAGGATCGCCAGGAAAAGGGCCGCGATGCCCACGGCGGCCGCGCCCAGCCATTTGAACATGCGCTCGGTGCGGTAGCGCTTGGCCAGCCGTGCGCGCACGATATCGGTGCTGGAGCGAGCGGGCGCTGTCCCGGGGGCCGGGCGAGTAGCGGCGAGATCAGTCATAGCGTTCCCGGTATTTCTGGACCACGCGCAAGGCGACCACGTTGAGCGCGAGCGTCGCGCAGAACAGCACCAGGCCCAGCGCGAAGGCGGCGAGCGTCTTGGGGCTGTCGAATTCCTGGTCGCCCACAAGAAGCGTGGCGATCTGCACCGTCACTGTGGTCACGGCTTCAAGCGGGTTGGCGGTCAAGTTGGCGGCGAGACCCGCCGCCATGACCACGATCATGGTCTCGCCGATGGCGCGCGAAATGGCGAGCAGCATGGCCGACACGATGCCGGGCAAAGCCGCCGGAAGCACCACCTTGCGGATGGTTTCGGACTTGGTGGCGCCGAGCCCGGCCGAGCCGTCGCGCAAGGATTGCGGCACGGCGTTGAGAACGTCGTCCGACAGCGAGGACACGAAAGGGATGATCATGATGCCCATGACCACGCCCGCGGCGAGCGCCGATTCGGAGGAGACGCTGAGCCCCAGGCTCTCGCCCCAGCCGCGGATGAAGGGCGCGACGGTCAGCGCGGCGAAGAAGCCGTACACGACGGTCGGAATGCCGGCCAGGATTTCGAGGACCGGCTTGGCCACGGCGCGCACAGGCTTGGACGCGTAGTCGGAAAGATAGATGGCGCACATCAGGCCGATGGGCGCGGCCACCAGCATGGCGATGAACGTGATGAGCAGCGTGCCCGCGAACAGCGGCACGGCGCCGAAGATTTCGGTGTTCACGGCTCCCCTCTCGTCGCCCGCGCCGACAAAGGCGCTTTGCGGGCTCCAGTGAAGGCCGAACAGGAAGTCGTGAAGGGGAACGGCTGCGAAGAACCGGAAGGACTCAAACAACAGCGAAAGCACGATGCCGACCGTCGTCAGAACGGCAACGGTGGCTGCCGCAAGCAGCGTGACCCGCAGAATGCCCTCGACGCGGTGGCGCGCCCGGAAGCGGGGCGCGATCTGTCGCGAGCCCCAAACGAAGCCGCTCACGATCAGCGCGAGCACGGCGATGGCCTCAAGGATCGAGCTCGTCCGGCCGAGCGTGCGGAAAGTGCCGGCCGCTGCTTCCTTGGCCGCGTCGAGGAATGCCACCGCCTGGCCGAGCGCGAGCGCGCGAGCGTCGCGCAGGAACGCTTCGGCTTGCGTGGGGCTCAGGCTGGCAAGGCTCGAGGCCAGCCGGTCGCGGGCGATTCCAGTCTCGACAGCGGGCGACAGCAGCGTCCAGAGAACAAGCAAGAGCAGCGCCGGTCCCGCGGTGACGAGCGCCAGGAACGTGCCATGCTGGCTGGGCAGCGAGTGCAGCCTGGCAACGTCGCCGCCGACGCTCGCGCGGGCGTATGAGCGTCCATATGCCCAGGCCGCCGCGAAAGCGGCGGCCAGGATGAGGACCAGAATGCCGGTCATGGGGATTTTCCCTTGAGGATCAGGAGCCCATGCCCTTCAGGCTCTGGGCCGCCTCGGCGGCCGCGGCGCGCTCGGCGTCGGGGAGCGGGATCAGGCCTTTGTCCGCGAGATAGCCTTCGGTCCCCCAAGCGGCGTCCGAGGTGTATTCGGCGATGAACTCCTTCATGCCGGAGATCACGTCCGCATGCTCCTTCTTCGCGTAGACGAAGAGCGAGCGCGACACCGGGTATTCGCCCGAGGCGATGTTCTCAAACGTCGGCTCGACGCCCTCGACCGCGTGGCCCGTCAGCTTGTCGGCGTTCTGGTCGAGGAAGGAGAAGCCGAAGACGCCCACCGCGTTCGGGTTGGCCTCGAGCTTCTGGACGATGAGGTTGTCGTTCTCGCCAGCTTCCACGAAAGCGCCGTCCTCGCGGATCTCGGTGCAGGCATCCTCGTTCGCCGAGCTCATTTCGTCGGGGCATGCCGCTTCCATGACCAGCTCGACAAAGGCGTCACGCGTGCCGGAGGTCGGCGGGGGGCCGAGCACCTCGATCTTGGCGTTGGGCAGCGAGGGGTCCACGTCCGACCAGTTCTGGTTCGGGTTGGCGACCATCTGGCCGTCCTTGACCACCTGCTTGGCGAGCGCGTTGAAGATCTGCTCCTTGCTCAGCGGGAATTCCTCGCCTTCCGACGCGCTCGCCAGCACGATCCCGTCGAATCCGACCTTGATCTCGACCGGCGTCACGCCGTTCTGGCGGCAGGTCGCGAGCTCGTCTTCCTTGATGGCGCGGGAAGCGTTGGCGAAGTCGGGCGTGTTCTCGCCCACGCCCTCGCAGAACAGCTTTATGCCGCCGCCCGTGCCCGTGGCCTCCACGACAGGGGCCGAGAACTGGCCGCCCTGCGCGAAGCGCTCGGCCACCGCGGTCGTGAAGGGGAACACCGTGGACGAGCCGACGATGCGGATCTGGTCGCGCGCGACAGCCGCGCCGGCACTGATGCCGAGCGCGATCGCGCCGGCGCTCACGCCGAGGAGAAGTTTCTTCATCGTGGCCTGCTCCTGTTGAAAGATGAAACGGGGCCGTCAAGGCCGGAAGCCTCGCGCGACGCCTTGTCCCTGTTCGTTTGCCTGGCGCGGCATGCGGCCCGAGCCGGCCACGCCTCCCGGCGCCGGCGGGCCGTCTTCAGCGTTCCGCCAGCACCTGCAGGAGCCCGTAGCGGGGTTTTACGACAGCTCCATGACAGCCGCGCGACAGCTCGGTGAAGCCCGGCAAGTCTCTTGTGGAAGCTTGCTAGCCGGCTTCGCCCGCCATGCGCTCGACCGAGCCGATCCAGCGCTCGATCTTCTCCAGGAGCGCGCGGGGGCTGATGGGCTTGGGCAGGTAGTCGTCCATGCCAGCCTCCAGGCAACGGTCGCGGTCGCCTTTGAGCGCATGCGCGGTGACGCCCACGATCGGCGTGCGAAGCGGCCCCGCGACCTGCATGCGGCGGATTTCCGCGCTGGCTTCGAGCCCGTTCATTTCGGGCATGGAGACGTCCATCAGCACCATGCGCGGGTTCATCGTGCGGAACGCCTCGCAGGCGAGCCGCCCGTTGCCGACAAGCTGAAACGAATAGGGCGTGCTCGACAGGATCTGCGTGAAGACGAGCTGGTTGACCTCGTTATCCTCAGCCACGAGGATGTCCACCCGGTGCCCCGGGACGTCGGCGCCAAGCCGGGGACCGGCGCTTTCGACGGGCACGGCGGCAACGGCCTCCGCCGGCGCGGGCGGAGGCGGCATGGGCGTGCGCGGCGCTGGCGCCCGCGGAGCCGCGCCGGATCGGTCAGCGGCGCGCCGCTTTTGAATCGCGCCGACGATCGCCTCCACGAGCTGGGACGAGCGGGCCGGCTTCATGAGCTGCGCCTCGAAGCCGAGCTCGCGCGCGGCGGCCATGCCGAGCGCCTGATCGACCGAGGTCAGAAGCACGATCGGCGTCGCCGCGAGCGCCTCGTCGCTGCGGATGCGCCGCGCCACGTCCAAACCCGTCATGCCCGGCATCTGATAATCCAGGACCACGCAATCCACGGCCACGCGAAGCGCATGAGCCGTGCGCAGCACCTCGATCCCTTCCACGCCGCTTTGAGCGGCGCAGGCATCGAATCCCCAGCTCGCCATCTGCTCGGACAGAATGGCCCGGTTCACCGGATTGTCGTCGATGACGAGCACGCGCGCGCCCGACACGTCGAGCGGGGGCGTGGGGTTTTCCTCGCGCAGGGCCGCGGTGCGCGGCAAGGGGAGCGTGAACCAGAAGGTGGAGCCCGCCCCCTCGTCGCTGCGCACGCCGAGGCGCCCACGCATCAGCGCGACCAGCCGAGCCGTGATGGCAAGGCCCAGGCCGGTCCCCTCGTGGCGGCGGGTAGAGGAACCGTCCACCTGCGCGAACTTCTCGAACACGAGGTCGAGCTTGTCGGCGGGAATGCCGATGCCGGTATCGGTGACGGAAACGGTGAGTTCCGTTTCGGTCCCGCACTCCTCGGCGGACACCTCCACCAGCACATGGCCGGCATCAGTGAACTTGACGGCGTTGCCCACCAGGTTGGTCACGATCTGCCGGAAGCGGCCGACATCGCCCACGAACGTGCCCGCCGCGGCCGGATCGATGCGGACGATCAGCTCCAGATCCTTTTCCCTGGCCTTGGCGGACACCAGCGTCGCCACATCCTCCACGGCCTCGCCCAGGTTGAAGGGCGCAGGGTCGAGCACGAGCTGGCCGGCGTCGATCTTGGAGAAGTCGAGGATGTCGTTGATGATGGTGAGAAGCGCGTTGCCCGACTTGACGATGATGTCCACGAAGGTCTGCTGCTTGGCCTGGAGGTCGGTCTTGGCGAGCAGCTCCGCCATGCCGAGCACACCATTCATGGGCGTGCGGATCTCGTGGCTCATATTGGCCAGGAACTCGGACTTGGCGCGGTCGGCCAGCACGGCGCGCCGGCGCGCCTCCTGCAGCTCCTCTTCGCGGCGCTTCAGCTCGGAGATGTCGGTGGTCGAGCCGATCAGGTAGAGCGAGCCGTCGGACGCCGTCATCACGCCCTTGCGGGCGATCTGGTAGCGAATGCCTCCCGGCTCCGCCACCGCCTCCTCGATCTCCTGGGCCTGTCCCGTGCGCAGCACGGCGCGGTCACCCTCCATGAAGGCTTCGCCGTCGCGTCCGAAGATTTCCGCATCCGTCCGCCCGATGGCCTGCGCGGCGGTGAAGCCGGTCAGCTCGCACCAGCCCCTGTTCACATAGGCGAGCCTGAGATCCGGCTTCTTGGCGTAGATCGCGACAGGCACGTTGTCGATCAGGTTGCGGAACAGCTCGTTTTCCCGCGAGCTTTCCTTGAGCTGCTCCTCCCGCGCCTTGACGTCGGTGATGTCGGTCGAGGAGCCCACCAGATGCACCGAGCCGTCGCCCGCCACCAAGCGGCCTTTCCGCGTCATGAGCTGGCGGACGGTTCCGTCGCGGTGGGTGACGGCTTCCTCGAGCTCCGCGAACCGCCCGGTGCGGATCACATGGCCGTCGGTGGACATGTAGCCCTGGCTTTCGCCGGTCGAGAACAGGTCGCCGTCGGTCTGGCCGACCGCCTCCTCCTTGGGGATGCCTGTGATGGCGCACCAGGCCTTGTTGACATATTCGATCCTGAGCCCGCTCGATTTGATGAAGGCCGGCACCGGAAGCTCGTCGAGCACGTGCCGGAACAGGTCGGTCTGGCGCATGCTCCCTTCGAGCGCCTTCTCGCGCCGCTTCAACTCGGTGATGTCGAGCCGCACGCCGATGAAGGTCCCATCCGGCATGCGCGTGTCGAACACCTGGAAGCAGCGGCCGTCCGGGTGCTCGCGCTCATAGGCGCCGGCAGGCCGGCGGTAGCGCTCGAGATAGGCTTCGATCCACGCCGCCTTGTCGCGCGCGTAGAGCCTGTCGAGTTGCGCGTCGCGAAGGTCGCGGAAATAGCCGCAGTCATGCGCGAGCGAGAGCGCCTCCCGCAGGGACGCGCCCGGCCGGTAGGCCGGCGCCAGACCGGGCAGGGATTCCTGCAACTGCCGGTTCGCCAGCACGAACCGATCGTCCTCGTCATAGATGATGACGCCCGCCGGCAGGGACTCGATCACCTCGGCCAGCCGCTTGCGGGCGTCCTCGGCCTCCCTTTCCCGCCGCCGCATCTCGGATACGTCGAACACCGCGCAGGCCATGAAGCGCTTGCCGCCGGGCAGCGTCACGCGCGCCTTGCGCACGATCCGCGACCGGCCCATGCCGCGCCATTCGAAGTCCTCCTCGGCTTCGAACATCTCGCCGGTCTCGATCACCCTTCGTTCGGACGCCTCGAACGCCGCGGCCTGCTCGGGGTCCGTGAAGTCGCCCGCGCGCTTGCCCACCATCTGTTCGGGCGTCGTGTTCCAGATCTTGGCGAAGGCGTCATTGACGAGCACGAAGCGGAGCTCGGCGTCCTTCACGAAGACCGGGTCGGGAAGTTTGTCGAGCACGGCGGCAGAAAGGCGCGACGCCTCGAGGCTCGCCGCCAGCTCGCCTCTGCGCCGCTTGAGCTCGGTCACGTCCACATAGGACAGGAATCGCTTGCCGCCGGGCAAGGGCGTCAGCGTCGCCAGCATGGTGCAGCCGTCCTTGCGCGAAAGCTGCCTCACACCTTCGCGGCCCAGGCGGATCTCCGCTTCCCGCTCGCTTACAAAGGCTTCCCAGTCGACGTTGGCGACATTCGAAGCATCGATGTGGCGGCTTGCTTCCATGAGATCGCGAAAGAAGGAGCCCACGCCGGCCTGCGGCTGGCCGGGTTGAGGATGGCTCAACTGCCAGAGGTCGCGGAAGGCGCCGTTCATCAGCTCGACCTTGAGGTCGGCGTCGAGAAGAAGCATGCCGATCGGCACGGCGTCCACCATGCGGAGCAGGTCGGACAGGAGCGAGGGCGCAGCGGTGGTCTGCCGCGGCGGCTCGACCGCCAAGAGGGTCGGCGGCGCGCCCTGTCCGCCCAGTTCCCTGAGGGCGGGCATGAGAGGGGTGAGATTGCGGCCGATCCCGGCATAGCCCAGGAACTTGCCCTTCGCGTCGAACTGCGGATCGCCGCTGATCGACACGACGGCGCATTCGGGCTTGGCGTCGGCCAGCTCGTAGATGAAGTGGCGGAAGGGCCGGCGCGCCTGCAGATCCTCAAGGTGCCTGGCGGCGTCGTCGCCCTGGCGGCTTTCCTGGCGGAGGAAATCGAATCTGAACCGTCCCAGGCACGCTTCAGGGGAAATGCCGGTCACCGCTTCGTAATTCGGCGACAACCAGGAGAAGCGGAGATCGGCGTCGGTTTCCCAGACCCACTCCTCATCCCCGGTGAGCGACGCGCGCAATGCGCGAATGTCGAAACCCGCCGCGTGCGGCAATGCTTCCATTCTCGGCGGCCGCGCCGCCACGAGCTCCGCCGCATGGTTCCTGTCGCCGGCTGGCGTTTGGCCGCCCATTCTTTTCGTCCCCATCCCTCTCCCTTTCCGTCCGGCTCCGGGACGAAGAAGGCGATGCGGCCTTATGGTGAGGCGGCAGTGTTTAAGGATCAGCTAACCTTAAGCATGGCAGATGATGCGCCAGGCGCCGGACCGTTTCGGTCCAGAGGCGCGGAGGTGGCGATGCTTTGGGATGCGAGCGCCGGGTGCGTCGGCGCGATACCTGAATGGAAGATGAAGCGGGGCTTCAGCCCGGCATCAGGCGCAGCGCCGTAAGCAAAGCACCGCAGCCATGGCCCGCCCATGCTCGACACCAAGGAGGTTCTTGTCGTGAAAACCACTCTCGCCGCCGCCCTCGCCCTTGGCCTGGGCGTCTCCTCATTCGCCCATGCCGACGACATCGCTCTGGGCCAGCCCGGCTACGGCGGCACCGGCTGCCCCTCGGGCAGCGTGTCCGCGACGCTCAGCCCTGACGCCAAGTCGCTGAGCCTGCTCTTCGACGCCTACACCGTCGAGGCGGGCGGAGACACGGGCAAGAAGTTCGACCGCAAGAGCTGCAACATCGCCATTCCCGTCCATGTGCCGCAGGGCCGTTCCGTGTCGGTTCTGGCGATCGACTACCGCGGCTACAACAACGTTCCGTCGGGCGCCTCCACCGATTTCAACGTGGAGTATTTCTTTGCGGGCAAGCGCGGCCCCATCTTCAAGAAGACGTTCAGGGGGCCTCTCGATACGGACTACCTGATCCAGAACTCGCTCACGGCCGACGCCGTCGTGTGGTCGCGCTGCGGCGAGGACGTGAACCTTCGCACCAACTCGTCGATCCGCGTGAACACCAAGAGCAACAAGCAGGCGCTAGCGACCGTCGATTCTCAGGACGTGAACGCGGCCATCGTATATCTCCTGCAATGGCGGTCTTGCTGATCGCGTAAGCCAAAGGCGGGCGGCCAAAGGGCCGCCCGGCCATGCGCAAAGGGGAATCGAGCATGAAGCAGGTGGGCGTGTCGCTGGCGACATTTGTGGTCTGGGCTGCGGCAAGCTCGGCTTCGGCTGCCGCCGAATGCAGCGTCGGCATCGTTACGGCCAACCCCGAGGCTGGCGCGATTTCGGTCCCCTTCGACTTCTTCGAGGCCACGCTCGATGATCCTGCGGCCTGCAATCTCGCTGTTCCCAGCGGCGTCGCGCCTGCGCCGGGCACCTTCTCGGTCTACTCGGCCGACTATCGCGGCTTCGTCAGCGAAGGCGACCAGGTTCAGCTGACAGTCGAGCAGGATGGCTTGATCGACCGGGCGATCGTATCCGGCCCACAGGATGGGCTCATCTTCCGGAACTATGTCGGCGACTTCGGGACGCCTGAACTCAACTCCGACATCATGCTCGCGCTCTTGACGGCGGCAGATCCGGATTCCGTCGCCCAGCTCGACACCATCGACTACCTTCTCGCCGCCACGACCACGCTCGACGAGGTCGAGCAGTCGCTCCGCGACATTGCATCGGCGCGCACGGGAACGATGCTTCACCTGCAATCGACCGCCGATCTCCTGGCGGGCGGCAACCAGCCCTTCGCGGGGCCGGACGAACTGACGATCCTGGGCGGCGTCGGCTCGCATCTTATCGGCCTCAACGCGCGCTACTCCATCAGCCCCGACCTGACCTTCTCGGGCGGCGCCGGCTACTTCGACCAGGACCTGAACGGGGCGAACGCGCGCGGCGTGATGTTCACGGGTGCGCTCCGCTACCTGCCGGCCGCGCCGGCGGCCCTGCGCCCTTTCGCCGAGACCGGCGTGCGGGCGGCCCCGCTCAGCGCCCGCTTCACCCGCTCTTACGACGACGGCTCGGAAGATGGCGCCTCCGCCGCCTTCAGCGCCGACGGGCTCTTCGCCGGCGCTTATCTCGAAGGGGGCGTTGTGCTCACGCCTGACACCGACAACCAGATCGTCCTGTCCGCCACGGTCGCCCACGATCGGCTCCGCACGGACGCCGTGTCGGAGGAGTTCGGTCCAGACAACCTCTTCGCCGCCTCCTTTGACGAGGAAACCACGGCGGTCACCACGGTCAAGCTCGGCGCGGCCTGGACGACGATCCTCGCGCCCGACTTGGATCTCACGCTCAACGGTGGGGTGGGCCACGGCGCCGCGGGTGGCGACCTCGACGCCGGCATCGCCTTTGTGGGCGCGGTGGAAGTCGAGGCTCAGGACGACAGCTTCGTTGACTATGGCGCGCGGCTCGGCTTCAAGCCCGCCGAAAGCTTGAAGGCCGATCTTTTCCTGCAGGGCGTGTCGGCCCGCGAAGCGGGCACGCACGTTTTCTACGGCGGTTCTTTGAGTCGCCAGTTCTAAATCCAAGCGGCGACGCCGAGGGACGACGGCCCGGCCCGATTCGGGAGGTCAGAAATGAGAAGTCTCCTTGCAGCCCTGGCGCTGGGCGCGGGCCTTTTGTCTGGTTCCGCCGCTTCTGCTGAGAGCCTCGGCCGACCAAGCTATGGCGGGCCAGGCTGCCCCGCGGGCACCGCGTCCGCCGTGCTCAAGGGCACGACGCTCAGTGTGCGCTATTCCGCTTACCGCGTCGAAGCCGGCGGCGGCACAGGCAACCGCTTCGATCGCAAGGCGTGCAGCCTGTCGCTGCCCATCGACGTGCCGCGCGGCAGATCGGTGGCGATCGTGGCCGCGGACTATCGTGGCTGGGGCCGCCTGCCCGCGGGCGCGCGAGGCGAGTTCCGCGCCGAGTACTTCTTTGCCGGCGACACGGGACCCGTGGCGAAGCGTTCGTTGAAGGGCCCCCTGCAGGGCGCCTTCAGACTGTCGACGCCTGGCGGTCCGCTGGTCTGGTCGTCCTGCGGCAAGGATGTGACGCTCCGGACCAATTCGAGCCTGCGCGTCACGACATCCGGCAACAAGCCCGCCTCGCTCTCCATACGCTCGCAGGACGTCAGCAACGCGCTCGTGTATCGGCTGAAATGGCGTGACTGCTGATCCGGCGGCCGCCCGGTCCAGCGTTCACGCCAGGGGCGCCTTCACGGTGCAGATCACGCCTTCGGGCGGAAACGAGATTGTCACCTCGCCGTCGAGCTCCTGGGCAAGGCCACGCTCGATCAGGCGCGAGCCGAAACCGCGGCGGGCCGGCGTGGCCACAGGCGGTCCGCCGCGTTCCTGCCAGGTCAGCCTGAGCCGCGGCGGCGCCTGGCGGTCGATCGACCAGGCGATGGCGATCTGACCGGCCTCGTTGGACAGCGCGCCATATTTCGCGGCGTTGGTGCTGAGCTCCTGGAGCGCCATGGACAGCGCCAACGCCATGCGCGGCGATACGCGCGCCGAAGGCCCGCGAAGGTGGAGCCGATCTTCCCGCGCGTTGCTGAAGGGGGCGACGGCTTCCGCCACGATCTCCCAAAGGTCGGCGCTTTCCCAGTTTTCGCGCGTGAGCACGTCATGGGCGCGCACCATCGCCTGGATGCGCGACTCCAGCGCCCCGCGCGCCTCGTCGGCGCTTCGGGCGTTGCGCAGCGTCTGGCTGGCGATCGACTGAACCGTGGCGAGGCTGTTCTTCACCCGGTGGTTCAGCTCGTTCACGAGGAGCCGCTGATGCTCCTCCCAGCGCTTGCGCTCGCTCACGTCCACCGTTACGCAGACCACGTTCTGAGGCCGCCCGTCGGCGTCGCGCAGCGCGGTGACGCTGTTGAGCACCCAGACCGTCGAGCCATCCGGCCGGATATAGCGCTTCTCGATCTCAAACGGCTTGCCACTCGCCACGGCCTCGTCGAAATGCGGCTCGTTGCGCGGCAAGTCGTCTTTGTGGGTGATGTCATGCATGCGAAGCGTGAGCAGCTCTTCGCGCGTGCGCCCGGTGATGGCGCAGAAGCGGTCGTTGACGCGGATGAAGCAGCCCGCCGAGTCGGTTTCGGAAAGGCCGGCCGCCGATTGCTCGAAGATCGCGGCCAGATGGGCCTCGCGTTGCGCGACCGTGTGCTCGGTCAGGCTTTGCTCGACGGCGGCCGAGGCGAGCTGGGCGAGCTGAACCAGCATGGCCTCGTCCGCTTCATCGAACTCCGTCCCATCCACCTTGTCGGACAACTGGATGAGACCGAGATTGCGGCCGTCTCGGCCCACCAGCGGAGCGGCGAGCCAGCCGCGCATGGGCGGGTGATCCTTGGCATGAAGGCCGAAGCCCCGCCAGCGGGGATGCGCCTCGAGCTCGGCCTGCGTCATGCGTGCGGGCCGGTTATCCTCGCAGGCCCAGGCATAGATTCCCGAGCCGTCGGGCACGGCGGCATAATCACGCCAGCGGGCGTATCTGTCGGTGAACGCGACGGTGTTGATCGCCTGGCTCCAGTCGGGACCGCGCGTCAGGCTGACCACGGCCTGATGCGCGCCGATGATGCGCTTGGCGGCTTGCGTGATCTCATCGAGCGTGGCCTCCAGCGTCGGCGCCCTCGTGACCGTGAGCGCAGCCTGCGCAAGCGCCTGAAGCTGTTCCGACTGTTTGGCGAGCGAGATTTCGGCAGCCCGCCGCCTTGTCTCGTCGCGGCCGATCTTGATGAATCCGCTGACCTCGCCTTGGGCATCGTGGAGCGGCCGCGCCGAACCGTTCACGAAGAACCGCGAGCCGTCCTTGCGGACATGCCACCGCTCGTCATTGGCGCAGCCTTTTTCGCGTGCCGTGGCCAGCTCCTTCTCAGGCACGCCTCCCGCACGATCCTCTGGCGTGAACAGGAAGTCGACCTTCCGGCCGATGGCCTCCTCGGCGGTCCAGCCAAAGACCCTTTCCGAGCCTGGCGTCCAGCCGACGATCGTGCCGGTCACGTCGGTGGTCAGGATGGAATGGTCCTTCACGCCTTCGATAAGGCGGCGGTCGCGCTCCTCGGTCGCCCGCAGCGCGGCCTGCGCCGCCCTCTTGGCCGTGGTCTCCGCGACCCGAAGGAATACGCCGGCGACCGCGCCAGCCTCGTCGGGAATGGCCGAAAAGGAGAAGGTGAAGAAGCGCTCCTCCTCGCCGCCCGGCCTATGGAGCCGCACGGGATGGTCTTCTTCCACGCGCGGCCGTCCGTCGGCAAGCACGCCATCGAGGATGCGCTGGAGAAAGCCGGCATGGACTTCCGCCCAGTTCTCCGCGATCCGGCCGCCCAGGATCGCGGGATGCCGCTCGCCGGCGATGACGATATAAGCGTCGTTGTAGAGCTGGATGCGCTCCGGTCCCCAGACCACCGAGACGGGATCGGGCGAGGCGAGCATAATGCCGAGAGCCGTCTTGAGGCTTTGCGGCCATTGCGCGATCGGCCCCAGCACGGTGCTCGCCCAATCATGCTCACGGATGCGTTCCGCCATCTCGCCGGAAAGGGCCGGCCACGGGCTCCTGCGCGGTTCAGCGTTCACGAAACTCTCTTCAGTCGGCATATCGAAGAGGCGAAAGATAGTGCCCGCGGTGCAATTACGCTCCCTTTCCCGCAGGGTCGAGTCTCCAAGGTTTCATGCCGCAGCAACGGTGCGCAATCCCAGCGCATTTGCTTCGCCCTTCCGTTCAGGGGTTGGGCGGGCCCGCGCCGGGAAGCGCGTTTCCTTCTGCGGCGCGGGAGCTCAGATCGGTTTCGCGAAGCATGCCGACCAGCACCTCGTCGCCGATGCGGTTTTGCTCGCGCAAGCGCAACAAGGCCTGTCGGGCGGCGTCGAAGCCGTTGGCGTTCTCAGCGCCCGGCGCGGCATGCGCCGCCTCCATGGCCTGCCGCGCTCGGCTCTCCTCCGCGTCCTGCTCGTTCTCGCCGCCGAGGCTTGCCCAGGCCACGGTGAAGCGAAGGGTCATGCCCTGCAGAAGGGTGGAACCGACGATCATCAGGGCCGCGACCACGAGGATCAGCTCGCGCGCGGCGAAAGGCTCGCCGTTGGGCAGCGTGGGCGGGATGGAGAGCGCGATCACCAGCCCGATCGCCGAGCGCGTGGACGACCACGCCATCACGCCGGCGGCAGCGAACCGCCGCGGCCCCTCCCCCGCTCGCCGGGCTTTCAGGACGCTTGCGACCGCCGTGGCGAACGTCGAGAGATAGGACAACGCGAACTGCACCGCGAGCACGACGGCGAGCACGCCGAGCGTCGCCGCGAGCAATTGCGGCAAAGGCTGGTCGTCCAGCGCGGCCAGCGCCTCCGGCAGGGCGCGTCCCGCCAGAAAGAACAGGGCGCTTGAGATCATCAGGCTCGCCTCCTCCCAGAAGGCGACGGCGCTGATCCGGGTTTCCGACGAGGAGATCGGCGCGCCCGTCCGCCGGTCGATGCGGATCGTGGAGACCACGAGCGCGGCCGCCGTGATCGCGGCCACGCCGGACACGCCGAGCGCCGCGGCCGCCAGCGAGGCCGCATAGGGCGTCGCGACCGACAAGGCGATCTCGATGGGGGCCGGGTCGATGCGCTCGCGCGCCCATACGATCAGGCGCCCGAGCACGAGGCCGAGCGCGATGCCCGCGGGAATGTCGAGCGCGTAATGTTCGAGAACGGCCAGCAGCGAGAATTCGGCCTGCGTCGCGCTTTCGAGACCCAACGACAGGCTGGCCAGGATGAACAGGCGCGACACGAGCTCTCGCGCCTTCAGCGTGTCGGCAATCGCGCGCGGCACATGAGGCCGGCCTTCGGCCTCGTGAAACAGGCGCGTGTCGAACACGGAGGCGACGATGCCCAGGAGAAGCGCGGCCGTCCAGGGCAGGCCCGGCAAGAGAAGGCCCCAAGCGGCGAAGCCGACCAGCGCCACCGTGGCGACCACGATGGCCGCGCCGAACAGCACGCCGGGCACCAGCGTGAAGCGCAGGAGATGGAAGGACACGCGAACCGCCGAGGCATAGACCAGAGGCGGAAGGAACAGATCGAGCGCGAGTTGCGGATCGACGCGCGAGGGCGGCAGTCCAGGCAGGAAGGCGGAAAGGAGGCCGGCCGCGAACAGCGCCAGCGAAGGCGGCGCGCCCACGGCTCGCGACAAGGCGAGGACCGGCCCCATGACCACCACGACAAGGGCGGCGAACTGGTACGCGCTCATGGCGCGGGGTTCGCCGCAAGCGGCGCGACGAGAGCGAATTTCATCGACATGGAACTCGCTCCAAGATTTGGAACATGGCATGGCTCCCGTGCGCGCTTTCGAACTCACGGGCGGCACGGCGGTTGCCTCATGCGAAAGCCGGCTGAGCCTTTCCGAGGCCAAGTTCTTCCCGGAGCGCGCGAGCAGCTTCATCTTTTGTGAAGCCGGGCGGAACTTGGGCTGGCCGCCTACCTTATGCGGGCATGACGAACCCCGCCCCTGTTCCCGACCCTCGACCCGACGCCAGCGAGATCGAGAAAGCCGATGTGGCCGTCGTGCAGACGGTGGCCGAGCATCGCAAGCACCCGCTCGTGCGGCTTGCCGGCACGTTCAGCGAAGTGGCCGATCAGCCGCAACTGACGGCGGTCTGCGGCGCGACGCTGCTGGCCGGGCTCATCGGCGGCGACCCGCGGCTGACCCGGACGGGGCTTCGCATGCTCGCCTGCCATGGCCTGGCGACCCTGGGCAAGAACCTCATCAAGAATGCGGTCGATCGCACCAGGCCCTATGTCCTCGTCGAGGAGGGCCGCTACGAGATGCGGCCAGGCCACAGCAGAGAGAGCGAGAACAGCTCCTTCCCCTCAGGCCACACGGCGAGCGCAATGGCGGTGGCGCGGGCCGTCGCCGGCGAGTATCCGAGCCTCGCCGTTCCCGCCTATGGCGCCGCCGCGGCGGTCGCCGCCATCCAGGTTCCGCGTTGCAAGCACTATCCCAGCGACCTCGCCGGCGGCCTCCTTGTCGGGCTCGCCGCGAGCGCGATCGTTGATCTCGGCTTTTCCGTGCTGACGCCGGATGGCCCCAAGCGGGCGGACGCCGCTTAAGCGCGGCCTTTCATTTGATGAACGGACGCAGGATGTCGCGCGCCAGCAGGAAGCCGCGCTTGATCTTCTCGTCCGTGCCCTCGAAGCGCCGGTCCTCGTGCTCGATGACCACCGCCCCGTCATAGCCCGCGCGATAAAGGCCGGAGAAGATCGTGCTCCAATCGACCTCGCCTAGACCCGGCATGCGCGGGATCTGCCAGCCCATGCCGAGAGACAGGATGCCGCGCTCGTAAAGCCCGTCGCGATCGATCATCAGGTCCTTGGCGTGGACATGCAGCATGTGCGGCCCGAACTCACGGATGAAGCGCGCCTGGTCGATCATCTGCCACACGAGGTGCGAAGGGTCGTAGTTCATGCCGACATCGCCGCCCCAGGCGTCGATGATGCGGCGCCAGACATAAGGCGAATAGGCGATGTTGTGACCGCCCGGCCACTCGTCATGGGAGAAGATCATCGGGCAGTTCTCGAAAGCGATCTTCACGCCATTGTCCCGGGCGTGCGCGATGATGTCGGGCCAGACTTGTGTCGCCTCCTCCCAATTGGCGTCCACATGCCGGGAGGCGTCGCCCCCGCAGAAGGTGTTGACGACGGCCACGCCCATCCGGCCGGCGGCCGCGATGACCAGCTTCAGGTGATCGATCACGGCTTGACGGTGGCCGAGGTCGGGATGCAGCGGGTTGGGATAATAGCCGAGCCCCGACACCGCGATGTTCTTCTCAGTGAGCGCGGCGACGAGTTCCTTGGCTTGCGACGCCGACAGGTTGGCGACGTCGAAGTGGCTGGTGCCGGCGTAACGGCGGGTGGCGCCGGACACCCTCGGCCAGCAGGCGATCTCCAGCGCCTCGAAGCCGCTCTTCGCCGCCCAATCCGCGACGGCCATGAGCGGCGCATCGGGAAACGGCGCGGTGAGAATGCCCAATTTCATGTTCGTCCTCCCTGTTCGGCTGTTCCGTGTCACCCCACCTGCGCGAGGCGCGCGCGGCCGAGGCCCACGTCGCAAATGCGCCCGCAAGAAGCAAGGGTGCGGGTTGCGGCAGGCGCTGCATGCCCCTAGAAGGTGGGCGCCCGTCCGTTCCGCGGCGGGTCGACATGCCGCTTCCAGCCTGGAGCATGATGGAAAAGGATCTCGCTGAGTTCCTGCAGGACTCGTTCGGATCCGTGTGGTCGCTGGAGATTCTTCTTGTGCTGCACCGGCAGCCGGAGCGGGTCTGGACCGCCGAGGATCTGATCACCGAGTTGCGCTCAAGCCAGGTTGTCGTGCAGCAGGGCATCGACAATTTGCTGGCCGCCGGATTGATCGTGGCCGAGGACGGCGGCGCCGTCCGCTATGGCCCGGCTTCCGCCGGACAGGATGCGCTGGTGCGGCGGCTGGAGGACGCTTATCGCGTCAAGCCCGCCGCGGTGCGCCGGCTGATCATCCAAAGCCCGGCCGAGAAGCTCAGGACCTTTGCCGACGCGTTCAAGATCGTGAAGGATTGAAGATGGTAGGCCCGCTTCCGATCCTGATCTACGTTCTGTGCCTGCTCGCGGCGGCGCTCTGCACATGGCTGCTCATCAGGGGGTACCGGCGAAGCGGCACGCGGCTCCTTTTCTGGAGCGGCTTGTGCTTTGGCTTCCTGTCGCTGAACAGTTTCGTGGTGATCCTGGACATCGTGGTCTTTCCCGCGGCGGACCTTCAGCTTCTCCGCCATGGGGCGTCGCTCGCGGCGGTGGGGACGCTCCTGTTCGGGCTGATTTGGGAAGCGGAGTGAGGCAGACGATGTTCCAGTATGCGTCCGGCCTGATCGCCATGGGGTTCCTGGTTTCAGGCGTCTTCTTTCTGCGTTTCTGGCGGCAAACGCGCGACGGCCTGTTCCTGGCGTTCGCGGCGGCCTTCGCTCTTCTGGCCGTCAACCAGACCCTGCTCGCCTTCTCGCGCGTGGCCATGGAGGAGCGCAGCCCGCTCTATCTGCTGCGGCTGGCCGCCTTCACCATCATCATCGCGGCTGTCGTGGCGAAGAACTGGGGCGGCGTCCGGCGCTAGAGCGTTTTCAGGTCAGGTGGGCCCCGGCCAATCGCGGAAAATGCGACAAGAAGAAACCTGGAGCCGATTCCACGGAGGTGGAAACGATTCGAAAGCGCGAACGCCGCGACCCCGGCCCCTCTGTCAGCGGCTTGAAGCCGTAAGGCGCGCCGGCGCCTGCCCCGGTGTCAGGCAGTCGTTGATGGCGTCCACCAGCTTCTCGTCCGAAAACGGCTTTCCCAGAAGGGGAACGTCCGCCGGCCGGTCGCGGATGGCGGAGGCGTCGGCATAGCCGGACGTGATGATCGCCGGCCAGTCCGAGCGCAGGGAACGCGCGAAGCGAACCACGTCGAGGCCCGACACGAGCGGCATGGCGAAATCCGTGATGATGAGGTCGAAGCGGTCGGGTTCCCGCTCGATCAGCCCAAGCGCTTCCGCCCCGCCGGCGGCCGTGCAGACGGCGAAGCCATGCTCCCTCAGCATGGTCGCCGTCAGCTCACGCAGATTCGTGCTGTCATCGACCAGAAGAAGCTCCGGCGTGGACGAAAGCCCCGCCGCCCGCGCGCTTTTCGCCGCATCGGGCTTCGCGTCGTTCTGGGCGGGCACAACATCCGCCGAGCGGGGCAGCCAGAGCTCGACGCGGGTGCCCCGCTCAAGCTCGCTTTCGATGCGCAGCGTGCCGCCCGACTGCCGGGCGAAGCCATAGGCCGTGCTCAAGCCCAGCCCCGTGCCTTTGCCGACCTCCTTCGTGGTGAAGAAGGGCTCCACCACTTTGGCCAGCATGTCGGGCGCAATTCCGGTGCCGGTGTCCTGCACGCTCAAGACGACATAGTCGCCCGCCGCCAGGTCGCCTGCGTCCACCGGGAGCGTGAGGTTCTCGGCGCTCAGCGTGATCGTCCCGCCCTGGGGCATGGCGTCGCGCGCATTGATGACGAGATTCATCAGGGCCAGTTCCAACTGGCTGCGGTCGGCATGGGCCGGCCAGATCTCGGGCGCGAACCGCATCTGCAGGCGCACCAACCCTCCGAGCACAGGTCCGAGCAGGCCTTCCAGGGTTTCCGCCAACCCGGGCAGGGCCACCGTCGCGGGCCGGAGCTGCTGGCGGCGGGAAAAGGCCAGCATGCGGTCGATGAGCTCCGCGCCCTGCCTCGCGGCGTGGCGCGTCATGTCCAGGATCGGCCGGACGTTTTCCGGGATCTCGACCCGGCGCTCCAGAAGCGCCAGCCCGCTCAGCACGGCGGCGAGCAGGTTGTTGAAATCGTGGGCGATCCCGCCCGTCAGTTGCCCGATGGTCTCCATCTTGCGCGCCTGCGCGAGCTGCTCGGCGAGCTGCCTCTGCTCGGTGATGTCGAGGAGCGTGCCGAAGATCGCCCGCTTCTGCCCCCCTTCGCCCGGCGCCAGCACGCCCTGGTCCAAAAGGGTCTTCCATCCGCCGTCGGCGGACTGCCAGCGGTACTCGCAGGTGTAAACGCCCAGCGCCTCGGCCTCGCGATGCGCCTGCTCCACGCCGTCGCGGTCTTCCGGATGGATCCGGCTCATGCCGAAGGCGGGTTCGGCGGTGAACCGCTCCGCCGGGAAGCCGGTGAGCGAAAGCACGCTGTCGCTCACGAACAGCGCGGGATAGGGGGGATCGATGCCGCGTGAATGGAAAACGACCGGGAGCGCCTTGAGGATGGCTTCCTGCCGTTCCTGGCTCCGGCGCAGCGCATGTTCGGCCTCGAGCTTCTCGGCCTGCGCCCGCAGGTTCTCTTCGAGCAGGCTCTGCTCGCGCGCAGCCTTCTCCTTGACCTCGCGGGTCTTCTCATAGAGGTCGACGAACACCGCCACCTTGGAGCGCAGGATCAAGGTGTCGAACGGCTTGAAGACATAGTCCACCGCGCCGGCGTCGTAGCCGCGCAGCATATGCGCGTCCTCCTTGTTGATCGCCGACAGGAAGATGATGGGGGTGCGCCGGGACTGCTCGCGTCGCCGGATCAGGTCGGCCGTCTCGTAGCCGTCGAGCCCCGGCATCAGCACGTCGAGCAGGATCACCGCGAATTCCTCGCGCAGCAGCCAGCGCAGCGCTTCTTCGCCCGAATGGGCGCAGACCACATCCCCGATCGTGTCCAGCACTTCGCTGACCGCGAGCAGGTTGCGCTCGTCGTCGTCCACCACGAGGATGCGGCTTCGGCGATCCGAGGCCGCATCCTCCACAGGCGGCCTCGGAAGCGGGGCCTTTGTTGTGCGGGCTGTCACGCGACCACCGACAGCGCCGGCGCCGTCCGCCCGCCCTCGCGGCGGGCCCGCGACCGGCCGACCCACACCCGCAACAGGGCCAGAAGAAGGTCGAGATCGACGGGCTTGGCGATGTAGTCGGACGCGCCTGCGTCAAGGCATTTGGCCCGGTCGCCCTTCATCGCCTTGGCGGTGACCGAGATCAGCGGCAGCTCCTTGAGCTGGGGCCGGCGGCGAATCTCACGCATGGTCTCGTAGCCATCCATGTCGGGCATCATGATGTCGATCAGCGCCACGTCGATGTCGGACCGCCCGTCGAGGATCTTGATGCCCTCGGCGCCACGTTCGGCGTGGAGCACGTCGATGCCGAAGGTTTCGAGCACGCTGGTCAGCGAATAGATGTTGCGGATGTCGTCGTCGACGATCAGGACACGCGCGCCGGCGAGATCGCCGGCGTCCGGCCGGCCGGCGCTTCCCGCCTCGTCCGCCGGTCCCGCCGAGCCGTCGGCGAGAAGCGCCGAGAGCTCCGGGCCGAGCTGCGGCAGGCTGTGGACGCGAGTGCCTGCGCCCAGCGCCGGATGGTCGGCCAGAGCCTTGTCCACCGCTTCCGGGGTTTCACCGAACAGGAGCAGCCGCGCCTGGCCGGGCTCGAAGCCCGAAACCGTGCGCGCATTCTCTTGCCCGGAGCGGCCGAGCCCCACCACGACGGCGTCGTAGCGGCCGAGCTCCGTGCCGTCGGCGTTGGCCGGCAGGCCCGCCAGCGCGATCACCGAGGTCACGCCGTCCCGCACCGCCTCAACGATGGAGAGCCGGCGGTCGGGGTCGGCGTCGAGCACGAGCACGTTGCGCTGGACGCGCAGCTTGCGCGAGCGGATCTCCTCGAAGATGCGGGAAAGCTCCTCGGGCTCCACCGGCTTGGTCCAGACGCTCGCCGCCCCCTTGGCCGTCAGCGCGGCGAGATCGTCGCCGCCCGACACCACATGGATCGGAATGCGGCGCGTCTTGGGATCGTGCCGCAGAAGGTCGAACAGCACCCAGCCGTCGATGTCGGACAGGCCGAGATCGAGCGTGATGGCGTCCGGCACGAGACGGCGGGCGAGCGCGAGCGTGCCGGCGCCGGCCGTGGACAACACGCCCTTCAGGCCGGCGCTGCGCGCGAGCTTGAGCAGGATCGCGCCGAAGGTCGGGTCATCTTCCACGATCAGCACCACGCGGTCGTCCGGGCCGATCGCGTCGCGGTCGTCGGCGAACTCGACATTGCCATCGGCCGGGACGCCGTCGGCTGGCGCGCGCTCGCGCGCTGAAGCGGAGCCGGCGCCCGCCGCGTTCGACGCGGCCTGCGGCCCGTCGAGCGGGATGGTCAGCGTGAAGGTCGAGCCCACCCCGGGCGCGCTTTCGACCTTGAGCTCACCGCCCAGGAGGCGGGCGATCTCGCGGCTGATCGAGAGCCCCAGGCCCGTGCCGCCATATTTGCGGCTCGTGGTGCCGTCGGCCTGCTGGAACGCCTCGAAGATCAGCTTCTGCTTCTCCTCGGGGATGCCGATGCCGGTGTCGGTGACGGAAATCGCCAGCGCCTGCCCGCGCCGGCGGACGAGTCCGTTCGCGCCGACGCCGCTGACGACGCTGACGTTCAAGGTGACCTCGCCGTCCGAGGTGAACTTGAAGGCGTTGGAGAGCAGGTTCAGCACCACCTGCTGCAGCCGCTTCTCGTCGGTGCGGATGGTTTCGGGAACGCTTCCGTCGATGCGGATGGAGAAGCCCAGCCCCTTGTCGGCGGCGAGCTGCCGGAAGGTGCGCTCCATGTGCTGCTTCAGATGGGCGAGCGGCATCTCATGCAGGTCGATCGTCACCGTGCCCGACTCGATCTTCGAGAGGTCGAGGATGTCGTTGATGAGGGAGAGCAGGTCCGTGCCCGCCGAATTGATGGTGCGGGCGAATTCCACCTGCTTGTCGTTCAAATTGCCCTGCTGGTTGCCGGCGAGCAGCTTTGACAGGATGAGCAGCGAGTTGAGCGGCGTTCTGAGCTCGTGGCTCATGTTCGCCAGGAACTCGGATTTGTATTTCGAGGTGAGGGCCAACTGCTCGGCCTTCTCCTCGAGCGCCCGGCGCGCCATCTCGATCTCGAGGTTCTTGTTCTCGACCTGCTTCTTCTCGTTTTCCAAGAGCTGCGCCTTTTCCTGCAGCTCCTCGTTGGTGGCGTGCAGCTCTTCCTGCTTCTTGGTGAGCTCGGCCTGCCGCGCCTGCAGCTCGGCCGTCAGCAGCTGCGACTGCTTGAGGAGCCCTTCCGTGCGCATGGTGGCCGCGATCGTGTTGAGCACGATGCCGACCGATTCCATGAGCTGGTTCAGGAAGCTCTGGTGGGTGTCCGAGAACTCGCCGAACGAAGCGAGTTCGATCACCGCCTTCACGTCGTCCTCGAACAAAGCGGGCAGGATGATCACGCTCGCTGGCCGCGCCTCGCCAAGGCCCGAGGAGATGCGCAGGAAGTCCGGCGGGACGTTGTTGAGCACGACGACGCGCTTGTCGGCGGCGGACTGTCCGATCAGCCCTTCGCGCAGTTCGACGCGGCTGCGCATGTTGGCGGCGCTCTCCGCGCCATAGGAGGCCGCGAGTTCGAGGTAGAACGCCTCCTCCTCGCGGTTGGTCACATAGAACACGCCGTATTGCGCGTTCACGAGCGGCGCCAGTTCCGACATGATGAGGCGCGACACCGTCGAGAGGTCGCGCTCGCCCTGCAGCATGCGCGAGAAGCGGGCGAGGTTGGTCTTGAGCCAGTCCTGCTCGGCGTTCTTCAGCGTCTGATCCTTCAAGTTGCGGATCATCTCGTTGATGTTGTCCTTGAGCGCCGCCACTTCGCCCGACGCTTCCACCGAGATGGAGCGCGTCAGGTCCCCCTTGGTCACGGCGGTGGACACTTCGGCGATGGCGCGCACCTGGGTGGTGAGGTTGGCCGCGAGCTGGTTCACGTTGTCGGTCAGGTCGCGCCACAGGCCGGCCGCGCCCGGCACGCGGGCCTGGCCGCCGAGCTTGCCCTCGATGCCCACCTCGCGCGCCACGTTGGTCACCTGGTCGGCGAAGGTGGCGAGCGTCTCGATCATGCCGTTGATGGTGTCAGCGAGGCTGGCGATCTCGCCCTTTGCGTCCACGGCGAGCTTGCGCTTCAGATTGCCTTGCGCCACCGCGGTCACGACCTCGGCGATGCCGCGCACCTGGTTGGTGAGGTTGGTCGCCATCAGGTTCACGTTGTCGGTCAGGTCCTTCCAGGTGCCGGCCACGCCTTCCACGCGCGCCTGGCCGCCGAGCTTGCCTTCCGTGCCCACCTCGCGCGCCACGCGCGTCACCTCGCCGGCGAAGCTGTTGAGCTGGTCCACCATCGTATTGATGGTCGATTTCAGCTCCAGGATCTCGCCCTTCACGTCCACGGTGATCTTCTTGGAAAGATCGCCGCGCGCCACGGCGGTGGTCACCTCGGCGATGTTGCGCACCTGGCCGGTCAGGTTCGAGGCCATGGAGTTGACGTTGTCCGTCAAGTCCTTCCACGTTCCCGCGACGCCCTTCACCTGAGCCTGGCCGCCGAGCTTTCCTTCCGTGCCCACCTCGCGCGCCACGCGCGTCACCTCCGAGGCGAAGGAATTGAGCTGGTCCACCATCGTGTTGATGGTGTCCTTGAGCTCCAAAATCTCGCCGCGGACGTCCACGGTGATCTTCTTGGAGAGGTCGCCCGAGGCCACCGCCGTCGTCACCTCGGCGATGTTGCGCACCTGACCCGTCAGGTTCGCGGCCATGGCGTTGACGTTGTCGGTCAAATCTTTCCAGGTGCCGCCGACGCCCTTCACCTCCGCCTGGCCGCCGAGCTTGCCGTCGGAGCCCACCTCGCGCGCCACGCGCGACACTTCAGAGGCGAAGGAGTTGAGCTGATCCACCATGGTGTTGATGGTGTCCTTCAGCGCAAGGATCTCGCCCTTCACGTCCACCGTGATCTTCTTGGACAAGTCGCCGCGCGCGACCGCCGTCGTGACCTCCGCGATGTTGCGCACCTGGCCCGTCAGATTGCCTGCCATGGCGTTGACGTTGTCGGTGAGGTCCTTCCAGGTGCCGCCGACGCCCTCCACATGCGCTTGGCCGCCGAGCTTGCCTTCGGAGCCCACCTCGCGGGCCACGCGCGTCACCTCCGAGGCGAAGGAGTTGAGCTGGTCCACCATGGTGTTGATGGTGTTCTTCAACTCCAGGATCTCGCCCTTCACGTCCACCGTGATCTTCTTGGAAAGATCGCCGCGCGCCACGGCGGTTGTCACTTCCGCGATGTTGCGCACCTGGCCCGTGAGGTTCGCGGCCATCAGGTTCACGTTGTCCGTCAGGTCCTTCCAGGTGCCGCCGACGCCCTTCACGTCGGCCTGGCCGCCGAGCTTTCCTTCCGTGCCGACTTCGCGCGCCACGCGCGTCACCTCCGAGGCGAAGGAGTTGAGCTGGTCCACCATCGTGTTGATGGTGTCCTTGAGCTCCAAAATCTCGCCGCGCACCGCGACCGTGATCTTCTTGCTGAGATCGCCCGAGGCCACTGCGGTCGTCACTTCGGCGATGTTGCGCACCTGGCCGGTCAGGTTGTCGGCCATCAAGTTCACGTTGTCGGTCAGGTCCTTCCAGGTGCCGGCAACGCCGCGCACCTGCGCTTGGCCGCCGAGCTTGCCTTCCGTGCCGACTTCCCTGGCGACACGCGTCACCTCGGAGGCGAAGGAGTTGAGCTGGTCCACCATGGTGTTGATGGTGTTCTTCAGCTCCAGGATCTCGCCCTTCACGTCCACGGTGATCTTCTTGGACAAGTCGCCCAGAGCCACCGCCGTGGTCACCTCGGCGATGTTGCGCACCTGGCCCGTGAGGTTCGCGGCCATCAGGTTCACGTTGTCGGTCAAATCTTTCCAGGTGCCGCCCACGCCTTCCACGCGCGCCTGGCCGCCCAACTTGCCTTCCGTGCCCACCTCGCGGGCCACGCGCGTCACCTCCGAGGCGAAGGAGTTCAACTGATCCACCATGGTGTTGATGGTGTTCTTCAGCTCCAGGATCTCGCCTTTCACGTCCACCGTGATCTTCTTGGAAAGATCGCCCGAGGCCACCGCCGTGGTCACCTCCGCGATGTTGCGCACCTGGCTCGTCAGGTTGGTCGCCATGGCGTTGACGTTGTCGGTCAGGTCCTTCCAGGTGCCGGCCGCGCCCTTGACCCGCGCCTGGCCGCCGAGCTTTCCTTCCGTGCCCACCTCGCGCGCCACGCGCGTGACTTCGGAGGTGAAGGAGGCGAGTTGGTCCACCATGGTGTTGACGATCTTGCCGATGCGCAGGAACTCGCCGCGCAGCGGCCGCCCGTCGATCTCCACCATCATCTGCTGGGAAAGGTCGCCCTTCGCGACGGCGCCGATCACGCGCGCCACTTCGGCCGTGGGCTGCACCATGTCCTCGATCAGGTTGTTGACCGAGCGGATGCTCGACTCCCAGCCGCCGGTGGCGTTGCGCACATGGCCGCGCTCGCCGATGCGGCCGTCCTTGCCCACCACGCGGGAAAGCCGCTCGAACTCGTTGGTGAGCTGCTCGTTCATCTCGACGATTTCGTTGAAGGTCTCAGCGATGTCCGCGTCCACCCCGTCGAGCTGCATGGGCAGTCGGACGGAGAAGTCGCCACGGCGGAACGCGCGCAGCGCCATGAGGATGTGGCGACGATCCAACTGATCCCGCGGCACTTCGATGTTCATGAGGAGAGGCTCCAACGCTCCAGCCAAGAGGATGCGCGGCCTACCGGCAAATCCGGTTCAGATTTGGGCGAGAACGACAGCTCGTCGCCCAAGGTCGTCGGCCGCCGAACACAACAACCCATAAACCCGCACAATTCAAGAAGCTCCACGATCTCCGCAGGCCCCAGCGACTTGCTCCGGCGCGCTTCTGCCCGCTCTCGGCGCCCCTTGCGTAGAGCATGCAACCAAGTTGCGGCTCAAGGCCTTAAGGAAAAGCCGCCTGGAGCCAGCCTTGCGATGAAAGCGGAAGAAATCGCCTATCCGCCGCTCGACACGCCCAAGCCCGTCGCCGAGAACCTCTGGATCGTCGACAGCGGCCCGATCAAGGTCATGGGCTTGCTGCCGCTGCCGATCCGCATGACGGTGATCCGCTTGAGCGGCGGCGGCCTCCTTCTCCACTCGCCCACGCCGTTTCGCTTCGCGCTGAAGCAGGAACTCGACGCCCTCGGACGGGTCGAGCATCTGGTTGCGCCCAACAGCGCCCACTGGACGTTCGTGAAGGAATGGCAGAGCCACCTGCCCGACGCGCTCACCTGGGCCGCGCCGGGGTTGCGCGACCGCGCGCCCGTCCGGAAATCGGGCGTCAGGCTCGACCGCGACCTCGGCGAGGCGGCGCCCGAAGCCTGGGCGGGGGAGATCGAGCAGGTGGTGGTGCCGGGCGGCGGCGGCTTCGCGGAGCTGGCCTTCTTTCACAAGCCGACCCGCAGCCTGGTGCTGACGGACCTCGTGCTCAATCTCGAACCCCGCAAACTCCCGCTCGCCATGCGGCCTTTGGCTTACGTCACGGGCATCACAGCGCCCGGTGGCCGCGCGCCGATCTACCTGCGCAAGATCGTGAGGGCCGAAGGCGAACGCGCGCGGGCGGCCGCCCGGCGGCTTGTCGCGCTCGGTCCCGAGCGGGTGATCTTCACCCACGGCAAATGGTTCGAGCAAGACGGCGCGGCGCGGCTCAGGCGTTCGCTGTCCTGGCTGCTGTGAGGGCGCGGGCCGCTCCCGTGCTCTTGCGTTCGAACAAAACCGTTCTCCCGTCCGCGCACTGTCATCGCTCGGAGGACTCCGGAACGGGCGCTATCCGCTGATGCCCGAGCAGGCGCGGATCGCCCGTAAAACCCAGGGAAGCGGCGCTGCCAGTCATTCGGTCAGAGCAGGCATTGCGCCGCTCTCCGGCCGCATCATCGCTGCCGGAGCTTGAAGAACAGGATGATCCCCGCCAGCACCAAGGTCAGGCCCTTGGCGACGATGATGGGGAACTCGCCCTTCAGGATGCCGAAAAGGAGCCAAAGGCCGAGCCCGGTCATCAGGATCACGAATGTCCGGAGCGAAATGTCCTCGGTCGAACGCGTGCGCCAGACCCGCATCACCTGAGGCACATAAGCGCCGGTCGTGCAGAGGGCCGCAGCATAGCCGGTCAAATCGAGAAGCGTCATGGCAAGGGCTCACAGGCGAGCCCCGAACAAGCATGAACCTTCCGCTAGGTTCCCCTTTTTCGGGATCTTCCCAAGATACTCACTAGAACAACAGTCATGGGAAGATCGGGATAACGATCAAAACTCTTGCCAAATGACAGTTTACTTCAAACGTGGAAGAGGAAATCGGCGTATGCGAATGGCTTGCCTTCACCAGGCGCGCTCCTCCTTCCATCCATCGGAGGATCGCTTCGGACGGGTCGTCCCTCCAGCAGCCCGGATCGGCAGCCTGGAGACGGTGCGAGCCAAAACAAAGCCCCGGCGCATGGCCGGGGCTCTGGTCAGGCAGGTTGGCGGGGCGGTCGCGTGAGCCGCTCAGCGGATGCGGATCACCGGGCAGTTCGCGCGGCGCGCAAACACCACCTCCTGCCGCTCGCCGTTGCGGCGGCCGTTCACGATGATGCGGTTGCGCTTGACCGCATCCAGCGAAACACGCCGAAAGCCCAGCCGTTGCGCCTTGTGAAGCGCGCGTTCGGGCGTGCAAGCCCGCGCGTGCCGCCAGTCGCGGTGGCCATCGGCGCCGATCGAAAGTCCGATGACGACCTTCACGTCACCGGCATGAGCCGCAGGCGCAGCGGCGAAAGCGCCCAGGGCCACAAGCCCGGCGAGCGCGATGTTCTTGATCTTGTTCTTCATGGCTTGCTCCTATGCGTTCGATGAGCGCACCATGTCAAAGCAAGGCTGAACCAGCTCCGAGCCCGCCATTCATAAGGTGTTCATGGCGCCGGGCCGTCGAGCCCCTTTCGCAAAAGCGGCCTGTGCGCCTCGCCGACCGGCTGCTCCGCGCACGGGATCATGGACGCCAGTGGACAGACCGACTTGGGCGAGGCGCAGCGCCACACGGATGCTGTGAACCGTCGGGGAATGGCCAAGAAGGCGATGGAGAGCGTCTTCAGCCACGGAGGAGGCCAGCAGCTTCTTCCCAACCCCGTCGAGCCGGTCAGAAGGCGCAGCCAGCAAGCCACGGAAAACACAGGCGAAAAAGAAGAGGGTGGCACGCCCAAGGGGAAACGGCGCCGGACAACCTTAGATGTTGATTTTGCATGCCTTTCTGCCCATGCGAATGCATCAGTGTAGCACAAGTTCGTAACAGGCCAAACGCCGAGCTGCATCCCACCTACTCGAAACTGTCCGTCGTCAGGGTTTTTGAGACAGCTGATGGGCTGATTTAGCGGAGGCTCTGGCGCATCTGGGTTGTGAGCTTATGCGGCCGCCTTGCGGTGGAGCAAGCGGCGCTGGTTGATGGTGTCTCGTTTGATCCTTTCTC
>DASYHP010000020.1:0-7768 GCA_035998495.1 Mesorhizobium sp.
AACCTGAAGGCCGCAGGTTCAAATCCTGCCCCCGCAACCAGATCCATCAAAGGCCCCGCCCGGAACCCCCGGCGGGGCCTTTCGCATTCTCAGGTCAAGGCGCAAACAGCCAAGCCAAGCCACAACGCCCACCAGAATACCTCAACCCGTGACCAAAGCCCCGCCCAGGTCGTCCATGCGGATTTCTTCGGAATAGAAAGCGGGGTTGGCCGGTAGATACCAGTGCAAGTCTCCTCGGACCTCTTGGGCGCTTGCGGGAGCGCTCCGCCCAGAACTTCCGCCACCTGCCCAAGAGGTCCACCTTTGTCGGGATGGGGCGACTTGCGCCTTTGCAGGCGGTGTCGCGTTGTTGGGGAATAGAAGAGGGGTGAGGCTGGTATCCCGCACATGAAGGGGAAGCTGGACGTCGTGCCGCATCTCGAGGACCTTTGGCGCTATGCCAGGGTGCTCACCCGCAACGACGCGGATGCGGATGATCTCGTGCAGGAGGCGCTGGTCCGCGCCTTGTCGCTGGCGCATGCCTATGACTCTTCGCGCCCGCTCGTGCCCTGGCTCATCACCATCGTCCGCAATGCTTTCCTGACCGGCGAAACCCGAAAGCAGGGCGAGGCGCGCCGGATGGATGCTCTCGCCGCCATGACGGAAGCGACGCTTCTGCCCTCGCAGGATCACAGCGTCGAGCTGGCGGAAGTGACCAAAGCGTTCCGCGCCTTGCCGGCGGAGCAGGCGGAGGTGCTGCACCTCGTCGGCGTGCTCGGCTTCACCTATGCGGACACGGCCGCAGTCTTGGCGGTGCCCACGGGAACCGTGATGTCGCGCCTGAGCCGCGCGCGCGCCGCCCTGCGGGTCGCCATGGAGGGGCGCGCCGGGTCCGCGCCCGCGTCGCGGTTGAGAGTGGTGGGAGGGCGTGATGGCTCCGCGTAGCATCGTTTCCGAAGAGGAGATCAACTGGCTGCTGGATGGCGAGCTGTCGGCTGCGCAGAAGGCCGACCTGCAGGCGCGACTGGCGCTGCAGCCCGACCTGGCGGCGCGGGTGTTCGGCGATCTGCGCCGGATGGAGGCGCTGCGGGCCGCTCAGCCGCAGCGTTTGCTTGCGCCGCGAGCCAGCCTCGTGGCGGCCAGGCGGCTGGAGCGGGTGCTGGGACGCCACAGGATGTTCGCGAGGCTGCGCGCGCCTTTGATGGCCGCCTCGCTGGTGGCATTCGGATGGATCGCTAACAACGTGACGGAGCCCTGGCGCGAGAGCGGCCAGACGGTGGACGAGAGCTTCATCCTCGCCGCCCGCGAGGCGTTGCGCGTCGCGCAGCTCGATCTCGGCGTGGCCAAGGCGGCCGAGCCCACGCGCAACAAGATGGGACGCCTCGAAGCCGCGATCGACATCGACCTGCCCGAACTGCCATCCACCTGGGAGGTGAGGGACATCCAGGTGCAGCCCTGGAACGGCAGGCAGAGCGTCGTCGTGAGCGCGCTTGCGCCCGGCTTGGGCCGGGTGACGCTGGTGGCCGCCCCCATGAACGGCGAGGACGCCATCCCGCCGACGGCGGCGGAGGATGGCCGAATGCCCACCATTTACTGGCAGTCCGGCGGAACGGCTTATGCGCTGATGGGCCCCGCCACGCCCGAGCGGCTCGAGCGCGAAGCCAAAGGCATCGAGGTGGCCAGCCGCCGCAACGCCGCTTCCAGGTTCAGAAGTTGACACGGCTCGACGGGGCCGATGGGAAAGATTCAACACGCGAAAGGAGAAGATCGCATGGCGGCAGAGGACATCAAGCGCCACTTCGTCCAGTTCCTGGGCGAGGATGTGGGGGTTTCCTTCGACAATCCGGATGATCCGCGCGATGTGATCCTTTACCGTCCCGACCGGCTCTCCGATGAGTTCGCATCGCTCGCCTTCGGCGCGCTTCAAGGAAGCCGGCCCGCGCTGGCGGCTCGCATCGATCGCCTGCTGGTGTCCTTCGAGGAACCGTGGGGACGCACGCAACGCGGCATCGACATCCGCCCGATCTCCTTGGCCAGCTACTCCATCGACATCTTCCCGGCCGGGCTCCCGGCATCGGCAGCCTGATGCGCCATCACGGCATCGGCCGCTTGGGAATCCTGCAGGGTTGAGCAAGGATCGGCTCTCGGTCTCGCGGGGACCGTGGAGCTGTCCGAACGCGGCCGCAATGCGTGCGCCGGCATCGTGGAGCCGGCTTCATAAGCATTCGCTGAAAGGAGCAGAACCAATGTCGAAGCCCAGCGTTGGCTTCCGCCATCATTTGAAGAGGTTTGTTCCATGCTGAAGTTCATCGGGGGAACGGTCGGAATCATTTTCCTGGTCGGCTTGATCGTCATCGTCGGCCTGCTGATGCTGATATTCTGATGGATCGGTGAAGCCGCGACTGGTGACGGAGCGCGCCGGGTTTCTGGCGTTTCTCCCCTCCGGGGCAGGCCTTGGATGCCTGCCGGCGGCAGAGGCGTTGCCCATGCGGGTCAGAGCAGCGGCTTAAGAGGTCGAGCCGAAACGCTTTTCCGGCCTGCGAGCGAACACTTCCAGGCGAATGCGGCCATCATGCCGCACCGCCCGGACCTGAGGTCAAGCGGCTCCAATCCCTATATCCTGCCCATCGGGCGCCGCCGGCCTTCGCGGTTGAAACCTGCACGAGGCGTCCGGAAGATTGGTGCCCGTCATGTTCGATGCCGTCGATCCGCTGCTTCTGGCGCGCGCGCAGTTCGCCTTCACGGTCTCCTTCCACATCATCTTTCCCGCCTTCACGATCGGGCTCGCCAGCTACCTCGCGGTGCTCGAAGGCCTGTGGCTCTGGACGGGGCAGGGCCGCTATCTCAACCTCTTCAAATACTGGCTGAAGATCTTTGCCGTCGCATTTGCCATGGGCGTGGTGTCGGGCATCACCATGTCCTATCAGTTCGGCACCAATTGGTCGGTCTTCTCCGACAGGGCCGGGCCGGTGATCGGCCCCTTGATGGCCTATGAGGTGCTGACCGCCTTCTTCTTGGAGGCGGGGTTCCTGGGCATCATGCTGTTCGGCATGGGCCGCGTCGGCAAAGGCCTGCATTACATGGCCACGCTGTTCGTCGCGGTCGGCACACTGTTCTCGGCCTTCTGGATCCTCTCGGCGAATTCGTGGATGCACACGCCGCAAGGCCACGCGATCGCCGAGAACGGCCAGTTCGTGCCGGTGGACTGGTGGGCCATCGTCTTCAACCCGTCCTTCCCCTACCGCCTCGTCCACATGGTGCTCGCCGCCTATCTCACGACGGCGCTCGTGGTGGGCGCGGTCGCGGCCTTCCACTTCCTCCGCGGCAAGGCGCGGGAAGAGAGCCGCACCATGCTGTCCATGGCCATGTGGATGCTGGCGATCGTCGCGCCCTTGCAAGTCGTGGCGGGCGACCTGCACGGGCTCAACACGCTGGAGCACCAGCCGGCCAAAGTGATGGCCATGGAGGGCCACTACCGCTCCTATCCCGACGGCGCGCCGCTCTACCTTTTCGGCATCCCGAACCAGGAGGAGGGCCGGCTGGACTACGCCTTCGGCATCCCCCAAGCCTCCTCGCTGATCCTGGAGCACGAGATCGGCGCGCCCATGTCCGGCCTCGACACCGTGCCGCGTGAGGACTGGCCCTATGTGCCGATCGTGTTCTGGAGTTTTCGCATCATGGTCGGCTTGGGCCTTCTCATGGTGACGCTGGGCGGCATCAGCCTGTGGCTGCGCTGGCGCGGCCGGCTCTATGCCTCGAAGCCGTTCCAATGGTTCGCGCTCGCCATGGGGCCGGCCGGCTTCGTCGCCGTGCTGGCGGGCTGGGTGACCACCGAGGTCGGCCGGCAGCCTTATACCGTCTACGGCCTGTTACGCACGGCCGACTCCGTGTCGCCGCTGGCCGCTCCGGCCGTGGGCACGTCGCTCATCGCCTTCGTGGTGGTCTATTTTGCGGTGTTCGCGGCCGGAAGTTTCTACATCCTCCGGCTCATGAATCACCCTCCGCATCCCGGCGAGACGGGGCCGCGACCTGGCGATCCCATCCGCACGGCGGGCATCACGCCCGCGCCGTCCGTCGCGCCCGAGCGCGCGCTTCCCGCGGAGTGAGGCCATGGAACTCGACCTTGCTGCGATCTTCGCCTTCATCATCGCTTTCGCGGTCTTCGCCTATGTCGTGATGGACGGCTTCGACTTGGGCGTCGCGCTGCTCTTCCCGCTCCATCCCGAGCGAAAACACCGCGACGTGATGATGAACTCGGTCGCGCCGGTCTGGGACGGCAACGAGACCTGGCTGGTGCTGGGGGGAGGGGCGCTGTTCGCGGCCTTCCCCATGGCCTACGCCATCCTGATGCCAGCGCTTTATGCGCCCATCATTGCGCTTCTGCTCGGCCTCATCTTCCGCGGCGTGGCCTTCGAGTTCCGCTGGCGCACCGAGCGCGGGCGCTTCCTGTGGGACATGGCGTTCTTCGGCGGCAGCCTGGTCGCGGCGCTCGCGCAGGGCATCGCGCTCGGCGCCATCCTGCAAGGCGTGGTGGTGGACGGCCGCGCCTATGGGGGCGGCTGGTGGGACTGGCTGACGCCGTTCTCGCTGCTCACGGGCGCGGCCGTGGTCGCGGGCTATGCGCTTCTGGGCGCGACCTGGCTCGTGATGAAGACCGAAGGCGAGCTCCAGACGAGCGCCTATCGCTGGGCGCGCTGGTTCGCGCTCGCCACGCTCGGCTTCATCGGGCTTGTCAGCCTCGCCACGCCCTTCCTGGAGGGCCAGTACTGGCAGCGCTGGTTCGCTTGGCCGAACATCGTGCTGACCGCGCCCGTGCCGCTGGCGGTCGCCGCGATCACCTTCCTTCTGTTCCGCAGCCTCGCCCAGAAGCGTGACGTCCTGCCCTTCGTGCTCTCGCTCCTGCTGTTCCTTTTGTGCTTCGTGGGGCTGGGCGTGTCGATCTGGCCGGACATCGTGCCGGGCAGCGTCACAATCTGGCAGGCCGCCGCGCCCGAAGCGAGCCAGCTCTTCATGCTGGTGGGGGTCTCGATCCTGATCCCCGTCATCCTCGCCTATACGGCCTACGCCTATTGGGTGTTCCGCGGCAAGGTCGATCCCGAAGGGCATTACCACTGATGGCAGCCGAACCTTCCTGGCCGCGCCGGCTGCTCTGGTTTGTCGGCCTCTGGGCTGCGAGCGTGGCGACGGTCGCCGCCGTGGGCTACGGCATCCGGCTCTGGATCCTGTGAGAGTTCAACAACTCGGCTCCATGTGATTGGGCGTCGCCTTCTTCACACGAACGGCTTGCCCACCTTGAACCTCTCCGGCAGCAGCCGGCGCAGATAGGCCATGCCAGCCTCCGAGAGCCCGTTCTCTTCTGGGTGCAGGAAGTCTCCCGGCATGTGGCGGGTCTTGCCTGCCACGTTCTGAAGCGGCACGCTTTTGATCACCGTCTTTTGCCCATCGAACTGCAGCGCCACCGAGGCGCTGCCTTCGCTTGCGGTCCGCACGGCGAAGGCGCCGGCCTCGAACGCCTCTTGGCTGTCCACGGGCGAGATGGTGGCGATGTTGCCGCGCGGCATGTAGCCGAGCGTGTCCACCCGCGCCCGCTTGCCCGGCAGGCCCTCGGCCAGCATCCGCTCGAAGGCCGCTCCGAGGTCGGTGCCGGAAAGCTTGACATTGCCATGGGCGTCGCGTTCGAGCTTGTCCGGCGGCACGAGGCTTTCCACGAGCGCCTTTCCGTCCGCCGTGGACACGCCCTCGGACACCGCCACGATGCAGCGCTTGTGGCGGTCCATGACGCGCTTCACATCGTCGATGAACTTTTCGCGCGAGAACGCCCGCTCCGGCACATAGACGAGGTGCGGCCCCGACTCCTCATCGATGCGCCAGGCGGCGCTTGCGGCCGTCAGGAAGCCGGCATGCCGCCCCATGACGATGCCGACATAGATGCCGGGCAGCGCGCGAAAATCGAGATCGACGGAGAGGAACGCGCCCGCCACGAACTCGCCGGCCGAGATGAAGCCTGGCGTGTGGTCGTTCTCCTCGAGATCGTTGTCGATGGTCTTCGGCGCATGCACGAAGCGCATGCCGCCGCCCGCGGCGTCGGAAAGGATGCCTTGCGTGCCCGCCGTGTCGTTGCCGCCGATATAGATGAAGGCGTCTGCCCCCACCTTCTTGAGGCCCTGCAGGACCACGTCGCAATAGGCCGCGTCGGGCTTGTCGCGGGTGGAGCCGAGGGCGGCGCTCGGCGTGCCGGCGATCAGCCGCAACTGCGCCTCGGGCACCTCGGATAAATCCACGAACTTGCCGTCGCGGATGCCGCGCACGCCGTGCAGGCTGCCCAGCACCTTCGCGCCCGACTTTCGCGCCTCCAGCACCGCGCCCACCAGCGTCTGGTTGATCACTGCGGTCGGCCCGCCGCCCTGCGCGATCACGAATGTCCCGGCCATCGCAAAAATCTCCCTCGCACCGTCGTTGAGGCGGTTTCGCCGCAGGTGAAATCGCCTCAGCCCGCGCGGCGCTTGAGCGTGCCTTCTGGGCAAAAAAGCGAGAGCCGATTCCACGCAAGTGGAAGAGGCTCTCGTGCCTTAGAACAGGCAAGCCGGAGCGTGAAGGGTTTTCCGCCTTGCTTCCTCGGATGCGAAGCGCATCTTGGCTCAAGCCGCAGGACGTTCCGCCATGACCGATCAGCCGCCCTTCGATGAGACCAAGCTCACCCGAACCAAGCGCCGCTGGGCGGAAGAAGGAAAGTTCCTCACGGGCCGCCGCGTGCGCACCGACGCCGAGCGCCTGCCGCCCGGCCAGCATCTCGTGCGCGACTGGCCGGTGCTCGACCTGGGGCTTACACCGAACATCTCCGAGAACGCGTTCCGCCTCGACGTGACCGGCGCGGTGGAGAACCCCGTGAGCTGGAACTGGCGGCAGTTCATGGATCAGCCGCGCTCCCAACTCATGTCGGACATCCACTGCGTGACCACATGGTCGCGCTACGACAACCATTGGGAGGGGCTCTCCACGCGCGACCTTCTCGACATCGTGCGGCCCCGGCCCGAGGCGGGCTTCGTGGAGCTGCGCTCGTCGGACGGTTACACCACCAATTTGCCGCTTGAGGATCTCGCTTCCGCCGACGCGCTGGTCGCCACGCACTGGGAGGGAAAGCCCTTGACGCCCGAGCATGGCGGCCCCGCGCGGCTCGTCGTGCCGCACCTTTATTTCTGGAAGAGCGCGAAATGGCTCAACCGCATCCATTTCCGCGAAGGGGACAAGCCCGGCTTCTGGGAGGTGCGCGGCTACCACATGCGCGGCGACCCCTGGAAGGAGGAGCGGTACTCGGAGGACTGAGCGGCCGCCGCTTGATCCTGCCCTCCTGAGCTTGCCGAAGAGGCTGCGGAGGATAGGGCCCCTCATCCTGACGTTCGGGGAGCAAAGACGTGGACCGATCTCCCGCTGCGTAAGCTTTCTTCGCTGTTGTTTCAGCCACTTAGGCGCGTTCTGCTGAAAAAGCGCAGCCCTTCTGTCCCACAGCTTGCGGCATCCCGTAATCTCCCTCTCGCCCGCCTCACGGGAAGCCTGGGATGCATACCGGGTGCTCAGGGAGGCAGGGCCGGTGTCTGGATCGGCTGAGAGGGCGGTGCTCTTGGCTGGGTGGTGAGCCCGCAGGTCCAGGCCCTAGGGTCGAAACCCGATCAGGCCCTTGAGGCGGATCAGCAAATCAGATTCCATGCCGATTTTGTGCGGCATGGAGGTTCAGATGAGCGCGCTGTTTTGGCTGTCGGATGAGGCCTGGGCGGCCATTGAGCCGCATGTA
>DASYHP010000076.1:0-67862 GCA_035998495.1 Mesorhizobium sp.
AACCTGAAGGCCGCAGGTTCAAATCCTGCCCCCGCAACCAGATCCATCAAAGGCCCCGCCCGGAACCCCCGGCGGGGCCTTTCGCATTCTCAGGTCAAGGCGCAAACAGCCAAGCCAAGCCACAACGCCCACCAGAATACCAGGGTCAATAACAGCCAGACGCAAACACGCGCTCAAACTGTCCGTCGCGACCGCTCACAAGACAGTGCCTCAAAAGGGGTTCCGTCCCTTCTTCAAGCAGGCTAGAGCTTTGGGCCGGCGTCAGGGAGCCTTTCCTTTAGGCGTCTCACCCGACAGGCGCCGAGCCGATGACAAAGGCGGGAACACCGGTTCATGGAAGCCATCGCGCGTGGGGTCGATCTCGCGACCTGCGATCAGGAAGCGATCCACATCCCCGGCAGCATCCAGCCGCATGGGGTGCTGTTCCTCGTCGATGAGCATTTCCGCATCGTGCAGGCCAGCGCGAACGCTGCGCGCGTTTCGCGCCAAACGTCGGAGGGTCCGCTTGGAAAGCCGTTGCCGGAGATCCTGGCGCCGGGAGCGGAGGCGATCCTCGACGCCCTCGAAGGGGTGGAGGACGGGCCGCCGCAAAGTCTGGGGCTTTGCAACCTCAATGGGACGCCATTCAGCGCGCTCAGCCACCGATCGGCCGGCCAGCTCGTTCTCGAGTTCGAGCAGGTGGCGGCGGAGCAGGCGTCGCGCGACGCATTCTATCCCGAAATCCGCGCCTTCATCGAAGCCTTGCAGGCCACCCGAAGCTTCGAGGAGCTGAGCCGCCTCGTCGTGCGCCAGGCGCGCAAGGTGACGGGCTTCGATCGGGTGATGCTTTACCAGTTCGACAGGGACTGGAACGGCACGGTGGTGGCCGAGGACCTGGGCGGCGCGCTTCCGTCCTATCTCGACTTGCGCTTTCCCGCCTCCGACATCCCCGCCCAGGCGCGCGAGCTCTACCGGCTCAACCGGCTCCGGCTGATTCCCGACGCCAACTACACCCCTGTCCCCATCCGGCCCACGCTCAATCCCGCGACAGGCAAGCCCATCGACCTCAGCTTCTCGGCCTTGCGCAGCGTGTCGCCGGTGCATGTCGAGTACATGAAGAACATGGGCACGCTCGCCTCCATGTCGGTGTCGGTGCTGCGCGAGGGCCGGCTTTGGGGGCTGATCTCCTGCCACAGCCGGGCGCCGCACCACGTCTCGCCCGCCGCGCGGAGCACATGCGATCTCCTGGCGCAGATTTTCGCCGCCCAGGCGGCGGCGCAGGAACAGATGCGGGAAACCGCCCATCGCGTGGAGCTTCAGTCCGTGCAGACGCGGCTGCTCGCGCGCATGTCGGCCGAAGAGAATTTCGCCGAAGGCCTGATCGGCCACCCCGACGAGCTGATGCATGTCGCGGGCGCCTATGGCGCAGCGGTCGTTCTGGGGGACTTCTGCCGCACGGTCGGCGCCGCGCCGGGCGAAGCGGAGGTCCGCGCGGTCGCCGATTGGCTTCGCGAACGGCAGAAGGAGGTGTTCGCGACCGACCGCCTGCCGGCGGTGATGCCCGAGGCCGCGCGTTTCAAGGACACGGCCAGCGGGCTTCTGGCGGTGTCCGTTTCCAAGCTTCACGCCGGCTATGTGCTGTGGTTCCGCCCGGAGGTGATCCGCACCGTGCGATGGGGCGGCGACCCCAACAAGCCGGTCGAGCCAGAAGCAGGCAACCTGCGCCTGCACCCGCGAAAATCCTTCGAGGCGTGGAAGGAGACGGTCCGGGAACGCGCCGTGCCCTGGCGGGAAAGCGAGATCGAAACCGCGACCGAGTTGCGCAACGCCATTCTCGGCATCGTGTTGCGCAAGGCCGAGGAGCTGGCCGACCTCGCCCAGGAGCTCGCGCGCAGCAACAAGGAGCTGGAAGCCTTCTCCTATTCCGTGTCGCACGACCTGCGTGCGCCCTTTCGCCATATCGTGGGCTTCGCCGAGCTCTTGCGCGATGCCGGGCCCGAACCGCTGGGCCCCGAGCGCCAGCGATACCTCCAGATCATCACGGAGGCGGCGCTTTCGGCCGGCCGTCTTGTGGACGACCTGCTCAACTATTCCCAGATCGGCCGATCCTCGACGCTCCACGTTCGTGTGGACATGAACCGGCTGGTCGCGGAGGTGCGCCGGATTCTGATGCCCGAATGGCGGGACCGCGACATCGAGTGGGTCGTCGCCGATCTGCCGCCGACACAAGGCGACCCCGGCATGCTGCGGCAGGCCTGGCAAAACCTTCTGAGCAATGCCATCAAATACACCCGCAAGGCCGAACGGGCGCGGATTGAGGTGGGCAGCGAGATCCTTCCTCACGAAACCGTCTTCTTCGTGAAGGACAATGGCGTCGGCTTCGACATGGCCTATGTCGGCAAGCTGTTCGGCGTGTTCCAGCGGCTGCACCGCGTGGAGGAGTTCGAGGGAACAGGCATCGGGCTTGCCAATGTCCGCCGCATCGCCGAACGTCACGATGGCCGCGCCTGGGCGGAGGGCAAGCCGGGAGAAGGTGCCGCCTTCTTCCTGGCGCTGCCGCGCGATGAGGGGAAAGTCTGACGAAAGTCCATGCTGAAGCCGATCCTTCTTGTCGAAGACAACCCGAACGATCTCGAACTGTCGCTGGCCGCGTTGAAGCGCAGCCAGCTCGCCAACGAAATCGTGGTCGCCCGCGATGGCGCGGAAGCCCTGGACTATCTCCTGCGACGCGGTAGCTACGCAGGCCGAAACGACGGCCCGCCGGCTGTCGTGATCCTGGACCTCAAGCTGCCGAAGGTGGACGGGCTGGAAGTTCTCGAAACCATCAAGCGCACCAAGGAGCTGGCCCACACGCCTGTCGTCATGCTGACCTCCTCGCGCGAGGAGCGCGACGTCGTGCGTTCCTACGAGCTTGGGGTGAACGCCTTCGTGGTGAAGCCGGTGGGCTTCAAGGAATTCTTCGAAGCCATCCAGGACCTGGGGATTTTCTGGGCGATCCTCAATGAGCCGCCGCCCTTCGGACGGTCCTCGGGAGAGCGGCCTTGACGCTCAGGATCCTGCATCTCGAAGACAGCGCCTTGGACGCCGAGCTGGTCTGCGGATATCTCAACCGCTTCGGGCTCGCCCACGAAACCGAGCGGGTGGACAGCCAAGAGGCTTTCATCGCCGCTCTCGCCCAGCCGCGCGACGTGATCCTGGCCGACTACCAGTTGCCGTCCTTCGATGGGCTCCAGGCGCTCAGGATCGCGCATGAGAAGGTGCCGCACACGCCCTTCATCTTCGTGTCCGGCACGCTGGGCGAGGAGCGGGCGATCGAGTCGCTGAAAAAGGGCGCGACCGACTATGTGCTCAAGCAGAATCTGAGCCGGCTCGCGCCCGCGGTCGAGCGGGCGCTCCAGGAGGCGCGGGGCCGGCGCGAGCGGGAAAAGGCCGAACGGGAGCGCAGGGACGCCGAGAACCAGTTGCGCATCCTCGTCGCCGAACTCAGCCATCGCGTGGGCAACATCCTCGCCGTGGTGCAGTCGATCGCGCGCCAGACCCTGCGCAGTTCGTCCGACCTGCAGGACTTCGAGAGAAGCTATTTCTCCCGCATCGACGCCTTCGCCAAGACCCAGAAGCTGCTCGTGCAAGCCGACTGGCGGGGCGCCTCCGTCCGAGACATCCTCGGCGCGGAGCTTTCGCCTTACGAGGCCGACGCGCCCCGATGGCGCCTTCAGGGCGACGATGTCAGCCTGAAGCCGAACACGGCCCTGACACTCGCGCTGATCGTCCACGAGCTTGCGACTAACGCCGCGAAATATGGCGCTTTGTCCGTGCCGGACGGGCATGTCTGCGTGGCGCTCGACTGGCAGGAGGGCGAAAGCGGGGAGCGGCGACTGAGAATCTGCTGGCGCGAGGAGGGCGGCCCGGCCGTCTCGACGCCCGCGCGGAACGGTTTCGGCAGCCGGCTGATCGCGCGAATGGCGCGAAGCCTGAATGGCGGCGTCACGCTGGAGCACAGGCCGGACGGCTTGAGCTGCACGCTCGATCTCTCGGAATCCGACTCGGTGCTCGAGAACGACACGCCCTACCGGGCGGTGCTCGACCGTTTCCAGCAAAACGGCCACGCCTCGCTCGCCTCTTCCGCAACCGTCTGAGAAACGCGCGACGGTCCCGCAGGGTTCAGGCCGCGGCGGCTCCAAGCTCCGGCGACCGCTCGGTCAGCCACGCTCCCAGGCGTTCGAATGTCCGCACGGCGCCATCCGCCACAGAATCGGCGTCCTCCCCGGCGGCTTCCACGTCGAGCCGGGAAAGGAAGTCCTTCCAGCGCGCCGCCGTCGCCTTGCCGTGAGCGTTGAAATAGCTGAGCCCGCCGGGCGGCGCCCAAGCTGTCCGCCGCAGGGCGTGATTGATGACCTGCCCTCCCAGCGTGGACCCCTCCATCACGTAAAGCGAGCCCAGCGCGCGCGCCCGCGTGGCGACGAGCTTTGCCGCGGCCTCGCACAGGGGCAGCGCGGCGATGTCCCTGGCAGAGAGGCCCAGCGCTTGCAGATCGGCAGTCAGATGAGGGAGCCGGTTGTGGCCGGCGAAGGCCCGGCCGACCGGCGAGGCCGCCAAGGCCGGCTCCCACACAAGGTGAAAGCCATGGAAGCGCTGCAGCGCCCCGAGAATGCGGCCGCGGTCGCTCGGGTCGGACAGGAAGGCCAGGTCGCGCTCGAGCGCCGCATGGGCCTGCGCGGTCGCGGCTCGGAGGCGGGAAAGCAGGCCGCTGGGCGGCGCCACTGAGACGTTCACAAGGGCGACTCCTTGACGGGCTTTGGGCTGTCGGCGCGCGACGAGCGTCATGCGACGGCCGCGCCTCCGCTGCAAGCCGCGCTATTCGCGCCCCGGCAGGGCCGGCGGCAAGATCGGAGCCTTCTTCAGCCTTTCGCGCGCCATCACCACCATGCCCGCCGCCACGATCAGGGCCGCGCCGCCGAGCGAGATCGAGTCGATCATCTGGCCGAAGAAAAGATAGCCGAACAGGATGCCCCAGGGCAGCGCCGTGTAGTTGAAGGGCTGGAGCACGCTCGCGGGCGCGGTCGCCAGCGCCGCGATGATCAGGCCATGCCCCGCGCAGCCCGTGAACATGATGTAGAGCAGAAGCCCGAGCGAGGCCGCGTCGGGCGTTTGCCAGAAGAAGACGCCCACCGCCGTGGTCAGCGCGAGCCCCACGATTCCGACATAGAGCAGGCTCGTCTCGGTCGAGTCGACGCCCGAGACCTTTCGCGTGAGCGCGAGATAGACGGCGTAGCAGGCGGCGGAGGCCAGCGCGCAGAACGCGCCGAAATCGAGCGGCAGCCCGCCCGGCCGCACGATCACCAAAGCGCCGGCGAAGCCCGCGAGCACCGCGGACAGGCGGAACACGCCGACCCGCTCGCCCAGGAACGGAATGGCGACCAGCGTGACGATCAGCGGATAGACGAGCGTGATCGCCTGAAGCTCGGCCAAGGGCACGGTTTGAAGCGCGAACATGAAGAGCCAGATGTCCACGACCAGAAGCACGGGCCGGAGAATCTGAAGTTTTGGCGCGCGCGACCGGAGCGCCGCTCGCATCGATCCTCTGTGCCGGGCGATCACCACGCTCATGGCGCAAAAGGCCCAGAACCGCATCATGGCGACCTGGAAGGGCGAGTGATCCTGCATCAGGAACTTGGAGACTGCGTCCTGCGTGGCGAACAGGAAGATGGCCAGCAGCGTAAAGGCGATGCCCCTGCCGACCTCATCCCGCCGGACCATCGCCGCGCTCGTGCTCAAATCCGTTGCCCCGCTCGTTTTTGCGCCCCGGCGCTCCTTGCGGCCGCGCTTTGAGCATGGGCGAGCCGGAGGCTCAAGCCTGGGGGCGGCATGGTCGAGCGGAGTGGCTCTGACTGGACCATCGGCGGAGCCGCCTCCACGTCGGCGCGAACGGCCCTAAATGGTCCCGAGTTCGTGCGCGACGGCTTGGGGAGAACGGCTTGGATCAGGACACGCGCATCCCACCCGCCGCGCTCATCCTGGGATGGGCCGGCGTGATCCCCTTCGCCGGCCTGGCGCTGGCCACGATTCTGGGTTGGAACTTCCTGCCCGTGTTTCCGGCGGGCGCGTTGACCACCTATGGCGCGATCATCCTGTCCTTTCTGGGCGGGGCGCAATGGGGCATCACGGTTCGCGCCGGCGAGCCGGAAGGCGCGAAAACGCTCCGCTACGCCGTCGCCGTGCTGCCGGCGCTTTGGGGATGGTTCTGCCTTTTCCTGTTCGCGCCTTATTCGCTGTGGAGCTTGGCGGCCGGGCATCTCCTGCTTCTCGGCTATGACCTTTCCACCGTCCGTTCAGGGATCGCGCCGCGCTGGCATGGCCGCCTGCGCATCCAGCTCGCGCTGGCCGCCGCGCTTTCGCTTGGCGCAGCCGCCCTGGTGAGCCGATAATATCCTCAAGCCAGCAAGCGCGAGGGCTGATCGTCACTCAAGGAGACGGCGCGCCGCCCCTCACCACTCGAAGGGCGCGCCGACATGCCGCTCGCCGATGAGGAACGCGTCGGCCACCCAGCGCAGCGGCGCGTCCTCCACATGGCTTTGCCCAGCCGCGAGAAGCTCGGCGAAATGGGCGTAGATGCGCTCATATTCTTCCGGCCTTCCGTCGATCCGGGTTTCGCTGTCGATCGTAAGCACCGCGCCGCCCCGCTCCAGCGCCGCCTGCTTCCCGCGCCCGGTCTCGACCGAAATCGTCCAGACCTCGCCTTCCTCCTCCAGCCAGTTGAAATGCGCGCTCACCGGCGGCGCGTGGGGCTCGCCCGACTTGAAGGCGATCCGCACGTCCACTGGCGTCTGCCGGTTCGCGGGAACCTCCAGCCGCGCGCTTTCCACGAAAAGCGGGAAGGGCATGATCTTCGCCAGGATCGACAGCGCGTTGATGCCGGGGTCGCAGACGCCGAAGCCGCCGGGCCGCCACACCCACTCCTGGCCGGGATGCCATTTGCGCACACTCTCCCGCCAGTCGATGCGGAGCCGCGCAACGCCTTCTTCGGCGAGCAGGCGCTTGGCCTCGTCCACCGCCCCATTGTATTGGCTGTGCCAGGTCTGGAACAGCACGCGGCCGGTCTTTTGCGCGAGCCGCACGAGGTCGTCGAGCTCCGAAATCGTGGGCGTGGGTGGCTTCTCCATCAACACATGCTTGCCCGCGAGAAGCGCCTCGCGCACGATGGCGTGACGCACGCCGGGCGGCGTGCAGACCGCGACAAGCTCCACCTCGGGCATGGCGCTGAAAAGCTCGGCAGCATGGCGGAACACAGGCAGGCCGCGATGGCTCACCCCGCGCGTGGACACGGTGGCCGCGACCTCGAAGTCGGAACTCTTGTCGATGACGGGCAGGTGCTGGTCCTCGGCGATCTTCCCCACGCCGATCACCGCGATCTTCCGTTTCGCCACTTGGGCCTCCCGTGCCGATGCTGGTTGGGCGGCGTTTGCCGCTGATCCGCCCTGCGCGCAAGCCTAGTCCGGCAGGACGATGCCGAGCTTGGCGAGCGCGCCGCCGTCGATCTTGACGTCCGCGCCTGTGATGAACCGCGCGCGGGGGCTCGCGAGGAACGCCACCAGTTCGGCGATCTCTTCGGGCCGGCCGATGCGCCCCAGCGGGTGGCCCTTGCCCCAGGCGGCCAACGTGTCCTCCACCGTCCCCTCTCCCTTGAAGAGGTCGGCCGAGCGCCGCAGCATGGGCGTGTCCACCGAGGCCGGGCAGACGGCGTTCACCGTGATGTTGTCCGCGGCATGATCGAGCGCCATGGCGCGCACCAGCGCGTTCAGCGCGCCCTTGCTCGCGGTATAGGCGGCCACGTTGTTCTGCGAGGCGAAGGCCTGGACCGAGGAGAGCGCGACGATCGCCCCGCCCCCGCGCCCGCGCATGGCGGGCACGGCATATTTGCCCGCTAGGAACACGCCTTTGACGTTGACGGCGAACACCTCGTCCCAGGTTTCCTCCGGTGTATCCTCCACCGTGCCATAGCGCTGGATGCCCGCGCAGCAGGCCAAAACATCGAGCCCGTCGTTCCGGCTGACGGCTTCCCGCACAGCCGCTTCCATGTCCCCGGCACGCCGCACGTCGCCAAGGAACGCCGTTGCTTGAGGGCCGATGCTGGCGGCCGCCTCTTCCAGCGAGCGCTCATCATTGCTGACGATCAGCACTTTCGCGCCGCCCTTGGCGAAGCGTTCGGCGCAGGCGCGGCCCATGCCGAAGCTGCCGCCCGTGACCAGAACGCTCTTGCCTGAGAAATCCGTCATCGCGCCCCTCCCCGCCCGCGCGTTTAGAGCATCGCCGCGCGAACGCGTCAAAGGGGCCGGCTTGCCGCACGGGCGCGGCCGCGCTTAACCTGCCCGGACAGGGGAGAGCCATGGTCATCGACAGCCATCAGCATTTCTGGGCGCCGGCGCGCGGCGACTATTTCTGGATGTCGCCCGACAATCCGGTGCTCTTCCGCGATTATGGACCCGGCGACCTCGAACCGCTGCTCAGGCGCGCGGGCGTCGAGAAGACGATCCTCGTCCAGGCCGCCCAGACCGAGGCGGAGACCGATTACATGCTGGAGATCGCCGCGCGCGCGCCATTCGTGGCCGGCGTGGTGGGCTGGCTCGACTTCGAGGACGAGGCCTTCGCCCCCAAGCTCAAAGCCCTGATGCGCCGGCCGAAATTCGTCGGGCTCCGGCCCATGCTCCAAGACCACCCAGACGACGCCTATGTCCTGCGGCCACGCGTGATCGAGAACCTGCGGCACGTCGCCGATCTCGACCTGCCCTTCGACATCCTTTCCTTCCCCCGCCACCTGCCGCATGTGCTCCGCGCGCTGGACCAAGTTCCCAATCTGCGCGCGGTGGTGGACCATCTGTCCAAGCCGCCCATCGCCAGCGGGCGGCTGGAGGGCTGGGCCGACGATATCTCGCGCGTGGCCCAGCACCCGAACATCTCTTGCAAGCTGTCGGGCACGGTCACGGAGGCCGACCATGCCAACTGGACGCTCCCCGACCTTGAGCCCTATGTCCGTCACGTCTTTTCGGCTTTCGGCCCGGACCGCGTGATGTGGGGCAGCGACTGGCCGGTCTGCCTGCTCGCCGCCTCCTATGCGGAAGTGCTGAACGCGGTGCGGGCGATCCTCGCGCCGATGCTCGACGCGGAGAGCGCGGCCAAGGTCTTCGGCGGGAACGCCGCGCGCTTCTACAAGCTGCCGGCCTGAGCCCCTGGTTTTCAGCTCCCTAGCGGGCTAAGGACCGCCGCCGGGCCGTTTTCGCGCGGCCCCTTCCCGCCACCGACAGGAGCCGGCTCATGGGACCGCCCCCGGACCCCGTTTCCAGCGCGAGCGAACTGCCGAGCGCGGCCGACGTCGTGATCGTCGGCGGCGGCATCATCGGCGCGAGCACGGCCCTGTTCCTGGCCCAGCGCGGCGTGGACGTCCTGCTTTGCGAGAAAGGCATGGTCGCCGGCGAGCAGTCCAACCGCAACTGGGGCTGGGTGCGCCGCATGGGCCGCGACGAGCGCGAGCTGCCGCTCATCGTGGAGTCGCTCAAGCTCTGGGACGGCATGCGCCAGTTCCTGGGCGAGGATGTCGGCTTCCGCCGCTCCGGCATCCTCTATCTCTGCGCCGACGAGCGCGAGGTTGCCGGCCACGAGGAATGGCTTTCTCGCGCGGGCGACCATGCGCTCGACACCCGCATCATCCGCGGCGACGAGCTCGCCGCGCTGCTGCCGGGCGCGACCAGGCGCTACCCCGCCGCGCTCTACACGGAAAGCGACGGCCGCGCCGAGCCGCAGAAGGCCGCCCCGGCCATCGCCCGCGCCGCCATCCGCGCCGGCGCGAAGATCCTGCAGAACTGCGCGGTGCGCGGGGTCGATCTCGCGGCGGGCCGCGTCCACGGCGTCTGGACGGAGAAGGGTTTCGTCCGCGCGGGCGCGGTCGTGGTCGCGGGCGGCGTCTGGTCGAGCCTATTCCTGCGGCCACTGGGGCTCCGCCTGCCGCAACTCGCCGTGCGCTCCTCCGTGCTGCGCACCGCCCCGGTCGCAGGCGGGCCGGAAGGGGCCGCCTGGGAGCCCGACTTCGCCTATCGCAAGCGGCTCGACGGCGGCTACACGATCGCGCCGGGCATTCTGAGCCGGCACCCGATCACGCCCGACAGTTTTCGCTTCTTCTTCGACTTCATGCCGCTTCTGAAGAAATCCTGGCGCGAGGTGCGGCTCGAACCCGACCCGCGCTTCTTCTCCCGCCTCAGGGACGGCCGCTTCGACCCGCGGGGTGGCGAAGCGCCCTTCGAGCGAAGCCGCACGCTCGACCCCGAGCCGGACGGCCGCGCCCTCGACCGGGCCTGGGAAGCATTTCAGAAAGCGTTCCCGGCCGCCCGCGGCGCAAAAATCGAGCAGCGTTGGGCCGGCATGATCGACGCCACGCCCGACGCCGTGCCGGTGATCGCGCCCGTCAAATCCGTGCCGGGGCTCGTGGTGGCCACGGGCTTTTCCGGCCACGGCTTCGGCATCGGCCCTGCGGCAGGAAAGCTCGCGGCCGACCTCGTGACGGGCGAAGCGCCGATCGTGGACCCCTCCCCGTTCCGCTTCGAGCGTTTTTCCGACGGCACGAAACCCCGCCCGACCACCAGCCTGTGAGCGCGCCAGCCTTTCAGCAGGAGCCGTCCGGCCTGAAGGCCGCCCTTTGGATGGGCGGCTCCATCGCCTGCTTCGTGGTGATGTCGGTGGCGGGCCGCGCGGCCACGGCGGAGCTGCCCGTGCTGCTCGTCATGGAGCTGCGCTCCGTGATCGGTTTCATCATGCTCCTGCCGCTTGTCTTTGCCGCCGGCGGCCTTGCCGCCATGCGAACGCCGCGGCCGCTCACCCATTTGGGGCGCAATGTCGCGCATTATGGCGGCCAATATGCCTGGCTGGTGGCGCTCGGGCTGATCCCGCTCGCCGAGCTCGTCGCCATCGAGTTCACCACGCCCTTCTGGACCGCGCTCCTGGCCGTGCTGTTCCTCGGCGAGCGGCTCGACTGGCGCAAGGTTCTTGCCGTCCTGCTCGGCTTCGGCGGCGTCGCGGTGATCGTCCGTCCCGGCGGGTCGGCGATCGATCCCGGCCATCTCATCATGCTCGCCGGCGCGGTGACGTTCGGCGTCTCGGTGGTCATGGTGAAATCGCTCACGCGCACGGAAAGCGTGGTGCGCATCATCTTCTGGATGCTGGTGATCCAGTCCGTCATCGGGCTCGCGCCCGCCATCGCGCTCTGGCAGCCGGTGCCGGCCCATCTCTGGCCGGCCGTCCTCGTGGTGTCCTTCGCCGGCACGTTCTCGCATTTCTGCTTGGCCCGCGCGCTCGCTCACGCCGACGCCACCACGGTCATGCCCATGGACTTCCTTCGCCTGCCGCTGACCGCGCTGGTGGGCTGGACGGCCTATGGCGAGCGGATCGACACGGCGACCGCCTTGGGCGCGGCCCTGATCCTGACAGGCAACCTCGCGACGCTGACCCGGCGCAAGACGGCGCCGCTGACCGACAACCCCTGAGCGCCACCCGCGCGGGAACCGCCCGTTCGCGGGCGGCGTTGCTTGGGATTCACCGAACGAGGGAGGCCGACATGGCCGAGCCGAAGCAAGCGGGGACGCCAAGCAAAGCGGATGCGGGCAAGGAGCAGCCGGCGCGGGAGGCGGATGGCTCCTTCACCGATCCCGGCTTCATGCCCAACGAGCCCGTGGGCGGCGCCGCCGGGCTCGCCACCACGCTTCAGCCCGGCGGAACGCTGCCGGGCGGCGGGCCTGCTACCAGCGAGGGCTCGATCGGCACGGGCGGCGGCCAGACCGCCGACCGCGATTCGGGCTCGCTCAAGCGGGATGGCCGATGATAATCTCTCGGCCATGACCGACACCATCGAGCTCAGCGCGCTTCTGCCTTTGCCGCAGGCCATCGTGTGGACGCTCCTGACGGAGCCCAAGCACCTGCAGGCTTGGTTCGGGCCGTATGTTTCGCTCGAAGCGCGCGCCGGCGGCAAGTTCCGTGAGGAGTGGACCGACGACGCGGGTCGGCGCGTTGTCACGACGGGCCGGGTCGAGGAGTTCTTTCCGCCCGAACGCATCGCCTGGAGCTGGGCCGACGAGGGCTGGGGCGCGACCACGCGCGTCCGCTTCGAGCTCGTCGGGCAGGACGACGAGACGGAGTTGCGCCTGGAGCATAGCGGCTGGAGCGCCTTCCCCGACGCGCTCGGCGACGAGCTCAAGCGCGAGCACGAGGTGGGCTGGCGCAAGCACCTCGAAAACCTGGCCCGCTACGCCGCCGACTTCGCGGACGCTTAGAGCGAGAACCGGCTCAGCCTGCGCAGTGCATGCCGGTCCGGATGGGCGGCCGGGGCACGACCTCCCCTCACTCCGGCGGGCGGTGCGGAACGCCTGGACGCGGCCGGTACCGCGGAAGGGACCAGCCATAGCGGAGCGCGGCGGCCCTGACGAGCAGCCCGACCGCGAAGCCCGCGCCGGCCGCCATGTCGCGCGGAGCGCCAAGCGCCAGCAGCGAGACGAAGAGCGCCGCCCCCGCCAGGGCGGCCGAGACATAGATTTCCCGGCTCAGGATCACCGGGCTCTCACCCCCGAGAAGGTCGCGGATGATGCCGCCGAAGGTGGCCGTCGTCACGCCCATGGCGACGGCCACGATTCCGCCGGTCCCGGCAAGCACCGCCTTCTCGGCGCCGGTCACCGCGAACAAGGCCAGCCCGACCGCGTCCAGCCAGAGCAGGTAGCCGTAGCGGGACTGCGGGACGTGGGCCGCGAAGAACACGAGCACGGACACGAAGAGGCATGTCAGGAGATAGGCCGGCTCGCGGACCCAGAACACCGGCAAGCCCAAGAGCACGTCCCGCAACGTCCCCCCGCCGATGCCCGTGACCGTGCCCAGAAGGGCGAAGCCGACGATGTCCATCTGCTTGCGCGAGGCGACAAGCGCGCCCGTGACAGTGAAGGCGACCACGCCCAGCCAATCGAGGATCACCATCGCGGCCTGGAACATGGCGCTCCTTCAGCAGACCGGGCGAGTTGAGCCTGCCGTGCCCCGCACGGCATCGCCGAGCGGCCCGTTCAAGGCTTCTGCGCGCCCGTGGCCGCGACGAACACGGAAAACAGCCGGTCGGTGGCCGTGATGAAGAGCCGGTTGCGGCGCGGGCCGCCGAAGCAGAGGTTGGCCACCATGGTGGGGATTCGGATCTTTCCCAACGCCTCGCCTTCGGGCGACAGGCAGAGCACGCCGTCCTGCGCGCTCGTCCAGACATTGCCAGCCGTGTCGAGCCGCATGCCGTCCGGCACGCCCGGCGACACCTCCGCGAACACGCGGGCGCCGCTCAGCCGGTTGCCCTCGCCGACGGCGAAGCGGCGGATGTGGTGCGGCCCGTTCTCGTCATGGCTCGCGCCGGAATCGGCCACGTAAAGGAATTTCTCGTCGGGCGAGAAGGCCAGCCCGTTGGGTTTCACGAAATCGTCCGCCACCACCTCGATGTCGCCCGTGCGCGGATCAACGCGGTAAACGAAGCAGCCCTCCTGCTCGGGATCCGATTTGTAGCCCTCATAGTCGCTCAGGATCCCGTAGGTCGGGTCGGTGAACCACACCGTGCCGTCGCTCTTCACCACGACATCGTTGGGCGAGTTGAGCCGCTTGCCCCGAAAACGGTCGGCGATCACCGTCAGCGAGCCGTCTGCTTCCGTGCGCGTGACGCGCCGCCCGCCATGCTCGCAGGAGACGAGCCGGCCCTCGCGGTCGCGCGTGTTGCCGTTGGCGTAATTCGAGTCGGCGCGGAACACGTCCACGCCCATTTCCGGCGTCCATCGCAAAAGCCGGTTGTTGGGGATGTCGCTCCAGGCGAGGAAACCGCCATCGGCGAACCAGACCGGCCCCTCCGCCCAGCGGCAGCCGTCGAACAGGGTCTCGACCTTGGCGATGGGCACCGTGAGGTCGCGAAAACGCTTGTCGTAATATTCGTAGTCGTCCCCCACCAGGCTCATCGCGCCCCCTCCTTCTTGCCGCCGGCCAGCATGATCACGGCGATGATGATGAGCCCCGTCAAAAGCAGCCGCGAGCCCGCCCCGAAGCCATAGGTGTTGAGCATGGTGACGAGCAGGAAGAGCAGCGCCGCCGCCCCCCACAGGCCGGGCAGGTTGGCGAAGCCGCCGGCGACGCTCGTGCCGCCGATCACCACGACCGCGATGGAAGCCAAAAGATATTCCGAGCCCATGTTGAGCGCGGCCCCGCCCGAGAAGCCCGAGAGAAGATAGCCGTTCAAGCCGGCGAAGGCCCCGGACAACGCGTAGGTCGCGAAGCGCACCCAGTCGACGGGCAGGCCGGCGAGCCGTGCCGCGCGCGCGTTCTGGCCGAGCGCGGTCACCGTGCGGCCATAGATCGTGCGGTGGAGGACGACGCTCATGGCGGCCGTCACCCCGATGATCGTCACCGCCAGCACCGGCACGCCGTCGATCACCCAGGTGGTGAAGCTGGCCAGGCTCGGCGGCGGCTTGATGCGGATACCGCGACTGTAGGAGATCGCCGCCGAAAGCACGATGAAGCTCGAGGACAGCGTCGCGATGATCGGCGGGATGCGCAGCAGGCGGATCAGCAAGTAATTGAAGACGCCCACCCCTACCCCGCAGCCCAGCGCGACGAGGAGGCCGAACAGGATCATGCCGTCCTGGCCGTTCATGACCTTCATGGCGACCGCGCCGGCCAGCGTCATCGTGGCGGGGATGGAGAGGTCCACATTGCCCGGCCCGAGCGTGATGACGAACATCTGGCCGACGGCGACGATGACGGAGAAGGTGGCGAAGGAAAGCGTCGCGGTCAGCACCTCGCCGCCACCCGTGCCGCCCGTAAAGGCGATCGTGGCGAGCCACACGGCGAAGGCCCCGGCATAGGCCCAGATCCAGGGTTTCTCGCTGAGACGGCGGAGGGCGGTCATGGTGCGTCAACAGGCTGAGCGTCTTCTTCTCCCCGTTTACGGGGAGAAGGTGGCCCGAAGGGTCGGATGAGGGGCGGCGCGAACTCGGCAAGGTTGGCGCTGCCCCTCACCCTGCCCCTGCACGACGGCGATCGACACCCCTGTGTCGATCGCTGCTCGTCGCTCCGACCCCGTAAACGGGGAGAGGCGGGGCTGCCGCAATGGTCGGCCCAACCCACCGCTATCTCAAACAACCCCCTCACGCCGCCCGCGCCTCCGTGCGGTTGATGAGCACGCGCAGCGCGAGCACCAGGATCAGAATGACGCCCTGCGCGCCGATCTGCCAGTCCGGGTCGAGCCTGAGAAAGGAGAGGAAGGAGGCGGCGAGCGTCAGCGTCATGGCGCCGATCACCGCGCCCACCGGCGACACCCGCCCGCCCGTGAACTCGCCTCCCCCCAGGATGACGCCGGCGATGGAAAGCAGCGTGTAGCGCAGCGCGATGTTGGCGTCGCCCGAGGTGGTGAGGCCCACCAGCGACAATCCCGCCAGCAATCCGAACAGGCCGGCCAGGCCGAACATCACGACATGGATCTTGATGAGCGACCAGCCCGCGCGCTCGATCGAGCGCGGGTTGCCGCCCGCTCCCCGCAGCACCGCACCGTAGGAACTGCGCATCAGCCCCCAGTGAACGACGAGCGCCAGGGCGACCGAGGCGAAGATCGTCATGGGCAGCAGCGGCGTCTTGACCTTCATGGCGGCCTGGAGCCAGTCGGGCGCCTTGCCGCCAGGCGTGGGCAGCACCAGGATCGCCAGGCCCAACCAGACGAAGGACATGCCGAGCGTGACCACGATGGAAGGCAGGCCGCGCCAGAAGATCAGCGCGCCCACGGCCGCATAAACGAGAACGCCGCCCGCGAGCATGAGGACGCCGACGGCCGGGTCCGTGTTCAGCCAGGTCGCGCCCACGCAGGCCACGAAGCCGACATAGGCGCCGATGCCGAGGTCGAGCTCGCCAACCGCGATCACGAACATCTGCGCGACCGTGGCGAAGGCGATGGGCAGGGCCAGGTTGAGGAGCAGGTTCAGGCCGACATAGCTCATGGCTCGCGGCTGCATGACGAACACCGCGGCCAGCAGCACGGCCAGGCACAGCGCGGGAAGCGCGATGCGGATGTGACGGGCCAGAAAGCTTTGCATCGGTCAGGCGGCCGCGTCGAAGGAGGACTGCAACACCTTCTCCTCGGAAAGCTCCGCGCGGGACAGTTCCGCCGCGATCCGGCCCTCGCGGAACACATAGACGTGGTCGCAATGGCGCAGCTCGTCCATTTCGGTCGTGTACCAAAGGAAGGAGCGGCCACGGTCGGCCTCGGCGCGCAGCATGCCATAGACCTCCTGCTTGGTGCCGATGTCCACGCCGCGCATGGGGTCGTCCATCAAGATGATGTCGGCGTCCGACCCGAGCGCGCGGGCGAACAGAACCTTCTGCTGATTGCCGCCCGAAAGCGACAGGATGGGGTTTTTCACATCCGGCGTGCGGATGCCGATCTTTTGACGCCAGTCCTCGGCCATGATGCGCTCGGCGGCGGGCTGGATGAGACCTCCCCCACGCAGGGCGCGCAGCGAGGCGACGGTGAGATTCTTGCCGATCGACCAGAGCGGAAACACGCCGTCCGCCTGCCGGTCACCGGCCACGAAGCCCGTTTTGCCCCGCACCGTCACGTCGCGGACGCGGCCGCCCGCGCCGTCGAAGATGCGCCGCAGCATCGCCGTCTGGCCATGGCCGCCAAGGCCGGCCAGCCCGACGATCTCGCCACGGTGAAGGGTCAGGCGACGGTCGTCCGTTTGGCCTTCGGGCGCGGCCGAAACGACCGGCTCGCCGGTTCTCGCCCGGTTGGCGCGGGCGTCTCCGGCATCCTCATGCGCCACGCTGCCCATCGCCTCGATCAGGTTTTTCCGCGTGAACTCGCCGGCCGGTCGGTCGGCCACCACGCCGCCGTCGCGCATCACCACCACGCGGTCGGCCGTCGAAAGGATTTCGCCGAGCAGGTGCGAGATCAGCGCCACCGCGCCGCCCTCGGCCACGAAGCGCCGGACATAGGCGAGGAGCTGCGCGGCCAGCACGGCGTCGAGCGAAGAGGTCGGCTCGTCCAGGATGACCAGCCGCGCCGGCCGGTCGGACACGGAAAAGGCGCGCGCGATCTCCACCATCTGGCGGCGCGCGATGGAAAGGTCGCCCACGATCGCATCCGGGTCGATGCCGTGGCGGGGGAAGATGGCGTCGAGCCTTTCCGCGATGAGGGCCGCCGCGCGCTTTCGCCAGCCCAGGCCGCGCAAAGCGGGATGCATGATGCGCGCGTTCTCGGCCACCGACAGGTTAGGGCAGAGCGACAGCTCCTGGAACACGCAGCGGATGCCCTGGCCGGCGGCGGCGGCCACGCCCCAGCTTCCGGAAAGGTCGTGGCCGGACACCGCCACCCGGCCCTCGTCGGGCCGCAGCGTGCCGGCCAGCACGTTCATCAACGTGGATTTGCCCGCGCCGTTGTGCCCCACCAGGCCCACGCAGCTTCCGGCGGGGACGGACAGGTTCACGCCTTCCAACGCGCGCACCGCGCCGAAGCGCTTGGCGACGCCTTCCAACTGGACGAGGGGCGGAGCGGGCTTTTGCATTGTCGAGGGCAGCCACAAGCGGGCAGGACTGGCAATCCTCCCTCCCCTTGTGGGGAGGGACCGAGGGTGGGGTGAGGAGCGTGCCGCCGCGAAACCTCAGGCGTTATTACCCCCACCTCTTACCCCTCCCCACAAGGGGGAGGGGAACGGAGAGGGTTGCGTCAAACCGCAATAAGCAGGCTACCCGAACTCCCGCTAACGCGCAGAAGGGCCTATTTCGCGCCTTCGATCACCTTCTGGGCGTCCTCCAGCGTGTATTCCACATTCGCCACGCCGCCCGCTTCGGTGGTCTCGAGGTTCTGCTCGAGATTGGCTTGGTCGATGCGCAGGAAGGGCACGGTCAGATCCTTCGGCACGTCCTTGCCGTCGAGGATCTGCTGGGCGACCCAGAAGGCGAGCGTGGACACGCCGGGCGCGATCGAGACCGACATGGTCTCGTAGCCGTTGGCGTCCTTCTGCTCCTTCCACCAGGCGAGTTCGTCCTGGCGGTTGCCCATGATGATGAGCGGCGTCGGACGGTTGGCCGCCGCGAAAGCCTGCGCCGCGCCATAGCCGTCGCCGCCCTGCGTCACGACGCCCTGCACCTCGGGCAGCGAGGGCAGGATGCCGGCCACGGCCTTCTGCGCCACGTCCTGCGCCCAGTCGCCATGCACCGAGCCCACGATCTTGAACTGCGGGTTCTCGGCCACGCCCTCGTGGATGCCGCTTGAGATCGCGTCGTCCACGAACACGCCGGCCAGCCCGCGGATCTCGAGCAGGTTGCCGCCGTCCGGCATCTTCTCCTTGAGATAGGTGATCTGGTCCTTGCCCATCTGCTTGAAATCGACGGCGATGCGCCAGGCGCAGGGCTCGGTCACGATGCCGTCGAAGGATACGACGATGATCCCGGCGTCGCAGGCCTCCTTAACCGCGCCGTTCAGCGCGTCCGGGGAGGCTGCGTTCAGCACGATCGCGTCATAGCCCTGCAGGATCATGTTCTGGATCTGCGCGGCCTGCTCGGTCACCTGGTTCTCGGCGGTGGTGAAGGGGTCGGCGGCGGCCACGATGCCGTCCGCGACCGCCTTCTTGGTCACCTTGTCCCAGGAGGCCAGCATGGCCTGGCGCCAGGAATTGCCGGCATAGTTGTTGGACAGCGCGATGCGCTTGTCCGCGGTGTCGGCATGCGCGGCGCCGACCGCCAGAAGCGAAGCGGCCCCGACCAGGGCTGCCGTGACGAGTTTCAGCATTCCATTCCTCCCGATTGCTGGATCAGTTTCGCCCGGCGTCCTCCCGCCGGACCATCGTTCCCGTGGCTACATGGTCGCGCCGATCTGCCAGGGAACGAATTCGTTGTCGCCGTAGCCGAGCTCTTCCGACTTGGTCTTCCTGCCCGAGGCCACGGCGAGGATCTCGCGAAAGATCTCCTCACCCTTCTCCCCCAGCGACACCCCTTCGAGGACGTCGCCGCAGTTGATGTCCATGTCGTCCCGCATCCGCTCATAGACAGGCGTGTTGGTGGCGAGCTTGATGGAGGGCGTGGGCTTGCAGCCATAGGCCGAGCCGCGGCCGGTGGTGAAGGCGAGCACGTTCGCCCCGCCCGCCACTTGGCCGGTCGCCGCCACGGGGTCATAGCCCGGCGTGTCCATGAACACGAAGCCCTTCGCCGTCACCTTGTCGGCGTAGCGATAGACCGCGTTGAGCGGCGTCGTGCCGCCCTTGGCCGCCGCCCCCAGGGACTTCTCAAGAATCGTGGTGAGGCCGCCCAGCTTGTTGCCGGGCGAGGGGTTGTTGTTCATCTCCATCTGGTTGCGGGCGGTGTAGTCCTCCCACCAATGGATGATGTCCACGAGCTTTTCGCCCACCTCGCGGCTTGCCGCCCGCCGGGTGAGCAGGTGCTCGGCGCCGTAGATCTCCGGCGTTTCCGACAGGATCGCCGTGCCGCCGTGCTTGACCAGGATGTCGGCCGCCACGCCCAGCGCAGGGTTCGCCGTGATGCCGGAATAGCCGTCCGAGCCGCCGCATTGCAGCGCAAGCACCAGTTCCGAGGCCGGCACGGTTTCGCGCCGGGCGGCGTTGACGGTCGGCAGCATGGCCTTGACCGCCTCGACGCCGGCCTCCACCGTCTTCCTCGTTCCACCCACCTCCTGGATGGTCATGGTGCGGAACGTGTCGCATTCCTTTATGCCGTAGGCTTCCTTGAAGCGCGGAATCTGGAAGCCTTCGCAGCCCAGCCCCACCATGATCACGCCGCCCATATTGGGGTTGGTGGCGTAGCCCCAGGTGGTCTTCTTCAGCGTGTCGAAGATCACCCCGCGATAGTCGATCACGCAGCCATTCGCCTGCTTCAGCGCCACGATGCCGTCGATGTTGGGATAATCGTCGAGGACGCCGGAGCGCTCGATCTCCTTGGCGATGAAGCCGGCCACCGTGGTCGAGCAGTTCACGCTCGTGAGGATGCCCACATAGTTGCGCGTGCCCACCGAGCCGTTCGAGCGCCGGAAACCCTCGAACGTCGCCCGCTCGCCCTCCGGCACGAAATCCACGGGCGCGGCGCCCTCGCAGAAGGCGTAGTCGCGCTCGAACTCGTGCATGAAGACATTGTGCTCGTGCACCCAGTCGCCGGCCTCGATCGGTTGCTTGGCGAAGCCGATGATCTGGCCGAACTTGACGATCGGGCCATCGGCCGCGATCGCCTGCGCCGCCAGCTTGTGCCCGAACGGGATCCTCGCCCGCGCGACGGTCTCGCCCACGGGCGCGCCCGCCTCGATGCGCTCGGCGGCGACGAGCACGTTGTCGTCAGGGCTCAGGCGAAGCGCCCGGGCCGGTTTGGCATGGAGGTTCATGGTGCGGCAGCGTTCCCGCGCGATTGACCGGTGTTTGCGCAGCATACTAACATGTTAGTCCGGCATGCAACGGCAAAATGCACGATGAGCCAACCTCTCGCTGACGAGTTCGTCCTCGCTCCGCCCTCCCGCGCGCGGGGCGGCGCCACCGAGCGCGTCGCCTCGGCGCTACGCGAGGCCATCGTCACGCTCGAATTCCCGCCGGGGGCCGTGCTCGACAAGGCGGTTCTCGCCCAGCGCTTCGGCGTGTCACGCTTCCCCATCGCCGAAGCCTTCAACCGGCTCAAGGCCGAAGGGCTCGTGGACATCCGCCCGCAAAGCGGCACGACGGTGTCGCTCCTTCGGCTCCGCGACGCGCGGGAAAACATGTTCTTGCGCCGGGCGCTCGAAGGCGAGGCGGCGGCGCTGCTCGCGACACGCGCCGACTCCGCCTTGGTCGCTGCGACGGAAGCGAGCCTGCACCGTCAAAAGGCGGCCGTGGAGGCCGGCGACCAGCCGGGCTTTCACCGGCTCGACCTCGAATTCCACGACATCCTCACCTCGGCCGTGGGCTATCCTCGCATGCGGGCTTTGGTCGAGCAGGCGCGGCTCGCGCTCGACCGGGCGCGGCGCGTCCTCATCACCCCGCGCCGCCACCAGCTTTCCATGGCCGAGCACGAGGCGATCGTCGCCGCCATTCGCGAGGGCGAGGGCGAGGCCGCGCGTGCGGCCATGGCCCGGCACATCGATTCGGTGATGACGGAGTTGGAAGGCTTCGCCGAAGCCAATCCCGGCGCGTTCGCCGATCAGGGCTGAGGCGGCCTCAGGTCTAGCTTCGCCAGCATCACGCCCGGCTCCTCGGGGTGTCGCTGAAGCGCAAAGCCGAACTCGCGCGACATCTGCACCATGCGCGTGTTCTCCGAAAACATCACGCCCTCCACGCGGGCGAGGCCTTCGGCGCGCGCGAAACCGATGATCTGTTCCAGAAGCGCCCAGCCGAGGCCCTGGCCCTGCAGATCGGTGCGGACCAGAAGCGCGAACTCGCCAACTTCCCCGTCCGGGTCCGACGAGAGCCGCCCCACCCCGGCGAGCCGGCCCGTCTCCGCCTCCAGCGCGACGAAAGCCATCTCGCGCTCGTAGTCGAGCTGGGTCAGGCGCTTGAGCATGCCTTCGTCATAGCGCTTGCGCGGCGACAGCAGGCGCAGGCGGATGTCTTCGAGCGAGATCCTCGCGAGGAAGTCAGGATAAAGCTCCACGTCGGCCGGCCGGATCGGACGGATGAAGAAGCGCGGCGCATCAGCCGGAAAATCCTTATCCCAGCCCGAGGGGTAGGGCCGGATGGCGAGCGCGGGGTTGGGCCCGGTCTCCTCGACCGCCGCGGGGTCGATCTCGATGCGGGCGTCGAGCGCGACCACGCCGTCGGAATCAGCCAGAAGCGGGTTGATGTCCATGCCCTGAATGCAGGGGAAATCCACCACCATCAGCGAGAGCGCGTTGAGCGCAGCGATGATCGCCTGCCGGTCGGCGGGGGGCCGATCACGAAAGCCTTTCAGCAGCCGGCCGACGCGGGTCTGGTCGATCAGGTCGCCCGCGAGCACCTCATCGAGCGGCGGCAGCGCGATGGCCGTGTCCTCCACCACCTCCACGGCGATCCCGCCCGCGCCGAACAGGATGACGGGGCCGAAGATCGGGTCAAAGCTCATGCCGAGGATCAGCTCCTGCGCGTCGGGACGGCGGATCATGGGCTGCACGGCGAAGCCCTGGATGTCGGCCCCGGGTGCAAGCCGCGCCACGCGCTCGGCGATGCCCGCCGCGGCCTCCTCCGCCGCCTCGGGCGAGGCCAGGTTGAGCATCACCCCGCCCACATCCGACTTGTGGGAGATCGCTTCCGACAAAAGCTTCACCACGACCCCGCGCGAGCTCTGCAAGAGCTTCGCCGCCGCCGCCTTCGCCTCGGCGGGCGATGTCGCGACGACGATCTCCGGGGTAGGGACGCCATAGGCCCCGATCGCCGCCTTGGCCTCGGGCTCCGTCAGCATCCGCCGGCCGTCGCGTGCCGCCTGCCGGAAGATTTTGAGCGCCGCCTCGCGGTCGTGTCGCACCTGTTCGCCGCCGCTCGAGGGCACACGCATCAAAGCGCGCTGCAGGCGCGACCAGTCGCTCAGATAGGTGACGGCCTGGGCGGCGGCGGCCGGCGTCTCGAAGCTCGCCAGGCCCGCCTCGTGCAGGATGCGCCGGCCTTTGCGCGCGACATGGTCGCCCAGCCAGCAGGTGAGCACGGGCTTTTGCCCGATTTTTCCGCGCGTCGTCAGTGCGGCGACGGCTTCGGCGGCCGCGAGCGGCGAGGCCAAGCCGGTGGGGCAGTTGAGCACCATGATCGCGTCTACGCCCGGATCGGCCGCAACAGCTGACACGGAGGCCGCATAGCGTTCGGGCGGCGCGTCGCCGATGATGTCCACGGGGTTGGCGTGCGACCAGGTCGGCGGCAGCGCCTCGTCGAGCCGGGCGATGGTTTCGGGCGCGAGTTCGGCCAGTTCACCCTCCTGGTCCACGAGCTCGTCAACGGCGAGCACGCCCGCCCCGCCGCCATTCGTCACGATGCCCACCCGCGCCCGCGGCAAAGGCGCAAAGCGCGCCATGATCTCGGCCGCGTCGAACAGTTCGCCCAAGCCCTCCACGCGCAAAATGCCGGCGCGGCGAAGGGCGGCGTCCACCACGCGGTCGGCGCCCGACAGCGCGCCGGTGTGGGTCGCCGCGGCCTTGGCGGCCGCCTCGTGCCGGCCCGACTTGATGGCGATGACGGGCTTGACCCGGGAAGCAGCCCGCGCGGCCGACATGAACTTGCGTGGGTCGGGGACGGTTTCGAGATACATCACGATCGCGCGCGTGGCGGCCTCGCCTGCGAGCAGGTCGAGCCAATCGCCGACATCCACATCCGCCATGTCGCCGAGCGACACGATATGGGAGAAGCCCAGGTTCTGCTCGGCCGCCCAGTCGATCAGGGAAGTCGCGATCGCGCCCGACTGCGACAGAAGCGCGATGTTGCCGGGCACGGCGGCCATATGCGCGAAGCCCGCGTTCAGCCTCGCGGGCGGGATCATCAGCCCCACCGTGTTCGGCCCGATCACGCGGAACAGGTGGGGCTTCGCCGCGTCGAGCATCGCCTGGCGCAAACCGTTCTCAGCGGTCAGCCCCGCCGTGATGACGACGCCCACCTTCGTCCCCTTCTCGCCCAAGGCCGAGATGATGCCGGGCACGGTCTGGGGCGGGGTGACGATCACGCCGAGATCGGGCGCTTCCGGCAGGCTCTTTGCGTCGGGGAAGCAGGGCAGGCCGGCGACAGCTTCATATTTCGGGTTCACGGGCCAGATCGGGCCGGCGAAGCCGCCGGCCAAGATGTTGTCGATCACGACCTTTCCGACCGCCCCCTCGCGGTTCGAGGCGCCGAACACGGCGACCGAGCGCGGATGAAGCGCGTCCTCGAGATTGCGGATCGTCACGGCGGCCTCCGGCTTGGCTGGGCGTCCCGCGCCAATCTGGGCCGGCGGGAGCCGATGACCAGGGCCGTTCCCGCCCGACACGCCGCGTCGTCGAAGCGTTGGGTTGCCTTAGCGTGAGTGCGACGAGCGGCGGCGCTGCTCGTTCAGGCGACGAGCAGACGCATGGGAAGGATGCTCAGGGCTCGCGCGAGCCGAAGCCGGGGATTACGAGGTCGCGGCCTCGTCCCGGCCGCAGCCCCGCTTGCCGCTGCTTTCGGAGGCCGGCGGGCAGTTCTCGCCTGTGCACTCCTCCGCCGCCGCCCGGGCGGGCTGGACGGCGAAAACGAAAGCCTGCGCAATGACAGCGGCAAGGCCGGCAAGAAGAACACGTCGCATGGCTGCGTCTCTCCCGTTGACGCGAGGAGAGTAGCGCGGCCGACCGGCCTGTAAAGGCCGCGCGGTTCAGGGCTCGCGCGAGCCTTCCGCCTTGCCGTCGTTGGGCCGCGCCTTGTCGCCCTTGCGATCGACGGTGGAGCTCGTCTTGGCGTCGGGCTGCTGGCCGTGCTTGGTGCCGCCGACATGGCCGCCGCCATCGGTGTTCTTGATGCGCTCGGACTCGTCGTGGTTCTTGGTCATGGTGAGGTCTCGCCGTTCTCTTAGGAGTTTGGCCCCGAAGCGGGGCCGGTGATCTTTGTTGGGCGCGATTCCCTCGCGGTTGCTGGCGGCGAAGGGATCGCATGACGGCCTGGACCAAGACCGCCCGGGCGCAGCATGCGCGCGATCGTCCGCGTGATGCAAGCGGTCTGGCGGCGGCTGGACGGGGCGTCAGTCATTGTCGACGAGACCCGCGCCCGCGCCCGCCAGGCGCGATCGGTCGGACGCCGGCACATAGGTCAGCGCCGCGAGCCGTCCGAAGCGCCGCCACAGGCCCTCGGGGATCGCGACCGGCTCGGCGGGGCGCGGGGGGCTCCCCCCAGGCGGCCTGGACGCCGGCAGCAGGGAAATCGTCAGTCCGTCGCCGGCATCGAGCCCGTCGAGAGCGGTCGCCGCCTGGGCTATGTCGGCGCCGACGACCAGCTCCCGGCCGCCGGCGCGGAGCAAAACGGCCCGTTCCGATCTCTCGGCGACGCCCGCCAGCGCGGGAGCGAGCAGGCAAAGCGAGGCGACGGCCGCCTCGATGGTCAGGGAGGCCTGTTCGAGCATGGCGGCCCGGTCGGCGATCGCCGGCCCCACGGCGAGCGGACTCAAAGGGCGGCCGTCGATCGGACGAAGCGCCGTTCCAGCGCAGGCCATGCGCGTCCCGTGCCGGCCCGCCTGCAAGGCTTCCAGCGCGTGTGCGAGCGCGGCGAACGCATTCGGCGACGCCTTGGCAAGCGCGCGGGCGGCATGCCCCACCTCCTCGGCGAGCCCCCAGGGCAGGCCGGCGCCGCGCGCGGCCTTGCGCAGCTCGGCCTCGATCTCGCCCAGGGAAAAGCCGGACGGGCGGTCGGGCGACGGCGTCCCGATCCCGCCGGCCCCCGATCCGTTTTGCGAACGCGCGGGCTCCGCAGGGGCGACGAGCGGGGGGATTGCCCAGTCGTCCGCGGCGTGTCCGTGCAGCTCGTCGGGAAAGGGCGCATGGCGATAGAGCGCGATGCGCACCCAACGGTCCGAACGGGGGTCGAAATCGGTGGCGCCGAAAAAGGAAAGCTTGCAGCGCAGGATGTCGACGGGGCGCATACCGGCGGCGAGAAGGTTGTCCCGGATCTCCGCATAGGGCCGGCGCGCGGCCAGTTGAACACGGCGAACCGTGTGGCGGAACTCGGGGCGCGCGGCGAGGAACGCGGCGACCGTCGTGTCGGGCGAAGCGGCTCGCAGGGTTTCGTGCAGATGGGCGACGTCGCGCGCCACGCCGAGCGGCTGCTCGCGTTCGGCGCCCTCCTCGAGCGCGCGCTCGCCGAGCCTCGGCTCCAGCTTCTCGGCGGAAACGTACCAGAACCGCGCCCGCGCCGCGGGGTCGGAGAAATCGGTTCCGAGCGCGAACCGATAAACGGATTCGATCTGCGCCCGAAGCGACGCAAGCGTCGCCGCGCCGTCGATCGGAAAGTCCGGCGCCTCGTCGCCGGCCATGGTGTCGGCGAGATCGTCGACGAGCGCGCCATACGGCTCGAGCAGAAGCGTGACCAGGAATTCCTGCGCCTCGAGCCCGAGCTCGGCTTCGGCGAAGGCGTGAAGCCGCTCCCAGGGGAAGCGGGTCGCGAGGTCGGCTTCTTCCAGATGAGCCGAAAGCCTGTCGAGGTCGCGCCGCAGGTTTTCGATGCGTCGCGCCTGGACCTCATCGTCGGTGCGCCAGCCGGCCATTTGCCGCCTACTCCGCCGGAGCCGGTCGCGGAGAACAGCGATCTCCCCGTCCGTCGCCCGTTCGACCGCGCGCACCCGGGCCAGGGCCGTTTCGCGCGCATCGATCCAGCGACCAAACAGCGCGGGATGGTTGACCACGAAGGGCGCCATGCCGAGCCCGGTGGCGTTTCCGACGCCGAGCCGTCGCCGCAGCGCAGGATCGAGCGGAACCGCCGTCCGCGGGGAGCGAAGCGCCGCCATGTGCTCGGCCAGATCGGTGGTGAAGAGGCGGATCAGCCAGACGGTGAGCATCTCCGCGGCGAAGGGGCCCGCGAATTCGGGGCGGCCGGCGATCCTTTCGCGGTCGGCCAGCCCGAACTTGCCGCTGCCGTAGACGGCCGTCGTGCGCATCAGATAGCCGACGGCGTCGAGTTCGGCCGCTTCCGGCTGCCGGCCTTGCGCGAGGCAGGCCACAACGTGATCGAACAGCCGGACGCTGCGGTTGGCGCGCGCCATCACGAGCTCGGCCGCGCTGCACCGGCCCGCCTCCTGCCTGGGCACGTTTTGGCACAGGCGCTCGATGTCGGCCGCGCCGACAGGCCCGTCATGCAGCGCGAAGGTCGCGTCCCAGGCTTCCGCGATCACGCGGTCGGTGCGCTTCCTTGGATCGAGATCATGGCCGAAGCAGACCAGGGCGTAGAGGCGGCCCTCGCCGCGGGCCTCGTAGACGGCGACGCCTTCTCCCTTGGCGTCGATGTCCCAGAGCGGGCGCTCGACCCGCCAGCCCTCGCGCCCGAGCCGCCGCAGCAGCACGCGCATGAAGCTCAGCCGCGTCTGGTGGAAGCTCCCCATCCGTTCCAGCCTGAGCACCGTCTCCGGCGCGCGCGGGACAACCTGCGCGATCGCGCGGGGCGCCGTGAAGGGGGCGGGAGCGGGCGTCATGGCTCAGCTCGCGCGACGCTGCGGAGGCGGACGGGCATCGCCCGCCGCGGCGGCCTGGGTGGCGGGCTCGAACGCGTCGTCGAAGAAGCGCAGCCAGTTCTCGCCCATGATGGCGGCGACCTCGGCCGGATCGAAGCCCGCTTCCGCCAAGCCTGTCGCGAGGCCGGGGAAGTCGCGATTGCTGCGGAACCAGGCCGGCTGCTCGGGGAACGTAACGGGGTTGTCGGGGCCGAGCGGCGCCTTGGTCCACGTCCCGCGCCGCATCCATTGCACGACTTCCGCCGGCTGGCCCTGGCAGAGGTCGGAGCCGATGCCGATGCTTTCCACCCCGATCAGCGCCGCGGTGCGGGCGACTATGGCACAGAAATTGGACAGCGTGCAGGCGCTGCCGTCGCGCAGGTGATGGGGATAAAGGCTGAAGCCGAGCATGCCGCCGCTCTCCGCCAGCGCTTTCAGGACGTCGTCCGCCTTGTTGCGCGGAACCGGGTGCCAGCAGTGGGGATTGGCATGCGTGATCGCGACGGGCCGCTTCGAAAGCTCGATCGCCTGAAGCGTCGAGCGAGGGCCGGAGTGGGACATGTCCACCACGACGCCCAGCCGGTTCATCTCGGCGATCACCTCGCGCCCCATGCGGGTGATGCCGGCGTCCTCCGTCTCGTAGCACCCCGACGCCAGCAGGCTCTGGTTGTTGTAGGAGAGCTGCATGAAGCGCACGCCGAGCGTGTGGCAGATCTCCACCAGGCCGATATCGTCCTCGATGGGCGAGCAGTTCTGGAGGCCGAAGAACACCGCCGTGCGCGCTTGTGTGCGCGCGCGCCGCACATCCGCCCCGGTGCGGCCAGGGAAGATCAGATCGGGATGGGCGGCGAACAGCGCGTTCCATCGCACGATGTTTTCCACCGTCTCGCGGAAGTCCTCGTGATAGGCGATCGTGACGTGGATCGCGTCCACCCCGCCGTCGCGCAGCTCGCGCAGGATCGCCTCCGAATAGTTGCAGTACTGCAACCCGTCGATCGTCACGCCGTGGCGGTGGAGGGAAGCGGCGGCGGTCACTGCGGCGCCCCCGCATGGATGTAGCTGGTCTTGACCACGGAAAAGAACTCGGCCGCCGCGCGGCCCTGCTCGCGCGGGCCGTGCGAGGAATGCTTCCGCCCTCCGAAGGGCACATGATAGTCGGTGCCCGCCGTCGGCAGGTTGACCATCACGCATCCCGTTTGGGCCTCGCGACGGAAGGCGTTGGCGCGCGCCAGGCTGCGGGTCACGATGCCCGCCGTCAGGCCGTATTCCGTGTCGTTGACGATGGAGACCGCGTGATCGAACCCGTCCGCCTCGATCACGCAGGCGATCGGCACGAACATCTCCTCCCGGTTGAGGAGCATGTCGTTGCGGGTTTGGAGGAACACGGCCGGCGCGAAGTAGTAGCCCTCCGTCCGCCGCTCGAGCCGCATGCCGCCGCAGGCCAGCTCGGCGCCCGCCTGCCGGCCGATCTCCACATAGCGCTCGGCCGCCGCGAGTTGGCTGGCGTCGGCGAGCGGGCCGATCTGCGTCCCCTCGTCGAGCGCGTGCCCGACCGTGAGCGCCGACATCGCCTTGAGGAAGCCCGCGACGAAGGCGTCGTGGATCCTGCGGTCGACCACGATGCGCGAGGACGCCGTGCATTTCTGGCCGGAGCCGAAAAACGCGCCGTTGACGGCGTGCGCGACGGCTAGGTCGAGGTCAGCGTCGTCCATCACCACAAGCGCGTTCTTGGAGCCCATTTCGAGCTGCAGCCTGGTCAGGTTGGGCGCGCATGCCACCGCCACCCTTCGTCCCGTCTCGGTGGAGCCGGTCAGCGTGATGGCGTCGATGTCGGAACTCGCCGCCAGCGCGTCGCCGGTCACCGCGCCCGGCCCCATCACCAGGTTGAACGCGCCCGCCGGCAAGCCCTGCCGCGCGATGATCTCCGCCAGCGCCCAGGCCGAGGCCGGCGTCAGGCTGGACGGCTTCCAGATGACGGCGTTGCCGTAAGCGAGCGCGGGCGCGATCTTCCAGCTCGCGGTCGCCATCGGGAAGTTCCACGGCGACACGACGGCCACCACGCCGACCGGCTCGCGGCGGATGTCCACGTCGATGCCCGGCCGCACGCTTTCGGCGTTCTCGCCAAATTGCCGGTGGCATTCGGCGGCGTAGAACTCGAAGAACTGGCCCGCGCGGGCGACTTCGCCGATCCCTTCGGCGCGCGGCTTGCCTTCCTCACGCGACAGCAGCTCGCCCAGCTCGGCCGACCGCGCGATCAGCTCGCGGCCGATCGCCATCAGCGCCCTGTAGCGCTGCTCGATCGGAGCCCTGCCCCAGAGCGGCGCCGCCCGACGCGCCGCCGCGATCGCCGCGGCGAGCTGCTCCCGATCGGCCTGGGCGTAATGGCCGATCACGTCGGTCAGCTCGGAGGGGTTGACGTTCGGGATGCGGTCCGCGCCGCCTACCCACTCGCCGCCGATGAAGTTCTCGAATGCGTCCGGCACGGGCTGCTCCTGTCGCCGCCAGAGTGGACCCCTTGCCAGCGTTCGGTCAATTTTGAATAGCTCGATGACGTTCTGAGAAAACCGAAATCTGGGTCACGAAATGCGTCATCGACAGGAACGTGGAGAACCCTTGGCTGCGAAGGCAGCGCAGGGGCTATGATCCCGCGACGAGGCGCCCTTCCGGCGAAGGCGGGCGATTGAAGACCGGGGGTTCCGTCATGACGCCGAACGGGGCTGCGGCTCGACAGGGGCGCCGCCCGCCCCCTCGTCCGCGATGACGCTGTCCACCGTCAGGCGGTGAGAACGGCCGTCTCGCGCGACCCAGTCGATCGACTGGCCCGACGTCAGGCCGATCAGCGCCGCGCCGATCGGGGTCAGAATCGAGATCTTTCCCTCGGCGATGTCGGCTTCACCGGGATAGACGAGGGTCACGACCCGGCTTTCCCCGGCATCCGTGCTGAACTGGAGGGTCGAACCCATGCGGACGACATCCCGGCCAAGCCGGCCGTCAGGCACGATGCGCGCACGGTCGAGCTCGGCAAGCAGCTCGTCCGCAAGCTCCGGGTTCCGGCTGGACGCCGTTTCCGCGAGCCCCGACAGCTTCTCGTAGTCCGTCTGCCCGATCAGGATGTTCGGCTTACGTTGGTTGTTTTTCCGGATCATCTTCCGCGACCCTTTCAAGGTGAAGCCGCAGCTTTTCGCCGCGACTTGCGTGAAGCACATGCGGATTAGAAGTATGTCGCTACGGCTGGGTGCGGCTCATCTGAGGATGCGGCACCTGAGCCATGCCCCTCGGCTGGGGCACGACGCGACTGAGCCGGGGGTTAGTGTCCCGCGATGGGACACACCCGATGAAGATGTGAATGTTGCTCGGCGACGAACATGAAAAGATGATGGGAAATAGGTGAGGGGATGTCAAGCTTGCGCCAGTCGGCGCCCGGAAAGCGGAAGCGGGAGGCGACGGCGCAGGAGAACGGTCACGCCCATGGGGCGGATCGAGGCGGAACAGCCGGACGCGGCGCCCGCGCGGTTCAACCCTGCAATGCCGTCCTGCGACCATGACCGCTAAGACGAGGGACCAGATCGCCGCCCTTCCCCTTCGCCTCGCCAAGGGCGGCGTGATCGAGGTGCTGCTTGTGACCTCACGCGAGACCAAACGCTGGATCGTCCCCAAGGGCTGGCCCATGAAGGGGCTCAAGGACCGTCAAGCCGCCGCGCTGGAAGCGCAGGAGGAGGCCGGCGTGAAGGGACATGTGCTGCGCGACGCGATCGGCACCTACGCCTATTGGCGTCGAGCCGAGGATCACTTCCAGCTCTGCACCGTCGCCGTGTTCGCGCTCAAGGTCGAAAAGCAGCTCAAGAGCTGGAAGGAGCGCGGTCAGCGCGAGACGCGATGGGAGAACGTGCTGGAGGCCGCTCATCTCGTGTCCGAGCCCGAGCTCAGCACGCTCATCGTCAGGCTGCCCGCGAACAGGCGGGTGCTGAAGCTGTTGTCGAAAGGCTGACAGCCGCTCAGTCCGGCGGGTTGCGGAGCTTGCGGATCCAGTCGTCGCCTGCTCCCGATCGCCGGAGCAGGGCGACCGGATCCTCGCCGTCGAGCCGGGAGCAGATGCGGTAGGCCTCCAGCACGTCGGCGCTCATCTCGCCGCGTCCGTAGAAGAACATGGCGGCCGCATAGCGCGCCCGGCCCGACCATTCCTCGCCGAGCGGCGTGGCGATCAGCGCCCAGTTGCGGGCGAGCTCGTCGTCCACCGCCATGGCGCTAGAGGCTGTTATGGACCATGAACAGCCTCTAGAACGGGGCGGGCGGGGTCGCCGTGCGCCGGTCGAGCTTCAGGAAAGGCCGCGGCACGACCCAGGCCCGCTTCATGAGCTTGGCGAACTGAAGCTCCCTGAGCGCGTAGATCTCCACCCAGAGATCGTCGAGGACCGTGTCGCCATAGGGCCGCCTGAGGCTGGCGATGGCGATGTTGCGCTTCAGCGTCGGCGACCAGATCGCCGCCGAAACGAGGCCGACCTCCTTCTTTCCCCGGTGATAGACCAGCGCGTGCTCCGCCGGCACATTGCCTTCGACCTCGAGCCCCACCAGCACATGCCGGGCGCCGCCTTTTTCGCGCGCCGCCAGAATCGCGCAGCGGCCGTTGAAATGGCCCTTGGCCCCGTCCACCATCCAGCCGAGCCCGATCTCGTCGGGCAGGCGCGCGCGGTCGGCGCGCAGCGCGGTCTCGGCCGTGACGAAATCGGCATTGGCGACGATGAAGCCGGCCTCGACGCGCGCCCGGTTGAGCGCCGCATAGCCGATCGCCCTGAGCCCGAAGGGCCGGCCCGCGTCCCAGAGCCGGTCCCAAAGGCTCAGCGCCTGGGACGCTTGCGCGAACAGCTCGTAGCCGAGGTCGCCGGTGAAGCCGGTGCGCGACACCGTGACCATGCCGCCCTCATGCAGAAAATCCGCGAGGTCGAAGGGTTTCAGCGTTTCCACGCCCTCGAAGCCGGCCGCCCGGAGCACCGAAAACGCGGTCGGCCCCTGCAGCGCCAGCCCCGCCACGGCTTCCGTCTCCTCCTCGATCGCAACGTCGAAGCCTTGCGCGCCGTCGAGCAGCCAGGGCAGGTGCCGCTCCTGGCAGCAGAGGCGGAACCGATCCGGCGCCAGCCGGAACAAGGTGCCGTCGTCGAGCACGAAGCCCTCGTCGTCGCACCACGCCGTGTAGTGGACGCGCCCCGGCCGGAGTTTTCTCACGTCGCGCAGCGTCAGCCGATTGCAGAAGGCTTCGGCGTCCGGGCCCTCGATCCGGTATTTCACCATGGGCGAGATGTCGAACAGCGCGGCCTGGGAGCGGATCGCGAAGAATTCGAGTTCCTCCTCCCACAAGGACATGGGCGCCAGATTGCCGCCCCAGTCATACCATGCGCCCGTCTGCATGAGGGCGGCCAAGCGCGGATGGAAGGGCGATTCCCGCTTGAGCTTTCGGATATGCGCCTGTGCGGCCCGGCGGGTTTGCCCTTCCGCCTGAAAGGAGGTCATCACGTTCATGGCCGCGCCTCCGAAAGGCTGCGCTTGAGGATCGAGAAGCCGAAGCTGGTCCGCTTGCGGCTTTCGCCGTCGCGGATGGCGGCCCGCGCGGCGTTGAGGCCGGGCAGGCCGGAGATGCCGCCGCCGGGATGGGCGCCCGCACCGCAGAGATAAAGCCCCTCGACCGGCGTGCCGTAGCCCGACGACCCCGCCACGGGGCGCGAGAAAAGCATCGCGTCGGCCTGGAGCTCGCCATGGTGCCAGTGGCCGCCCGGCATATGGTAGCGGCGCTCGATGTCGGCGGGCGTGAGCAGTTCGGCGGCGCGCACCAAACGGCGAAGGCCCGGCGCGTGGCGCTCCAGCAGGGCGAGGCTCGCCTCCAGGAGTTCCGCCTTTCGCGCCTCGGTCCAGCCGCCGCGCAGGCGATAAGGCACGAACTGCACCACCGCCGAAAGCACCGCGCCGCCTTGAGGGGCAAGCGCCGGGTCGGCGAGGCCCGGCAGGGTGACCTCGACAACCGGCTCGCGGGAGAAATCGCCATATTTGGACGGGTTGTAGGCGCGCTCCACACCGTCGGACGAAGGCGCGATCACGATGCGTCCGCGCAAATGCTCTTCCCCCAGGCCGGCGAAGGCGGGGATGCCGTCCAGCGCCAGGTGCAGCTTGGCCGCGGCCCCGTTCATGCGGATGTTGCCGACCTTGCGCATGAAACCGATGTCGAGATGCGGCGCCCCGACAAGCTCGAAGAAGGTGGTCTTCGGGTTGATCGCGGAGAGCACGAGCCCGGTCCGCAACTCGGTCCCATCGGCGAGCGCGACGCCGCTTGCCGCGCCGTCCCCCACCAGGATGCGGCGCACCTCCGCCTTGGTGCGCAGCGCCACGCCGGCCGATTCCGCGGACCTCACGAGCGCGGCGATCACCGCCCCCATCCCGCCGCGCGGAACAACCTGCCCGCCGGGCGCGCCCGCCGCCTCGCCGGCCAGGCGGTAGTAGAGCCCCAGGAGAGAGGTGGGCGAGCGGGGCCCGAGATGCACGCCGAGCGTCGCGTCGAAGGCGAGCAGGCCCTTCAGCCGGTCATCGGAAAGATGTTCCTCGGCCACGTCATGGACGTTCATCAGCACCATGCGGAGGAACTCGCGCATCTCCTCGCGCCCCAGCCGCCGCAGCGAGAGCAGCACGGAGCCGAGAAAGGCCTTGTCGCCGTGAGACAGGCGGCCGAGCGCGGGCGGGTTGCGGACAAGGAACGGCTTCAGCACGCCGGCCTGGCGGAACAGGCGCGCGCGCAACTCGCCCCAGGCCGCGGCCTCGCCCGCGGAGAGCCCTTCCACCTCCTCGCCATAGCCGCCGTGCAGGATCAGGGGGCCGTTGTCGCGGTCGAGCACGGCGGTCGGCGCGGGCTCCCCGAACGCCAGGCCATGCGACTTCAGATCGAGGGCCGCGATCACCTCCGGGTGCAGGCGGTTGAGCACGTGCGCCAGGCCCGGCGAGCGGAAGCCTTCGGCGAAGGTTTCGCCCCGCGCGGCCCCGCCCGGCTCCGCTTCCGCTTCGACCAGAACCACCTTGCGCCCGGCTTTGGCGAGCACGCTTGCTGCCACGAGCCCGTTGTGGCCGGCCCCGATCACCACCGCGTCGAACGCTTCAGAGGACGTCATAAGCCGGGCTCACATGACGGTTTTTTTCGCGCGCGTCGCGAAGGATTTCCACGGCGGCGTTGCGGCCGGGCGCGCCCATCACGCCGCCGCCGGGATGGGTGGAGGAGCCGCAGATGTAGAGCCCCTCGACCGGCGAGCGGTATTGGGCGTAGCCCGGCACCGGCCGGTTGAAGAGGAGCTGGTCGAAGGTCAGCTCGCCCTGGAAGATGTTGCCTTCGGTCAGGCCCACCTCCGCCTCCAGCTCGCGCGGGGTGCGCACCTCCATGTGCAGGATGCGCTCGCGGAAGCCCGGCGAGTAGTCGGCGATCTGAGAGACCACGGTTTCGGCGAATGCGTCGCGGTCGGCGTCCGTCCAGTCGCGCCCTTCCAGCTTTGGCGGGCAGTACTGCACGAAGACGCTCATGAAGTGCTTGCCCGGCGGGGCCATGGTCGGGTCGAGCGTGGTGGGGATCACCATGTCAATGAAGGGATCGGCCGACCAGCGGCCCGCCTTCCAGTCGTCATAGCCGCGCTCCATGCGCTCGATCGAATCCGTGAAGTGCAGGTCGCCCTGCAGGCAGGGCGAGTTCGGCGGCAGCGCCGGGAAGTCGGGCATCCCATCGAGCGCGATGTTGAGCTTCCCCGACGAGCCCCGGATCTTGAAGTTCTTCACGCGCCGCAGGAAGGGCTCGGGCAGGTCCGCCTCGTCCACGAGCTTCAGGAAGGTGCGCTTCACGTCGGCGTTGGAGATCACCCGCCGGGCGCGGATCTCCTCGCCCCCTTCCAGCACGATGCCTGTGGCCTTGCCGTCCGCTGTCAGCACCTTTTCGACGGGCGCGTTGCGCCGGACCGTGCCGCCCGAGGCCTCGAAGGAGCGGGCCAGCGCGCTTGTCACCGCCCCCATCCCGCCGCGCGCGAACCCCCAGGCGCCGACCGCGCCGTCCACCTCGCCCATGTAATGGTGCAAGAGCACATAGGCCGTGCCGGGCGACATGGGGCCGAGCGCGGTGCCGATGATGCCGGACAGCGCGAGATAGGCCTTGATGACGTCGTTCTCGAAATACTCGTCGAGGAAGTCCGAGATCGACATGGTCCAGAAGCGCACCGTGAGCGCGATCTCGTCTTCGCTCATCTCGCCGAACCTGCGCCCGAGATAGACGAGTTCCGACAGGTCGCGCGGGCGAAAGCTCGTGGGGTCGGGCGCGGTGCGCATGAGCAGCGGCTGGATGAAGCGGCACTGCCGCGTCACGTCGCGGGAATAGCGGTCGTAGCTTTCCGCGTCGCGCGGAGAGAAACGCGCCCATTCGCGGCGGTGCGCGTGGTGGTCCTTGTAGGCGGCGAGATAGTCGCCGTCCTGGGTGAACACCGCCCCGCCCTCATAGGGGATCACCTGCAGCCCGAAGCGCGGCAGCTCCAGGTCGCGCATGATCTCGGGCCGGAACAGCGAGCAGACATAGGAGCAGTTGGAGTAGAGGAAGCCCGGCGTGAGCGAGCGGCTCACGGCCGCCCCGCCGATCCAGTCGTTCTTCTCGACCACCAGCACGTCGAGCCCGGCGCGCTGGAGATAGCAGGCGGCCACAAGCCCGTTGTGCCCGGCGCCGATCACCACCGCGTCCCAAACCTTCATGCCCGAAGCCGCCTTTGTTCTTCCGCCTCGGGGCAAGTCTGGCACCGGAACGGCCTCCTTGTCCAGATTTTGAATGAATGTTCAACCAGCACTGTTGCGTTCTTCCGTCGCTGCGGTAGGCTTCGACCGTGTTGGGACCATGTTCGGGAGAGCGGGGCCGATGACCCACGCCGAGCCGGAATATGACGAGGCGGCGATCCGCTTCCTCGAGACGCTCTGGGGCGACGGTTTTCTGTCGCCCGGCGGCGCGCAGGAGGTCGATCGCGTGCTCGAAGGCCTGTCGCTCCGGGGCAAGAGCGTGCTCGACATCGGCTGCGGCTCGGGCGGCGTCACGCTGGCGCTCGTGGAGCGGCACGGGGCGGCCGAAGCCGTGGGCTTCGACGTCGAGGCGCCGGTGATCGCGCGCGCGGAAAAACGCGCCCACGCCAAGGGCCTGTCCCACCGCGCCCGCTTCGTCCAGGCGCCGCCCGGCCCCCTGCCCTTCGCCGACGAACGCTTCGACGTGGTCTTCTCCAAGGATTCGTTGGTGCATGTTTCGGACAAGGAAGCGCTGTTCGAGGACATCTTTCGCGTGCTGAAACCCGGCGGCGTGTTCGCGGCCAGCGACTGGCTGATCGGCCATGACGGCGAGCCCTCCCCCGACATGAAGGCCTATCTCGACGCGGAAGGCCTAAGCTTCGGCATGGCGTCGCCGGCGCGTTACGCCCGGGCCATGGAACGGGCCGGCTTCACGGGCATCGCCACCGCCGACCGCAACCCGTGGTATCGCGAGGTGGCGCGGGGCGAGATCGAGCGGCTCGAGGGCCCGCTCTACGCCCAGGCATCCAAGGCCGCGGGCGCGGCTTACGTGGACAAGAACATCCGCACTTGGGCCGCCATGCTCAAGGTGCTTGACAGCGGCGAGCACCGGCCTACCCATCTCAGGGCCGTCAAGCCGCGGCTCGACGGCGGGGCATAGCGCGATGCTCGAGCTTGGAGCCGACATGGGTCTTGACGCAGGCGCGCCTTCGCCGGCGGGCGGGGAGCGCAAGGGGCGCAAAGCGTCCAAGGAGATGCGCCAGTCCCAGCTCATCGAAGCGACCATCGACAGCCTGGCGACGCGCGGCTATTCCGAAACGACCCTCGCCGACGTGGCCGACGGCGCGGGCCTGTCGCGCGGCATCGTGAACTTCCATTTCGAGAGCAAGGACAAGCTGCTCGTCGCCACCCTCCAGTTCATGGCGGAGGAATATGCCGCCCACTGGCGGGCGGCCCTGGACAAGGCGGGCCCGGACCCCGCGGATCGGCTCAAGGCGCTGGTGGACGCCGATTTCGACCGGAAGATCTGCAACAAGCGCAAGCTCGCGGCGTGGTGCGCATTCTGGGGCGAGGCCAAGTCGCGCCCGACCTACCAGGCGCTGTGCGGGTCGCGCGACGAAGCCTACCAGGACGCCCTCGCCGAGCTCTGCGGCGCGCTGATCGCCGAGGGCGGCTATGCGGGTGACGCCCGCGACGCCGCAACCGCGCTGGACGCGCTCCTGGAAGGCCTCTGGCTGCGGCTCATGATGGGTGCGAGCGGCATCACGCGGCCGGCCGCGCGCCGCTCCGCCATGGCGCTCCTCGCCGCGCTGTTCCCGCAGCATTTCCCCCGGCCCGACGGGCCCACCCAAAAGAAGACAAGCATGGAGGAGAAACGATGACGACAAGAACCCTTTCCAGGCGGCTCTTCGCCTGTGCGGCGTTGGCCGGCCTTCTCGCGTCGAGCGCGGCCCCTGCGCTCGCCGCTGACGACCTCACCGTGTTCGACTGGTCGGGCTACGAGGATCCCAATTTCCACCCGGCCTATGCGGCGGAGCACGGCGCCTCGCCCACCTTCGCCTTCTTCGCCGACGAGGACGAGGCGCTCGCCAAGCTGATGGCGGGCTTCAAGGCGGACATCGCCCATCCCTGCTCCCAGACCGTGGTCAAGTGGCGCGACGCCGGCCTGATCGAGCCGCTCGACACGGCGAAGATCGCCGGCTGGAACGACCTCATGCCGGGCATCACCGGCATGAAGGACCTGGTCACGACTGCCGACGGCAAGGCCTGGATGCTGCCTTTCGACTGGGGCAACACGGCGCTCGTCTACCGCACCGACAAGGTGCCGGCGGAGGACGTGCAGTCGCTTCACGTCTTCGCCGACCCGAAATACCAGGGCCGGGTGTCGATCGGCGACAATGTCGACGACGCCTATGCGCTGGCGAGTCTCGCCATCGGCCTCAAGGACTGGACGAAGATGACGGATGAGCAGTTCAAGGAGGCGTCCGATTTCCTTCGCCAGGTGCACAAGAACGTCGTGCTGTACTGGACGGACGGCACCGAGATCGCCCAGGCCATGGCCGGCGGCGACGTGGACATCGCCTGGGCCTGGAACGAGGCGGCCGTCGCGCTTGAACGGGACGGCGTGCCGGTCGAGCTCAAGAAAGATACGAAGGAAGGCCTGTCCACCTGGGTCTGCGGCTATGTCCACCTTAAGGACAATCCGGGTTCGGACGACAAGGTCTATGACTATCTGTCGGCGGTGAATCAGCCGGAGGTCAGCGCTTATCTCGTGAACGAGTGGGGCTATGGCCACGCCAACGACAAGGGCATGAAGGCGATCCCCGCGGATCAGCTTCAGGCGAAAGGCTACCACGACGTGGACCAGTTCGTAGCCAACACGCTGTTCCAGGCGCCCGTTCCGAACGAGCTCAAGCAGCGCATGATCGCCGAGTTCGAGAAGATCAAGGCGGGGTATTGAAGCGCAACCCTGTGGGATGCCGGCGGCGCTGCCGCTCGCTCGTTCAGGCCACACCCTCGCCCCCTCCACCGCCTCCGGCGGTCCCCCTCCCCCGCTTCGCAGGGGAGGATCCGGGTCGCGCCAGCGTCGCCGCCGCTGATCCTCCCCCGTTCATGAGGGAGGGGGACCACGCGGAACGCGTGGTCGACTGACACGCGCGCCCCACCTCCCCCTTGTGGGGAGGTCGGCCCTGCAAGGGCCGGGTGGGGGTGCTCCAGCTTGGCGCGGCCGGCGCCATTTACCCCCACCCGCTCGCTACGCTCGCGACCTCCCCACAAGGGGGAGGTGGGGCGCCCGCCTCATTCCGCCATGGCCACCAGCGCGTCGGGGTCGAAGGCCAGCCTGACGGGCGCGCCCACCGGGATGTCGTCGGCCCCGAAATCATTGGTCTCGATGACCGACAGCGGCTTTTCCAGGCCTGCCACCGCGACCGCCAGATGCGTGGTGTCGCCGAAATAGTGCCGGTCCACCACGCGGCCCTCGATGGCGTGCGGGCTCGTGGCATCGTCCCAGAGCACCCGCAGCCGCTCGGGCCTTATGCCGAGCGTGGCCGGGCCGGAACGGGCGGCCAGGCGGGGCGGCTTCTTCGTGGTGACGCGCCCGAACCCTCGCGTTTCCAGCGAGATGGCGTCGCCATGGTCGGCCACGATGTCGGCGGCCACGAAGTTCATGCCGCCCAGGAAATCGGCGACGCGCCGCGTGAGCGGGCGCTGGTAGACCTCCCTGGGCGCGTCCACCTGGGCGATCTGGCCGTCGAACATCACGGCGATGCGGTCGGACATGGCGAGCGCCTCGGTCTGGTCGTGCGTGACGAGCACGAAGGTGATGCCCACCGCCTTTTGGAGCTGGCGAAGCTCCACCTGCATCTCCTCGCGCAACTGCCTGTCGAGCGCCGAAAGCGGCTCGTCCAGAAGCAGCACCTTGGGGCGCATCACCAGCGCGCGGGCGAGCGCCACGCGCTGGCGCTGGCCGCCGGAAAGCTCGTTGGCCCGGCGATGGCCGAGCGTCGTGAGCCGCACCTGGTCGAGCGCCTCGTCCACGCGCCGCTTCTCCTCAGGCCTGCCCAGGCGCAGGCGCTTGAGCCCATAGGCCACGTTCTCCGCGACATCGAGGTGCGGGAAGATGGCGTAGCTCTGAAACACCATATTGGTCGGCCGGCGGTTGGCGGGCAGGCCCGCCATGTCCTGGCGGTCGATCCCGATGCCGCCTTCGGAAGGCTGCTCGAAGCCCGCGATCAGGCGCAGCAACGTGGTCTTGCCGCAGCCGGACGGGCCGAGCAGCGAGAAGAACTCGCCCTCGAACACGGTGAGCGACACGCGCTCGAGCGCCGTGAACGCACCGAAGCGCTTCGTGACGCCCGCGATCTCGATCATCGGCGAGGAGGGGCGCATGGGATCAGGCAAACAAATCTCCCTTCGGCGCGACGCGGCTGGCTGCGCGGCGGCGCAAGGCTTCCGCCAGCGTGAGAAGCAGGAGCGACAGCAGCAGCATCAGCGTGCCGAGCGCGAGCACGGCGGGCAGGCGCGCCGCGAAGCGGAGCTGGCCCCAGATATAGACGGGCAGGGTCGGCTCCGTGCCGCCCAGGAAGAAGGCGAGGACGAACTCGTCCAGCGAGATCGTGAAGGCGACGAGCAGGCTGGCGACGATGGCCGGCGCCATCATGGGCAGCGTGACGCGGCGCAGCGTGCCGAACGCGGTCTCGCCTAAATCGGCGGAGGCCTCCTCATAGGCGGGGTCGAAGCCTTCGAAGCCCGACACCAGCACGGTGATGGCGTAAGGCAGGCAGATCAGCACATGGCCGAGCATGACCGTGACCAGCGACAGATCGAGGCCGATCTGCAGCACCACGATCAGAAGCGCGACCGCAATGATGATCTCGGGCAGGACCAGCGGCGCCATGATCAGCGCGCTCATCGGCTTTTGGCCCGCGAAGCGGTAGCGGGTGATGGCGCGCGCCGCGCAGATGCCGAGCACGGTGGCGAGCACAGCGGAGGCGAGCGCCACAATCAGCGAGTTCCAGGCGGCATGCTGCATGGCGTCGTTGCCGGCGAGGCTCCGGTACCAGTCGAGCGTCAGGCCGGTGAGCGGCAGGGCGGGCACCGCCGAGGCGTTCACGGAGAACAGCGGCAGCAGCAGGACCGGCAGGTAGAGGAAGATCAGGTAGAGCGCCGCGTAGAGCGGCAGCCACAGGCGGGAAAGGCGCGCCCACAGGCTCATCGGAACAGCCTTGCCAGCCCGCGCAGGGCGATCACCAGGACGCCGGCCAGAAGCGACACCGCCACAATCGTGGTGACCGACAGCGCCGCGCCCAGGGGCCAGTTGGCGGCGCGGCCGAACTGCGCCTGGATGGCGTTGGCGATCATCACGCCTTCGGTGCCGCCGACCAGCCGCGGCGTCACGAAGTCGCCCACGGTCGGGATCATCACGATCAGCAGCGCGCCGATCACGCCGGGCAGCGACAAGGGCAGCGTCACGCGCAAGAAGCGCCGGATTCCGCCGTCGCCCAGGTCGGTCGCGGCCTCGAGCAGGCTGCGGTCGATCTTCTCCAGCGACACATAGATGGGCAGGATGGCGAACACCGCCCAGGCATGGATCAGGGTGATGACCACGGCATTGCTGCTGTAGATCAGCGAGCGCACCGGCTCGTCGGTCAAGCCCAGCGCCATCAGGCCCGAATTGAGCACGCCCCCGTTCCCCAGCACCACCTTCCAAGCCATCACCCGCAGCAGATAGCCGGTCCAGAAGGGAATGGTGATGAGGAAGAGCAGGATCGCCTTGCGGCGGCCGCCGTGGAAGGAGATGTAATAGGCGATGGGGTAGCCCAGAAGCACCGTGCCGATGCTGACCACGGTCGCGATCCCCAGCGAACGGATGAGCAGGTCGCGATAGATCGGCTCGGTCAGCGCCTGCCGGTAGTTCTCCAGCGTGAAGCTGCGGTCGATCGTGAGATAGTCCTGGCTCCAGAAGCTGTGCGCGACCACGACCAGGATGGGGCCGAGCAGGAACAGGAGCGAATAGACGAAGGTCGGGCTGAGAAGGGCCAAGCCCTTGCGCTGCTCTGAGTCGAGCAGTCCGGCCCGGCCCGCCGAGGCGCTTCGGCTCGGAAGCGAAGACGCGACCGCCGCGGTCACCGCCGGCCGGTCCCCTGCCTTTTGTCGCCGATCCCGGCCCGTTCAGCGGTGAGAGGCTGCAACTGCTTGGCCCTGCCCGTTCGGAGGCGCGCCCGCCCCGCCGCCGGGGCAGATGCGCACTCTGGGCAGTTGAGCGCAAGGAACCGTTGAAATCAAGCACCGCCTTGGCATATTGATTGAACGGACATTCAAAATCTCGCGCGCCACGCCGTCCGGGCGTCGCGCGGGCGGATCCGAGACGAGGCAGGGACGCTCATGGCCGCTTTGGAACAGTTCAGGCCCGAAGAGGCGGGCGACAGGGACGCGGCGATCACGCTGGCGCGCGCCCGCCGCCATCTGGTGCAGCCCTGGCCCGTGGCCGGGCAGATCGGCGACGAGGCGCGCGGGCTCATCACGTCGGGCGACGGCGTCTATGTGACCGACGGCCACGGCGCGCGGCTGATCGACGGGCCGGCAGGCATGTGGTGCGTCAATGTCGGCCACCGGCGGCGCGAGCTCGCCGAGGCGCTTCACGAGCAGGCCATGGCGCTCAGCTACAGCTCGCCCTGGTACACGACGAGCGAGCCGTCGGTCGCGCTGGCCGAGCGCCTGGCGGCTCACGCGCCCGGCGATCTCGACCATGTCTTCTTCACCACCGGCGGCTCGTCGGCGGTGGAAAGCGCGTTGCGCTTCATGCAGTTCTACAACAATGTGCGCGGCCGGCCCGAGAAGAAGATGCTGCTCAGCCGCCATGGCGCCTATCACGGCTCCACCTATCTCTCCGCCTCGCTCAACGGGCGGCCGCGCGACCGCGACTGGATGGACGGCGCGGACGATCTCGTCGTGAAGCTCTCCTGCCCCGACCCGTTCCGCCGGCCCCGGGGCATGAGCCTGGAGGCCTTCGCCGACTGGCTCATCGACGAGTTCGAGCAGGCGGTGACGCGCATCGGCGCCGAGCGCATCGGCGCCTTCGTGGGCGAGCCCATCATGGCCTCGGGCGGCGTGATCGTGCCCCCGCCCGGTTATCTCGGGCGCATCCGCGAGATCTGCCGCCGTCACGACATCCTCTTCGTATCGGACGAGGTGGTGACCGGGTTCGGCCGGCTCGGCCATGTGTTCGCCTCCCAAGAGGCGTTCGGGCTTGCGCCCGACATCATCACCTTCGCCAAGGGCGTCACGTCCGGCTATTTCCCCCTGGGCGGCATGGTGGTGTCTGACCGCCTCTTCACCGAGATCCGGCGGACAAACCATCCCGACGCGATGTTCGCTCATGGGCTGACCTATTCCAGCCACCCGATCGGTTGCGCCGTGGCGCTGCGCAATCTCGACCTGCTGGAGGGCGGCATCCTTGACCACGCGCGCGCGATAACCCCCTATTTCCAGGCGCGGCTGAAGACGCTGGAGGATCTGCCGCTCGTGGGCGAGGTGCGCGGCGCAGGGCTGATGGCCTGCGTGGAATGCGTGGCCGACCGCGAAAGCAACAATCCGCTTCAGCTCGACAAGGCGGTGGGCAAGCGCATCGACGCGCATGCCCAAGGGCTCGGCCTGCTCGTGCGGCCGCTCATCAACATGTGCGTGATGTCGCCGCCTCTCGTCATCACCCGTGAGCAGATCGACGAGATGGTCTCGATCCTGCGCGAAGGCATTTCGCGCACCATGGACGATCTCAGGGCCGAAGGCGTTTGGGACGGCTGAATCCGCCGGGAGCGGATAGGCTTAGAGCACCTGACAATACTCATGGGCTGAGGATGGCCGAGGGGTTGTTGTCCACCTGCAAGGCGCCGAACGCAGCCGATGCCGGAAGCATCGGCAAGGATCGGCAACGCAGCAGGCGGCAACAAGAGCCGGCCAGCCGACCCTGGGGTATTGTCAGGTGCTCTCAGGCCGCCGATGCGCCGGCGAGCATGACCCCGTTCACGGCCGCCATCCTGTCTTCGGCGGGGGCCTGATTGAGGTTCAGCACGGGCAGGCATGCGCGCAGATGGTCGTGATGGGTGCGCACGCCATATTCCAGGTCCGACAGGAAGAAGCCCCGGAACGCGTCCGAGCGCATCGATTCGTCGGACCAGACGGTCAACTGCACGTCCTCCTTGGTCGTCTCGCGGTCGATGCGCCGGGCGAGATAGCGGGCGGCGGCCTGCTCCCGGCTTTCGTTCTTGTATTGATAGACGGCCCCGCGCAGCAGCGTCTCGTTGGGGCCCAGGGGGAACTCCTGGTAGAACTGGCAGGTTTCGGGCGTCACGGCGATCACGGCGTTGGGGAAGATGCTGTAATAGATCCAGGCCTTCCGAAGACCCTCTGGGAGATGCTTGGTTTCCGGCGCGAGCTTGAGATAGCTCCGCACGCTCCAACGCCGGCCGGCATGAGGATTGTAGCTGGCGAAGGAGCGGCTGACGCCGTTCACGAAGGGCTCGTCATAATAGCCCGCCCCGTAAAGGTCCTGCAGCGCGGGATGCGCCATGGGCACATGGTAGCCCTCATTGTCCACATCGCGCACCGACTTCCAGTTGACCGGCGTGACCTGCGACCAGGCATAGTCCGAAGGCACCATCTCTTCCGGCCGGTAATGGGCGAACTCGTCGGCGAAAGGCTCCATCAACGCCGCCACGGACGGCTGCGGCCCCCTGCCGAAGCGCACGAAAAGAAAACCCATCCAGACCTCGAGTTCGATGGGCATGAGGCCCCATTCGTGCTTGTCGAGCTCAGGAAAGGATTTCGGCCGCGCCGCGCCCCTCAACGTCCCATCGAGATTATAGACCCAGCCATGGAAGGGGCAGACCAGCGCATTCCTGCAAAAACCCTTCTCTTCCGCCACGACACGGCTGCCGCGATGGCGGCAGATGTTGTGAAAGGCCCGGATCGCGCCGTCCTGCCCCCGCACGACCAGCGCGCGCTCGCCCGCCACGTCGAGCGTGACGAAGCGGCCCGCCTCGGGCAGATCCGAAACGTGGCCGGCAATCTGCCAGTGAGTGCGGAACAGCGCCTCCTTTTCGAGTTCGAGCAGGGCCGCGGAGCGGTAGGCCCAGGCCGGCAGGCCGCGGCGGTCCCAGTCGCGCGGCACCGACAGATCCCGCGAGTGGACGTTCATGGCAACCTCCGCCGCTGAAATTGGTGATTGAACGTTCATTCAATATGCCAGAGCAGGACCCCCATGGGCAAGTGCGCCCGGAGCGTTCAGGATGGGCTCTTGCGGGCTTGCGAGCGGAAAGGTTCTTCGGATGGCGGTGATCGGAAGGGTATCGGAGCTTTGGCGCTACCCCGTCAGTTCGCTGGGCGGCGAGCGGGTGGCGGTGTTGGCGGTGGAGGCGGCAGGCGTGCCCGGCGAGCGAGGGTATGGCGTGGTGGCGCTCGATGACGGCAAGATCGCCGCGCCCGGCATGGACCGCCGCTGGGAGCCGCTCCCCGGTGTCAAGGCGAGGTCGGCCGAAGGACGGATCGAGCTCTCGACGGACGGCAAGCGTTGGGTCGCCGTCCCGAGCCCCGAGGCTGATCGGGCGCTGAGCGATCGTCTCGGCTTCGCCGCCGCCGTCCACCCCTATGCGGACGGCCCGCTGCCCGAGGGTTATGACGGCCCGCGCGCCGTGAACCGCTACCGGCCTAGCGCCCTGCACCTCGTCACCACGGCGTCGCTCGGCCGGCTGAAAGCGCTTCACCCGGCAGGCGACGCCGACGCCAGGCGTTTCCGGCCCAACATCCTGATCGAGATGCCGGACGCGCCCGGCCGCTTCCCGGAAACGGAGTGGATCGGTCGCGCGCTCACCGTGGGCGAGGCCCGACTGACGGTCGAGGAACCGTGCCGCCGCTGCGGCTTCACCATCATGGCTCAGGACGAGCTTGAGCGCGACGCGGATGTTCTGCGCCAGCTTGTGCGCCACAACGGCCACAACATGGGCGTCTATTGCGCGGTCGCACGGCCCGGCGTTCTGCGGGTCGGCGATCCTGTCGCATTCGCCTGAGGCGGGGTTCCCTCAAGCCGGAGCCGCCATCCTTTGCCGGATCCATTCATGGAAGCGGAACAGGTCGAACTCCTGCGGCATCAGCGTTCCCCCGCGATAGCGGCTCGAGCGCAAGCCCCGCTGGTTCATCTCGCAGGCCGCGCTGTCCTCGTTGAGGACGGTGGTGGCGAAATCGACGACATTGGCGAGATCGAAGCCCGGCGCCTGCAGGGTTTCCGGCGCAAACAGCCACTCCACGCGAAGCTCGGTCTCTTCGGGCCCGACCGGCGTCACGCGCACGGCCCGGACGTAATCGACATGAGCGCAGACAAAGACGGAGGGCAGCAGCGTGACGAAGGTGTGCCCCGCCTCGCGTTCGGCATCGGTCAGGTCGGCGAACTCGGGTCCGCAGGCCCGGCCATCGACGGTCCAGGTTCGCCGGCCCGGCTTGAGCACGGGCTCGGATTGGGCGCGCTCGGGCTCCCAGTCCGGGTCCTCGTTGGGAGCCATATAGCCTTTTGCGTAGATCGGAACGGCCTCGCTCAAGCCGGGATGAATGCCGGGGCAATGGAGGCATTCGTTGTAGTTCTCCCAGAAGATCTTCCAGTTGCAGTTCAGCCGCTTCACCATAAGGTGGCCGACCACCAGTTCTCCCATGGGCCAGTTGTCGAGCGCGGACGGCGCGGGATCGGGCATCGCGCCGAAGTCCGGCGGCTCGTCGGCGAGACACACGAACAGAAAGCCGTTCCACTCCCTCACATGCGCCGGGAAGAGGCCGTGGTCCTCCTTGCGGAAGTCGGAGCCCAGCGAAACGAAGGGGGTTCGCACCAGCCGGCCGGAAAAATCGTAGCTCCACTGGTGATAAGGGCAGGCGATGAGGCGGCCATGCAGCGGGCGCTCCGGCCCGGGGCACAGCTCCGCCCCCCGATGGCGGCAGGTGTTGTGAAAACAGGCGATCTTGCCGTCGCGGTCCTTCAGCAGGACGAGGTTTTCGCCGCCCACCGAGACGCGCTTGAGCAGCATCGCCGGGAGGTCGCCGGCCCGGCCGACGCAGACCCATTCCTTTCGCCAGATCGCCGCCTGCTCCCGCGCAAACCAGTCGGGGTCGAAATAGGCGTGGGGCGGCAGCGTGGGACGGCATCCATCGAGCAGGGGAGACGCCGGATGATGAGGGATCCGCTCGTTCATTCTCTCTTTCCTCCCGATCAAGGATCGCCGGAGCAGAAAGGCAGTCCGCCGGCGGCGGAGCTATCGACGCCAACGCATCGTCAGGACATACTTGCTGAATGCTCATTCAACGGCAACAGGATTCGCGCGGGGTGGGTCGGTCAGTTTCGGATCGGGGAACCCGCCCGGCATACGGAGCCTGCGCCGGCACGGGCCGTTGCTTGAAACAGCCGGCCCGCACGCTGCGACAGCCATGAGATTCCTCGACCCCATCCGGCCGGCCGTCGGTCCCGAAGCCGCGGCGAAGTTGACGCGCGACCGATACGGCGTGGAGGGCGTCGTGACGCCGCTCTACGGCGAGCGCGACCGGGCCTTCCGCGTCGCCGTGCCTGGCGAGCCCGGCATGCTTCTGCGCGTTTTCAGCTGCGAGGAGGAAGCGGCGAGGATCGCGGCCACCGTCGATGCCCTGCTCCATGTCGCCGCGACCGATCCCGAATTCGTCGTCCCGCGCCCGTTGCCGCAGCGCGACGGCGCCTATGTCTCGATCGTCACGGGCGCGGACGGCGCGGTTCACCATCTGCTGGCCGTCAGTTGGGTTCCCGGCGCGATCATCGGCGACGTGGCGCCGATGCCCGATCTGCTGAGGGATCACGGGCGCAGCCTGGCCAGGCTTGGGCGAGCCCTGCGCGGCTTCTATGCTCCAGCTTTCGGGACTCCATTCCTGTGGGATGTCCGCCAGGCGCCCGCCCTGCTCAGGCACGCGGGGCTGTTGCGGCCGGATGCGCGCCGTACCGTCACATCTGCGGTGGAGACTTTCGCCAAACGCACCCTGCCAGGGCTTGCGGGCCTGCGCGCACAGATCATTCACAACGACGCCGGCCCCTTCAACGTCATCGTCGATCCCGCCCGCCCTGGGCGCGTGGCCGGCATCATCGACTTCGGCGACATGGTGCATGGCTCGCTCGCCCAGGACCTGTCGGCGGCGATCGGCGACATGGCGGTCGGCGCCCGAGACTCGCTCGAAACGACGGCGGCGCTGGTGCGCGGCTATGGCGAGGCGACCCCGCTGGAAGAGGGCGAGGTCGAGGCGCTGTTCGACCTCGTTCAGGCGCGGCTGTCGCTGACCGTCCTGATCTCCGCGTGGCGGCGAGCCGCGCGGCCGAGCGAGGAGAACTACATCACGCCGCTCGAAAACGACGCGGCGGAGACGATGGCGAAGCTCGATGCGGCCGGGCGGGATCGTTTCACCGCCCTCGCCCGCCGCGCGGCGGGCCTGCCCAGCCTCGCTTCCCATGCATCCGTCAACGATTTGCTGCTCCGGCGTCAGGCGAGCATGGGCCGGGGCCTTGCGCTCTTCTACGACCCGCCGCTCCACCTCGTGCGCGGCGAAGGCGTTTGGCTCGAGGATGCGTCGGGCCGGCGCTATCTCGACTGCTACAACAATGTCCCGCATGTCGGCCACTGCCACCCGCATGTCGTGGCGGCCATCGCGCGCCAGGCGGCGATGCTGAACACCAACACGCGCTACCTGTTCGGCCAGGCCGTCGACTATGCCGAGCGGCTCGCCGCGACCATGCCCGATGGCGACTGGGTCTGCGCTTTCGTGAATTCCGGCAGCGAGGCGAACGACCTCGCTTGGCGCATGGCGAAAGCCTTCACCGGACGCCGCGGCGGGATCTGCATGGAGTTCGCCTATCACGGCATCACCGATGCGATGGAGCCCTTCTCCCCTTCGGCGGACCTCGGCGGCGGCGCTCACCCGCATATGCGCCACCTGCCCGCGCCGGATGGTTTTCGCGGCGCGGTCCGTTACGGCGAACCGGATTTTGCGGCGCGCTATGCGGCGGCGGCCGATATTGTCATCGATTCGCTGGAGCAGGCGGGGTTCGGAACCGCCGCCTTCATGCTCGATTCGACCTTCCTCACCAATGGCGTGCTGGAGGTTCCGCCCGCCTATGTGCAAGACGTCGTGGCGAAGGTCCGCGCTGCAGGCGGCCTGTTCATCGCCGACGAGGTTCAGGCCGGCTTCGGCCGCATGGGCGAGCATTTCTGGGGGCACGCGGCCTATGGCGTGATCCCGGACATGGTGACGATCGGCAAGCCGGCGGGCAACGGCCATCCGCTGGGCGCCGTCGTCGCCCGGCGCGAGATCTTCCAGCATTTCCTCGCCCGGTCCGCCTTCTTTTCCACCTTCGGGGGCAATAACGTCTCCTGCGCGGCCGGCATGGCCGTCCTCGACGTGATGGAGAACGAGCACCTCATCCGAAACGCCGGGGAAACCGGAGCCGGCTTGAAGGCCGGCCTGACCCGGCTCGCGGGCAAGCACGCGCTGATCGGCGATGTGCGCGGCAGGGGCCTGTGCGTCGGGGTCGAGCTTGTGACCGACCGCGCCGCCCTCACCCCCGCCGCAGCCGAAACCAAGAGGGTGCTCGACCTCATGCGCGAGCGCGGCGTCCTGATCGGCTCGGAGGGCGTCCACGGCAACATCCTGAAGATCAGGCCGCCGATGGTGTTGCGCCCCGAGCATGCCGAGCGCGTGGTCGAGGCGCTGGACGAGTGCCTTGCGCGGCTCTGACGACCGGCGGGCCGGACCATTGAGCCTTCCGGCATGCGGGCGCTATATCCCGGAGCCGTCGAGTTCCTCGATCTTGGCGCCCTGCCAGGGCGCGGGTCTCGATCCCGAGCCCATGCCCGAATTCGCCGTCGGCAGCGGCATCCAGCACTTCAGCTCCGGCTCCGCATAGCCGATCACGCGGCCCGGCGAGGAATCGGCGGCACGCCACCCTTCGCCGCCGAACCGGTCCGCCCTCGCCCAATACGCGACATCGACATCGGCCGGGCCCTGCTCCGCCGCCCGCACCGTCACGAGGATCCTGCTGCCGTCCTTTGGCGCGCTCGACATGGAACGCCACCGATCGGGCTCCGTCATCCCGTCCTCCCGCCATTCGCCCAGCCCAGGCCGCGCCGCCATGGCGGCAGCCCAAGCTGGAGCATCCACGAACACCCGCAATCTGCGCCAGGAGCGGCTTGGAGGCTAGTCCACCTCGCGCCCCTGCCCGACGGCCCCTGCCGATTGCCGCAATCCCGGCGCAGTGCTAGAGCGAGCGTCACCTGGTTGAGGTCGTTCTGCCGGGCGGATCCGGGGTTCTTGTGCGGGCGGCGCCGCTGTGCCGCCTCCCGAGCTTGCCCAAGGGCCGCACGAGCAACGGAACCGGCTCCCTCCGGCGCATGATCCCGAAAAGTTGCAGGCTTTTCGGAAAAGATCATGCATAAATCAGTAATATGTAGGGCATGGCCGCTTCAACCCGAAGCGATCATGCGCTAGGTGAAACTCGCTCCAGCCCAGGGCGCCGCTCCGCTTCCGAAGGACAGAAATGGTCAACCGTAGGGATCATCGTGATCAGCGCCGCCGCGGCTTCGGCGGCGACGAGGCCTCCTTTCCCGGAGAAAGCGAGGAGCCGAAATACTTCCAGCGCCAGCCGGTCAGCACCGGAAGCGCGGTGGACGCCGAAGTCCTGTGGTTCAACGCCGACAAGGGCTTTGGCTTCGTGAAGCTGGCGGATGGATCGGAAGCCTTCCTTCACATCCGCGCCCTCGAGGCGGCGGGACATGGCGGCGTTTCCGAAGGTGCGCGGCTTCGGGTCACGGTCGAGACCGCGCAAAAGGGCAAGCAGGTCACGCAGGTGCTCGACGTCACCGGCGGCTCTTCGCCCCGCCCCAGCAGCCCTCAACGTACGGCGCGCCCTGCGCCTGGCGGATCGTTCTCGGGCGCCCCTGAGCAGGAGCGCGAGGGCACGGTGAAGTGGTACAATGCCGACAAGGGCTTCGGCTTCATCAGCCTCGACGGCGGCGAGAAGGACGTGTTCGTCCACGCCACGGCGCTGACCCGCGCCGGCCTGACCACGCTGGCGGAAGGCCAGCGTGTGGTGGTCGGCGTCTCGCAAAGCGCCAAGGGCCTTGAGGCGCGAAGCGTTCGGCTCGCCTGAGGGCGGCTGCGGGCGCGTCCTTCAGGGCTCTGTCCGCAGCGTGCCGGAGAAGAGCTTGGACCCATGCTGCTCCAGCAGCTTGAGCGAGGTGTAGTCGAGGATCGACAAGCCTCCGTCCACCACCAATGTCTGTCCCGTGATGAAGCTTGCCTCGTCGCTCGCCAGGAAGGCGACGGCCGCCGCGATCTCCTCGGGCCATCCCATGCGGTTCAGGACGCCCGGCGGGAGCTCCCATTCCCCTGAGGCCGTTCCCGACGCCGGGGCCGAGGCGTCGTTCGCGGTTGCGATCCACCCTGGGCTGACGCAGTTCACACGGATGCCGTGGGGCGCGCCTTCCACGGCGAGCGAGCGCGTCAGCGCCTCCACGCCGGCCTTGGCCACGCCGTAGAGCCCCCAATTGCCGTGCAGGGTGGCCGTGGACGAGATGTTGACGATGGCCGCGCCACCCGCGTCCCGCAGAAGCGGCAAGGCGTAAGCGGCCAGGAGATAGGCGGAGTCGAGGTTCGGACCCCGCAGCTTGTTCCAGCGCGCGCCGGGCGGATCGCTCGACTCTATCCCGGAACGCCTGGAGCCCAGGCCCGCATTGTTGACCAACACATGCAGCGGCCCCAGCCGCGCCACACGCTCGGTCAGGTCCTGGACGGCCCCTTCCTCGGCCAAGTCGCAGCGCAGAAAGGCGGCGTCGCCGCCATCGGCGCGGATGGCGCTTTCCACGTCTGCGCCTTTGCCCGGATCGCGGCCCACCAGCAGGACCCGCGCGCCCTCGCGCGCGAAGCGCTCGGCGATGCCGCGGCCGATCCCCGAATTGCCGCCCGTGACCAGCGCCGTCCTGCCTGCGAATTTCATGAGCAACCCCCTTGGAAACCGGGATGAAGGCGAGCGGCTGGCCCTTCAGGTCAGCCGCGCCGGGAAGCCGTGCGCCCGCAGCTCCGTTTCGAGCAGGTCTTCCAGCAGCTTGACCACCTGGGTGGATTGCGCCGAGCCGCCATAGGCCGCCTTGCCCTGGACGAAGCTGTCCTGCGCGCGCCCGGCCAGCGCGAGTGGCACCCCCGCCTCGCGCCCCATCTCCAGGGCGAAGCCGAGATCCTTGAGCGCGAGGTCCATCGTGAAGGCGATGTCGTAAGAGCCGTTGAGGATCAACTGCCCCTCGGTCTCGTGAACGAAGCTGTTGCCGGAGCTCGCCCCGATCGCCCGCCAGGCCTGCGCAAGGTCGAGCCCGCCGCGCTTGGCCAGCATCAGGGCCTCGCCCGTGGCGACCAGATGGATGAAGGCCAGCATGTTGGTGATGACCTTGATCTTGGCGGCGGCGCCGAGCGGGCCCATGTGGAAGATGCGATCGCCCATCGCGCCGAGAGCGGGCCGTTGCGCTTCGAGAAGGTCCGCCTCCCCGCCCGCGAGCACCGTGATCCGGCCCTGCGCGGCCAGATGAACGCCTCCCGTCACCGGGGCTTCGAGCACGCGAATTCCGGCCGCCTGCGCCAAGCTCGCGAGCCTGACGATCTCCTCCGGTCCAAGTGTGGACATCTCGATCCAGGTCGCGTCCGGGGCGAGGGCTCCGAGCAGATCCCCCAGCACGGCCTCGGACACGGCCGGCGAGGGCAGGCATGTGATCACAGCGTCTGACCGGGCGGCAAGCTCGGCCGAGCTTGTCGCCCATGCGGCTCCCGCCGACAGATGCCGCTCGGCGAGAGCCGGGTTCCTGTCATGCACGGTGAGCTCGACGCCCGACCGGACCAGGCTCATGGCGAGGTGACCGCCGAGGCTGCCAAGACCGATGAAACCGTAACGCATCACGCTTCTCTCCCGCCGGTCGCGCGCCCCTGCCCACAGCGGCCGCCGATGCTTCTCAAACTGACCACCCGCGTCAGGTCGGGGGCGACGGCATATGCAGCGATTGAAGCTTCGAAACCGGCGTCCCCTCGATCGCCGACAGCACCGCGCGCGCGAGCTCGCGGCCCGCAAGCCGGAAATCCTCGTCCACGGTGAGGATGGCGGGACGGAACAGTTTCAGGATGGGGGTCGATTGCTTGGACACCACGTCCACGTCGCGGCCGACGACAAGGCCGGCGTCCTCGATGCCCGCGACCAGCGCCAGCGTCGCCGAGCCGCCCGAGCTCACCACGCCGTCCGGGCGCGGCACCCGCGCCATCAGCGCGCGCGCGGCGTCCCGGATCGTTTCCATGGAGTCGTCGATGGTCACGGACCGGAAGGACGATTCGCTGAGCCCCGCCTCGGCCAGCGCCTCGGAGAAGCCGTCGCGGGTGTGCATGGCGTAGGACAGCTTGGAAGGAGGACCGAGAAGGGCCAGACGCCGCCGGCCCAGGAGGGCCAGCCGGCGCACCGCGTCGCGGGCGAAACCCGTGTTGTCGAAGTCGTGGAAGGCGTGCTCGATGGCGGTCGCCGTGCGGCCATGCGTGGCGAAGGGAAAGCCCCGCGCCGCCATGAAGCGCACCCGGCGGTCGTCGGGCTCGGTGCGCGAGATGATGACGCCGTCGGCCGAGCCTGTCTCCACCACGTAGCGAACCGGGGCAAGCGGGTCGTCCTGGGAGAAATAGGGCGTCACGATCAGGTGGTAGGGCGTGGGCGCCAGCACCTCGGCGATGCCGTAGATGATGTCGGACACGAAGCCGCCGACCCTCTCCTCCGTGTTGACGACGAGGCTGATCACATTGGTCTTGCCCGTGCGCAGGCGCACGCCCGCGCGGTTGGGCCGGTAGCCCACCTGCGCGGCCACGAGCTTCACGCGGCGCCGCGTCTCCTCGCCGATCTCGGGCGCATCCTTCAGCGCGCGCGACACCGTGGTGACGCCGAGCCCCGTCATGAAGGCGATCGTCTTCAGCGTCGGGCGGCCGGGCGGCGGCGCGGCGGCTTGCGTTTCGGGGATGAGGTGTCGTTCCATCACGCTTGAACCTGTAGCCGGACCGCCTCGACGGCGGCCAGGCCGCCCGGCGCGCGCCCGCCGGTCGTGCGTTCGGCCCTGAACATCCTGCGCCTTTCCCCAACGAAGCGCAACGTTTCTGAAACGTTTCAGGCCGAACCCGCTCAGCGTCCGGCGGCGGCCGATGCTTCGTCTCGCGCCGGTTGCCCGGCCGACCCGCCGCCATGCTGCACCGCACTGACAGTTTCCGGCCAAATGGACCGGCGATGGTCGGGCAAAAAGAGGCTTGCGCGGATCGGCGGCTTCGCCTAGCCTCCCACCTGTAACGTTTCAGATTTGGGAGGATTGGATGCGTTATCGGCTTTTGGCTGGCCTGACGGGCACGGCTGCATTTGCGCTTTTGGGAGCGGCCGCGGCCGCGGAGCTGGAGGTCACGCATTGGTGGACCTCAGGTGGGGAAGCGGCGGCGGTGGCCGAATTGGCCAAGGCCTTCGACGCCACCGGTCACAAATGGATCGACGGCGCGATCGCCGGCTCGGGCGGCACGGCGCGTCCGATCATGGTCAGCCGCATCACCGGCGGCGACCCGATGGGCGCCTTCCAGTTCAACCACGGACGTCAGGCGGAGGAGCTGATCGAGGCCGGCGTGCTGCGCGACCTGACGGAACTCGCCGAGCGCGAGAAGTGGGCGGAGATCATCAAGCCCAAGAGCCTGCTCGACGCCTGCACGGTGGACGGCAAGGTTTATTGCGTGCCCGTCAACATCCATTCCCCGCAGTGGCTGTGGCTTTCCAACAAGGCCTTCGCCGATGCCGGCGTGCCGGTGCCGAAGAACTGGGACGAGTTCGTCGCGGCCGCGCCGGCCCTGGAAAAGGCGGGCAAGATCCCTCTCGCCGTGGGCCAGCAGCCCTGGCAGACCACGACCGCCTTCCAGGTGCTGCTCACGGCGATCGCCGGGCCGGACGCCTATAACAAGGTGTTCGGCGAGAAGGACGCCGAAGTGGCCGCCGGACCCGAGATCGCCAAGGTGTTCGCGGCGGCCGACCAGGCGCGCAAGATGGCGGCCAAGTCGAACGTGCAGGAATGGAACCAGGCCACCGCGCTCGTCATCAACGGGCAGGCGGGCGGCCAGATCATGGGCGACTGGGCGCAAGGCGAGTTCCAGGTGGCCGGACAGCAGGCGGGCACCGACTACACCTGCCTGCCGGGGCTGGGCGTCAACGAGGTGATCCAGACGGGCGGCGACGCCTTCTTCTTCCCCCTGCTCGACGACCCCGAGAAGAGCAAGGCGCAGGAGGATCTCGCCTCCACCATGCTGTCCAAGGAGACGCAGGTCGCCTTTAACCTCAAGAAGGGCTCGCTGCCCGTGCGCGGCGACGTGGACCTGAACGCCGCCAATGACTGCATGAAGAAGGGCCTCGAGATCCTGGCCGAGGGCAGCATCATCCGTTCCACCGACGAGCTGATGTCGGCCGACTCCCTCAACCAGATCAACGACCTGTTCGTGGAGTTCTTCAACGACCCCTCCATGACGCCGGAAGCCGCCCAAGCGCGCTTCGCCGAGCTCGTGGCCAGCGCCGACTGATCCGGCTTCGGGTCCGCGCTTCCGCGCGGGCCCTCCCGCCCCTCGGGCAGCGCCCCGTTGCCGGCTCCTCGCGGCGGCAAAGTTGGCGCGGCCCGCCCGGCGGACGGCCGGACCTGTCTTCCTCCGGGTCGGCCGTCCGTCCTAGCCCGCGCGGCACCTGTGCGCGCCTTCCGGGCAAGACGAGCCCTAAGCAGTGCTTGAGCGCGCCTTCCGGGCAAAGAACAAGAGCCGGTTCCGCGCCAGCAGAAGCGGCACGGGACGCGTGGAGACCGCCATGCCTTCTGCCCGATCCGGCCGGCCCAGCCCGCTGTCGCGGAACCTCGCCGCCAAGATCGCGTCCATCCCGATGATCCTGACGGCTCTCGTCGTCTTCGTGGGCGGCACGGCCTGGACCGTGCTCTACTCCTTCACCGACTCCAAACTCCTGCCGCGCCTGCGCTTCGTCGGGCTGGAGCAGTATGAGCGCCTGTGGGCCGCCCCGCGCTGGCTCGTCGCCGTCGAGAACCTCGCGGTCTATGGCGCGCTGTCGCTGGTCTTCAGCCTCGTCGTCGGCTTCCTGCTCGCGGCGCTCCTCGACCAGAAGATCCGCTTCGAGGACGCGTTCCGCACGATCTTCCTCTACCCCTTCGCGCTGTCCTTCATCGTCACGGGGCTGGTCTGGCAGTGGGTCCTCAACCCCGACTTCGGCCTGCAGGGGATCGTGCGCAGCCTGGGGTGGGAAAGCTTCTCCTTCGACCCGCTCTACAACCCCGACATCGTCATCTACGGCATCCTGATCGCCGGCTTGTGGCAGGGCACGGGGCTCGTGATGTGCCTGATGCTGGCGGGCCTGCGCGGCATCGACGAGGACATCTGGAAGGCCGCCCGCGTGGACGGCATCCCGACCTGGAAGACCTATCTCCTCATCGTCATTCCAATGATGCGGCCGGTCTTCGTCACCACGCTCGTGCTGATCGCCTCGGGCATCGTGCGGCTTTACGACCTTGTCGTGGCGCAGACCTCCGGCGGGCCGGGCATCGCCTCGGAAGTGCCGGCGAAATATGTCTATGACTACATGTTCCTGGCCCAGAACCTCGGCCAGGGTTTCGCCGCCTCCACCATGATGCTGCTGACGGTGGCCATCATCGTGGTGCCCTGGGCCTATCTCGAATTCGGAGGGCGGCGGCGTGTCTAACGTGGGCGCTCTCAACGCGGCGGCGGCCAGCTTCGATGCGGTGGCCCGCGATGCCGTGGGGCCGCGCGGCGCGCGCCCGCGGAAAACCTTCTCGCGGCGCAACGTCTTCCTCTACGGCGCGCTGGCGCTGGCCGCCCTCTATTACCTCCTGCCGCTTTACGTGATGGTCGTCACCTCGCTCAAGGGCATGCCGGAGATCCGGCTCGGCAACATCTTCTCGCCGCCCGTCGAGATCACCTTCGAGCCCTGGGCGAAGGCCTGGGCCACCGCCTGCACGGGGCTCAACTGCGATGGGCTTTCCCGCGGCTTCTGGAACTCCGTGCGGATCACCGTGCCGTCCGTGATCGCCTCCATCGCGGTGGCCTCCGTCAACGGCTATGCGCTCGCCAACTGGCGCTTCAAGGGCGCCGACACCTTCTTCACCATCCTGATCGTGGGCGCCTTCATCCCCTATCAGGTGATGATCTACCCCCTCGTCATCGTGCTTCGGGAAATCGGGCTCTACGGCTCGCTTTGGGGGCTCGTGATCGTGCACTCCATCTTCGGGATGCCGATCCTGACGCTGCTCTTCCGCAACTACTTCGCCTCAGTGCCCGAAGAGCTTTTCAAGGCGGCGCGGGTGGACGGCGCTGGTTTCTGGGGCATCTACTTCAAGATCATGATGCCCATGAGCCTGCCGATCTTCGTCGTGGCCGTGATCATCCAGGTCACGGGAATCTGGAACGACTTCCTGTTCGGCGTGATCTACACGCGGCCCGAGAGCTATCCTATGACCGTTCAGCTCAACAACATCGTCAACACCACCATGGGCGTGAAGGAGTACAACGTGAACATGGCGGCCACGATCCTGACCGGCCTGGTCCCGCTCGTGATCTATTTCCTGTCGGGGAAACTCTTCGTCCGCGGCATCGCCGCCGGCGCGGTGAAGGGCTGACGGCGATGGCGGCTTTGGGAACGAGCGTCTCCGTGCGCGACCTGAGCCTCGAGTTCGGCGCGGTCAAGGTGCTGAAAAGCCTCAACCTCGACGTGGCCGACGGCGAGTTCCTGGTGCTCTTGGGCCCGAGCGGCTGCGGCAAATCCACTTTGCTCAACTGCATCGCCGGGCTCCTCGACATCTCCGACGGGCAGATCTTCATCAAGGGCAAGAACGTCACCTGGGAGGAGCCCAAGGATCGCGGCATCGGCATGGTGTTCCAGTCCTATGCGCTTTATCCGCAGATGAGCGTGAAGGGGAATCTCTCCTTCGGGCTCAAGAACGCGCGGCTGCCCAGGGACGAGATCGAGCGGCGCATCGAGCGCACGGCGAAGATCTTGCAGATCGGGCCGTTGCTCGACCGCAAGCCTTCGCAGCTCTCCGGCGGCCAGCGCCAGCGCGTGGCGATCGGGCGCGCCTTGGTCAGGGATGTGGACGTCTTTCTGTTCGACGAGCCGCTCTCCAACCTCGACGCCAAGCTGCGCTCCGAACTGCGCGTCGAGATCAAGCGCCTGCACCAGACGCTCGAAAACACCATGATCTATGTCACGCACGACCAGATCGAGGCCATGACCTTGGCCGACCGCATCGCCGTGATGCGCAATGGGATGATCCAACAGCTCGACCGGCCGCAAGCCATCTACAACCGGCCGGTCAACCGCTATGTCGCGGGCTTCATCGGCTCGCCCGGCATGAACTTCTTGGAAGGGATCGTGGAAGCGGGCGGGGAGGCGCCGCGCCTGCGCGTCGGCGACCTCGCAATGCCGCTCGACGGCTACCCTTTCGACGCCGCCGGCTTCAAGCACGGACCGGCCGTGCTCGGCATCCGGCCGGAACATGTCGCGCTGAACGCAAGCGAGAACTGGCCCGTCTCGGCGCAGGGCGTGGTGGAGGTGGTCGAGCCGATGGGCTCAGACACGCTCGTCTGGACGCGGCTGGGCGCAGCGCCCTTGAGCGCGCGGGTTCCCTCCGAGCGGGCGCCCGATGTGGGCGACCGCGTCGGCATCGGCTTCGACCCGCGACAGGCCTCCCTTTTCGATGCCGCCTCCGACATGCGGCTCTGACGTTTTCCAAACCTGAGGATACTGAAATGGACTGGTCTTTTCAGCTCTACAGCGCGCGCAATTTTCAGCCCTGGGACAAGGTGCTCGACCTGCTCGGCCGGCTCGGCTACCGGCAGGTCGAGGGTTTTGCCGGCGTCTATGGCGATCTTGCTGGACTGAAAGCCGGGATGGACCGCAACGGGCTCGCCATGCCCACGGGCCATTTATCGCTCGACATGCTGGAGAGCGACTTCGATGGCGCGCGCCGGATCGCGGACGCGCTGGGCATCAAAACCATGATCTGCCCGCACATCACGGCCGATCAGCGACCTGACGACGCCGCGGGCTGGCGCGGCTTCGGCGAGCGGCTAGCGAAGGTGGACGAGAAGGCCAAGGCCGGCGGCTACGATTTCGCCTGGCACAACCATGACTTCGAGTTCGCCGCCCTGCCCGACGGCTCCCTGCCCATGACGCACATCCTGGAAGGGGCGCCCGAGATCGGCTGGGAGATCGACGTGGCCTGGGTGGTCAAGGGCGGGGGCGAGCCTTCCACCTGGATCGAGAAATGGGGCGATCGCATCCTGGCCGTTCATGTGAAGGACATCGCCCAACCCGGCCAGGGGCTTGACGAGGACGGCTGGTCGGATGTGGGACACGGCACCCTGCCCTGGCGCGACCTCGTGCAGGAACTGCGTGGCTGGAGCCGGGCCCGCTTCTTCATCATGGAGCAGGACAACCCCAACGACATCGAGCGCTTTGCCCGGCGCTCCATCGAAGCGGCCCGGAATTTCTGAGGATTTGATGATGGCAAGGACGCAAGAAGAGCCCATCCTCGGCGTGGGCGTGATCGGCTGCGGCAACATCTCGGCCGCCTATTTCGGCCTGTCGCCGATGTTCCGCGGTTTCGAGATGCGCGCCGGCGCGGACGTGAACATGGCTACGGCCGAAGCGCGGGCGAAGGAGTTCGCCGTGGCGGCCGAGACCGTGGACGGGCTTCTGGCCCGCGATGACATCGACATCGTGGTCAACTTGACCGTGCCTGCCGCCCATTACGAGGTGTCCCGGCGGGCACTCGAAGCGGGCAAGCACGTCTACTCCGAAAAGCCGTTCGTGCTCTCGCTCGACGAAGGGCTGGAGATCCAGAAGCTCGCGAACGCCAAGGGCCTGCGCGTGGGCTCGGCCCCCGATACCTTTCTGGGCGGCGCGCATCAGCTCGCGCGCGAGCTCATCGACTCGGGGAAGCTCGGCAAGATCACCGGCGGTACCGCTCATGTGCTCAGCCACGGCATGGAGCACTGGCACCCCAACCCCGACTTCTTCTTCCAGCCGGGCGGCGGGCCGATCCTTGACCTCGGACCCTATTACATCACGAACCTGATCCAACTCATCGGCCCGGTGCGGCGCGTGGCGGCGCTCGCCACCACGCCGGCCAAGGAGCGGACCATCACCTCGCAGCCGCGCCACGGCGAAAAAATTTCGGTGGCGACGCCCACCAGTTTTCAGGCGCTGCTGGAATTCGCCAATGGCGCGGCCGTGTCGCTGGCCGCGAGCTGGGATGTCTGGGCGCACGGTCACGCGCCCATGGAGCTTTACGGCGAGGAGGGGACGCTGTTCGTGCCCGACCCAAACTTCTTCGGCGGCGAGGTGCGTTTTTCCAGGCGCGACAAGCCGGTCAAATCGATGCCAAGATGGGAGCATCCCTTCTCCGTGCCCAACCAGAAGCACAAGGCGGGCATGATGGCCAACTACCGCACGGCCGGCTTGGCCGACATGGCTCTGGCCATTCGGGAAGGCCGTCCGCACCGCTGTTCGCTGGAACTCGCGCTGCACGCGATCGAAGTGATGACGGCGATCCTGCGCTCGGGCGAGGAGGGCCAGTTCGTCGGCATGCAGACCACCTGCGAGCGGCCCCAAGCGCTCGGACCAAAGGAGGCTGCGGCGCTCCTCCGGGCCAACGCTGCTTCGAAAGGCGCACGGCGAACCTAAGGCGACGTGATGCGAAGCGTTTCGCCATCGTGAATTCGGGGAAACCCTGGGCGTCGGGAACGGAAAGACCCAGCCGGATCAGAGCCGGCTGGGCTTACGGATGGCGGCGAATAGATGCCTTCAAGGGCGGGTAGGCCCCTTGCTATGCTGCATCCTTTGCGACCGCTGCGCCTTTCGCGACCGCGGCATCTTTGGCGACTGCTACGTCCTTGGCAGCCGCTGCATCCTTCGCGGCCGTCGCGACCGCGCCTAGATTGGGGATCTGGATGTCGATCTCCAGGGTGGACATCCGCTCGCCGCGGTCCATGGCGATCTGCACCTGCTCCTGATCGATCTTCACATGCTTGGCGATCACGGCCATGATCTCCTCGCGCAGGATCGCGACGAGATCGGGCTGGTCGCGGTTCTTGCGCTCATAGGCGAGCAGCACCTGGAGGCGCTCGCGCGCCACAGGCGCGCTGCCGCGACGCTTGAAGAAATCCAACAGGTTCATGCTGCTGCCCTCCGTCCCAGGAGCCGATCGAAGAAACCTCTCTTTTCCATGAGCGGCACGGCCACCGGCAGACTGCTCTCGCCCCCAAGCCTCTTCGCGGCTTCCACATAGGCTCGCGCGGCTGCGTTCGTGGGTTCGCTCAAAGTCACGGGCGCGCCCACATTGGAGGCGCGCAGCACCCCTTGATTCTCCGGAATGATGCCGAGCAAGGGCGTGGACAGGATTTCGAGGACGTCGGCGATGGAAAGCATCTCGCCGCGAGCGGCACGCGCCGCGTCGAAGCGCGTGACGAGGATGTGCTTGGCGACGCTCTCGCCCTTCTCGGCCTTTGCCGTCTTGGAGTCGAGCAGGCCGATGATGCGGTCGGAGTCGCGCACCGAGCTCACTTCCGGGTTGGTGACGATGACCGCCTCGTCGGCGAAGCGCATGGCGAGCTGGGCGCCCCGCTCGATGCCCGCCGGGCTGTCGCAGAACACATAGTCGAATTTTTCGCGCAGCTTGCCGATCACGCTCGCCACGCCATCCTCGGTGAGCGCGTCCTTGTCGCGCGTCTGCGAGGCGGGCAGGAGGAAAAGGGTCTCGACCCGCTTGTCGCGGATCAGCGCCTGGCTGAGCTTGGCCGTGCCCTGCGTCACGTTGATGAGGTCGAAGACCACGCGCCGCTCGGCTCCCATGATGAGGTCGAGATTGCGCAAGCCGACGTCGAAGTCGATCAGCGCCACCTTTTTGCCGGTCTGCGCGATCGCAGCCCCGAGCGCGGCCGTGGACGTCGTCTTGCCGACGCCCCCCTTGCCGGATGTGACGACCACCACCTTGCCCATGTTCGTTTTTCTCCGATCTTGTCAGTTGAGCGCCGCGACTTGGATGACGCCGTTCTCCAGAAAGGCCTGGATCGGCTTGCCGCGCGACGCGGGCTCCATGTCCTCGGCCGTGCGATACCAGCCGTCCACGGCGAGCAGCTCGGCTTCGTTCTTGCGGCAGAAGATGCGCGCCTCGCGATTTCCCGTGGCGCCGGCCAGCACGCTTCCGCGCAGCGTGCCATAGACGTGGACGGATCCCCCCGCGATGATCTCGGACCCCGACGCCGTCGAGCCCAGCACGATCACATCGCCATGCGGGTGAAAGATCGACTGGCCCGAGCGGACGGGCGACCGGATCATCAGCGAGTTGGAAGCCGGCGTTTCGTCCGCCTTGGCGGGCGAGGCGGGCTTTGCATCCTCGTCCGACTTGGCCTGCCTTTCCTCGAAGATCGTCTTCTTGGCCCCGACCAGCAGGGGGGGCAGACCGGGGCCGAGGGCCTCCATGCCGTCGGCCTCGATCGCATAGACCCGGATTCCGCGATCGGCGAGTTGCACCACCAGGCCCTGAACGTCGCCCGCATCCGGATCAAGGGTGTTCAGATCGAGCACAACCGGGCGACCGGCGAAGAAGCCTGGAGAGTTCTCGATCCAGTGGTCCAGGCGCTGCAGCCAATCCTCGAGCGGCGCTTCGGGCGTGAGCGAGAAGGCCACGAACGAGCGGGCGCGAAAGCGAACGGATTTCTTCTGGACGGGAGCGACGCTGGTCACAAAATGCGGTCCTTACCGATTTGTTAAAGCTAGGTCCGGTATGGTTAACAGGACGTAAACCACTCCCTCTGTCTTGAACGCCGAAGCTTGCCTGGACCCTTCGGCCGCGCTTGAGCGATGGCGGCGTTCACCTGCCGCGCCGGTGGTTGAGACGAAGACGCAGCCGCCCGTCTGCTTGCCTCAGACGCAAGGATCAGAATCCGACCGAGTTCGCGGCGACGAGTCGAGCTGCGTCGTTCAAGCCGCCGGAAGTCAAGACTGCTACGCGTCGACGGAGGATGTCGGTCCGGCTGTTGGCGAGCGCACCGTCCACGTTCCGGGCGCCTGGCCAGTGAACACGGCTACGCGTCGCGCCAGGCGAAAGGCAACGGCGCTTCGCTGAAGGCGAAGCGGTCGAGATGGCTGGTCACCACCCCTTTGATGCGATCGAGGGTCTCGTCGCTGTTGGCTTCAACGCTGACGACAAATTCGGAGCCGGTGGCCGTCATCTTGGCCACCGCGTCGGGGAAGCGGACGGTGCCGGAACCGTCGTTGAGATCGACCTCAAGCCGGTGGCTCCAGTGCTTGCAGAGCTGCCGAAGATATTTGGCCGCGTTGGCGGTGGGCACACGGGCCGTTGCGGTGGTCATCGGGTCCGTCGTTTTCCTGCGGGAAACGGAACTGCGGCGGCGCCTCCGCTTCAGCGGCCCAGCCGGCCAGGGCGGCACGGCCTGCATCCGTGATTCGCTCGCGCCAGTCCGGCACGTTCACCTGCCTCATCCAGCTCGCACCGAAGCGCTGCGCGGCATCTTGAGGCGAAATGGGCTCGCCGCCGAAGTGATAGTCCCATTCGGTCCAGCCAAGACGCATGCACTCATAGCCGGAGGGTCCGTGCGCCGCGCGCCGCTGCGGACCTTCGCTCGCGAGTTTTACGAGCCATGCATTGCGGGCTGGCGTCACGCGGGGATGAATGGTCCTCTGCACGATGGTCCCTCCTGCAGGAGCGTTCTCGATGGGTTGGAAAGGCAAGGCGCGACCAGCGGCGCCCCAGCTCCCACCCTGCCCCGGCCCGACCGCGCCGGGAGCGCGGCCGGGATTGGACATGGCGTATGCGGTGCTTAGAGCCGCTGGGGTTCGGGCGCCGGCGCGGGCTCAGCACCAGGAGCCGGCGGGGGAACGGCATCGCCTGCGGGCGCGCGCTCGCGATCGCCGCGCCGGCCGCGGCCGCGATCGTCCGGGCTCAACTGCCCGTCGCCATTGCGGTCGAGACGCTCGACAAGCCCCGTGAAGCGCTCGTTGAACTCCTCGGCCGTGACCTGGCCATTTCCGTCGTCGTCATGCTCCTGGAAGGCGTCCACCATCCGCTCACGCATCTGGTCGAGCCAGAGCGCCTGATACTCCTCGACCGACAGGTTGCCGTCGCGGTTGGCGTCGAACTGCATGATCTGGCCCTGCCGGAACTGATCGATCTCGGCCTGGGTGACCGCGCCGTCGCCATTGGCGTCAAAGGTTTGGAGCTGGCGCATCATGTCGCCGCCGCGCCGCCCGCCGCCATGTCGGCGGCCTTCATGACGTCCGCCACGCCGGCCCTCGCGCCAGCCATCCTCGCGGTCGCCGCGCTGATGAACCTCCTGAACGTTGCGGCCGTCGGCGGATGGCGCGAAGGCGTCTTGCGTTTGTCCCGCCGCCGCGCCGAGCCCGGCAAGGCTCAGCGCCAGGGCGGAGATGGTGAGTGCTCTTTTCATGTTTGCCTCTCTGGTTTCGCGATTGCGATGGCCAGGAGATAGGCCGGGTCGGCCGCAGAAGTGTCCCAGGCGAACCGCGAAACTGTCATCGTTCTTGGCAAGCCGGCCCTTTTGCGACAGTCCGATACAATTTTCCGCCGCAAGCCGTTGGCGAGCGCCTATTGTGAGGCCGCCAAGGAACACCTCCACACATGGACGCCACGCCCCACATCCTCGTCATCGACGACCAGCGCGACATCCGCGAGCCGCTCGGCCGCTATCTCGAAAAGCAGGGGCTTCGCGTGTCGCTCGCGGCCGGCGCGGCCGAGGCGCGCGAACTTATGCGCCGCCAAGCAATCGATCTCGTGATCCTCGATGTGATGATGCCCGGCGAGGATGGGCTTTCGCTCTGCCGGCACTTGCGCGAAAGCGCCAACATGCCGGTGATCCTGCTCACCGCCATGGCCGAGGACGCCGACCGCATCGTGGGGCTCGAAGTCGGCGCGGACGACTATGTCGTGAAGCCGTTCAACCCCCGGGAACTGCTCGCCCGCGTGAAAGCGGTGCTCCGGCGCGCGACGAGCCTGCCGCGCTCCAGGGAGGCCGGCGCGGACGATCGGCTCGCCTTCGACCGCTGGGTCTTCGATTTGGGCCGGCGCGAAGTGGTGGGGGCGGACGGCATCGCCCTGCCGCTGTCCGCCGCCGAATTCCGGCTGCTTTCGGCGTTCGTCCAGCGGCCGCGCATGGTGCTCTCGCGCGACCAGCTCCTCGACCTCACCAGCGGCCGCGACGCTCAGCCCTTCGACCGCGCGATCGATAACCAGATCAGCCGGCTCAGGAAGAAGCTCGAAACTGACCCCAAGAACCCCGCCATCGTCAAGACGGTATGGGGCGGGGGTTACGTGTTCGCCGCCGATGTGAGGCCGGCGCCGTGAGGCGGCTCCTGCCCAAAAGCCTCGGTGGACAGCTTGCGGCGCTCCTCATCGCGGGTCTCCTGTCGGCCCATCTCGTCAGCCTCCTCGTGTTCTCCGGCGAGCGCAGCCGCGCGGTGGAGGCGGCGGCCCGCTTCGGCGTCGTGGAGCGCATTGCGGCCCTCGTCGAGGTGATCGACGACGCCTCGCCCGAGCTCGGCGAGCGTCTCGCAGGCGCGCTGAGCACGCGCCGCACGCGGCTCGCTCTCGACGCGCAAAGCTCGCTTGCCCCCGATGGGATGACGGCGGCGGAATTGAACTTCGCCGGCCAGCTCGCGGAGGAGCTGTCGCTGGGCGATCGCCGGGCGCGGGTGCGATTTACCCAGGGCGCGCCGCCTGAGCCGGAGCGAGCCTCGCGCCGGCGGCGTACGATCACCAATGTCGCGATCTCCATTCCGCTGAGCGACGGGCGCTGGCTGAACGCCGCCTCCTCGTTCCGCACCCCGCGGGTGGACTGGTCCTGGCCCTGGCTCGTGTCGTTGGCAGTGAGCGCGGCGACGACGCTGGCGGTCGTCGCGCTCGCGGTGGGCCGCATCACCCGCCCCATGCGGGCGCTCGCGCTTGCGGCCGAACAGGTCGGGCGGGGCGAGGCCACCGCGCCCGTCCCGCCGCGCGGCCCCGCCGAACTCCGCACGACAGTCGAGGCTTTCAACGCCATGCAGGCGCGCCTGTCGCGCTTCGTGCGCGACCGCACCCGCATGGTGGCGGCCATCAGCCACGACCTGCGGACGCCCATCACCTCGCTCCGCTTACGCGCGGAGTTCATCGAGGACGAGGAGCTCAAGGGCGACGTGATCCGCACGCTCGACGAGATGCAGGCCATGGCCAATGCTGTGCTCGCCTTCGCCCGGGAGGAGGGCAGCGGCGAGGAAACGCGCAGCGTCGATCTCGCCGCGCTGCTCGAAGGCCTCGCGGAGGATCACGCGGCGCTGGGCCACGACGTCGCCTATGTCGGGCCCGAGCGGCTCGCCTGGCGCTGCCGGCCCTTGAGCCTGAAGCGGGCGGTCGGCAACCTCGTGGAGAACGCCGTGCGTTACGCCGGCTCGGCGCGCGTGACGCTGTCCCAATCCGGCGCCGAAGCCCTGATCGGCGTCGAGGACGGCGGACCGGGCATCCCGGACGCGCGGGTCGAGGAGGTGTTCGAGCCCTTCGTGCGGCTGGAGACTTCGCGCAGCCGGGAAACGGGCGGGGTCGGCCTGGGCCTTTCCATCGCACGCTCCATCATCCGAGCCCATGGCGGGGAACTGACGCTCACCAACAAAGGCGAAGGCGGGCTCAAGGCGACGGCGACCTTGCCCTGAAGGCTGTCATGGGCTCAGGGTGGAGCAGCACGGCGGCGGCGCGGGTCATCGCCGCTCGCCTTGGGCGCGGAACCAGCGGAAGCCGTAAGGGTCGAGCGCGATGGGGCTGTCCGCGTCGCGCATCTCGCGGCCCCCGCGATTGCAGAACAGCGGCCGGAGCTGGCTGAGATCGTCGAGCGCAGGCTTCACCTCCCGCGCCTCCTCGCCCAGATTGTGGAGGATGACCAGAGTCTCGCCGCGCCAGTCATAACGCAGCGCGAGCACGCCTGCTTCCCCTGTTTCGACAATTTGAGCCATGCCCCACCCCACTTCGGGACAGGCGCGCCGGCTGCGGACGAGATGCTGCACCGTGTCCATCAGCGAGCCCTGACGATCGCGCTGCGCCGCCACGTTCACTCGCCTGAAATGGAATGGGCCATCCGAAACCACCGGGCGCACGAGCTGTTCGGCCTTTGCTGTCGAGAAGCCCGCATTGACCTCGTCGGCCCACTGCATGGGCGTGCGCACCGCATTCCGCTCGCGGAGCGAAAGGTCTTCGCCCATGCCGATCTCGTCGCCATACCAGATGACCGGCGTGCCGGGCAGCGCGAACATCAGGCTGAAGGCGAGCTTCAAGCGCCGCTCGTCGCCGCCGAGCATCGGCGCGAGCCGCCGGCGGATGCCGCGCTCGTAGATCTGCATGCCGGGCTCGGGGCCGAAGGCCGCAAAAACCTCCGCGCGCTCGGCGTCGCTCAAACGGCCGAGATCGAGCTCGTCGTGGTTGCGCAGGAAACTCGCCCATTGCGCGGTGGGCGGCAATGGCGGCATGTCCCTGAGCACCTGCCGGACCGGCTCGGCGTCGCCCCGCGCAAGCGCCAGGAACAGGCGCTGGTTCAGCATGAAATTGAAAATCATGTGGAGCCGTTCGCCCGCGGGCCCGAAATACTCGTCCACCTCGTCCATGGTGATGTTGGCTTCCGCCAGCATGGCGGCCTCCGCACGGCGCCAGGACAGAAACCTTCGCAACTCACCCAGGTAGGCGTGGGGATCCTCCCTCGGCTGCTGTTCCTCAGGCAGGCCTCGATACTCCACGAGGAACGGAACAGCGTCCAAACGGAAGCCGGAAACGCCGAGCTGGAGCCAGAAGCCCATGATCCGCTCGATTTCTTCCCGAACCTGCGGGTTGGCGATGTTGAGATCGGCCTGGTGCTTATAGAAGCGGTGCATGTACCAGGCCTGCGCCGCTTCATCGTAGGTCCAGGTCGCCTCCTGAACGCCGGGAAGGACCACGCCTTCATGGATGTTTTCGGGCTTCTCCTCCGACCAG
>DASYHP010000026.1:0-162883 GCA_035998495.1 Mesorhizobium sp.
GGGCCGGGCATCGGGCCGCACCGCCACCTTCGACGCCTGGCAGTATCTGGAGAACTATGACGACCTCACCGCCGCCTTCGGCCGCAACGTGGATGCCGCCACACAGCACTTCATCCAGTACGGCTTCTATGAGGGAAGAACCGACGACAACGTATTCGCGTGAGGAGGTGAGCCAAGCCTGAGCGAGCTTGCCCGAACAGCCCGCCCGGTTCGCCGCAGCGTGCTTCTCCTTCACTGTCCCGAGGCATTTGGCGTCACTCGCCGTCCATAGGGCACGCGCAGCCATGCGCGCTCGTGGAGGTAGTAGAGGACCGACTTTGTCGCGACCTCTGTCAGCCCGATGGCGGCAGCGAGCTTGAGACTACCCGTGATCACGAGCGAGATCAGCATCGTGTCCACTGTTCCAGTGATGCGCCAGGAGATTGCCTTGGCCAGGCTGCGCGAGTGAGTATCCATAGATGCCGCTCTCGTTGAGCCGCAATCATCGCACCGGATCGGCACTCAGGCCAACAGCCCGTCTCGACTCCGGCCGCGGCGGGCTTTTGTCGTTTCAGAGCATCGCTGTCATGCTACGCTCGGCCATGACCGCTCCCGGCACCATCGGCTGGCTGATAGACCATCGGCACTCGCTGTCCCTCACATGCGAGGATTGCGGCCATCACGCGACGCTCGATCCTGCCGCTCTCGCTGCCAAGCTCGGCCGGGATCATTCCTACCTCGCCCCCGACCTCCTGCCGCGCATGAAATGTAGCCAGTGCGGCACTAAGCACCTGGCCCTATCCGTCTCAGGCGCCCAGCCTGGGCAGGACGGGTTGAACGCCTATGCCAAGAGCAAGGGCGTGTAGGGGCGCTAGGCCGGCCAGCCCGTCCACCACGCCTTTACGTCGCCGAGCAGATAGCGCCACCATGCGCCGTTGTGGCCGGGATACCCTGCGCGACGGCACAAGCCTTCGATGCCTGCAATGTTGAGCTTTTGCCAGCCCTCAGCCTCAAACGTCATTTCAGCGCGTCCCCCGCTTCGTGTGCGCCAGAAGATTGTAACTCGCGTCGTCGCGATACTCAGCCGCACGGGCTCGCTCATCACTCTCCTCCTTCCACTGGCAAGAACGCGACGGGAACGCCGCGCGAACAAACAGACCAAAGTGTGCGAAGGTTGTGCGGCGGGTGCAAGGGCGAAATGCGGGAACCCTTGGAAATGCTGGTCGGAGTGGCAGGATTTGAACCTGCGACCCCATCGTCCCGAACGATGTGCGCTACCAGACTGCGCTACACTCCGATGCCAGCGCCGGTGATATAACCGCGCCGTCCGCGTCCCGCAAGCATTTGCCGCGACGATCCGAAGGACCACGTGCTAAACGCCCCGACCGGAGGCAGCCTTTCCAGACTGCGGCATCGCTTCCGCCCAGGATTGAGAATGCACATCACGTCCGACGCCCGGCCCAACAGCTTCGCCTTCGAGACCGAGGCTTTGATCAAGCCCACCGGTTTCCGCGAATACGACGCGCGGTGGTGGTTCGGCCATCCCGGCTCGGCCAAGCCGCCGGAGCTGAACCTGCTCGGTGTCCAGGCCCTGGGCATGGGATTGGCCACCTTGATCCGCCGCCGCGGCGTCGGCCCCAAGATCGTGGTCGGGCACGATTTCCGCGCCTACTCGCTCGGCATCAAGCTCGCGCTGGTCTCGGGGCTCATGGCGGCCGGCGCGAGGGTGAAGGACATTGGGCTCGCGCTCTCGCCCATGGCCTATTGGGCGCAATTCCGGCTTGATGTCCCCTCGGTCGCCATGGTGACGGCCTCGCACAACGAGAACGGCTGGACGGGCTTGAAGATGGGCATGGAGCGCCCGCTGACCTTCGGCCCTGAGGATACGAGTGCCCTTAGGGAGATCGTGCTGGGCGGCGACTTCGATCTGGTGGGCGGCGGCACACTGGAGGTCGTCGAGGGAGTCCGCGACGCCTATCTCGCCGACGTTTCGGCCGGGCCGCGCCTCATGCGTCCGCTCCGGGTCGTGGCGGCCTGCGGCAACGGCACGGCCGGCGCTTTCGCGCCCGAGGCGCTCCGTCGCATCGGGGCCGAGGTGATCCCGCTCGACGCTGAGCTCGATTTCACCTTCCCCCGCTACAACCCGAACCCGGAAGACCTGGAGATGCTCGGGGCCATCCGGGAGAAGGTGCTCACGGAGGGCGCCGATCTCGGCCTCGGCTTCGACGGCGACGGCGACCGCTGCGGCGTGGTGGACAATGAGGGGAACCCGCTGTTTGCGGACAAGGTCGGCGTGCTGCTCGCGCGCGACCTGTCGGCGCTGCACCCGGACGCCCGCTTCGTGGTGGACGTGAAATCGACGGGGCTGTTCGAGACCGACCGCGTGCTTCGCGCCAACGGAGCGGAGACGGAGTATTGGAAGACCGGCCATTCCTATATCAAGCGTCGCGTCAGGGAGTCGGGCGCGCTGGCCGGCTTCGAGAAGTCGGGCCACTTCTTCTGGGGGCCGCCGCTGGGCCTGGGCTATGACGACGGGCTCGCCACGGCGGCGGCCGTCTGCCGGACGCTCGACCGCAACCCGGACAAGAGCATGGCCGACCTTGCACGCTCGCTGCCCGTAACCTGGGGCACGCCCACCATGTCGCCGCATTGTGAGGACGAGGTGAAATATGGCGTGGTCGCCGAGGTGCTCGCATCTCTCGAACGGATGGAACGGGAACGGGAACCGTTTGCCAGCAATCCCATCAAGAGCCTCAACACCGTCAACGGCGTCAGGGTGACGGCCCCCGACGGCACCTGGGGCCTGGTGCGGGCCTCGTCCAACAAGCCGGAGCTCGTGGTGGTCGTGGAGAGCCCGGTCTCGGCGGAGCGCCGGCGGGAGATGTTCGAGGCGCTGGACGATCTGATCCGCCGGCGCCCCGAGGTGGGGCCTTACAATCAGACGTTCTGAACGGGAGCGGAAACCTACCGGTCGCTCACCTGCCAGCGCGGGTTGATCCACGGCTCCTGGTTGGAGCGCGGCAAGGGCGGGCGGCCCAGGATGTGGTCGGCCGCCTTCTCGCCCGTCATGATGCTGGGCGCATTCAGGTTGCCGTTGGTGACCCGCGGAAAGATGGAGGAGTCCGCCACGCGCAACCCCTCCACTCCGATCACCCGGCATTGCGGATCGACCACCGCCATCGGGTCGTCGGCGCGGCCCATCCGGCAGGTGCCGCAGGGGTGATAGGCGCTTTCGGCGTGCTCGCGCACGAAATCGTCGAGCTCCTCGTCCGTCTGCACATGGTCGCCCGGCTGGATCTCGCGCCCGCGATAGGGCGCGAAGGCAGGCTGCCCGAAGATCTCGCGCGTCAGCCTTACGCAGCGGCGGAACTCCGTCCAGTCGTCGGGATGCGACATGTAGTTGAAGCGAATCACCGGCTTCGCCGCCGGCTCCGGCGAGCGCAGGGTGATCGATCCCCGAGACTTCGAGCGCATCGGCCCCACATGCGCCTGGAAGCCGTGGCCGCGCGCGGCGGCGCGGCCGTCATAGCGCATGGCGGCGGGCAGGAAGTGGTATTGGATGTCCGGGTATTCGACCCCCGGCGCCGAGCGCAGGAAGGCGGCCGCCTCGAAGTGGTTGGTGGCACCCAGGCCCCGCTTGAAGAACAGCCATTCGGCCCCGATCATCGCTTTGGAGAAGGGGTTCAGCACGGCGTGCAGCGTGACGGGCTGGATCGCCTCCTGCTGGATGTAGAGCTCCAGGTGGTCCTGCAGGTTCTGGCCCACGCCCGGCCGGTCCGCCACCACCTCGATCCCATGCTCGCGCAAATGCGCCGCCGGGCCGATGCCGGACAGCATCAACAGCTTCGGCGAGTTGATGGAGGACGCCGCGAGCACCACCTCGCGCCGCGCGCGCGCCACGACAAGGCCGCCGCGCGCCTGCACTTCCACGCCCGTCGCGCGCCCATCCTCGATCACGACTTTCCGTGCCAGGCCGCGGACGAGCCTCACATTTCCGCGCCGGAGGGCAGGGCGCAGATAGGCGTTGGCGGCCGACCAGCGGCGACCTTGCCAGATCGTTTGCTCCATCGGCCCGAAGCCTTCCTGCTTCTGGCCGTTGTAGTCCTCCGTCAGCTCGAAGCCGGCCTGCCGGCCCGCCTCGATGAAGGCGGCATAGAGCGGATTCTTCCGCGGCCCGCGCTGGACGTGGAGCGGCCCGTCATTGCCGCGCCAGCCTTCCTCGCCGCCGTGGCTGTTCTCCATTCGCTTGAAGTAGGGAAGCACGTCGGCGAACGACCATCCAACGGCTCCCTCTTCCGCCCAGAAGTCGAAGTCCCGCGCGTGCCCGCGCACATAGACCATGCCGTTGATCGACGACGAGCCGCCCAGCACTTTTCCGCGCGGGGTCACCAGGCGACGGTTGTTGAGGTGCGGCTCGGGCTCGGTGAAGAACCCCCAGTCGTAGCGCGCCATGTTCATGGGGAAGGAGAGCGCCGACGGCATCTGGATCAGCGGCCCCCAGTCGGTGCCGCCGAACTCGACCACCGCCACGGTGTGCCGGCCGTCCTCGCTCAGGCGGTAGGCGAGCGCCGAGCCCGCCGAGCCCGAGCCGACGATCACGAAATCGACCTCGATCATGCCGCCACGAGCCTCGAAAAGTCGGGGAGCGCGATGTTGCCGCCCGTGGCGATCACGAGCGCGGTCTTGCCCGCCGCCTCTACCCGCGCCTCGAGCAGCGCCGCAAGACCGGCCGCGCCGGAGGGCTCCAGCACCAGCTTCAGCTTTTCGGCCGCTAGCCGCATGGCCCGGCGCACGGCGGCATCGGACACGACCACCCCACGCACGCCGGCCTCCGTCACCGCCGCGAAGGGGGCCTCGCCCGGCCTTCGCGCCATCAGCCCGTCGCACAGCGATTTCCCGCCGAGCGGCACCGTCTCGATGCCGCCCCCGGCCAGCGAGCGGCCCATGCCATCGAAGCCTTCGGGCTCCACGGCGACCAGCTCGGTTTGCGGCGAAATGTGGTGGAAGGCGAGCGCCACGCCGCCCAGAAGCCCGCCGCCGCCGACGGGGCAGAGCAGAAGGTCAGCAGCCGCACCCCGCGCCGCCAACTGCTCCAGCGCCTCTAGCCCCGCGCCCGCTTGGCCCGCCACGATCTCCGGGTCGTCGAAGGGGTGGAGCAGCGCCAGGCCTTCCTCGGCCGCGATTTCCTTCGCGCGCGCGGACGCCACTTCCTCCCGCGCCCGCTCCCCGTGCTCGGTCAGCACCACGCGAGCGCCATAGCTCTTGGTGGCCTCGCGCTTGGCCGCCGGTGCGTCCACCGGCATCACGATCGTCACCGGCACGCCCAGCGCCTGTCCCGCCGCCGCCAGCCCTTGCGCGAAATTGCCGGAGGAATAGGCCACGACGCCCTGCCGTCGCTCCTCGGGCGACAGCCGCGTCAGCCGCCAATAGGCGCCACGAACCTTGAACGAGCCGCCCCATTGCAGCGACTCGGCCTTCACGAAGACCTGCGCCGCGCCGGTTTCCTTGGCCAGAGCGGCCGAGGGCAGGAGCGGCGTCACGGTGGTGGCCCGCTTCGTCTCGGCATAGGCGCGGCGGAGATAGTCGAGGTCGGGCACCATCAGCGGCCCCGCGGGAAGCGCTTGCGCTCTTCGAGCACGTTCAGGTCCATGTGGTTGCGCATGAAGCGCTCGGACGCTTTTTGCAGCGGCTGGAAATCCCAGGGGTAGTAGGCCCCGTTGCGCAACGCGGGATAGACCACCCAGCGCCGCGCCTGGCTTTCGCGCACCTGGGCATCGAACGCCGTCATGTCCCAGCGCGCGCGCACCTGGGCCATGAAGCGCTCCACGAGATCCGCGAAACCCGGCTCACCGGCGAGGTTCCTCAGCTCCTGCGGGTCTTCGGACAGGTCGAAGAGTTGCGGCGGATCGAGCTCGCAATGCACGAACTTGTGCGGCCCCTGGCGGATCGCCGCCATGGGCGCATAGGAGCCCTCGGCGGCGTATTCCATCAGCACCGGCGCTTCACGCTCCTGGCCTTCCGTCAGCGGCAGCAGCGACTGCCCGTCCGTCCAGGGCGCGACGGCGCTCATGTCGACGCCAGCCAGCGCACAGAGCGTCGGGCAGATGTCGAGGTTCGACACGGGCGCGTCGATCCGGCCCGGCGCGATGCTCGGCCCCGCCACGAGCAGCGGCACGCGGACCGAGCCCTCGTAAAAGCACATCTTGAACCACAATCCGCGCTCGCCCAGCATGTCGCCGTGGTCGGAGCAGAACAGCACGACGGTGTTGTCGGCCTGCTCCGTGCGCTCCAGCACCGACAAAAGCTCGCCCACGCGGTCGTCGATATAGGAGATGGAGGCGAAATAGCCGCGGCGCGCGCGGCGCACCTGCTCGGGCGTTATGTCGAAGCTGCCATAGTCGCTCGCCCGGTAGAGCCGCCGCGAATGCGGATCCTGCCGCTCGAAGGGGATGAAGCCCACCTCCGGCTCCAGCGCCGGAGAAGCCTCGTAAAGGTCCCAATGTTCTTTCCGCGCAACATAGGGGTCGTGCGGATGGGTGAAGGACACCGTCAGGCACCAGGGCCGGCGCTCCGGGTCGCCCGAGGCGCGAGCGTATTCGTAGAGCTTCTGGCCGGCGAGGAACGCGACCTCGTCGTCATATTCGAGCTGGTTGGTGATCTCGGCCGTGCCGGCGCCCGCCACCGAGCCCAGATTGTGGTACCACCAGTCGATGCGCTCGCCCGGCTTGCGGTAGTCCGGGGTCCAGCCGAAATCGGCGGGGTAGATGTCGGTGGTCAGCCGCTCCTCGAAGCCATGCATCTGGTCCGGCCCCACGAAGTGCATTTTGCCCGACAGGCACGTCTGATAGCCCGCCGCCCTCAGGTGATGCGCGAAGGTGGGGATAGAGGAGGCGAACTCGGCCGCGTTGTCATAGACGCCCGTGCGCGAGGGCAGTTGCCCGCTCATGAAGGATGCGCGCGCCGGTGCGCAGAGCGGCGAGGCCGTGTAGCAGTTGAGGAATCGCGCGGAGCGCTCCGCCAGCGCCTTGAGGTGTGGCGCATGCAGGAATGGGGCCGGCCCGTCCGGCATGAACGTGCCGTTGAGCTGGTCCACCATGACGATGAGGATGTTGGGTTTCGCGCTCACCGGGCGACTCCCGCCTGAGAAAGCTTGGCCTCCACGAAATCCTCGACGAGCGAAATCGCCGAGGCTGAATTGGGCAGCCCGTCCTTGAGCGCGCGGCGGATATAGAGCCCGTCGATCAGGGCGGCGGTGGCTTCGGCCGCCCGCTCCGCCTCCTCGCGCGGCAGAAGCGCCGAGAATCCGCTCAGCAGGTTGGCGTGGAGCCGCCGGGCGTAGATGCGGAGCAGGCGGCGCAGCGGGGCCGAACGCTGGCTCTCGACATAGAAGGCCAGCCAGGCCGCGATGATCTCGGGCCGGAACTGGTGGGCGGAGAAGTTGACGGCGACCACCGCCGAGATGCGCGCCCGTGGGCCGGCGGCTTTGGTCAGGGCGGCGCGCACGTCGGAGCCCAGTTCCGACAGCAGGTGCCGCATGGTGGCGAACAGCAGCTCGTCCTTGGCGCCGAAATAATGATGCGCCAGCGCCGAGGACACGCCCGCGCGCCCCGCGATGTCGGACATGGTCACGTCGAGCGAGCCGCGCTCGCCGATCGCGGCGATCGCGGCATCGATCAGCGCGCGCTTTCGCAAAGGCACAACGACGGCCCGGCCCATGCTTGTCCTCCACGTTCACTCAGCCGTTCATTGACTGATCAATCAATAAAGATCAACTGGAATGGGCCTTTACCTCGTCCCGTCGCAGGACGATATGGATGACGCACGGGAGAATGGGCGATGGACGCGGCGATCGTCGGCTGGGCGCACACGCGCTTCGGCAAGCTCGAAGGCGAGACCCTGGAAAGCCTGATCGTCCAGGCGGCGCGCGAGGCGATCCTGCACGCCGGCATCGGGCCGGAGGATGTGGACGAGATCGTCCTCGGCCACTTCAACGCCGGCTTCAGCGCGCAGGATTTCACGGCGAGCCTCGTGCTCCAGGCCGGCGACGCGCTACGCTTCAAGCCGGCCACGCGGGTTGAAAACGCCTGCGCCACGGGCTCAGCAGCCGTTCGGCAGGGGCTTCGCGCCATCAGGGCCAAGGACGCGCGCTTCGTGCTGGTGGTGGGCGCGGAGACGATGACCGCCACGCCGGGCGGCCAAGTCGGCGAGAACCTTCTTCGCGCCTCCTACCTGCCCGAGGACGGGGCGACCGAAGGCGGCTTTGCCGGCGTGTTCGGGCGCATCGCGGACGCTTATTTCCAGCGCTGGGGCGACCAGACGGACGCGCTTGCCGCCATCGCCGCGAAGAACCACCGCAACGGCGTGAACAACCCCTATGCGCAGCTTCGCAAGGATTTCGGCTTCGACTTCTGCCGGCGGGAAAGCGAGAAGAACCCGTTCGTCGCCGGGCCTCTCAAGCGCACGGACTGCTCGCCCGTTTCGGACGGCGCGGCGGCGCTGGTGCTGACCGACATGGAGACGGCGGCCGGCATGGCGCGCGCGGTTCGCTTCCGCGCCAACGTCCATGTGCAGGATTTCCTGCCGCGCTCCAAGCGCGACGCGCTGCTGTTCGAGGGCTGCGAAGCCGCCTGGGGCAGGGCGCTGGCCGAGGCCGGCGTGGGCCTCGACGATCTGTCCCTAGTCGAAACCCATGACTGCTTCACGGTCGCCGAGCTTCTGGAATACGAGGCGATGGGCCTGGCGAAGCGGGGCCAGGGCGGGCGCGTGGCGCTCGAAGGACAGACCGCCATGGACGGCCGGCTGCCGGTCAACCCATCGGGCGGGCTCAAGGCGAAGGGCCACCCCATCGGCGCCACGGGTGTCTCCATGCATGCGCTCGCGGCCATGCAACTGGCCGGGGAGGCCGGCGACATGCAGGTGCCGGACGCGACGCTTGCCGGTCTCTACAACATGGGCGGCGTTGCGGTGGCGAACTACGTGTCGATCCTGGAGCGAGCGAGATAGCCGGGCGCTCGCCAGCCATAGAGCCAGTCCAGATCGGCGGCGAGCGTCTCGGGCGGGCGCAGCTTCAGCATCGCGTCGCGGCCGAGCCGGATTGGTCCCCAGGCGTGCCAAGTGAGCCGGTTCAGCATCCCGCGCCGCAGCACTTGTGCGATCCGCGCTTTGCGCTCGGCCTCCCAACGCGGCAGGGCAGAGGGGCCGCCCGCGATGAAGGCCGAAGCCAGCGTCGCGGCGTCTTCAACCGCCATGGCCGCGCCCTGGGCGGCGAAGGGCGTCATGGCATGCGCGGCGTCGCCGATCAGCGCCGCGCGTCCGTCGAATGCCCAGGGCAGGCGCGGCGGCGCGATGCGCAAGGGCCACGCCGTCCAGGGTTTCCGGTCGGCCGCGACCTCGGCGAGCGCCGGTGCGGCGTTACGGAACGCATGGGCGAAGCTCCGATGGTCTTCGTCGCCGCCCGCCGCCCCGCTCGTCCTGGCGACGGCCACGAGGTTCACCGCCGCCCCCTGCCGCAGCGGATAGGCCACGAGATGCACGCGCGGGTGCAGGAAGGCAGCCACGCTCCCTTGCGGCAGGATCTCCCCCAGTTCCGAGGACGACGCCTGCTCGGCCCCAACCGCGGCCCGCCAGGCAGTGAGGCCGGTCTCGCGCGCCTGCGCTTCGGGCAGTAGCGCTCGGCGCACGGCTGAGTTCACGCCGTCGGCGGCCGCCAGGAATGAGCCTTCGACCCTGCCGCCGCTCGTATCGGCCGCCGCGCCTTCCGGCCCGATGCTCACCCCAGCGATCTCCGCCCCGAGCCTCAACTCGATGCCTGCCGTTCGCCGCGCCTGATCGAGAAGGACCCGCTGCAGGTCCGCGCGGTGCAATGCGAGATAAGGCGCGCCCCAGCGCCGCTCGCCCCACGCGCCCAGCGGCACATGGGCGAGTTCGCGCAAGCTTCGCGCGTCGATCAGCCGGACCGCCTCGGGCCGGGCGGCGACGGCAAGCAGCGCTTCCTCGAGCCCCAGGGCGAAGAGGACGCGTGAGGCGTTGGGCGAAAGCTGGAGGCCTGCGCCGACCTCCTCGAGCCGCTCGGCGCGCTCGAGGAGCGTCACGGCCAATCCGCGCCGGGCGAAGCTGAGCGCGGCCGTCAGGCCGGCGATTCCCGCGCCGGCGATCAGCACGGGCTTCGCGGCCATGGGGAAGCGTTGCGAGCGGCGTCAGGCCGCGCGGCCGATGAAGAGGCAGCCCGGCGGGTCGCTGTCCAAGGCTCCGAGCCGCGGCTCATAGCGGAACAGCGTCGAGCAGTAGGGGCAGACCTTCTCGGCATCCCCGCCCATGTCCATGAACACATGCGGATGGTCGAAGGGCGGGTTGGCGCCCACGCACATGAACTCCTTGACACCGATCGAAATGGCAGGGTGGCCGGCATCGTTCTGGAAATAGGGGATCACGCCGCCTGCCATGGTTTCGCTCTCCGTGCCTGCCGTGTCATAGAGGCTTCAGCGTTTGGCGCATATGGCAGGGTTTGGCAAGCAAGCCGGACCCTTGGTAGAGGACACGCGTTTGACGGTCGCACGGACGGCGAGGAGGAAGATGGCGGGTTCCGCGCGCAAGATGGCTCAGCAGGTTCCCGAACCGCGCCCGGCGCCAGGGTTGGTGCAGGCGGCGTTCGTGCCGGCCGAGCCCCCAGGCACGATCGCGGCCGCCGGCAATCCCGACCGCTTCGTCAACCGCGAGTTCTCCTGGCTGCAGTTCAACCGTCGCGTCCTCGACCAGGCCCAGAACGAGAAGCACCCGCTCCTGGAGCGCGTCCGCTTCCTGTCGATCTCGGCCAGCAATCTCGATGAGTTCTTCATGGTCCGGGTGGCCGGCCTCGCCGGCCAGATCCGCGAGAAGATCGCGGCGAGAAGCCCGGACGGCCGCACGCCCCAGCAGCAGCTCGAACAGCTCTTGGTGGAGGTCGAGCGCCTGCAGGAGGACCAGCAGGCGAGCCTGGCCGCCCTGTTCGCGCGCCTCAGCCAGGAGGGGATCGAGACGATCTCGGCGGACTCGCTCGGCCCGGAAGACCGCGCCTGGCTGGAAGATCACTTCTTGGAGGCGATCTTCCCGGTGCTGACGCCGCTTTCCATCGACCCGGCGCACCCCTTTCCCTTCATTCCGAACCTCGGCTTTACCATCGCGCTTCGCCTGCGCAACCTGCGCAACAAGACGGAGATGACGGCGCTCTTACGCCTGCCGACCGCGCTCCGGCGCTTCATCCGGCTCCCCGACGGCGCGACCGTCCGCTTCATCACGCTGGAGGCGGTGATCGCCCTCTTCATAGGGCGGCTGTTCCCCGGTTACGAGGTCGAGGGCTCCGGCACCTTCCGCATCATCCGCGACAGCGACATCGAGGTCGAGGAGGAGGCCGAGGATCTGGTGCGGCTCTTCGAGACCGCGCTCAAGCGCCGCCGGCGCGGGCAGGTGATCCGCATCGAGTTCGACAGCCGGATGCCGCCCCCGCTGCGCGACTTCGTGGCGAGCGAACTCGAAGTGTCGGGCTCCCGCATCAGCGTGTTGAGCGGCCCGCTCGCCGTCAGCCAGATCTCGGAACTGGTGGAGGTTGATCGTCCCGACCTCAAATTCGAGCCCTACAATCCGCGCTTCCCCGAGCGCATCCGCGACCATGACGGCGACTGCTTCGCCGCGATCCGCGAGAAGGACATCGTGGTCCACCACCCCTACGAGTCCTTCGACGTGGTGGTGCAGTTCCTCCGCCAGGCCGCCGCCGACCCCGGCGTGGTGGCGATCAAGCAGACGCTCTACCGCACCTCCAACGACAGCCCCATCGTGCGCGCCCTGATGGACGCGGCGGAGGCCGGCAAATCCGTGACCGCGCTTGTCGAGCTCAAGGCGCGCTTCGACGAGGAGGCGAACATCCGCTGGGCGCGCGACCTGGAGCGCGCCGGCGTGCAGGTGGTGTTCGGCTTCCTGGAGCTGAAGACCCACGCCAAGCTGTCGATCGTGGTGCGCCGCGAGGAAGGCCGTCTGCGCAACTACGTCCACTTGGGCACCGGCAATTATCACCCGATCACCGCGCGCATCTACACCGACCTCTCCTTCTTCACGGCGGACCCGACGATCGCCCGCGACGTGGCGCAGATCTTCAACTTCATCACGGGCTATGCCGAACCCACCGACGAGATGCGCATCGCGCTGTCGCCCTACACGCTGCGCTCGCGCATCCTCGGCCATATCAAGGACGAGGTTCGCCACGCCGCCTCCGGCCGTCCGGCGCGCATCTGGATGAAGATGAACAGCCTCGTCGATCCCATCATCATCGACGCGCTCTACGAGGCGAGCCGGTCGGGCGTGGAGATCGACTTGGTCGTGCGCGGCATCTGCTGCCTGCGCCCGCAGGTGCCGGGCCTTTCCGACAACATCCGGGTGAAGTCGATCGTCGGACGCTTCCTGGAGCACAGCCGCATCTACTGCTTCGGCAACGGGCGCGGCCTGCCGTCGGATGACGCGACCGTCTACATCTCCTCGGCCGACCTGATGCCGCGCAACCTCGACCGTCGGGTGGAATGCATGGTGCCCATCACCAACCCCACCGTCCACAGCCAGGTGCTCGGCCAGATCATGCTCGGCAACCTGATGGACAACCAGCAGAGCTTCGAGGTGCTGCCCGACGGCACGTCGCGCCGCGTCCAGCCCGACGAGGGCGAGGAGCCCTTCAACTGCCAGGAATATTTCATGACCAATCCGAGCCTGTCGGGCCGCGGCGACGCGCTCAAGGTGCATGCGCCCAAGGCGATCGCCCAATACAAGCGCCGCAAGAAGATCGCGGCCGCCGGCGCATGAGCAGGGACGAAACCCACGGGCGTCTGCCCGGCCGGCGGCCGGTCTCGGTGGTGGACATCGGCTCGAACTCGGTGCGCCTCGTCATCTATGAGGGCGTGGCGCGCGCGCCGACCACGCTGTTCAACGAGAAGATGCTGGCGGGCCTGGGCCGCGGCCTCACCTCGACCGGCAAGCTCGACCCGGAAGCCGTGGCCCGTTCCATGGACGAGTTCCGGCGCTTCCGCGCCCTGTCCGAGCAGGCGGGCGCCGAGCGGCTTTACGTGATCGCCACGGCGGCCGCGCGCGAAGCCGTGAACGGGCCGGACTTCATCCGCCGCGCCGAAGACGTGCTCGGCACCGAAATCCGCGTGCTGTCCGGCCGCGAGGAGGCCTACTACTCGGCGCTCGGCGTGATCTCCGGCTTCCACCCCGCCGACGGCATCGCCGGCGACCTGGGCGGCGGCAGCCTGGAGCTCGTGGACGTGGCCGGCGAGGCGATCGGCGAAGGCATCACGCTGCCGCTCGGCGGCCTGCGCCTTCAGGACATGGCGAAGAACTCGCTGGCCGCCGCGCGACGGCTCGCGCGCGAGCATCTCGACCGCGCCAAGCTTCTCTCCGCCGGCAAGGGCCGAACCTTCTACGCCGTGGGCGGCACGTGGCGGAACCTGGCCCGGCTGCATATCAGCCTGACCGGCTATCCGCTTGCCGTGATGCACCACTATCAGCTCGATCCCGAGGGGAGCGCAAGCTTCCTGCGAACCGTCGCGCAGGGAGACGTGGACAAGGTCAAGGGCATCGAGGAGGTGTCGGGCAACCGCCGCTCGCTCCTGCCTTACGGCGCGATCGTGCTGCAGGAGATCATCGACCGCATGCGGCCGTCCAAACTGGTGGTGTCGGCGCTCGGCGTGCGCGAGGGCTTCCTTTACTCGCTGCTTTCCGAAGAGGAGCGCAAGGTCGATCCCTTGATCGCGGCGGCGGCCGAATTCGCGCTCCTGCGGTCGCGTTCGACGCGCCACGCGCACGAGCTCGTGGACTGGACGACCGCCTCCTTCGCGGCCTTCGGCATCGACGAGACCGAGGACGAGATGCGCTGCCGCGTGGCCGCCTGCCTGCTCGCCGATATCGGCTGGCGCGCGCATCCCGAATACCGCGGCACCCAGTCGCTCAACATCATCGCCCATGCCTCCTTTGTCGGCGTGGACCATCCCGGCCGCGTTTATCTCGCGCTCGCCAATCTCTACCGGCACGAAGGCGTGCTCCAGGACAACATGGCGCCTGAGATCGAGGCGCTCGCGCCGCCGCGCTACCGGGAGCGGGCCAGGCTTTTGGCCGGCATGTTCCGCGTCGTGTACCTGCTTTCGGCGGCCATGCCCGGCCTGATCCCCAAGCTCAACTGGTGGAAGCGGGCGGACGGTGCGCTGGTGCTGCTCGTTCCGGCCGAGCACGCGGCGCTGCTCGGTGAACGGCCTGCCGGCCGCCTGGCGCATCTCGCCCGTATATCGGGCAAGAAGCTCGACATGGCGGTGGCCTGAATTTCTCATTCTCACGCACGAACTTATCCGAGAAGCCTGCAGCCTTTCGGGATCGTGCTCTCAGCCCTCCAGCATCTCCGCGGCGATCGCGGCAAGTAGTTCGGGCAGGATCTCGAAGGCGTAAGTCGTTTCCAACCGTTCGAGCGGCGTGTGGTAGTCGCGGCCCCAGGGGCCGGCGTTGACGACGGGGATGCCGGCGACAACGACCGGGCTGCCGCCTTCGACCAGCGCGAAGGCCGGCGTGTTGCGCGTCACGAGGTCGAGCGCGCCGGCATCGCCTTCGCCCAGGAAGCTCATGTCTGAGATGCCGGCGAAGAACGGTTCCTTGCGGATGCCGATGCCGAAGCGCTTCCCCGCCGCTACTATCGCATTCTCGGAGACCTGCGCCAATCGCCGCGCTTGGGGCACGCCTGACAGTGAGGTCGCCAGATAGGGCGTCGAGCCGAAGCCCGTCACGATGGCGGGGCCGGTCAACCCGCTCAGCTCCCAGGCGCGCTGCGTGATGGCCCAGCATTGGTCGGGCAGCGTCGCGCCGCCAAGCGCCGCATCATTCGCCGCGGCGGCCAGCCCGGCGCGGTCCTCGACCCGCGCGAGCACATCCGCGAAGCGGATGACGGGGATGTCCGGCAACCGGTCGATAAGGCGCGGCGACTCCGCTTGCGTCCCGATCCGCCCGCGCAGCCGCTCCAGGAGTTCGGCGGCGGCCTGTGCGCAGAGCCGGTCGAAGGCGTCGAGGATTTCCGCCGGGCTGCGCGCCGTCGTCAGCACGTTGAAGGTCGCGAAACCCGTGCCGGGCGTGGTCACGTCGTAGCCGCGCTTGCCGTCATGCAGGGAAAGCAGGCTGGGCGGCGTTCGCGGGCCGCCATTCGCGCCGTCGTCCGTCAGCTCCCCAGCCCATTCCACGCGGCTTGCGATGCTCGCCGCGATCACGCCCGCGCTGAGCCCGTTCAGCGGAAAGCCGGCATGGGCGGAAACGCCGACCACGAAGGCCGTGGGCAGGAGCTTGCCGACCGTGCCTTCCGCCACCACGCGGCCGTTCGCGCCGTCCGTGTCGTCGGCAATGGAGTCGAGATTGACCGCGCCGACGAGTTCAAGCCGGCGCTCGCGGGCGACGCGCCCCAGCACGGCCGCCGCACCCCGCGCGCCGGCAGAATTCGCCTCCTCATCCGGGACAGCGAGGAACAGTAGATTGCCAGTCGCGCCCGTCGTTCGCGCGAACTCTTCGCACAGCGCAAGCCCCGCGGCGAGACCCGCCTTCATGTCGAGAAGCCCCCGGCCGGGCAGGAAGCGGCCTGAGGCGAGGTCGTCGAGGGCGCGTTCCTCGGCCGGTGCGCGCGGCGTCTTCGCTTCGAGCTTGGCCAGAAGCGCCGGCAGCAGGCGTTCGGGCTCGGTGGCGAGGGGCTTCAGCTCGGCATAGTCGTCGGTCGTCACCGTGTCGAAATGGCCGGTCAGCACGAGCGTCCGAGGCCCGCCCCCGCGCAGGAGCATGAACACGTTCTGCCTGGGGTCACTCTCTGCGACCGCTTCGGTCCAGACCTCCGCGCGCGCGCCGAACGCCACGTTGAGCCGCTCGGCCAGCCAGGGCGCGAACAGCGCCTCGTCGGCGCTGCCGGTGACGCTGGGCTGTCGTGTGAGCAGGAGCGCCCAATCCCGTGCGGCCTCGGCCATGGGACGGGGCTGATCGGCGACGTTTGGGCTCATGCGGCGATGGGCGCGCCGCCCTCCGCCGTGCGCCGGGCCACGAAGTCGGTGATCGCCTCCGCGCGGGCCGGATGGGCGAAGGGCGGCTCGAAGTTCTCGAGGACCTTCTTCCAGATCAGGTTGGCGCGCATGGTGGCCGTGCGCGCGCCGTCCTCCGACCACTGGCCGAAATTGCGCCAGTCGGACACGAGTGGGCTGTAGAAGGCGCGCTGATAGCGCTCCATCGTATGCTGGGCGGCGAAGAAGTGGCCGCCGGGCTGCACCTCGGCGATGGCCTCGAACACGCCGTCGAGCTCCAGATCGGACTGCTGAAGCACTTCCGCGAAGACCTGGAGCATTTCCACGTCCAGGATGAACTTTTCCAGCGAGGCGGCGAGCCCGCTTTCGAGCCAGCCCGCGGCATGGATCATCATGTTGACGCCGGCCAGCACGGAGCCCCAGGCCGAATTCAGGAACTCGTAGGCCGACTGGGCGTCCGGGGTGTTGGAGGCGGTCGCCGCCGAACCCCGCCAGGGCAGGCCGACATGGCGCGCGAGCTGGCCCGCGCCGAAGGCCGCGCGCACGAATTCGGGCGTGCCGAAGGCGGGCGAGCCCGAGCGCATGTCCACGTTGGACGTGAACGAGCCATAGACCACCGGCGCGCCGGGCCGCACGATCTGCGACAGCACCACGCCCGACAGCGCCTCCGCGTGCTGGAGCGTCAGCGCCCCGCCGATGGTCACGGGGGCCATCGCGCCGGCCAGCGTGAAGGGCGTGATGACGGAGGCTTGCCCCGCCCTGGCGAAGTCGATGATACCCTGACACATTGGATAATCGAGCTGGCGCGGCGAGTTGGTGTTGATGACGGTGAAGCACCAGGCCCGCGTTTCGAAGTCGTGCTCGCTCAAGCCCCGGCCGATGCGGATCAGTTCGAACACATCCTCCGTCTGCGCCGTGCCGCGGGCATAGGCGAACAGCGGCTTGTCGCTGAGCAGGAGCTGGCTTTCGAGTTGCTTCAGGTGCCGCGTTTCGATCGGCACGTCCTGCGGCTCGACGCTCGATCCCAGCACATGCAGCACCTCGAAATGCTGCGAAAGCTTCAGGAAGGCCTGCATGTCGGCGAGCGTGCCGGCCCGCTTGCCCCGGTCGATGTCGGTCACGTTGGGCGGGCCGCCCACGCAGAGGAAGGCGAGATTGTCGCCGCCGATCGGCACGCTGCGCTCGGGGCTCGCGCCGGCGAGCCAAAAGGTGTGGGGCGCGGTCGAAAGCGCCTCGGCCACCAGCCCGCGATCGATGAAGACCATCTGCTCGGCGCGATTCACCTTCGCCCCGGCCCGGGCGAAATAATCCAGCGCCTGCGGGTTCAGGACCTTGATGCCGAGCTTTTCGAGCACGCGGAGCGCCGTCTCGTGGATCTGCGCGATCTGGTCGTCCGAAAAGCTCTTTTGCCGGCCCAGCGTGTTGGTGAGGCGGCGATAGCTTGGTTTGCCTGGAAACACGCCCGTGTCCGTTGCCGCGCGCCGCCCCCGCCGGCCGCCGCGTTCCCCCTGCTCCCCGATCATCGTGACGCCTTTCCCCTCCCGGCATCCAAGTCGGCCGGTGATTCGAAAATAATGATACGCCGGTTGGAAAATTTTAGGGCCAGTTCGCCGCGCACGAGCCGCAGGGCCTTTTCGCCGAACACCTCGCGCCGCCAGCCATGCAAAGCGGGCACCTCGGCCTTCTCGCCTTCCGAGGCCAGCCGGTCGATGTCGTCGCCCGAGGCCAGCACCTTGGCGGCGACCTTTTCCTCCTCCGCCACCTGCCGAAGGAGCACTTTCAGGAGTTCCACCGCCGCGTTCGAGCCGTCCGAGCCCGGCGTTTGGCGCGGCAGGCGCGGAAGCTGGTCGCGGGGCAGGGCGAGCGCCGCGTTCACGGCCTCAAGCAGCGCGGCGGCCGCGGACGACCGCTCCCAGCCCTTCGGGATGGTGCGCAGCCGCGCGAGCGCCTCCGGCGTGGCCGGCTGCTGCTGCGCGACCTCGAACAAGGCCTCGTCCTTGATCACGCGCTGACGCGGCACGTTGCGTTCGCGCGCCTCGCGCTCGCGCCAGGCAGCGATGCTCTGGAGCACGGCGAGCTCGATGGGTTTGCGCGCGCGCGTCTTGAGCCGCTTCCAGGCGTCTTCCGGGTGCGGGTCGTAGGTCTCGCGCGCGGTCAGCACCTCCATCTCCTGGTCGAGCCAATGGGCGCGGTTCTCGCGCGCCAGCTCCGCGGAAAGGGCGCGATAGACGTCGATCAGGTGCGTCACGTCGGCCAGCGCATAGGCGAGCTGCTTTTCCGACAAGGGCCGGTGCCGCCAGTCGGTGAAGCGGGAGGTCTTGTCGATATGCTCGCCAGTGATGCGGCTCACGAGCTGGTCATAGGAGACGCTTTCGCCGAAGCCGCAGACCATGGCCGCCACTTGGCTGTCGAACACGGGATGCGGGATCAGCCGGCCTAAGTGGAAGATGATCTCAATGTCCTGCCGCGCGGCGTGAAAGACCTTCAGCACGCGCTCGTCGCCCATCAGCTCGAAGAAGGGTTGGAGGCTGATGCCGGGCGCGAGCGGGTCCACGAGCGCGGTGGTGTCCGGGGACGCCATCTGGATCAGGCACAATTCCGGCCAGAAGGTGGTTTCGCGGATGAACTCGGTGTCCACCGTCACGAAAGGCGAGCGGCGGAGGCTTTCAACTGTTTCGGCGAGCTCGCTCGTTGTGGAGATGACGTGCATTTGGGCCTTAGGCGAAGAAGGGGTTGAGCTTCCTTTGCCGGGCGCGGACCTCGCGTCAAGGCGCATGGGAAACAATGCAAGGGCAGCGTCTCGGTCGTTGTCCGGCGCTGTCGGTCGCCAAACTTGACAAAGCTGGGAGCCCGTGCGCCTTTCCGCGCGATTTTTGAGCCGGGCGCACCGTTGGGCCGCACCCTGCCGCAACCCTGCGACCAACCGAGACCTTCCCCATGCACCCCTATCGCAGCCACACCTGCGCCCAACTCCGCAAGACCGATGTCGGCCAGACCGTGCGCCTGTCGGGCTGGGTGCATCGCGTGCGCGACCATGGCGGGCTGCTCTTCATCGACCTGCGCGACCATTACGGCCTCACCCAGATCGTAGCCGACCCGGACTCGCCGGCGTTCAAGACGGCAGAGACCGTGCGCGGCGAATGGGTGATCCGTGTGGACGGCGAGGTGAAAGCGCGGCTGCCCGAGACGGTGAACGCCAATCTGCCCACCGGCGAGGTGGAAGTGTTCGCGCGCGACATGGAGGTGCTTTCGGCCTCGAAGGAACTGCCGCTGCCCGTGTTCGGCGAGCCCGACTACCCCGAGGACATCCGGCTCAAATACCGCTTCCTCGACCTGCGCCGCGAGACGCTGCACAAGAACATCGTCGCGCGCGCAAAGATCATCGCCGAGATGCGCCGTCGCATGGCGGAGGCCGGCTTCACCGAATATTCGACGCCGATCCTGACGGCCTCGTCGCCTGAGGGCGCGCGCGACTTCCTCGTGCCGTCGCGCATCCATCCCGGTAATTTCTACGCGCTGCCCCAGGCCCCGCAGATCTACAAGCAGCTCATCATGGTGTCGGGCTTCGACCGCTACTTTCAGATCGCGCCCTGCTTCCGCGACGAGGACCCGCGCGCCGATCGCCTGCCCGGCGAGTTCTACCAGCTCGACCTCGAGATGAGTTTTGTCGAGCAGGAGGACGTGTTCGCCACCATGGAGCCGGTGCTGCGCGGCGTGTTTGAGGCGTTTGCGGACGGCAAGCCGGTGACGCAGGAGTTCCGGCGCATTCCCTACGACGAGGCGCTCAGGAAATACGGCTCAGACAAGCCGGACCTGCGCAACCCCATCGAGATGCAGGACGTGTCCGAGCATTTCCGCGGGTCCGGGTTCAAGGTGTTCGCCAGCATCCTGGCCAACGACCCGAAGGCGCAGGTCTGGGCCATTCCGGCCAAGACGGGCGGCAGCCGCGCCTTCTGCGACCGCATGAATTCCTGGGCGCAAGGGGAGGGGCAGCCGGGCCTCGGCTATATTTTCTGGCGCAGCGAGGGTGAGGCGCTGGAAGGGGCGGGGCCGATCGCCAAGAACATCGGGCCGGAGCGCACGGACGCCATCCGCTCGCAGCTCGGCCTGTCGGACGGCGACGCGGCCTTCTTCGTGGCCGGCGACCCGGCCAAATTCTACAAGTTCGCGGGCGACGCGCGGACGAAGGCGGGCGAGGACCTGAACCTCGTGGACCGCGACCGCTTCGAGCTCTGCTGGATCGTGGACTTTCCCTTCTTCCAGTGGAACGAGGAGGAGAAGAAGATCGACTTCGCCCACAACCCCTTCTCCATGCCGCAGGGCGGCATTGAGGCGCTGAACGGCCAGGACCCGCTGTCGATCAAGGCCTTCCAATACGATATGGTCTGCAACGGCTACGAGATCGCCTCCGGCGGCATCCGCAACCACCTGCCCGAGACCATGGTCAAGGCGTTCGAGATGGTGGGCCTCGACCGGCAGACGGTGGAAGACCGCTTCGGCGGCCTCTATCGCGCCTTCCAGTACGGCGCGCCGCCGCATGGCGGCATGGCGGCGGGCATCGACCGCGTGGTGATGCTGCTCGTCGGCGCGCGCAACCTGCGCGAAGTCACCATGTTCCCCATGAACCAGCAGGCCTACGACCTCTTGATGAACGCGCCCGCGCCGGCCACGCCGCAGCAATTGCGCGAGCTGCAACTGCGCGTGATCCCCGCCAAGGGCGGCGCGTGAGCGAAGGCGGAAGCCCCCGCATCCTCGTCACGGGCTTCGGTTCGTTCCCGGGCGTTCACCTGAACCCGACGGCCGCGCTGATCGAGTCGCTTCGCGTCGAGCCTCCGGCCCTGCCGCGGGGCGGAAAGCTGTTCTTCGACGTGCTCGACGTCGAATACCGGAGCCTGCCCGCCCGGCTGGAGATGCTCGGCCGCGAGGCCCAGCCCGACATCGCAATCCATTTCGGCGTGAGCGGCCGGGCGACCGGCTTCACCATCGAGCGCCGGGCGCAGAACCGCGTCTGCACCCAGAGGCCGGACCAGAGCGGCATTGTGCCGGCCGAAGCGGCCATCAGGCAAGGCTACGCTGACTGTTCCTCCAGCCTCCCCATCGAGCGCCTGGTGCAGGCGCTCGAAGAGCACGGGCTGCCGGCGAGCCTGTCGGACGACGCCGGCGATTATCTCTGCAACTTCCTGTTCTTCCTGTCGGGCGGGCGCCATTGCTCCGGCTTCTCGCCCGACATGACCGGCTTCGTCCATGTGCCCGCCTTCGGCGCGGCGCTGGCGGATGGTCGCGCGTTTGACCTTTCGCTGCTGCGCCGAGGCGCTGAGGTCATCATCGCAGCCTGGGCCGATCATTGGCTTGAGCAGCGCGCTCAAATGAAAAAGGCCGCGCCCGAAGGCACGGCCTGATTTTCCGCTTTCCCGCTGGGGCAGCTTACTGCGCCTGCCCCTCGCCGCCTGCGTCGTCCGTGGTCGCACCATCAGCCGGGGCCGCACCATCAGCCGGCGCGTCGTCCGTCCCGGAATCCTCCTCACCGGCTTGGTTGGCGGTGACGGTCAGGCCGAGCGAGCGCGTCAGCTCCAGCGGATTCGCGGTGGCGGCGGCCGCGATCTGCGAGAACGGGACGGGGGCCGCCGGCGCGGCGGAGATCTCAATGCTCTGCGGGTTGTCGAGGAACGTGTTCACCGCGCCCGTGATCTGCGTGGACAGCTCGGGGTTGCCCAACTGCGCCGTCAGGAAGGGCACCACAGCCTTGGCCTGGTTCTTGATGTCGTCGGGCGACACGTTCTGCTGCTTCGCGACATACTCGATGATCTTCTGCGTCAGCGAATCGTCTTCGAAGCGGATGGAGGCGCCGTCGAACACGACCTGCTGCATCAGCCCCAGCATGGCGAGACCCTGCGCCGAGTTGTCCGCGCCTTCCGGCTGCGCGGCCATCTGCTTCTGCAGCTCCTGCAGCGACTTCATGAAGTCGGCCGTGTAGCCGCCGAGGTCGAAGGTGACGCCCAGCGTGCCGGCGTTCTCCACCGTGAAGTCATACTGGTTGAGCGCGAGGTCGCCATCGGCCGGGTCCCACGCGCCGGCCATCTCGAAGAAGCCGTTCATCTGCGTGTAGCCGAGCTCGCTCAGAACGGCCTTGGTCTGCGGGTCCGGAACGGTGTCGAAGTTGATGGTGAACCGTTCGGCCGCGCCGGAGAACTCGATGGGCTGGTTTCCATCCGGCGGCGTCAGCTCGACATGCAGGTCGGTCAGCGTGAACACTTCCGTATCGCCCTGGCGGATGGAGACGCTGCCGACATCGGCGGCCTCGTAGAGCACCAGGCTGGCGATCGGATCGGTCTCGCCCGCGGGCGGGATGCGCAGCCCCGTGATCGAGATGGCGCTGGCTTCGACGGTCGTGCCTTCTTCCGCCTGGGAGAAGTTCGGGAAGGTCGCCGTTCCGACGCGGTAGCCGCCGTTCTGCTCCGTCACGTCGCTCAGCACCACGTCGCCCACGGCGAACGGGGTTGTCGCGGCCTCGCCCGAGCCGGCCGGCTCCTGAATCGTGACGCCCTGAAGCGTGAAGGTGGAGCCCTCCTGCTGGATTCCCGACCACGTGATGTTCACGCCCTGCTCGGCGAACACCTCCCTCAGGCGCTGCTCGAAGGCGGCGGCGTCCTGCGCGAGAGCCTGCGGCAGCGTGGCGGCCAGGATCAGGCCGGAAAAGGCCAGCCTGCGGAAGGTGCGATGGAGCGTCATGACCGAAGTCCCCTGTAGGTGTCTTATGTGTTGTTGCGGCATCCGCGCGCTTCGTTCCCCACGAAACCGACCGCAAAATGGCGAGATCGGAACCTTTCCGCGAAAACCGCGGAAAAGGCAATCTGCGGAAGCCTTTCGCCGCACTTGCGAGGGGGCGGCAGGTTCATTAACTCCGGTTCATGGGCAAGGAAATCATGCCGCCCGAAAAGGGCGATCACATCGAGCCGGTCGATCTCAAGGCGGCGCTGGAAGAGCGCTACCTCGCTTATGCGCTTTCGACCATCATGCACCGGGCGCTGCCGGACGTGCGCGACGGACTCAAGCCAGTTCACCGGCGCATCGTGCATGCCATGCGGCTGCTCCGGCTCAATCCGGGCCAGGGCTTCGCCAAATGCGCCAAGATCGTGGGCGAGGTGATGGGCAACTTCCATCCCCACGGCGACCAGTCGATCTACGACGCCCTGGTGAGGCTCGCGCAGCCCTTCTCCATGCGCTACCCGCTCGTGGACGGGCAGGGCAATTTCGGCAATATCGACGGCGATAACCCTGCCGCCATGCGCTACACCGAGGCGCGGATGACCGAGGCGGCGACAGCCATCCTCGAAGGCATCACGGAAGACGCCGTCGATTTCCGCCCCACCTACAACGAGGAGGACGAGGAGCCGATCGTCCTGCCCGGCGCCTTCCCGAACCTGCTCGCCAACGGGTCGTCGGGCATCGCGGTCGGCATGGCGACCTCCATCCCGCCGCACAACGCCGCCGAGCTTTGCGCCGCCGCGCTTCTGCTGATCGACGATCCCGCCCTGCCGCTGGAGGCGCTGGTCAGCCGCGCGCCGGGCGATCGCCTGATCCAGGGGCCGGACTTCCCGACCGGCGGCATCGTGGTGGACACGCCCGACGCGATCCTGGAAGCCTACCGGACGGGGCGCGGCGCCTTCCGCCTGCGCGCGAAGTGGAACCAGGAGGATCTCGGCCGCGGCCAGTGGGTCGCGGTCGTCACCGAAGTCCCCTACGGCGTGCAGAAGTCGCGTCTCGTGGAGAAGATCGCCGAGCTGCTGCTCGCGAAAAAGCTGCCGCTGCTCGAGGACGTGCGCGACGAGAGCGCCGAGGACGTGCGGCTCGTGCTCGTGCCGCGCAACCGCTCCGTCGATCCCGGCCTGCTCATGGAGTCACTCTTCAAGCTGACCGAGCTCGAAATGCGCGTGCCGCTCAACATGAACGTGCTGTCGCGGGGCAGGGTGCCCAACGTGCTGTCGCTCAAGGCGGCGTTGCAGGAATGGCTCGACCACCGCAAGGAGGTTCTGGTCCGCCGCTCGCGGCATCGGCTGGCGGAGATCGAGCGCCGGCTGGAGGTGCTGGGCGGCTACCTCATCGCCTATCTCAACCTTGACGAGGTGATCCGCATCATCCGCGAGGAGGACGAGCCCAAGCCTGCGCTGATGAAGCGCTTCGAACTGACCGACAACCAGGCTGAAGCCATCCTCAACATGCGGCTGCGCGCGCTGCGCAAGCTCGAGGAGTTCGAAATCCGCAAGGAGTTCAACGCCCTCACCAAGGAGAAGAAGCAGACCGAGGCCCTGCTTGCCTCGCCCGCCAAGCAGTGGAAGGCGATCCGCTGGGAGGTCGAGGAGACGGCCAAGGCCTACGGGCCTGAAACGGCGATCGGCCGCCGCCGCACCGTTCTGGCCGAGGCGCCGAGCCTTGATCTCAGCGACATCCATCATGCCATGATCGAGAAGGAGCCGATCACGGTGGTGGTGTCGGAAAAGGGCTGGCTGCGCGCGCTCAAGGGCCATATCGCCGACCTCTCGACGCTCACCTTCAAGGAAGGCGACAGCCTCAAGCTCGCCTTCCACGCCCAGACCACGGACAAGATCCTCGTCTTCTCCACCGGCGGCCGCTTCTTCACGCTGGCCGCCGACCGCCTGCCCGGCGGGCGCGGGCACGGCGAGCCCATCCGCATCATGGTGGACATGGAGAACGACCAGGCGATCGTCACCGCCTTTGTCCATCGGCCTGACGGCAAGCGCCTGCTGATCTCGCGCGAGGGCTATGGCTTCATCGTGAGCGAGATCGAGGTTCTCGCCAACACCCGAAAAGGCAAGCAGGCGATGGCGGTGAAAAGCCCGGACGAGGCGGTGCGCTGCCTGCCCCTTTCAGGCGATTCGCTCGCGGTCGTCGGCGAGAACCGCAAGATGCTGGTGTTCCCGCTGTCGGACGTGCCGGAGATGGAGCGCGGCAAGGGCGTGCGCCTCCAGCGCTTCAAGGACGGGGGCGTGCTCGACGCCAAGACCTTCGGCATGGCGCAGGGACTGAACTGGCGCGATTCGGCGGACCGCGTCCACACGCGCAGCCAAGCGGAACTGGCGGACTGGATCGCGCCGCGCGGCACGGCGGGCCGCATGGTCCCCAAGGGTTTTCCCCGCACCGGCCTGTTCGGCTGAGCGTTCAACGAGCAAGAAGACCTTCACCTTTGAGGGCGGGCGGCTCTCCTTCTTTGGTTGATATCCCCAACTTGCGCGCCGCAGCATATTGACTGCGAACGATCGTTCGCATATCTCTGCGAATGAACGTTCGCTCTTGCTGCGGAAATCATGGACAATCCACTCAACACCGCATTCGGCTCGCCCGAGCCGCAGACCGATGAGGCGACCTCGCGCGCCGAGCGGCGCGATCAGCAGGCGCAGCGTATCCTGGAGGCTGCCAAAGCCTGCTTCGTGCGCTCCGGCTTCCAGGGCGCGTCGATGCACCAGATCTGCGCCGAAGTCGGCATGAGCCCTGGCGCCCTCTACCGTTACTTTCCTTCCAAAGAATCGATCATCGAGGCGATCGCCGCGGCCGACCGCAAGCACGACGCCGAGATCATGGCGCGCATTTACGCAAGTCCCTCGGTCGTCGAGGGCGTGGTGCAGGTCGGGATGGACCATATCCGCCACTTGCACGATACCGGCGACGCGCCGCTCTTCACCGAGATCCGCGCGGAGTCGATGCGCAACGACGCCGTCCGCGTGGCCTGCATGGCCTGCATGGAGGACGTGGAGAATGGTTTTCGGGCCTATTTGCAGAAGGCCGCCGAGCGCGGCGAGATCGACCCTTGCGTGAAGCTCGACTCGCTTCTGGCGCTGTTCATGTCGATTGGCGAAGGCATGGCCATCAACGACCTGCCGGCCAGGGGCATCCCGCTGGAGGACATCGAGACGGCTTTGCGGGCCATCATGACGGCCTTGCTGCGGCCCCGCGAAACGCGTTCACGCGTCGCTGCGAACGAGTCTGAAACACAGAACTGAGACAATCGCCGGCTGAGACTCCGGCGCTGGACGGCGAGATCATGACGAAGCTTGGCTCCAACCTCATCAACGCCGCCCTTGTGGGGGCGGTGCTCGCCATGTCGGTTACAGGCGGCCCGCTGGAGACGGCCCAGGCACAGGAGGCCATCCAGGCGGAGCAGCGCGAGGCCGCTGCCGCCCAGCCGCAGGCAGCAAGCGCGGAAGAGCCGCGCCAGGACCTTGCGCAGCAGCCGGGGCCTGCGATCCGCGTGGTTCCCGCGACCCGGCGCGAGCTCGTCGAGGAGCTCGGCGTCACCGGCTCCATCGTCCCGCGCAATGAGGCGGTCGTCGGCACGGACGCGCAAGGGTTGACCGTGCTGCAGCTCAATTTCGACATCGGCGACACCGTGCGGATCGGCCAGGTCATGGCTGTCCTCGACAAGAGCGCGCTGCAAACGCAGCTCGCCCAGACCGATGCCAACTTGGCTCAGGCAGAGGCTTCCGCCTCCCAGAGCGAAGCACAGATCGGCGAAGCCGAAGTCGCGGTGCGCCAGGCGCAGGAGCAGCTCGATCGCGCCCGGACGCTCCGGGAACGGCAGGTCGGCACGCAGGCGCAGCTCGATGAGGCCGAAAACGCGCTCGAGACCGCGCAGTCCCGCGTCACGGCCGCCCAGCGCGGATTCGCCGCCGCACAGGCACAGATCAGGGTGATCGCCGCGCAGCGCGAGAACGTGCTTCTGCAGATCGCCAAGACCGAGGTGCGCTCGCCCGCCGATGGGCTCGTGCTGGCGCGCAACGCCACATTGGGCGGCATCGTCTCGAGCGCCGGTGATCCGTTGTTTCGTATTGCGATCAATGGCGAGTTCGAGCTGGCCGCCGACGTGCCCGAGACGGTTCTCACGCGCATGAGGGACGGCATGAAGGTGGCGGTATCGTTGCCGGGCGTGGCCGAGCCCTTCCAGGGCACGGTGCGCCGCATCTCGCCCGAGGTCGATGCGCAGACGCGCCTCGGGTCGATCCGCGTGACGCTTCCGCCCAACGAGGCGGCGCGCGCCGGCAGCTTCGCCCGCGGCGTCGTGGAGGTGGAGCGCCGCGAGGCGCTGGCCGTGCCGTCATCGGCGGTCGTCTTCGAGGGGCGCGAGGCGCTCCTCCAGGTGGTCGTGGACGGGATCGTGCGGACGACGCCGGTGACGCTCGGCATCCGCGCCGGCGAATTGATCGAAGTGACCTCCGGCCTGTCCGAGGGCAAGGAGGTGGTGGCGCGCGCCGGCACCTTCGTCGCCGACGGGGATCGCGTGACGCCGGTGCGGGACGAAACGGTGGGGGCGGTTGCGCCATGAACTGGAACTTTTCGGCCTGGGCGATCCGCAATCCAGTTCCGCCGATCCTGCTCTTCATCGTGCTCACCGCGCTGGGCGTGATGAGCTTCATGAGCCTGCCGGTCACGCGCTTCCCCAACATCGACATCCCGCTCGTGGCGGTCACCGTGGTCGATCCGGGTGCGGCGCCCAGCGAGCTTGAGACGCAGGTCACGCGCGAGATCGAGGACGCGGTCGCCAATATCAGCGGCGTCAAGAACGTCACGTCGACGGTGACCGAAGGCCAGTCGCAGACGCTCGTCGAGTTTCGCCTGGAGGTCGAGCCGCAGGAAGCGACCGACGACGTGAAGGACGCCGTCGAGCAGATCCGCTCGGAGCTGCCCGGCACGGCCGAGACGCCGGTCGTCACCAAGATCGACGTGGAAGGCCAGTCCATCATGACCTACGCCGTGTCGGCGCCGGCCATGACCATCGAGGAACTGTCCTGGTTCGTGGACGACACGGTGGTGCGGGAGCTGCAGGCGCTCAAGGGCGTGGCCCGCGTGGACCGCTATGGCGGCGTCACGCGCGAGATCCAGGTCGAGCTCGACCCCGACCGGCTGAGCGCGCTCGGCGCCACGGCGGGCGACGTGAACCGTGCGCTGCGCTCCGTGAACATCGATCTCACGGGCGGCAGCGGCGAGTTCGCCGGCCGCAACCAGGCGATCCGCACGCTCGGCGAGGCGGAAAACATCGCGGATCTGCGCGCGCTCGAAATCCCGCTCGCCAGCGGCCGCGTCGTCAAGCTCGGCGACATCGCGCAGGTGACCGACTCCTGGGAGGAGCCCAAGTCGTTCGCCCGCGTCAACAATCAGACGGTGGTCTCCTTCGGCGTGTTCCGCGCGAAGGGCGAAAGCGACGTGGACGTGAGCCGCCGGGTCGCGGCCGCGGTGGACGGGCTGCGCGCCGAGAGCCCGGACGTGGGCTTCACCATGGTCGACAACTCCGTGGAATACACGGAGGGCAACTACGACTCCGCCATGGAGACGCTCGTCGAGGGCGCCCTCCTGTCGGTGATCGTGGTGTTCCTGTTCCTGCGCGACTGGCGCGCCACGGCCGTTTCCACGCTGGCGCTGCCGCTCTCCATCATCCCCACCTTCTGGGCGCTCGACCTGCTCGGCTTCTCGCTCAATCTCGTGAGCCTGCTCGGCGTCACGCTGGTGGTGGGCATCCTCGTGGACGACGCGATCGTGGAGATCGAAAACATCGTCCGCCATGTGAAAATGGGCAAGTCGCCCTATCGGGCGTCCCTTGAGGCGGCCGACGAGATTGGGCTCGCGGTGATCGCGATTTCCGCCACCATCATCGCCGTGTTCGCCCCCGTCAGCTTCATGGGCGGCATCGCCGGGCAGTATTTCAAGCAGTTCGGCCTGACGGTCGCCATCGCGGTGTTCTTCTCGCTGCTGGTGGCGCGCCTCATCACGCCCATGCTGGCCGCCTATTTCCTGAAGGGTCACGGCCACGAGGAGCCCAAGCCCGGCTTCATCATGCGCGGCTATGTGTCGTTCCTGCACACCACGCTGCGCTTCCGCTGGCTGACGCTGTTGGCGGGCATCGCCTTCTTCGTGGGCTCCATCATGGCCGTCGGTTCCCTGCCGTCGGGCTTCATTCCGCGCGAGGACGCCAGCCGCATCGTGTTCGCGCTGGAATTGCCGCCCGGCAGCACGCTCGACGACACGCGCGCCGCGGCGACCCGCGCAACCGAGCTCGTCCAGCCGGTGGAGGGCGTCGAGAACGTCTACGTGATCGGCGGCGCGAGCCCGACCGGCACGCTGGAGACGCGCCGCGCCACGGTGGTGGCCGACCTCCTCCACAAGTCCGAGCGCGACGTCTCCCAGTTCGAGATCGAGAAGGTGCTGCTCGCGCAGCTCAACACCATCCCCGACCTGCGCGTGTACTTCCTGAACGACCGCGGCGAACGCGCGCTGTCCGTCAGCATCCTCGGCAAGGACGGCGAGGTGCTCGACCGGGCGGCGCGCGAGCTGCAGGGCGCCATGACGGCCAGCGGCCGGTTCGTGGCGGTGAGCTCGAACGCTTCGCTCGACCGCCCCGAAGTGGTGGTCGTGCCCGACCAGGCCCGCATGGCCCAACTCGGCATCTCGACGGCGACCGTGTCGGAAACGCTGCGCATCGCCACCATCGGCGACGTGGACGCGAACCTGGCCGAGCTCACCGTGGCCGACCGGCAGATCCCCATCCGCGTGCAGCTCGACAAGCAGGCGCGCGAGGATCTCTCCGTCATCAGCTCGCTTCCCGTTCCCACCGGCGCGGGTGGCACCGTGCCCCTGTCGTCGGTGGCGGACATCCGCTTTGGCCAGGGGCCGTCGGCGATCGAGCGGCTCAACCGCGAGCGGCGCGTGCTCGTCGGCTCGGACCTGCCGGAAGGCGTCGAGGTCAGCGAGGGCCTGACCTTCATGCGCAGCCTGCCCGAAGCGCAGAACCTGCCCGAGGGCATCCGCATCCAGGAAGCGGGCGACGCCGAAATCCAGGCAGAGGTCTTCGCCGGCTTCGCCTTCGCCATGGCCACGGGCCTGATGCTGGTGCTCGTGGTGCTGATCCTCCTGTTCGGCACCGTCTGGCACTCGATCACCATCCTCGGCTCGCTGCCGCTCGCCATCGGCGGCGTGGTGGGCGCGCTGTGGCTCACCAACAACGCCATCTCCATGCCTGTGGTGATCGGCATCCTCATGCTCATGGGCATCGTGACGAAGAACGCCATCATGCTAGTGGATTTCGCCATCGAGGAGGTGAAGCAGGGTGTTCCGCGCGCGGATGCGATCATCGACGCGGGCCGCAAGCGCGCCCGTCCCATCGTGATGACCACCATCGCCATGTCGGCGGGCATGATCCCGGCGGCGCTCGCGCTGGGCGACGGCGGCGAGTTCCGCGCGCCCATGGCGATCGCGGTGATGGGCGGCCTTCTGGTCTCGACCATGCTGTCGCTGGTCTTCGTGCCGTCCTTCTACACGATCATGGACGACCTCGCGATCGGCACGTCGCGGCTGTTCAACTGGCTCATCCAGCCCAACGAGGCGGACGAGCCGGAGCCCGGCCACGAGGCTGCCTTGCCCGCCAACGTGCATATCCTCGAGCGGGCCGCCGGCCGGCCCCTGCCCATCGCGGCCGAATAGCCCATCCTCCCAAGGGCGACCCGAGAACCCCGTCCGCCGTTTCGCGGGCGGGGTTCTCTTTTGCGGCGATCAGGCGGGGTGCCGCGGCAGGGGCGTCGCGCGCCGGCGGCGCGCCGTCTCCAACTGCCAAAGCGAATGCGCGAAAAGCGTGAGCACGAGGAGCGCCCCGCCGATCAGGCTGACGCGGCTCGGCGCTTCCGCGAAGATGATCCAAACCCAGACCGGCGCAAGCACCGTTTCCAGCAGGTAGAACATCGCGACTTCCGGGCCCGAGATGTATTTCGGCCCCGTCGCCAGGCAGAAGAAGGCGACGGGCATGACGATGGCGCCGTTGAGCAGCATCCAACCGGGCTCAGTGACGCGGAACCCGTTTTCGGCCACCATGAAGGCCGCAACCGCCAGGGGCAAAGCCACGGCGACCAACGCCGTCAGGCCCATGTCGCGCCCGCTCGCGCGCGTGACGGTGATGGCCGAGGCGATGGCGAAAGCCGAGCCGAGCCCCAGCATGTCGCCGAGAAGGTTGCCGCGGCCGATGCCATCGCCGACGATCAGGAGGACGGCGCCGATCATCACGGCGATCGCCGCAAGCGTCACCGGGTGCGGGCGCTCGCGCAGGAAGGCCCAGGACAAGAGCGCCGCGAAGGCCGTGTTGAAGGCCAGGATGAAGACGAGGTTGGCCGTCGAGGTGTTGAACACGGCCAGCATGAAGAGGACGGAGCCCAGACCATAGAGGGCCGCCACGGCTGCGCCCGCGCGGCCCGGCACGAGCGCAGGCGCGTTGCCGCGCCAAAGCCGCCAGACGACCCACAGCAGGAGCGCAACGACCAGGGTGGCGCCGCTGCGCATGAGCAGGACGCTCCAGACATCGCCGTCGGCCAGACGGATCAGCGGGATGTCCACGGTGAGCACCATCCCGCCGAGGGCCGTCAGAAACAGCCCCTTCGCGTAGGGCGAAAGGGTGGAACGCGGGTCGGACGGCGGCAAGGGCGGCACTCACAGGATCGGAGGCCGCCTCGTTAGAACATGATCGCTTCAGGTTGAAGCGATCATGTTCTGCATCTCCCTTTTCCTGCGCATGACGCGGTCCGAAAAGTCTGCAACGTTTCGGCTCACGCGGACCTTCGGTTCGGGGCCGTGCTCGAACCTGGGAAACTCAGGCGGGGAAGCGTTCCCAGCCGCGCGGCGTCAGATGCTCCTGGGGCTGGAAGCGCACCTTGTAATTCATCTTGCGCGAGCCGTTCACCCAGTAGCCGAGATAGACGTAAGGCAGGCCCGCCGCCTTCGCGCGCGCGATATGGTCGAGGATCATGAAGGTGCCGAGCGAACGGTCCTCCGCGCGCGGCGCGTAGAAGGAATAGACCATCGACAGCCCGTCGCTCATCACGTCGGTGAGCCCCACGGCCAGAAGCTCGCCTTCGCCGCGTCCCGTGATGAAGCTGTCGGGGCCGCGGCGGCGATATTCGATGATCTTGGTGCGGACATGGCTGTCCTCCACCATCATGGCGTAATCGAGCACCGTCATGTCGGACATGCCGCCGCGCCGGTGGCGCGTGTCCAGATACTCGCGGAAGAGCCCGTACTGCTCGGTCGAGGGCTCCGCGTCGTGGCTCGCGCCGATCAGGTCGGCGTTGCGGTTGAGCACACGGCGCATATTGCGCGTCGGCTCGAACTCGGCCGTGAGGATGCGCACCGACACGCAGGCGCGGCAGGACTCGCAGGCCGGCCGGTAGGCGATGTTCTGCGAACGCCGGAAGCCGCCCTGGGTCAAGAGGTCGTTCATGGCGGGCGCGCGATCGCCCACGAGATGCGTGAACACCTTTCGTTCGTATTGCCCCTCCACGTAAGGGCAGGGCGACGGCGCGGTCAGGAAGAACTGCGGCGTTTGGGTGGGATGATGCGTCATCGGTCTCCGGCGACACGGCCCGGTCGGCCAGCATTGCGCGTCGGCGCACGCGATTTGTCAATTCAGTCTGACGTCAGGCCACAGCCCGAAACGGCAGGAGGCGCTGCAAGCGCCGCCCAGGCGCCCTAATCGGTTCGCGCCACCACGGTTCCAAGAAGAAGGTCGTGAACCGTGCGCTTGCGGTCGGTGAAGAGCGTGGCCAGCAGGATCAGCGGCGTCAGCACCACATTGCCGGCCCAGAACAGCACGGAATGGAGCACCGCGAGCGGTCCGTCCACCCGTCCGCCGTCGAGCCGCAGGAGCTTGATGCCCGTCATGCGCATCCCGGTCGTGGCCTGGTTCGGCCCGCCGAGCGTCCGCCAGACATAGATGATGGCGACCAGCGGCACGAGCACCGCATAGAGCAGCCATCCCAGCCCGAAGGTGAGCACGCCGATAAGCGCGACGGCGATGGCTGCCGGGATCGTCAGGAGGAGCACGAGGAGGTAGTCCACGCAGAACGCGAGCACGCGCCGGGTCAGAACCCCCTCGTAGAGAACGGGGTTGCCGAGGCCCAGGCCGGACCGGGTTTCCATTGCGTATGCGCTCACCGAAGCTCGCCTTTCCCACCTGCGCCCTTCGTTTGGGGCAGCATCCCAAAGATGGGAGCGGCGAGAGGCGATTCAAGAATCCGGCTTCTGGTCAGCCCTCGCGCTTCAGGATTTCGGCCGCCTCGGGCGCGAAATAGGTCAGGATGCCGTCGCAGCCCGCACGCTTGAAGGCGAGCAGCGTCTCCATCATCGCGCGCTCGCCGTCGATCCAGCCGTTCTGGGCGGCCGCCTTGATCATCGAATACTCGCCCGACACCTGGTAGGCGAAGGTGGGCATGGCGAAACGCTCCTTCACCCGCCGCACGATGTCGAGATAGGGCAGGCCCGGCTTGACCATGATCATGTCGGCGCCTTCGAGCAGATCCTGCTCGGTCTCGCGCAGCGCCTCGTCGGAATTGGCGGGGTCGAGATAGTAGGTCTTCTTGTCGCCCTTGAGCACGCCGGCCGTGCCGATCGCCTCGCGATAGGGGCCGTAGAAGGCGGAGGCGAACTTCGTCGCATAGGACATGATGGCCACATCCTGAAAGCCCGCCGCGTCCAGCGCCTCGCGGATCGCGCCCACGCGCCCGTCCATCATGTCGGACGGGGCGATGATGTCCGCGCCGGCGGCGGCCTGCAGCACCGCGGCCTTGGCGAGCACCTCCACCGTGTCATCGTTGACGATCACGCCGTCGGCCAGGATGCCGTCATGGCCGTGGCTGGTGAAGGGGTCGAGCGCCACGTCGGTGATGACGCCGACGCCGGGCGCGGCCCGCTTGATGGCCTGCGTGGCGCGGTTGATGAGGTTGTCCTCGTCCAGGACATGCGAGCCCGAGCGGTCGCGCAGCCGCATCTCGATATGCGGGAAGGTGGCGACCGCCGGAATGCCCAGCACGGCCGCCCGCTCGGCCTCGGCGGCCGCCAGATCGGGGCTGACGCGAAACAGGCCGGGCATGGCGGCGATCGGCTCGCGCCTGTTCTCGCCGTCGGTCAGGAAGATCGGCCAGATCAGGTCGTCCACCGTCAGCCGGTTCTCCCGCACGAGCCGGCGCGACCACGCCGCCTTGCGCGTGCGCCGCATCCGCCGGCCGCCGGTGATCTCGTCCACGCTGCGCGCGCCGCGCAGGGGCGTGCTCGTATGTCGGTTCATGGGCCAAAGCTCCTTGGCCGCCACTTAAGCCTTCCGGTGCGCCCCGCCAATGATCCAGGCCAGACGTTCCGTGCGGCCATTCTCAGGGCGAGGCGCCTCGATTGACGCGCCCATCCACCCTCCTTTAGCACGACCGAAGGGGAATCGGGGCGGCAGGCATGGACGATTGGGACAAAGCGGCGCGCCTGCGCCGGCCGAGCGTCGCGGAGGTCGTGTTCGGCTGGGTCCAGCGGCTGATGGCGCTCGCCTGCCTGCTGTTCGGCCTCTTATACTGGACGCGGCTTGTCGGCGCCGAGCCCAACGCGGACTGGCGCTTCGACCTGATGCCGTCCTACTGGCAGGCGGCGTCCGTGGCCTTGTCCGTGCTCTATCCCTTCGCGGCCATCGGGCTCTGGATGCTCGCGTCCTGGGGTCCGGTCGTCTGGTTCATCTGCGCAAGCGTGGAGGCCGTGATGCATCTGGGCTTCGCCGATCTCTTCGGCGAGCGCGAGCCGGTGCTGGTCGCGCATGCCTGCGCCGCGCTTCTCTATGTCGGGTGCCGCGTCGCGATTTTTCGGCAAAGGCGAGCGGCCGAGGTAAGCGCGCATTAAGCGTGGCGGCGGCTTTTCCTGGGCAAGTGTCTGTTAAGGCTGGCGTTTAAGTCGAACTTTATGGGGCCGCGCTAAGGTCGGTGCCAAGGTGAGAAGAAAAAACAATCACCAGGCGTCAACAAAGAGGCTCGAAACCCATGATCAACTCGCGCTCGGCGGGACGACCCGCTGCAACCCAGAAATCCGCTGCTCCGGCTCCCCAGGATGACCGCCGCGACGCGCTCCGCACGCTCTACATGGAATCGCTCCAGCTCGTGGAGCGTCTGCATCGCCGCCTGCTCGACGTCATCAAGGACGAGTTCGACCGCCAGGGGCGCAGCGACATCAACGCCATCCAGGCCCTGCTTCTCTTCAACATCGGCAATGCCGAGCTGACGGCGGGCGAGCTGCGGTCGCGCGGCTACTATCTCGGCTCCAACGTGTCCTACAATCTCAAGAAGCTCGTGGAACTGGGCTTCATCAACCATCAGCGGTCCCGCATCGACCGCCGCTCGGTCCGGGTGAGCCTGACGCCCAAGGGCCAGGAGGTGGCCGAGGTGGTCGGCCGCCTTTACGAGCGCCATATCGGCTCCATCGAGCAGGTCGGCGGCATCAACCAGGACGAGTTCAGCCAGATGAACAAGGCGCTGCAGCGTCTCGACCGCTTCTGGAACGACACCATCGCCTACCGCATGTAAGCGGCGCTCAATATCATTGCGCCGGCATTCCCTGCGCCGGTGCGCAAAACTCCGGTCCCGGCTGGCGTCCTCGTGCGCCGGCCGGTTTTTCTTTGGCGCTCGCTGTTGCCCCGCTGCATCACCCCGGCCACGTTGCAGCCATATTCGGATGGCTTGCCGGAGCCTCGGGACGGAACTGCTCACGCAGACGCGAAGCGGGGTCGTTCAGAGGGCGGGATTGGTCAATTCTTAAGGTTGATCGCCCTTAATCCAGCCGCGGTCGGGCCGCCGCACCAGGGCGGTCCGGGGTTGCGAAGTTCGGGAGCAAGAGTGTCCGGAATGTCTGTGAAATCCAGCCGTCGATCCTTTCTCTCGGGCGCAGGCGCGCTCGGCGCCTCCATGCTTTCCGGCGGCGCTTTCGCGCAAGACGTGATCGGCGAGGTTCTGCGCGCGTCCAACCGCGGCGAGTGGGACGACCAGTTCGACGCCCGCGCCAGCGAAGGCGGCAAGGTCAAGTCCAACCTGCCGATCTTCAGCTCGGAAACGCTCGTCTATGTCCAGCAGGCGATCAACGATTATTCGATGATCGTGGGGCAGGGGGGATGGCCGACCGTTCCCGCCACCAAGAAGCTCAAGCTCGGCGTCGTGGACCCGGATGTCGGAGCGCTGCGCCGCCGCCTGATGGTGACGGGCGACCTGTCGGGGAACGCAGGCCTCTCCCCCGCCTTCGACTCCTATGTGGACGCCGCCGTGAAGCGCTTCCAGGCGCGTCACGGCCTGCCGGCGGACGGCGTGCTCGGCAAATACACCTACGCCGCGCTCAACGTGTCGGCCCCCGTGCGCCTGGGCCAGCTACAGACCAATCTGAACCGGTTGGCGGGCATCGCCGCTCCGGCCGGCCGCTATGTGATGGTCAACATTCCCGCCGCGCAGATCGAGGCGGTGGAGAACGGCCGCGTCGTGTCGCGCCACACCGCCGTGGTGGGCAAGATCGACCGGCAGACGCCGATCCTGAATTCCGCCATCAATGAAGTCATCGTCAATCCCTACTGGAACGCGCCGGAGTCGATCGTCCGCAAGGACATCATCCCGCTCATGCGCAAGGAGCCGGACTACCTCTCCAAGAACAAGATCCGCATCCTGGGGCCGGACGGCAACGAGATCGATCCGATGACCATCGACTGGTCCACGGAGGACGCGGCGAAGTTCCGCTTCCGGCAGGATCCCGGCGCGGGCAATGCGATGGCGTCGGTGAAGATCAACTTCCCCAACGAGCACGCCACCTACATGCACGACACGCCCCAGCAGGGCCTGTTCAACAACCTGATGCGCTTCGATTCGTCGGGCTGCGTGCGCGTGCAGAACGTCCGCGACCTCGTGACTTGGCTCTTGCGCGACACGCCCGACTGGAGCCGGCAGCGTTTCGAGCAGACCATCAAGAGCGGCGAAAGCACGCCGGTGCAGTTGGCCGTGCCTGTGCCCGTTTTCTTCACCTATGTGTCGGCCTGGTCCACCGGCGACCGCGTCGCCCATTTCCGCGACGACATCTACGGCCTGGACGGCGCCGCATCGCTGCAGCTCTCCTCGGTGCTCTGATTCCCCATCATGCGATGAGCTGAACAAGGCCGCCTCCGGGCGGCCTTTTCGTTTCAACCCTGCGGGCCAGGGTGCGACAGCGCGCTTCGCGCCCAGGCGTGACGGCGCGGCATCCCCCATGTTAGGGCGATCCTGACAGAGTTAAGCCCAACGAAGGAACACTTGCGATGGCGAGCAGCTCCGGCGCGCCCAACGGCTTCTTCACCACGCCGCTCAGCGAAGCGGACCCCGAGATCTTCGCCGCCATTGGCAACGAGCTCGGCCGCCAGCGCCACGAGATCGAACTGATCGCCTCCGAGAACATCGTCTCGCGCGCCGTGCTCGAGGCGCAGGGCTCGATCATGACCAACAAATATGCCGAGGGCTATCCCGGCAAGCGCTATTACGGCGGCTGCCAGTTCGTGGACGTGGCCGAGGAACTCGCCATCGAGCGCGCGAAGAAGCTTTTCGGCTGCAAGTTCGCCAATGTGCAGCCGAACTCCGGCAGCCAGATGAACCAGGCCGTGTTCCTGGCGCTGCTCCAGCCCGGCGACACCTTCATGGGCCTCGATCTCAACTCCGGCGGCCATCTCACGCACGGCTCGCCCGTCAACATGTCGGGAAAATGGTTCAAGGTGGCGTCCTACGGCGTTCGGCGCGACGACAACCTCATCGACATGGACGAGGTGGCGCGCGTCGCGCATGAGCAGCGGCCGAAGCTCATCATCGCCGGCGGCACGGCCTATTCCCGCATCTGGGATTTCGGGCGCTTCCGCGAGATCGCCGACGAGGTCGGCGCCTGGCTCATGGTGGACATGGCCCATATCGCGGGCCTCGTGGCGGGCGGCGCGCATCCCTCGCCCTTCCCGCACGCCCATGTCGTGACGACGACGACGCACAAGTCGCTGCGCGGCCCGCGCGGCGGCATGATCCTTTGCAACGACGAGGATCTCGCCAAGAAGCTGAACTCGGCGGTGTTTCCCGGCCTTCAGGGCGGGCCGCTGATGCATGTGATCGCGGCCAAGGCCGTGGCCTTCGGCGAGGCGTTGAAACCCGAGTTCAAGGCCTATGCCCACCAGATCGTCGCCAACTCCAAGGCGCTGGCGGCGAGCCTCCAGGACAGCGGGCTCGACATCGTGTCGGGCGGCACGGACAACCACTCGATGCTCGTTGACCTGCGGCCCAAGAACGCCACGGGCAAGCGCGCGGAAGCCGCATTGGGCCGCGCCGCCATCACCTGCAACAAGAACGGCATCCCCTTCGACCCGGAAAAGCCCTTCGTCACTTCGGGCGTCCGGCTCGGCACGCCCGCCGGCACCACGCGCGGCTTCCGCGAGGACGAGTTCCGCGAGATCGGCGGGCTGATCGCCGAGGTGCTGGACGGCCTCAAGGTCGTCAATTCGGATGAGGGCAACGCCGCGGTGGAGGCGGCGGTGAAAGCCAAGGTGATCGCGCTGACCGACCGCTTCCCGCTCTATGCCTACATGAACTGAGGCGAGGGTCGGTGCGCTGCCCCTATTGCCAGTCCGAGGACACGCAGGTGAAGGATTCGCGGCCCGCCGAGGACGGTGCCGCGATCCGCCGCCGGCGCGTGTGCCCGGTCTGCGGGGGGCGCTTCACCACCTTCGAGCGGGTGCAGTTGCGCGATCTCGTGGTGGAGAAGCGGTCGGGCCGCAAGGTGCCGTTCGACCGCGAGAAGCTGCGCCGCTCCTTCGAGATCGCGCTCCGCAAGCGCAACGCGGACCCCGAGCGCATCGACCGCGCCGTGACCGGCATCGTGCGGCAGCTCGAGAGCTCGGGCGAGTCGGAGGTCACCTCCGACCAGATCGGGCGCATGGTCATGGAATCGCTCAAGTCGCTCGATGACGTGGCCTATGTCCGCTACGCCTCCGTCTATCGCAACTTCCGCGAGGCGCGGGATTTCCACGAGGTTCTGGGTGAACTCGGCGGCGACGAGGATGCGGCCTGAGCCGAGCGCCGACGCGCGTTCTATGAGGGCGGAGCAGGACCGCCGCCTCATGGCGGCGGCGTTGCGGCTTTCACGCTGGCGTCTCGGCCAGACGGGCATGAACCCTTCCGTGGGCGCTTTGATCGTGCGGGACGATGGTGCCGGCCCGGTCGTGGTCGGGCATGGGGTGACGGCACCCGGCGGCCGGCCGCATGCCGAGACCCAGGCTTTGGCGCAAGCCGGTCCGCTCGCCCGCGGCGCGACCGCTTACGTCACGCTCGAGCCTTGCGCGCATCACGGCCAAACCCCGCCCTGCGCGGACGCGCTTGTGGCCTCCGGCATCCGCCGTGTCGTGGTGGCGGCCGACGATCCCGACCCGCGCGTTTCCGGCCGTGGTTACGCCATCCTGCAAGCCGCCGGCATCGAGGTGACGCGCGGCGTCCTCGCCACCGAAGCCGAGCGCGAGCTTGCCGGTTTTCTCACGCGAATTGTCAAGCACCGCCCCTATGTGACTCTGAAACTTGCGCTTTCGCCTGACGGCATGATCGGCCGCTTGGGCCAGGGGCAGGTGCTCGTCACCGGGCCCGGGGCGCGGGCGCAGTCGCAGATGATGCGCGTGCAAAGCGATGCGATCCTCGTGGGGCTAGGCACCGCGATTGCGGACGATCCGCTCCTGACGGTGCGTTTGGCCGGCCTGGAGCGGCATTCCCCCGTCCGCGTCGTGCTTGACCGCGATCTCAGTCTTCCGCTTGCATCCAAGCTTGCGCGGACGGGGCGCGACGTGCCGCTGCTCGTTGCGACCGCGGCGGAGCCCGAGCAGGCGCGCCGCTCGCTGTTGGCTGGTGCCGGCGCCGATTTCCTGTCCGCGCCCGCGCCGGGTGGCCGCCTCGACTTGGAGGACGTGCTGGGGCAGCTTGCCGGCCGCGGCCTCTCCTCCTTGATCGTCGAGGGCGGCGCGGCCACGGCCCAGCGATTCCTGAACGCGGGCCTTGTGGATCGCCTCGTGCTCTTCCGGGGCACAAGCGAGATCGGCGCGGGCGGCGTGGCGTCGCCCGTCGGATGGGATGCGGTCGGCCCGCCGTTCCGTCTGGTGCGCGAGGATGTCTTTGGCGGCGATCAATGCCGCGAATGGGTGAGGGACGGCTGATGTTCACCGGAATCATCACGGATGTCGGAACCGTGGAGAAGACGGAGCCGCTGCCGCAGGGCGTGCGGCTTCGGATCGCCACGTCATACGATCCGGCCACGATCGCCATCGGCGCATCCATTGCCTGCGCCGGCGTGTGCCTGACCGTGGTGTCCTTGCCCGAGCCCGGCGCGAACGCCCGCTGGTTCGCGGTGGAAGCCTGGGAGGAGGCGCTGCGCCTGTCCACGGCGGCCGACTGGCGGGAGGGCACGACGCTCAACCTCGAACGCGCGCTCAAGATCGGCGACGAGCTGGGCGGCCACATCGTTTCCGGCCATGTGGACGGCACGGCGACCATTCTGGCGCGCGAGCCCGAGGGCGACGCTGTGCGCTTCACGCTGGAAGCGCCGCGCGCTCTCGCCCGCTTCATCGCGCCGAAGGGCTCGGTCGCGCTCGATGGCACCTCACTCACGGTGAACCGCGTCGAGGGCACGCGCTTCGATGTGCTCCTGATCGACCACTCGCTCAAGGTGACCACCTGGGGCGAGCGCCGGCCCGGCGACGGCGTGAACTTGGAGGTGGACACCATGGCGCGCTATGCCGCCCGGCTCATGGATGCCGAGCGGGAGCTGGCATGAGCCTGATCGACAACGAGCGCACGAAGCTTCTGGCCGGTGCGCTGGATCGCGCCTCCACGGCCTGCTTCACGGTGGGGATCGCGACGCCGTTGGCCGGTTACATCTATGACATCGGACAGTTTCGCTCTGCCGTTGCACCGGCCACCTTCGGTGTGGGGCTGTCGAGTTGGCTTTGCTCGATGATCATCCTACATCTTTTAGCGCGGCGCGCCTTGAGGAGCTTGCAGCCATGAACGAGTTCTGGGTCTTGGCCTTCGTCATCACGCCCGCCGTCGTGATTGTTCTGGGCTACATCGCCGTTCTCCTGCACGAACGCTCGTTGAAGCGCTGAACGCCTTTCGGGCGCTTGCCTCTTTTCCCGCGCCGCCTTAAGTGCGCGGCTCCCTGGCGGAGCCCGCAATGCCTGACACCCCACCTCATCTCCTGATCGTGGAGGCGCGCTTCTACGACGACCTGGCGGACGCCCTCCTGGACGGCGCCCAGGCCGCGCTTACGGAGGTTGGAGCCAGCTTCGACGTGGTGACAGTGCCCGGCGCGCTGGAGATCCCGGCCGTGCTCGCCTTCGCCGAGAACGCCGCCGCGAGGGGCGGGCGGCGCTATGACGGTTATGTGGCGCTGGGCACGGTGATCCGCGGCGAAACCTACCATTTCGACATCGTCGCCAACGAGTCGAGCCGCGCCCTGATGGACCTTTCCGTTGAGCGGGGCCTCGCCATCGGCAACGGCATCCTGACCACCGAGGACGACGACCAGGCCTGGGCGCGGGCGCGCCGGAGCGAGGGCGACAAGGGCGGCTTTGCCGCGCGCGCGGCGCTCACCATGATCGAGATCCGCAGCCGGCTTGGGAGCGGCGTCCATGGCTGAGGCGGGGAAAGCGCAGGACGGCCCCCGCGGCGCGAACAAGCGGGGCGCCGCTCGCCTGGCCGCCGTCCAGGCGCTCTACCAGATGGATGTCGCGGGCGCGGGCGTGCTCGAAGTCGCGGCGGAATACGAGGCCTTCCGGCTCGGCAAGGAGTTGGACGGCGCGATCTATCGCGAGGCGGACGCGCAGTGGTTCCGCGCCATCCTCGCAGGGGTCGTGGAGGAGCAGCGCACGATCGACCCCGTGATTCACGACGCGCTCAGTGACGACTGGCCGCTGTCGCGGCTGGATTCCACGCTGCGCGCCATCCTGCGGGCCGGAACCTGGGAGCTCATGCGCCGCGCCGACGTGCCGGTCGCGGTGATCGTCTCGGAATATGTGGACATCGCCAAAGCCTTCTATGTCGAGGATGAGCCCAAGCTGGTGAACGCCGTGCTCGACCGGGTGGCGCGCCGGGTCCGCAACGAGGGCAGGGGCAGCGGACCGCGATGAGGGCCTGGGCGGCGGCCAACCGCAACGCGCTGATCCTGGCGGCTGCCTCCGCGGTGATCGGCTCTGCCGCGCCCATCGCCATCTCCGTGGGCGGCCTGGCGGGACATTACCTGCTCGACGCCGACAAATCGCTCGCCACCGCCCCAGTCACCGGCTTCAACCTGGGCGTAGCGCTGGGCGCGCTGCCGGCTGCCTGGCTGGTGAAGCGACTCGGCCATCGCGGCGGCTTCATGACGGGCACGATCGCCACGGCGGCTGGCGGTTTGGTGGCGACGGCGGCGCTCTATGCCGGCGATTTCTGGCTGTTCGCGACGGGCCTTCTCCTGATCGGCGTCGGCGGCGCCTTCGTTCAGCAGTTCCGCTTCGCGGCGGCCGACAACGCGCCGCCGGAGCTCAAGGCGCGCGCGATCTCGCTGGTTCTGGCGGGCGGTGTCGTGACCGCCGTGCTGGGCCCGCAGATCGTCATTTGGACGCGAGAGCTGCTGGCGCCCGTCATGTTCGCGGGCTCCTTCGCCTCCGTGCTTGTGCTGGCAGCGGTCGGCGCGGTGATCCTCGGCGGCTTGCGCCCCGCCGCGCCTCTCGTCACGGCCGGCGGCGCGCCGGCCGAGCCGGCCCGGCCGCTTTCGGCAATCGTCGCGCAGCCGGACTTCTTCGTCGCGCTGTTGTGCGGCGTGGGCAGCTTCGCCCTAATGAGCTTCGTGATGACCGGCGCGCCGCTCGCCATGGTGGGCTGCGGCCACTCGACCGACGATGCGACGCTCGGGATCTCCTGGCATGTCATGGCCATGTTCGGCCCGAGCTTCTTCACCGGCGGCCTGATCGCGCGTTTCGGCGCGGAGCGCGTGGTGGCCGCGGGCCTGTTTCTCCTGATCGGCTGCGCCGTGGTGGCGCTGTCGGGGCTTGCGCTCTGGCAGTTCTGGACCGCGCTGATTCTTCTGGGTTTGGGCTGGAACTTCGGCTTCATCGGGGCCACCGCGATGGTCGCGCGCACCTACCGCCCGTCGGAGAAGGGCAAGGCGCAAGGCTTCCACGACTTCGTCCTGTTCGGCTCGGTGGCGCTCGCCTCGCTCGCCTCGGGATGGGTGATGAACCGCTACGGCTGGGACGTGCTGAACTGGGTCGTGTTCCCCATCGCCGCGCTCTGCCTGGGCGCGCTCGCCTGGCTGGCCGTCCTGCGCTCCCGCGCCCTTGGGGGACACCGTCCGGGCGCCGCCATGCTTTAATCGATTGAACCGACGCGCGGGAAAACCCCAACAATATCTTGACGTTCTCCGGCTCGTCTCGCATAAGCGCCGGCGAGCGGCCAAGGCGCTTCGCTGCGCTGCCGTCCTGCCTTATTCCGGGCCCGGCGAGGGACTCTTCGGCCCGAAAACCCCAGGGAAAACAAAGATGACAATGCTTTATGTCGTCATCGCTTGCGGCCTGCTGTCGGTCGCCTATGCGGTGTGGGCGACGCAGTCGGTGCTGGCCGCCGACCAGGGCAATGCGCGGATGCAGGAGATCGCGGCCGCCATTCGCGAGGGCGCGCAGGCCTATCTCGCGCGGCAGTACACCACGATCGCCATTGTCGGCGTCGTGGTCTTCCTGCTGGCTTGGTGGCTTCTCTCGGGCGAGGCCGCCCTCGGCTTCCTGATCGGCGCGGTGCTGTCGGGCGCGGCGGGCTTCATCGGCATGCACGTCTCGGTTCGCGCGAATGTGCGGACCGCGCAGGCCGCGTCGAACAGCCTCGCCGCCGGGCTCGACATCGCCTTCAAGGCGGGCGCGATCACCGGCATGCTTGTCGCAGGCCTGGCGCTCCTGGGCGTGGCGGTTTACTACTGGTTCCTGGTCGGCCCGCAGGGCTACGCGCCCAACGACCGCACGGTGATTGACGCTCTTGTGGCGCTGGGCTTCGGCGCGTCGCTCATCTCCATCTTCGCGCGTCTCGGCGGCGGCATCTTCACCAAGGGCGCCGATGTTGGCGGCGACCTCGTGGGCAAGGTCGAGGCTGGAATCCCCGAGGATGACCCGCGCAACCCCGCCACCATCGCCGACAATGTGGGCGACAATGTCGGCGACTGCGCGGGCATGGCCGCCGACCTCTTCGAGACCTATGCCGTGACGGTGGTCGCCACCATGGTGCTGGCCGCCATCTTCTTCGGCGCGTCCGCCGGCCTCGGCACCATCATGATCTACCCGCTTGCGATCTGCGGCGCCTGCATCCTGACCTCGATCGTCGGCACCTTCTTCGTGAAGCTCGGCACGAACGGCTCGATCATGGGCGCGCTCTATCGCGGCCTGATCGTCACGGGCCTGCTCTCCATCATCGGCCTGGGCGGCGCGACGTCGCTGACCATCGGCTGGGGCGAGATCGGCCAGGCCAACGGCATGAGCATCACGGGAACGAACCTCTTCATCTGCGGCCTGCTCGGACTGCTCGTGACGGGGCTGATCGTCGTCATCACGGAATACTACACCGGCACCAACAAGCGGCCGGTGAACTCGATCGCCCAGGCCTCCGTCACCGGCCACGGCACCAACGTGATCCAGGGCCTGGCCGTGTCGCTCGAGTCGACGGCGCTGCCGGCCATCGTGATCGTGGGCGGCATCATCTCCACCTACCAGCTCGCCGGGCTGTTCGGCACGGCGATTGCAGTCACCACCATGCTTGGGCTGGCCGGCATGATCGTGGCGCTCGACGCCTTCGGCCCCGTGACCGACAACGCGGGCGGCATCGCCGAGATGTCGGGCCTGCCCAAGGAGGTGCGCCAGTCCACCGACGCGCTGGACGCGGTGGGCAACACGACCAAGGCCGTCACCAAGGGCTACGCCATCGGCTCGGCGGGCCTGGGCGCGCTGGTGCTGTTCGCCGCCTATTCCTACGACCTCCAATACTTCGCGCAGAACAGCGCGCAGTACCCCTATTTCGCCGATATCGGCGAGGTCTCCTTCGACCTGTCCAACCCCTACGTGGTGGCGGGGCTGATCTTCGGCGGCCTGATCCCCTACCTGTTCGGCGGCATCGCCATGACGGCGGTCGGCCGGGCGGCGGGATCGATCGTGGAGGAGGTGCGCCGCCAGTTCCGCGAGAACGCCGGCATCATGGAAGGCACGGTCCGCCCGGACTACGCCCGCGCCGTGGACATCCTGACCCGCGCCGCCATCCGCGAGATGGTCATTCCCTCGCTTCTGCCGGTGCTGGCGCCGCTCGTCGTCTATTTCGGGGTGCTTCTTATTTCGGGTTCCAAGGCCTCGGCCTTCGCGGCGCTCGGCGCCTCGCTGCTGGGCGTGATCGTCAACGGCCTGTTCGTCGCGATCTCCATGACCTCGGGCGGCGGCGCCTGGGACAACGCCAAGAAGAGCTTCGAGGACGGCTTCATCGACAAGGACGGCGTGCGCCACCTGAAGGGCTCGGACGCCCACAAGGCGTCGGTGACGGGCGACACAGTGGGCGATCCCTACAAGGACACCGCCGGCCCGGCCGTGAACCCGGCCATCAAGATCACCAACATCGTGGCGCTCCTGCTCTTGGCCGTTCTCGCCCACGCGGCCTGATCGGCGCCAAGGCCGTCGCAAAGAAAAACCCGCGGGGTTCTTCCCGCGGGTTTTTTTTGTTGCACTCGGCTGTGCGGCGAACCTATGTGCCGGGCGCGGTGCCCGGCAATGTGGGAAGCGACGAGCCGGCGCCCTTCAGGATGCGCCCCAGGAAGTTCTCATCCTTGCCGCCCGTGGGCGTCGTGCGCGAGACGAAGTCGAACACCTTGCCGTCCTGCAGCCCGTAATTGGCGATGTTCTCCACCCTTCCGTCCTCGCCGAAATAGACCGCCAGCACCTTTTGGTCGACGAGCTTGGCGTTCGCAAAGGCCACGGGCCGCCGCCGCGTCTGCGAGATGTAGTAGAACACCTCGTTGTCGAAGGTGGCCGTGGTGGAGGGCGAGCCGAGCGCCAGCAGCACCTGCTCGCGGCTGGAGCCCACGGGAACCTGATCGATCTGCTGCTGGTCGATCACATAGCCCTGGGTGATGGTCTCGCCGGGCGAGAGGTCCAGCCCCTGGGCGCCGTTGCAGCCGCTCAGCGCCAGCGCCGCCATGGCCAGGCCGACCGCCGACCGCCTATGGCGCGTCTTGAAATCCACTGCCCTCAGCAACACTTGCATGGTGTCGTCGTCCCCGCTCTTCTTCTTGCCTGGCTCTTGCCGGACGTCCCCTTGCGCCGGGTGGGCGAAGCGGTAAACCAGCGCGAGCGCCTTTTCAACATGGGCGCATCGGCCCGTCACAAGGAAAGCGCACGATGTTCAAGCGCCTGTTCGGCCGAGAACGCGGCAACCGTGCCGTGGTGAGCACGCTCTATGAGGAGATCGTGGCGGCCGCGCGGCAGCCCGTCTTTTATCGCGACTGGGGCGTGCCCGACACGCCGCTCGGGCGCTTCGAGATGCTGGGCGTTCACGCCTTCCTGGTTCTGGATCGGCTGAAGGACGAGTCCGGGCCCGCGCGCGAGCTCGCCCAGGAGCTGACGGATCATTTTTTCGGGGATGTGGAGAGCTCGCTTCGCGAGATCGGAATCGGCGACATGGGAATCCCCAAGCGCATGAAGAAGCTCGCGCGCATGTTCTACGGCCGGGTGACGTCCTATTCCGACGCGCTCGCGCGTGGCGACCGCCTGGCGCTGGCGCAGGCGCTCGCCCGCAATGTCCGGCCCGACAACGCATCGGTCGATGCCGCCGCCGAGGCCCTGGCGGACTATGTGCGGGATCTGCGCGCCGGCTTGCGCGGCCAACCCCTGGAGAACCTGATGCAGGGCCGCATCGTCCTTCGCCCGCTCGAAAGCCGGGAGGCTGCGGCATGACCAAGCGTTCGGAGAACCTTACGCGCAGCCCGGTGTCGTTTCCCGTCCATGTCGCGCGCCTGCCGCAGAAGGGCATGCCGGTGCTCATCGAGGCAAACGAGAAGCAGCGCGAAGCGCTTGCCGCCGCGCATGGCGTCCTCGACGTCGAGAGCTACCGCGCCGATCTCCAGGTCAGGCCGTGGAAACGCAACGGCGTGGAGGTGACGGGCCGCGTGACGGCCAGGATCGTGCAGGAATGCGTGGTCACGCTGGAGCCGGTCGAGAACGCGATCGACGAGCCCGTCGAAGCCGTGTTCCTGCCCGAGCAGTCCAAGCTGGGTCGGCTGGGCTTCGAAGGGGGCGGCGAGATCATGATCGACGCGCACGGCCCCGACAGCCCGGAAACCTTCAGCGGCGACACGGTCGATGTCGGTGCGCTGGCGGAAGAGCTCTTCGCGCTGGCCATCGACCCTTACCCGCGCAAGCCCGGCGCGGCGCTCCCGTCCGCCGACGAGGAAGCGCCGCGGGATGAAGAGCCGGACGAGGACTGGCGGCGCCAGCTCCAGGGAATCCGTCGCAAGCCCTGACCCGCCCGGCGCCCGAACCGGACGCCGGATTGGCAGTTGTGCGGGGCGGCAAAAGGTCTATTTTCCGCGCGTTCCCAAATCGGGCCGCCAGAGCGAGCAATCAGCCGAGTGATCACCATCTCCATTGACGCCATGGGCGGCGACCATGGCCCGTCGGTCGTGCTGCCCGCCTTGACGGCCGTGGCGTCGCGGCGCGGCGACGTGCGCTTCCTCATCTATGGGCGCGAAGACGCCGTGCGCCCGATCATGGACAAGCTCCCCCGGCTGGCCGAGATCAGCACCTTCACCCATTGCGACGTCGCGGTGGCCATGGACGAGAAGCCGAGCCAGGCGCTCCGGCATGGTCGTGGCCGGTCCAGCATGTGGCGCGCCATCGAGGCGGTGAAGCGGGGCGAGGCGGAGGCCTGCATTTCGGCCGGCAACACCGGCGCGCTGATGGCCATGTCGAAGTTCTGCCTGCGCACCATGGCCAATATCGAGCGGCCGGCGATCGCCGCGCTGTGGCCCACCATGCGCTCGGAAAGCGTGGTGCTCGATGTGGGCGCGACCATCGGCGCGGACGCGCACCAGCTCGTGGACTTCTCGATCCTCGGCGCGGCCATGGCGCGCGCCTTGTTCGACATCGAGCGCCCGACGGTGGGGCTCCTCAATGTCGGCGTCGAGGAGATCAAGGGCCAGGAGGACGTGAAGGACGCCGGCCGGCTCCTGCGCGAGGCCGATCTCGCCTCCATGCGCTATCACGGCTTCGTGGAAGGCGACGACATCGGCAAGGGCACCGTGGACGTGGTGGTGACCGAAGGATTCGCCGGCAACATCGCGCTCAAGGCCGCCGAGGGCACGGCGCGGCAGATCGCGCAGTATCTTCGCGACGCCATGAGCCGGACCGTGATGTCGAAGATCGGCTACATGTTCGCCAAGGGGGCCTTCGATCGCCTGCGCGAGAAGATGGACGTGCGCAAGGCGAATGGCGGCGTTTTCCTCGGACTCAACGGCATCGTGGTCAAGAGCCATGGCGGCACCGACGCCGAAGGCTTCGCCGCGGCGGTGGAGCTCGGCTACGACATGGTCCGCAATCGCCTCCTTGACCGGATCGAGGCCGATCTCGATCTCTTCCATGCAAAACAGTTGCGGAACGGCACTGCGCGCTTGCCCGAAGCCGAACCCTCCGCTGAGGAGTAGAGCACCCAGATGATGCGATCGATCGTGCGGGGCGTGGGCACCGCGCTGCCCAGGCGCCTGGTGCGCAATGCCGACCTCGAAGGCATGGTGGAGACCTCGGACGAGTGGATCGTCCAGCGCACCGGCATCCGGCAGCGCTACATCGCGGGCGAGGGGGAGACCACCGCATCGCTGGGCGAGGCGGCGGCGCGCGCCGCGCTTCAATCCGCGGGTTTGGAGCCGGGCGAGGTCGACCTCATCGTGCTGGGCACATCGACGCCCAACAACACCTTTCCCGCCACAGCGGTCGAGATTCAGCAGCGTCTCGGCATGATCCACGGCTTCGCCTTCGACATGCAGGCGGTGTGCTCGGGTTTCGTTTACGCCGTGGTCACGGCCGACCTCTACATCCGCGGCGGGCTCGCCAAGCGGGTGCTGGTGATCGGCTCCGAAACATTCTCCCGCATTCTCGATTGGAACGACCGTTCCACCTGCGTGCTGTTCGGCGACGGCGCAGGAGCGATCGTGCTGGAAGCGGGCGAGGGTGAGGGCGCCATCGCGGACCGGGGCATCCTGGCGTCCAGCCTGCGCTCCGACGGGTCGCATCGCGAGAAGCTTTATGTCGATGGCGGCCCCTCCACGACCGGCAAGGTCGGCGTGCTCAGGATGGAGGGCCGCGAGGTGTTCAAGCACGCGGTGGGCATGATCACCGACGTGGTGGAGGACGTGTTCCGGCAAAGCGGCGTCTCCGCCCGGGAGATCGACTGGTTCGTGCCGCATCAGGCCAACAAGCGCATCATCGACGCGTCGGCCAAGAAGCTCGGCATCGACGAGGACAAGGTCGTCATCACGGTCGATCTGCATGGCAACACGTCGGCCGCCTCGGTTCCGCTGGCGCTCGGCGCGGCGGTGGCCGACGGGCGGATCAAACCCGGCGACCTCGTGCTGCTCGAAGCCATGGGCGGCGGGTTCACCTGGGGCGCGGTGCTCCTTCGCTGGTGAGGCGTGTTGATTTCGCGGGATCGATTTCCTAACGTCCCGCCCACGAGGAAACGGCATGCCGGGATGGGCTCAATGAGCGGGAAGACGTTGACGCGCGCCGACCTGGCCGAAGCGGTGTACCGCAGAGTGGGCCTGTCGCGTACCGAGTCGGCCGAGCTCGTCGAGAGCGTGCTCGGGGAGATCTGCGATGCGATCGTGCGCGGCGAGACGGTGAAGCTTTCCTCCTTCGCCACGTTCCAGGTGCGCAACAAGAACGAGCGCGTCGGCCGCAATCCCAAAACGGGCGAGGAGGTGCCCATCCTCCCGCGCCGGGTGATGACCTTCAAGGCCTCGAACGTGCTCAAGAACCGCATCGTCCAAAGCCACATGGCCCGCGCCAAGGCGGCCAAGCAGGACGCCGAATAGCTCCACCCGGAAAATCCGGCTTGCGCGAGGATTGAACGATCCGTCGCAAACCGCTGAAATAGGCTGCGAATCACCTGACCGGCGAGCCTGCCATGGACAAGAGCCCCGACGCCTTCCGCACCATCAGCGAGGTGGCGGAGGATCTTGATCTGCCCCAGCACGTGCTGCGCTTCTGGGAAACGCGCTTCGCCCAGATCAAGCCGATGAAGCGGGGCGGTGGCCGCCGCTACTACCGGCCGCAGGACGTGGAGCTGATCAAGGGCATAAGGCACATGCTCTACGACCAGGGCTACACCATCAAGGGCGTGCAGCGCCTTCTCCGTGAGAACGGCCACCAGTTCGTCGTCGCGCTCGGCAATGGCGACATGGCGGCGGTTTCGGTCATCGCGCAGCGCAGGCAGGCCGACCTCGAGGCGCCGGAGGCGGCGCAGGCCGGCGGCCGGCCGCCGGAGGACGAGATGCTCGTCGGCGAGCCCAAGGTGAAGCCGAGCCGCCGCTTCTTCGGGCTGGCCAAGGCCGAGGACGACGGTCCGGTTCCGCCGGGCGCCGGCAAGCTTTCGCGCGACAACCGCGCGCTGCTCCAGGAAGCCCTTTTCGATCTGCTGGAATGCAAGCGCCTGCTCGACCAAGTGCGGTAGAAGATAGGCCGCGAGCGTCGCCGCAGCGCTCCTCTTCCCGTCAACGGAGACAGGTGGCGGCAGCCGGTGAGGAGCGGCGTGAACTGACCGACGAGTGGCCCTGCCCCTCATCCTTCACTTCGTGGCGCCTCCTCCCCATCAAGGACGAAAGGGGGAGCGCCTCACTCCGCTTGGTCGAGCCGCAATCCTGCTTCCTGCGCGGCCGCCTGCAAGGCCATCACCGCGTCGGCGGCCGAACGGTGCCCGTCCAGCACCTTGAGGCAGGTCTCCACCGCGTCGCGGTGGCGCGGGCCTCGCGCCTCTTCCGGCCACATCAGCGTCAGCGCGTCGAGCACGTCCTGAACGGTGGAAAGCTCCCGCGCGTCGGGTCCATGGCTCAGGATCATGGGGGAGGGAAGTGGTTTGGCGGCGTCGCTCATGGGCCTTGAACGCCGGCTCGCATCGCCGGTTGCGCTATCCAAGTCTCAGCGGAGACTTTGGCGTCGATGGTCGGAGCGGCGGGATTCGAACCCACGACCCCTTGACCCCCAGTCAAGTGCGCTACCGGGCTGCGCTACGCTCCGAACCGGGCCGGGATGTATGGGGAAACCGCCGCCGGGTCAACTCCATTCGGCGGCCGGCGCATCGAAGCTCCGGCGAGGAAGCCCCGCTGGCGCCGGCGCTCCAGCGCGATCGCGCCCCAGACCAGGCCGAGCAGGAGATAGAAATGCCGCCAGTGGTCCGTGTCGATCACCGCGCCGAGCACCACATGCCCGACCAGCGCAAGATAGGCGCAAAGCAGGAAGGGCTGCCAGGGCCGGTCGCGGAACAGGATGCGGAAGCCCGCCCCCAGCGTCCACAGGATCAGCGCGACATAAGACGCGAAGCCGAGCCAGGAATATTCCAGGATCGCCTTGAGCCAGATGTTGTGCGTGTCCTCGCCATAGAGGTCGTCGAACATCAGCAGGCCGATGCCGAAGGGATGCTCCAGGGCGAGCTGGAAACCGAGAAGGTGCCGCGCGAAGCGGCCCAGACGGGCGCCGTCATAGTCCTGCACCACCTGCGCCCGGGTCTCGAACAGCTCGGCCACGCCGGGCAGTTGCAGCACGACGAGAACGGCCAGGATCAGCAGCGCCGCCGCCGCCGCTCCCATGAGCGCGATCCGCAGCCGGAAGGCGTTGGAGCGGCTTCGCAGGAACAGCGCCCCCATCATCATCGCCGCGGACACCGCGAACAGGCCCCAGGCGCCGCGGGAAAAGGACAGGAACAAGCCGGCCGCGATCACGAGCAGCGGCAGGGTGTAGAGCGAAAGGCGTCGGAGGCGATCGGTCAGGATGCCGTGCAGGAGAAAGAGGGCGGGCGCGACCAGGAAGGGGCCGAACACGTTGGGATCCTGAAAGGCCCCGGCCGCGCGGCTGTACACCGTGAACATGCCGGCGCCGGGAAAGGCGTGGAAATAGCCGGCGATGCCGAGCAGGGACGTGCCGCAGGCCGCCGCGACCCAGGCCTTGAAGATCAGGGGGAAATAGTGCGGCCGCGCCTCCAGCACCGCGGCGAAGAACACGGCGATCAAGGCCAGGAAGAAGGAGACGGCGATGTAGAGCGGCGTGTCGCCGAGGTCGGCCAACTGGCTCATCGAAACGAGCCCGCCGAGGTTGAAAAGCACGAGCAGCACCAAAAGCGGCATCACGCTGCGGCTGAGCCTGAGGCCGAACAGCGCCCAGACCGCGATCAACGCCGCCATGAACAGGTCGAACGGCGCGGGCTCCCGGATCACGAAGCCCGAAAGGAAGACGCCGAGGCCGACCGCGGCCGCGCCCAGAAGCTCGATCAGCTTCCGGTTGACGGCAGCCCCAGGCGGCTCGGCGGCGAGCGCGCTCAATACGCGTTTTCCGTGTTGAGGAGCCGGATGGGCGTCAGGAACAGGATCTTCAGGTCGAACCAGAGCGACCAGTTCTCGATGTAGAAGAGGTCGAACTCGGTCCGCATCTTGATCTTCTCGTCGCTGTCGGTTTCGCCGCGCCAGCCATTGATCTGCGCCCAGCCCGTGACGCCGGGCTTCACCTTGTGGCGGGCGAAATAGCCGTCCACGACCTCCCAGTAGAGACGGTCGCGGGCCAGCGCCGAGGGCGCGTGCGGCCGCGGGCCGACGAGCGAAAGCGTGCCGATGAGCGCGTTGAAGAACTGCGGCAGCTCGTCGATCGACGTCTTGCGGATGATGCGGCCCACGCGGGTCACGCGCGGGTCGCCCTTGGTCACGAGCTTCTTCGCGCCCTGGTCCGCCTTGTCCACATACATCGAGCGGAACTTCAGCACCTCGATGACCTGGTTGTTGAAGCCGTGGCGCTTCTGCTTGAAGAGCACCGGCCCCTTGCTGTCGAGCTTGATGGCGATCGCCGTCGCCACCATCACGGGCGACAGAGCCACGATGGCGAGGAGGCTGAAGACGATGTCGAAGGCGCGCTTCGCCACCGAGTTCCAGTCCGTGATCGGCTTGTCGAACAGATCGTGCATCGGCACGCTGCCGATGAAGGAGTAGGAGCGCGGCCGGAAGCGCAACTGGTTGGAATGCGCCGACAGCCGGATGTCCACCGGCAGCACCCAAAGCTGCTTCAACAGGTGCAGCACGCGCCGCTCTGCGGTGAGCGGGAGCGCCACGATCAGCATGTCGATCTGCGCGACCCGCGCGAACTCCACGAGCTCGGCCACCGTGCCCAGCTTGGGGCAGCCCGCGACCACCGGCGGCGAGCGGGTGTCGTCGCGGTCGTCGAAGATGCCGCAGATGCGGATTTCGCTGAATGGCTGGAGCTCGATGGAGCGGATCAGCTTTTCCGCCTCCTTGCCGCCGCCCACGATGACGGCGCGACGCTCCATGGTGCCGTTGCGCGCCCAGCGCCGGATGAACCAAGCGAGCGCGAGCCGGAACAGGACGAGCAAAGCGAGCCCCGCGAGGAACCAGCCGCCCAGCCAGAGCCGCGAGAAGTCGGCGCTGACCTTCAGGAAGAACCCGGCGAGCGCCAGCGCCGCCATGGTCGCCGACCAGCAAAGCACGAGCGGCCGCAGCACGAGCGATGGCCGCATCAGCGCGCCGATCTGATAGGCGCCGCTCGCCTCCAGCAGAAGCAACGCGCAAAGCGAGGCGAAAGAGACGACGGCGGCATAGGCCCAAAACAGGCCGGGGCCGGCGTCCACATGGAGCGCATAGATCGCCCCGCCCGACGCGATCAGGATCGCAAGCTCCGCGAGCCGCACCAGACCCCGCACCATGACGGGCGACAGCGTGTTGCGGCGGTACTGCGCCGCCACCTGCGCGGCGATGCCGTTCAGCCCCGCCGTGGCGGACGACGGGCCGGCGCCGCCGTCGAGCGGCTTGACGGCCTGGAGGGAGAAACGGTGCGCGGGATCGATTTCATTCATGCGAAACATCTCGGCGGATGATCGCAAGGCTTAGCGGCAAGGGGCTAAGAAAGGCTTTTCGCGGTTGCACGAAGTCGGACCTCTGGTGAGGCCGGCGCTTGGATCAGGTCATCGTCGTCGGGAAAGCGCCGCGCGATAGGCCGCTTCGATGCCGGCGGCCATTGCGTTCGCGCTGAAGCGCGCCATCAGGTTCTCCCGCGGCGGCATGGCGGCCGCGAAGCCGTCCGGATCGGCCAGGGCGTCGGCCATCCTGGCGGCGATCGCCTGCGCCTCGGGCGAGACCAGCGCGTGGGGATGGGCGCTGAAGATTTCGGGGATGCCGCCGACCGCGCTGGCGATCATCGGCCGCACCGCCGCCAGGGCTTCGAGCACGATATAAGGCATGGCTTCCGCCCGCGAGGGCACGACGACGCAGCGCGCCAGCGCGAAGGCTTTCCGCGCCGGCATGGGGTCGAGGAAGCGCACGCGCTCGCCCAACCCGAGCCGCGCCGCCTGCTCGCGGTAGCGCGGCAGGTCGTCGCCCGCGCCCACCATGGCGGCGGTCAGGGGCCGGCCGCGCGCCTTCTCCGCCGCCGCGAGCCCGTCCAGGAACAGGTCCGGGCCTTTGAGGTCGCGCATGGCGCCGATGTAAAGGAAATCGGCGGCGCCCTCGGCGGGCTCGACCGGCTCAAACTCGTCTTCGCGAAGGCCGTTGTAGACCAGGCTGCTCGGCACGCGCGGCGCGCCCACCTTGCGCCGGAACGCCTGGCGCTCGTAATCCGACACGAAGAGCAGGTGGTCGGTGAAGCGCTCCATCAGTCGCTCCGCCGCGAAGAAGGCGCGGCCCTTGAGCGCGTTCTCGTCGAAATGCAGGCTGCCGCCATGCGCTGTGTAGAGCCGCGCGACGCCTCCCTTGCCGCGGCCCATCAGTGTGCCGAACAGCCTTGCATAGGCCCCGCCCTTGGCGCCATGCCCGTGCAGCACGTCGGGCTTGAGGCCGCGCAGGGCGCGGAGCGTTCCCGCCGCGGCGCGCAAGTCGCCTGGTCCCACCTGTCGCTGCATCGGCGTGCGCGTGACGCCGAGCGCCAGCGCCGGTTCGATGGCCTGGAACAGTGCCTCCTCATGGGCGCCGCCGGTATTCGAATCGCAGACGATGCCCACACGGTGTCCGGCGGCGGCTTGCGCCTCGGCCAGATCGCGGACATGCCGAAAAATGCCGCCCACGGGCGAGCGGAAGCAGTGGACGATCCTGAGCGCCTCGGGCATCGCTCTAGAACAAGCGTTCGCGGATATAGATCGTGTCGCCGGGCAGCAGCGGATCGGAAGTCGGCACGCGGCCGGTGATCACCTTGCCGTTGATGTCACGGGTGACGTCCACGCTCTCCTGGTTGGCGCGAGGGCTGAAGCCGCCGGCAATGGCGACGGCCTCATAGACGGTCAGGCCCGGCACATAGGAATACTGGCCGGCCGCGCCCACTTCGCCCATCACGAAGATCGGCCGGTAGCTGTCGATCTCCACCGTCACGTCAGGGTCGCGGATGAAGCCGGAACGCAGTCTCGCCGCGATGTCGCCCTCGAGCTGTTGCGCCGTCCGGCCGCGCGCGGGCACGGCGCCCACAAGCGGGACGGCGACATAGCCGGCCTGGTTCACGCTATATGTGTTGGTCAGGCCTTCCTGCTCGAACACGGTGACGCGCACGCGGTCGCCGGCGCCCAGCGTGTAGGGCTGCGTGATGGCCTTGTGGAAGGCCTGCGGCGGGGGCCGGTAGCTGGAGCAGCCCGCCGCCATCAGGGCGAGGGCGGCAAGAGCGGGCAGGGCGCTCAATGCAGTCTTCATGGCCGAATGCTCGTTTCGGGTGGACTGACCGGGCAAGAATGGTCCGCCTGTTTATGGATCGTTAGGGTTAAGGGCGGGTAAACCTGCCGTCCTCGCGACCATTAACCTTCCGCTTACCACGCCTGTTTACGGTTCCTGTTGCGGAATCAGGTGAGTCGCATGTCAGGCGCGTACGGCAACACGGCGGATCTCGATGTGGACCTCGGCAGGCTGTTCGGCAGCCTCGTCCGGCGGTGGAAGCTCGTGCTGGGCTCAACCGTCGGCGCGGGCGCGCTGGCCTTTGCGCTGGCTACGACCGCGACGCCGCAGTTCCGCGCGGAAACGCGCATCCTGATCGAGATGCGGGAGTCGGTGTTCACGCGGCCGAGCACGAGTCCCGAGCGCGACAGTCCACTTCTGGACGAGGAAGGCGTCACGAGCCAGGTCGAGGTCATCGCCTCCACCGACATCCTCAAGCAGGTCGCCAAGGATCTGAAGCTCGCCAGCCGCCCCGAGTTCGACGAGTCCATGACGCCGTCCTGGCAGAGCCAGTTGATGGTGCTGGCCGGCCTGAAGGGGAGCCCCACGGAGGTGCCGCCCGAAGAGCGGGTGCTGCAGGCCTTCCGGGACAAGCTGAACGTCTACCGCGTCGAGAAATCGCGCGTGATCGTCGTGCAGTTCTCGTCGGAGGATCCCAGGCTCGCCGCCCAGGTGCCCAACACGATCGCCGACACCTACATCGCCGTTCAGCGCGGCGCCAAGGTCGAGTCTAACTCCGACGCCACCGACTGGCTGAGGCCCGAGATCGAGGATCTCACCCAGCGCGTCAAGGACGCCGAAGCGCGCGTCGCCCAGTTCCGCGGCCAGTCCGACCTTCTTCTGGGGCAGAACAATTCGGTCCTGGCCACCCAGCAGCTTTCGGAGCTTTCGACCGAACTCTCCCGCGTGCGCGCCGCGAGGTCGGCCGCCGAGGCTGCCGCCACAACCGTCCGCGCCGCCCTGGCGGGCGGCGGCTCGCTCGACGCGCTGCCAGGCGTCGTGCAATCGCAACTGATCCAGCGTCTGCGCGAGCGCCAGGTTCAGCTCAAGGCCGAGATCGCCGACCTTTCGACGACCCTGCTCGACGGCCACCCGCGGCTGCGCGCGCTTCGATCCCAGCTTGCCGACCTCGATGCGCAGATCCGCATCGAGGCCGAGAACGTCCTGAACTCCTTGGGGACGGAAGCCGAGACGGCCAGGCTGCGCGAAGACCAGCTTCTGGCCGAGCTCGACGCGCTGAAGGCCGTGTCGGCCCGCGCCGGCGAGGAGGAGGTCGAGCTGCGCGCGCTGGAGCGGGAAGCGGCCGCGCAGCGCGAGCTTCTCCAGTCCTATCTCGCCCGCTTCCGCGAAGCCTCGTCGCGCGGGGAGGGCGATTACCTTCCGGCCGATGCGCGGGTGTTCTCTCGGGCGCTCACGCCGCTTCAGCCCTATTTCCCGAAAGTGATCCCGATCGCGGTGGCGGCGGCCCTTGCCGGCCTGCTCCTTGCCTCCATCGGCGTGCTCCTGGCCGAGCTGTTCTCGGGCCGCGCCATGCGGCCGGCGCCGCAGCCCCTCGAGGCGCCGCCCGCCGACCTCGTTGCGGCCGTCCCGGCGCGAACGGCCGGCTCGGAAGCCCTGGCTGTCTTGGCCGAAGCCGAAGCGATGCCGGCTCTCCAGTTCGTTCCCGGGCTGGCAGCCGCGCTCGAGGGCGCCGCTCAGGACGTCGAGCCCGAGCTCCTGCCGCCGGTGGCCTTGCCGGCATCCTCCGAGCTGCTCGGCATCGTGCGCGCCGCCGAGCAGCTCGTCATGTCGGGCGCGAGTCGCGCGATCTTCGTGTCCCCGGAAGGCGACGAGGGCGCGGCGGCCGCGGTGCTCGCGGCGCGCGAGGTGGCCGACACGGGCCTGCGCGTGCTGCTTCTCGACCTGACTTCCACGGGCGCGGCGTCGCGCCCGATGCTGGAAAGCGCCGCCTTTCCCGGCATCACCAACCTGCTCACGGGCGAGGCGCAGTTCGCCGAGATCATCCGGGCGGACCGCTATTCGGACTGCCATGTGATTCCCGTCGGCACCGCCGACGCCGCCCGCGCGATGCGCGCGGCCGACCGCCTGCCCATCGTCATGGGCTCGCTGACCACCGCCTATGACCTGGTCGTCGTGGAGTGCGGCGCGACCGCGCCCGCGGAGATCAACCGGCTGATGGCCGATGGGGCCGCTGTCATGATGAGCGTGCTCGACGCCGGGTCGGGCGAGGTGCGGTCCTCACGGCAGGCCTTCGAGGAAAGCGGCTTCGAGCCCATGCTCGTGACCCCGGTCGGCTACACTTTGCCCGAAGCGCCGAGAAGCGGCCGGAGCGCGGCCTGAGACGCCGCCGCGCGGCTCAGGCCTCGGCTTCCCGGTCGGCGTGCTCCTTCGAGTCGCCCGCAAGCCGGCGGCGAAGCCGCTTGAAGGCGTTCCACAGGGCCGGGTGCCGCTTCAACGCCCGCTTGCCCCGCGCCGCCGCGCCCAACACGCCCACATAGGCGCGCCCTTTCAGGCTGACGGGCAGGACCATGTCGTGATGAGCGGTGGCGGTGTCGCACCAGTCCCGCTTGTATGCCTCGTCGCCCACGCCGAAGTCATAAAACTCGAAACCGAGCCGGCAGGCTTCCTCGATATTGAGATGGAACAGGAATTGGCCGGGGCTGAGCTTGGCGAGCTCGTCGTGCGCGAAAGACGCGAACTCGACGGTTATGCGCTTGCCGATCACGCTCGCGGCGGAAACGGCGCGCAAGGTCCCGCCCACTTCCAGCCCCTGAAGCGTGAAGCTTGGCCGCTCCTCGTCAAGCGCGCGCGTGAACACGTCCGTGAGCGCGGCTTGGGTTCCGGCCTCCGCGAAGACGTTGGAGATGCCGGCGGCCCTGAACCACTTCTCCTTGCACGCGAAGAAAAAGTCGAGCAGGCGCTTCACGTCTGCGGGGTCGCGCGCTTCGATCCGGCGAAAGCCGCCTGCGGCCTTGAACCTGTTGCTGCGCTGCCGGTGCCTTTTCGGCCTTCGCTTGTCGCTCCCTCTTTCGAGCGCCGCCTCGAACCCGCCTTCCAGCGAAACCGAGAACGCCAGGTTCGCGCTTTCCGGGGCGCCCTCGGCAACGAGCGGGTTTCGTTTTCCCTCCTGCTCGGCGGCCATGCGCTCGAACAGCAGCGCATCGATGTCGGGCCGGGATTGCCGGACGGCGCGAATGATGCCGGCAGCCAGATCCTGCGTTCTCGCGGAGGCCGCATTCGGCGCCATGGCCGGGAAGTTGGCGTTGGCGTGCTTGCCGCCGACGAACCGCGCGACCCGGCAGGGGCCCGAGCGAACGACTTCGAGCGGCAGCATCAGCCATGTCGTCTCGCCGCTTGCGACCGAAACGAAGAAACCTTCGTCCACCGCATGGCGCACCCAGCCTTCGACCCAGGCGGGTTGCTGGGCCGTTCCGCAAGGGCGGGAGAGGGCGAAGCGCCGATAGCGCGCCAGGCTCTCCGGCGCGAACGGCTCGATGCGCGCGTCCAGTAGCCGTGCGGATGCCGCGCGCAGATGCGCCCAGTCGGCGGCCTGACCTGTCGCCTCGACCATGTTCTTCTTCCCTGACGCTTTGCCGGTCCCGAAAGCCCGCTTGCGAGCGCCTCGAACCTAGGACGAAAAGGATGAAGGAATGATCGATCCTGGCGGGCAAACTGGATCGAGCGTGCGAACGCGCCGGATCCGTCGGCGCGAAGCAGGCGCGCCCACGCTAGCCCTGATCCTGATGCCTCGGCCCGGCCATCCAGCGGATCAGACCCATGGCGGGGAGCACCCAGAGAAGTCCGGACAAGGCGAAGAAGAGCAGGTGGGCGAATGGCCCGGCGTCGGCCAGGCGATGCACGGCGACCGCGGTGGCGACCAGCGCATAGACGATGACCAGCGCCACGAGCAGCACGGTGCCGATCAGTTTCCTCAGCCGCACAGGCATGGTCATCGCGTCTCTCCCAACGGTTCTGCAACTAGGCCGTCGCGCGGACCGCCGCAATGCGCAGGCCGGCGCGGCGGCGTGTCGCGCCGCCGCCGCTTGCGGCCGGGCCGTGCTTGGGCCACCTCACGCAAGCATCCGAAAAAGGGTCGGGTCATGGTGGCCGTCGCGTCAGCGGAAAACCTGTTCGTCGAGCGCGACCGCGCGCTCCGCAACCGCTTGCTCGTTCGCCGCTGGCTCTGGGCCGTGGTGGGTTTGCTCGTCGCCCTGATGCTGGTGGGCGCGGCCACGCGGCTCACCGACTCCGGCCTGTCGATCACCGAGTGGCGGCCGATCCACGGCGTGATCCCGCCGCTCGACGAGGCCGAATGGCAGGAGGAGTTCGCGAAATATCGCGAGATCCCCGAGTACCAGCAGATCAACAAGGGCATGTCGCTCGACGCGTTCAAGACCATTTTCTGGTGGGAATGGGCGCATCGGGCGCTGGCCCGCGGCATCGGGCTGGTCTTCGCGCTTCCTCTCGCGTTTTTCTGGCTGACCGGCCGCATCGAGCGCGCGATCCTGCCGAAGCTCTTGGGCATTCTGGCGCTTGGCGGCCTGCAGGGCTTCATCGGCTGGTGGATGGTGGCGTCGGGCCTGGTCGAGCGCGTGGATGTGAGCCAATACCGGCTGGCGGCGCATCTCACTTTGGCCGCGACCATCCTGGCCGGCACCGTGATCGTCGCGCGCGGGCTGTCGCCGCACAGCGCGGAACCCGCCGACCGCAGCACGCGGCGCTTCGCCTTCTGGCTTGTGCTGGCCTCGCTGATGCAGATCTATCTGGGCGGCCTCGTCGCCGGGCTCGACGCCGGCTGGGCCTACAACACCTGGCCGCTGATGGATGGCGCGGTGGTGCCGGGCGGCCTTTTCGTCATCGATCCCTGGTGGCGCAACCTCTTCGAGAACCCTAAGACGGTGCAGTACGTCCACCGCCTGGGCGCCTATGCGCTGCTGGGGCTGACGCTGTGGCATATGATCGCCGCGCGGCGCCGGCAGCCCGGCACGACCCATGCCCGCCGCGCGCTGGTGCTGTTCCACCTCATGCTGCTTCAGGCGGCGATCGGGGTGGCGACGCTTCTGTTGTCCGTTCCCCTGCACTGGGCGCTGCTGCACCAGGCCGGCGCGCTGGTCGTGCTCGGCTTCGCCGCCGCCCACTGGCGCGCGACGAAGGGGAGCTACAGATTCGAGAGGGAGGTGGCGGTGGCGCGATAGCGCCCTCGCCGTCACCGTCCGAGCATCAGGCCCATGTTCTGCACGGCCGCCCCCGACGCCCCCTTGCCGAGATTGTCGAGCGAGGCGACCAAGTTGACCTGGCCGCCGCCTTCGCTCCCCAGCACGTAGAGCTTCATGCGGTCGGTGTTCGCGAGCTCCGTCGGGTCGAGCCGCGGCAGCTTCGCCGCCGCCTCGGGCGCAACCACCTCGACCACGTCGCTGCCCTCGTAATGCGCCTGGAGCGTGTGGAAGATCTCGCCCAAGGTGGACGTGCCGTTCAAGTCCATCAGGTGCAGCGGCACCTGCACGAGCATGCCTTGCGAAAATCGCCCGACCGACGGCGAGAACAGCGGCCGGCGCGAGAGCCTGCCATGCGTCTGCATCTCCGACATATGCTTGTGGGACAAAGTCAGCCCGTAAAGGAAATGCGGCGCGTGGATGGCGTCGGGCAGGGCCGGGTCTTCCATCTGCGCGATCATCGCCTTGCCGCCGCCCGTGTAGCCGGACACGGCGTTCACCGTGACGGGATAGTCGTCGGGCAGGATGCCGGCATCCACCAGGGGCCGGATCAGCGCGATCGCCCCTGTGGGATAGCAGCCGGGATTGGCCACGCGGCCGGCGGCGGCGATCTTTTCCGCCTGATCCGACGTGAGTTCGGGAAAGCCATAGGCCCAGTCCGGATCGACGCGATGCGCGGTGGAGGTGTCGATGATCCGCGTGCTGTTATGACCCTCCAGCATCGCGACCGCTTCCCTGGCCGCGTCGTCCGGCAGGCAGAGGATGGCGATGTCCGCTTCCATGAGGCGTTCCCGGCGCCGGCCCTCATCGCGCCGCCTCTCCTCGGGGATCGACAGCACCTCCACGTCCTCGCGCGCCGCCAGCCGGGCGCGGATCTGCAGGCCGGTGGTGCCGTGCTCGCCGTCGATGAAGATTTTCGGCTTCATGCCCGCTCCGCCTTCCGCTCCGCGAGAAGCCCCAGATAGTGCATGGCCACGCTCGCGCCCGCGATCGCCGTGATGTCGGCATGATCGTAGGGCGGCGAGACCTCGACCACGTCGGCCCCGCGGATGTCGAGCCCGCCCAACTGCCGCAGCGCCGAAAGGATCTTCGCCGAGGACGGCCCGCCAGCCACCGGCGTTCCCGTGCCCGGCGCGAAGGCGGGGTCGAGGCAGTCGATGTCGAAGGTGAGATAGACCGGCGCGTCGCCCACCCGCGCTGTTACCGCCGCCGCGATCTCGGCCGCCCGCATCTCCTCCACGTCGTAGCCGTGGACGATCTCGATGCCGAAATCCGCCGGTGCATGGGTGCGGATGCCGATCTGGATCGAGTGGCCCGCGTCGATCAGCCCGGAATTCACCGCGCGGCCGACGAAGGAGCCATGGTCGATGCGCCGTCCGTCGTCGTCCCAGGTGTCCTGGTGCGCGTCGAAATGCACCAGCGCGAGCGTTCCGTGCCGCGCCGCATGCGCCTCCAGCAGGGGCAGGGTGATGAAATGGTCGCCGCCCAGGGTGACCAGGAACGCGCGGCTCTCCAGGATCGCCGCGGCCTGGTCGCGGATCGCGGCCGGCGTGCTGGCATGGTCGCCGAAGTCGAGCAGGCAGTCCCCATGATCCACCACCGCCAGGCGCTCGAACAGGTCGCGGCCGAACGGGTATTGCGGGTCGTTGTCGAAGATCGCCGAGGCGCGGCGGATCGCCTGTGGCCCGAACCGCGCGCCCGGCCGGTTCGACACCGCCCCGTCGAACGGCACGCCCCACACCACCGCGTCCGCGCCGCTCACGTCCTTGGTGAACCGCCGCCGCATGAAGGACAGCGCGCCGGCATAGGTCGGGTCGCTCGCCGCCGCGTAGGGGCTCTGCGCGGTGAAGGCGTGGTCAATGGATTTCGAGGGCATCGGAACTCGCTCGGACTGCTCGCGGCTTCATAGCGCGTCCGTCGGAAAACGCCACCTCATGGGGAGAGAGCCGGACCAACGAAAAAGGCCGCCCGAAGGCGGCCTCTCGCATTCCCTGGAGGGCAGGGCGCTCAGCGCTTGGAGAACTGGAAGCTCCGGCGGGCCTTGGCCTTGCCGTACTTCTTGCGCTCCACCACGCGTGGGTCGCGGGTCAGGAAGCCGCCCTTCTTGAGAACGCCGCGCAGGCCCGGCTCGTAATAGGTCAGCGCCTTGGAGATGCCGTGGCGCACGGCGCCGGCCTGACCCGAAAGACCGCCGCCCTTCACCGTCACCTGCACGTCGAACTGGCCCTGGCGGTTCGCCGCCACGATCGGCTGCTGCAACACCATCTGCAGCACGGGGCGCGCGAAATAGGCCGCGAATTCCTTGTCGTTGACCATGATGCGGCCCGAGCCGGGGCGCACCCACACGCGGGCGATCGCGTCCTTGCGCTTGCCCGTGGCGTAGGCGCGGCCCTGGCGGTCCAGCTTCTGCACATGGACGGGAGCGGCGGCGGCCTGGGCGGTGCGGCCCGTGGCTTCGCCCAATTCAGCGAGGGAGTTCAGCTCAGCCATCGGTTCAGGCCTTCTTGTTCTTGGAGTTCAGCGCGGCCACGTCGAGCGCTTCCGGCTGCTGGGCGACATGCGGGTGCTCGGCCCCGGCATAGACGCGGAGGTTCTTCATCTGGCGGCGGCCGAGCGGCCCGCGCGGGATCATGCGCTCCACGGCCTTCTCCACCACGCGCTCGGGGAAGCGGCCCTCGAGGATCTGGCGCGCGGTGCGCTCCTTGATCCCGCCGGGATAGCCGGTGTGCCAGTAATACACCTTGTCCTCGCGCTTGGCGCCGGTGAACACCACCTTGTCGGCGTTGATGACGACCACATTGTCGCCGTCGTCCACATGGGGCGTGAAGGAGGGCTTGTGCTTGCCGCGCAGACGGTTGGCGACGACCGTGGCGAGCCGGCCGACGACGAGACCCTCGGCGTCGATCAGGACCCACTTCTTCGTCACGTCCGCAGGCTTCTGCGAAAACGTTTTCATGGACAGAGCTTCCTTGGATCTTCCAGGCGGAAGGCGTTTCTTGTTGCTTGGGTTGAGACGCTTGCGCCTCAACGACGCCTGCGGCCGGAGGCTCGCGGACGGGCGGCATATACGTTGCGGCCGCCGCGGCGTCAACCGGACTTCTCCCGCCCGAGGCGTTAAATTGCTAAAAGGAGCAAGAGCTTATCAGAGCGGTAACGTGATACCACAACCATTGCGACTATGCGGCTTCCCTGAGTTGAGAGCCGGCCGCGTCGTAGCGGGCCTGCGCCTCCAGCACCGCCTCCACGTTCTTCTCCGCCCAGTCGGACAGGGCGAAGATTTGCGCGCAAAGGGTTTGTCCGAGCGGCGTCACCGAATACTCGACCGTCACCGGCACGGTGGGGAACGCACGCCTGCTCACCAGCCCGTCGCGCTCCAGCCGCTTCAGCGCTTGGCTCAGCACCTTCTGCGACACGCCGTCGATCCGCCGCCGCAACTGGTTGAAGCGCGTCGGGCCTTCCGACAGCACTCTCAGGATCAGCGCCGCCCATTTGTCGGCGATGTGGTCGAGCACCAGGCGGGTCGGGCAACTGGCGGAATAGACGCAATACTGGGTCATGGCCGAGGGCTCCGGTTTCCTCCGGCTCACCACATAACCAGAAAGTGCCTTCTTGTCGAGTTGCCGCACTTTGAACTACCTGGTTTCCGTACAGCATAAGCAGGCTGTAACGAAAGCTAGTTACCAAAGGAAACCGGAGAAGCAAAATGGCAGCCAAAATCCTCGTGATCGGCGGCAGCGGCACCGTGGGCAGACATCTCGTCGCCGAACTTGCGGCCAAGGGCGAACAGGTCAGGCTCGCCACGCGCCGCCCAACCGCGTCCGCTCGCTCGAATGTCGAGAGCGTCAAGCTCGACCTTTCCAGCGGGCAAGGCCTGCCGGAAGCCTTCGAGGGCGTGGACCGCGTCTTCGCCCTCTCGCCGGCCGGCTATCTCGACCAGCCCGGCCTGATCAGCCCCGTCGTCGAAGAGGCCACGCGCCGCGGCGCGAAAGTGGTGCTGCAAACCGCCATGGGCGTCGATGCGGACGACAATATCCCATTCCGGCAACTCGAGCTGAAGCTTGAACGCGCCGGCGTGCCTTACGTCATCCTGCGACCCAACTGGTTCACCGACAATTTCGACACCTATTGGGGGGCGCAGATCGCCTCGGGCGCGCTGCGCCTGCCGGCCGGCGAGGGCGCCACGAGCTTCATCGACGCGCGCGATATCGCCGCGAGCGCGGCCGGCGCGCTCACAAGCGCCGACCACGACAACCAGGCCTTCGACCTCACCGGCCCCGAGGCGCTCACCTACGCGCAGGCGGCCGAGATCATTTCGCGGGAGACCGGCCTTCCCGTGCGATACGAGAACGTGAACGCCGAGACCTTCGTGCGGGGAAGGGTCCAGGCCGGCGTGCCGGAAGACTATGCGCGGTTCCTGGCCACGATCCTCGGCGTGGTCGCGCAGGGGTGGACCGCAAAGGTCGTCGACGGCGTCGAACGGCTCAGCGGCCGCAAGCCGCGCACGCTTGCCGACCATTTTCGCGAGAAGCGGCAGCTCGCCGCCTGATCCTCTCACCGGCGCGGCGGGATGGAGTAGGTTCCCGTCGCATGGGCGATCGGCTCGCCGACGCCCGCCGGCACGATCTCGCAGTCGAACACCATCAGGCTCTTGCCGAGCTTGAGAATGCGGCAGCGGGCGTCGATCGGTCCCGCCTCCGCCTTTCGCATGAAGTTGATGTTGAGGTTGATCGTCACCGCCAGCGGGTTCGGCCCGGCATGGCTGAGCGCGAGAGAATAGCCGCCGATGTCGGCCAGCGTGAAGAGCGAGGGCCCAGACACCGTGCCGCCCGCCCGCAGGTGGATGTCCGTCGCGTCGAGTCGCACCGTGCAGCCGCCGGGCCGGATTTCGAGCGCGCGATAGGCGGCGACCGGCTGGTTGAGCTGCGGATAATCGCGGGCGAACAGCGCGTTCACCTCATCCGCGGTCATGACCGGCGTCCACGCCATGAACCCTCCTCGTCTCGGCTCCACCCTTCCAAGCATGGTTGACGCCTCTCCGGCAACGGCGCAGGAAGGCGCGTCCAACGGGAGGTTTCCGTTCATGGCCGAGATCGTGAGCCTGGAGCGCGTCGGCCCCGTGCGCGTCAGCCGGGAGGGCGCGACGCTGCGCCTGACGCTCGCCAACCCGCCGGCCAACGCGCTGTCGCTCGCCGTCATGGCGCGCTTACGCGAATGCCTGGAGGAAGCCGCTGGCGACCCGACGACGCGCGTCGTGATCCTGGCCGCCGACGGCAATGTGTTTTCCGCCGGCCACGATTTGAAGGAGATGACCGCCCGCCGCGCCGACCCCGACCGCGGCCGCGCCTTCTTCGAAGAGACGATGCGGGTCTGCGCCGAGCTTATGCAGCGCATCGTGCGCCTGCCCAAACCCGTGATCGCCGAGGTAGATGGGCTCGCCACCGCCGCCGGCCTTCAGCTCGTGGCGAGCTGCGATCTGGCGGTGGCGTCGGACCGGTCGCGCTTCTGCACGCCGGGCGTGAACATCGGCCTGTTCTGCTCAACCCCCATGGTGGCGCTGTCGCGCAATGTCGGGCGCAAGCAGGCCATGGAGATGCTGCTCACGGGCGAGACCATCGACGCGACGACCGCGCGCGATTGGGGGCTCGTCAACCGCGTCGTTCCCGGCGAATATCTGCGGCAGGTCGTGAGCAAATATGCCGAGACCATCGCCGCCAAGTCGGCCGCTACGCTCAAGACCGGCAAGGAGGCCTTTTATGCCCAAACCGAGCTGCCGCTCGCGCAAGCCTATGACCACGCCGCGCGCGTGATGGTCGAGAACATGCTCCATCGCGACGCCGAGGAGGGGATCGGGGCCTTTCTGGGCAAGCGCGAGCCCAAATGGCGGGGAGAGTAGCGTGGAGCCGCGCGTCTCGATCGTCACGCTCGGCGTGTCCGACCTTGACCGTGCGAAAGCCTTCTACGAAGCGCTCGGCCTCAAGCCCGGCATGGTGGTCGAAGGCGACGTGGCGTTCTTCCAGATGGGCGGCCTGATCCTCGGTCTCTGGATGCGCGAGAAGCTCGCCGCCGACATCGGTTCGGACGGCTTCGCGGGCGGGCCGGCGCCCGTCGCGCTCGCCTACAACACGCGCAGCGAGGCCGAGGTGGATGCGCTCCTCGCAAGGGCCGAGAAGGCGGGGGGCCGCGTCGTGAAACCGGCGCAGAAGGCGTTCTACGGCGGCTGGTATGGCTATTTCGCCGATCCCGACGGCCATCTCTGGGAAATCGCGCACAATCCCGGCTTTCCGCTCGACGAGGAGGGGCGCATCAGCCTTCCCGCATGAACCACACCGCTTATCCCGACACCTACATCTCGGGCATCCTGCGCGAGGTCCGCACGGTCGCCATGGTCGGCGCGTCGGCCAACGAGGTGCGGCCGAGCTTCTTCGCCATGAAATACCTTCTGGCCAAGGGCTATTCCGTCATCCCCGTCAATCCCGGCCAGGCCGGCAAGGAGATCCTCGGCCGGCGCGTCTTCGCGCGGCTCGCCGATGTGCCGGAGCCCATCGACATGGTGGACGTGTTCCGCGCAGCCGACGCCGTGCCCGGCATCCTCGACGAGATGTTCGCGCTCGACCCGCGCCCGAAAGTGCTGTGGCTTCAGCTCACGATCCGGCACGAGGAGGCCGCGCAGTGCGCCGAGGCGGCCGGCATCAAGGTCGTCATGGACCGCTGCCCCAAGATCGAATACGGCCGGCTGTCGGGCGAGATCGGCTGGAACGGCGTGAACTCGCGCGTGCTGTCCTCGAAGAAGCCCGTCCTGCTCAAGGGCGCGCAGAGCTGGGGCGTGCGCGGGCGCTAAACGCGCCGACCGCACAAGCCAGGCGCAAGGGCAAGGCCTTCTGATGGGCGCAATCCTGGGGCAGGCACGTCCCATCCATGTCAGCGTGAGAATCGCCATGCGCCTTTCCGCCTTTCGCGCCGGCCTCCTGGCCGCGATCGTCCTCATCGGCCCCGCCCACGCGCAGGACGGCTTGGCCGACCCGCTTCAAGACCTCCTCCGCGGCGGTGAGGGCGAGGTCGAGCGCCGCGTGCCCTTCGGCCGCGCCGAGATCGAGCTCTCCTTCGCGCCGCTGGTGGAGAAGACCGCGCCGGGCGTGGTCAACGTCTACGCGACGCGCACCGAGCGCGCCCGCTCGCCCTTCTTTGACGACCCCTTCTTCGAGGAGTTCTTCGGCGGCCGCATGCCAGGCCGCGAACGCTCCTCGCTGGGCTCGGGCGTGCTGGTGGACGGCGGCGGCTGGGTGGTGACGAACCACCACGTCATCAAGGATGCCGACGAGGTGAAGATCGCGACCTCCGATGGCCGTGAATGGGCGTCGAAGGTGATGCTGAGGGACGAGTCCCTCGACTTGGCCGTGCTCAAACTCGAGGCGCCCGACGCCTTTCCCGCCGTGCCATTGGGCGATTCGGACGCGCTCGCCGTGGGCGACCTCGTGCTCGCCATCGGCAACCCGTTCGGCGTCGGTCAGACCGTGACCAGCGGCATCGTCTCGGCGGTGGCGCGCACGCATCAGGGCGTGCGCGACTTCGGCTTCTTCATCCAGACCGACGCCGCCATCAATCCTGGCAATTCGGGCGGCGCGCTCATCAACATGCGCGGCGAGCTCGTCGGCGTGCCCACCTCGATTTACAGCCGCTCCGGCGGCTCCATCGGCATCGGCTTCGCCATTCCCGCCAATGTCGTGCGCGCGGTGGCCGCCGCCGCCATGCGCGGCGAGACCTTCTTCGAGCGTCCCTATGTCGGCGCGACCTTCGAGACGGTGACGCCGCAGATCGCCGAGGCGCTTGGGCTCCCATTGCCGCGCGGGGCGCTGGTGGCGGCCGTGCTGCCCGACGGCCCCTGCGCGCGGGCCGGCCTCAAGCCGGGCGATGTGGTGCTTTCGATGAACGGGGTGGACATCGGCAGCGTGGACGCGCTCGGCTACCGCATCGCCACAACGCCCATCGGCGGGCAGGCCGAGCTTCGGGTGCTGACGGGCGGGGAGGAGCGGGTGCTGGTGGTCGCCATGGAGCGCGCGCCCGGCGGCGACGCCGAGCCCGTGGCGCTCGACGGCGCGCACCCCTTCGCCGGCGCGGTCGTGGCGGCGCTCTCGCCGCGGCTCGCCCAGCGCATGGGTCTTCGCGGCGAGCCGAGGGGCGTCGTGGTGGCCGAGGTCGCGCCCGGCTCACCAGCCGCCGGGCTGGGCCTCAAGCCCGGCGACATCCTGCGCGAGGTGAACGGGGTGGCGATCACCTCGCCCGAAATGATGACGGACGCCACCGCCCGAAAGACGCGGCGCTGGCGCTTCACGGTCGAGCGTGACGGCCGGCTCCTCCAGCGCGCGCTGCGCTGGTGAGCGCCGACCTGTTCGGCGGGACGGACGCGCCTTCCGCGAAACCGCCGCCGGCCGGCCGTCCCTTGGCCGATCGCCTCCGCCCCAAGAACCTCGGCGAGGTGGTGGGCCAGGAGCACCTCACGGGCGAGGACGGCGCGCTGACCCGCATGATCCGCTCGGGCTCGCTCGGCTCCATGGTCTTCTGGGGACCGCCGGGCACGGGCAAGACCACGGTCGCGCGCCTGCTCGCCGGCGAGACCGATCTCGCCTTCGAGCAGATTTCCGCGATCTTCTCCGGCGTGGCCGATCTCAAGAAGGTGTTCGAGGCCGCCCGGCTGCGCCGGACCAAAGGGCGTCAGACCCTGCTCTTCGTGGACGAGATCCATCGCTTCAACCGCGCCCAGCAGGATTCCTTCCTGCCCGTGATGGAGGACGGAACGGTCATCCTGGTGGGCGCCACGACGGAAAACCCGTCCTTCGAGCTCAACGCGGCGCTGCTCTCCCGCGCCCGTGTGCTCACCTTCCGGGCGCTCGGGTCCGAAAGCATCGAAAAGCTTCTCGCCCGCGCGGAAGAGGCGGAAGGCCGCAAGCTTCCGTTGAATGAAGAGGCGCGCGCCGTGCTTGTCCGCATGAGCGACGGCGACGGCCGCGCGGCGCTGACGCTCACCGAGGAAGCCTGGCGCGCCGCCCGGCCGGAAGAAACCTTCGACGCCGCCGCGCTCCAGCGCGTGCTCCAGCGTCGCGCGCCCGTTTACGACAAGGGCCAGGACGGCCACTACAACCTGATCTCCGCCCTGCACAAATCCGTGCGCGGCTCCGACCCGGACGCGGCCCTCTACTATCTCGCGCGCATGCTGGATGCCGGCGAGGATCCGCTTTATCTCGGCCGCCGCCTGGTCCGCATGGCCGTCGAGGACATCGGGTTGGCCGACCCCCAGGCGCTCGTCGTCGCCAATGCCGCCAAGGACGCCTATGACTATCTCGGTTCGCCCGAGGGCGAGTTGGCTCTGGCGCAAGCCTGCCTCTACATGGCGACCGCGCCCAAATCGAACGCGACCTATGTGGCCTACAAGGCGGCGCGCAGGGCGGCCGCCGAGAACGGCTCGCTGCTGCCGCCCAAGCACATCCTGAACGCGCCCACGCGCCTGATGAAGGACGAGGGTTTCGGCGCGGGCTACGCCTACGACCACGACGCGCCGGAGGCCTTCTCCGGGCAGAACTACTTTCCCGACGCCATGCCGCGCCAGCAGTTCTACGATCCGCCCGACCGCGGCTTCGAACGCGAGATCCGCCGCCGGTTGGAACATTGGGCGAAGCTCAGGAAGGATCGCGAATAAGTGTCGGATTAGCGTTCACCAAGGCACAACCCGAAGCTGCCATGCTCCGCCAATATGGCTCAGGAGCAATCCCTCTCGCAGAGTGCCGCTCAGTTGCTTCGTCGGGAAGTCGGTGACTGGTGGCGCGACGAGCGGCGAGATCACTGCGCCTATTGTGGATTGACGATGCGCAAGCGCGGCGGCAGCCCGTCCGTTCCGACGGCTCCTACGCGCGACCACGTCGTCCCTAAGGCGCACAAGGGTGCATTTCTCACGATTCCAGCGTGTCGAGCTTGCAATGCGGGACGCGGCAGCTTGGACATGGCCGAGTTCCTACAGTCGGCGCAATTCCGAAAAATTCGCGAACGAAAGCACGGGCGGCAATGGTCGGAGCGTGCGCTCTGGCTTGCATTGGCGCTGGCCGCCCTTCACCATGCCGACAGCAAGTTGGAGGCCAAGGTTGGCGTGTGCCGTTCCCGGCAGGATGCGCGGGAGAAGGCTTGCGCCCAAGCGAAAGTTGACGTGACCCGCCCTCTCGCCAATCTCTGAGTCATGCCCCACCTCCTCCTCATCGCGCTGGGCGGCGCGATCGGCGCTTCGGTCCGGCACCTCACGAACGTGACGGCGCTGCGCCTGTGGGGACCGGCCTTTCCCTGGCACACGGCCGCCATCAACATCCTCGGTTCGTTCCTGATCGGCGTCACCGTCGCGTTGCTGGCGCGGCGAAGCGGCGCTGCGCCCGAATGGCGGCTCTTCGTCGCCACCGGCGTGCTGGGCGGCTTCACCACCTTCTCGGCCTTCGCGCTCGACGTCGCCGTGCTCTGGGAGCGCGACGCGTCCGCCCAGGCTCTCTCCTACGTGCTGCTCAGCGTCCTCGGCTCGGTCCTCGCCGTCTTCGCCGGGCTGGCCCTCGCGCGCGCGTTCGCCTGATGCTAAGCCGCCCTCCGAAAAAGGTGGGCGATGGCAGGCGTCGAGCAGATCACGGTGGAGGCGGGCGAGGCCGGGATGCGGCTCGACCGCTGGTTCAAGGCCCATTATCCGGGCTTGGGCTTCGGCCAGCTCCAGAAGCTCCTGCGCTCCGGCCAGGTGCGCGTGAACGGCGGCCGCGTCAAGGCCGAGACGCGCGTGGAGCCCGGCCAGGTCGTGCGCGTGCCCCCGCTCGCCGTCGATCGCAAGGGCGGCGAGCCGCTTTCCCCTCGAACGGTGCGCCAGACCGGCGATGCGGAGCTTCTCGCCCAGATGCTGCTCCATGAGGACGACAAGGTGTTCGTCTTCAACAAGCCCTCTGGGCTCGCCACCCAGGGCGGCTCGGGCGTGGCGCGCCATGTGGACGGCATGCTGGAGGAATGGCGCAGCAGGAAGGGCGAGAAGCCGCGCCTTGTTCACCGGCTCGACCGCGACACCTCGGGCTGCCTCGTGGTGGCGCGCACCCGCCTCGCCGCCATGAAGCTCGCGGAGAGCTTTCGCGGGCGTGACGCGGCCAAGACATACTGGGCGCTCGTTCGCGGCGTGCCCAAGAAGCGTGAGGACAAGATCTCCACCTGGCTCGTCAAGGAGCCGTCGCCCGAGGGCGACCGCGTGCGCGTGGCCAGGCATGGCGAGCCGGACGCCGACCACGCCGTGTCGCGCTACCGGGTGATCGATCAGGCGGGGCAGGCGCTCTCCTGGTTGGAGATAGAGCCCGAAACGGGACGCACCCACCAGCTTCGGGTCCATGCCGCCCACCTCGACCATCCCATCATCGGCGATCCGAAATACTTCTTCGCCGATCAGAACTGGGAGTTTCCCGGCGGCCTCCAGAACCGGCTGCATCTGCACGCCCGCCGCATCGTCATCCCGCATCCCGACGGCGGCTGCATCGACGTCACGGCGCCGCTGCCGCCCCATATGCGCCAGAGCTGGAACCTGCTCGGCTTTGACGAGGCGTCCGCGGGCGAAACCGGGTGACGACGCTCAGCCCGCCTCTCGACCGCCGCGATCATGTGGATGTCGCGGCCATCGCCATCATGCTGTTCCTGACCTTCTCCTGGGGGCTGAACGGCGTGGCGGCCAAGCTCGCGGGCGAGGGCTACAGCCCGGTCTTCATGACGCTGGCGCGCTCGGCGCTCGGTGCGGCGCTGGTCTTCGCCTGGTGCTTTCGGCGCGGGGTCCCGCTCTTCAACAGCGATGGCACGCTTCTGCCCGGGCTGCTGGCCGGCCTGCTGTTCGGGGCCGAGTTCATCGTGATCTATTTCGGGCTCGACTACACCTCCGCCGGCCGCTCCGCCTTGATGGTCAACACGATGCCCTTCTGGGTGCTGCTCGGCGCGCATTTCCTGCTGGGCGAGCGCATGTCCGGCCGCAAAGTTCTGGGCCTGGCCTTGGCCTTCGCGGGCGTGGCGCTCGTGTTTTCCGACCAGCTCAGCCTGCCAGGGCCCGAGGCGCTGTTCGGCGATGCGCTGAGCCTTCTCGGCGGCGCGCTGTGGGGCGCCACCACCATCGTCATCAAGCGCAGCCGGCTTGCGACGGCGAGCGCCGAGAAGCTTCTGCTCTACCAGCTCTCGGTGTCGGCCCTCATGTGCCTGCCGCTTCTGGCGTTCACTGAGCCGGCGCTTCGCGACCCGACGTCGCTGGCGACCTCCGCTCTCCTGTTCCAGGGTGGTTTCGTGGTCGCCGTCACCTATCTGATCTGGTTCTGGCTGATGCGGCGCTACCCTGCGGCCGGCCTGGCGAGCTTCGCCTTCCTGACGCCGGCCTTCGGCGTTCTCCTGGGCGGGCTCCTCCTGGGCGAGCCTTTGAGCCTCCGCATCGGTTTGGCCCTCGCGCTGATCGCGGCGGGGCTCGTCATCGTCAACAGGCCGGCCGCCTGACGCGCCTTTTCGGCGCAAGACGCGCCGGCGAGGAGTGCGCCATGCGCGACATCATGTCCGACCTGGAAAACGGCATCTTCTTCTCCGATCCCGACCCGACGCGGCGGGCGCGGAAGCAGATGCAGACCCAAAAGCCCAAACGGTTCTACAAGAAGGTCGACGTCGCGCCGGGCGAAGGCGGCTTCTCGATCCTGCTCGACGGCAAGCCGGCGCGCACGCCCGGCCGCGTCCCGCTCGCCCTTCCGACGGAGGCCGCCGCCCGGCTGGTGGCCGATGAGTTTTCGGCGCAAAGCGAGGAGATGGACCTCGTCGCCATGCCCGTGTGGCGGCTCGTCAACACGGCGATCGACGGCGTCGCGCAGGCGCCCAACGCGGTGGCGGAGGACATCCTGCGATTCGCCGCCTCCGACCTCCTGCTTTACCGCGCGGAGGGGCCGGCCGCGCTGGTGGACCGTCAGAACGCGGCCTGGGATCCGGTGCTCGACTGGGCGCGGGCCGTGCTGCACGGGCGCTTCATCCTGGCCGAAGGCGTGATGCCGGTCGAGCAGCCGCGGGAAGCGGTCCAGGCCGTTCGCATCCATCTCGCCGCCCGCACCGAGCCGCTCCGGCTCGCCGCTCTCCACGTGATGACCACCCTGTTGGGTTCGGCGCTTCTCGCGCTGGCCGTGGAGGCGGGCGAGCTCACGCCCGACCAGGCTTGGACGGCCGCCCATGTGGACGAGGATTGGAACGCGGAGCAGTGGGGCCACGACGCGGAGGCGGTCGCGCGGCGCAACGCCCGCCGCCGCGACATGACGGCGGCGGCCCGGCTCATCGAGGCCCTCGGGCCCGTTTCCCGTTAACCATTCCGCAGAAAGTTGGAAGTGGACGAGAGCGGATAACGGTTCCGCTTCCCGCGAGGTATGGTTTACACTGCGTAAAGCCGGCTCTCTTCGAGGAAGGGTTGGCGGCGTTGGGGCCAGACCTTGGGAGGAGGAACAATGGCAGTCACATCGGCAGGCCGCGCGCCGTCGCGCGCCATGACCAGGGAGGAGAAGAAGGTCATCTTCGCGTCCTCGCTCGGCACCGTCTTCGAGTGGTACGACTTTTATCTTTACGGCTCCCTCGCGGTGTTCATCGGCGCGGCGTTCTTCAGCGAGTACCCCGAGGCCACCCGCAACATCTTCGCGCTTCTGGCCTTCGCCGCGGGCTTCCTGGTGCGCCCGTTCGGAGCATTGGTGTTCGGCCGCGTGGGCGACCTCGTCGGCCGCAAATACACCTTCCTCGTCACGATCCTGATCATGGGCGTCTCGACCTTCCTGGTCGGCCTCCTGCCGGGTTCGGCCACCATCGGTATCGCGGCGCCCATCATCCTGATCGTGCTGCGCATGCTGCAGGGCCTGGCGCTGGGCGGTGAGTATGGCGGCGCGGCGACCTATGTCGCCGAGCATGCGCCCGACGACCGGCGCGGCTACTTTACCTCCTGGATTCAGACCACCGCGACGCTCGGCTTGTTCCTGTCGCTGCTCGTGATCCTGGCGATCCAGACTTGGCTCGGTCCAGACGAGTTCAGGGCCTGGGGCTGGCGCATCCCCTTCCTGCTTTCGGTGCTGCTGCTCGGCATCTCCGTCTGGATCCGGCTGTCGCTCAACGAGTCGCCGACCTTCCAGCGCATGAAGGCGGAAGGCAAGGGCTCCAAGGCGCCGCTATCGGAAGCCTTCGGCCAGTGGAAGAACGCCCGCATCGCGCTGCTCGCGCTGCTCGGCCTCACCGCCGGCCAGGCCGTGGTCTGGTACACCGGGCAGTTCTATGCGCTGTTCTTCCTGCAGAACGTGCTCAAGGTGGACCCCGTATCGGTCAACATCATGATCGCGATCTCGCTCGCGCTCGGCACGCCCTTCTTCATCGTGTTCGGCATCTTGAGCGACAGGATTGGGCGCAAGGTGATCATCATGGTCGGGCTCCTGCTCGCCATCCTCACCTATTTCCCGCTCTTCAACGCGCTGACCTGGGCCGCCAATCCGGCGCTCGCCCAGGCGCAGGAAAACGTGCGCGCCATGGTGACGGCCGCCCCAGGGGACTGCAGGTTCCAGTTCAACCCGACGGGCACGGCGAAGTTCACGACCTCGTGCGACATCGCCACGGCCTTCCTGACCCGCAACTCCGTGCCCTATGACGTGGTGACGACCGCCGCGCCCGGCACGCCGGCCACAGTGACGGTCGGTGACGCCGTGATCCCGTCCTATGACGCCACGGCGGCCGGCGCCGACGCGGCGGCCCGCAACACGGAGTTCTCGAACGCCACCTTTGCAGCGCTCCAGACGGCCGGCTATCCGCTGACGCAGAACGCCGAGACGGGCGCCTACACCATGGTGGCCGATCCCGCGGCGGTGAACTGGCCGCTGATCATCGGCATCCTGTTCATCCTCGTCCTTTATGTGACGATGGTGTACGGGCCGATCGCCGCCATTCTGGTTGAGATGTTCCCGACCCGCATCCGCTACACCGGCATGTCATTGCCCTACCATATCGGCAATGGCTGGTTCGGCGGGTTGCTCCCGGCCACCGTGTTCGCCATGAGCGCGGCCCGCGGCGACATCTATTTCGGCCTGTGGTACCCGATAGCCATTGCCGCGATGTCGCTCATCGTCGGCACGCTGTTCGTCCGCGAAACCCGCGGCACGAACCTCGAGGCGGTGACGGAGTCCGGCGGCGCCCCCGCACGGGCCTGATCGGCCCCGCATCTCTGGGCAAAGAAAAACCCGCCGGCGGAAACGCCGGCGGGTTTTTCTTTTTGGCTCGACTGGGAGAGATCAGGCAGCCGCGCCGCGATCCTCGCCTTCGAACTCCGCGTCGGGATCGAAGAAGTTGTCGGGACGGGCGTTCTCGTTGATGTCGTCGCCATAGATGGCTTCGGCCGTGTTGAGCGTCTCGCCGCGCGCCTGGCGCTCGGCTTCGTCCGCCGAGCGGGCGATGTTCAGCGTCACGGTGACCTCCACCTCGGGATGCAGCGCGATCGCCACATTGGTCAGGCCGATGGTCTTGATCGGCTGATTGAGCTCGATCTGGTTGCGGTTGACGTTGAAGCCTTCCGCCACGAGCAGGTCGGCGATATCGCGCGTGGACACCGAGCCGTAGAGCTGGCCGGTCTCGCCGGCGGAGCGCACCACGACGAAGCTCTTGCCGTCGAGCGTCTCGGAGACCTTCTCGGCCTCCGAGCGGCGCTCCAGGTTGCGCGCTTCGAGCTGTGCGCGCTGGCCTTCGAACTTGTTCTTGTTGGCCTCGTTGGCGCGCAGCGCCTTGCCCTGGGGCAGGAGGAAGTTACGGGCGTAGCCGTCCTTCACTTTGACGGTCTCGCCCATCTGACCGAGCCGCGCGATGCGCTCGAGGAGAATGACTTGCATTGTTTGCGTCCTTTCGCTGGCCGCGATGCTTGCGGCATCCATAGGGGCAGGGGAGCGAAAGGAGACGCGAGTCCGCGCCATCAGGCCGCTGTCCTGCCCGTGGGGCAGTTAGGGGCAGGTCGCCCCAACTCGGGTCTTCGTGTCACAGCCGGCCGCTCCCGAACGCGGCGGGCGAAAAGGCGCGAGCCGAAGCTCGCGCCTTCAAGAAGAATCAGCGCACCACGTAGGGCAGCAGGCCCAGGAAGCGGGCGCGCTTGATCGCCTGGGCGAGCTCGCGCTGCTTCTTCTGGCTCACGGCCGTGATGCGGGAGGGGACGATCTTGCCGCGCTCGGAAATGTAGCGCTGGAGCAGCCGCACGTCCTTGTAGTCGATGCGCGGCGCGTTCGCGCCCGAGAACGGGCAGGTCTTGCGGCGGCGGTGGAAGGGCCGGCGCGTCGGGATCTGGTTGATGTCCACCATCAGGCTTGTGCTCCTTCGCCATCGCGCGGCCGGCGCGGGCCACGGTCGCCGTCGCCGCCACGATCGCCGCCTCGATCACCGAAGCTGCGCGGGCCGCGGTCGCCCCTGTCGCGGTCGCCGAACGAGCGAGGGCCGCGGTCGCCGAAGCCGCGGTCGCCGCGATCCGAGCGCTCTTCGCGCTTCTGCATCATGGCCGATTGGCCTTCCTCATGCTTGTCCACCTTGATGGTCATGAAGCGGAGGATGTCTTCGGAAATCCCCATCTGCCGCTCCATCTCCTTGACGGCGGCGGGCGGGGCGGTGATGTCCATCAGCGTGAAATAGGCCTTCCGGTTCTTCTTGACCCGGTAGGTGAGGGATTTCAGCCCCCAGTTCTCGACCCGGCCGATCGAACCGCCATTGCCGCCGATGACGCCCCTGTAGTGTTCCACAAGGGCATCCACCTGCTGCTGCGACAGATCCTGCCGGGCGAGAAACACGTGCTCGTAAAGTGCCATGCGTGTCTCGCCTTTCTTCGTTTCCTGCCGGGCCAGGCGGCTAAGCCTCTGCGATCTGTCTTCGCCCGCGAAGCCTCCGGAGAGGCGCGGGAAAGAAAGGCGCAAGCACGAGACGGTTCGAGAGCGGAGACACGGGGAGGCGGAAGACCGTTCCGGCTTCGCCACATGGGGATGAACCCCATGACCCTCCGTTCAGCCCCCAGCCAAGGACCGGCAGATGGCGGGCCATATACGGGCTGAGGCCGGGAAACGCAAGCGAGGGCGACGATCGGCGGCGGGTCGGGCTCGGCAGGCAAGCACGAGCGCCCTCCTTCTCCGGCCCTCTTTCTCCGGCAAGGGGGGAGGGAGGGTGGAGAAAGTGGCGTGCAATTCATCCACCCCCCAACCGCGCCATCCCACAATCCTGCCGCGTTGATTCGACGGAGGCCGGGATGGACTGGGATTATGCGATCGAGCGGAACCGCGAGGCGCTCAAGCAAGTCGCCGCTGCGCTCGTCGCCATGGCCGCTTTGCCTGTTCTGCTGCCAGGCCGCGCCCGCCCCACCTTGCCTCGCTACCTGCACCGTGCCGTGCTCAGGCTCCTGCGCCCCGCGGAAGCCGCCGCGCGCCGGCTCGTCGTCATGGCCGCGCGCCGGCTTTTGCTCACGCTGCCGCCCTTGCGCAAACCCAAGCTGAAGCCGACGCCGCCTCCGGAGCGCGCGTCGAAGAATCCACGCCCCGGCGCCGTCACCGGCATCTGGCTGCCGCCCCAGCTTCGGCCGGAGGCAAGCCGCGCGCCTCAGCCCGTGCGCGCTTCCGCCCTGCCCCTCTTCGACCCACTGCCCCGAATGCCTGACGCCAAGCGCAGGGCGGCCGACGGCGTTCCGCGCATCTGCACCCCCGGCTGGAGCGCGCCGCTGCCCGTCGTCGCGCGCCCGCCGCTTTCGCCCGATGACGCAGTCGACGCCGCGCGGCTCGTCCTGCGCATCCAGGCGCTCGGCCGCGCCCTGGACGACTTGCCCGGGCAAGCCAAGCGTTTTGCGCGGTGGCGGATGCGCCGCGATGCGGCGGACGCGCGCCAGAAGCAGGCCGCCGGCCCCGCACGGGCGCATCGGCTGTGGCCGCTTAAGCCCGGCCGTCCGCCGGGGTTCAGCTCCTGGCCCGCCCACCTGGTCCACCACATCCTGAGCGACACCCACGCGCTCGCCCTCCAGGCGCTGGAAAGCCCGGACACGTCATGACGCGCACCGGCGTTTGCCGAACGGCAACAGGAGGAACCGAGCCCTGAGGCGGCATGCCGCCCACGCGGGGGCGATCCGCTGCGCGCCGCGCGCCGCCGTCATGCGCTGCTCACGGAAGCATGCGCCCCCGCGGGAGGGCGCGCGGCGCTTGCTGCGACGGGGGGCAGGCTTTGTCGGACCGGGCGCGCATCTCGCGATCCGGCGTTTCCGAGCGGGCAGGGCGCGACCTTGGCTTGACAATCCGGCCGCCCGGACGCCAGGGGAGCCCTGAGCACGAACAGGCGTGGGGCGCGCGGGCAGGCATGGCGGTCGCATTCACCTTTCCTGGCCAGGGGAGCCAGTCGGTCGGTATGGGGCGCGAACTGGCGGAAAGCTTCCCTGAGGCCCGGCGCGTTTTCGACGAGGTGGACGAGGCGCTCGGCGAAAGCCTGTCCAAGCTGATCTGGGAAGGTCCCGAGGATCAACTCACCCTGACCGCCAACGCGCAGCCCGCCTTGATGACTGTCTCGCTCGCCGCCCTTCGCGCATTGGAGGCGCGGGGCCTGACCCTCGCCGAGCAGGCGCGGTTCGTGGCCGGGCACTCGCTCGGCGAATATTCGGCGCTTGCCGCGGCCGGCATGTTCTCGGTGACTGATGCGGCGAGGCTTCTGCGCATCCGTGGCCGCGCCATGCAGGAGGCGGTGCCGGTGGGGCAGGGCGCGATGGCCGCCATCATCGGCCTCGACGAGGCGACGGTGGAAGCAGCTTGCGAAGAAGCGAGGGCCGGCGCGGTTTGCCAGGTCGCCAACGACAATGGCGGCGGCCAGCTCGTGATTTCCGGTGACAAGTCGGCGGTGGAACGCGCCATGGCGCTGTGCTCCGACCGCGGCGCCAAGCGCGCCATTGCGCTTCCCGTTTCGGCTCCCTTCCACTCCGCGCTGATGGAACCGGCGGCGCGCGCCATGGAGGCCGCTTTGGCCGGCGTGGCGAAGCGTCGGCCCGCCGTTCCCGTGGTCTCCAATGTCGCCGTCCAGCCCCTCCGGGATCCCGAAGAGATCGCTCGTCGCCTGGTCGAGCAGGTGACGGGACGGGTGCGCTGGCGCGAGACCGTGGAGTGGTTCGGCAAGAACGGCGTGACCACCCTGGTCGAGGTCGGGGCGGGCAAGGTTTTATCGGGGCTCGCCAAACGCATCGACCGGAACATCGGCACGCTTGCGGTGAATGGGCCGGCCGACATCGACCCGGTGCTCGCCGCGCTCGGCGGGTCTTGAGAGGAGGCGTTATGTTCGATCTCACTGGACGCAAGGCGCTCGTCACGGGCGCGAGCGGCGGCATCGGCGAGGCGGTGGCGCGGGCGTTGCACGCCCGAGGCGCCGTCGTGGGCCTGCACGGCACCCGTGAAGAGAAGCTCCAGGCGCTGGCCGGCGAACTCGGCGAGCGGGCGCATGTCTTTCCAGCCGATCTGTCGGATCGCGAAGCGGTCAAGGCGCTGGGCCAGAAGGCCGAAGCCGAGCTGGGCGGGGTGGACATCCTCGTCAACAATGCCGGCATCACCCGTGACGGCCTGTTCGTGCGGATGTCCGATGCCGACTGGGACGCGGTGCTCGACGTCAATCTCGGCTCGGTCTTCCGGCTCACGCGGGAGCTGACGCACCCCATGATGCGCCGGCGCTGGGGCCGCATCGTCAACATCACCTCGGTGGTGGCCGTCACGGGCAATCCCGGCCAGGCGAACTACTGCGCCTCCAAGGCGGGAATGATCGGCTTCTCGAAGTCGCTTGCCCAGGAGATCGCCTCGCGCAGCATCACGGTCAACTGCGTGGCGCCCGGCTTCATCGAGTCGGCCATGACCGAAAAGCTCAACGGCAAGCAGAAGGACGCGATCATGGGGGCCATCCCCATGAAGCGCATGGGCGCGGGCGCGGAGGTCGCCGCGGCCGTCGTGTTCCTGGCCTCCGGCGAAGCCGCCTATGTCACGGGGCAGACGCTGCATGTCAACGGCGGGATGGCCATGATCTGAGCCGCCGACGCGGCGAGCGGAGCGCTCTTCCACATGCCTCTGCGCGCACCATCTTTCGGCTTGATTAGCGGCCATGCGGCCGTTAACGAGAACGCGAAACCGACCAAGCGAGGGAACGGCCCATGAGCGACACCGCAGAACGCGTCAAGAAGATCGTCGTCGAGCATCTCGGCGTGGAAGCCGAAAAGGTGACGGAGCAGGCGAGCTTCATCGACGACCTCGGCGCGGACAGCCTCGACACGGTCGAGCTCGTGATGGCCTTCGAGGAGGAGTTCGGCGTGGAGATCCCGGACGACGCCGCCGAAACCATCCTTACGGTCGGGGACGCCGTGAAATATATCGAAAAGGCGTCGGCCTGATTCCAGGCGGCGGCAATCCGTGGCTGAGTTGAGGCGCGTCGTCGTCACGGGACTTGGGCTCCTCTCGCCGTTTGGAATGGGCGTGGAGGCTGGCTGGAAGGCGTTGCTGAGCGGCCGCAGCGCCTGCCGTCGCATCACGAGTTTCGAGGTCGAAGACCTGCCCTGCAAGATCGCCCACGCCATCCCGCGGGAAGGCGAGGCGGCGTTCGACCCCGAGCAGGTCCTCGAGCCAAAGGAACTGCGCAAGATCGGCGAGTTCATTCTTTACGGCATCGCGGCCGCCGACGAGGCGATCAAGGATTCCGGCTGGGAGCCCAAAACGGAGGAGGAGCGCTGCGCCTCTGGCGTGATGATCGGCTCGGGCATCGGCGGCATCGACGGGATCGCCGACAACGCGATTCTTTTGCGCGAGCGCGGGCCGCGGCGCATCAGCCCCTTCTTCATCCCCGGCAATATCATCAACCTGGTGTCGGGCCAGGTTTCGATCCGCCATGGACTCAAGGGCCCGAACCATGCGGTGGTGACGGCCTGCTCGACGGGCGCGCACGCCATCGGCGACGCCGCCCGGCTGATCGCGTTGGGCGATGCCGACGTGATGCTCGCCGGCGGCGCGGAAGCGCCCATCACACGGCTTTCGCTGGCGGGCTTCGCGGCCTGCCGCGCGCTCTCTACCGAGCGCAACGACGAGCCCGAGCGCGCGTCCCGCCCCTATGACCGAGACCGAGACGGCTTCGTGATGGGCGAGGGGGCCGGGGTTCTCGTGCTCGAGGAACTGGAGCATGCCAAGGCGCGCGGCGCACGCATCTATGCCGAGGTGACGGGCTACGGCCTGACCGGCGACGCGTTCCACATCACCGCGCCTTCGGAAGATGGCGACGGCGCGTTCCGCTGCATGTCGGCGGCGCTCAAGCGCGCGAAATTATCGCCGGCCGACATCGACTACATCAACGCGCACGGCACCTCGACAATGGCCGACACCATCGAATTGGGCGCGGTCGAGCGGCTGATGGGCAACGCCGCTTCCAAGGCGTCGATGTCGTCCACCAAGTCCTCCATCGGCCACCTCCTGGGGGCCGCCGGCGCAGCGGAGGCCATCTTCTCGATTCTGGCGATCCGCGACAACATCGCGCCCGCCACCATCAACTTGGACAATCCCGAGCGGGAAACCCCCATCGACCTCGTGCCGAACAAGCCGCGCGACCGGGCGATCGACGTGGCGCTTTCCAACTCCTTCGGCTTCGGCGGAACGAACGCGTCGCTGATCTTCCAGCGCTTCAACGGCTGAACGCCGACGGCTGACGGCGCGAATTCGCCACATTCGCTGCCCAAGCCGCGCGCGTGGGACCGGAACGGACAGGCCGTCATCGGCGCTGTCCGGCCAAAGGAGAAGCGGACGCCAAACGATGAACGCATCCACGCCGTCTTCGGAGATCGAGTTCGGCCGCCGCGCCGCCCCGCCAGCCGCCGATCCGGCTGATTCGACGACGGGAACGCCGATCAAGCCCGCGCGCGACGCGCTCCGCCCGGCCAACACGGCGACGCCGCGGCGCTCCCGGCGCTCGCGCAGCCAGGTCGTGGTGTTCCTCAACTTCATGATGTCGCTGATCGTCTTCGCGGTGCTGGCGGCGGGCGCGGCCGTTTACTGGGGAAGGTCCACCTTCGAGGCGCCCGGACCCAACCCGCAGGACACGACCTTCCTCGTGAAGCCGAGAACGGGCGTGAGCGACATCGCCACGCAGCTCGAGCGGCAAGGACTCATCACCAACGCCGACGTGTTCAACCTGGGCGTCCGTGCCCATGGGGCGGGCAGCAGTCTCAAGGCCGGCGAGTACGAGATCGCCGCCCGCGCCTCCATGCGCGACATCATGGAGGCGCTCGCCAGCGGCCGGTCCATCATGCATTCGCTGACCATTCCCGAAGGCCTCACCGTGCTCCAGGCCTGGGACCGGATCGCGGCGCACGAGGCGCTGTCGGGCGACATGCCGGAAACCGTGCCGCCGGAGGGCAGCCTCGCCGCCGACACCCAGCGCTTCACGCGCGGCACCTCGCGCCGTGCGGTGGTAGAGAAGATGCTGGCCGACCAGGCGAGGATGGTCGAGGAGATCTGGGCCAAGCGCGATCCCGACCTGCCCATCGCCGACGCCAACGAGTTCGTGACGCTCGCCTCGATCGTGGAGAAGGAAACGGGGGTGGCCGAAGAGCGGCCGCAGGTCGCCTCCGTGTTCGTCAACCGCCTCAGGGAAGGCATGCGGCTGCAGTCGGACCCCACCATCATCTATGGGCTCTTCGGGGGCAAGGGAAAGCCTGCCGACCGGCCGATCTACCAGTCCGACATCGAGAAACCGACACCTTATAACACCTATGTCATCAACGGGTTGCCGCCGGGGCCGATCGCCAATCCCGGCCGCGCGGCGCTGGAAGCGGTCGCCAACCCTGCCGAGACCGACTACCTCTACTTCGTCGCCGACGGGTCAGGCGGTCATGCCTTCGCCTCCTCCTTGGAGGAGCACAACAGGAACGTGGCGAAGTGGCGGACGATCGAGGCCGCTCAACCGGCTGGGTCGGGCGAGGACGGCGGCGCCGCGCCGGCCGAGTGAGCGACGCCGCGCGCGACGACCAGCCGAGCCCGACGCCGGGCGCTCCCGCGGCCCTTCAAGGAATGACGGGCTTTGCCCGCGCAAGCGCGGTTTCCGAGCTTGGCGAAGTCGCCTGGGAGCTGAGGTCCGTCAACGGCAAGGGGCTGGAGGTTCGGCTGCGCCTCCCGCCCGGCCATGATCGGCTGGAGCCGCAGGCCCGGCAAGCCATCGCCCGGCGCTTCGCCCGCGGCAACATCCAGGCGAGCCTCATCCTCAGTCAGGGCCGCGGCTTGGCCGCCCAGCCCGTCGTCAACGAGGAGTTCCTACGCGACCTTGCCGGTTTGGCGCAGCGCCTGCACGAACAGTTCGGCGCGGCCCCCGCCCGTGCGGACGGCCTGCTCGCCTTGCGCGGCGTTCTCGAAGCGCCCGAGGCCGGGCCCGGCGAGGAATCCCGCGCCGCCGTCGAGCGGCAGGCTTTGGCCGCTCTCGACGATGCCCTGATGAGCCTGACCGCCGTCCGGAGCGACGAGGGGGAGACGCTCAGGACGGTGCTGCTGAACCAGGCCGCCGCCATGGAGGCGCTGGCGGCGCGCATCGAAGCCGATCCGTCGCGCGACCCGCAATTCGTCCGCGACCGCCTGGCCACTCAGGTCAGGCAATTGCTCGATGCAGGCGTCGGGCTCGACGAAACCCGCCTCGCCATGGAGGCCGCGCTCTTGGCGGCAAAGGCGGACGTGCGGGAAGAGCTCGACAGGCTCAGGATGCATATAGAGGCGGTTCGCGCGCTTCTCGCCGAGGGCGGCGCGATCGGCCGCCGTCTCGATTTCCTGGCCCAGGAGCTTAACCGCGAATCAAACACCTTGTGCGCAAAGTCGAATGCCGCCGGAGTCACGGCCGCCGGCTTGGAGCTCAAGGCGGTCGTGGATCAGTTTCGCGAGCAGGTGCAGAATCTGGAGTAGGGTATGGTGTCCGAAAGCCAGACGGCGCCCATCCGCCGACGCGGGCTGATGCTGGTGCTGTCCTCGCCATCGGGTGCAGGCAAGTCCACCATCGCGCGCAATCTTCTGGCTTCCGATCCCGGCCTCGAGCTTTCCGTGAGCGTGACCACGAGGCCGCGCCGCCCCAGCGAGATCGAGGGTGTCCACTATCGCTTCGTGTCCGTGGGCGAGTTCAACCGGCTGAGGGACACCGACGCGCTGCTCGAATGGGCGGAGGTCCACGGCAATTTCTACGGCACGCCCCGCGGGCCGGCCGAGCTCGCCATGGCCGAAGGCCGCGACATGCTGTTCGACATCGACTGGCAGGGCGCCGTGCAGCTCAACCAGCGCATCGGCGCCGACATCGTCTCCATCTTCATCCTGCCGCCCTCGATGCGGGAGCTGAAGGCGCGGCTGAAGCGGCGCGCCGAGGACACCGAAGCCGTGATCGAGACGCGGCTGCGCAATGCGCGCGAAGAGCTGGAGCACTGGCGAGAATACGATTACGTCGTCGTCAATGACGATTTGGAGCGCGCCTTCCTGTCCGTGAAGTCCGTCGTCACCGCCGAGCGGTTGCGGCGCGATCGCCGTCCCGGCCTGTTCGACTTCGTCTCGGGTCTCTTGGACGAGAAGACCGGCTGAGCCAATTCGGCCCGTCAGGTCGCATTGGCGAGCGCCACGAATTCTGCCACCGACAGGGTTTCCGCCCGGCGCGTGCCGTCGATGCCTACGCGGCTCAGCACGGCGTCGCCACCCAGCGGTTTGAGGCTCTGGCGCAGCATCTTCCGCCGCTGCCCGAACGCCGTCTCCGTCACCCGTTCCAGCTTGCGCACGGGAGCGGGCAGGGGGCTTTCGCGTGGGATGAGCCGCACCACCGACGACATGACCTTGGGCGGCGGCGAAAAGGCTTGCGGCGGCAGGTCGAAGGCGATCCGCGCCTCCGTGCGCCAGCCCGCAAGGACGCCGAGCCGGCCGTAAGATGCGTCGCCCGGCTTCGCCACGATGCGTTCGGCCACCTCGCGCTGGAACATCAGCGTGAGCGACGAATAGAAGGGTGGCCAGTCCTCCACCGTCAGCCAGCGGACCAGAAGCTCCGTGCCGATGTTGTAGGGCAGGTTGGCGACGATCCGCGCTTCCTCGCCGCTGGCCAGCGCCCGCCAGTCGGCTTTGAGCGCGTCGCCGGGGATCACTTGGAGCCGGCCGGGATAGTGGTCGGCGATCTCGGCCAGGGCGGCGAGGCACCGTTCGTCGCGTTCGATGGCGACCACGCGGGCAGCGTCGTTCATCAGGAGCGCGCGGGTGAGCCCGCCCGGTCCCGGCCCCACCTCGATCGTGACGCCGGACGAGAGATGGCCGGCCGCCCGCGCGATCTTGGAGGTCAGATTCAGGTCGAGCAGAAAATTCTGGCCGAGCGACTTCTTGGCGTCGAGGCCATGGCGGCGGATAACCTCGCGCAGCGGCGGCAGTCCGTCGGCTGCTGGCGCTCCCGCGCTGCGGTCCGCCGGCGGCACGCCGCCGCTCAGCGGCGCACGATCTTGGCGCGTTCGTGCAGCTCCGTCATGAACTTCTTGTCGAGCTCCGCGGCCGCGGCGTCCATGTCGCCGCCAGCCGATTGCTGTTGCAGGACCATGGTGGCGACGCGGTCGTCGGACACCTCACGGGCGTTGCAGATGCCGATGAATTCCACGCCGCGGTCTGTTTCGCGCACAGGCGTCGCGCCGCCGATCTTGGCGGTTTTGATGTCCTCGGCCCATTCCGTCGGCAGTTCAGGTGCCAGCGTCCGGCCGAGGTCGCGCACGGTGACGTCGATCAGCCCCTTGGCGAACTCGCGCGTGCTTTCGCAGCCCGAGAAGCGCGCGCGCAGCGCCTGGGCTTCCTGCTTGCGGCGGCCGAGCTTGGCCTGGCGCTCGCTGGCCGGCACCACGAAGATCACCTGTTGCAGCATATACTCGGTGGAGGACGGCTTCGCGCCCCCCTGCTTCAGCATTTGGCGGACCGCTTCCTGCTCCGTCATGCGGCCGCCACCGCTTTCCGAGCGGTAGCGCATGCTGAGCGCCTGGTTCCAGCCCATCTGGGTGCGGATGAACTCCTTGAAGTGCGGCTTGGTCACGCCCGATTGGGCCATGATCTCGTCGAGCTGCTTGACCGACAGCTTGTTGTTCTTGGCGAAGCGCGCATAGGCGTCGTTGACGGCGTCATCGGTGATCCTGATGTTGAGCCGCTTCATTTCGCCCTGGCGAAGCGCCTGGTCGATCATCTGCTCCGTCGCGACGCTTTGGAGGTCGCCCTTCTGCCCCTGAAGCTTCAAGAAGGCGGACCGGCTCTGGATGTCGTAGCTGGTGACCGGGACGTTGTTCACGACGGCCTTGATGTCGCTTGCGAAAGCAGGCGCGGCGAAGGGCGCGGGCGCGGCGGCGAGTCCGAGAAGAAGGACGGAGAGAACGGCGTTTCTCATGGGCGCTCCCAAAAGCGCAGCTCGGCGCATGGAGGTTTGGGCGGGCTTGGACGCGCGGGGCTGTCGCAGCGCGGCCAGGAGCCGACAAAGGTGGCAGTGCAGGATCAGTGCGGCGAAACCGTGTCCTCGCCCGCGGTCACCGCGTCAGGGATTGATCCGTGCCGAAATCCCCCAAGGTGCGCAGCGAGACGGAAAAGCCGATCGTCCGTTCGGCCTCGTCGTTCTCGTCATCGCGCGTCTCGGCAAAGGAGAGCGTATAGGAAAAGCACTCGTCGTCATAGCCGAGGCCGATCCGGTCGCTCACCAGGAACTCGTTCTCAAGGTCGTAGGTGGCGCCGCCGAAGACCCGCCAGTTCTCGGCGAAACGCAACGAGGCGTTGGTGCGCACTTCGTGGCGATCCTCGTCGAAGCCGTAAAGCGGCTGCGCCTGGATATAGGCGTAAAGGCCGCTCACGCTCACGGCGTCCCTGGTGTAGGCGGCCTTCACCTCGCCGCGGCGCAACTCGAAGGATTCCTCGTCGAAGCGGCCGCTGGCGGACATGGAGAAGCCGAAAGGCGTGGCGAACCCCGTCAGGGCGACGAAGTCCGACACGTCGGACTCCAGACCCGAGTAGGCGCCCACATTCACCAGATCGGGCTGGTCGAAGGAGTTCAGGCCGGCCAGGTGATAGGACTGGCCGACCAGCGCGTTGGCGGTCCAGCCGTTCGCGAAACTGCCGGAATAGCGTAGCCCCAGATTGGCCCGCGTGCCGCCCTCGATGCGGTCATAGCCTGCGAACTTGTCGCGCTCGAACAAGGTCGTGGCGTCGAATACGAAGCTCTGGGCGTCCTCATTGGGGATGCCCAGGCGATCCTCGACATAGGGCTCGTCGGGCCGGGCGAACACCTGCGCCATCGGCTCCAGCACATGGGTCGCGCTGGTGGAGGAGAAGAGCACCGGCCAACGCAGTTCGAGGCCAAGCGTCGCCATATAGCGATTGAACGACGACAGCACGTCGGCCTCCACCGTATCGCCTGTGTAGAAAGGCGACCCGTTCAGCCGCACCGCCAGGTCGTTCAGGCGGTCCTCGCCCTCGTTGGACGTGTCGGTGTAGCCGGCGTCGGCCTGGAAATGCAGCAGCGGCGTGACCACCACGCCGCCCGCCATGACCAGCGAGCGGCGCCATTCGGTTTCGCCGGTGACGCGGCCATTGCTGCCGTCCAGGCCGCGGACGAAAGGATCTCTCTCCGGATCAGGGTCGAGCGGGTCGAAGTTGAAGGCGTCCAGCTCCTCGCGGTAAAGGGAGCGCGCATTGACGTCGATGCTGAGCTCGCCGCCGAAGACCGGCTCGTCCGGGATCACGGAGTAGTCGAGCGAGGGCAGCACGAAGGGCTGCTCCTCGTCGCGCGCGGAGTCGAACTCGTCGCGCACTTCCTCCTGGATGCGGAAATGCATGCCGCGCAGGTCGAAGAAGTTCCGGTCGTGAAGGCCGACGAGATAGACCTCGTCCCGATGCACGTAATCGGTGAAGCCGGCGATGCCATAGGTATGGGAGAAATTCTTGTCGGACTGCGCGAGCAGGTTCCAGCCGAATGTCCAGCGCGGGTTGATCAGGAACTCGCCTTTGGTGCCGACCATGCCGCGTTCCTCGTTGAGGTCGCCGTCCGGTCCCCTGTCGACCGTGTTCAGGTCGAATGCCTCAGGCTCCTGCTGCACGATCCCCGCCACCGTGATCGTGTACATGCCGTTGTTGAACCGCTGCCGCCATTCCGCTTCGGCCAGGAAGCCCTGCTTGGTGTAGTAGGTGCCTGCGAGCGTCAGGTCGTAGGTGGGCGACAGCGCGAAATAATAAGGCACGCGGATGCCCACGCCGAGTTCGTCGCTGATGCGGACGGAGGGGACGAGGAATCCGGACTTCCGCTCCACCGTCGGGTCGGGGATCTCGAACACCGGCAGATAGGCGATGGGCAGGCCGAACAGCTCGAAACGCGAGTTCTCGAAGCGGACGGTCTTCTCCTTCTGGTCCCAGATCGTGCGGGTGGCCTTGATGCGCCAGATCGGCGCGCGATCCGGGCGCTCTTCGCAGGGCGCGCAGGCGGTATAGACCCCGTTGTTGAAGACGGTGACACGGTCGCCCTTGCGATCGGCGCTCTCGGCCGCGAAATAGGTCTTGTTGACGGTTTCGACGCGCAGCGCGTTGACGAAGCCTTCCGCGAAGTCGTCGGTGATGTCGATCTCGTCGGCCGTGAAGCGCAGGCCGCCCGGCTCGATCAGCTCGACGCCGCCGCGCGCGACGAGGCGGCCCGTCTGGCGGTTGTAGGTCACCTGGTTCGCGACGAGCCGGTTGCCGCCATATTCGATGCGGACGCCGCCCGAGGCCGTCACCGTGTCCAGGTCGTTGTCATAGGTGAGCAGGTCGGCTTCCAGGAGAAGCTGCGCGTCGGCGGGAATGTCCTGGCCCACCAGCGCCCCAAGTTCCTGGCTCACGGCGGGCAGCGCGCCCACCATGCTCGACATCGCGCCGGCCAGCGCCGTGGCCGCGCACAAGCGCAGCCAATGGCCCCTCAAGCCGCTATGGTTCCCCACGGCCACTAACCGTCCTCCCGATAGAGCAGGAACGTCACCCCGAAAAAAGTCGCCACGACCACAGGAACCCATGCCGCCACGAAAGGCGGCACGAACCCCGCATTCCCGAAGGCCCTGACGAGAACCGAAACGACATAAAGCAGAAAGCCGGCGAGGACGCCACCCAGAATCAGAGTCGCGGATTGCCCCGACCTTGCGAAGCGCATGGAGGCGGTGGCGGCGATCAGCGTCATGGCGACCAGCAGGAAGGGCAGGGCCACCATGGAGTGGAACTGCATGGCGAAGGCGTCGGCCCTGAGCCCCAGCGCGCGCGCCGCCACCACCGTGGCGGGCAGCTCGAAGAAGGGGATGGTTTCGGGCCGCGCGAGACGCTCCTGCACATATTCCGGCTTGAGGTCGGTCGGCACGCGATCGCTCGGCATGAGGGGCAGGGCGATTCCCGCCTCGATCACCCGCACATCGGTCAATTCCCAATAGCCGTCCTTCAGCTCCGCGCGCCGCGCGTCGCGCCGGCCCGCGATGTCGCCGTTCGGCGCGAGCGAGATGAACACCGGCTGGTCGAGCACCAGTCCCTGGTTCAGGATCCTCCGGGCGCCGATGATCGTCTCGCCCTCGCCGGTGCGCTGGCGAAGCCAGGGCGAGCTGAAAGCCGACACCGCGTTGGAGGAGCCCGACCGCAGTTCGCCTTCAAGCTCCTCGGACTTGGAGAAGCCATAGGCCGCCAGGGGGTTCAGAAGCGCGACCGTGAGCACGCCGAACAGAAGGGCCCCCAGGCAGGCGGGCGTGAGGAACTGCCAGGCCGAGATGCCCGCGGCGCGCGCTACCACCAGCTCGTATTTGCGGTTCAGCGTCACGAGCGTCGCCATGGCCGCGAACAGGCCCACGAAGGGCACCGTCTGCTGCATGATCATGGGCACCCGCAGCGCCGACACCGCCACGATGGCGCCGATCGATGCGCCGGGAATGCCGGACACCCGGCGCGAGAACTCCGTGAAATCGACGAGGAAGATCAGGGCGAACACGCCCAGGAAGAACCATGTGGTGATCGCGGCGTAGCGCAGGAAGAAGTAACGCCCCAGCGTCCAACCCATCAGCGCGCCCCCGCCGATGCGCCAGTGCCGCGCCCCGCGCCCCAGCGAAAGGCTGTCCAGCGGTCGCGCAGCCGGCGAACGAGATTGGCCAGCCGCTCGACGGTCGAGACGGGAAGCTCGAGCGAGCGGTTGAACAGGATGAAGAGCGACGCCACGACAGCCGCCGAAATCGGCACGGCATAGACCAGGACGCTGAAGAAGGGCTGCCGCTGCGCCTGGTCGGCGGTGTAGAAGCCCAGCCAGCGCTCGAACAGCGCGATCACCACGGCGGTGACCACGGGATGGATACGGCCCTCGCGGTGCGAGCGCGGGTCGCCTGCCACGGCGAGCGCGATCAGCGCGAAGACGAAGGGCCAGACCCACTCCGTCAGCCGGCGGTGGATTTCCGCTCGATAGTATTGCGGCGACTGCTGAAAAACCTTGTCCTGGGGGTCGGGATTGAAGAGGTAGGCGAGCGTATGGTCCTTAGGCAGCAGCCGCACCTCGCCCGAGCCGCCGGTGAAGGAGGACAGGTCGAAGGTGTTGGACGTGAAGCGGATCACCGACACGTCGCCCTTGACGGTCTTGCGATGCACCTCGCCGTCCTGCATCACGAGGACGTTGTTGCCGTCCTTCTCCGTCACCACGCCCGTCTTGGCGTAGTAGATCAGGTCGAGGCCCTCGTTGCGCGAATCCGCGACGAAGATCCCGCCCAACCTCCCGTCGGGCAGGCGCTGCGCGATCTGAACGAACAGGCCGTCCTCCACTTTTCGGAAGACGCCTTCCTGGATCACCAGCGAGATCAGGTCCGCGCGCGCCTCCGCCACGAGCTCGCGGCCGCGCTGGCGGGCGTAAGGATCGACAGTGTTGTCGATCGCGAAGGCGAAGATGCTGGCGCCCAGAGCCAGCATCAGGATCGGGCGGATGACCGTCGAGCGCGAGCTGCCGGCGGCGGAGATCACCACGAGCTCGGAATCGGTGTTCATCGTGGTCAGCGTCTGCGCCACCGCGATCAGCACCGCGAACGACACGACGATCGGGATGACGGACGGGAGGATCAGGGTGGCGATCTCGAAAAAGGTCGCCGCCGACTGGCCGCTGTCGGTCACGAGGTCGAGCCGCGACAAGACCTGCGTCGTCCAGACGATCGCCAGCGTCCAGAACAGCGAGCCGGCGAACACGCCAAAGGCGCGTCGCAGGATGTAGCGTTCGATGACCCTCATGAGCCCGCTGTCTGTCCGCTCCCGATTGATCCGCTGACACCTAAGACTTCCGACGCCAACCGCAACCGCGGCCCGCTCGCAGCTGCTTCGTCTTTCGGCCCGGCCGCGCGACGCGGAGGCGCGCCGGCTCGTCGGGCTCCTCTGCCCCAAGATGGGGGCGATTGGCAAACGAACCGGCAACCGACATGGTGAACAGCTCGTGAAGGCGAGCGGGGATGCGGCGCGCGGGCAACACGAGACGTTCACGTGAGGGGCGTCGATCGCTCGCTTGCAAACGGAGCCGAAAGGGCTCAATTCGCCTTTTCAGAGTTCAGCCGTTCTCAGGACGATTCATGACCGCCAAACCCACGATCACCTTCGCGCGCTTCTCGCCGCCCGGCGAGGGCATTGCCGTCGTGCTGGCGGCGCAGGGCGGCACGCTCGGCGAGAACGCCAGGGCGTGCGACCCGGCCGGCGTCCTGGCCCGGGCCTTCTCTGTGGCGGAGTTCTCGGGAAAGTTTGGCGCGGCCCTCGACGTGATCGCGCCGGCGGGCGGCTCCCTCGACCGGCTGGTCGCGGTCGGCGCGGGCAAGACGGAAGGCCTGAACGAGCACGCTTGGCTGAAGCTTGGCGGCGCGGTGGGCGCGCAACTGCGCAAGGGTACGCGAGCGTCGGTGGTTGCCGAGGTGGAAGGCGCCGAGGCCGGCCCCGCGGAGGCGGCGGCGCTTGCGGCCGGCATCCTTTTGCGCGCCTACGGCTTCGACAAATACAAGACCAAGAAGAATGACAAGGCCGAGGACGGCGAAGCGAACGGCGCGGGCAAGGAGCCCGCCCAAGTGACCGTGCTCACGGCCAACCCGTCCGCCGCCAAGAAGGCCTTCGCCGATTTCAACGCCGTGGTGGAGGGCGTATGGCTCGCCCGCGATCTCGTCAACGAGCCCGCCAACATGCTGGGGCCGGTGGAGTTCGCCCAGCGCGCCGAGGCTCTGACGGATGCCGGCGTCGAGGTCGAAGTCCTCACGGAAGGCGAGATGCGAGAGCTCGGCATGGGCGCGCTCTTGGGCGTCGCGCAGGGCGCGGCGCGCCCGCCGCGGCTCATCGTGATGCGCTGGAACGGCGGCAAGGACGACGCCAAGCCGGTGGCCTTCGTCGGCAAGGGCGTGGTGTTCGACACCGGCGGCAACTCCATGAAGCCGGCGCAGGGCATGGAGGACATGAAGGGCGACATGGGCGGGGCCGCCGCCGTGCTCGGCCTCATGCACGCGCTCGCCGCCCGCAAGGCGAAGGCCAATGTGATCGGCGTGATCGGCTGCGTCGAGAACATGGTGGACGGCAATGCGCAGCGGCCGGGCGACATCGTGACGTCCATGTCGGGCCAGACCATCGAGGTGCTCAACACCGACGCCGAGGGCCGGCTCGTGCTGGCGGACGCGCTCTGGTACGTGAACGACCGCTTTCAACCGCGGTTCATGGTGGATCTCGCGACGCTCACCGGCGCCATCATGGTGGCGCTGGGCCAGCACTATGCCGGCCTTTTCTCCAACAATGACGAGCTGGCGGAGCGTCTTTCCGCCTCCGGCGCGGCCACCGACGAGAAGGTGTGGCGCATGCCCATGGGGCCGGAATACGACAAGCTGATCGACAGCAAGAACGCCGACATGAAGAACATCGGCGGCCGCTATGGCGGCTCGGTGACGGCGGCGCAGTTCCTCCAGCGTTTCGTGAAGGACACGCCCTGGGCGCATCTCGACATCGCGGGCACCGCGATGGGTTCGCCTTCGAATGAGATCAACCAGTCCTGGGCCTCGGGCTTCGGCGTGCGGCTGCTCGACCGCCTGGTGCGCGATCACTACGAGGCCTGACACGGTCCTGGGGCTAGCTGCGTGACCGAGGTCCTGTTCTACCATCTCACGGAATCGAGGCTCGAAGACGCGCTGCCCGGCCTTCTGGAGCGCAGCCTGGCGCGGGGCTGGCGCGCGGTCGTCCAGTGCGGGCAGGACGAGCGGCGCGATGCGCTCGACAGCCACCTCTGGACGTTCCGCGAGGATTCCTTCCTGGCCCACGGCGTGGACCGCGATCCCCATGTCGCGGACCAGCCGATCGTGTTGACCACGGCGCCCGGCAATCCCAATGCCGCGCAGATCCGCTTTCTGGTGGACGGCGCGGCTCCGCCGGACGACCTCGCCGGCTATGAGCGCGCCGTGTTCCTGTTCGACGGGCATGACCAGGCGCAGCTCGACGGCGCGCGCGCGCACTGGAAGGCGCTCAAGTGTGCGGGCTTCGACGTCACCTATTGGCAGCAGACGCCCGACCGCCGGTGGGAACGGAAGGCGTGACGCGTTGGAGGGGCGGCTACTCCGCCACCGCCCCCTCATAGTCCGACGAAAGCTCCAGCCAGCGGTCCTCGTGGCCGGATAATGCGCGGGAAAGCTCGGCGCGCTCCTTGCCGAGCCTGGCGGCCTTGGCCGGCTCCCTGTCGTAGAGCTTCGGGTCGCTCAGCTCCGCGTCCAGCAGGCCGATGCGCTTGCGCATCCTGTCGATCAGCGCCTCCGTCGCCTTGATCTCCTTGGCGATCGGCTCGGCCGCCGCCCTGCGCTGGGCGGCCTCGCGGCGGCGGTCGGCCTTCGACGCCTTCTCCGCTTCGCGCCGCTCGTGGCGGTCTCCCGCGCTACCCGTGACGAGTTGGCGGTAGTCAGCCATGTCGCCGTCATAGGGGCCGACCGTGCCGTCCTTGACGAGCCAGAGCCGGTCGGCGGTGGCCTCGATCAGGTGGCGGTCGTGGCTGATCAGGATGACCGCGCCGTCGAAGTCGTTGAGCGCCAGCACGAGTTGCTCGCGGCTGTCGATGTCGAGATGGTTGGTGGGCTCGTCGAGAATGAAGAGGTTCGGCCCCTCGAAGGCGGCGAGACCCATCAGGAGCCGCGCCTTCTCGCCGCCGGAAAGATCGGCCGCCCTGGTGTTCATCTTCTCCGTCGAAAGGCCGAATTGCGCCACCCGCGCGCGCACCTTCGATTCGGGCGCGTCGGGCATCAGCCGGCGCACATGCTGGTAGGCGTTCTCCTCCGGCCGTAGGTCGTCGAGCTGGTGCTGGGCGAAGATCGCGGTCTTCAGCCCTGGCGCCACCGTGATCGCGCCCGACTGCGCCTGGAGCCGGCCGGCGAGAAGCTTGGCGAAGGTGGATTTTCCGTTGCCGTTCGCGCCCAGAAGCGCGATGCGGTCGTCATTGTCGATCCTGAGCGTCAGCCGCGAGAGAACGGGCCTCTCCGGCGCATAACCCACCGAAACGCCGGTCATGGCGACGATCGGCGAGGCCACCGCCTTCTGTGGCTCCGGAAATCTGAACGGCCGAACCGATTCGTCCATAAAGGCCGCGATGGGCTTCATGCGTTCCAGCGCCTTGATGCGCGACTGCGCCTGCCGCGCCTTGGAGGCTTTCGCACGAAAACGGTCGATGAAGCTTTGCAGGTGCTTGCGCTGCGCCTCCTCCTTAACGCGGCCCTTTTCCTGGAGCGCCAACTGCTCCTCGCGCTGGCGCTCGAAGGAATCGTAGTTGCCGCGCCAGAAGGTGAGCCTCTTCTGGTCGAGATGCACGATGGAGTTGACGGCGCGGTTGAGCAGGTCACGATCGTGGCTGATCAGGAGCACTGTGTGCGGGTAGCGCCCAACATAGTTCTCCAGCCACAACGTGCCTTCGAGGTCGAGATAGTTGGTGGGCTCGTCGAGCAGCAGCAGGTCGGGCCGCGAGAACAGCACGGAAGCGAGCGCCACGCGCATCCGCCAGCCGCCGGAGAAGGAGGAGGCTGGCCGCTTCTGCGCGGCATCGTCGAAGCCGAGCCCGGCGAGGATCGTGGCCGCGCGTGCTTCGGCCGAATGGGCCTCGATGTCGGCGAGCCGCATCTGGATTTCGGCGATGCGATGCGCGTCTTTCGCGCGCTCAGCCTCTTCCAGGAGCGCCGCGCGCTCCGTGTCTGCCTTGAGCACGATGTCGAGAAGCGCCTCTTCTGTCCCCGGCGCCTCCTGCGCGACCGCGCCGATGCGCGTGTTCTTGGGCAGGTTGATCGAGCCGGTCTCGGCCGAAAACTCGCTCTGGATGGCGCGGAACAGCGTCGTCTTGCCGGTGCCGTTGCGGCCCACGAGCCCAGCCTTCGTGCCGGCGGGGAGCGTCAGCGAGGCATGGTCGAGCAGAAGTCGGCCCGCGACGCGCAGGGAAAGGTCGGTCAGTGTCAGCATGGCGGCGGCTTTTGCACCGGGCGGAGGAGGGACGCAAGCCGCGCCGAGAGCGTCACGCGAACGCCCGGCCCTCGTCCGTGCGCTGGAAATAGATGAGGTCGAGCGGCACGGAAGGGCGGCCCAGCACCGTCAGGATCATATGCGCCTGGCCGCGGTGGTGGGTCTGGTGGTTGAAGACATGATGCAGCGCGGGCGCGAGGTTCTGCGAAATGGTCCGCATGTCCGTCACCGTCATGTAGGAGAAGCGGCCCGCGAGCTTCTCCTCACTCGCTCCTTCGATCCAGGTGGTGATGCGCTTGTCCTCGGCCTCGCGCGCCATCCGCAGCGCGGGCAAGACTGGGTGCAGGATGGCGTCGAGCGAGGCTGGCGCTTCGCCCTCGCCGGTGAAGCGCTTCATCCAGATGCGGTCAGCCGCGAGCAGGTGGTTGAGCGTGCCCTGCATGGAGCGGAAGACGGCGCCGACGTCGCGGCGGAACTCCTCGTCGGAAAGATCTGCCGCCGCCTCGTAGAGCCGCCCATTGGCCCATTCGTTGTAGCGGGCCATCATCAGAAAATGTCGCTTCATCATCACGCGCCCGGATGCGACAAGCTCAGGCCGATGTCCAGCGAGAGGGAGCGATGGGCGGATGATTCTTCTTTATGACCTCGTGGGCGCGGACGAGCGCCGGCCGTTCAGCCCGCATTGCTGGAAGGCGGCCATGGCGCTCAGGCACAAGGGGCTGGACTATCGTTCCGTGCCCACGCGCTTCCTGGACGTGCCTGACGTAGAGGGCGTCGCGTCGAAAACGATTCCCGTGATCCGCGACGGCGATCACGTCGTGTCCGACTCCTTCGCCATCGCGCATTACCTGGAAAAGACCTATCCCGACCGGCCCACGCTGTTCGGCGGGTCGGGCGGCGAAGCCATGGCGCGCTTCATCGAACGCTGGTCGCAGACCACGCTGCACCTTTACCTCGGCACGGCGGCGATCATGGACATTTTCGCCCTGCAGGATGACGCCAACGCCGCCTATTTCCGCAAGAGCCGGGAGGAACGGTTCGGCAAGAGGCTGGAGGAGGTGGCGGGCGCTCGGGAAGGCGGGCTCGAAACCTTCCGCAAGTCGCTCGATCCTCTCCGCACCACCTTCTGGCACCAGCCCTTCATCGGCGGCCGATCGCCGCTCTTTCCCGACTACATCGTCTTCGGCGCGCTGCAATGGGCGCGCGTGTCCTCGCCCTTCGCGTTCCTGGCCGAGGACGATCCCGTGAACGAGTGGTTCGAGCGCTGCCTCGATCTATTCGACGGTTTTGGCCGGCAGGTTCCGGCGGCGGCTTGAACGGCGCGACTGCGTTCCCCTTGGCAATGTCGGGGGTCGTGGCTATAGAGCCGCCACTTCCCGCAACCCTTGAACGAAGGACCGCAGAATGGCCGTCGAGCGCACCTTTTCCATGATCAAGCCGGACGCGACGCGTCGCAATCTCACCGGCAGGATCACCGCCATGCTGGAAGAGGCCGGCCTTCGCGTGGTCGCCAGTCGACGGGTGTGGATGAGCCGGCGTGAAGCCGAGGGCTTCTACGCCGTGCATCGCGGCCGCCCGTTCTTCGACGAACTGGTGGAATCCATGTCGTCGGGGCCGACGGTGGTGCAGGTGCTCGAAGGCGAGAACGCCATCGCCAGGAACCGTGAGGTGATGGGGGCCACCAATCCGGCCAATGCGGCCGAGGGCACGATCCGCAAGGTGCATGCGCTGTCCATCGGCGAGAACTCGGTGCATGGCTCGGACGCTCCGGACACGGCCCGCGAGGAGATCGCCTACTGGTTCTCACAGACCGAGATCGTGGGCTGATCCGCCCCTGCGTTCTTGCCGCGGAATCGGCGCGTCAGGCCTGCTGGCGCGCCTCGAACCGCGGCTCGGGCGTCGCCGTCCGGTGCGCGAGGACGAAGTCGAGGAACTCGTCCTCCCGCATGGCGGGGCTGTAGAGAAAGCCCTGGAAAGCGTCGCAGCCGAAGGCGCGCAGGAAAGCCTCCTGCTGCACGGTTTCGACATGCTCGGCCACGGCCCGCAGCTTGAGCGTCCGGCTCATGGCGAGGATCGTGCGCACCAGCGCCCGATCTTCGTCGGACTCCTCGATGTCCGTCACGAACGCGCCGTCGATCTTGATTTCATCCAACGGCAGGCGGCGAAGCAAGGCCAGGGACGAGTATCCCGAGCCGAAATCGTCGAGGGAAAGCCTCAGCCCGAGGCGCTTGACCTCGCGCATGCGCGAGGCGACCTGGGCGTGGTTCCTGGCCATCACGTGCTCGGTCAATTCGAAGGTCACCATGGTCGGATCGATCTCATGGCGATCGATCGCCTCCTTGACCATGGGAATGAATTGCTCGTTGGCGAAGCACTGCACCCCGATATTGATCGACAACCTGAGCTGCGAAAGCGTCGGGCGCCGCTGCCAGCGGGCCAGCGCGGCGAGCGCCTGTTCCAGGATGGCGGGGCAGAGTTCCGTATTGAGGCCGAATTGGTCGGCCAACGGGATGAACTGGCTGGGCAAGACCATGCCGAAGGTCGGATGCTGCCAGCGCACCAGCGCCTCGGCGCCGACAATGCGGCGCTCGTGATCGAACTGCGGCTGAAAATGCAGGCGGAGCTGGCCTGAGCTTGCCGCCGACCGCAGGTCATGCAGCATCTGGTAGCGCGCCTTTTCCCGGTCCATGGCCTGCGGGTCGAACAGCGCCACGCCATTTCGGCCGGCTGCCTTGGCTTGGTACATGGCCACGTCGGCGCGCTTCAGGATGTCGTCGGCCTGCCGCTCCGTGCGGTCGAACACCACCACGCCCACGCTCGCCGAGCTCATATGACTCACCGGCCCCATCTTGAACTCGCCGCGCAACGCCGCGGCGATCCGGCTGCCCACCGTGATGCCGTGGCGCGAGGCGTGCGCCGAATTGGGATGCCGCGCGCCCAGTATCGCCACGAACTCGTCGCCGCCGATGCGGGCCACCGTGTCTCCGTCCTCGACGCAGGCTTTCAGGCGCTCGGCGACCTGGACGAGATAGGCGTCGCCGACATCGTGACCCTGGGTGTCATTGAGCGTCTTGAAGTTGTCGAGATCGACGAAGAGGAGCGCGCCGAAGCTGGGGCGGCCCGGCCGTTCGCCGATCGACTCTGCCATCCGCTTGAAGAACAGGCGGCGGTTGGGCAGCTTGGTCAGCGTGTCGAAATAGGCCAGCTCCTCGATGGCGAGTTCGTGGCGCTTGCCTTGGGTGACGTCGGCGACATAGCCGTGCCAGGTGATGCCGTTCTCGACCCTTTCGGGGCTGGCGGTGAGCCTCAGCCAGCGTTCCACGCCGTCCGCCCCTTTGAGGCGGAACTCGACTTCCCATGGTGAGCCCTTGCGAGCGGCCTGTGCGAGCGTCGCCTCATAGCGCGACCGATCCTCGGGCAAGACCAGCTTTGCGAAGAGCATGGGCTCGGCGATATGCGCGGCCTGGCTGTAGCCGGTGAGCCGGGCGATGCCGGGGCTCAGATAGGAAACCCTCGGCGGCGCGTTTCGGCTGAATTCGAACTGGAACAGCGCCCCAGGCACCTCTTGAGAGAGTTTCTGGAAGCGTTCCTCCAGGTTGAGGCGGTTCACGGTGTCGGTGATCTCGCGCACCGAGCCCTCGTAGAAGAGCACTTTGCCGGTACGCCGGTGGCGCACGAGGCGCGCCGATTCGGTGATCCAGATGCGCTCCCTCGTCTTGTGCCGGTAGATTTCGGAAACGAAGTCGTCCACCCTGCCATCGCGGTGGAGGAGGGCGCGGAACTCCCGGCGCCGCGTGGGCTCGACATACCATTCTCGGCCGATGTCCTTCACGCCTTGCAGCATCTCGGCCTCGGAGGCATAGCCGTTGAGCTTGACCAAGGCCTGGTTGGCGCTGAGCTGCCGGCCATCGGGGGATGAGCGATAGATGCCCTCGGAAAGGTTTTCGACGAGTTCGGCATAGTTGCGGCGCGCGCTCTGCGCGACCTGATAGAGGCGGCGATAGCGCCAGGCCTGCCCGCCGGCGAGGGCCGTGGCGCATGCCAGCGCGCCTGGAAGCAAGACGCTTCCGCCCATCCACCCATCCCACAGGAGCTGAATCACGCTTGATCCGTCCTCGCCGCCATGACGCACGCTAGGACGAGGAATGTTCCATTTGATTAAGGGAGTCCGGCAACCCCGGCGGTGGTGAACCGGAGGTAAAGGGCGGCCCGCGAATGCGCCCTAAGTCCAGCGTCGGGCGGCTTCGGCGTCGCTGTCGCGCGCGCCCACCCAACCCCCGGCGCCCTCGCGCTTGTGCTCCTTCTTCCAGAACGGCGCGCGGGCCTTCAGGAAATCCATCAGGAAGGACGCGGCGTCGAACGCCGCCTGCCGGTGCGCGGAAGCGGCGACCACCAGCACGATGTTCTCGCCGGGCAGGATGCGGCCGAAGCGGTGGATCACGGTCAGCGCGAGCAGCGGCCATCGTTGGGCGGCCTCAAGGGCGATGCGGCTGATCTCGGCTTCGGCCATGCCGGGATAGTGCTCGAGCTCGAGCGCGGCGAGGCTTTGGTTCTCGTCGCGGCAGAGGCCCGAGAACGTCACCACGGCGCCTATGTCCGTGCGGCCTCTCGTGATCTCGACGATCTCCGCGCCGGCGTCGAAGTCCTCGCGGCGGATGGAGACGCGCGGCGTGAGCGGAGAGGCGCTCATCCTCCCGTCATCGGCGGGAACAGCGCGATTTCCTTCGCCGCACCGATCCTCTCGCCGTGATCGACGTGCTCCCGGTCGATGGCCACCCGGATCACCTCGGGATGCCTGAGCGCCTCGGCATAGGTTTCGCCGCGGGTTTGCAGCCACCCCAGCAGGTCGCGCACCGTCTGGACGGCAGTGGGCAACTCGACCTCTTCCTCAGCCGCGCCGATCCGTTCGCGGACCCAGGCGAAATAAATGAGCCTCATTGCGCTTATTCGTCCACGATGTGCTTCACGCCGGCCCGGAAATAGTCATAGCCCGTGTAGAGCGTGACGATGGCCGAAATCCAGAGCAGCACGATGCCGGTCTCGGTGGCGTAGGAGATGATCTTGTCGAGCGCCGGCCCGGCGAGCAGCACGGCGATCGCCACCATCTGGATCGTCGTCTTCCACTTGGCGAGCCGCGTCACGGGCACGCTGACCTTGAGCTCTGCGAGGTATTCGCGAAGGCCCGAGACCAGGATCTCGCGGCACAGGATGATGATGGCCGCCCAAAGCGACCAGCCCGCGATCGTGCGGTCCGTGTCGGCGGCGAGAAGCAGGAGGCAGGTGGCGACCAGAAGCTTGTCGGCGATCGGGTCCAGCATCTTGCCGATGTTCGAGGTCTGCTGCCAGGCGCGCGCGAAATAGCCGTCGAAATAGTCGGTGATGCTCGCGGCCAGGAAGATCGCCAGCGCCGACCAGCGCGCGAAGTCGCTCGACCTCAGCCGGCCTTCGAGGAAGAAGCACAGCACGATCAGCGGGACGCACAGGATGCGCGCATAGGTCAGCATGTTCGGCAGGTTGAGGGCCCGCCGGCTTTTCGGCTGCGTGAGTCGCATCTCCTGGGTGGTCAATGCACAAGTCCCATGCCGACGACCGCCAGCTTCGGCGAGGCGGGCAGGCCCGAAGCGATCGCCGCTGACGCCGTATTGCGCGCGCCCCGGACTGAAGCCGCGAATCGCGGCGATTGCAAGGCCCAGGTTCGAGGGGGCCGCAGGGCCACGGTGCGGCTAGCCCTCATGGAAGTGGTTGTACACCAGCCGCGCCGTGGAGGCGGAGATGCCCTCCACCTCCATCAGGTCCTCGATGGCCGCGCGGCTGACCGCCTTGGCGGTGCCGAAATGGTGCAGCAGCGCCCGTTTGCGCGTCGGCCCGATGCCCGCGATTTCGTCAAGCGGATTCTTGACGAGTTCCTTGGAGCGCCGGGCGCGATGCGCGCCGATGGCAAAGCGGTGCGCCTCGTCGCGCAGGCGCTGCACGAAATAGAGCACGGGATCACGCACCGGCAGGGTGAAAGGCTCCCGGCCTCTGACGAAGAAGCGCTCGCGGCCCGCGTCCCGGTCCGGCCCCTTGGCGACGCCGATCGCCGTCACGCGGTCCTCGATCCCCAGTTCCCGAAGGATGCCGAGCACGGCCGAAAGCTGACCCTGGCCGCCGTCGATCAGGATCACGTCGGGCCAGGCAGGGAAAGTGGTGGCTTCGGCTTCTGCGTCCGCGGGCGTTGGACCCTCGGCGTGCTCCTTCAAGAGACGGGAGAAACGGCGGGTCATCACCTCGCGCATCATGGCGAAGTCGTCGCCCGGCGCGATTGTCTCCGAGCGGATGTTGAACTTGCGGTACTGGTTCTTCACGAAGCCTTCGGGCCCCGCGACGATCATGGCGCCGACCGCGTTCGTGCCCATGATGTGGGAGTTGTCATAAACCTCGATGCGGCGTGGGCTGGCGGGGAGGCCAAAGGTCTCGGCGAGGCCGGCGAGCAGCCGCCCCTGAGTGGAGGTCTCCGCCAGCCGCCGGCCGAGCGCCTCGCGCGCGTTGTGGAGCGCGTGATCCAGCAATTCCTTCTTCTCGCCGCGCTGCGGCACCGAGAGCGTCACCCTGTAGCCCATGCGCTGCGACAGCGCCTCGCTCAAGAGCGCCTGGTCCTCGAATCCATGCGACAGGAGCAGGAGGCGAGGGCAGGGCTTGTCGTCATAGAACTGCGCGATGAAGGAGCCCAGGATCTCGCTCGGCTCGATCGACACGTCGGCCTTGGGGAAGTAGGCGCGGTTGCCCCAGTTCTGGCCGGTGCGGAAGAAGAAGACCTGGATGCAGACCTGCCCGCCCTCGGCATGGATGGCGAACACGTCGGCCTCGTCCACGCTCTGCGCGTTGATGCCCTGGTGGCTCTGCACATGGCTCAACGCCGCGAGCCGGTCGCGATAAACGGCGGCGCGCTCGAAATCGAGCTGGGCGGAGGCGTCCTGCATCGCGCCTGCGATCTCCGCCTTCACCTTCTGGCTGCGGCCGGACAGGAAATCTTTGGTCTCGCGCACCAGCGCCAGATAGTCCTGGGGCGCGACCTCGTTCGTGCAGGGGCCCGAGCAGCGCTTGATCTGGTAGAGCAGGCAGGGCCGCGTGCGGCTTTCGAACACCCCGTCCGTGCAGGTGCGCAAGAGGAAGGCGCGCTGCAGCGAGTTGATGGTCCGGCCCACCGCGCCCGCCGAGGCGAAGGGACCGAAATAGTCGCCCTTCCGCGTGCGCGCGCCGCGATGCTTGAAGATGCCTGGGCTCCGGTGATCGCGGTTGAGCAGGATATAGGGGAACGACTTGTCGTCCCGCATCAGCACGTTGAAGCGCGGCCGCAAGCGCTTGATCAGATTGGCTTCGAGCAGCAGCGCCTCGACCTCGGTGCGGGTGACCACGAACTCCATGGTCGCGGTTTCCCGCACCATGCGGCCGAGCCGGTTGTTGTGGAGCCGCCCCTGGGCGTAGGCCGTCACCCGCTTCTTCAGGTTCTTGGCCTTGCCGACATAGAGCACGTCGCCCTCGGCGTTGATCATGCGATAAACGCCGGGCGCGTTCGGCAACCGCTTGACGAGCGTCTGGATGACCTCCGCGCCGCTTTTGCCTTCGATGTCGCCGGCGTCGGCATTCCAGTCGAGCGCGATGAAGGCCAGTTCGGGTTCCTCCGTTGGCGCGGGCGCCGCCGGCTCGGGCTCGGCCGCCTCGTCCTCGTCCTCGTCGCCGGGCATGAACCCGGCGATGTCGTCGGCCGCGGGCTTGCCCGTGCGGCTCGGTCGCGGGGTCGGATGTTCCGGTTTCATTCCGTTCTCGCCTGTCATGATTTGCGCCGGCCGCGCAAGATTCCGCCGAGAGCCGCGCGATCACGTTCCCGCGCGGCGGTACTGAGATAGCGGTCGCGGCCGGCCATTTCGAGACGGCGGCTTCGTTTGGCGGCCGCCGTTCACCTCCCTTAACACGGGTTAAGTGCTGGGGCCTTTGTGTGGCGGCGGACAGGTCGCAGGCGAAAGTGGGTCGGGCCGACGTGATGCATTTTCCAAAAATTTTCCGCGAATTCAGTGTTGTGGGCCGCATGTCGGGCTGGCCGGCGGTCGGTGTGGCCGAAGCGCAACGCCTTCTTGACGCCGCATTCACGCCAGGGATTCTCCCTTCTTTCGCGGCGCTCCGGCCGCATTCGGCCACCAGAGTCCGGCCGTTCGAGGCGCGGCCCGCGACGGGGACGCGCCAACCAATGTCTTGCGAGTAAAACGTCGTCCCATGGCGAAGGAGTCCAGAACAATGAACGCCATCCAACTTTTTAGAGCCCCCAAGCCCGCCCGTCCCACCGCGACCGCGCTCGGCCTGATCGCCCTTCTCGGGGCAGCCCCGGCCTTTGCCGCCGACATGATCGAGGCCGTGCCTGAGCCCGCGCCCGTCATCATCGAGGAAGCGCCGATCACCGGCTGGTCCGGCGCCTATCTCGGCGTGCAGGGCGGCTACGGCTTCAACGAGAGCGACGTCGAAGGCGCCGGCGAGGAGATCGACGCCGATGGCGCGGTCGGCGGCGTGTTCGGCGGCTTCAACGCCCAGACCGGGCAGTTCGTCTACGGCGTCGAAGGCGATGTCGGCTATTCCGGCGCCGAAGGCGAGACCGACGGCAACGAGATCGGCACCCAGGACGGCGTGGAAGGCGCGCTGCGCGCCCGCCTCGGCTATGCCATTACCGACAACGTGCTGATCTACGGCGCGGCCGGCGGCGCGGCCAAGCAGATGACCGTCGCGGAAGGCGCCGAGAGCGACAAGAAGGGCATGCTCGGCTACACGGTCGGGGCCGGCACGGACGTGAAGATCACCGATCAGATCTTCGCCCGTGGCGAATACCGCTTCAACGACTACGGCTCGGAGAACTTCGACGTCGGCGGTGGTCGTGAGGTGGAGTCGCAGGACCACCGGGTCCAGTTCGGCCTCGGCATGCAGTTCTGAGTCGATCGAGGACGCGAACGACAAGGCCGGGCCTCGCGCCCGGCCTTTTTCGTTTGGTCAGCTCGGCAGCAACTCGCGCAGCGCCGGATGCCGGCGGTCGAAATCAGCCGCCCAGGACAGCAGAGCCTCGCGCCCGGCCTCCCACTGGCCGGAAAAGCGCAGGGCGAGATAGCCGATGAGCGCGCGCAACGCGATCTGCCCGCCATCGAGTTCGCCATTGAGCATGGGCGCGTCGGCGCTGAGCGCGTCGAGTCCACGCATGGACTTGGCCCATTGCCGGTCGAGCCAGGGCTGGTGGATTTTCTCCTCCGGGCGGAAGCGCCGCTCATAGACATGGGCGAGCAGGCAGTCGGCCACGCCATCGGCCAGCGCCTCCAACTGCTGAGCGGCAAGCCCGCCGTCCGGCCGCGCGGCGAAGAGCCGGCCCTCGCCGAGTCGGTCGAGATGGCGCAGGATCACACGGCTGTCGAAGATCGCGCGTCCGTCCTCTTCGATCAGCACGGGGATCTTTCCCAGGGGATTGGCTTGGGAGAGCGGCCCGCCGGCCGCGTTCGTGTCCACCACCTCGACCTGGAGCGGCACGCCGAGATGGGCGGCCGCCATGCGGACTTTCGCGCTGTAGGGGGAGGCGGGGGCGTAGAGCAGGCGGCGCATGGGATGTCCCTCGGGCAGGAAATGAGCAGATTCAGCCGCCGTGCATGGGCGGCATGAGGGTGTTTCGCGCGCGGCAGGCGCGGCGGTCCACCTCCGGGCAGGCGCGGAACGCCAACGCCTTGGTCAGGCAGATGCGGACTTCGCGCAGGAGGCGGCCGTCGCAGGTAACGGCGACCCCGTCGGCCGGCAGGCCGGGATTGGCGCTCAGAAAGGCCTGCTCCACCTCGGCCGGGGCGATCTTGCGGGCGGCGTCGAGCCGGCGGAACGGGGCGGGGATCTGCACGCGCTCCCGCGCCTTCCGCAGGGTGGCGAAGTACTCATCCTGATCGAGGCTGGAGCAGGAACCATGCTTGCGCCATTGGTGGCGGATCAGCGCCGCCGAGGGCATCAGGTCGTAGAGGCCGCGCATGATCTCGCGCGGCACGTCCCGCTGTCCGATCGGGCAGTTCTCGGGATAGCCGCGCTCGAACTGCGGCCACAGCCCATGAACGATGAAGGCGTAGGGTTTTCCGCTTTCGCATTGCTGCGGGTTGGCGTCCGCGCCTTCCGCCGCGCAGAAGCTCGGCGACCAGGACAGAGCGAGGACATAGAAGTCAAAGCCGGTTTCCGCTTCGACCGAGCCCGTCTCGTTCCGCGCGTCGGGGGCGGGTTCGCAGCCCGCGGCGAGAAGCAGGGCGAGAAGAAGGGCGCGCGAAAGCCGGCTCGGCGTCAGCGCAGCACCCGGCAATGGCCGTTGTAGACGCGCCAGCGGTCGAAGCCCGCCACGCAGAATTCCACATTGTCGCCGATCGAGGCGAAGCCCATGTCGGTCTCGATCAGGAACCAGATGTCGCGCGTGTTGCCGTCGGACAGCACAACGTCGCCCGCGCAGTAGCGGCGGGAAATCGGGTGCCGCTCGTCGGTGGGCTCGAAACGCGTTTCGCGGATGTTGCGGAAGTCCAGGATCTCGACGTCCGGCAGGTTCGGCACATGCTCGACCTGGTAGCTGAAACGTTTCCGGATTTTCTTCTGCCATTTCTCCTCGGCGCAGATGCCGGTCTCGTAGTCCCGCACGATCAGGTCGGCCGAGAAGGCAGGGGCGGGGACGCCCGCGCCGACCGCCGTGGCGAGCGCAAGCAAGGCGGCGAGGGGGCGGGTCATGGGGCGACTCACGGGTTGTTCGGCCGCGCCGAGTTTTCCGGCTCCGCGCCGAAGGGTCAAGCGCCCGCGCCGAGCGCCGCGAGCTCGAAACACGCGCCTTTGTCCTGAGCGAGGCAATCGCGCAACACCGGAAGCAGGGTCCCAAGCTCCTTTTCCAGCGTGAAGGGTGGGTTGGCGACCACGAGCCCGCAGCCGTCGAGCCGCGACTCTGGCGAGGGGTTCCGCACCTCGAAGCGGATGTCGAGCAGTTTCGGGATGCCGGAGGCGGCAAGACCTTCGCGGAACCGCGCCACGGCGCGGCGGTCCTTGATGGGATACCAGAGCGCATAGGTGCCGCCTGGCCAGCGGCGATGCGCCTGATTGAGACCTGTCGCGAGCCGGTCGAACTCGCCCGCTTCCTCGAAGGGCGGGTCCACCAGCACGAGCCCGCGCTTCTCCTTGGGCGGCAGATGGGCGTTGAGCGAAAGCCAGCCGTCGAGATGGATGACGCGAACCTGAATGTCGCCCTCGAAGAGGCTTTTCAGGCGCCCCGCGTCCTGGCTGTGCAGTTCGATCGCCGTCAAACGGTCCTGCGGCCGCAAGAGGCGGCGGACGAGCAGCGGCGAGCCGGGATAGAAGCGGAAGATCCCGCCGGCGTTCTCGGCGCGCACGGCGGCCAGGTAGGGCTCCAGGAGCGATGCGGCGTCGGCCGGCAGCTTTGCCTCGAGAAGCCGCCCGACGCCGTCGCGCCACTCGCCCGTCCGCTGCGCCTCGCTCGATGTGAGGTCGTAGCGGCCGGGGCCGGCATGGGTGTCGATCGCCCGGAACGCCTTGTCCTTGTTCTGGAGGTAGAGCACGATCCGCGCCAGCACTGCGTGCTTCACCACGTCGGCGAAGTTCCCGGCATGGAAGGCGTGGCGGTAGTTCACGGCGCATGTCCGGCGGCGAAGGCCTGCCAGAGGCCTAGAAGGGCTGCCGCGATCAGCAGGCCTCCCGCCGTCCGGCTGACGCCGGCCAGTGCGCGGGGGCGGGAGAAAAGGAAGGCGCGTGCCTGTCCGGCCGCGAGCGCCACGCCGCCGTAGACGGCCAGTTGCGTGGCAACGTTGACGACGCCCAGTACCAGCCCCTGTGCCCACACTGCCCCATAGACCGGCTTCAAAAATTGGGGGTACACGGCGAGCATGAAGAGATAGGCCTTGGGGTTGACGAGACAGGTGACCGCCCCCTGGCGGAAGGCGCGCCAGTTCGACCGGCTGGCGCCCGGGCCTTCGGCCGCAGCCGTGACGGGATGGTGGACGAGCGCGATGCCGATCCAGATCATGTAAGCGGCGCCAGCCAGAAGCAAGGGCAGGTAGAGAACAGGCAGGAGGCCGGCGAGGATGCCGATGGCGAGTGCGCCGTTGAGCGAGTGGACCGCGCCGCCAAGCCCGACCCCCAGCGTCGCGGCGAGGCCTCGTGGACGGCCGCCGGCCAGCGCGTTGGCGAGCACGAACATCATGTCCATGCCAGGAACGGCGATGATGCCGAAGAGAAGCAGAAAGTAGAGCCAGAGGTTCTCGCCGAAGCTCATGGAGCACTCCGAATCGTGTTGCGAGGAGCGGCATGCCATCCGGCCGCCGGAATGGCCTGGCTAGCGGCGGCCAACTGACGGCGTTCTGTCAGTTGCGTTTGGGAAGGGGAGATCGATGCGCAAAGCTTCGCGCCTGTTCGAAATCATCCAGATGTTGCGGGCCGCCAAGCGTCCGCTCACGGCCGGCAGCATGGCCGAGGTCCTGGAGGTCACAACCCGCTCCGTTTATCGCGACATCGCGGCGCTTCAGGCCATGCGGGTGCCGATCGAGGGCGAACGCGGCTTGGGCTACATCCTGCGTCCCGGCTTCCACTTGCCGCCGCTGATGTTCTCGATCGAGGAAACCGAAGCGTTGATCGTTTCCCTTGCGCTTCTGGAGCGTACGGCCGATGCCGGGCTCAAGGAGGCGGCACACGGGGTTGCCAGAAAGATCGCGGCTGCGGTTCCCCTGCCTTTGCGCCGCGTCTTCGAGACGAGCGCGTTGCACGCCTGGGGTACAGTCATGCCCCCGCCCCCCGGCGTCGATCTTGGACTGCTGCGGCAGACGATCCGTGAGGAGCGCAAGCTTTTCTTGCGCTACCGCGACGGCGAGGGCCGGGCGACGGAGCGCACCGTGCGGCCGCTTGCGCTGATCTATTATTCCGAGATGGCCAATCTCGTCGCCTGGTGCGAGCTGCGCGGCGAGGTCCGACAGTTCCGCGCCGAGCGGGTCGAGCATGCCGAAGCCCTGGCCGAACACTTCAGTGGCGAGGGCGACCGTTTGCGCCGCCTTTGGATGGACGGCTGGACGAACAGGCCGGCTGCGCCCCGCCCGGTCGCGGCGGCCGTTCCGTTCGACGCCGGCGAGCTACTCCCGGCCGGGCCGTTGAGTTAGGGTGCCGCCATGAACCAGCACGTCCCCGTCACGATCGGCCATTCGGCCTGCCCGCACGATTGCCCCTCCACCTGCGCGCTCGATGTGGAGGTGATCGAGGGTCGGCGCATCGGCCGCGTGCATGGCGCGAAGGGCAACAGCTACACGGCCGGCGTGGTCTGCGCCAAGGTGGCGCGCTATGCCGAGCGCATCCACCACCCCGACCGGCTGCTCAAGCCGCTCGTCAGGGCAGGGGCCAAGGGCGACGGCGAGTGGCGCGAGGCGAGCTGGGAGGCGGCGCTCGACCTCGTCGCCGAAAAATTCCTGGAGGCGGAAGAGCGGCACGGCCCGGAAGCCGTGTGGCCCTACTTCTACGCCGGCACCATGGGGCTCGTGCAGCGCGACGGCCTCAACCGCCTACGCCGCGCCAAGCGCTATTCCAACACGTTCGACACGATCTGCACCAATCTGGCCTGGACGGGCTTCGTGATGGGCACCGGAAAGCTGGCCGGTGCCGACCCGCGCGAGATGGCGAAGAGCGATTGCGTGGTGATCTGGGGCACCAACGCGGTGGTCACGCAGGTCAATGTGATGACCCACGCGACCCGCGCGCGAAAGGAGCGCGGGGCGAAGATCGTCGTCATCGACATCTACGACAACGCCACGATGAAGCAGGCCGATCTCGGCCTGATCCTCAAGCCCGGCACCGATGGCGCGCTCGCCTGCGCCGTCATGCATGTGCTGTTCCGCGAGGGGCTCGCCGACCGCGGCTACCTCGCGCAATACACCGACGACCCGGCCGGGCTCGAGGCGCATCTGCAATCGCGCACGCCCGAATGGGCAGCCGGCATCACGGGCCTTTCCGTCGCTGAGATCGAAGCCTTCGCGCGGCTCGTCGGCACGACCAAGCGCACCTTCTTCCGCCTGGGCTATGGCTTTTCGCGCCAGCGCAACGGCGCGGTGAACATGCATGCCGCGCTCTGCATCCCCGCCGTGACGGGGGCGTGGGCTCATGAGGGCGGCGGGGCGTTCCACTCCAATTCCGGCGTGCTCAAACTCGACACCACGCTTCTGGAGGGCGGCCGGCTCGCCGACCCGAAGGTGCGCTGGCTCGACCAGTGCAAGATCGGCCGCATCCTCACGGGCGACCCGGAGGCGCTTCATGGCGGCCCGCCGGTGACGGCCATGCTCATCCAGAACACCAATCCGGCGAACGTCGCGCCCGAGCAGCGGCTGGTGAAGCGCGGGTTTTTGCGCGACGACCTCTTCGCCTGCGTGCACGAGCAGTTCATGACCGACACGGCAAAGCTGGCAGACGTGGTGCTGCCCGCCACGATGTTCCTGGAGCATGACGACATCTACAAGGGCGGCGGGCACCAGCACGTCATCCTCGGCCCCAAGCTCGTGGAGCCGCCGGAAGGCCCGCGCCCCAACCACTTTGTCATCGAGGAGCTGGCGAAGCGGCTGGGCGTCGCGCATCTGCCGGGTTTCGGCATGAGCGAGCGCGAGCATATCGAGGTGATGCTCGCCAAGCGCGGGATCGGGAGCTTCGACAGCCTAAGCGAGGAGCGCTGGGCCGATCTCCAGCCCGAGTTCCGCCAGGCGCATTACCTCGACGGTTTCGGCCATGCGGACGGGAAATTCCGCTTCCGGCCGGACTGGACGGCCACACCGGCGCCAAACAAGCCGCCTCGGAGCATGGGAACGCAGGGGCCATATCAGGCGCTGCCGAGTTTCCCCAACCATGTCGAACTGATCGAGGTTCCCGACCGGGAGCACCCGTTCCGTTTGGCCACCTCGCCGGCGCGCTCATTCCTGAACTCCACCTTCACCGAAACACCGGGGTCGCGCTCGCGCGAAGGCCGGCCGGAGCTGTTGATCCATCCCGACGACGCAGTGATGCTGGGCATCGAGCAGGGCGGGCGTGTGGAGGTGGGAAATCAGCGCGGCGAAGTCGTCCTGCACGCGAAACTATTTGACGGCGTGCGACGCGGGGTGGTGATCGCCGAAGGCATCTGGCCCAATTCGGCGCACGAGCGCGGGGAAGGCATCAACGTCCTGACCGGCGCCGACGCCGCCGCACCCAACGGCGGCGCGGCCTTCCACGATAACAAGGTCTGGGTGCACCGGGCGGATTGACGACCGTGCGTCCGAGCGCACTCCTTGCCGGCAGGTGTTCAGCTCAAGCAACCCACAACGCCGACAGCTTTCTACTCCGCGGCGTCCGCCCTCGTTGAGCCGGGCAGCCGGGCGTTCCGCCACGGTCCGGGGGCAAGCACTCGGCTTGCGTGGAGGATCTCGATTCCGAGCACCCGACCCTCGGCGTCCACGTCATAGATGAAAGGACCGGCCTCGTCGGTTTCTTCGACTTGGCCGGGAGCGATCCTGAAGTAAACGGCGTCTGCTTCGGGATCGTAGGTAACGTCGATCATGGCTTACGCCTTGCGTTCCCGTCGAATGTTGCCGTTATAACGCGGATCGCCGTGTCCGTCTCGACACAAACAACGCGCAGGATGCGCCCGCCGAACTCATCGATTGCGGCGAACCGCCGTTCGGCAGTTGGATCGTTGGGCTCCGCCTCCGTCCAGAGCGGTTGCCGGGCGGCTTGTTCAATCCACGAAAACTGTAGGTCGCGCTCGCGCATTCGAATTTCGACGTGCCGAGTGAGCACGAGTAGCTTCAGGTTGCCTGCACCGTTCGGTACTGGTGATAATTGGAAGCCAGCTTGGGGTGCCCGCCGCAGTTCCTCCGCCACCCGCCGCACCGCTTCCGGATAGAGCTTGTGCTCCGCCTCCAGCACGCGGGCGGTGAGCGTGTCGGGCGTATCGTCCGCCAGCACGGGCACACGGGCCTGCGCAACGATCCCTCCGGCGTCCAGCGCCTCCGACACGAAATGCACCGTGCAGCCATGCGCCGTCGCGCCGGCCGCGAGCGCGCGGGCATGCGTGTCGAGCCCGCGAAAGGCCGGCAGGAGGGAAGGGTGGATGTTGAGCATGCGCCCCCGCCAGCGCGTGACGAAACCGGGCGAGAGCACCCGCATGAACCCCGCCAAGCAGACGAGCTCGATGCCCGCCCCGGCTAGCGTCCTATCGATCGCCTCCTCGTGCGCCTCTTTGGTCGCGAAACCCTGGCGCTCCACCACGGCGGTCGAAATGCCGGCCTGTTTGGCCAGCGCGAGCCCGCCCGCATTCGCGCTATCCGACAGCACGAGCCTGATGTCGGCTGGATAGTCATCGGCTTCCGCCGCGCGGATCAGCGCGGCCATGTTGGAGCCGCGGCCCGAGATCAGGATCGCGGTGCGAACCCGATCGCCCGTCAAAGCGCGAGCGTTCCGCGGAAAATCACCGGCTCGCCGTGCCACGGCGCGATCCGCCCGATCGGTGTCACCGTTTCGCCGTGCCGCGCCAGCACGGCCGCCACTTGCGCCGCCTGGCCGGCCGCCGCCACGACGACCATGCCCACGCCGCAGTTGAAGGTGCGCAGCATCTCGCGCTCGGCGATGTTCCCGGCCCGCGCCAGCCAGCCGAACACCGGCGGCGCATCGATGGCGTCGAGGTCGACCTCGGCGGCGAAAACCTCCGGCAGCACGCGCGGCAGGTTCTCAGTCAGGCCGCCGCCCGTGATATGCGCCAGCGCCTTGACGCCCTGCGTGTCGCGGATGGCGGCAAGCAGCGGCTTCACATAGATGCGCGTGGGCTCGAGCAGCGCCTCGCCCAATGTCAGGCCGGGCTGAAACGTTGCAGGCGCGTCCCACCCCAAGCCGGCCAGCTCCGCCACGCGCCGCACCAGGCTGAGCCCGTTGGAGTGCACGCCCGAGGAGGCCAAGCCCAACAGCACGTCGCCTTCCCTGATGTCGTCGGTAGGCAGGAGTGTTCCGCGTTCGGCTGCGCCCACCGCGAAGCCCGCGAGGTCGTAGTCGCCTTGCGCATAGAGCCCCGGCATCTCCGCCGTCTCGCCGCCGATCAAGGCGCAGCCCGCCTCGCGGCAGCCCCGCGCGATGCCCGCCACGATGGCCGCGCCCTGTTCGGGATCGAGCTGGCCGGTCGCGAAATAGTCCAGGAAGAACAGCGGCTCCGCGCCCTGCACCACGAGGTCGTTCACACACATCGCCACGAGATCCACGCCGATGGTGTCGTGCCGGCCCGTCTCGATGGCGAGCTTCAGCTTGGTGCCTACGCCATCGTTGGCCGCCACCAGCACCGGGTCCTGGAAGCCGGCCGCCTTGAGATCGAACAGCCCGCCGAAGCCGCCGATCTCGCCGGCGCCGGGCCGCAGCGTCGAGCGGGCGAGCGGCTTGATCTTCTCAACGAGTGCCGCGCCTGCGTCGATGCTGACGCCGGCCTGCGCATAGGTGAGGCCTGCTGACCGTTCTTCCGACATGCCGTCCTCAAATCCCTCGCCGCTCGTCGGGCTCTTGGCACAGCAGCCGAACGCGCCGCAAGGCTTGCGGCAGGCCTGCGCCTCCATCATCTTGAAAAGGAAAGAACAAGCGCCGGAACCCGCGTGACCATCCCCAACGTCATTACGATCTTCCGTTTCATCCTCGTTCCGGTCGTCGTGTTCGCGCTGCTGACCGGCGAGATGGGGCTCGCCCTTGCGGGCTTCGTCGTGGCCGGCGTGTCGGATGGGGTGGACGGCTTCATCGCGCGGCACTTCAACCAGCGCTCGACGCTCGGGGCCTATCTCGATCCCATGGCTGACAAGCTCCTGCTGGTTTCGGTCTTCGTGGTGCTCGGCATCATGGGCGAACTGCCGCTCTGGCTCGTCATCGCCGTGGTCTCGCGCGACGCGCTGATCGTCGGCGCGGTGATGCTTTCGGCCGTGATGGGCAACCCCGTGGAGATGAGGCCGCTCTTCATATCCAAGGTGAACACGACGGCGCAGATCCTTCTCGCTGCTCTTGTTCTGGTCGAGCTCGCGACGGGGTGGAGCACGCCGTTCCTGCGCCCGGCCCTCGTCGTGCTGACCGGCGGCTTGACCGTGGCTTCCGCGGCCATCTATCTGGTGGGCTGGCTCAGGCACATGAACTCTTATGGCGCAGGCAGTTCTTCCACCCGTTGAGGATGCCGCAGCACTCGCCGCGGCCGCCGCCGCGTTCCGCCGCCAGCTCCGCTTCTGGCTGATCGTGGCCGTCCTCTCGAGCCTCCTGATCTACCTGTTCAGCGACATCCTCCTGCCCTTCGTGGCGGGCATGGTGCTGGCCTATTTCCTCGACCCCGTCGCCGACCGCCTCCAGCGCCTCGGGCTGTCGCGGCTCTTCGCCACCATCTTGATCGTGGTAGGCACCCTGCTTCTGTTCGCGCTGGCGCTGACGCTCCTGATCCCCATCCTCGCCAACCAGCTCCAGGATTTCGCGGCGCGCCTGCCCGATTACATCAGCCGGCTGCAAGCCTTGCTCACCAGCTTCGAGCCGGGCTGGCTCGAAAGCCGCTTCGGCGTGAACGAGGCCGACCTGCGCGAAGGGCTGAACGGACTGCTCTCGTCGGGCGTCGGCTTCGTCACGGCAATCCTCGGCTCGATCTGGCAGTCCGGCGTGGCGCTCTTCAACATCGCTAGCCTGTTCGTGGTGACGCCGGTGGTCGCCTTCTACATGCTGCTCGACTGGGACCGCATGGTCGCGACGGTCGATTCCTGGGTGCCGCGGCCGCATGTGCAGGAGGTGCGCGAGATCGCCGCCGACATCAACGCGGCCATTTCGGGCTTCATCCGCGGCCAGGGCACGCTGTGCCTAGTGCTGGGCATCCTCTACGCCGTGGGGCTGACCGCCGTCGGGCTCAATTTCGGTGTGCTGATCGGGCTGTTCGCGGGGCTCATCAGCTTCGTCCCCTATGTGGGCTCGCTGGTCGGGCTGGTGCTGTCGGTCGGCGTGGCGCTGGTGCAGTTCTGGCCGGACTGGCCCTGGGTCGTGGCGGTCGCCGCGGTGTTCTTCGTGGGCCAGTTCATCGAAGGCAACATTTTGCAGCCCCGGCTGGTGGGCAAGAGCGTGGGCCTGCACCCGGTCTGGCTGATGTTCGCGCTGGTCGCCTTCGGCGCATTCTTCGGCTTCGTGGGGCTCCTGATCGCCGTGCCGGCGGCGGCCGCCATCGGCGTGCTCGTGCGCTTCGCGATCCGCCGCTATCTCGCCTCGCCGCTTTACCGCGGCTACCCGCTGCCGATCGCCGGCGACCCGCGCGCGGGCTTGGGTTCGGACATTTGAGCGACAGGAGCAGGAGCGAGAGGCGCGCGCGGCAACTCCCTCTCGCCCTCGACCACCGGCCGGCTCAGACGCGCGACGACCTCGTCGTCACCGCCGCCAACCGCGAGGCCGTGGCGCTCGTGGACCGCTGGCCCGACTGGCCGTCCTATTTGGCGGTGCTGGTGGGGCCGCCCGGTTCCGGCAAGTCACATCTGGGGGCGGTCTGGCGCGAGCGGTCCGACGCCATCGAACTGCGCGCGGGCGCGTTTGAGCTGCCTCAGGTCGATGACAGCGGCCGGCTTCCCGCCGTTTTGATCGACGATGCCGACGCGCCCGGGCTTGACGAGAAAGCGCTCTTCCACTTGCTGAACGCCGCGCGGGGCGCAGGCTCGTCCGTGCTGCTCACCGCGCGGCGCGGCTCCGCGAACTGGGGCGTCCGTCTGCCCGACCTGGCCTCCCGGCTGAACGCGGCGGCATTGGCTGAGATCGGCGCGCCCGACGACGCGCTGCTGCAGGGCGTCATCGCAAAGCTGTTCGCCGACCGGCAGGTGGAGGTGGAGCCGCAGGTGGCGCAGTTCGTCGTGCGCCGCATGGAGCGCTCACTGACGGCGGCCATGCGGCTTGTGGCGGCGCTCGACCGCGCGGCGCTGGAGCGCAAGAGCCGCATCACCCGCGCGCTGGCCGCCGAGGTGCTGGAAGAGCCTCCATTCGAACCGCAGGTTCCAGAGTCCTGAGCTTATCTGTCCCGCTCAGCACAAATCGCGCCGTTCCCCTTCCCCTTTTGGGGAAGGGATAAAAGGTGGGGGTAAATCAGCCCACGACCTAACGGCGGCCAGGCCGTCACCCCCACCCTCAGTCCCTCCCCACAAAGGGCGAGGGAGGAGCGCCAGCCTGGCTACATATTGCGGCTGTTCTCGCCAGCCCTAATCCCTCAAACCCGCTCAAGCCGCCGGTGCGGCAAAGGCGGCAGCGCGACGGCGATGGCGTCGCCCGGCCGGACGACGCCGCCCTCCAGCACCACGCCCATGACGCCCGCCTTGCGGATCAGCCTTCCCTCGGCGTCGCGGTCGAGGACGGCGGCCATGAGCCCGTCCTGAAAACCGTCGAGCTGACGGCAGGGGTTGCGCAGGCCCGTGATCTCCACGACCGCGTCGGCGCCCAGGCGCAGGCGTGCTCCGGTGGGCAGGTCGATCAGCGCCAGCCCACGCGTCAGCACGTTCTCGCCGATAGCGCCGGGCGCCACGTGAAAGCCTTTCGCCTGAAGCTCCTCCAGCAGTTCCGACGCGACCAGATGCACCTGCCGCAGGTTCGGCTGGCTGGGATCGGCGGCGACCCGCGAGCGATGCTTCACGGTCTCGCCGGCATGCGCGTCGCCGTCCACGCCGAGGCCCGCCAGCAGGCGGATGGTGTTCTGCGGCGCCTTGGAGAAGACGTGCCGCGGGCTCAGCGAGACGGCCGCCACGCTGGCTGTCATGACGCTGCCTTGGCGATGGCCAAGCCCCGCCTGGGCTCCGCCAGGTCGAGCAGGAATTCCACCAGCCGCCCGATATGGCCCTCCACGGGCCCCACATTCTCCACCGTGCAATCCGCCGGCGGCATGGCTTTCGCCGCTTCGCGGTCGAGCCTCCGCTCCACCTCCTCGGCGCTTTCGCGGCCGCGGGCGAGAATGCGTTCGCCCAAGATCTCGCGCGGCGCGGTGACGAGCACGACGCGCACCCAGGGGAACCGCGCCTTGGCCGTGCCCAGCGCGCCGCGCGACAGGTTGCAGACAGCCGCGCGGCCTTGCGCCAGATCACCGTCCACGCCAGCCGGGATGCCGTAGCGCAGCCCGTGCGCGGCCCAGGACAACGCGAACGCGCCCTGCGCGCCGAGCGCCGCGAAGCGCTCGGGCGACACGACGTCATGGTCCTCGAAGCGGGAGGATTCCCGCGTCACCGCCCGGCGCGGGAAGGCGAAGCGCCCGTCCGCCGAGAGACGCTCGCGCGCGCCGGCGATCAGCGTGTCCTTGCCCGCGCCGCTCGGCCCCACCACGGCGACGAACACGCCTGTCATGCGGCGATCCGGCCTGCCGTCCAGACGCGGCGCACCACGGGCGCGTCCCCGGCCAGCGCCACGCGCACGAGGTCGGCGCGCAGGCCCGCGGCGATCTCGCCCCGGTCGTCGAGCCCAGTGGCCTTTGCGGGCGCGGAACTGACCATCGCAACGGCCTCGGGCAGCGAGATGGACGGCACGTTCCGAGGCAGTCGGAAGGCCGCGAGCAGCAGGCTTGCCGGCACGTAGTCCGACGACAGCACGTCGAGCAGGCCCTCGCGCGCAAGGTCGTTCGCGGCGATGTTGCCGGAATGCGAGCCGCCGCGCACGACGTTCGGCGCGCCCATCACCACCGCGATTCCCGCTTGGTGAGAGGCGTCCGCCGCCTCGACCGTGGTCGGGAACTCGGCGATCTTCACGCCGTCGCGAACGGCTTCCGCCACATGGGCTGGCGTCGCGTCGTCATGACTCGCGAGCACCGCGCCGGTCCTCGCGGCCAGGCTCACCAGCGCTTGGCGATGGCTGACGGCGAAGCGCGCGTGCAGGTCCAGCCGCTGGTCGATGAATTCCTGCATGGCGGCCTCGCCCATGCTGGCGCGGCGCGTGTAGAAGAGCCGCCATGTGGCGAGGTCGCGGAACTGGCGCTGGCCCGGCGTGTGGTCCATCAGCGAGATCAGGTGGAGCGGAAAGCGGCTCGCGAACATCTCCGCCTGCTCCACCACGTCGGGCGAGGCGATCTCGCAGCGCAGGTGGGTGAGGTGCTCGACCCTGAGATGCCCCGTGCCGCGTGCCGTGTCCAAAGCCTGAGCGAGCGTCACGAGGTCATCGCCCATGGACGGATTGTCGGCGTCCGAGCCGGCGCGGAGCGAATCGAACACGGTGGTGATGCCGGACGCCGCAAGCTGCGCGTCATAGGCCATCACGGCGGAGAGCGCGTGCCAGCGCACATGGGCGCGGGGCGCATAGTGGCTTTCCAGATGATCGGTGTGGATCTCGACCAGACCGGGCAGAAGATGGTCGCCGCCGAGGTCGATGCCGCGCTCAGGCGCGGCGCCTTCGCCCCATTCAGCGATCTGGCCGTCGGCCACGGCGACCCAGCCCTCCGCCACGAGGTCGGGCAGGACCAGGCGCGCGTTCTCCAGAACAAAACTTGTCGAATCGGACATCATGGCTCCGCCAGGGCTGGTTCGCTCTTGGCCGTCGCAGAAAAAGCTGACACGTCGATGACGCGGTCGGCCATGGCCTCGCGGACATCCTCATCGTGGAAGATGCCGACAAGGGCAACGCCCGCCTCCTTCTTGGCGCGGATCAGCCGCACCACTGTGTCGCGGTTCTTGCGGTCGAGCGAGGCCGTGGGTTCGTCGAGCAGAAGCAGCGCACGGTCGGCGGCGAAGCCCCGCGCGATGTTCACGCGCTGCTGCTCGCCGCCCGAGAAGGTCGCGGGCGGCAAGGACCAGAGTTGAGGCGGCAGGTTGAGGAGCGAGAGCAGGCTTTCGGCCTTCGTGCTCGCCGCCTCTCGGTCGCCGCCTGCGCCCGCTGCGGCTTCAGCCACGATGTCGAGCGCCGACACGCGCGGGATCACCCGCAGGAATTGACTGACATAGCCCATCACGCGCCGGCGCAAGGAAAGCATGTCGCGCGGCTCGGCCCGCGTCACGTCGATCTCGCGCCCGCCGTCGCGCAGCCGGATTTCGCCGGCGCTCGCGCGGTAATTGCCGTAGATCATCTTTAGGGTCGAGGACTTGCCGATGCCCGACGGGCCGCCCAGCACCACGCATTCGCCGGGCTCGACGGCGAAGGAAATATTCGACACGACAGGCAGTTCGGCGCCGCCGCGCAAGTGCAGCGTGAAGTGCTTGCTGACGCCTTCGAGCGTGAGGATGGGCGTGTTCATGCCGCGAGCACCGAGGAAACGAGAAGCTGGCTGTAGCCGTGCTGCGGGTCGTCGAGCACCTGGTCGGTGAGCCCGGTCTCCACGACATGGCCGCCGCGCATGACCATGATGCGATGCGACAACAGCCGCGCCACGGCGAGATCATGTGTCACGATAACCACGGCGAGGCCCAGTTCCGAAACCAGGCCCCGGATGAGGTCGAGGAGCCGCGCCTGGACGGATACGTCGAGGCCCGAGGTCGGCTCGTCCATGAACACGATTCGGGGGTGCGTCACGAGATTGCGGGCGATCTGCAGGCGCTGGCGCATGCCGCCCGAAAAGGAGCGCGGCGTGTCGTCGATCCGGTCCTCTTCGATCTCGACGCGGGTGAGCCAATCCACGGCCACCCCGCGGATGCGGCCATAGTGCCGCTCGCCCACCGCCATCAGCCGCTCGCCCACATTCCCGCCGGCCGAGACGCTCATGCGCAGGCCCTCGCGCGCGTCCTGCCGCACGAAGCCCCAGTCGGTGCGAAGGAGGAAGCGCCGCTCGGCCTCCGACAGCTTGGCAAGATCGCGCACCTGTCCGTCGCGGAAGCGGTAACGCACCGCGCCGGCCGTTGGTGCGAGTTCGGTGGAAAGCAGCCCCAAGAGCGTGGATTTGCCCGAGCCCGACTCGCCCACCACGGCCAGCACCTCGCCCTCGTAGAGGTCGAATGAAACGTCCGCGCAGCCCAGCCGCGCGCCGTAGAATTTCGTGAGCCCACGGGCGGAAAGAAGGGCTGGGTCGCTCATCCTGCCGTCTCCTTCGACCCGCCCGTCACCGCCGCGGGCGCCTGGCCCAGCATCGCGCCCTTGTGGCCGGCGTCGCGCCGCTCCTGGCAGAAGTCGGTGTCCGAGCAGACGAACATGCGCCCGCCGCGATCGTCGAGCAGCACTTCGTCGAGATAGACCCCTTCCGCCGCGCACAGCGCGCAGGGCGAGGAGAATTTCTGCACGGTGAACGGGTGATCCTCGAAGTCGAGGCTCGTCACCTTCGTGTAGGGCGGCACGGCGTAGATGCGCTTCTCGCGTCCCGCGCCGAAAAGCTGGAGCGCCGCGCAGCAGTCCATCTTGGGATTGTCGAATTTTGGCGTGGGCGAGGGGTCCATGACATATCGCCCGTCCACCTCGACGGGATAGGCATAGGTGGTCGCGATATGCCCGTGCCGCGAAATATCCTCATAGAGCTTCACATGCATGAGCCCGTAGTCGGCCAGTGCGTGCAGCTTGCGCGTTTCCGTTTCGCGCGGCTCCAGGAAGCGCAGCGGCTCGGGGACCGGTACCTGAAAGACGAGCACCTGGTCCTCCGTCAGCACGCGCTCCGGGATGCGGTGGCGGGTCTGGATCACGGTGGCTTCGGCCGTGGAGGTCGTGGTCGCCACGCCTGCCGTTTTCTCGAAGAATTTGCGGATGGATACGGCATTCGTGGTGTCGTCCGAGCCCTGGTCGATCACCTTCAGGCGATCGTCCGGCCCAAGGATCGAGGCCGTCACCTGTACGCCCCCCGTGCCCCAGCCATAGGGCATGGGCATCTCGCGCGAGGCGAACGGCACCTGATAGCCGGGGATGGCGAGGCCCTTGAGGATCGCCCGGCGAATCATCCGCTTGGTGCCCTCGTCGAGATAGGCGAAATTGTAGCTCGTTTCCGGCGCTTCGACCGTGACTGCGCTCATTCCGCCGCCTCCTTGAGCTCGGGCTGCTCGGGAGCCGCGGCATGCTCCGCGCGCAGGCGGCGCAAGAGCTCCAGCTCGGCTTGGAAATCCACGTAATGCGGCAGCTTCAGGTGCTCGACGAAGCCGGTCGCCTGCACGTTGTCGCAATGTGATAGAACGAATTCCTCGTCCTGGGCGGGGCTGCTGCGTTCCTCGGAAAACTCGTCGGCGCGCAGTGCGCGGTCCACCAGCGCCATGGACATCGCCTTGCGCTCGCTCTGGCCGAACACCAGCCCATAGCCCCGCGTGAACTGCGGCGGCGCTTCGCTCGTGCCGTGGAACTGGTTGACCATCTGGCACTCGGTCACGGCGATCGCGCCCATCGGCACGGCAAAGCCCAGCTCCTCGGGCGTGAACTCCACCTCCACTTCGCCGAAGCGGATCTCGCCCACAAAGGGGTGCGTCCGACCGAAGCCGCGCTGGGTGGAATAGCCCAGGCCCAGCAGGAAGCCCTCGTCGGCGCGGGCCAGCGCCTGGAGCCTGAGGTCGCGTCCCGCCGGAAACTCCAGCGGCTCGCGCGTGAGGTCGCCCACCTCGGCGTCGTGGGTCGGCGGCATCTCGCGCTCGATCAGCCCTTCCCGGCCGACCAAGTCCACCACGCGGGGCGAGGGTGCCGGATCGGCCGCCATCGTGGCGGGCTCGGCCGGCGCATCCATTTCGGCCAGGTCGAAGTCGAGCAGGCGATGCGTGTAGTCGAAGGTCGACCCCAGCACCTGGCCGCCGGGCAAGTCCTTGAAGGTCGCCGAGATGCGGCGGCGGATATGCATGGCGCTTGTGTTCACCGGCTCCGCCGCGCCGAATCGGGGCAAGGTGGTGCGGAAGGCGCGCACCAGGAAGATCGCCTCGATCAGGTCTCCGCGCGCCTGCTTGACGGCGAGCGCCGCAAGCGCCCGGTCGTAGAGCGAGCCCTCGGCCATCACGCGGTCAACGCCAAGCGCAAGCTGCTCCACGATCTGCTCGGTTTGGATGGCGGGCACCGACGGCTCGCCGCGCCGGCGATGCGCGAGCAGGCGATGGGCGTTGGCGATGGCCTCCTCGCCCCCTTTCACCGCGACATACATGTCAGCCTCCCACGAGCCGGACGGAACGGGGCAGGGCGGCGACATCGCCGCCACAGGTGAAGATCAGGTCCACCCCGCGCGGGAAGAGCGCGCGGTTCGCCTCCAGCCGCTGGGCGAAGTCGGCGGGAACGGGCTTGGGCGCGAGCGAGCCGCGCTCCTTGAGCCCCGGCCCTTCGAAAACCAGCCGCACGCCCGACTCGAAACTCTTCACGGCCATGACGATGGTGGCCGAGCGGTCGGGATACTCCTCCGTGCCCCATGCGAAGGCGTCGAAGGGCGGCAGCTTGCCGGGGTCGGCAACAAGCGCGAAGGCGGCCTCGGCCGGATCGCTGACCACGGCCGCTCCGGTGTGGAAGCGCAGGTAAGCGGACACGGCCGGATCGGCGGCGAGCGGCGCGTCGAGCCAGATCGGCGCATCGCCGTCCGCCAGCGTCTGCGCGACCGCGGCCAGGCCGGGGTCGAGCGCCGGCGGGGTTGCGAGCGCCACCTCCAGCCGCTCGACATGCGTGGGCCGCGCCATGGCGTTCATCACTGCGCGAAAGATTTTCTGGCTGTCCCTGGGCGCGTCTGCGAAACCGGGAAGGGACGCGCCGCGCATCGCGTGCTGAAGCATCAGTCCTCCCCTCGCGCCACCGTGAAGAAGTTCACCCGGGTGGCGGCGGTGCGCTCCGCTTCGAGCCGCGCCTCGGCCTGCAGCCGCTCGGCGATCTTTTCCACGCCCGCCTCGATACGCAGCCGCAGGGCAGGCTCCTGCCAGAAGGCGTCCACGATCGCGGCGAGCCGCGCCTTCCTGCGATCGCGCCCAAGGTGATAGGAAAAACCCTGCGCGCCGCTCGGCGCCTGAACGGCGGCGCGCACCGCCGTCGCCTCGCCCAGGTTAAAGGCCGCGCCTTCGCCGCCGATCCGGCCCCGCAGCATCACCAGGCCCGGCTCCGGCGCCCGCAGGTCGGTCACCTCGCCGCCACCGCCCAAGGTGGTCACGAGGTCCGCCAGCTCATCCCGGCGGGCGGCCGCGCAAACGCGCATCACGGCGCGCCGCGCCTCAACCTCTTCTCTCTGGGAAGCCGTCGTCATGCCCCGTTGTCCCTGGACAGTCACTTGCAAAGTTGTCTAGTTTAGCCAACAGCATTTGTCTAGTCAGCTCGACAACAACATGGACGAACTGGATGACACCGCGATGACGGCCGTTGCGCCTGAGAACCTTTCCCCGCCGTTGGCGCGGGGCGACGGCATCGCGGCGTGGCGGCGCATCGCCGACCAGATCGAAGCCGGGATCGCGCAGCACCAATTGCAGCCGGGAGCCAAGTTGCCGACCGAGGCGGAGCTCGCCGAGCGGTTCGGCGTCAACCGCCACACGGTGCGCCGGGCGCTTTCGGCGCTCGCATCGGAAGGGGTGGTGCGCTCGGCTCGCGGCAGCGGCACCTTCGTCGAGCAGCACCGCATCCGCTATCCCATCGGGTCGCGAACGCGGTTCACCGAGATCATGGCCGCCGAGGGCCATGTCGCGGGCGGCGAGCTGATGGACTGGGAAACCGTGGCGGCCGAACCGGCCATCGCCGAAAGCCTCGGCATCGAGCCAGGTGCGCCGGTTCTCAGACTCCGCATCCGGCGGTCGAGCGACGGCGTGCCGGTCGCCATCGGCGTGAACCACCTGCCGCTGCCGCGCTTCGAAGGCTTTGTGCCCGCCTTCCAAGAACTCGGCGCGATCACGCCGGCGCTCGCCGCCTGCGGCGTGACGGACTACCGGCGGCGCGAGACGAAGGTGTCCGCCCGCGAGGCGACCGGCGCGGAAGCGGTCCAGCTCGGATTGGGCTCCGGTCGCATCGTGCTGGCCGTCCTGAGCGTCAACGAGGACGGCGAAGGCCGGCCGATCCAGCACACGGAAGCGGTGTTCGCGGCCGACCGCATCGAGCTGGTGATTCGCTGATCGGCGCGTTCGGCCGTCATCGCAGCGTCTCGGGTAAGGTCGAGACCGGCTCACGGAGGAAGAGATCATGCAGAAGAAGCTCGGCCCCGAGCCGGTGATGGACCCGACAGCCACCGTGCTCCGCTCGACGCTCGGCCGCTACACGGAAGTGGGCGCGCGCACGCTCCTCACGGAAGTGGAGATGGGCGACTACTCCTACATCGTTCAGGACGGCGAGGTCATCTATTCCACGATCGGCAAGTTTTGCTCCATCGCCTCGCATGTGCGGATCAATCCGGGCAACCACCCCATGGAACTGGCGAGCCAGAACCACTTCACCTACCGCGCCTCGGCCTATTTCGAGGGCGAGGCGGACGAGGAAAGCTTCTTCGACCGGCGGCGCGCCGCCCGCGTGACGATCGGCCACGATGTCTGGATCGGCCATGGCGCGATCATCCTGCCTGGCCGGCGCGTGGGGGATGGGGCGGTGGTCGCGGCTGGCGCGATCGTGACAAAGGATGTCGAGCCGTACATGATCGTGGCGGGCAACCCGGCGCGGCCCGTCCGGCCGCGTTTTCCGCGACACCTCGCGGAGCGGCTGCAGGCCCTGGGCTGGTGGCATTGGAGCCACGAGCAGCTCCGCGCCGCCCTGCCCGATTTTCGGCAGCTTTCGGCCGAGACGTTCGTGGAGAAATACGAAGCCGAGGCAGTTCTCGCTCCTGAACGGCCAAGCCGTTCCTGAACCACCCTCAGCGCAGATCAGGGCCGCCGTCCTGCCCCCGGTTAATGCGCCACGAGGCATTGAAGTGCCGGAGCGCATTGGTCCTGCCCCTGTTTGCGGTCCAGGGTCTATGACGCACTAAGATTTACCCCGGACCACCCGACATTGGCAGACCAGAGGAACAGCAGCGGGAAGCGCCGAGGGAAAGGCAACCGGCGTGGCCGGCGTCGAAGTTTAGGCTCGACAGATTCGGCGGCGGCGTGGTTATAGCGTGCCGATTGAGCTTGCGAGAGATGCCGGTGCGGCCAGGTCGAAGCGAAATTTCCGGCAGCGTGTCGTCATCCACGCAGGCGGGCTTGCCGACCGGGCGGAACACCGTGGGGGCATGGCGAGCCGCCGCGAAATTCGTCGGCGTTTCCGGCCTTGGCTGGCTGCTGGACCTCTCGCTATTCATGACGCTCAGCTTTCTGACCGATCTCGGTCCTCTCGTGACGAACCTGATCAGCGCAGGAGTCGCTGTAACCTTCGTCTTCCTGATCTCCGCGCGCTATGTCTTCATGTACGAGGGCCAGTATCTCGCCTCCAAGCTCTTGGCCTATGTCGCCTTCAACATTGTGGCGATCCTTGCGGCCTCAGCCGCGATCGGACTTATGGCTCAGGCCTTGACCTCCCTGTCCGCGCCGTATTTGGCCTCCCCGGAAAGGCTGAGCGGGATCGCGGCCAAGCTTCTCGTCACTCCCGTCACGCTCCTGGCGAACTTCCTGTTCAGCAGGCTTCTTCTGGAGAAACGAGGAGCCGAGGCCCCGCATGCGATCCGAGCCGGTCGATGAGCGATCGCATCCTTGTCTTCATTCCGGCCTATCGCTGCGAACGGCAGATCGGCCGCGTTCTCGAGCAATTCGGCCAGCCGGGCCGGGCCGAACGGTTCGCCCAAATCCTCGTTTTGGACAACCGGAGCCCGGACGGCACCGTCGCTGCGGCGCAGGAAGCCGGCCGGACGCTGCGGCTCGACAATCTCCTCGTCGGCCGAAACCACGACAATTACGGCTTGGGCGGTTCCCACAAGGCGGCGTTCCGCTATGCCGTCCAGGAGGGCTTCACCCATGTCGTGGTGCTGCACGGCGACGATCAGGCCGACATAGCGGACCTGATGCCGCTGCTTGCGCGCGGCGAGCATCTCGAAAAGGACTGCTGCCTGGGCGCGCGCTTTCATCCCGCGTCGAAACTGCAGGGTTATTCTCGCACACGAATGATCGGCAATGTGGCGTTCAACGCCTTGTTCTCGACCGCGACCGGGAAGCGTCTGTACGACCTGGGCTCCGGCCTCAACATATACTCGACGGCGATGCTGAGGGACGAGTTCTACAAGAGGTTGCCCGACAATCTCATGTTCAACTATGGGATGATCCTGGCCAGCAGCGTGAAAGCCCACAACATCTCCTTCTTTCCCATCACCTGGCGGGAGGAGGATCAGGTGTCCAATGTGAAGCTGTTCAGCCAAGCCTACCGCACCATGGCGCTGCTTCGCGGCTTCGTGGCCGACCGAAGGAACTTCCTTGCGAAGGAGCATCGCGAGAAAGCACGCGATGAATACAGCTTCGAGATCTGTTCGTGAGACGCAAGAAAGCGATCAGAGGTCCTGCCAGCCATATGCTTCCAGCCAAGACGATTCTCGACCTTATCTCGGCCGCTCTTGTTGCGCTTGCGATCTGGATCATGGCGCAGCGAGCGCCGCAGCTCGCGGGGTTTCTGTCGGAGACCCTCCATGATGTGTCTGTGGCCGGCATCGGCCTGCTGGGGCTTTGCGTCGTGGTTTATGCGTTCAGCCATCTGCTGAGGATCATGCGCCTTTATCTCACATTGGGAGAAGTCAACGTCACGGTGACGCAGTTGCTGCGCTTTCAATTCACCGTCTCGCTCCTAGGGGCCTTCCTGCCGTTGAGACTGGGCGATGTGCTCCGCTTTGTGGAACTCGCGCGCGTGACGAACAGGGCGACGGCGGTGCTGATCGCCGTGGTCATCGAGCGCAGCCTCGATGTCACGATGGTTCTGCTTCTGCTGGGCCTGCTTTGGTGGTCAGGCAACGCCGGCAGTGGAATGGCGCCGATTGCGCTGATCACGGCAGGCTCCCTTCTTGCCGCGTTGGGCCTCTTCTTCGTCGGGCCGTTGGCTCTCCGAAGCTTGGCTAACACGGCCCTCACGCGAGGGCGTTCTTGGAGGAGTCTCGCCATCCTGCGGGTTTGCGAAGCCATCTTGCGAGCGGCTGCACAATTCCCGGGGCCAGATCTGGGCCGCTTGGTTGCGCTCGCGCTTCTGACGGTGGCGATCTGGGTGGCGGAAATTGCCGTTTTCTTCGCGGCCGGGTCGGCTGCGGCGGCGTTCACCGGAACGCCATTGTGGAGCGATCCCATTCTGGGCGTGCTGTCCACGGCGCTTGGGACCAGTGCGGGCGCACAAGGCGCGGCCGCCTACCGCCTGATCGTCGTGCTTGTGCTGGGCGCCGGCGCCATGATCTATGCGCTGCCTTATCTCAAGCGCCGTTTCCGGGGCATCGCCGCCGAAGCGCGCTCGCGCCCGATCTATCGCCTCGGCCCGATCCCGACCCGGCGCGAGCGCCGCGCCGCAGTCGCCGCGGGACGCGGCGCGCCGTGACCCTGTTCGTTTATTACGACCGCGCGGTTCCGGAAACGGAGGCACGGCACCTTCTCGGGCTCACGCGCTATGGCGACCTTCTGCAGCAGGGCGACCGGCTCTGGACGCATGTCGAGCGCCTGGCGCGGCGCGCCGGCATCGAAGAGTTCCGGCATGTCACCGGCGCCGACCATTTGGCGAAACTGAAGGATGAGCTGGAGAACCGTTCGCCTGTTCGGGTCATCCATCTCAGTTCCATGCTGGCCCCGATCGACACCCAAGGCTTCGCTGATTTGCTCAGGCGGTTTCGCGTTTCGAACGAAGCATGCCGCGGAACATGGCAAGGAACCCAGGCCCCGCTTCTTGCTTGCGGCATGGCGGACTACCTCGCCTTTCTACGCAGGCTCGAGCACCCCGCTCCCAACGAGGAAGGCGAAGGCCGCGAGCACCATTTCCTGAGGGTCGATCTCGACGCCACCGTCGTCTCTCTGGACGATCCTGCCGCCTTCCTCGACTTTCTCAGCGGCTCGCTCAACAGCCGCCACTTCAACGCCATGCGACGGGAGAAGCGGGAGGTCATCAAGGCCTCCAACAAGATCGAAAAGATCCGCAGCGAGCACGACTTCTACCACCTCCTACCGCCGCGGTACCAACGGTGGTTCGTTCTCCCCTACGACCTGACCGTCGATGCCGGCTCGGCGAGCTATCGCATGGAGCGGCTGCTCGTGCCCGACATGGGAAAGCAATGGATCCACGGCGGCTTGACGATCGCGAACTTCGACGCCTTCCTGGATGATGTTGGCCAATTCATTCGTGAACGGCCGACGCGGCCCTGCGGCGCGCCAGCCGCGCAAGCCCATTTCAATGAGCTCTACCAGGCCAAGCTGGCCGCCCGGCTCGATCAACTCCGCCAGCAGCCGCTGTTCGGCAGGCTGGATGCCTTCGTTCGAAACGGCACCTCCCATGGCGGCATCGACGCGATCGTGAAAAGCTACTTCACCCTGCTCGACAGGCTTGCCCAGCCTGCCACGCGCATCGAAGCGATCGGGCACGGCGATCTTTGCTTCTCGAACATTCTCTACGACAAACGGGTTCGCCTGCTGAAGCTGATCGACCCGAAGGGCGCGTCGAGCGCGGACGAGCTTTACACGGATCCCTATTACGACCTGGCCAAGCTTTCCCATTCGGTGCTCGGCGGCTATGACTTCATCGTCAACGGGCTCTATGAAATCCAGATCGGCGAGGGGATCGAACTGTCGCTTACTCAGCTGTCGCACGACCTCCTTCCGTACCGGACGAGGTTCGTCGCATGGCTTGAAGAGCAGGGGTGGGAGCCCTCGCGCGTGCGGTTGTACGAAGCCTCTCTCTTCTTGAGCATGCTGCCCTACCACGTGGACCGGCCGAGAAACCTGCTCGCTTTTCTGCTGACGGCTGGCAACATTCTGAAGGAACTGGAGTCTCAGCCATGACGGTCGTCAACACGATCTATGTGGACCTTGACGGCACATTGTGTCCGGTCAAGCGCGAGGGCGAGCGCTACGAGGACCTGGCCGTCCACACCGAGGTGGCTGAACGGCTGGCGCAGGCGCGGCAGGAAGGTCTGCGGGTCGTCGTGTTCACCGCACGGAACATGAGAACGTTTGGCGGCGACATCTCCAAGATCAACGTCGAGACCGCGCCGCGCATCCTCGAATGGCTGCGCCGCCACGACGTGCCCTTCGACGGCCTTGTCGTGGGCAAGCCCTGGCCAGGGCCGCGGGGCTTCTATGTCGACGACCGCACCGTCCGCCCCGATGAGTTCGCGCGGATGTCCACGGCGAGCATCCTGGATTTGCTTGGGCCGCAGGAGCGATGACGTGGGCGCACCCCTGCTTGCGATCACCATGGCAGGCTTCGGCCGCCGATTTCTGGAGCGGGGCTACACAATTCCGAAGTACCGCATCGAGGCGGGCGGCCGGACGCTTTTCGAGTGGTCGCTCCGCGGCTTGTCCGAATTCGCCGACGCGGGCTGGCGCTTCTGCTTCATTCTCCGCCGCGAGGACGCCGCGCGCGACTTCGTCGCCCAGAACGCAGCCGCGCTTGGCCTCGGCGACACTTCCATGCTCGAACTCGACGCGCCGACGGATGGGCAGGCCACAACCGCCCAGCTCGCCGCCGAGCGCGCCGACGCGGACCAGCCCTTCGCAATCTTCAACATCGACACGGCGCTCGCCCCCGGGGCGCTGCGGCCCGGCCAGATCCAGGGCGACGGCTGGATTCCCTGCGTGGATGCGCCGGGAGAGGGTTGGAGCTTCGTGCGCCTGGGGCCGTCGGGAACCGCCGAAGAGGTTCGCGAGAAGTCGCGGATCTCGAACCACGCCTCGATCGGGTTCTACTTCTTTGCGAGCGCCCGGTTGTACCGTGACGTTTATCGCTCCTATTACTCGGACGCGTCCAGGCTCGAAAGGGGAGAGAAATACGTCGCGCCGCTCTATAACGGCCTCATCGGGCAAGGCCTGTCCGTCCATGTGCAGAGCATTTCATTGGAGCAGGTCGCCTTTCTCGGCACGCCGGACGAGGTGGACGCCTTCGCGAGGGATGCCGATGGGAGGTTCGCCGCGATTTCATCCGCATCGCCTGACAAGCGCTGAACGAATGAAGCCGTCGAGGCGCGGCACTGCCGCTTTCCGGCCGAGCCGGTCGGCTTCGTGCCCGCGGCCTCTGGAGCGGCGGAGCGCATGACGGAGGAAAACAAGGACGACCGGAACGGCAACGGCCGGCGTCGCTTAATGGCCCCATTTGGAACGGCGTGGTGGGCGGCGGTCGGCGGGATCGCCTACTTGTTCCTGGCCTACGGCTTCGACTGGTGGGGCCGCGGCAGCGGGCCGAATCCGTGGGGCGTCGCTGCGATCCGCCTGGTCGGTGCGGCCATTTGCTTCGGGCTCATTCTGGGCGCCTTGGAGCTCATCAAGCGCGCCTCTGTCGGCACCCGCATCCTCATGCTCGCCTGGGCTGCCTATCTCGGAGCCTGGGCGGCGGTCTTTTGGCCTGGCTTTGTCATGGGTGATACCTATGGGGCGTTCAGGTCGTCGCAGGCGTTCCCGATCAACGATTGGCACGGCTACTTCAAGCCTCTCGCCTATGGCGCGGCGCTCGACTTGGTGCCGGAGTTCTGGTTCATCACCCTCGTGCAGGTCGGGCTCGCCGCGTGCGTCCTCGGCTTGTGGGACCTCGTTCTTGCCAGGCACGGGGCGCATTGGATTCTGCGCGCACTGCCGCATCTGCTCCTGGCCATCAACGTCGCGTTCGTCTCGAACATGCTCCTGCTCAGCCGCGACACCCCGTTCTCGCTCACCGTGACGGCCCTGGCGGCGCTCGCATTCCACCTCGTGCTGAAGAAGGAAGTTCCCCGTCGCCCGCTCGCGCTGGCCGTGACCTTGCTTTCGGCGATGGCTGTGATCTGGAGAACCGACGGCGTTCTGGTCGCCGTGCCGGCGCTGCTCGTCCTGCTGTGGTCGATCCGGGCCTACCCTCGAGCGATGGTCCGATACTGCGCGGCCGCGGTCGCCCTGGTGGCGTTCGTCCAGATCGCCGTACCGCTCGCCGCGGGCAGAGCTTCCGATGATTGGGGCTACGAACTGTCGGTGAAATTGAATCCCTTGGGATATATCCTGCAGGGTGATTACTTTGCCGAGAACAAGGAGGAGGTCTTGGCGGCCGCAGGCGCGGTGGTCGACCAGCAGATGCTGATGTCAGTTCAGAAGCCCGACGAGATCGCCTCGTTCTGGTGGGGAGGCGTCAAGTGGGACGCCAGCGAAGCGGACAAGGAGCGGTTTCGCCGGGTTTATACAAGGCTCCTGCTCGACAACCTGCCGCTTTTCCTGGCCGGCCGGATCGAAACGACGGCAGGGTCGAGCGGACTGCGTTCTCCCATCCACGCCGTTTACGATCATACCTCGATTTGGAACGAGCTCGACCGCGCAACGTATAACGATCCTCGCCCGATGGAATTCGATCCGCCATTTCCGGAGCTGCGGGCCAAGCTTGTGGATCAACTTCGCCAGACGGCTGCCTATCGCGGCCTGACGCCGTCCGGGTCGGTGCTCCACTGGAACTATCTGCCGGAGCTGCTCGTCCTGCTGGCCGCCCTTTTTCTTTGGCGGCTCGCCCCGGCTGCAGCGGCCGCCGCGCTGGTGGTGACGCTCCGGGCTCCAGCCGTCATGCTCCTCGCGCCTGCTTCGCATTTCAAATACTATCTTTCCCTGGAGATCACGGGACCCTTCGTTCTTGCCGCCATGCTCGCAGAGCTGAGTCGACGCTTTCTCGCGCGGTCGTGACCCCGCGCGGTTACGCACCGACCGGCTTGGCCTGGGGTTCATGAAAGATAAAGCCACCAAGGTCGTGGTCAGAAAGCCGAGACGCCCCGTGAGAGGAACCGGGCATTGTACCACCACTGGGTCAGCAGGCTCAGTTCGCCCCAGACAATCGGAGTTATGGTGGCCAGGCCGACATAGGCGGTAGCGGCCACTCGCAAAGGCAGCCACTCCGAGCGGACAAGCCCGGCAAGGGATAGGCCGAGAAGCGCGTAGAAGCCGCCTTCGACGAATCTGCTTCGGAGGGCGAACTGCTGAACATAGCTCCATTTGGGCGTTTCGTAATGATCGGCGATGAGGACGAAGTCCATGAGCAGAAGCCCATCCATGAAGAGCACGATCGCTCCAGCGGCAGACGTCACTAGAACATCCTCCCGCGCAGGGCGGGTGACGACGAACAGCGCCAAAAGGACCAGCGGAAGACCAAATTTGAGCGCGAAGTGGCTGAGATCGTACTGATGTACCGCCGGCCATTCGGTTACGGCATGCCGGCCGCCGGCGAGCAAATCGTCACCGGTTTCCAAGAAGCCCTGGGCAGCCAGGACATCCGGAGACAGGGCAGTCAAATTGCCGACCGTCAAGCCGCAGCCCAGCCCGGCCAGCACACACCCACCCAGGACCAGGAAGCCACGATTGCCGCCAATTTCCGGCTTTCGCAGGAGGACGAGCGAAACGGCTCCTATGGCGACGACCAAGGCAACACCGCCCCAGGAAGCGACCGATTCGTGCGTCCGGTAGATGAGGGCCACGGCGAGGAAGGCGAGAATCGCGGCGCAGGTGAGCCTTCTCGGCTGCGGAGAGAACAGCAGGAAGACAAGGGAAGCGGCCGCGCTAAGGGCGGCAACGCTGATCGTCATTGCGGAGATCCCAATGCCTAGAATGACGGCGACAACCCCGCGCAAAAGGTTCATGTGCCGGTCGAACGCGGCAAAAAGACCAGCCACCCAGATTACGCAGAGCGAGCTGACCAAGCGGCCGGGATGCATCACGTAGTGCGCCGGATTGGCCGAGTCGAAGAGGTAAATCCTGTCGGTGAAAGAGAAGGCGTGAGCACCGAAGAACAGGAACATCGCCAGGAGGGCGCTTTGGGCCGGATTAACCCCGAAAGCGCGGAACGAGAAGCGAGAAGAACGTGAGGCTGAAGGCACTCAGCTTTGAGAGCGTGTGCAAAATCCAGAAGGCAAAAATCAACTCCTGCGGACCCGCCAGATCGGATCGTGCATAGACGACAGGAAGCAGGAAAGAGACCTCATCATAATGATATGCAATGATAGGAAGTTTTGATCCTGAGCCGACGCCGTATAGAGGTGACAGAAAGATGGTGTGAACCTCGCGGATCGAAGCGTCACCGGTGACAAAGATAAAAGCGTATTGCAGCGTGAGTACGGCGTACAACACAAGGAGGATAGCGGGCCATAAAATGTCCTGACTCTGAATTCGGGTGGACTGTCGCGCAACGTAGGCAAGCGCTGCTGCCGTGAGGATCAGGAACGACAGAACCGATGTTTCACGGGCCGGTAGGACGAGCGAAACGAGGCGGTTCAGGCCGCAAACCAGCATGTAAGCGGGAAGGAACCCGGCAAAAGGCAGAAGCACCTGCTCAATGCGACTGCGGGTTTCGGTCGGCGGAAAGAAGATGCGACGGAGGGCTATCCCGAGGACGACCGCAAGCCCGAAGTAGAGAGAGGTCAGGAGCAGCCAGTGGAAGCCGCCGCCAGACAGCAGGTCGAATGGCGAGAAGCCGCTGGCAAAGCGGGGCTCCCCTGGGCTCACCTCATCCCACCATCCGTCCCAGTACGGGGATGGCGGCGGCCGACTGGCATAAATGTACCGATGGATATCTTGAGGAAGAGTTGCGCCGAGAAAGGCGAGAATGGAGGCCAGCAGGAGCAGGGCGCATGAAAGGGCAATGGTCAACCTGCGGCCAATCAAAGTCGGATCCCTTTCTTCAACTTGTCGCCTTCAGCGGAACCTCGACCAGCATTGGCAGGAGGGGCGGAACGAAGCTGAGCGGGGCGGCAGGCATGGCCGGCCGAATCCAGGCGAGACACGCAGGAATCCGAGTCCGCCCTACGGAGGATATAGGAACGCCCGCAGAACAACCACGGGCCGCGCCTTACATCCGGTGCGGCTTTCAGCCTAGACGACCCTGCAAAAACAAGGTTCGAAAATGGGCATGGCGATCCCGGCAGGATTCGAACCTGCGACCATCGGCTTAGAAGGCCGGTGCTCTATCCGGCTGAGCTACGGGACCGTGGCGCCGAGCGTAAAGGTCAACCGCTCAGTGCGTCCAGGGGATCTTCCGGTCGAAACGGAAATTGTCGGCATAGGAGAGCTGCCGCCGCTTGCTCTCGTGCGGCTCCTGCACCGCATAGTCGATGCCATGCTTCTCGGCATAGGCGATCGCCTCTTCGCGCGTGTGGAAGGACAGGCTCACTTGGCTCAGCGGATCGCCCGACGAGGTGTAGCCCATCAGCGGGTCGATTGTGCGGCGCTCACGCTCGTATTCGAGCACCCAATGCCCGGTCTTGGCCTTGCCCGACTGCATCTGGGTTTTCGACGGGCTGTAGATGCGTGCCGTGTTCATTTGTCCCTCAACCCGAGGCCGTGGTCGGAGTGGCAGGATTCGAACCTGCGACCCCCTGATCCCAAATCAGGTGCGCTACCAGGCTGCGCTACACTCCGTCATGCCGCAAGCGCCCGTTTCCACGACGCTTCCGGCTGAAGCCGCCTTCTCGCCACGTCCCTGCCTAAAGCACGTAGCGGGAAGGCCGCTGCAAGGTCGGCTAGCACAGCGAGGCCGCCCGGCGCAATGGAGCTTGCGCCGACGCATCGACTCGTCGCGCGCTGACAACGCCAAACGAGGACCGTGCTTCGCGCCGGAGACGCGCTGGCGGCGAGCCTCCATGCGGCCCCGCTCCCTGCTGGTCGGAGCCAATGAGGCCGGTCAGCTTCCCGCCTCGTTGGTCAGCCGCAGGATCGCGCTTGGGCCGTTGTTGTCGGACTCGGTCAATGCATAAACCGCGCCGTCCGGGCCGACCTGCACGTCCTGGACGCGGGCGTCGAGCGGGATGCGTTCCTCGCTCGCCACACGCCCATCTTCCATCCTGAGGATGACCAGGCCTTGGCTGACGAGCCCGCCGACGAGAAACGCGCCGTCCCAGGCCCGGAACTCCTCGCCTCGGTAGATGGCCATGCCGGACGGCCCGATCACCGGGTCCCAATAATAGACCGGCTGCTCCATGCCTTCCATGGCGGTGAGCCCGCGCCCGACCGGCTCTCCGCGGTAAGCGACGCCGTAGGTGATGATCGGCCAGCCATAGTTGAGCCCCGCCTGCGGCTGATTGAGCTCGTCGCCGCCTCTGGGCCCGTGCTCCACCGTCCAGAGCCGGCCTTCGCCGTCGATGGCGGCGGATTGCAGGTTGCGGTGCCCATAGGACCAGATCTCGGGCTGGGCCGAGGCGTGCCCGGCGAACGGATTGTCGTCGGGCGCCGAGCCGTCCGGGTTGATCCGGAAGATTTTCCCGAGGCCCGAGGTCAGGTCCTGCGCCTGGTCGCGAATGGGCGTGTCGGAGCGCTCGCCGACGGTGACGAACAGGTGGCCGTTAGGGCCGAACACGAGCCGCGAGCCGAAATGCTTGTCGCCGTCATAAGCCGGCGTTTGCCGGAAGATGACCTGCACGTCCTGCAGGGAGCCTGAGCCGGCGCCGTCCGTTTGCAGGCGCGCGCGAGCCACGGTGGTGCCGTTGCCGCCCTCCTCGCGGGGCTCGGAGAAGGAGAAGTAGATGGTCCCGCTCTGGGCGAAGTCGGGGGCGAGCGCCACGTCCAGAAGGCCGCCCTGGCCCTCCGACATGACCTCCGGCAAGCCCTGGATCGGCGCGCCCACGCGGCCGTCCGGCGAGACGATGAACATGTCGCCGGCCTTGGCGGTGACGAGCATGGCGCCGTCGGCGAGGAATTCCATCGCCCAAAGGTTGGGCAGGCCTTCGGCGACGGTCTCCGTCTCCACGGCCACGGGTTCGGCCGTCCGCGGGGCGCGGGTTTGTCCGGGAAAGGCGGGTTGCTGATCGGGCGCGTTCGGCGCCTGGGTTTCGGCCGTCCGCGCGGACTGGTTGTCCCCACCGGATTGGGCGAATGCGGAACCGGCCGACAGGGCGGTCGCGGCGGCAAGGGCGAAGGCGAGTGGCTTCATGGAGAGATTCCTGCCTCATGTTGGACGAGATGCTGCCGATCGCCCGGCCCGACGCAAGCGAGCGCGATTGGATAGGCCGCCACGGCTCGCTGCAGGCCTGTTGCTCTTCCGGCGGCGGGAGAGGACGATGCCGCTGACTCCGCAAGCAGGGCGCTGCGGCGCAAGCGATCGGCGACGACCGGCGGAGCCCAAGGGTAGAACCGAGGCGACCACCCTCAAGGCTCACGGCGGCTCACTTGTCCGTGTATGTGTTCGCCCTTCGGAATGGTGCCGGGCTGAGCGAGCGCATGGCAGGCATTTGTGCAGGCGCCAATCGGTGCGCCGGTGCAGGGGTGCAGGAAAGCGCCGAGTGGCCGAGTAGCCTGAAACGAGGAGGCGAACCGGAGGCTTGCAACAAACGAGGCCGCGGAGCGATTTAGGTGAGGACTTCAAGGTAAAGACAGATGGCATTCCTCTTCGAGCCGAGCGACCCTTCCACCGAAGCCGCGTTCCGGCGCGTGGCCGTCGAGCAGTTGGACAAGGCGCTCGCCGAGGCCGAGTGCGGCGTGAGCGAGGCGGCGAAAGCGATCCATGGCGTGCGCAAGCGCTGCAAGCGGCTGCGTGGGCTGTTGCGGCTCGTGCGACACTCCTTTCCCGACTACCGGCGAGAGAACGCGGCAGTCCGTGACGTCGCGGCGGGGCTGTCGAGCCTTCGCGACGCCGACGTGCTTTCGGCGACGCTCGACAAAGTGGTCGGCGGGTTTGCCGACGGGCTTGATCCGCAGGCGATCGAACGGTTGCGCGAAACCCTCGGCGACCGCGGCCATAGGGCAAAAGCCGAGACCGACGTTCCCGCGGCGCTGGCCGAATTTCGGCGGGCGGTCGGCGTGATCCGCGAGCGCGCCGACGATTGGACGTTGAATGCGGACGGTTTCGACGCCATGGCGCCGGGGCTGGCGCAGGTTTATCGGCAGGCGAGGCGCGACCTGAAACTCATCCGGAGGGAGCCTTCGGCGGAGACCTTTCACGATTGGCGCAAGCAGGTGAAATACCATTGGCACCACCTGTGCCTGCTTCGCGGCTGCGCTCCGCATGTGCTGACCGGCCAGCGCGACCTCGCCAACGATCTCGCGGAGACGCTCGGCGACCATCACGACACCCATGTCTTTCTGCAGGTGCTTGACAGTGAGCCGTCACACTTCTCCGGCATTGAGGGGCTGGACGCGGTTCGCCAAGCGGTCGAACGGCGGCAGGATGCGCTCGGCGCGGATGCGCTGCGCCTGGGCTATGAGCTGACCGCCGAGCGCACGGCCTGCCTTGTCGAGCGGCTCGAATCCTATTGGCGGAACGGGCGGCGCTTGGGAGCAAAAGAGTTTGGGTCGGGAGATCGAGCGCAAGTTTCTCGTGCGGCATGATGGCTGGCGGGCGCATGCCGCCGCCGCTGTCGGCATGCGCCAGGCCTATCTCGCGAGCACGCCGGCCCTTTCGATGCGCATCCGCCTGCGCGACGATGGGCTCGCCTTCCTGACCATCAAGAGCGCGGGCAAGGCGCTGGAGCGGGCGGAGTATGAATATCCCATTCCGCCGCAGGATGCCGAGGAGCTGATCGCCCTTTCCGCGGGACGCGTGCTGTCCAAGCGCCGCCACGAGGTTCTGCAGGACGGACTGCGCTGGGAGGTGGATGTGTTCGACACCCCTCACGAAGGCTTGGTGCTGGCCGAACTGGAAATGGCGGATGCCGCCCAAGTGACAGCCTTGCCTGACTGGGTGGGCGAGGAGGTCACCGGCGACCCGCGCTTCTACAACGAAGCGCTGGCGGCGACGCTGCCCGAGCGTTGATGGAGTGCGGCTACATCGCCGCCGCGGCGGCCGCGCGCAGCGCCTCCGCGAGATCGGCCTTGAGATCGTCCACGTCCTCTAGCCCGATCTGCAGGCGGATGACCGACTTGCCGCCTGGCGGCTTGGCGAGCGTGCGGTCGCCGAGGTTGCAGTGAACGGCGAGGCTCTCATAGCCGCCCCAGGAATAGCCCAGACCGAAGATCTCCAGCGCGTCGAGGAAGGCATGGGCGGCCTTGCGCCCTTCATGCTGGAGCACGATCGAGAACACGCCGCTGGCGCCGCAGAAGTCGCGCTTCCACAGCGCGTGGTCAGGGTGGCTCGGCAGGCCGGGATGGAGCACCGCCGCCACGCCCGGCTGCTCCTCGAGCCATTGCGCGACCGCGAGCGCGCTCCCCTGATGGCGCTCCAGCCGCACCCCCATCGTGCGCAGGCCTCTGAGCACCTGATAGGCGTCGTCGGGTCCTGCCGGCGTGCCGAGCGTCAGAAACGCCTCGAGCAGCCTGGGCCAGCACGTCTCGTTGGCCGAGACGGTGCCGAGCAGCACGTCGGCGTGGCCGCCCGGATATTTCGTGGCGGCGTGGATGGAGACGTCCACGCCATGATCGAGCGGCTTGAAGAAGAGCGGCGTGGCCCAGGTGTTGTCCATCATCACGACAGCGCCGCGCGCATGTGCGGCTTCCGCGATCGCGGGGATGTCCTGCACCTCGAACGTGTTGGAGCCCGGCGATTCCGTGAACACGACGGCCGTGTTTGAGCGCATGAGGTTCGCGATGCCAGCGCCGATATGCGGGTCGTAATACTCGGTCTCGACGCCGAGCCGCTTCAGCATGGTGTCGGCGAAGTGGCGCGTCGGCCCGTACACCGAATCGGTGACGAGCAGATGGTCGCCCGCCCCGAGGAAGCCGAGCAGCGGCACGGTCACGGCGGCCAGCCCCGAGGGCACCACGATCGTTCCGGCCGATCCCTCCAGCGCGTCGATCGCCGAGGCGAGCGCGTCGGAGGTCGGCGTGCCGCGCGTGCCATAGGTGTAGCGTTGCGCGCGGCTCGCCATGGTGGCGGCGTCCGGGAAGAGCACGGTCGAGGCATGCACCACCGGCGGGTTCACGAAGCCGAAGAAGTCGTGCGGGTCGTTGCCGGAATGCGCGAGCCTCGTGTTGATGCCGCGCCGCTTCGCCTGGTCCACTCTTGCGCCTCACCTGTTGCCGCCCGCCATTCCGCATAGGGGGCAGGCGGCATACGCGCAACCCGCCGGGCGCGGGCTTGGCCGGAAAGGCGGCCGCGGACAAAGAAAGGCCGGCAAACAGGTCCGCCCGCTGGCGCATCGCCCTTGACCTGTCTGGAATAATCGCCTTCGATGCCGGCTGGCGAAAACCACTGGCGGCCCCGCCGGCTTCTGGCCGAACTGCGGGACGCCGCGACGCCGACACGCGAACCGGCGCTCTCAACGGCCGGCGACAATAACGGGAAGAGGTGAGACGGGAATGAGCAAGATTCTGAAGGGCGCGCTGGGCGCCGCATTGGTGACGATGGGAGTAGGCGCCGCGGGCGCGGCCACCCTGGACGACGTGAAGGCGAAGGGTTTCGTGCAGTGCGGCGTGAACACGTCGCTGGCGGGCTTCTCGGCGCCGAACGACCAGGGCGACTGGACCGGATTCGACGTGGATTACTGCCGCGCCATCGCCGCCGCCATCTTCGGCGACCCGACCAAGGTGCGCTTCACGCCCACCAATGCCAAGGAGCGCTTCACGGCCCTCCAGTCGGGCGAGATCGACGTGCTGGCGCGCAACACCACCTGGACGATCAACCGCGACACCGCGCTCGGCTTCAACTTCGCGGGCGTGAACTACTATGACGGCCAGGGCTTCATGATCAACAAGGCCAAGATCCCGGACGTCACCTCCGCGCTCCAGCTCAACGGCGCGTCCGTCTGCGTGCAGTCCGGCACCACGACCGAGCTGAACTTGGCCGACTACTTCCGCGCCAACAACATGGAATACAGCCCCGTCGTGTTCGAAAAGGTCGAAGAGGTGAACGCGGCTTACGATTCCGGACGCTGTGACGCCTATACGACCGACCAGTCCGGCCTCTACTCGATCCGGCTCCAACTGAGCGCCCCCGATGACCACGTCGTGCTGCCCGAGATCATCTCCAAGGAGCCTCTCGGCCCGGCCGTCCGCCAGGGCGACGACCAGTGGTACGACATCGTCAAGTGGACGCATTTCGCCCTTCTGAACGCCGAGGAGCTCGGCATCACCCAGGCGAACGTTGAGGAGATGAAGAACTCCGAGAATCCCGAAATCCGCCGCGTCCTGGGCACCGAGGCCGACACCAAGATCGGCACCGATCTGGGCCTGACCAACGACTGGGTGGTGAACGTCATCAAGGCCGTCGGCAATTACGGCGAGATCTTCGAGCGCAATGTGGGTTCGGGCAGCCCGCTCAAGATCGCCCGCGGCATCAACGCGCAGTGGTCGAAGGGCGGCATCCAGTACGCCCCGCCGATCCGCTGATCCTCGCGAAGCCCAGAGCGTTTTCAGGTCGGGTGGAGCCCGGCTGACCGTTGAAAACGCGGCAAAGAAGGTTGGAGCCGTTTCCACTCACGTGGAATCGGCTCCAGGGGAGGCGGTCAGCCGCCTCCCGCTCCGCTCTGACGAGAGAAGCTCCGCATGGCCGCCGACGTGACTTTGGGACGTGACGCCGCGCCGCGCGTGTCGCCCCTCTATGACCCGCGCGTTCGCGGCATCGTCGTCCAGGTCCTGGTTCTGGTTCTTCTCGTGGCCGCGGTCGCCTGGATCGTGGACAACACCGTCACCAACCTGCGCCGCGCGAACGTCGCCTCCGGCTTCGACTTCCTGCGCGGCCGGGCCGGCTTCGACATCTCGACCAGCACCATCGCCTATTCCAGCGATTCCACCTACTCGCGGGCGCTGATTGTCGGACTGATCAACACGATCAAGGTTGCCGTGGCCGGCATTTTCACCGCCACGATCCTGGGCTTCATCGTGGGCGTGGGCCGGCTGTCGCGAAATTGGCTCGTGCGCAAGATCTGCACGGTCTATGTCGAGATCTTCCGCAACATCCCGCCGCTGCTCGTCATCTTCTTCTGGTATTTTGGCGTGCTTTCGGTCCTGCCGAACCCGCGCGACAGCGTCGAGCTCGGCATTCCCCTGAGCTTCAGCGATCCCGAATCGTTCCTGAGCTTCAGCACCTTCCTGAACAATCGCGGCCTGTTCATGCCCGCGCCAATCTGGGGCGAGGGGGCTTGGCTCATCGGCCTGGCCGTCGCTGTCGCGCTTGCGATGATCTGGTTCGTCCGTAGAGCCGCGCGCATCCGGCAGGAGGCCACGGGCCAGCAATTTCCCGTCTTCTGGACGTCGCTGGCGCTGCTGATTGGCTTGCCGCTCCTGGCCTATTTCGCCGCCGGCATGCCGCTTAGCTTCGACGTGCCGCAGCAGTCGCGCTTCAACCTGACGGGCGGCACGAGCCTGCAACCCGAATTCCTGTCGCTCTATCTCGCGCTCTCCTTCTACACGGCCTCCTTCATCGCCGAGATCGTGCGCGGCGGCATCCTGGGCGTCAGCAGGGGCCAGACCGAGGCGGCCTCCGCGCTGGGCCTGCGCTCCGGCCCGATCCTCCGGCTCGTGCTCATCCCCCAGGCGCTGCGCATCATCATCCCGCCGCTGACCAGCCAGTACCTTAACCTCACGAAGAACTCCTCGCTCGCCATCGCCATCGGCTATCCCGACCTCGTCGCCATCGGCGGCACGATCCTCAACCAGACCGGCCAAGCCATCGAGGTGGTGGCGATCTGGATGGTGGTCTATCTCGGCCTCAGCCTGATCACATCGGCGTTCATGAACTGGTTCAACGCGCGCATGGCGCTGGTGGAGAGATAACCCCGCCATGCAGGAGCATGACCTTTCCTTCGTCCGCATGGAGATGGTGAACGCGCAAGCGGCGCCGCGCAGCGAGCGCGGCCTCGGACACTGGCTGCGCGCCAACCTCTTCGCCACCGTGCCCGACGCGATCATGACGGTGCTCGCCGCGCTCCTGATCGCCTGGCTCCTGCCGCCGCTGATCGACTGGCTCTTCCTGAGCGCGACATGGGCGGGGACGGATCGTTCGGTCTGCGCGACGGTGGCGCAGGGCGGCATTCAGCCGGATGGCTGGTCGGGGGCCTGCTGGGCCTTCGTGAACGCCAAGATCGAGCAGTTCATGTTCGGCCGGTATCCGATCGAGGAACGCTGGCGCGTGATGGTCACGCTCGTCCTTTTCGTGGCGCTGCTCGTGCCGCTGATGATCCCGAGCGTGCCGCGCAAGGCGCTGAACGCCGTGCTCTTCTTCGGCGTGTTTCCCGTTGTCGCCTTTTTCCTGCTCGTCGGCGGCGCGTTTGGCCTGCCGCTTGCGCGAACCTCGCTTTGGGGCGGGCTGATGGTGACCTTGGTGCTGTCCTTCGTGGGCATCGCGGTGTCGCTGCCCTTCGGCATCCTGTTGGCGCTCGGGCGGCGGTCGAACCTGCCGGTGATCAAGCTGGTCTGCGTGATCTTCATCGAGACCATCCGCGGCGTGCCGCTGATCGCGGTGCTCTTCATGGCCAGCGTCATGCTGCCGCTCTTCCTGCCGCCCGGCACGACCATCGACAAGCTGATGCGGGCGCTGGTTGGCGTGGCGCTGTTCGCCTCCGCCTATATGGCGGAGGTGATCCGCGGCGGTTTGCAGGCCATCCCGAAGGGACAGTACGAGGGCGCCGATTCGCTCGGGCTCACCTACTGGCAGAAGACGGGCCTCATCGTCCTGCCGCAGGCGCTGAAGCTCGTGATCCCCGGCATCGTCAACACCTTCATCGGGCTCTTCAAGGACACAAGCCTGGTTTACATCATCGGCATGTTCGACCTGCTCGGCATCGTGCGGCAGAACTTCGCGGATTCGAACTGGGCCTCGCCGCAGACGCCGATGTCGGGCCTCGTCTTCGCGGGCTTCGTGTTCTGGCTCTTCTGCTTCGGCATGTCGCGCTATTCGCAGTTCATGGAGCGCCGGCTCGACACGGGCCACAGGCGCTAAGGAGATCACCGTCATGGCCATTGGGAACGCAATTCGCGCCGAGGAGATCGCGGTCGATCGGAACCGGATGCACATCTCGGACACGGATGTCGCCATCGAGATCGTCGGCATGCACAAATGGTTCGGCGACTTCCACGTGCTGCGCGACATCAACCTCAAGGTCATGCGCGGCGAGCGCATCGTGATCTGCGGGCCGTCGGGCTCCGGCAAGTCCACCATGATCCGCTGCATCAACCGGCTGGAGGAGCACCAGAAGGGCCGCATCGTGGTGGACGGCAAGGAGCTTTCCAACGACTTGAAGAAGATCGACGAGGTGCGCCGCGAGGTCGGCATGGTGTTCCAGCACTTCAACCTGTTCCCGCACCTGACCATCCTCGAGAACTGCACGCTGGCGCCGATCTGGGTGCGCAAGACGCCGAAGAAGCAGGCTGAGGAAGTCGCCATGCACTTCCTGACTCGGGTGAAGATTCCCGAGCAGGCCCATAAATATCCCGGACAATTGTCCGGCGGTCAGCAGCAGCGCGTGGCCATCGCCCGCTCGCTCTGCATGAACCCGCGCATCATGCTCTTCGACGAACCGACCTCCGCGCTCGACCCCGAGATGATCAAGGAGGTGCTCGACACGATGGTCAGCCTCGCCGAGGAAGGCATGACCATGCTCGTAGTCACGCATGAGATGGGCTTCGCGCGGCAGGTGGCGAACCGCGTGATCTTCATGGATCAGGGCCAGATCGTCGAGCAGAACACGCCGGTGGAGTTCTTCGACCATCCGCAGCACGAGCGCACGAAGTTGTTCCTGAGCCAGATCCTGCACTGAGTGGCGCGGCCTGGGTGCTGAGGTCGCTGCGGCGGACGCTTGCGCTCGTCCTTCTGCTGGCCGGCGTCGTGGCCGAGCTGGCGCTGCTCGGCGCGGCGATGCCGCGCCCCTTCGCCCTGTCCGACGCGACGACCGACGAGCCGAGCCGGACGCGCCGCATTCTCCTGCTGGCCGGCCCGATTCACACGGACCTGGCGCTGCCCGCCGATGCGGACGTGCTGGAGGCTTTCGCCTTCCTCGAAGGGACCGGGCTGCCTTACCGCGACCCCGCGGTGCGCTGGCTCGCGCTCGGCTGGGGCGGCCGCGAGTTCTACGTCCACACGCCCACCTGGGACCAGCTCCAGGCGCTGCCGGCCTTCTGGGGCCTGACGCTGGACGATTCCGCCATGCATGTGCAGCTCGTCGGCGCGATCGACACGCCGCACCCCTCGGTTCTGGCCCTGGATCTCAGGCCGGAACAGTTCGATGCGGTGCTCAAGGCGTCGCTCGCCGGCTTCCGGCGCAATGAGGACGGCCGGCCCATCCATATGCCCGGCATCTCGCACAACGCCTATGACGCCTTCTACGAGGCGGAGGGCCGCTTCACGGCGCTCTTGGGCTGCAACACCTGGGCGAGCGCCGCGATCCGCGCCGGCGGCCTGCGGACGGGATGGTGGAATCCGCTGCCGCAAAGCCTGTTCTGGTCCATCCGCCGCTTCAACATCCTCGACCCGGTGTCCAACGCGGGCATCGGTGCCGCTGCGGATCCTCCCCCACCTGTGGGGGAGGGGGACCACGCGGAACGCGTGGTGGGGGCCCCCGTGGACCGACACGTGGACGGAATTTCTGACCCGCAAACTTTCTTTGCAGCCCGATCAGGTACTTAGGCCGGCTCCAGCGGAAATGCGGCGATGATGGAGCTCGTCCAGATCCCAGGGCTGAGCCGCAGCCAGTTGAGCGTCCTCACCTCCCCGCCGCGCGGCCGCCTCAGCCCGGCTCCCCATCCTCCTCCGCCGCCACGCGCGCCGGGCGTCCTTTGGAGCCGCGGCCGAACGTGTAGCCGGTCTCCACGGCCGCCACGCCGAACTTCTCGCGCAAGTGGTCCATGGCGGCCTCGGCGCGGGCGCGCTTGAGGCCGCCGACATCCACGAGGTCGGGCGGGTCGGCCAGCCCCGCGTCCGAAAGGTCCGAGACGCCGATGCCGAGCAGGCGGAATCGCGTGCCGTCCGTCTCCCTGCCCAGGAGGTCGAGCCCGGCACGGAAGATGCGGTCCGCCAGGCAGGTGGGATCGGCAAGCCGGTGGTTGCGGGTGCGGATGCGGAAATCCTGCGTCTTGAGCTTGAGCGTCACCGTGCGGCCGGCGGTCCCGACCTTCTTCAAGCGCCTGGAAACCTTTTCCGACAGCGCGCGAAGCACCGGCACGAGGTCGGCAGCTAGGGCAAGGTCGGCATCGAAGGTGGTCTCGGCCGAAACGCTCTTGCGCTCGTGATCCGGCTCCACCCTCCGGCTGTCCAGGCCGCGCGACAGGCGGAAGAGCCGCGTGCCCATGGAGCCGTAGCGACGGAGCAGGTCGGCCTCTTCCAGGCGCTGCAACTGCCCGATGGTGCGGATGCCATCGCGCGAAAGGCTCTGCGCGAAGGAGGCGCCCACGCCCCAGATCAGCGTCACCGGCTGCTCCGCGAGGAAGCCGAGCGCCTCGGCCCGGCCGATCACGGCGAAGCCGCGCGGCTTGTCGAGGTCGGAGGCCACCTTGGCCAGGAACTTGCAGTAGGAGAGCCCGACGGACACCGTGATGCCGAGCGTCCGCTCCACGTCGCGCGCGAACCGCGCCAGCGTCACGGCCGGCGGCGCGCCGTGCAGGCGCTCGGTGCCGGACAGGTCGAGGAACGCCTCGTCAATGGAGAGGGGCTCGACCAAAGGCGTCAGCGCCTGCATCATCGCGCGGACCTCGCGGCCCACGGCGACATACTTCTCGATGTCGGGCTTGATCACCACCACCTCGGGGCAGGCTTCCAGCGCCTTGAACATGGGCATGGCCGAGCGCAAGCCCGACATGCGCGCGATGTAGCAGGCCGTGGACACCACGCCGCGCTTGCCGCCGCCCACGATCACCGGCCGGTCGCGCAGTTCGGGCCGGTCGCGCTTCTCGACCGCGGCGAAAAAGGCGTCGCAGTCGACATGGGCGATGCTGAGCGTCTTGAGTTCAGGGTGACGGGCCAGCCGTGGCGAGCCGCAAGCCGCGCAGCGGCGCGCCTCGGCCACGGCTTGGGCGGCGAGGCAGTCGCGGCAGAAGCCCTGGAGGGCATCGAGGATGGGAGGCGAGGCCATGGGGGCGCAAAGCTACGCGCGGGCGCTTCGAGCGACAAGCATTGGGCCGCGGCGGTCCACCGCTTTGCAAGTCAAGCCGACAGTCCGAGGGCGCGCCTGATCGGCGCCTCCGCCGAGGGCCAGTCCTCCACCGAGGTGATGCCGTCCTCCAAGGGCGGCAGGAGCGCGCGGAAGCCGGGATGCGCCATCAGGTGGAAAAGCGCCGCGTCCGGCACGGCGTCCCGCACCGAGCGGAGGTTGCGCGGGATGTCGTCCACGAAGCCCACTGGCCGGCGGCTCGGCCCGCGCAGCCGCGCCACGGCCGGCCCCTTGGCCGCTTCGGTGGTCAGCAGCGGGTGGGCGAGGCCGAGCGCTTCCAGGTGCTTGCGCCGATGCTCGCGAAAACGGTGCGGCATGGCCGTGAGCAGCACGACGGAGACTTGGGCCGACAACCCCTCCAGCACGTCCGGCGCGCCGGCCGCGAGCTGCTGCCAGTCCGCCTGCACGCCCCAGAACTCCTCGATCAGCGCCGAGACCGCCTCGTCGACGAGAGCTGCCCGGTCGGCACGGGAAAAGATGTTGCCATGCAGGCGGAATGAGGTTTGGCCAAGCTCGAGCCCGCGACCGTTCAGGAAGGCGTTGAACGGGTTGACGAACTCGAGCACGACCTCGTCCACGTCCACCACCAGCAGCGGACGCGCGTCATGCGACAGGGCCTCGATCTGGCGCAGGGTTTCGGGATCGTCGCTCACCAGCGGCTAGACCGAGCGGTCGAAGCTCTCCGCGCCGAAGGGCAGGGCGCGCAGGGCCTCATCCACGGAGCGCGGGGCCACGTGGGCGCTCTCCGCGAAGCGCAGCAGCGTGGGCTCGTGGGCCGCGATGAACTGCAGGACACCGGCGAGAAAGCCGGGCTCGCGCGCCGCCTGCCGGATCTGGCCGGCCTCGATGCCGGTCAGCGCCAGGAACCGCGGCAGCAGCTCGGTATCGGCGGCGATGAAGCCGAGCGCGTGGACCGCCAAGTCTTCCGCATCCTCCCGTGTCATCGCGCTCCTCCGCCCCGCCGGCCCGACTCATGATTTAGCAGGCCGGCGTCGCGCTTCCAGCCGCGATGCGGTCCGACCTTGTCAACTTTAAACTCGCCTCGGCGGAGAGCCATGTTAGGACTTCGCGGCGCGGCAAGAGGGGCGATTCGCAGAGCGATGGCCAAGAAGGTGATGATCGTCGAGGACAACGAGCTCAACATGAAGCTCTTTCGCGATCTCATCGAAGCGAGCGGCTATGAGACGGTGCGCACGCGTAACGGGCTTGAGGCGCTGGATCTCGCCCGCGCCCACCGGCCCAACCTGATCCTCATGGACATCCAGCTTCCCGAAGTGTCGGGCCTCGACGTCACCCGGTGGCTGAAGCAGGACGACGACCTCCACACGATCCCGGTGATCGCCGTGACGGCCTTCGCCATGAAGGGCGACGAGGAGCGCATCCGGCAGGGCGGCTGCGAGGCTTATATCTCCAAGCCGATCTCGGTCCCGCGCTTCATCGAGACGATCAAATCCTATCTGGGCGACGCCTGAGAGGCCTGGATCAGGTAAGGTTAGGGATTCACCTTAACACTTGGTTTCCGGCCCGCAGGGTTAAGCGAAGGTTGATTTCGCAACGTTTTCGCGCGAGCTTTTCCCCATCGGGAGCGGCGATGGCGCAAGCCGGACTTCTCCCCCGAAGACCCCATGATGCTCAGGTCCGCCGCATCTCCTGGATCATGGGGACGGCCGACCGGCCTGGCTCCAAGCGGCCTCCTCGTACCGCTGCCAGTCGCCGGTCGGCCACCTTTCTTCCGCCGCCCAAAACAAAAACGCCGCCCGAGGGCGGCGCTGCGCGTGAACCGGGACGACTCCGGCTTACTTGATCTTGGTTTCCTTGAACTCGACGTGCTTCTTGGCGATCGGGTCGTACTTCTTGAACGAGAGTTTCTCCGTCTTCGTGCGGCTGTTCTTGCTCGTCACGTAGAAATAGCCGGTGTCGGCGGTGGACAGAAGCTTGATCTTGATGTTGGCGGCCTTGGCCATGGTCGTGTTCCGCTGCTGAAAGGTGATGCCGCGCGAAAACAGGCCTGCCTGGGCGCGGAAGTTGGCCGGACAGATACGCATGCCCGCCCGAAAGTCAAGCGCGCGGGCTCACCCGACGCCCCATCAGACGGGCTCCCGCACGAAGCGGCCGTGCCGGGCGCGGTAGAAGAAGGCGGGGCCGCCCGGCAGGAGGTCCGGGTCGGCCGAGAGGCGTTGGCGGAGATCGTCGAGCACGATGCGCGTGATCTCGGCGAGGTTGAACGCCGCCGTCTCGTCCAGACTCAGCCAGCCCAGCGCCTCCAGCTCGCCGCCGGCGCTCTCGGCCTCCGTGACCAGCTCATCCCGCCACAGGGCGAGGAAGCGCGTGTCGAAGCGCCGGACCGCGCCGGGCGGCGTGACCGCGCGCGCCACCAGCCGCAGCGTCGAGAGCCGGGGCAGGACGCCCGCGCGCGCATAGCCGTCCCACAGCCGCCGCGGCGGCTCGCCCTCCTGGCAGGGCTGACCCAAAACGACCCCGGCCTCCTCCCACGCTTCGCGCAACGCCGACATGGCGACGGCGCGGGCTCTGGCCGGCCGGGGTGAGATGCGACCCACCTCCCGATCATTCAACTCGTCAGCCGACGCCATGCGCGCGTCGCCGGCATCGGTGCGCCCGCCGGGGAACACGAACCGTCCCGCCATGAAGGCGAGCCCGGCGTTGCGCCGGCCCATCAGCACGCGAAGCTCGGGGCCGGAGCGGTCGAGGATCAGAAGCGTGCCGGCGTCTCGGGGGCGAAGCGCGCGGCCGGGTGGGGCCTTGTCGGCCGGATTCAGCCGGTCGGTCTCGGGCCGCTCGAAGCCGATCTTCTCCACCCGCTTGGCCGCTTATAGCTCGGGGTGGCGCTCCTGCTCGTCCGCGTGGCCGCCGAAGCCATGCATGCGCAGGGCCCATTGCAGGCCGACCGTCGCGCCCTTCACAGGGCGAAGAAGCGCCAGGGCCATGACGATCGTGAGCGGCAGCCAGACCGCCAGATGCGTCCCGAGCGACCATTGCGCGCTCGTCTCGATGCCCATGAAGGCGCCGACCACCACATGGCCGACAATGAAGACCACCAGATAGGCCGGCAGGTCGTCGGCCCGGTGATGCTCGATCACCTCGCCGCAATGCTCGCAAGCATCCACGGTCTTCACAAAGGAGCGGAACAGCCGCCCTTCGCCGCAATTGGGACAGCGGCAGAGAACGCCCCGCCACATGGCCTGCAAAAGGGAACGGGGGGGCGTCTCGGTATGCGTCAGGTCAGATGTCGTGTCCGCCATGATCAACTCCTTGCCCGCCCTGCCGGACGCTTGCGGCCCACCGCGGCGCGCGCGCGCCCACCGGTCTGCCGCTTGGCCTTGTGGAAGCTCTGCTGGCCGCTTCCCAGGGGCTTCGCCTCGCTTTCCATCTCGAAACGCATGGCGCCGGCGATTGGCTGCACCTCGGCGAGCCTCACCTCGACGGAATCGGCGAGCTGGAAGCCCGCGCCGCTGCGCTGCCCGATCAGGGCGCGACGCGCCTCATCGAAGATATAGTAGTCGTTGCCCAGGGTCGAAACGGGGATGAAGCCGTCCGCGCCGAATTCCGGCAGGAGGACGAAGAGCCCGCTCTTGGTCACGCCCGCCACGCGGCCGGAAAAAACCTCGCCCACGCGGTCGGCGAGATAGGCCGCGACCAGCCGGTCAACGGTGTCGCGCTCGGCCTGCATAGCGCGGCGCTCGGTGAACGAGATCGCGGTTGCGATCTGTTCGAGCCGCGCCTCGTCCTCGGGCCTGAGCCCATCCCGCCCCAGGCCCAGCGCGGAGACCAGCGCGCGATGGACGATCAGGTCGGCATAGCGGCGGATCGGCGAGGTGAAGTGCGCGTAGCGCAGCAGGTTCAGCCCGAAATGCCCGATATTGGCGGGCGAATACTCCGCCTGGCTCTGGGAGCGCAGCACGACTTCGTTGGTCAGGGCCTCCGTCGGCTGGCCCTTCACCCGCTCCAGGATCGCGTTGAACTGCGCCGAGCGCAAAGCTGGCCCGCGCGCGAGCGACATGCCGACCGTCTTGAGATAGTCGCGCAAGGATTCCTGCTTGGCGAGCGACGGCGAATCGTGGACGCGGAAGATCAGCGTCTGGCGCTTGGCTTCCAGCGTCTCGGCCGCGGCCACGTTGGCCTGGATCATGAACTCCTCGATGAGCCGGTGCGCGTCCAGTCGCTCGGGCACGATCACCCGGTCCACCGTGCCGTCCGGCTTGAGGATGATCTTCCGCTCGGGCAGGTCGAGCTCCAGCGGCTGGCGCGCGTCGCGGCCCCGCTTCAGAACGGCATAGGCATCCCAGAGCGGTCGGAGCACGGAAGCGAGCAGCGGCTCGGCCTTCTCGTCCGGCCGCCCGTCGATCGCCGCCTGAGCTTGGTTGTAGGAGAGCTTGGCGGCCGAGCGCATCATCACCCGGTGAAAGCTGTGCTTGAGCTTGCGTCCGTCGGCGGCGAACACCATGCGCACGGCCAGCGCCGGCCGGTCTTCGCCCTCGCGCAGGGAGCAGAGGTCGTTGGAGATGCGCTCGGGCAGCATGGGCACGACCCGGTCCGGGAAATAGACCGAGTTGCCGCGATTCAGCGCTTCGCGATCAAGCGCCGTGCCGAGGCGCACATAGGCCGCGACATCCGCGATGGCGACGGTGACGATCTGGCCGCCGGGGTTCTGCGGGTCCGTGTCCGGCTCAGCGTGAACCGCGTCGTCATGATCCTTGGCGTCGGCGGGGTCGATCGTCACCAGCGGCAGCGCGCGAAAATCCTCGCGGCCTGCCAGCGTCAGGGGTTCCGCTTCCTCTGCCTCTGCCAGCACTTCGGGCGGGAAGCGATGGGGGATGCCCTGCTCGTGGATGGCGATCATCGAGACCGCCTTTTCGCTCGCGAGCGATCCCACGACCGACAGAACCCGCGCGCGAGGCAGGCCGTAGCCGGTCGCCCGCAGCGGCTCGGCCTCCACGAGGTCGCCGGGTGCGGCGCCGCCCAAGTCTTCTGCCTCGATCCGCATTTCCGGCTGCCGCCGCTGGGTGGGCTCCAGCCGGAACGCGCCGTCCTCGAGCTGGCGCACGACGCCCAGCACGGCCGCCTCGCGGCGGTCGATCACCTTCATGGGTCGCGCGGTGTAGGCCATTCGGCCCCCGTCCTCCGCGCGGAAGATCTTCGCGAGCACCCGGTCGCCCACGCCGACCGTGGGCGTCTTGCCGCGCGGGACGGCCATGGTCACCAGGATGTCGGAAGCCGCCTCGTCGTCAGGCCGGGCGAGCAGGCGGCCGTCACCGTCGCGACCGACCACCTGTAACGTTGCAATCGGCGGCAGCGAGCCGGGCCGCGCCAGCCGCTTGCGGCGTTTCTCCAGCTCGCCGCGATCCTGCAGATCCCGCAAGGCTTCCTTGAGCCAGAGCCGGTCCGCTCCCTTCAGGTTGAAGGCTTTCGCCAGCTCGCGCTTGCCCGCCTGGTCTGGGTTGTCGCGGATGAAGGCGAGCAGGTCGTCCGGGCTCGGCCGATGCCGGCCCGCGACTGCTGCGCTCGTTTCGGATGGAGCGGAGGATCGGCCGGAGGAGATGCGTCGTGCCAAGTTCCTGTCCTATCCGGCCTTTCCGGCCTTGGGCTGCGCCCGCTTGGCTGCTGACTTGGTCTTGGCTCCGCCTTTCGCTGCCGGCTTGCGCGTCGCGCCGGCGCCTGCCGTCTTGCGGGTGGCCCCGCGCTTCGGCGTGCTCGGCTTGCCGCCCTTCTCCGCGATCATCGCCAACGCGTCCTCGAGCGTGACCGAAGCCGGATCCTTGCCTTTGGGCAGCGTCGCATTGACCTTGCCATGGTTCACATAGGGACCGTAGCGCCCGTCGCGAACGGTGACCTTCCCGCCGTCCGGGTGCTCGCCCAGTTCCTTCAATGCGGCAGGCGTCGAGCCGTTGCGCCCGTTACGCCCCTTCGCCTGCTTTTCCGCCAGCACCGACACGGCGCGGTTGGAGCCGATCGTGAACACGTCTTCGACGCTTTCGAGATTGGCATAGGTCCCGTCATGCAACAGGAACGGCCCGTAGCGGCCGATGCCGGCGGAGATCATCTTGCCTGTCTCGGGATGCGCGCCGATGTCGCGCGGCAGGTTCAAGAGCGCGAGCGCACGCTCCAGGTCGATGCTCTCGGGCGTCCAACCCTTCGGCAGGCTGCCACGCTTCGCCTCCTTGCCTTCGCCTCTTTGAACGTAAGGACCGAAACGGCCCCGGCGCAGCGAAATCTCCTCGCCGGTATAGGGGTCGGCGCCCAGAACCTTGTCGCCATCGCCTTCCAGCGCCTGGTCGGAGGCTTCGCCATCCGCACCGAGCTGACGCGTGAAGCTGCAGGTCGGATAATTCGAGCAGCCGACGAAGGCGCCGTATTTTCCGAGCTTGAGGGAAAGCGCGCCCGCGCCGCATTTCGGGCAGGTGCGCGGGTCGCTCCCATCCTCGCGCAGCGGGAAGACGATCGGCGCCAGTTCCTCGTTCAGCGCGTCCAGCACCTCGGTGACGCGCAGCCCCTTGATGTCGCCGACGGCCGCGGAAAACTCCTTCCAGAAGTCGCGCAGAACAAGCTTCCACGACAGCTTGCCGTCCGAGATCTCGTCGAGCTTCTCTTCGAGGTCCGCCGTGAAATCGTACTCCACATAGCGCCGGAAGAAGTTCTCCAGAAAAGCCGTGACCAGCCGCCCCTTGGACTGCGGCACGAGCTTGCGCCTGTCGATCGCGACATATTCGCGATCTTCCAGCGTCTTCAGCGTCGCCGCATAGGTGGAGGGCCGACCGATCCCAAGCTCCTCCATGCGCTTGATGAGCGAGGCTTCGGAATAACGCGGCGGCGGCTCGGTCGAATGCTGCGTGGCGACGATCTTTTCCCGCGACAGGCCTTCGCCGGCGCGAATCTCGGGCAGGCGGCGGTTCTCCTCGTCCTCGGCGTCCTCGTCCTTCTGCTCGGCATAGGCCGCGAAGAATCCGTCGAAGCGCACCACCGACCCCACCGCGCGAAGCTCCGCCCGGCGCCCGCCCGCTGTCGCCTCGATCTCGGCCGTCGTGCGCTCGATCTCGGCCGACTGCATCTGGCTCGCCACGGCGCGCTTCCAGACCAGCTCGTAGAGCCGCGCCTGGTCCGGCTCCAGGAACTTTCGCGCCATGGTCGGCGTGCGCGAAAAGTCCGTCGGCCGGATCGCCTCATGCGCTTCCTGGGCGTTCTTGGCTTTGGCTGAGTAGAAGCGCGGCTTCTCCGGCAGGTATTCTTTGCCGAACTCGGTCGCGATCAGTTTCCGCGCGGCATCGAGCGCTTCCGGGGCCATCTGCACGCCGTCGGTGCGCATATAGGTGATGAGGCCGGCGGTCTCGCCGCCGATGTCCACGCCTTCATAGAGCCGCTGCGCCACCTGCATGGTGCGGCTGGCGGAGAAGCCGAGCCGCGAGGAGGCGGCCTGCTGCAGCGTTGAGGTGGTGAAGGGCGGGGCAGGGTGGCGCTTGGTCGGCTTGGCTTCCACCGAGACGGCGCGGAACGCCGCGCCTTCCAGCATGGCCAGAATCGCGTCGGCCTGCTCCTTGTTCTTGATGTCGAGCTTCTGGAGCTTCTTTCCCTCGTAACCTGTCAGTCGGGCCTCGAAGAACTCGTGGCGCGGCGTGCCGAGCGTGGCCGCGATCTGCCAATACTCCTCGCGCACGAAGCGCTCGATCTCGGCCTCGCGGTCGCAGACCAGGCGCAGCGCTACCGACTGCACCCGGCCCGCCGAGCGCGCGCCGGGCAGCTTGCGCCACAGGACGGGGGAGAGCGTGAAGCCCACGAGATAATCGAGGGCGCGGCGCGCGAGATAGGCTTCCACGAGCGGCGCGTCGATGTCGCGCGGCTGCGCCATGGCGTCCAGCACCGACTGCTTGGTGATGGCGTTGAACACCACCCGCCGCACCGGCTTGTCCTTGAGCGCCCGCTTCTGCTTCAGCACCTCCAGCACATGCCAGGAGATCGCCTCGCCCTCGCGGTCCGGGTCGGTCGCAAGGATCAGGCCGTCCGCCGACTTGACGGCTTGGGCGATCTCGTTGAGCCGCTTGGCGGACGGCGAGTCCACCTCCCAGGACATGGCGAAGTCCTCGTCCGGCCGTACGGAACCGTCCTTGGCCGGCAGGTCGCGGACATGGCCGAAGGAGGCCAGCACCTTGTAGTTGCGGCCGAGATATTTGTTGATCGTTTTCGCCTTGGCCGGCGATTCGACAACGACGACGTCCATGGGAGCCTGTGCGGAAAGAAGGAGATCGGTGAAACGCGGATGGCGTCGGCCGAGGGGAGCACGTCAAATGGCCGTCCTTCGAAGGATGGTCAAGAGCGCCGCTGTGTTCGCGCTCCGATAAGCGGCCAGATAACGTCTTTAGCGCGCGCAAGAATAGGTTGCAATTTTCTTCAGTATTTCTACTCTGGCGTCTGCCGCGGCAGATCGTCTGGGGATGTTTGCTCGGCCGACGTCATGGGGACAACGACGTCATGGGGACAACATGGACTCGCAGAGCAACGCGGACAGCCGGAAATCGCTCGACTATCAGGCCGAGCTCTTGGGGCAGTTGGAAGCGATGGCGCGGGCGGACGGATTCGACAGCCTCGCTTATCTGATCGGCATGGCGCGCGACGAAGCCGCGGAGCTTCTGCGCTCCAGGCCGCGCCGCAACCCTGGCGGTCAGGGTGGCGGCAAACCGGAAACCGCCCCGCCGGGATGACGTTCGAGCCGGCCGGCGAGGTCGAGCTCCAACAGGATCGCCGCGACCCTGCCCGCGGTCAGCCCGCTATGGCTCACGAGGTCGTCGGTCGACACCGGTGTCGGCCCTAAGAGGCGGGCCAGCGCCTCGCGCTCATCGTCTTCCGCCTCCTCGAAGGCAAGCGCCGGCGGCTCTTCGGCAGCTTTGGGCAGCGGCGGGCGGGAGCCGATCTGCGGCGCGAGCAACTCCGCCACGTCTTCGGCCTGCGTCACCAGGATGGCGCCGTCCTTGAGAAGCGCGTTCGTGCCTGCCGCTCGCGGGTCGAGCGGTGAACCCGGCACGGCGAACACCAGCCGGCCCATCTCGCCCGCCAGGCGCGCGCTGATGAGCGAGCCCGAACGGTGCGCCGCCTCCACGACGACGAGGCCGAGCGACAGGCCCGCGATGATGCGGTTCCGCCGGGGGAAATCCTGGGCGCGGGGCTCCCAGTCGAAGGGCATCTCGGACACCGCCGCGCCGCCGCGAGCGGCGATCTCGCGGCAAAGCTCCACATTGTCGGGCGGGTAGGGGCGGTTGAGGCCGCCCGCCAGCACCGCGACCGTCCCGGTCGCGAGGGAGCCTTGATGCGCCGCCGCGTCGATGCCGCGGGCCAACCCGGAGACCACCGCGAAGCCCATGCCGCCCAGGTCGCTTGCCAAGCGGCGCGCGAACTTCATGCCGGCGAGCGAGGCGTTGCGGGCGCCGACGATCGCCACCGGCGGCCGGTCGAGCACCGCTGCGTCACCCCACACGGTGAGGAGAGGCGGCGGCGCGTCAGCCTGCGCGAGATAGCGCGGATAGCCCGGCTCGGGTGAGGCGATAATCCCGGCGCCATGCTTCCGAAGAGCCGCCAACTCGCGTTCGACATCGGTGCGGCTCGGGATCGACATGCCGCCTCGCGCGCCGCGCGAAACGAGGCTCGGCAGGGCCTCGATCGCGGCCGACGCCGAGCCGAACCGCGCCAGAAGGTCGCGAAACGTGGCCGGGCCGACCTGCGGCGTGCGGATCAGGCGGAGCCAGTCCAGACGCTCCGCTTCGGACAGCTCGCGGCCCGCTTCTGTTTTCCGGTCGAAGGGCAGGGCGCGCTGCACGTCACTTCGCCCCGATGCGGGATTCGGTGCCCGCCAGCAGCCGGCGGATGTTGGGGTGGTGCTTGAGGATGACGACCGCGCTCATGACAGCCGCCAGCCCGGCCACGGCGGGGAGGCCGAGGATGAACAGGACAACAGGCACGGCCACCACCGCTACCAGGGCCGCCAGCGACGAGAAGCGGAACGCCACGGCGGTGGCGAGCCACGCCACCGCGAAGGCCAGAGCGCCTTGCCATGCCAGCGCAAGCAGCACGCCGGCATAGGTCGCCACGCCCTTGCCGCCTTTGAAGCCGAGCCAGACCGGAAAGAGGTGGCCCAGAAACGCGCCGCCGCCCGCGGCCAGGGCCGGCTCGAAACCCCAGCGCGCGACGATCCAGACCGCGATCGAGCCCTTCAGGGCGTCCAGCAGCAGGGTCAGCGCGGCGAGACCCTTGTTGCCCGTGCGCAGGACATTGGTCGCGCCGATATTGCCCGAGCCGATCTTGCGCACGTCGCCCAAGCCCGCCGCGCGCGTGAGCAGCAGGCCGAACGGGATCGAGCCCAGCAGATAGCCGAACGCGAGCGCCGCGATCATCACCGCCGCATCCATCAACCCCTCCTCAGCCCGTGAAGACCGTGCGACCCCCCAGAAGCGTGCGCCGCACGCGTCCCTGCATCCGCGCGCCCTCGAAGCAGGTGTTCTTTGAGCGCGAGCGTATGCCGTCTTCGCGCACGATCCAAGGCTCGTCGAGATCGACCAGGATTAGGTCGGCGGAGGCGCCGGGCTTCAACGTGCCGCCGGGCAAGCCGAAGCGCCGCGCCGGCGCGGCGCTCAGCGCCTCTACGAGGCGCGGGAGAGGCACGTCGCCGCTGTGATGCAGGCGCAGCGCGGCCGAAAGCAGGGTTTCCAGCCCGATCGCGCCGGCGGCGGCCTCCGCGAAGGGCAGGCGCTTGGTGTCCACGTCCTGCGGGTCGTGTGACGAGACGATCATGTCCACCGTGCCGTCCCTGAGCGCCTCGATCATGCTTTGCCGGTCGTCCTCGCTGCGCAAAGGGGGGCTCAGCTTGAAGAAGGTGCGGTACTCACCGACATCGTTCTCGTTGAGCGTCAGGTTGTTGATGGAGACCGCCGCCGACACGGCGGCGTGATCATCCTTGGCGCGGCGCAGCGCCTCGACCGACAAGGCGGTGGACACGGAAGCCGCGTGGTATCGGCCGCCGGTCAGCCGGGCCAAGGCGAGGTCACGCTCCAGCGGGATCGACTCGGCCTCGCGCGGGATGCCCGCGAGCCCCAGCCAGGTGGCGTAGAGCCCTTCGTTCATCACGCCGCCGGCCTCCAGCTCCGCGTCGCGCGGCTGGACGGCGACCACGACGTCGAAATCGCGGGCATAGGTGAGGGCGCGACGCATGAGGAGGCTGCTCGCGATCGCGCCTCGGCCCTCGCTGAAGGCCACAGCCCCGGCCTGCTTCAACAGGCCGAACTCCGTCATCTCGCGGCCCTGCAGGGCCTTAGTGAGAGCGGCGGCAGGGAAGATGCGCGCCGGCAGGTTGCTTCCCGCTCGCAACACGAACTCCACCAGCGCGATGTCGTCGATCACCGGGTCCACATCCGGCATCATGATGAGTGACGTCACGCCGCCGGCCGCCGCGGCTTCGGCCGCGGAGGCCATGGTCTCGCGGTGCTCCGCGCCGGGTTCGCCGACGAACACGCAGGCGTCCACGAGACCGGGCATGATCGCCTTGCCGGCGCAGTCCACCACCTCCGCACCCTCGGGCCGGCCCTGGTTCAGCGCCGCTGCTCCCGCCGCCGCGATTCGTCCGCGGCGCACCAGGACCGAGCCGATCTCGTCCACCCCGCGCGAGGGATCGAGGATTCTCACGCCCTCGAAGAGGATGTCGCTCACGAGGGCCGCCCCTCGTCACGGCGGGGGTCGAGAAGCGCCTGCATCACGGCCATGCGGACGGCCACGCCCATCTCCACCTGCTCCTGGATCATGCTCTGCGGTCCGTCGGCGATGCTCGATGCGATCTCCACACCCCGGTTCATGGGGCCCGGATGCATCACCAGCGCGTCTTCCTTGGCCGCCTTCAGTTTCTCCGCATCGAGGCCGAAGAAGCGAAAATACTCGCGCACCGAGGGCACGAAGCTGCCCGCCATGCGCTCGCGCTGCAGGCGGAGCATCATCACCACGTCCGCGTCCCGGAGCCCTTCTTCCATTGACGAGGTGATCTCCGCGCCCATTCGGTCGGCCTCGTAGGGGAGCAGCGTCGAGGGCGCGACCAGCCGGATGCGCGCGCCCATGGCGCCGAGCAGGATGATGTTGGAGCGCGCCACGCGGCTGTGCAGGATGTCGCCGCAGATCGCCACCGTCAGCCGCGCCAGCCGGCCCTTGGCACGCAGGATCGTGAGCGCGTCGAGCAGCGCCTGGGTCGGATGCTCGTGCACGCCGTCGCCGGCGTTCACCACCGCGCAGGCCACCTTCTGCGACAGAAGCGCCGCGGCGCCCGCCGAGGCGTGCCGGATCACCAAAATGTCCGGCCGCATGGCGTTGAGCGTCATGGCCGTGTCGATCAGCGTCTCCCCCTTCTTCACCGACGAGGACGCGACGCCCATGTTCATCACGTCGGCCCCCAACCGCTTGCCCGCGAGCTCGAACGAGGCCTGGGTGCGCGTGGAGGCCTCGAAGAACAGGTTGATCTGCGTGCGCCCGCGCAGGTCGGACCCTTTCTTGTCGGCCTGCCGGGAAAGGGGCACCGCAGCTTGGGCGCGCGCCAGAAGAAGCTCGATGTCGAAGGGCGACAGGCCGCGGATGCCGAGCAGATGGCGGTGGGGGAAGACGGGATAGGCCGCGGCGTCGGTCATCGGGCGGCAGCTATAGGACGGCCGTCGCCAAGCGCGCAACAGCGGCCGGGCGCTTGGCCCCGGGCGAGCCGCGCGGGGCGCTGGTGGCATAAACTTTTATTGTTTCGGTCCGCTGACCACCTTGCGTCCGCCCCTTCGCGTGCCGATATCTGCGGCGTGCGGTTCAAGTGCTGGACGCGCCCGCCGGCCCGAAGCCTCGGCTTGGGGTTGACGTGCCCGGACTCACCGAGTATGAGCCGCCCCGTCTGAGCCGATGTGAGGCTTTCTCGTCACGGGCGACACGCCCGAGACCAGGCCTCAAACAGGGTTCATCTTGCGATTGAGACGTCATTGCAGGCGTGCATGAAGCGGGAAGCCGCTTCCTCTGCTTTTTCTCGGGCCGACCGCGGACTGCGGTTTGAGGTCCGAGTTTTCGTTTGCTGACTCCTCGCGATCGAGCCCGGCTCCAGACGCGGAAAGAATAGAAGGAAGGTTGAATGCCTACCGTTAACCAGTTGATCCGCAAGCCGCGCCAAGCGCCGGCGACGCGCAACAAGGTGCCGGCGATGCAGCAGAACCCGCAGAAGCGGGGCGTCTGCACGCGCGTCTATACCACGACGCCGAAGAAGCCGAACTCCGCGCTCCGCAAGGTCGCCAAGATCCGGCTCACCAACGGCTTCGAAGTGATCGGCTACATTCCCGGAGAGGGCCACAATCTTCAGGAGCACTCCGTAGTGATGATCCGCGGCGGCCGCGTGAAGGACCTGCCGGGCGTTCGCTACCACATCATCCGGGGCGTGCTCGACACGCAGGGCGTGAAGAACCGCAAGCAGCGCCGCTCCAAATACGGCGCCAAGCGGCCGAAGTGACCTGAGCGAAGCGCTGGTCATCCCCGGGCTCGACCTGGGGATCCATGCCGAAGCGAACGAATTCGAGAGTTACACACGATGTCCCGACGCCACAGTGCCGAGAAGCGCGAGATCAACCCCGACCCCAAGTTCGGCGATCTCGTCGTCACCAAGTTCATGAACGCCGTCATGTATGACGGCAAGAAGTCGGTCGCCGAGACGATCGTCTATGGCGCGCTCGATCAGGTGCAGTCCCGCACCCGGCAGGAGCCGCTCGTGCTGTTCCACCAGGCGCTCGACAATGTCGCGCCGCATGTGGAGGTGCGTTCCCGCCGTGTCGGCGGCGCCACCTACCAGGTGCCGGTCGACGTCCGGCCTGAGCGCCGGCAGGCGCTTGCCATCCGCTGGCTGATCACGGCGGCGCGTAACCGCAACGAGTCCACCATGGTCGAGCGCCTGTCGGGCGAACTCATGGATGCGGCCAACAATCGTGGCACCGCCGTCAAGAAGCGTGAGGACACGCACAAGATGGCGGAAGCCAATCGCGCCTTCGCGCACTACCGCTGGTAAGCGGCCCGGACCCCGCAAGAGGCACGATCATGGCACGCGAATACAAGATCGAAGACTACCGCAATTTCGGCATCATGGCGCATATCGACGCCGGCAAGACCACGACGACCGAGCGCGTGCTCTACTATACGGGCAAGTCGCACAAGATCGGCGAAGTCCATGACGGCGCGGCCACCATGGACTGGATGGAGCAGGAGCAGGAGCGCGGCATCACGATCACGTCTGCGGCCACCACGACCTTCTGGAAGGGCCGTGACGGCAAGATGCGCCGCTTCAACATCATCGACACGCCCGGACACGTGGACTTCACCATCGAGGTGGAGCGTTCGCTTCGCGTGCTCGACGGCGCGATCGCGCTGCTCGACGCCAATGCCGGCGTGGAGCCGCAGACAGAGACCGTGTGGCGGCAGGCCGACAAGTACCGCGTGCCGCGCATGATCTTCTGCAACAAGATGGACAAGATCGGCGCCGACTTCTACCGCTCCGTGGAGATGATCGGCTCGCGCCTCGGCGCGCAGGCCGTGGTCATGCAGCTTCCGATCGGCGCCGAGAACGATTTCAAGGGCGTCATCGACCTTATCGAGATGAAGGCGCTGGTCTGGCGCAACGAGGAGCTCGGCGCGCAGTGGGATGTCCTCGACATTCCCGCCGACCTCCAGGCTCGGGCCGAGGAATATCGCGAGAAGATGATCGAGGCCGCCGTCGAGATGGACGACGAGGCGATGAACAACTATCTCGAGGGCACGATGCCCTCGAACGACGAGCTGCGCGCGCTGATCCGCAAGGGTACGATCGCGGTGAAGTTCTTCCCGATGTTCTGTGGTTCGGCTTTCAAGAACAAGGGCGTGCAGCCGCTGCTCGACGCGGTGGTAGACTTCCTGCCATCGCCCATCGACGTGCCGCCCATCAAGGGCATCGATCCCAAGACCGAAGCCGAGCTCGTCCGCAGGCCCGACGACGCCGAGCCGCTGTCGATGCTCGCCTTCAAGATCATGAACGATCCCTTCGTGGGTTCGCTCACCTTCTGCCGCATCTATTCGGGCAGGCTCGCCAAAGGCGTTTCGCTCGACAACACGGTGAAGAACAAGAAGGAGCGCATCGGCCGCATGCTGCAGATGCACGCCAACTCGCGGCAGGACATCGAAGAGGCCTATGCGGGCGACATCGTGGCGCTGGCCGGCTTGAAGGACACCACCACGGGCGACACTCTCTGCGACCCGCAGAAGCCCGTGATCCTGGAGCGCATGGAGTTCCCCGAGCCGGTCATCCAGATCGCCATCGAGCCCAAGACCAAGGGCGACCAGGAGAAGATGGGCCTGGCGCTGAACCGGCTCGCGTCGGAGGATCCCTCCTTCCGCGTCAAGACCGACGAGGAGTCGGGCCAGACGATCATCGCCGGGATGGGCGAACTCCATCTCGACATCATCGTCGATCGTATGCGTCGCGAGTTCAAGGTCGAGGCCAATGTCGGCGCGCCGCAGGTGGCCTATCGCGAAACCATCACCCGTCCGGCCGAGATCGACTACACCCACAAGAAGCAGACCGGCGGCACGGGCCAGTTCGCTCGTGTCAAGCTGATCTTCGAGCCCAATCCGGACGGCGAGGATTTCCTTTTCGAGTCCAAGATCGTCGGCGGCTCCGTTCCCAAGGAATACATTCCCGGCGTGCAGAAGGGCATCCAGAGCGTGCTCTCGTCCGGCCCGATCGCGGGCTTCCCGATGCTCGGCGTGAAGGCGACGCTGGTGGACGGCGCCTACCATGACGTGGACTCGTCGGTTCTGGCATTCGAGATCGCCTCGCGGGCCGCGTTCCGCGAAGGCGCGCAGAAGGCGGGCGCTCAGCTTCTCGAGCCCATCATGCGGGTCGAAGTGGTGACGCCCGAGGACTATGTCGGCAGCGTCATCGGCGACCTGAACTCCCGGCGCGGCCAGATCCAGGGGCAGGAGTCGCGCGGCGTGGCCGTGGTGATCAACGCCATGGTGCCGCTCGCCAACATGTTCAAATATGTCGATACGCTGCGGTCGATGTCACAGGGCCGTGCCCAGTACACGATGCAGTTCGACCACTATGAGCCTGTGCCGAACGCGGTCGCCCAGGAAATCCAGAAGAAATACGCCTGACGCGAGAGTTTTCGCGTCAGCCACGAAATTTGATGCCCTCTGGGCAAAGACGAACGGAGTTTGATCATGGCCAAAGGCAAGTTTGAGCGCAACAAGCCGCATGTGAATGTTGGCACGATTGGGCATGTTGATCATGGCAAGACGTCGCTGACGGCGGCGATCACGAAGTATTTCGGCGAGTACAAGCCGTATGACCAGATCGACGCG
>DASYHP010000072.1:0-75695 GCA_035998495.1 Mesorhizobium sp.
CCCCGGCGGCCGTGCCCCAGGCGAGAAGCAGGCAGTAGGCGACCACCGTCACCAGGAGGCCGCGGAAGCTCCAGGACACGTAGCGGTATTTCGCGCGGTTGATGGCGGAAAGGTTGTCCACATTGCCGAGATATTCCTGGAACACCCATTCGGGGTCGCCATGCTCGCGCGCGGCCAGGAGCAAGGCGCGGTTCTGCGGCCAGCCGCCCCAGTAGAGCGAGGTGCCCGTGGCGCGGTGGCGCGGCAGCACCACGAGAATGGCGAAGATCAGCGTGAACAGCACGCCCAAGGCCAGCACGCCCGACAGGAGCCCCGACATGAAATCGCCCGTGAGATAACGCTCGATGCGGAACACGTCGCGGCCTTCCGCCGAGGTGACGAGAAAGGCCACCATGAAGGTGAAGATATACGCCGCCTTCTGGTCGGCGATGCGGATCTGGTCGTAGAAGATGTCGTTGATGCGCTTGAGATGATCGAGGAAGACCTTCTCGTCGCCCTCGCCTTCGGGCGCAAGTTCGCCCCCTTCCGGCGATCCGAAGTTGACGTCCGCATCCGATGGCGCCTGTTCCGCCGGCGACGCGCCGGAATGCGCGCCGAGCGATGAGACATTGGCAGCGTCGGCGCCGAAATGCTGGGCCGGGTTGCTTTGGGGCGATGGGGCGGTCACGCGCGCCTTCTCCTGAGCGTGCTTTGCGGAAGTCGTCGCCGTGGAAGGCGGCGGTTCGATCCCGCTCGTCTTGACAGTGCGGAACCTCCTCACGCATATCCAGATCACGAGGGGTTGAACAACAAGAAAAAGAACATGCGTCGCCGGTCCATTCCTGGGGCGGGGCTCGCCGCGTTCGCGGCGGCCCTTTTGTCGTCCGCTGCGCCCATATTCGCGGAGCCCATACCGCGCCAGGGCGCGGCGGCGGGGGCGGTGATCGCGCGCAAGATCGGCGAGGAGGCGCGCTTCATCGAGATCGGCCGCTTCCAGACGGTGGACCTCCAGCAGGATCTCCTGCCCGGCGACGTGCTGCGCACCAACGTGGCCGGCGCGCTCGCCATCCTTTTCTCCGACCGCACCCAGATCCGGCTCGGGCGCAACTCGACGCTTCTGGTGCGCGCCATCGGCGGGGGCAGCGCGGACACCGAGCTCGAGCTGCAGGAGGGCGAGCTTTGGGCGCGCGCCGAGCGCGGCGGCGAGGGCGTGACGGTGGACACGCCGGCGGCCGCCGCGGCCGTGCGCGGCACGGACTGGTCGCTCAAGGTCGAGGGCGAACGCACCTCGCTCGTGGTGCTCGAAGGCGCGGTCGAGCTGTTCAACCCACAGGGCTCCGTCACCGTGGCCGAAGGCGAGGCGGCGGTGGCCACCATCGGCAGCGCGCCGTCCAAGCTTGTCATCGTCGATCCCGACGACCGCGAGCAGATGCTGTTTCACCTGCCGCTGCGCAACGCCTTCAATTTCCTGCCGGCCTCGCCATTGCCCAGCCGGAACATCCGCGGCGAGCGGCTGCGCATCGAGGCCCTGCCGGAAGCGAGCCGCTCGGCCGAGGACCGCGTGACGCTGGCTGAAACCGCGCTCTCCTTCGCCGGCCGCGAGGCCGCTCGGAACGCCATAGCCAGCGCCCGCGAGCTGCCGCTTTCACCGGCGCAGGAGGCCCGGCTGGAACTGGTGCAGGCGCTGATCGCCGGGGCCGAGGGCCGGCATGCCGAAGCCGCGGAAATGTTCGCCCGCGCGATGCCAAGGCTCGATCCACAGCGCCGGGCGGTCGCGCGTTACGCGGGCTACTTTTCGCGCGGGCTCGCCGACCCGAGCTTGGCGGAAAATCCGCCTGCCACGCCGGACGGCGGCGCTTACGCGGCGATCGCCGCCGCCTGGACGGCCGGCTTCCTCCAGGACATTCCGGCGGCCATCGCCGTCGTGCGCGAGGCAGAGGCGCGCTACCCCGACGAGTCGACCCTGCCGGCGGTGCGCGCACAGTTGGCGCTTCTGATCGACGACCGCGAGCAGGCCCGCGAGGCCTATGGACGCGCGCTCGCGCTCGACCCGGACGACGCGACGGCGCTCGAGGCGCGCTCGCTCTACCGCGCCGGCATCGAAAGCGACCTCGACGGCGCGCTCAGCGACATCTCGCGCGCCGCCGAGATCGCGCCCGGCTCGACGACGATCTGGAACCAGCTCGGCCTCGTGCAGAGCGCCCGCGGCGCTGACCGCGAGGCGGAAGAAGCGCTCAAGCGCGCGATCGAACTCGACCCGCAGGATCCGACCAGCCGCGCCAATCTCGCCATCCTCTATCTGGATCAGGACCGGCTCGCCGAGGCGGCAGCGCAGATCGAGCTGGCCATGGCCGTCGATCCCGAGTTCGACGTGATGCTCGTCGCGCGCGGGCGCCACCGGCTGCAGACGGGCGAGCTGGACGCGGGCGTGCAGGACCTTCTGGCCGGCACCACGGCCAACCCCGCCTATGCGCAAGCGCTGCTCCTGCTCGCCGCCGGCCACTACGAGAGCGGCAACCGCGATGCGGCCGAACAGGCGCTCGAAAACGCCGACCGGCTCGACCCCAACGACCCCGTCACCTCAAGCTTCGCCACGGCCGTCGCCATCGACGACTACGACGCCGACCGGGCGATCGCGAGCGCCCAGGAAGCCTTACGCCGGTCCCGCGCGCGCGGCGGCGACTATCAGCCGCTTTCGGCCAACCGCGCGGCAGGCTCGACGCTGAACGAGGCCTATCGCCTGCAAGGGCTCGACGCCTGGGGCCGCTACTACGGCGCGGCCGTGTTCGACCCCTTCACGGCCACGGGCTTCATCGACCAGTTCGTCTCGGGCAGCCCGGACCCATTCGTGAACGATCTCGACTTCGGCGGCGTTCCGACAGAGCCGACCTTCAACAACGCGGGTTTCTCCTCCTTCTTCCAGGGCCTGCTGCTCGACCCGGCCATCCTGGCGGGGCGCTCGCGCGGCGCCAACCTCCTGCGGCGGCCCTTCATCGAGGGCGCGATCGGCGCGGGCTTCGTGGCGAGCGAGGGCGGCGACGCGGGCTGGACGGCGAATGCCGAGGTTCAGGGCTTTGCCGCCACTCCCTTCCCCGTGAGCTTCTACGGCACGTTCACCGGCCGCGAGGCGGAGGAATCCCGGGAAGGGTTCTACCCCGGCGGTCCCAGCGACCTGGACATCGCGTTCACGTTGGGCGACGAGGATTTTTCGGGCACCGGCTACATCGCCGCCAAGCCCACGCCCGTCGATCGCGTGGTGGCCTATGTGGACGCCAGGCAGGACGTGGACGACATCCTGGACGGCGCGTTCACGGTTAAGCCGGGAGCGTTCTTCGGCGCGCCCGAGGTGCCGGGCATCGGCGTCCTTCCCATCCTCCTCAACGGGTTGGAATACGATCGGGAGGTGGAGGATCGGTCGCTGACCTCCGGCCTCGCCTGGAGCCACACCTTCGGATACCGCAACGTGGCGAGCGCGGGCGTGTTCGTGTCGGGCTTCGAACGGTCGAGCGTCGAAAGCGGTATGCTTGACCTCGATGCGGTCATCCTCACGCCGGGCGATCCCGTGCTCGTCCCTCTTGGCGGCACGCAGGACATCGAGGCCGAGTTCAACCAGAACGCGACCATCGCCGCCCTGTCGCACTCGATCGGGGTCGGCGACGCCACGTTCCGCTACGGCGTGGAAGGCGGGCGCGTGAGGCAGGAGGAGCGGGAAACCTCCGTCACGTCGCTGATCGATCCGACGACCGGGTTGGAGATCGCCCTGCCGGCCGAAGAGTCTGACACTGACGTCGAGCTGACGGCCGCCCGGCCTTATCTGGATGTCATCTACGAGCTCTCCCCGACGCTGACCGCAGAAGTCGGGCTGTTCGGCGCTTTCCTCCGCTCGGAGGAGATCACGGTGAACGGCGTGGAGGCGGGCGAGCTTTCGATCGAGCGCCTCGAACCCCGGCTCGGCCTCGCCTGGGAGCCCATGCCGGGCCAATGGCTGCGCGTGGGCTATCTGCGCGAGTCCGGCGCGTTCTCCGCCGCGTCGCTGGCGCCCGTGGGCGTGGTGGGCCTGCAGTCCAACCAGTTGCCGCTGGCCGTCACCGGCTTCTCCGACACGCTCGCCGCGCGCTGGGACGCCGAGTGGACGAACCGCTTCTTCACCTCGGTCGATTTCCAGCACCAGGAATTCGAGGATCTCAACATCCCCGTGCCCGGCGGCATCGCCACGGACGATCTTGAGGAGGGCCGGCTCGACCGGCTCGCGGGCACCGCGAACTACCACCTGGGCGGCGGGCTCGGCCTGTTCGGCACGCTGGTCTACACGGATTCCGAAGGCGTGGCGGCCACCGACGCCGCCGGCGACTGCGTGTGCGTGGACGCCCTGCCCTTCGTGCCGGAATGGTCGGGGCGGCTGGGCGTGACCTATGTGAACCCCGCCAACCTCAAGCTGACGCTCGCCGCGACCTATGTCGGCGAGCGGCTGGGCGGGTTGAGCGGCGACGTCCTCGACGACTACTGGACGGCCGACGCCTTTTTGACCTGGGAGCCCTTCGACAAGCGCTTCGCCCTGGAACTGGCGGGCTACAACCTCACCGGCGAGGATTTCGACGTCGCCACCTCCACGCCCGGCTGGAGCCGCACCTTCACCGGCTCGCTGAAGGTGAGGTTCTGAGGGCTCTCCCATGGCCCTGATCCTCGAACCCCGCCCGCCGCGGTGGTGGCAAAGATGGCCAGGCACAGCAAGGCTCAAGCGCGCCGACGAGCGCGCGCGGCGCAGGCGCGGGCTCCTGCTCCTCGTGCTCGCCGCAAGCGCCGCCGTGTCGCTCCTGTCGTTCGCGCCCGCCTTCCGGCTCGCCGAGGCGCGGCTGTTCGATTACGCCTCCACCATGTCGGCGCCCCCGCTGCCGGAAGACGGGCCGGTCGTGGTGGCGATCGACGAGCCGTCCTTCGCCGAACTGGGCCTGCAATGGCCCTGGCCGCGCGACCTCCACGCTCAGCTCGTTGAGCGCGTCCGCGCCGCCGGCGCGAAAGCCATCGGCCTCGACATCATCTTCGCCGAACCCTCGGCGCTTCCCGGCGCGGACGCGGCGCTCGCGGCGAGCGTCGGGCCGGACACGGTGCTCGCGGGCGACCTGACCTTCATCCGCACGCCCCAGGCCGACCAGACGATCCGCACCGATCCGCTCCCCGAGCTGACCGCGAACGGCGCGCGAAACGGCCTCGCCTCGGTCACGCTCGACGGCGACGGCACGCTCCGGCAGGTGCCGCGCTTTCCCGATGGCTTCGCCGCCGAGCTCCTGCGTGCGGCGGACGAGCCCGTACCGGAACTTCCGCCCGGCGCGCTGATCCAAACCTTCGGTCCGCATCGGACCTATCCGACCGTCTCCTACTACCAGGCGCTCGACCCCGAGAACTTCCTGCCGCCCGGCATTTTCCGCGACCGCGTGGTGCTGGTGGGGGTGTCCACGCAGTCCGCGCCCTCGGCCGAAAGCGGCGCGGACGCCTTTCCCACCTCGCAGACCCCGCGCAGCGGAAGGCTCATGGCGGGCGTGGAACTCCAAGCCACGATCTATGACAATCTGCGCACCGGCGCGTGGATTCTGCCCCTGCCCGTCTGGGGCAGCATCGCGATCGCGCTCCTCGCCGCCCTGCTCGCCGGAGCGGCGGTGTGGCGTGGCACGGGCTGGAAGACCCTGGCCTGGGGGGTCAGCGCGGTGCTCTTCGTCGTGCTCGGCAGCTTCCTTCTGCTGCGCTTCGGCCGCGTCTGGGCGCCGCCTTTGGCGCCCGCGCTCGCCTTCCTGCTCGTCGCCGGCGGCCAGGGCGGGCGCGACTACGCGTCCGAGCGCAAGTTGAGACGCGGCATCACGCGCGCCTTCTCGCAATATCTCTCGCCGGTGCTCGTGCAGCGGCTGGCCGACGACCCGACACTCCTCAAGCTTGGCGGCGAGACGCGGACGCTTTCCATCCTGTTTTCCGACGTGCGCGGCTTCACCACGATCGCCGAGCGCATGAAGGGCGACCCGCAGGGGCTGACGCGCCTGATGAACCGGCTCTTGAACCCCCTCTCCCAGGTCGTGCTCGACGGCGGCGGCACCATCGACAAGTATATCGGCGACGCGGTGATGGCGTTCTGGAACGCGCCGCTCGACGACGCCAACCACGCGCTGCACGCCGTCGAGACCGCGCTCGCCATGAACGGGGCAATGGAGCGGCTGAATGCGGAGCTCGCCGCCGAAGGCGCGGAAACGGGCGTGGAGCCGCTGACCTTGCGCATCGGGGTCGGCGTCAACACCGGCGATTGCGTGGTCGGGAATATGGGTTCCGACATGCGCTTCGACTATTCGGCTCTGGGCGACGCCGTGAACCTCGCCGCGCGCCTGGAAGGCGAGACCAAGCGCTTCGACGTGCCCGTGCTCATCGGCGAGAACACGGCGAAGCGCCTGGAGGGCCGGCTTCCGCTCCTTGCGCTCGACCGCATCCTGGTGAAGGGCAAGACGGAGCCGGTCGCGGTTTACACCATCCTGCCGGAGGCCGAGGCCGAGGCCGTGGCGCTGCACCGCGCCGTGGCGGGCGATTTCTTCGCGGGCTCCTTGCGCGCGGACGACACGCGCCTGAGCCTTTTGGAGGCGCGCCTGCCCGCGCTGCGCCTTTATTATACGGGCCTGCGCGAGCGGCTGGCCCCAAGCGAGGGCCCAGCGGAACCGCGGGCCGTGGTGGTGGGTTGAGCGGGGCAAGGAGGCTAGACGATGCCGACCAAGCCCGTCCCCACCCAGCCCGTGCCGGAGCCAGACCCGCTGCCGCAGCCTTTGCCGCCCGATCCGGACCCGGCCGACCCTGTGCCGCCGACCCGGCCGCGCTGATCGCGCTTATTGCGCCCGGTTCTTGGCCAGCCAGGCTTCGAGCTGGGCGATCTCGCGCTCCTGGGCGGCGACGATCTCCTCCGAAAGCTTGGTGAGCTCCGGGTCGTTGTCGCCGCTGGCGAGATAGCTCTTCGCCATCTCGATCGCCGCCTGGTGGTGCGGGATCATCATGGCCGCGAAATCGACGGCCGCGTCGCCGGTCATCGCCATGTTCCGCATGGTCGCATCCATGTCCTGCATGGCCTTCATATACTCGCCTGACGCGCCGCTCATGGCGGCCTGGCCGCCATGGCCGGAATGATCCTCCTGGGCGGAGACGGTCAGCGGGAGGGCGAGCAGGACCGCCGCGGCGAAAACAAGCTTCTTCATGAAACGACTCCTTTGCTTTGACGACCGCCTATGTGGGGCTTCCCATCGTGGGAAGGTCAAGCGCGATGTCTCTCGAATCGCGCGGCCTCCCTTAACGGCATCGTGACCGCTCCCGCCTAAAGCTCGGGGCCATGACGGACATCGCGAAACCCAAGACGATCTGCGTGGTGACGGCCGGCGGCCCCTATCCCTGGATCATCACGAACGCGCTGGGCGACCGCTTCGGGCCGATCGAGGTGATCGTCGAAGACCCGGAGCCGCGCGGCGCCTTCCTGCGGCGGCGGGCGAAAAAGCAGGGCTGGCTGTCGGTCGCCGGCCAGTTCGCCACCATGACGCTGGTCAAGGCGCAGAAAACGCGGCTCGCCCAGCGCCTCCGGGCCATCGAGGAAGCGCATGGGCTGCGGCCCGAGCCCGACCCGATCCACCGCGTCACGCGCGTGCCCTCCGCCAACGGGCCGCAATTCATCGAGGCGATGAAGCGCATCAAGCCGGACGTGGTGCTGCTCGTGGGTTGCCGCATCCTCAAGGCGGAAACGCTGAGGGCGATCCCCTGCCCCGTGCTCAACTACCATGCCGGCATCACGCCGGCCTATCGCGGCGTGAACGGCGGCTACTGGGCGCTGGCCAGCGGCGACGCGGAGAATTTCGGCACGACCGTGCATCTCGTGGATGACGGCGTGGACACCGGGGGCATCATCGCCCAGGCGCGCGGCAGGCCCGAGCCGGGCGACTCGATCGCCACCTACGCGCACCGCTTCGCCGCCATGTCGCGCGAGCTTTGCGCCGACGCGGTCGCCGCCGCCCTGGAGGGCCGGCTCCGGCCCAAGCCGGCCTCCGGCCCCTCGCGACAATGGTTCCACCCGCCGGTCTGGCGCTATCTCTGGAACGGGGTGGCCAAGGGAATCTGGTAAATCAGCTTCGGCGTGCTTCGGCGCGCGCGGACCACCGGCGGAACCAATCGGCCCAAAGCGGGCCGGGATCAGCAATTTCCTGATCGCCGCCCGAGGAAGGCCCTTTCGCCGCCGCCGGGTCGGCCAGGAGCGCCGCCCCCAGGCTCGCGCCCGTGCCGCCGGGCGAGGCCAGCACGGGACGGCCGACCGTGGCCCGCAGCATTCGCACGTAAAGCGCGTTGCGGGCGAACGGCCCCTCCACCACGACCGGGCCGGCTGCCCCCGTGAGCCGCAGCGAGGTGGCGGTCATAGCGGCAAGATAGAAGCTGGCAGCGGCGAGCACTTTTCCCGGCGCGGTCGGTTTCTCGGGCAGCCACTCGTGCGCCAGGCCGGGGAACGGACCGGAGTTTTCGTGGACCGAGGGCATGAGCATCACGCCATCCTTGAGCACAGAATCGGCGTCGGCTTGCGTGGCGGCACCCGAAAGGCCTTCGGTCAGAAGCTGGTATTCGCGCCCGCCCATGAAGCGCGCGGAGGCGACCGGATCGCCTGACGCGTTGACGTTCATCAAGGTGTCCCGCGCGGGGTCGAGGGTTTTCGGCGTGCCGTCGCCCAGGCTCAAGACGATCACCCAGGTGCCGGTGGAGACCACGGAAAACGGCGCGTCGCGCACGAGCAAATGCGGGTAAAGCGAAGCGTTGGAATCGTGAATGCCGCAGAATACGGGCGCGCCGGGCTTCAGGCCGAGGCGTCGCGCGAGATCGATGCGCAGGGGGCCGAGCACCTCGCCGGGCGCGCGCACCGGCGCCATCATCGCCGTCCAGCCGAGTTTTTCCACGAGCGGGGAGAAGCGCCTTTCCCCAGGCTTCCACAGATCGGTGTGCGCGCCCAGCGAGCACCAGTCGGAGGCGCGCGCGCCGGTCAGGCGATGACCCCAGAACTGCGGATAAGTCAGCAGGGTTCTGGCGCGCGCCCAAAGCTCGGGGAAGGTCTTCTGCTGCCAGAAGAACTGCGCGCCGAGGTTCAGGCCGCCGGCGAGGCGCGGCGAGCCGGTCTCGGAAAAAGGCGGGCGCAGGGCGTCGTAGTCGTTGGCGAGGTTTTCCGGGCCGTCATGCTCGTAGTCGAGGAGCGGCAGGGCGAGCGGGCCTTGGCCATCGAGCACCGCCCCCGCCGCGCCATGCGTCGTGACGGAGACGGCATCGACCGGGCTCTCTTTGGCGAGCGCGACCAGCCCCTCCTCGATGAAGCCCCAAAGCGCGTCGGCGTCGAAATGCGGGTAGAGGCCGTCGGTCCGCACCGTGTTGGGCATCTGGCGCGCCACGGTCTGCTCCAGCGTGGCGAGATCGACGGCGACCAGCTTGGCGTTGGTCTTGCCAATGTCGATCACGGCGACGTGGCGGGGGCGAGCGCCGGTCATGCGCTCACCGCACCACGCCGCCGCGCAGCTTCTCCACGAGGCGCGGAATGGCGATCACGGCGATCAGCAGCGCGCCGATATAGACGCTCACCACCTGGCCCGGGATGTTGTTGAGCGACATGCCGAAGGTGACGAGGCCGAGCACGAGCACGGCCAGGAACACGCCCAGGATCGAGCCAACGCCCCCGGCGATCGACACGCCGCCCAGGATCACCATGGTGACGATGTCGAGTTCCCAGCCGATGCCGATGTTCGAGCGCAAGGAGCCGAGCCGGGCGGTGAGCAGCGCCGCGGCCAAGCCCGACAAAGCCCCCGACAGCACGAAGAGGACGAAGCGCAGCCGGTCCACCGGAATGCCTGAAAAGCGAGCGGCGACCGGGTTCGAGCCGATGGCGAAGAGCCTTCGCCCGATCGCGGTCTTGTGGAGCACGATGCCGAAGAGCGCCGCGAGCACGAGGAAGACCAGGAAGGACAGCGGCACGGGCGGGATCACCAGCCCGCCGAAGCCGAGCTCCCGCAGCTTGATGAAGTAGCTCTGGCCGAGTTCCAGGAACTCGGGCGGGTATTGGGTCTTCGCGCCGTCGCCCAGGATCACCTGGGTGAGCCCGCGAAAGAGCGACATGGTGCCGATGGTGACCACGATCGCGGGCAGGCGCGCGAACGTTACGAGCACGCCGTTGAAGACGCCGCACAAAAGCCCGACGCCGATGCCGGTCGCGAACAAGCCCGCGGGGCCGAAGCCGGCCTCGGCCGCATAGCCGATGGTCATGGCGGCGAGCGCCACGATTGCCGCCACGGAGAGATCGATGTCGCGCACCAGGATGAGCAGTGCCATGGCGAGTGCGATGATCGCCTTCTCCGAGAAATTGAAGGTGGCGTCGGCGAGGTTGTAGACGTCGAGGAAGTAGGGCGAGACCAGCGTGTTCACGACCACCGTGAGCACGAGCAGGATGACGAGGATCACCTCCCACCGGAGCAGCGTGTCGCGAACGGTCCGGGGGGCTGCGTCGAGGACGGCGTAGCGGTCCTGCGCCACCTGTTCGTGGGGCACGGGGGCGTTCATGCGGCCCTCCTGCCTGTGCGCCGCGCCTCGGGCAGGATCAGTTTGCCGGGCCGGGCTTCGGCGCGGGCGTTGATGATGACGGCGGCCAGGATCACCGCGCCCGAGATCGCCATCTGCCAGAAGGGTGAGATCTGAAGAACGGGCAGCGCGGTCATCACGACGCCCAGGAACAGCGCGCCCAACAATGTGCCCGCCACCGTGCCCACGCCGCCGGCGATGGACACGCCGCCGATCACGCAGGCGGCGATCACCGTCAGCTCGTAGCCGTTGGCGATCTCGGAATAGGCGACGCCGTAGCGCGCCACCCAGAAATAGCCGCAGAGCCCCGCCACCGCGCCGGCGACCGCGTAGGCGAGAAGTTCCTGACGGCTCTGGCTGATGCCGCAATAGCGCGCCGCGATCGGGTTGCCGCCCACGGCATAGAAGCCGCGGCCGGTTCTTGTCATGTTCAGGAAAAGCCAGAACAGGACGGAGACGCCGATCGCGATCCAAACGGGCGTCGTCAGGCCCAGGAAAACCTGCTTGGGGAAGGCCTGAAACGTTGCGCCCATCTCGGAGGCGTTCACCTGGCCGCCGCCGGCCAGGATGATGATGAGCCCGCGGAACACAGCGAGCGTGCCGAGGGTCACCACGATGGGCGGGATGTTGAGGAAGGCGATCAGCGCGCCGTTGAAGAAACCGAGAGCCAAGCCGGTGATGACGCCCGCCAGGATCATGAAGATGAGAGGCGTCTCGGGGTAATACTGGCTCACCAGCGCCGCCACGAAGCCTGACAGCGCGAGATTGGCCGCGACCGACAGGTCGATGCCTCGGGTGAGGATCACCACCATCTGCGCGAGCGCCATCATGAAGAGCACCGAGGTTTCGGTGAGCAGGTCGCTGATATTGCCCCAGCGCGCGAAGACCGGCTGATAGGCGCTGATGGCGATTATGCCCAAGGCCAGGATCAGCGCGAGCGCGGCCTCGCGGGAGCGAAAGACGGCGCTCACGCCGCCTGCCTCCTCGCGCCCGTGGCGGCGGCCACGATGCCTTCGGCGCTCCAGGCTCCGCGGGAAAACTCGTCCACGACGCGACCCTCCTTCATCACGAGCACGCGGTCGGCCAGTCCCATGACCTCCGGCAGCTCGGAGGTGATGAGCACGACCGCGAGCCCCTCGCCCGCGAGTTCGCCGATGAAGTCGTGGACGGCGGCCTTGGAGCCCACGTCGATGCCTTTGGTGGGCTCGTCGAGGATGATGACCTTGGGCTTGGTGGCGAGCCATTTGGCGATCACCACCTTCTGCTGGTTGCCCCCCGAGAGCTCGCCCAGCCGCTGCTCCCAGTGCGATGCCTTGACGGAGAGCCGGCGGCCGAGCTTGCGCGTGTCGGCAGCTTCCGAGGCGTGGGACAGGAACAGACCCTGCACATGCCGGGCGAGATCGGCGAGCGTCACGTTCTCGCGAATGCCGAGCGAGAGGATCGCGCCCTGGTCCTGCCGGTCCTCCGGCACATAGGCGATGCCGGCGGCAATCGCGTCCGCCGGCGACCGGACGGAAAGCGGCCGGCCCTCAAGGCGCACCGCGCCGCGCGTGGGCGGGGAAATGCCGAACAGGCCCTGCATGGCCTCCGTGCGGCCCGCGCCGACCAGGCCGTAGAGCCCGAGGATCTCGCCGCGGTGCAGATCAAAGGAGACGTCGGCATACTCGGTGGCGTTCGACAGGCCCTGAACGGACAGCACCACCTCGCCGATGGGCACGTCGCGCTTGGGGAACACTTGCTCCACCGGCCGGCCAACCATCATGCGAACGAGCTGCGGCTCGGAAACGCTCGCGATCGGTCCCTCGCCCACCTTCTCGCCGTCGCGCAGGCAGACGAAGTCGTCCGCGATCCGAAAGATCTCGTCGAATTTGTGGGAGATGAAGACGACCGCGCGGCCCTCCGCCTTGAGCGCGGCCACGATGCGGAACAGGTCGTCGATCTCGTTGGCGGAAAGGGCCGCCGTGGGCTCGTCCATGATGACGACGCGCGCCTCGTGGCTGAGCGCGCGTGCGATCTCGACCAGATGCTTCTGGGCAACCGACAGGCGCTTCAGCTTGAACTCGGGCGGGATCTCGGCGTCGATGCGCTTCAGGAGTTCGGCCGCCCTCGCGCGCATCACGCCCCAGTCCACCAGCCGCGCGCCGGAAGTCGGCATGTGGCCCATGAAGATGTTCTCGGCGACCGTCAGCTCGTCGAACATCACCGTTTCCTGGTGGATCGCCGCGATGCCGGCCGCCCAGGCGTCACGCGGCGAGCTGAACGACCGTTCCTCGCCCGCCACCCGGATGGCGCCCGCGTCCGGCTTGTAGATGCCCGTCAGAATCTTGACGATCGTGGATTTCCCCGCCCCGTTCTCCCCGATCAGCGCCGTCACGCGGCCGGGATGGAGCGCAAGGCTGACATCATGCAGCGCCCGCACGCCGGGGAAGCTTTTCGAGACGTCGGAAAGGGTGAGAATGGGTTCGGGCACGGCGTTCGTTCAGGTCGAGTCATAGGAGCACAGTCTGATGGGCGCCGCACCGCCCCTCCCTGCCCTGTCGGGCATCTCTCCCCGTAAACGGGGAGAGAGACGCCGGCCGCCAGCACGTAGCCAATTGCAACCGGCGAGAACCAGACCGGAGCGAACCAGTAGCTGCCTTCTCCCCGTTCACGGGGAGAAGGTGCCGACAGGCGGATGAGGGGCGGCGCTCGGCTGGCGAGTTCTCGCGGACGATCAGAAGATCTTCGCGAACTCCTCGACATTGCTCTTGTTGAACTCGAAGGGCTCGCCCATCACCGCCTCGCCATTGGCTTCGACGGTGGTTTCGCCCTTCTTGCCCATGGAAAGCTTCGCGCCTTCCGTGGCTTCGGTTCCGTTCAGCAGCGCCGCCATGATGTGCGTGGAGGAATAGCCGTATTCGACCGGGTTCCAGATGGCGAAGCTATCGCAGGCGCCCTGGAGCACGTAGTCCTTCATCTCGGAGGGCAGGCCCAGGCCCGTGATATAGACCTTGCCGACCAGCCCGCCGTCCACGATCGCCTTGGCGCCCGAGCGGATGCCGATGGTGGTGGGCGAGATCACGCCGCGCAGGTTCGGGTAGGACTTCACCAGGCCCTGCATCTCGCGATAGCTCTTGTCGTCCTGGTCGTCGCCATAGACGGTGGCGACCAGCGGCATCTCGGCATATTCGGGCTTCTTCCACTCCTCCTTCATGGCCTCGATCCAGGAATTCTGGTTGGTCATGGTGGAGGCGGCCGAGAGGATCGCGACCTCGCCCTTGTTGCCCAAGGTCTTGGCGATCATCTGCACCTGCTTGGCGCCGATCAGGGGCGTGGACGAGGCCGACAGATGGACCATGCGGCCGGCCGGCGCGATGGCTGAATCGAAGCTCATCACCTTGATGCCGCGGTCCATGGCCTTCTTGCCCACGGCCACCAGCGCATCGGCGTCGTTGGCCGACACGATGATGCCGTCCACGCGCTGGGCGATCTGGGCGTCGATCACGGCGATCTGCTCTTCGGCCGTGGGCTTGGCCGAAGCCGTGTAGATGATCTCGATGCCGCCGATCTCAGCCGCTGCTTCCTTGGCGCCGTTGGCGCAGGCGTCGAAATAGCTGTTGCCGAGATTCTTGACGATCAGCGCGATGCGCTTGTTCTCCTGTGCCCGCGCCCGGCCCGTGATGATGGCGGGTGCAGCGGCGGCGAAAGCCGCGCCTGCGCCGAGTTGCAGAACCGTACGACGTGTGGTCTTCATGGCGGATCTCCTCCTTGCCGAACTTCCGTTCCTCCACTCGGACCAGCCTTGTTTCGGCTGGTCCGACCGTCCGCCGGGACTGCCGGCGGCGATTCTTCTGGCAGCGACGACCGGATCCCTCGGGCGGCCTCAGTCGCGCGACCCTTGTTTTTCCCTATCGATACGCGCGAGCACGGGCGGACCACAAGGCTTCATTGCTGCTCGGTCCCGCTTCTCCCGCCGACCTCCACCCTTGCGCCCCGTCTCAGGCCCGCAGCGACCGCTCCTCCTCCGCCTGGCGCCCAACCTCCCGGCCCGCCACGATCAACGACACGCCGGCATTCTCCAGCATGGTCGCATCGCGGTCCTCCACGCCCTCGTCGGTGATGACGGTGGAAATCCGGTCGAGCCCGCACAAGATCAGGCTCGAGCGCTGCCGGAACTTCGACGAGTCCACCAGCACCACGAGTTCGTCCGCCTGGTTGATGAGCTTGCCTTCCGCCTGCACGAGCAGCGGGTCGGCCTCCATCAGCCCGAGCGGCCCCAGGCCTCGCGCGCCCATGAACATGCGCTTCGCATAGAAATTGCGGGTCACGTCGTTGTCGAAGGGCGAGAGCACGATGCCCTGCTCGCGATAAACGGTTCCGCCCGACAGCATCACGGCGATCTTGGAGTGCTTGAGCAGGTGTTCGGCGATGGGGAAGGAGTTGGTGAACACCGTCATCCGGCGCCGGCTCAGGTGATGCACCATCCCGAAGGTCGTGGTGCCGCCATTGATGATGATCGGCTCGCCGTCCTCGCAGAGCTTCACCGCTTCGCGCGCGATCGCGCGCTTCTCGGCGGCGAACAGCGCCTCGTTGACGGCGAAGGGCCGGCCGGCGAGGCCCGGAAACTCTGGCGGGTGCAGGCTTTCCGCGCCGCCGCGCACGCGGCGCAGCTTCTTCTGCAGGTGAAGGGCCGCGATGTCGCGCCGGATCGTCGCCTCCGACGAGGCGGTCAGGTCCACGAGCTCCGACACCAAGGCGACCGGCTTTTCGCTCACGGCCGACAGGATGATGCGGTGGCGTTCCTTCTCGTGCATCGAGACCCTCCCTGGGCGGCAATCAAGCAGCAGCGTGACCGGCTGTCAATCAACTCCGATCATGATTTTTCATGTTGCGGCGCAACATGACCGTTTATGATCGTTTGCGATTGACACGCCGCGGGAAGCTCTGACAGGTTCGCGACCCAGGCGGCCGCAGTCAGGGAGGACCAGAATGCTCGACACACCGCGCGGGAGCGACGCGCGCCTGCAAAGCTTGTGGGACGAGGCCAAGGCCGCCGGCATGGGCGAACCCGAGCGGCTGGTCTATCGCTCGAACCTTCTGGGCTCCGACAAGCGCATCACCAATTTCGGCGGCGGCAACACCTCGGCCAAGGTGAGGGAGCGCGACCCGCTGACGGGCGAGGCGACCGAGGTGCTTTGGGTCAAGGGCTCGGGCGGCGACCTCGGCACCATCCGGCTCGACGGCTTCTCCACCCTTTATGTGGACAAGCTCCAGGGCCTGAAGCGGCTCTACCGGGGCGTCGAGCACGAAGACGAGATGGTCGGGCTGCTCCCCCACTGCACCTTCAACCTCAACCCGCGCGCGGCCTCCATCGACACGCCGCTGCACGCCTTCGTGCCCCACCCGCATGTGGACCACATGCACCCCGACGCGATCATCGCCATCGCCGCCTCGAAGGACGGCGAGCGGCTCACGCGCGAGATCTTCGGCGAGCGTGTCGGCTGGCTGCCCTGGAAGCGGCCCGGATTCGAGCTCGGGCTTTGGCTGGAAACGTTCTGCCGCGAGAACCCCCAGGCCGAAGGCGTGATCCTGGGCAGCCACGGGCTCTTCACCTGGGGGCAGACGGGCCGAGAAGTCTATGAAACGACGCTGCGCGTCATCAACCGCGCGATTCGGTGGCTGGAGGAAAGGACCGCGGGCAAGCCCGCCTTCGGCGGCCCGGCGCGGCCCGTTCTGGCCGAGGCCGAGCGGCGCGCCTTCGCCGCGCAGCTCATGCCCACAATCCGCGGCATGATCTCGGCCGGCGAACGCAAGATCGGCCATTTCGACGACCAGCCGGCCGTCTTGGAATTCGTGGCCTCGCGCGACATGGAAGCGCTCGCCGCCCTGGGCACGAGCTGCCCCGACCACTTCCTGCGCACGAAGATCCGGCCGCTGGTGATCCCCTTCGATCCGGCCAAACCGGACCTCGGCGCGACGCTTCAAGCGCTGCCGCAAGCCGTGGAAGACTACGCACGCGATTATGCCGGCTTCTACGAGCGCTGCCGGCATCCCGATTCGCCCGTGATGCGCGACCCCAACGCCGTCGTCTATCTCGTGCCGGGCCTCGGCATGATCACATTCGCCCGCGACAAGGCGACGGCCCGGATCGCCGGCGAGTTCTACGTCAACGCCATCAACGTCATGCGCGGGGCGTCCGGCGTCTCGACCTACCAGGGCCTCTGCGAGCAGGAGGCCTTCGACATCGAATACTGGCTGCTGGAGGAGGCGAAGCTCCGGCGCATGCCCAAGCCCAAGCCGCTGCAGGGCCGCGTGGCGCTCGTCACCGGCGGGGCAGGCGGCATCGGCAAGGCGACCGCCGAACGTTTTTTGCGGGAGGGGGCCTGCGTGGTGCTCGCCGACATCGACGAGACGGCCCTCCCCGGCGCCGTCAAGCTGATGTCCGACCAGTTCTCCGCCGATTCGGTGCGCGGTGTGCGGCTCGACGTGACGAAGGAGGCGGACGTGGCGGAGGCCTACAGCTTCGCCGCCCTCGAATATGGCGGGGTGGACATCCTCGTCTCCAACGCCGGCATTTCGTCGGCGGCGCCCGTGGAGGAGACGGAGCTGTCGCTCTGGAACCGCAACATGGACATCCTCGCGACGGGATATTTCCTGGTCTCGCGCGAGGCGTTCCGGCTGATGAAGCGGCAGAAGACGGGCGGCGCGATCGTCTTCGTGGCCTCCAAGAACGGGCTCGCCGCCTCACCCAACGCCTCGGCCTACTGCACGGCGAAAGCCGCCGAAATCCACCTCGCGCGCTGCCTGGCGCTGGAAGGCGCGGATCACGGCATCCGCGTCAACACGATCAACCCTGACGCCGTGCTGCGCGGGTCGAAGATCTGGGAAGGCGAATGGCGCGAGCAGCGCGCGGCCGCCTACAGCATGGCGCCCGACGGGCTCGAGGAGCACTATCGCAAGCGGTCCATGCTGAAGCTCTCCGTGTTTCCCGAAGACATCGCGGAGGCGGCGCTGTTTCTCGCCTCCGACCTGTCGGCCAAGTCCACGGGCAACATCATCAATGTGGACGCGGGCAACGCGGTGAGCTTCACGCGGTGAGCGGAGGGCTTTTCGGCCGAGGACCCCCTCACCGTCTTGGCGCCAGCCGCACCACCGCGGTTCCTCGCCCCCGCTTTGCGGAGGAGAGGTGGATCGACCCGGAGCACAGCGGAGGGGCGAGACGGTGAGGGGGAAGCCACCCGCCTAGCAAGCGCGTGGGTCACCGCCGCTGAATCACCCAGATCGCATGGATGAGCCCCGGAATGTAGCCGAGCAGGGTCAAGAGGATGTTGAGCCAGAATTGCAGCCCGATGCCCACTTGCAGGAACACGCCGAGCGGCGGCACGAGGATGGCGAGCAGGATGCGAAAGACGTCCATGGCGGTTGCTCCGGGTTCGAGAACCTGACCAACGCCTGAAATGGCCGTCCGTTCGCGAAAGGAAGGGGAGACGATGACCGAACGCATGATCGACGGGGCAACTCTGGCCGAGCACAACGCCGCGCGCGAGCACGATCTGCGACGCGACTACGAGCACCTGGGCGAATGGCTCGCGCGGCGCGGGGTCTCCATCGACGCCGTGAAGGACAAGGTGAAGGCGTTCGGCGTGGCCATCCCCTCCTGGGGCGTGGGCACGGGCGGCACGCGCTTCGCGCGCTTCCCCGGCCCCGGCGAGCCGCGCGACGTGTTCGACAAGATCGAAGATTGTTCGGTCATCAACGAGCTGACGCGCGCCACGCCCACGGTTTCGCTGCACATCCCCTGGGACAAGGCCGACCCCAACCGGCTGAAACAGGCGGCGTCGCGCTTCGACCTCGGCTTCGACGCCATGAACTCCAACACGTTTGCGGACGCGAAGGGCCAGCAAAATTCCTATAAGTTCGGCTCGCTCTCCCACTCGGACCCCGCCGTGCGGCGTCAGGCGGTCGAGCACAATATCGAGTGCATCAGGATCGGCGAGACGCTGGGCTCGAAAGCCCTGACGATCTGGGTCGGCGACGGCTCCAACTTCCCCGGCCAAGTCAACTTCCGAAGCAGTTTCGAACGCTACCTGGAAGCGGTGGGCGAAATCTACGACGCGCTGCCCGACGACTGGCGGCTCTTCACCGAGCACAAGATGTACGAGCCGGCGTTCTACTCCACCGTCGTGCAGGACTGGGGCACCAACTACCTGATCGCTCAGGAGCTGGGCCCAAAAGCCTTCTGCCTGGTCGATCTCGGCCATCACGCGCCGAACGTGAACATTGAGATGATCGTGTCGCGGCTGATCCAGTTCCAAAAACTCGGCGGCTTCCACTTCAACGATTCCAAATATGGCGACGACGACCTCGATGCCGGCTCGATCGATCCCTTCCGGCTGTTCCTCGTCTTCAACGAGCTGGTGGACGCGGAACTTTCGGGCGCCGATGGCTTCGACCCCGCCCACATGCTCGACCAGAGCCACAACGTAACCGACCCCATCGAAAGCCTGATGCGCTCGGCCGCCGAGCTGGCCCGCGCCTATGCGCAGGCCCTGATCGTGGATCGCGCGGCGCTGCAAGACTTCCAGGAGGGCAATGACGCCCTGATGGCTTCCGAAACGCTGAAATCCGCCTTCCGCACGGATGTCGAGCCGATCCTGGCGCTCGCCCGGCTGGAGAAGGGCGGGGCCATCGATCCGGTCGGCGCCTATCGCGCGAGCCGCTACCGCGAGCGGGTGGCGGCAGAACGCCCGACCGTGCAGAGCGGGACCGGCGGCATCGTGTGAGGCCGCTCGCCGCTTCGAAAACGAGCGGCGCTCCGCCGGTTAGAGCGTCCGGCGCCGCCTCAAGTGGCGCGACAAGCCGGCCGAAAGAAGCGCGAGCGCCGTCATCTGCAGGAAGATCCACGCGCCCAGCGCCGAGACATGCGCCGGCCATGCTTCCACAGCGTGGGGATCGGCCGTCCACCAAACGTCGAGAACGAGCAGGCCGCTCAGGACCGTCGCGGCGAGGATGGCGCAGATGCCGCCGGACACGCGCAGGAGCCGGCGCAGCAGGATTTCGACCGAGCGGGCGAGCGGCGATGCGCCGTTTCCCATCTGCGCCTGTTGCCTGGCGATGCGCATGGCTCGTCCCACATCGGCATTTCCGGCAATACTACGCCCAAGGTGAGGACTTGCCCATAGCCGGCTTGGCTTTTGGACCCTTCACCTGCAAGAAACTTGTGCAGTATTGCACAAAGATGGCGCTGCGCGAGCCGTCTCCACTTGCGTGGATCGTCTCTGGCTCCTTTGCCCGAAAGGCCCGATCGAGCACCGCCCAGGGCTTTGGCGCCCCTCACATCAGCTTGAAGGGAACGCCCGAGATCAGCGCCCGGACATAGCGCTTCTTCTGGAACAGCCCGTTGAGCGACACGCGGGGGAGCGCGGTCGGGTTCGCAAGGCTCTCATCCCGGATCACGCCGGGCCGCGTCGTCACGGCGAGTTCGAGGCCGGCGTCCTTCGCCGCCTTGAACTCGCGCTCGCCGGCGGCCGCCTCGAATCCATAGGGGAAGGCGAAACTCGTCGGGCGCTTGGCCGTGAAGCGCTCCACCGCGTCGATCGACGCCGCGATCTCGTGCTCCAGACGCTTCTGCGGCACGCGCCTGAGATTCGCATGGGTGACGGTGTGGGCGCCGAAACGGGCGAGCGGGTCTTGCGCCAAGGTCCCGATCTCCGCCGCCGACATGGTGAGGCTTTCCGCGAGCCTGTCGGGGTCGATCCCATATGCGCGCGCAGCCCGGTCGATCCGCGCCACGGCCGCGTCCTCCTCCGCGCTCGCCACGAAGCCTGCGAAGCGGAGAAAGGCCCCCTGCTTCTGCGCCGCCGTGTCGAGGGGCAAGGTTTCGACCCCTTCGCCGAAATCGAACCGAACGGAGCGGTTCCGCGTGACGAGCGCCTCGGCCGTTTCCCACCACAGCGTGCGGGTCCGCTCGACGAAACCCTGCGTCAGGAAGATCGTGTAGGGCGCGCCGTGCCGCCGGAACACCGGCGCGGCGTGCTCGGCATTGTCGCGGAAACCGTCGTCCAGCGTGAAGCAGACGAAGCGGCGTTCGGGTTCGTCCGCCAGGCGCCGCGGCAGATCCTCGAGCGCCACGGGTGTCAGACCCTCCTCCAGGCTCGTGCGGATCGCCGCATCCAGGAACTCGGGCGTGACCGACAACAGCGCGTTGGGGCTGAACGCCTCGCTCGGCGGCCGCACATGGTGCAGCGTGAAGATCAGGCCGCGCCCCGCGGCGGCGGGCCAAAGCGAGCGGGAGGGGGAAAGGGCCACGGCTTCGAGCCCGGCCCGTATGGCGGAATATTTGAGGAAGCTTCTGGCGGAGGCGAAGGCGGACATGTCGTGCCGGGAACCGATGGGAGGTGAGCGCCCCGAAACTGCCGCATGTTCGCTTAAGGAAGCTTTCGCTCACCCCGCCAAACTGTTCGCTTCCCGCCGCTCGAGATAGGCCGTCATGGCATCAGCCGTTTCGCCGAGTGCGGCTTCCAGTTCGGCGAGCGCGCGCTTGGGCGCGGCGACACCGTTCTTGCAGCCGTCCTCGATCGCGCCGCACAGAGCGCCCGCGCGCGCCGCGCCCGCGCTCAGGCACATGGACTTCAGCGCATGCGCCAGCTTGGCCGCCTCAGCCGGCGGGCCGTCGAGCCCGGCCCGGAGATTGTCGAGCGCGCCCGGCGCGTGGGTCCGGAACAGGCCGAACACGCGGCCCGCCAGCGCTTGGCCCTTCGCCGCGGACAGGGATTCGAACATGTCGAGCGTTTCGGGCGACAGGAGCGGCGGCCGCTCCGCGCGCGCGTCCTTGTCGGAAACCGGCGATCCGGGCGCTGGGCCGGCGCGCTCCGCCTCGGCCACTGCCCCCGCCGGAGACGGCGCGCGACTCGCCAAGACCTCGCCGATCTGGGCGATGGTGAAGGGCTTCGCCACATAGGCGTCCATGCCCGCCTCCTGCCAGCGCTTGGCCTCGGGCCCCGTCACATGGGCGGTGAGCGCCACGATGAGGGCGGGCTCGCGCCCGCCCGCGCGCTCCAACTCGCGCAGCCTGGCGGTCGCCGTGAACCCGTCCATACCCGGCATGGAGCAGTCCATGAACACCACATCGTATGGGCGTTCGCCGAAGCGCTCTATGGCCTCGGGCCCGCTTTCGGCCATATCGGCGCGGATGTTGAAGCCCGCCAAGGCCTCGCCCAGCACCTCACGGTTGACGGCGGTGTCGTCCACGGCGAGCACACGCAGGCCCCCGAGGTCGGGCAGGCTCAAAGGCGCTTGCCGCCCTTCGCTCCGGCTCCGTAAGCCCGTCCAGTCGCCCGAGGCGAGCGCTGAGGCCACCGCGTCGAGCTCGCCCCGGCCGAGCGGCAGGGCGATTTCGCCCACCACGTTCGAGGCGGTCGGCAAGGCGCCCCCCGCTGCCGCGAAGGGCCGCAGCAGGACAATGGGCGCCTCGGCCGCCGCGCAAAACTCCTGCCCGGCCTCCGCCATGACGAGGTCGAGGGGCGCTGCCGCCTCCGCGACCAGCGTCGCGCCCCGCGCGGAAAATGCCCTGGCGACGGCGGCTTGCGCCAGGCCCGCGGCCGCGGCCACGAACACGCGCTTGCCCTCCAGGCGCACGGGCTCGGGGCTCGCTTCCGCCACGGCCAGCGCCAGGCGGAAGAAGAAGTCGGAGCCTCGCCCGACTTCGCTCTCCACCGTGAGCTCGCCGCCCATGGCCTCCACGAGCCGCCGCGAGATCGACAGGCCCAATCCCGTGCCGCCATAGCGCCGGGTGATGGTCTGGTCGGCCTGGGAGAAGCGCTCGAAGATGCGGTCGCGCTTCTCCGCCGATATGCCGATGCCCGTGTCGCGCACATGGACCTCGATGCCGACGCTCCCCTCCCCCACCGCCCGGCCGGACCGCAGCACCTCCACCGTCACGCCGCCGGTTTCCGTGAACTTGAGGGCGTTGTTGACGAGATTGCCGATCACCTGGCCGAGCCGCGTCGGGTCGCCGATGCAGGTGCGCGGCAGGTCGGGCGCGACGAAGAGCGCGATCGCGAGCCCCTTCTCCCGCGCGCGCTCGGCGAACAGGCTCGCGGTGTCCTCGACCGCCGCGTCGAGCGAGAAGGGGATCGCCTCCAGGCTCAGCATGCCCGCCTCGATCTTGGAGAAATCGAGGATGTCGTTAATGATCCCCAAAAGCCCGCGGCCCGAGCGCCGGATGATCTCGGCATAGCGCAGGTGCTTGGGCGCCAGCGGCGCGGCCGACAGCATCTCGGCCATCACCATCATGCCGTTCATGGGCGTGCGGATTTCATGGCTCATGGTGGCGAGGAAGTCGGACTTCGCCGCGTTGGCCCGCTCGGCCTCCTCCTTGGCCACGCGCAGCTCCCCCGTGCGCTCCTCCACCGTCTGTTCGAGGGTGTCGCGGTGGCGCTGGAGCTGGCGGTCGCGCCGCTCGATATGGCCGAACATCTCGTTGAAGGCGTCCACCAGCACGCCGATCTCGTCGGGCCGCTCCTTGCTTAGCCGCCGCGTGAGGTCGGAACGCTCGCCGATGTCGCCGAGTTCGGCGGCGAGCGCGCCCAAGGGCCGGATGATGCGGGCCGTCTGGGCGCGCGCGAAAAGCGAGGTCACGAGCGTCAGGCCGGCCACGAAGAGGAGCGAGACCTGCAGCGCGCCGAGATAGCGGGAGCGCACCGAGGAGATCTCCGCCACCATCGTCAGCGAGCCGATGACGAGGCCCCCGTGCCGGATGTCGGCCGAAACGCTGAGCGTCTCCGCCGTGAGCAACGACCAGAAGCTCGCATCTCTGAGCCGCGTGTCTCGCCCTTCCAGCATGGCGGCCTGGCCGAGTTCGGCCACCACGGCCCCGTCCGCGGCTCGCGCGGCGGCGTGGCGGACCTCGGGCAGCTCGCGGATGCCGCGCAGCACGGTCAGCGCCGCGCGCTCGTCGCGCTCGCGCACGCCGGGGGCAGCGGCGGCGGCGAAGGCCGCGGCCGAGCTCCTGAGCCGCGCCTGCTCCGCCAGCACGGTCTGGCGAAACTCGGTCAGGAGAAAGAATGACACGCTGCAAAGAATGCCGGCCAGAACCGCGAGCACCACGACGCGGGAAAGCCGGGTCCCGATCGATTTGACGTGTTGACGCATGGGAAATCCGCCGATTGCACTCACGTCAGAATGCACCCGCTCCGGTTAATCTTCCTTTTTCCTTCTGGTTGTAAGCCTCGCTACGGGGGAATGCTGAAAGTCGAAACTTGCTCGGAAGAGATTAGCTTCATGGAACAAGGCTCGAACATCCTTCTGGTCGACGACGACCCCGTCTTCCTGGCGGTCGCCGAAAGCGTGGTCGGCGCATTGGGCGACCATGATGTCGCCACGGCGTCGAGCGGCGGCGAGGGCCTTGCGGCCCTGCGCGCCCGTCAGGGAGGGTTCGACCTCATCATCCTCGACCTCAATATGCCCGGGCTCGACGGGCTCGCCTTTCTGCGCGGCGCGTCCGAGCTGGGCTTCAAGGGCCAGGTCGTGATCTCGTCGGGCGAAAGCGAGGCCGTCCTGCGGGCCGCCCAGCGCATGGGCGAGATGCTGCGCGTGAAGGTGGCCGGCGCGCTCAAGAAGCCACTCTCGGTGGCCAGCCTTTCGGCGGTCCTGGAGAAGGCCGCGGCGGCGCCCGAGCGCCAGGAGACCTATTCCTCCCGCATCAGCGTTCCCGACGCGATCGAGGCCTTGGAGCTGGTACCCTTCTACCAGGGGCAGCACAGGGCCGGCGACGGCGCCCTGGTCGGGATCGAGGCGCTGATCCGCGCCCGCGCCCCCGACGGGCAGATCCATGGGCCGGGCAAGCTGTTCGGCCTGGTCCACGGGCATGCGGCGCTGGTCAAGGTCACGCTGGAGATCGCCGAGAAGGTTCTGGAGGACGCCAGGAACTGGCAGGCGCAAGGGCTTTTCCCCCGCGTCTCCATCAATTTCGACGCCGGCGTGCTGGAGGATCCGGCGATCGGGCCCACCGTCGCCGACTTGGTCGCGCAGAAAGGCATAGACGCCGAACGGATCTGCCTGGAGCTCACGGAAACCGCGCTGCCGGCCGACATGACGCGGCTCATGGAGTCGCTCGCGCGGCTCAGGATGAAGGGGTTCCAGTTGTCGCTCGACGACTACGGCGCCGGCGGCTCGAATTTTGAGCTCCTGCGCCTGTGCCCCTTCACCGAGGTGAAGATCGACGGCTCGGTGATGCGGTCCGCCGCCGAGGAGCCGGTCGCGCGCCGGTTCCTGGAGTCCACAGTCGGCATGGCGGCAGAGCTTAAGCTCGAACTGGTGGGGGAAGGCGTGGAGACGCCGGCGCAGCTCGCGGTCGCGCGCGAATGCGGGGTGGACGTGATCCAAGGTTTTCTGTTCTCACGCCCCGAGCCCGCGGACCAGGTGCGGCAAAGGCTTGAGCCTCTCCCGGCACTGATGAGACGGGCCGGCTGACGGAGGTTGGGTTGGAGCAGGGCTTGCGAAACATGGCGCTCCATCGGTTCGCTTGCTGCCGCGGCGGCCACTTCGCCGTGCTGCTCGGACTCTTGGCGCCGGTCCTGCTCGGCTTGACGGGCGGCGCGATCGATCTTTTCCGCTACGTCTCGCATCAGAAGAGCTTGCAGAGCGCGGCCGACGGCGCGGCGCTCGCGGCGGCCCGCGAGGCATCGCTTGAGGGCTGGTCGCAGGCCGCGGCCGACGCCATCGCCAACGCTTATGTGCAGGCCAACGTCTCCCACCTGAACGGTTCCGGCGAGGTGACGGCGCTCACCACGGTGGACGGGGAAACCGGCCGGGTGACGGTTGCGGTGGAGCAGGACCACTTCGGCTACTTCATGGTGGGCTACTTCAAGGCGAGCCCTCAGATCCATGTGCAGGCCACGGCTCAGGCCATCGGTTCCACCAGCATGTGCGTGATCGGGCTTAGCAGCCACGAAGAGTCGACCATCGGCCTGGATTCAAACGCCATTCTCTCGGCGCCGAACTGCGTCGTCCATTCCAACTCCGCCCATGCGAAGGGCATGCGCTCGCTCAGCAACGCCGTGCTGAGATCCGCGCTGCCCTGTTCGGCAGGGGGCTACGAGGGAGCAGCCAAGAACTTCAGCAAGATGCCGCTGACCGACTGCCCGCCGATGGACGACCCGCTCGCAGGCCGTGCCAAGCCCCATGTCGGGGGGGCCTGCAAGGCCAAGAATGCCGTTCACAAGGATTACGTCGGCAAGATCTCGCCCGGCATCTACTGCGGCGGCCTGTTCATCGACGGCAACTCCGTCGTCACCATGGAGCCGGGCGTCTATGTGATGAGGGACGGCCCGTTCCTGGTGGACTCGAACTCGAAGGTCACGGGCAAGGGGGTCGGCGTCTTCTTCACGGGGAAGAACAGCTTCTTCCACTTCAAGAGCAATGTGAATGTCAGCCTGGAAGCGCCGACAACGGGCGACATGTACGGCCTGATCTTCCACCAGGACCGCGACAGCGCGCCGGCCGACTTCACCATCGAAAGCAACTACACGCGCAACCTGATCGGCACGATCTACCTGCCCAAGGGCAAACTGGTCGTGAAGGCCGACAACGACGTGGCCGACCAGTCCGCCTACACCGCGATCGTCGTCCAGAAGCTGCAGCTCTTGTCCGGGCCGCGGCTGGTGCTCAACACGAACTATGACGACACCGCCGTGCCCGTGCCGGAAGGGTTAGGACCCACGGGCGAACAGGTGCTGCTCACGCGATGAGGAAGGTGACGCCACGCACGGCACGGCCTGCGCCCCTGCCGGCCCTGGTTGGGGCGGCGAAAGCCTTCCGGCGCAGCCGCGAGGGCAATTTCGCCATGATCACCGTGATCCTCGCCCCGCTGCTCTTGGGGCTTGTGGGCGGGGCGACCGACTTCTTCGTGCTGCAGCATCACCGCAATGAGCTGCAGGCGACCGCCGACGCGGCGGTGATCGCGGCGGCGGCGGAGGCGGGCCTCAAGGGCTGGTCGGAGGAGTCCGCCGCCCAGGTGGCGGCGGCCGTCATCGGCAGCAACCTGTCCAACCGCTTCAGCGGGGCCAGCTTCCATCACAAGGTCGAGGTGGACGAGGAAAGCCGCTCGGTCGAGATCGAGCTGACGCAGGACCATTACGGCTACTTCGTCGTGGGCTATTTCACCGGCAGCCCGCAGATTCGCGTGAGCGCCTCGGCCAAGGCCACGGGACAGTCCACGATCTGCATCATCGTGCAGTCGCCCAGCGGCGCGGAGTCCTTCAAGCTCTCCGGCCAGTCGCAGGTCGTGGCCGCGGGCTGTTCGGCCTATTCCAACTCGTCGGATCCAAAGGGCATCGCCGCCAGGGACGGCTCCAAGCTGACGACCCAGCTCGCCTGCTCGGCGGGCGGCTACAGCGGCAAGCCCGGCAACTTCTCGCCCCCGCCGCTCACCGACTGCCCGAGCATCAAGGACCCGCTGGCCGGCCGCGCGGCCCTGGTCGATGGACTGGTCGCGGGCAAGAAATGCGATTTCAAGGCGTTGACCATCAAGAACACGAAGAAGACGCTGGAGGCCGGCACCTATTGCGGCCTGACCGTCACCGAAAAGGCCGAGGTGACCTTCAAGCCCGGCATCTACGTCATCAAGGACGGCGTGCTTCGCGTGGACAAGCATGGATCCGTTGCCGGCACGGGCGTCGGCTTCGTGTTCACGGGCGACAAGAGCAAGGCCGAGTTCAAGAACGACTCCAGCCTGTCCTTGTCCGCGCCGGAAACCGGGCCGATGGCCGGCATCCTCCTCTATGCGCAATCTGCAGGCGGCAAAGTGCGGGAGTTCAAGATCGAAAGCCGCAACGCCCAGAAGCTGATCGGCACGGTCTATCTGCCCAAGGACCGCCTGACGGTGGGCGGCGACAAGGATGGCGACGGCGTCTGCGATCCCGAAGCCGGGACCACCGAGGATGATGACGACGATGATGATGACGGCGCCTCGGGTGGAAGCGCACTGAAATGCGAGTCGGATGTCGGCGCGGCGTCGTCCTGGACGGCCATCGTCACGCAGAAGCTGAACGTCACCGCCGGCGTGGACCTCGTGCTGAACTCCGACTACGCCTCCTCGCCCGTGCCGGCCCCGCCGGGCCTTGGCCCCAACAGCAGCCAGATCGTGCTGCAGAACTGACGCTTCGGCCGAACGCCCCTGCCGCCTGCGACGAGGAACTCACCGGGCGCGGGGCGGCGCGGGCCGGGTGAGCAGGAAGGCCGCCACAACCGACAGGCAGAGCGCGCAAAGTGCCAGCGCCCAGACCGGCGCGCCCATGCTCGCCGCCAGGCCGAAGCTCAGGGCCAGGGAGACCACCGCCAGCGCCTTGGCCTGCCTGGAAACGGCGCCGTGCTCGCGCCAGGCGCGGATCGGCGGGCCCAGATGCGGATGCGTGGTCAGCCAGCAGTGGAAACGCGGGGAGCCGCGCGAAAACGACCAGGCGGCCAGGAGCAGGAAGACGGTGGTGGGCATCAGCGGCAAGACCATGCCGATCAACCCGAGAAGCACGCAAGCCCAGCCGAGGCCCACCCAAAGCAGCCGCATGACCCATGCCGCGCGGCGCGGCCGTCCCCCGGCGGGCGCGATCTCGAGGGCGGAGGGCGGTTGCGCCTGCAACGTCATAGGCACAACAATGCGCCGGTCATGCCGGAGTTTCCTCGACCCGCGTCGATCGCCCGCCCATCCTCTCGCGGCGGTGCCATAAACGCCGCGGCCCCCGCAGGCCGCGGCGGTCTCGAACGGGTCGGTCGCGCCCGTGGCCGTGCCTGGGAGGGACTCAGCGATAGGGATAGCCGGCCTTCTCCATCAGCGCCGTATAGTCCTTGAAGATCTGGACCACGCGGGCCGCCCTCGGGCTCGAGTCCGCGATCTCGGTCCAGAACGCTTCCGCGTCCTTCTCCACCTGTGCCCATTCCTCGCGCGGGATGGCGGTGAGCTCCATCTTGTCGCCGTTAACGCGCAGGTCGGCCTCGCCGCCCCAGTACCAGACCTGGCGGTAATAGTGGGACTGGTCGACCGTCGAGAGGAAGAGCTGCTTGAGGTGCGCCGGCACCTTCTCCCAGCTCGCGGTGTTGGCGAAATAGGAGCCGCACCACGCGCCGGTGACGTTGTTGGTGAGCGCGTAGTTGCAGACATCCGCCCAGCCCACCTCATAGGCTTCGGTGAAGCCGCACCATGCGACGCCGTCGAGCTGGCCGGTCTGGATCGCCACCTCCACGTCGTCCCATGGCACGGTGACGGGGATCAGCCCGTAGCGCGACAGGAACTTTCCGGCCGTGGGCACGCCGAACACGCGCTTGCCGTTCATGTCGGCGAGGCTGCGGATGGGATCCTTGGTGAAGATGTGGAGCGGGTCCCAGGCGCCGGCCGAAAGCCATTCGACGCCCTCCACCTCGTCATAGGCCTCCTTCCAGATCTCGTTGAGGCCGTAGCGCTGGAACAGCACGGGCAGGTCGAGGCTGTAGCGGGTGGAGAAGGGGAAATAGCCGCCGAACACCGAAATATCGACGGGCGAGGCCATGGTCGCGTCATCCGACTGCACGGCGTCGATGGTGCCGTTCTGCAGGGCGCGGAAGAGCTCGGCGGTGGGCACGAGCTGGTCGGCGTAGAAGAGATCGATCACCATCTCGCCATTCGCGGCGGCGTTGAAGGCGTCGATCTGCGGCTTGATGACATGGGCGCCGAGCGGCGCGCCCGAATAGGTCTGGAGCCGCCAGCGGATGGGCGACTGCGCATGGACGGCGGGCGCGGCGAGCGCGGTCCCGGCGAGCGCAGCGCCGCCGAGGCCGGCGTTCTTCAGGAAGCTTCGGCGGCTGGTCGCGGCGGGCTCGACGGCCGGCTTGGTTTCAATATCAGACATGTCCGGTTCTCCTTCTGGGGGTTCATCGATTCCGGCCTCTTTCCGGGCCGCTGAGGTGGAAGGGGCTCACTTGCCGTAAACCTGCTGCGGCAGCCAAAGCGCGATCTGGGGGAAGATCATCAGCAGGATGATCGTGCCGACCATCATCACGACGAACGGGCCGATCGAGCGGTAGATGTCGACCAGCGTGATCTCCTTGGGCGCCATGGCCCGCATCAGGAACAGGTTGTAGCCGAAGGGCGGGGTGATGTAGGCGATCTGGCAGGTGATGGTGTAGAGCACGCCGAACCAAACGAGGTCGAAGCCCAGCGACTTCACCAGCGGCACGTAAAGCGGCGCCACAATCACCAGCATGGCCGTGTCGTCCAAGAACATGCCCATCACGATGAAGGACGCCATCATCATCAAGAGCACCTGCCAGGGCGACAGCTCCCAGCTCGTGATGAAGAGCGACTCGATGGCGCGCGCCGCGCCGAGGCCGTCAAAGATCGCGCCGAAGGCGAGCGCCGCCAGAATCAGCCACAAAAACATGCAGGAGATGGCGAGCGTCTTCTGGGACGTGTCCCTGATGAGCGCCCAGGTGAGGCGGCCCTTCAGCGCCGCGGCGAGCGTGGCGGCGGTCGCGCCGATGGCCGAACTTTCCACGAGGCTCGTATAGCCCATCACGAAGAGGCCGATCATCACGAAGAAGATCGCGAAGGGGATCAGCCCGGCGCGCAGGAGCGCCACCTTCTCCCCCAGCGGCATGTTGAGCTCGGCATCCGACACGACGGGCGTCAGCGCCGGGTTCAGCCGCGCGCGGACCATGATGTAGATCGAGAAGATCGCGGCCATCAGGAGGCCGGGGATCATGCCCGCGAGCCAGAGCTGGCCGACCGGCTCGCGCGCGATCATGCCGTAAAGAACGAGCACGACCGAGGGCGGGATCAGGATGCCGAGCGACGAGCCGCCCTGCACCACGCCCGAGATCAGCACCTTGTCGTAGCCGCGCCGCAGCATCTCGGGCAACGCGATGGAGGAGCCGATCGCCATGCCCGCCACCGAAAGCCCGTTCATGGCGGAGATGATCACCATGAGGAAGATCGTGCCGATGGCGAGCCCGCCCCTCAAGCGCCCGAACCAGACATGGAACATCCGATAAAGGTCTTCGGCGATGCCGGATTCCGACAGGATGTAGCCCATGTAGATGAACAGGGGCAAAGTCAGCATCGGGAACCAGTTGAAGAGCTTCAGCGTGGCGTTGAAGGGCATCTCGATCGCCCCCTGGCCGTAGAGCAGCAGCGCCGCGCCCGCCGCCACGAAACCGATGGCCGCGAACACCCGCTGTCCCGTGAGCAGCATGAGCGCCATGGTGGCGAACATCGCGATGGCGATCAGCTCATAGCTCATCGCGCGTCGCCCTCGCGCAGGGCGGCGACATGCTTGAAGATCAGCGACACGGCCTGCAGCAGCATCAGCACGAGGCAGGCCACGAGCAGCACCTTGATGGGGATCATGGAGGGGTTCCACATGGAGAAGCGCCGCTCGTCGGTGCCAATGGCGTAGCGCAGGCTCGAGATCGAGCCGATCAGCATGACGGAGAGGAAGAAGAGCAGGCAGAAGGAGGTGACGAGGTCCATCCGCGCCTTTCCGCGCGGGGAAAGGCGCTGATAGACGAGGTCCATGCGCACATGGTCGTCGTTCTTGAGCGTCATCGCCCCGCCCAGGAAGAAATAGGCGAGCAGCGTGAACTGCGCGACCTCCACGCACCAGTGCAGCGGGATCTGCAGGACGTTGCGGGTGACGGCGTCCAGAAGCAGCACGCCGATCATCAGGAAGACCAGCGTCATGGCGGCGACGCCGACATAGTCGGACAGGCGGTCCACCACCCGCACATAGGCCATGACCGCCCGCGGCATCCGCCGCCCTTCCGTCCGTTCCGTCCCCTCGCCCATCCGCGGCGGCGCTTCGCCGGTTTCGCTCATCTCAATTCAACCTTCGCCGCCTGGAGCGCGGCCGTGTGCTCGAGGGACGGCGGCGCATCGGACACGATCACGTCAATCTCGTCCAGCCGGCAGACCCGGAACGCCGCCTTGCGGCCGAACTTTTCCCCGCCCGCGACCACGATGAGGTTCTTCGCGTGGCCGATCATGGCGCGCGCCACCTGAGCCTCGTCGAAGCTCGCATCCATGGCACCCGCGCCCGCGTCGATCGCGGCCACCGTGAGCACGGCGTGGTCGGCCTCGAACTTTTCGATCTGCTCGATGGCCAACGGCCCGACGGTCTGCGCGTTGTCCGCGCCATAGGCGCCGCCCAGCAGATAGACGGCCGAGCCCGAGCCGGCCACACCGAGGGCCTGCGCCACGCGCACCGAATTGGTGATGACGGTGAGCCGTTCGAGCCTGGACAAGGCCTCGGCGCAAAAGACCGTGGTCGAGCCGGTGTCCATGAAAAGCGTGTCGCCGGGCTCGACGAGCGCCAGGAGCTTCTGCGCGATGGCGCGCTTGGCGTCGGCGTTCTCGGCCATCCGCTCCCCAAAGCTGCCTTCGGTGTGAAGGCGCGGCCGGCGCGCGCCGCCATGCACCTTCTGCAGCATGCCGCCCTCGGCCAACTGGCCGAGATCGCGCCTTATGGTCTCCGGCGAGACCGCGAAGGTTTCGGCCAGCGCGTCCACCGACATCTGGCCCTGCCGCCAGATGACGTCGGCGATCCGAGCCTGTCTGTCCTTCCGCCGCATGGCGCCTCCGCTGGGTAAGCAGTCGAGCAGCGGGTCCTGCCCATGTCAAGACGGTTGGATAGGTACTGCGCCCAATTGGTCACAGATACGGCACTCCGATTGACCGTTCGGGCGGCAGATGCCATCTTCCCATCAGGGCGAAGCTCGGAAATCATGGTGGGACAATGGCCGGTGAGGCGGCTTCGGGCGAATTGTTCGACGTCGCCGTCGTGGGCGGCGGGGTGGTCGGCTGCGCGATTGCGCGCCGCTTCACGCTGGACGGCGCGCGGGTCGTGGTGCTGGAAAAGGCGCATGACGTGCTCGACGGCGCGTCCAAGGGCAATAGCGGCATCCTGCACACAGGCTTCGACGCCCCGCCGGCCTCGCTCGAAGCCGCCTGCATCCGGGACGGCCATCGGGAATATCTGGAGGTCCGCGAAAGGCTGAACCTGCCGCTGATCCGGTCGGGCGCGCTGGTGATCGCCTGGACCGAGGAGGAGGAAGCGGCGCTGCCCGCCCTGGTGGACCAGGCCCGGCAGAACGGCGTGGAGGACGTGACGCTCCTCTCGGCGGCCGAGACCTGGGCGCTGGAGCCTCAGCTCGGGCCGGGGGTGCGGGCGAGCTTTCGCGTGCCGCGCGAGTCCGTCATCGACCCCTGGTCCGCGCCGCACGCCTATCTCTTGCAGGCGATCGCCAACGGCGCGTCGCTTTTCCGCGACCGCGAGGTTCTGGGCGGCGCGTTCGACGGGATTTCTTGGCGGCTCGACACCTCGCGGGGGCCGGTCCGTGCCCGCGCCGTGGTGAATGCAGCCGGGCTCTACGGCGACATGATCGACCAGCGACTGATCGGCCGCAGCGACTACACGATCAAGCCGCGAAAAGGCCAGTTCGTCGTCTATGACAAGCCGGCAGCCTGCCTCGCCTCGCACATCCTCCTGCCCGTGCCCGGCAAGATCACCAAGGGCGTCGTCGTGTGCCGCACGGCCTATGGCAATCTCCTGGTCGGCCCGACCGCCGAGGAGCAGGACGATCGCGCGAGCGCCGCGCTCGTTCCCGAAACGCTGAAGGCGCTCAAGAAGCGCGGCGAGGAGATTTTGCCCGCGCTCGCCGGCCACGACGTGACCGCCATCTATGCCGGCCTGCGCCCCGCCACCGAGTTCAAGGATTTTCAGATCCGCCTCCATCCGGAGCGCCGCTACGTCTCGGTCGGCGGCATCCGCTCGACAGGGCTCAGCGCCGCCCTGGGCATCGCGCGGCATGTTGGCGCGCGCTTGGGCGAACTCGGCTTGGACGGAAGGCCGCTCGAAGCGCCGGTCTGGCCGCGCGTGGAGCGGCTGAGCGAGGACGGCGAGCGCGATTGGCAGCGGCCGGGCAATGGCGGCATCGTCTGCCACTGCGAACGCGTCACACGCCGCGAGATCGAGCAAGTGCTGTCCGATCCGCTCGCGCCGCAAAGCCTGGCCGGGCTCAAGCGGCGCACCCGCGTCACCATGGGCCGCTGCCAGGGTTTCTACTGCTCCGCGGAACTGGCCGACATCACCAAGGGCCGCCTCCCCTACCCTGTCGCCGGCCGGCCCGATGAACGCTGAGTTGCCGGACAGTTGCGACGTGGCTGTCGTGGGCGCGGGCCCCGCGGGGCTTGCCGCCGCCGCCGAGCTGAAGCGCCTGGGCGTGGGCTCGGTCGTGGTGCTCGACCGCGAGCGCGAGCCCGGCGGCATCCCCCGCCACTGCGCCCATTCGCCCTACGGGATGCGCGAGTTCGGCCGCGTCCTGTTCGGCCCCGCCTATGCACGGCGGCTGGCCGAAACGGCGAAGGCCGCCGGCGCGGCGATCCATGGGGGCGTGACCGTGACGGCGCTGGAGCCCGGCCCGAAGCTGCGGCTTTCCACCCCTTCGGGCCTGCGTGAACTCGCCGCGCGCCGTGTTCTGCTCGCGACCGGCGTTCGGGAGAAAAGCCGCGCCCAGCGCCTGATCGGCGGCACGAAGCCCGCCGGCATAATGACCACCGGCGCGTTGCAGGGTTTTGTCCATCTCGAAGGGCTCCGGCCTTTCCGCCGCCCGGTGGTGCTGGGCACGGAACTCGTCGCCTTTTCCGCGCTTCTCACCTGCCGCCACGCGGGAATTCGGCCTGTCGGCATGATCGAGCCCGGCGCGCGAACCGTGGCACGCTGGCCGTCCACCCTTCTGCCGCGCGCGCTCGGCATGCCCTTGTGGCTCGAAACCGAACTCGTTTCCATCGAGGGTCTTGAGCAGGTGAGCGCCGTGCGATTGTGCGGGCCGGACGGCAAAATCCGCGAAGTCGAAACCGACGGCGTGATCGTGACCGGCCAGTTCTTGCCCGAAGCCTCGCTGTTGCGCGTGAGCCACCTCGAACTCGATCCTGCGAGCGGCGGCCCCATCATCGATCAGTGGGGACGCTGCTCCGACCCCGACTATTTCGCGGCCGGCAACCTCTTGCGCCCCGTGGAGACCGCGGGCTGGAGCTGGAAGGAGGGATTTTCGACCGCGCGCGCCATCGCCAAAAGCCTCGCGGGCGACCTGCCCGCCCCCGACCGCGCCATGCGGGTTTCGGTTATGGGCGATTCGCTCAAATTCACCTTGCCGCAGCGCATCGTGCCGCAGGCCGACCTGGACGCGCCGCATCGCGCCTTCCAGCTCAGGCTTCTGCGCAAGGCGCGCGGCCGACTGGCGCTCGTTTCAGACAACGGTGCGGCGCTCTGGTCAAAACCGCTCTCAAGCCTGCCTGAGCGGCGCATCCTGGTCCCAATCGCCGCCGTGCCGGCGAACGCCCAAGGGCCGCTCGCCTTCGTCCTGCGGGAGGAAGGACGTTGAAGGTGCTCGCCATCGACCAGGGCACGACCAGCACCCGCGCGCTCCTGGTCGATGAACATGGGGAAACTCGCACCCTGCTCGCCCTCCCCCACCGGCAGATCTATCCCCGCCCCGGCTGGGTGGAGCACGACCCGGAAGAGCTTCTGGCCAATCTCCGCGCCTGCCTGATTGCTGCCGGCGGCATGCCGGATTTCGGGGCCGTGGGCCTCGACAACCAGGGCGAAAGCTGCCTCGCCTGGGATTCCGAGACGGGCCGGGCGGTGAGCCCCGTGCTGGTCTGGCAGGACGACCGCACCGCGGACCGCGTCGAAGCCCTGCGCGCCGACGGCGTCGAGGACGAGGCGCGCGAACGCTCCGGCCTGCCGCTCGACCCCTATTTCTCCGCTTCGAAGCTGGCCTGGATTTTACGGGAAATCCCCGAAGCGGCGCGGCTCCACGCGCGAGGCCGGCTGCGGCTCGGCACGACCGACGCCTTTTTCCTCGACCGGCTTATGGGCCGCTTCGAGACCGACGTCACCACGGCCTCGCGCACCGCACTGATGAACCTGGAACGGTGCGAATGGGACGAAGAACTCTGCCGCATCTTCGGCGTGCCCCTCGACTGCCTGCCGCGCATCGTGCCGACCACCGGCGACTTCGGCGCGCTGTCCTGCGGCGGACGCCTCGTTCCGCTCACCGCCAGCGTGGTGGACCAGCAGGCCTCGCTCTATGGTCACGGCTGCCGGGCGGCGGGCGACGGAAAAATCACCTTCGGCACCGGCGCCTTCGCGCTTGTCGTGACCGGCCATGAGCTGCGCCGGCCAAAGCCGGGGCCGCTGCCGACCGTCGCCTGGCGGAAGGCCGGCGAGAAGCCGACCTATGCGTTCGACGGCGGCGTCTATTGCGCGTCGGCGGCCGTGAACTGGGCGCGGGAACTCAAACTGTTCGGGGACTTTTCCGAGATCGAGGATTTTCCCGCCCGCCCGCCCGCCATCGCGCGCGGGCTCGTCTTCGTGCCGGCGCTGGCCGGCCTCGCCTGCCCGCATTGGGACCGCCGCGCGCGGGGCGCCTGGCTCGGCCTGGGCTTGGACAGCACGCCGGCCGACCTCATGCAGGCGCTGCTCGAAGGTGTCGCGTTGCGCATGGCGGAGGTGGTCGCCGGCATGGCCGAGTTGCAAGCCCTGCGCGACCCGATCTCCGTCGATGGCGGGATGGCCGCCAACATCTATTTCTGCCAGTTCCTCGCCGATGTCCTGGGGCGCGAGCTCATCGTCTCGGCCGAGCCCGAGCTGACCGCCGTGGGCGCGGCGGCGCTCGCCGCCGAGGCGGCCGGGCGGCCGATCATGCTCCGGCGCAAAGGCCGCCGGGTTCTTCCGCGCGAGGATGCGCGAGAACATCTCGCCGCGTTCCGCGCCGCGCGGGAGGCGGTCCAGGCCTTTGGACAGACGCGGCGGTTCTGAAGCGCCGAACACCAAGGGCGCCGGCGCAGCCGTTCACTGGAAGTCGAACGCCGAAAGTCCCCGACCCGTCTCGTCGAGCCCCAAGGGCCGGGTCACCGGCGGCTCGGCGCGCGCCAGGCAGGCGGGGCGTTCGCAAAGCCGGCAGGCCGGGCCGATCTCGAGAAGCAAGGGCGCGCCCGTCTCGTCGCGCGCGATGGCGTCGGCGTAAACGACCTGATCGGCAAAGGTCCAGTCGCAGCCCAGGAGGAGCGCCGTGCGGCGGGGCCGCTCGCCCCAGCCGGCGAACGGGCCGTCCACCGTGCGCGAAAGCGTCAGGAAGCGTTCGCCGTCCGGCATCTCGGCCGCCTCCGCCCCGATGCGGCTTGCCTGCGCGAAGGCGGAAAAATGGCCGAGCTTGGGGCAGAGGCCGCCGAACCGGCTGTGCGGAAAGCCCGCCGCGCCCGCCCGACGCAGCCGGTTGCCCGCCCCATCCACCTCCAGAAGAAAGAAGGGAACGCCTGACGCATTCGGCCGCGCGAGCGTGGTGAGCCGCGTGGCGGCCTGTTCGAACGTCACGCGGAAGCGCGCCGCGAGCGCGTCGATGTCATGGCGCAGCCGCATGGCGGCCGCGCGAAAAGCCTCATAGGGCATCAGGACGGCATGGGCGGCGTAGCGGCCGAGCTCGAAGCGGGCGATGCGCCGCGCCTCGTCCGTGGAAAGGGCCAGCGCCGCCACTTCCCCCGCGATCGCTTCCCCCAGCGCCAGTTGCGCGGCTTCCGCCGCCACCTCGCGAAGCTGGTCCGGCGGCGAGAGCCGCTCCGACACGAAGAGGCGCTGCGAGTGCCGGTCGAAGCGCTTGCGCCACTGCGGCATCACGGACACGGGAAGCGCCTGCACCGCGATCCCCTTTTCGCGCCTGAGCCAGACCTTCAGCGCGGGCCAGAGGTCGTCGGCCCCGCCGCCCAGGCTCTTGGCGAAGCCTTCCGCCGCCTCGTCAAGCCGCCCAAAATGATTGGGCCGCCGCTCCAGGACATCGCGCACCTCGTCGAGCGGCAGCCGCGCGCCCGACAGGAGCTGCGCCCGGCCCTCCTTCGCCAGGAGATCGGACAGGTCCGATAGCCGTTCCGCCTGTTCGCGATAAGCCCGGAACAGCTTCAGCATGGCACCCGCGGCGTTGGGTGTGCTTTCCGCAAGATCGATCAGCTCGCTGTCGCCGGGCAGCTCGCCGGCCAGCAGCGGGTCGGCGAAGACCTCGCGCAAGCCCGGCACGAGGCCGGGCTCGCCGCCGAGCTCTTCCGCGCTGACGCCATAGACCGTTCCGAGCTTCAGCATCAGCGAGGCGGTCAGCGGGCGCTGGTTGCGTTCGAGCAGGTTCAGGTAAGAGGGCGAGACGCCGAGCGCCGCCGCCATGGCCGTCTGGCTCAAGCCGAGCCTCAGGCGGATGCGGCGGATGCGGGGGCCTGCGAAGATCTTTCCCTCGGCCATGCCGCTTCACCCTGTGACAAGCTGCGACAACGCTGTCGCGCTCAGATCTTGTCGCAGTCATGACAGATTGACAACCGGATCCTGTCAAAGCTCACACCGGCTTTCTTCTTTTTCGCCCGCTTTTTTCTGCGCCCGACTCGCCGCCGCAGAGCCAGCTTGTCATGTTTGTCACGGAACAGGGCCTCGCCATGTGGCGTGGTCCAGCAAGGGTAAAGGTAAGGACCAAGCAGCGATGACTGATTTTTACAGCCTCGTTCCTCTCGCGACCGCTGGCCGGTTCGACGGCATCGAGCGTCCCTATGCGCCGGCAGACGTGGTGCGGCTCAGGGGTTCGGTCGCGGTGCGGCACACGCTGGCCGAACGGGGCGCGGCGCGGCTGTGGGATCTTTTGCGCAGCGAAGACTTCGTGAACGCGCTGGGCGCCGTCACCGGCAATCAGGCCATGCAGATGGTGCGCGCAGGTCTCAAAGCCATCTATCTCTCGGGCTGGCAGGTGGCGGCCGACGCCAACACGGCGGGCGCCATGTATCCCGACCAGTCGCTCTACCCTGCCAATGCCGGGCCGGAGCTTTGTCGCCGCATCAACCGCACGCTTCAACGGGCCGACCAGATCGAGGCTTCCGAAGGCGATGGGCTGTCGGTCGAGACCTGGTTCGCGCCCATCGTGGCCGACGCTGAGGCCGGCTTCGGCGGCCCGCTCAACGCCTTCGAGATCGCAAAAGCCTATATCGAGGCGGGCGCAGCGGGCGTGCATTTCGAGGACCAACTCGCCTCCGAGAAGAAGTGCGGCCATCTCGGCGGCAAGGTGCTGATCCCCACCTCGGTCCACATCCGCAACCTTAACGCCGCGCGGCTCGCCGCCGATGTTTCGGGCGCACCCACCCTCGTCATCGCCCGCACGGACGCCGAGGCCGCCACGCTCCTCACGTCGGACGTGGACGAGCGCGACCAGCCCTTCGTGGACCGCTCGCGCACCCGCACGCCCGAGGGCTTCTTCCATGTGAAGAACGGGTTGGAGCCCTGCATCGCCCGCGCCGTTGCCTATGCGCCTCATGCCGACCTGATCTGGTGCGAGACCTCGAAACCCGACCTCGGCCAGGCCCGGCGCTTCGCGGAAGGCGTCCACAAACATCATCCCGGCAAGATGCTGGCCTATAACTGCTCGCCCTCCTTCAACTGGAAGAAGAACCTCGACGAGGCCACCATCGCGAAGTTCCAGCGCGAACTGGGAGCGATGGGCTACAAGTTCCAGTTCATCACGCTGGCCGGCTTCCACCAGTTGAACTTCGGCATGTGGGAGCTCGCCCGCGGCTACAAGAGCCGGCAGATGGCCGCCTATTCCGCGATGCAGGAGCGCGAGTTCGCGGCGGAAAGGCTGGGCTACACCGCGACGCGCCACCAGCGCGAGGTCGGCACCGGCTATTTCGACGCCGTGGCGCTCGCCATCTCCGGCGGGCTCTCCTCCACCACCGCCATGGGCGGCTCGACCGAGCACGCCCAGTTCCTTCCCGCCGCCGAATAGGCCTTCAATCCATCAATCCAAGGAGACACGCCATGCTCGACCTTCAGGAAAAGCCGCATCGCTCACCCGCCGCCCCCGCAAGAAAGCCGCCCGTGAAGGAGCGCGCCGCCGAGCAGGCGTCCGCCTTGTCGCCCGAGCAGCAGGCGGCGGTCCGGTCGCTCGCCAACGACCTGCACCGGCTCAACCAGTCCGTGATGCTGGCGGTGGAGGCGGGGCTTTCGGTGGAGCTTGTGCGCACCGCCCGCCATCACAGCGGCGGCGGCCACTGGGGCGACCTCCTGACGCCGGTCATCGTCCGGGCCGAAACCGCGCCGCGTCAGGAGGCCTGAACGGCGAGGGCGGCCAGCATCCGTCCCGCGCCCCTCAATCACGACGGAAAACGGAGGGAAACGGCCTTGCGCTTCACACGCCAGGCCGTTTCCAACCTCGCCCCAGGTCGCTTGAACTCTGGGGGGCCTTCAGGCGGGCCGAGGTCTGGTTCAAGGCCTCAAGGCTCCCCCGCCCCGATCTCGGCGCGGCGGCGGTCCACATAGGCGTCGAGCTCCTCGCGAACGGCCAGGTCCATGACCGGCTCCTCGTAGTCGCGCAGCGCCTGCTGCCAGATTTCGGTGGCGCGCTCGACGGCCTCCTTGCCGCCGGCCTCCTGCCAGCTACCGTAGTTCTGCCAGTTCGACAGCATCGGCGAGTAAAAGGCCGTCTGATAGCGGGTCATGGTGTGTTCGGAGCCGAAGAAATGGCCGCCGGTCGGCACGGATTTGATCGCCTCGAAGCCGAGATCGTCCTCGGTGAAGGGCAGCGGGCGCAGGAACTCCATCATGTTCTGGAGGATTTCGACGTCGAGCACGAGCTTCTCATAGGACGCCGTCAACCCGCCTTCGAGCCATCCGGCCGCATGGTAGATCATGTTGGCGCCGCCGAGCACGGCCCCCCAGGTCGCCATCTCGGTCTCGTAGGCGGCCTGCAGGTCCACCATGTTGGAGGCGTTGGCGTTCGAGGTGCGGTAGGGCAAGCCGTAGCGGCGCGCCAATTGCCCGGCGATGATGTTGGCCTTGGCGTTCTCCGGCGTCCCGAAGGCCGGCGCACCCGACTTCATGTCCACATTCGACGTGAAAGCGCCATACATGACGGGCGTTCCGGGATTGACGAGCTGCGTCAGCGCGATGCCGAACAGCGCCTCGGCATTCTGCTGCGCAAGGGCTGCGGCGAGCGTCACGGGGGTCATCGCGCCCATCAGCGTGAAAGGCGTGATCGTCACCGGCTGGCCATGCTCGGCCATGGCGATCAGCCCTTCGGCCATGGCGTCATCGAACAGGCGCGGCGAATTGACGGAGATGATGGTGATGACGCCCGGCGAATGGCGCATGTCCTCGACACTGACGCCGCGCGAAATCGCCATCATGTTGATGCCGTCCATCGCCCGGCCGCGCCCGATGGCCGTGCAATGGAAGCTCAGGTCGCTCAGCGTCAGATTGGCGCGATAGGTGTCGAGATGGCGTGAGTTCGCCGGCAGCTCCATCGGCGCGACGACCTGGTTGCCGATGATGTGGATCGCGTTGAAATGATGGGCCAGGCGGATGAAGTTCTGGTAGTCGTCGAGGCTGCCCTGGCGGCGGCCGTTGATGCGGTCGTGCACGTTGGGCGGCCCCGCCACCAGACCGAACACCAGCGCATCACCGCCGAGCTGCAGCTCCTTTTCGGGGTTGCGGCTGGTCAGCGTGAAGCTCTTGGGCGCGCTCCTCAACGCCGCCATAACCAAGCTTTCGTCGATGCGGATCGTGCTTTCGCCGCGATCGACGATGGCGCCTGCCGCCTCGAAGAGGTTCATCACGCGCTCGCCCATGACGCGGATGCCGAGCTCCGAAAGGATGCGCATGGAGGTGCGGTGCACCGTGTCCATCTGCTCCTCGTTGAGGATCTGCATCGGCGCGTAGGGATTGGTGACGCGCTGCCATGGGAGCTGCGCGATGCCGCCGCCGCCGCGTCCGGCTTTCGATTTTCGGCCGCCGCCGCGCCTGTCCTGGCTCATCGTCCCGCCCCTTCTTCAGAATCCTCGGATCATTTCAGTAACCCCGAACCGGATCGACGATGTTGGCCAAGGGCTCGCCGCGCCGGTAGCGCGCGAGGTTCTCGGCGAACATGCGGATCGATTCGACGTCCCAGCCGTCATAGACCGACGAGCAGTGCGGAGTGACGATGACGTTGTCATAGCCCCAGAGCGGATGATCGGCCGGCAGCGGCTCGACGGCGAACACGTCGAGCGCCGCGCCCTTGATGCTCCCGGCTTCCAGCGCCGTCATCAGCGCCGCCTGGTCCACGACGCCGCCGCGCGAAACGTCGATCAGCACCGCAGAAGGCTTCATCGCGGCGAAAGCCTGCGCGCCGACCAGGCCGCGCGTGCTCTCCAGCAGCGGAACGCAGCAGACGATGAAATCGGCGCGGCTCCAAAGAACGGGCAGCGCATCGACCGCCCGCACCTCGTCCAGTTCGGGCGTCAGCGCGGGCCGCGCCCTGACGCCGAGCGTCGTCATGCCCATGGCCCTGGCGCGCCGCGCGACCGCCTGGCCGGTCTTGCCGAGGCCAAGGATGAGGACGGTGCGGCCTTGGACGGGCTCGACCTTGCGACCGACCATTCACGCGCGCGCTGGCGGCGCTCGAAGCCGCGCAGGTCGAGCGAGAAGGACAGCATCGCGCCCAGCGCATACTCCGCCATCATGTCGGCCGCGACGCCGGCGGCGTTGGTGACGGTCACCTTGGCGGCGTCCCAAGGCCGCAGATGGTCCGTGCCCGAGCCGCCGACCGAAACCCATCGCACCGTCCGGCTTTCGACCAGAGCCTCGCGCGGGAAGCGCGGCGTGCCATCGAACCGCACGGAGTAGACCACCTCGGCCCCGGTCCGCGCGATCAGTTCCGGCAGCGCGGCGTAGCTGTCGCAGCCATGCGCCTGAAGGTCCGGATGCGCCTCCCGCAGCACGGCGAGCGCCGGCGCGGGCGCGTCCGTGTGCAGGATGACGGCGGGATGGACGGACATGGCGCCGTGTCTCACGCCTTTCCGGGTATGTGGTCGGCGAGGCTCCCCAGCGCGGCCAGCAGCGCTTCGCCCGCCGCCAGGGTCGCATTCTCATGCGGGGCGCGCAGATTGAGCCAGCGCGGATCGCCGGAGCGGGCGGCCAGGGCCGCCTTGAGCCCGGAGATCAGGCCGGCGTCCTGCACGGCCTTGCGAAACGCCTTGAGTTCGGCGTCGGCCGCGCCCACGTCGCGGCCCGCCCTCGCGCCGTCATACACCGCGCGGATCGCCGCGGCGTTGAGGTTCACGGTGGCGGAGATGCAGCCCGCCGAACCGGCCGCGAGCCCCCGGGTCAGTTGCGCCTCGGAGCTTGGAAAGACCGACACCCGGGGTGCGGCGGCGATGACCGCGAGGGTGTTGTCCCAATTGCCGGAACTGTCCTTGTAGGCGACGACCGTCTCGGGAAACGCCTCGTTCAGCCGGGCGGTGAGCGCCGGCGAGACCGGCACGCCCGAGTTCTGCGGGATGTGGTAGAGGATCACCCGCAGCGCCGGACTGGCGACGCGCTCGATCAGTTCGCTGAAATAGCGCGCCTGGCCGCCGTCGCCGACGGCGCCATAGAAGAAGGACGGCAGCACCATCACGCCGGCGCAGCCCAGTCCCATCGCGTGTCTGCTCAATTCCACGGTCTCGGGCAAAGCGGTGACGCCCGTTCCCGGCATCATGACGCTGGCGGGAATGCCCGCTTCGAGCAGCCATTCCAGCGCCTGCATGCGCTCGCGCACCGAGACCGACAGCGCCTCTCCCGTGGTGCCGAAGGGCGACAGATAATGCGCGCCCTGTTCGAGCACCCATTTCGCGTGGCGCACCCACAAATCCCGCGCGATGCGGCCGTCACGCTCGAACGGCGTCAGGATGGGGGCGACGATGCCCTGCGGTCCGTTTGCGGCTGGTGCATTCATGATCGGTTCTCGTGTGGGTTGGCGGCGTCCGGAAGATGCTGCGCGACCGCGCTGACGAAAAAGGCGAAGGCCCTGATGTCGAGCGGGAGGCCAGACCATGCCCGCCGCTGTCGATGATCGCCACGCCGGTGGACGGCTTCAGATCCGCCAGGCGCCTGAGCGGCATCTCAGGCCCGGCTGGCGGGAGGGTCGTAGAGCAGGGCGGCAAGATCGGCGAAGCGGCTGCTTGGCGATGTCAGGCCGAGAACGCCGTCGTGGATCGCCGCAGCGCGGGGCTCGCCGATCACCGGGCAGGCGAACTCCATGTATTTCGCGACGATGTCCTTTCGCGAGAACGGTGCTTCCGGACCACCGCGCGCATGCGTGTCGCCCGAATCCAGCACGCGGCCATCCCTCGTCGTGATCCGCACGTCCGCGAAACGGTTGGCCGGGAACCGGGCGGTATGGCGCTCGACCGCCGTGACGCGGATGCGGGGCAGGATCTCCGCGACGTTCGGGTCCTCGAGCCCCGCGCCGGTGATGTGTTCGACGCCGATGCGGCCGTGAAGGATCATCGTCGCCACCGCGAAGGGCAGGCTGTACTGCGCCTTGGAGGTGGTGTCCGGCATCCCGGCAAACAGCGTCGCCGCGTGGTGGAAGCTGTTCACCTGGACATGCCTGATGTCGGTGGGCGACAGCCTGTGCGCCAGGCACAGCGCGCGCGTCGCGTCGATCGCCGCATGCGCCCAGCGGCAGATCGGGTACGGCTTGATGTATTGGTGCGAGACCTGCCAGAACGCGCCTAGATCATCCCAATGCCCGGCGACTTCGGGCGCTTCGATGGTCACCGCCGGCGCGCCCTCATATCCATGTTCGGCGAGCACCACGGCTGAAAGCCCGGTCAGCGCGCCCCAGCCGGAGCCGTCATGCAGCATGCTCGGATTGGCGATCTCGCGCATCATCTGACTGCGCGGCCCATGATATTCGGCAATGCCCAGCGCCTGCCGGAACTGTTCGTCCGAGAGCAGGCGCAGCCGCGCCGCCATCGCCACCACGCCGAGCGCATTCCAAGCGCCGGACGTGTGATAGTCCGCAGTTGTGGCATGCAGCGCGATGCCGGCGCGCCCGGCGACCTCGTAGCCGACGACCAGCGCGGCGAGCGCGTCCGCCCCGCTCAGTTGCGGCTTGGTCTCGGCCAGCGCCGCCAGCGTCGGGATCGCGACGACGCCGATATGGCCCTTGGTCGGGCTGTAGCCGTCATGCCCGTCGAGATTGTCGATCTGCGTCGCGGCGGCAAAGGCCGCGCCCGGCAGGCTGACCCGGCGTCCGTCGAATAGCATCCTGGCCGAAACGTCGGGATCGCTCGACCCGTAGAGCCTGGCCGAAACGTCGCGGGCGATCCGCCCGGCGTCGAGCGGAATCGCGGCGATCGCAATGCCGAGCGTGTCGAGCAGGAGGTAGCTCGCATCCTCCAGCACACCCGCCGGAAAGAGCGCCGCCGGACGGCGCAGCGCGAAATCCGCCAGACGGACCGCAACACCCGCGTCCACCATGGGGGCCTCTCGCCGCTGGACCGATTTCACCACCGTGTTCCCCCATGCATACCGCAAACGACATGACTAATTTGGCCCACTCGGGCGTTCACGCGATAAGTTCAGCGCCATTGGCCAAAAAAAACTGCGTCACATGATGCGATCCATTGAATGGGCCGGGGCACGCAAGCTAACCTCGGAAGAGACCCTCGGGAATCAAGATGAAACCACCTCCGCCGTTGAACTACATTCGCTCCTTCGAATGTTCCGCGCGGCATCTCAGCTTCACGCTCGCGGGCAAGGAACTCGGCTATACGCAGGCCGCCGTCAGCACCCACATCCGTGCGCTGGAGCAGTATATCGGCCGGCAGTTGTTCATCCGCTACCCGCGCAGCTTGAAGCTCACCGAGATGGGCGAGGCCTTCCTGCCGACGCTCCGGCAGGCGCTGGATCAGATCGACCATGCCACCGAGGCGATCGTCGCCTCGGCGCGCAATCGCACGGTGGTGATTTCGTGTCCGATGAGCCTGGCCGAGAACTGGCTGGCGGGATGCATGGCCGCCCTGCGCGAAAAGCACCCGGAGATCGAGGTCGTGCTGCATGGCACGATCTGGGAGGATCTCAGCGAGCAGATCGCCGACATCACCATCTCGACCCGCCGCTTCGACGACCAGCCGCCGGCCGGCGTCGCGCTGTGGGATGAGGAGCTGGTGCTGCTGTGCGCGCCGCACCTGCAGACCGGCCCCGACGCGATCAAGGCGCCCGAGGATATCCTGAAGGTGGATTGGATCTTCGTGCATGGCCGGCAGGAATACTGGCAGTGCATGGGCACCGCGCTCGGCATCGACATCGCCGATCACGAGAAGGGCCTAACCACCAACGCTTCGAACATCGCGCTCGAGCTGGCGGCGACCGGCGCCGGCTGCGTGGCGACCCAACGGTCGCTCGCCCGCGCCTATCTGGAACGCGGCCTGCTGGTCGAGCCTTTTCCGGTCCGCCCGGCCAGCCCGTGGAACTACTACCTTTCTGACAGCGTGATCTCGAAAGGCAGCGTGGTGAAGACGGTGCGCGAGTGGATCCTGACGAGGGCCAAGGCCGACAGCGCCTGAGACGTCAGGGATCTCGGGGCGTTTGCCGCCCTCGCCCGGCTGCAAGGGAGCGCAAGGCGATGGGGGGCTTGGCGACGCCGTCACCCCGCCATCCAGCCGCCATCGACCATCAGGTTGACGCCGGTGACATAGGTCGCCATGTCGCTGGCCAGAAACAGCGCCGCGCCCGCCACATCCCCTGGCGTGCCGAGGCGCGGCCAGGGCGTGCGCCGCCGCGCATGGTCGAGCGCGTCGGGATCGTTCGCGACCCCCGGCTTGCCGGTGACGATCTTGCCCGGCGCGATCGCGTTGCAGACGATCAGATCGTCCGCGTGATCGACCGCGATCTGGCGCGTCATCTGCACGATACCGCCTTTGCTGACGCCATAGGGGAAATCACCGGGGCAGGCGACCATGCCGTGCTGCGAGGCGATGTTGACGATGCGTCCGCGCACCTCGTTCAACGGCTCTTGCCTGCGCATCTGCAGCACGGCCCGCTTCGAGCAGAAGAAGACGCCCGTGAGATTGACGCCGATCACCTTCGCCCACTGCTCGGGCGAGGTCTCGACCAGATCGGTCGAGGTGTAGACGGCCGCGTTGTTGTCCATCACGTCGAGCCGGCCGAACCTTGCGACGGTCGCGGTGACGAGCGCGTCGACCGCGTTCCAGTCGGAAACGTCGGTCGGCACATGCATGACCACCCCTCCATCGCCGGCGATCACCGCTTCGGTCGTTTTCCCGCCTTCGATCGGATGCTCGATGGTGTCGGCGAGGACGACCGGTGCGCCCTCCGCCGCGTAGCGAATGGCGATCGCACGTCCGATGCCGGAGCTCGCGCCGGTGACGATGGCGACCTTGTTGTCCAGCATCCCCATCCTTGCCCCTCTCAACCCCCTCGCGTGACGACCTCGCCGCGTGGCTGACCCGCCAACACGCCATTCCGGACGATCTCCGTCCCCCGCAGATAGACCCGGTCGAGCCGCGCGCGAACGGTCCAGCCGTCGAACGGCGTATAGCCCGCGCGCGAGACCTGGTCGGCGTTGCGGACGGTGGATTGACGGCCTGGATCGACAATCAGGATGTCGGCGTCCAATCCCGCCGCGATGGCGCCCTTGCGCCGACCGAGCCCAAAGCGCTGCGCCGGGTTGCGGGCGCACATCCGCACGAGATCGGGCAGGGTGATCGTGCCCTCGTCGACGAGGCTCAGCATCATGGGCAGCAAGGTCTGCAACCCCGGCATGCCGCCCGGAATGTCGGCGAAGAAGGGGTAGGCAGCAGCCTTTTCCGCCGGCGTGTGCGGCGCATGGTCGGTCGCGACGATGTCGATGACGCCGTCCCGCAACGCGGCGCGCAAAGTGCGGACGTCCGAGGCCGACCGGAGCGGCGGCGACGCCTTGAGGTTCGCACCATGCGCCGCGTAGTCGTCCGACGTGAAGAACAGGTTCTGCACGGTGGTCTCGACGCTGGCGTCGGCCATGCCGCGCAACCTGCTCCAGCTTTCCACCCCGAGCCGTGAATTGATCTGGCGGACATGGATGCGCGCGCCGGTCGCGGCCGCCGCCAGCACCGCGCGCGCCACGCCATTCGCTTCCGCCAGGGGCGGGCGGCTGGCCAGGAATTCGGCGATGTCTCCTTTCCCGCCATGCTCCAGGCTGTCCAGCAGGATCGACTGATCGCCGGGCGATACGCCGACAAGGGCGTCGGCGCCGGCGAGGCATTGCAGCGCCCGCCGCATCGCATCGACGGTCTGGAACAGGAAGGCCTCCGGCACATCGGCGGTGAACAGCTCGAACGACACGGGCGCGCCTTCGAGCAGCTTCGGCACCAGCGCCAGATCCCTGGTGAGGACGACCTGAAAGCCCACATCGACATGCAGCCGGCCGCGCGCCAGCGCCGTCTTGCCGGCAAGCTGCTCCGGCGTCGCCGTCCACGGCTCGTCGGTCGGCATGTCGAGGACGGTGGTCACCCCGCCGAGCGCCGCGGCATGCGTTCCCGACCGGAAATCCTCCTTGTGGATCAGCCCGGGTTCGCGCAGATGCGCGTGGGCGTCGACAAGTCCGGGCAGCAGCGTCCTGCCGCCGACATCGACGACCGCGCCCGCCTCCGCGCGTTCGCCCGGCGGAAGGACCGCCGCGATGCGCCCGCCGGCGATCGCGACGTCGGCCCGGAACGGACCTTCGGCATTCACGATCGTGCCGCCGACCAGAAGCGTGTCGAACATGCCCCTCAGCCTCGGGGCGTGAAGGACTGATGGTTGTCCAGCCAGAACCGTGCGATGTCGTCGCGGCGCATGAAGCCCGCGCCCGGCGTCTTCTGGACATGCTCGACCACCTCGCGCAGCCCCGAGGCGCGGTTCGGCTGGCCCATCCAGCGGGCGTGGATGCCGATCGTCAGCATGCGGCCGCCGGTCTCGTCGGCCTCGCTCAGCAGATAATCGATGGCCGCGCGGCAATCCTCGGCGAAATCGCGCGGGTTGCTGTAGCCGGGGGCGATCAGGTAGCGGCTGTCGTTCAGGGTCTTCGAATAGAGAACGACCAGGATCGCCGCCCCGCCGTGATCGACGAAATAGGGCAGGTCGTCGTTGCAGGGGTCGGAATGGTAGAGGAATCCGCCCTCGCGCACGAGGATGTCGCGCGTGTTGGCGCTCGGAAACGAACGGCATTTCCAGCCGAGCGGCCGCCGGCCGGCGACCTTCTCGTAAAGAACGATCGCCGCGCGAAGCTGCCGCTCCTCCTCGGCGCGGGCGAGCGTCCAGTTCTCGCTCCAGCGCAGGCCATGGCCGAGCAGATCGTGGCCGCGCGCGTTCATCCAGCCGGCAACGGCCGGATTGCGCTCCAGCGCCACCGCGCAGGCCGAGACCGTGATCGGCACGTCGTAACGGTCGAACAGCCGCGCCAGGCGCCAGATGCCGGCGCGGCCGCCATATTCGAAGTCCGTCTCGGTGCCGAGATCGCGCGCCGGCGGGCTGTTGGGCGTGTTGTACTCGCCCCAATTGTCGTTGCGACCGTCGTCGAGCCAGGAATATTCCGAGCCCTCCTCGTAGTTCAGCACGAGGTTGACCGCGACCTTGACGCCGCCCGGCCAGGTGACGAAGGGCGGATGAGGGCCATAGCCGACGAAGTCGCGCGGCTGGTCCGCCAGCGCCATCACGCTCGGAGAGTCGGTCATCGGCTGGCCCCCATCCCGATTTCATTCGCGGCGATCCAGTCCATGTAGGCGTGGAAGGATTGCTTGCCGGGCTTCGGCCGCCAGCTTGTGTCGCGCTCGATCCGCGCGATGTCGTAGGCGCCCCACATGCCGTCCTTCAGGCTCGCATCCTGGACGATGTTGGCGCCCTCGCCCGCCGTGACCTCGACCGTGAGCCCGGGGACGCGCTCCTTCGCCCAGTCCAGCATCTCCCGGATCGTCGCGGTGACTCCGCTGCCGATATTGTAGTGCCGGTAGCGCAGCCGGTCGGCGTCGATCAGCGCGAGGATCGCCCGCGCCACGTCGGTGGACAGCACATAGTCGCCCACCGCCTCTAGGCTGTTGGGCCGCACCGTTTCGCCGGCCAGCGCCATATGGGCGATGCGGTTGGGCACATGGCGGTAGTCGCGGCTTTCGGTGGCGCGGTCCATCGGCCCATAGACGGAGGCCAGCCGCACCGAGGCCGCCGAAAACCCGAACAGGTCGGCGTAGCGGTTGACGATCATCTCGGCCGCGAATTTGGAGATGCCGTAGAGCTTGAGCGGCGCGACATAGCCATCCTCCGGCAGCGGCTCGCCGGCCCAGTCGGGTCCGTGATCGCGATAAACCGAGCCGGAGCTGATATAGATGAAGCGCTTGAGGCCGGGCTGGCGCCGCGCCCATTCCAGCATGCGCACGGTGCCCATCAGATTGACATCGATGATGCGGGCGGGATCCTCGGCCTCCGGATTGCGACGGGCCTCCGCCGCGCTGCCGCGCGAGATCGGCGTGATCGTCGCGCCATGGACGACGGCGGTGATGCCATGCGGGTCGAGCGCGGCGTTCCAGCCGGCCGGATCGCAGATATCCGCGACGATCAGCGTCAGGCGGTCGCGGACGGCGGCGAAATGCTTCTGCGCCATCGCGTCGAGCCGCGATCGGTCGAGGATCACGGCCCGCGCCTGAGGATCGCGGTCGAGCCATTCGCGCGCCACCAGGCTCATCACGAAGCCGGCGCCGCCGGTGACGAGGAGGGTCATGGGATGTTCCGGGTCATGGGTCGAACCAGGGATCAGCGCGCCGAAAAGCCGCCATCGACGAGCATGTCGGTGCCCGTGACGAAGGAGGCGTCGGACGACAGCAGGAACACGGCCGCCGCGGCGATCTCATCCGGCTGCGCGATCCGGCCAAGCAGATGACCCGGGCCGAGGCCGGCATTGGCGGCTTCGAGATCGGGCCAGCGCGTCAGCAGCCGCGCGGTGGCGACCGCGCCCGGCGACAGGCTGTTGACGCGCACGCCTTGGGCGGCGTGGTCGATGGCCATCGCCTTGGCGAGGTGCGCCAGCCCGGCCTTGGCCGCGCAATAGGCGACCGCCTTGCCCACGGCGACGCTGGCGAATTGCGAGGCGACGAGCACGACCGAGCCGCCGCCGGCGGCGGCGATCAGCGGCACGGCGAACTTGCTCATCAGGAACGCGCCGGTCAGGCTGACATCGAGTTCCAGCCGCCACAGGCTCTCGTCGAGATCGACGACCGTGCCGTCGGTGGAGGGCGCGGCGGCATTGTGGACCAGACCGTCCAGCCGGCCGAAACGGGCATGCGCCAGTTCCGCCGCCCGTCGGGCGGATGCGATGTCGGTGACGTCGCAGGCCAGACCGACCGCCGCGGCGCCGAGTTCGGCGGCGATCCTTTCGGCCGCCGCCACGTCGCGGTCGGCGCAGGCCACCTTGCCGCCTTCGCCGACGCAGCGCCGGGCGATCGCCGCGCCGATGCCGCTGGCCGCCCCGCTGATCAGCACGACCTTGCCGGCCATGCGTTCCGCCATGACCGCCGTCATTCGCTTGCTCCGGGGAGGCGCATGGGACGCGGCACGCTCATCGCCTGGGCCGGCCGGCGGAGATTGAGGCCGGCGGCCACCGCGACGAGGCCCGCCCCGGAGGCGAGCAGCACGAACAGGGCGGCGGGCGCGAACCGCTCCATCAACTCCGCCGCCAATCCAGGCGTGATCACATTGGCGAAGGAGTAGAGAAGAAGGAACGCGCCCGACGCCGAAACCATGTCACGGCTGTCGAGACGCGAATTGGCGAAGGCAATGGCCACCGGATAGATCGTCATGGCGGCGGCGCCGTAGGTGAAGAAGAGCACAAGAAGCAGGCTCTCGGCCCGGTTGCCGAGCCATCCGATGCAGACGCAGGAAAGGGCGGCCAGAAACCCCTGAACCATCAGGATCAGACGCCGGTCGAATCGGTCGGACAGCCATCCGACCGGGGCCTGCGCGACGAGGCCGCCGACGCTGAAGGCGGTGATCAGCGTGATCGTCGTGGCGGCGTCGATCCCCGCCTGCGCGCCGTAGATCGGCGTCATGACGAAGACGTTGGAATTGGTGATCCCGGACTGAAGAATGCCGAAGATCGTCACCGGCGCCAGAAGGATCAACTGACGCAGCCCGTAGCGCTGAAGCGCGGGCGACGCAGCCTTTGCGTCCGCCCTTTGGATGCCCGGCGGCAGCGCGGGCCAGCGCCCGCCCACGATCAGCGAATGGCCGAGACCAAGCCCGATCGTCACCGCCGCAATCTGGAACAGGTAGGGCGAGTGCGGTCCGGCGATCTCCACCAGGAGCTGGCTGAGCAGCGTGGAGAGGACGGTCACCAGCATATAAAGAGAGAAGTAGCGGCCGCGATTGTGATCCTCGGCGTAGAGGTTGATCCAGCTTTCGCAGACCACGAAGATGGCTGCCAGGCCCAGGCCGTTGATGAAGCGCGACGCGGCCCATACCGCGGTCGAGGCCGTCAGCGACATGCTGATCGCGGCCAGGATCGTCAGCAGCGCCATGGCAAGAAAGGTGCGCTCATGGCCGAAACGCGCGACGAGCGGACGCGCGATCAGGCAGCCGGCCAGGAATCCCAAAGGCGAGGCCGTGAGCACGACCTGGAGGGTGGATGCGCTGCTGCCCGGCCCGCTTAGGCCGAGCGAGGTGGCGACGGTCATCAGCCCCGTCCCGGTGCAGATGAGGCCGAGGCTGATCATGATCGGCACGACCGCGCGGAACCGCGCGGCCCTGCGCCAGAATCCGATCACCGACCGCGGGGACCGCATCGTTTCTCAGCCAGGTTCCGGCGCGGCGACCGGAGGGCGCGCCATCAGGCCGTCGATCTCGATATGGCAGGCGATCTCGTGGCCCGCCGACAGGCGGCGGATCGGCGGCGGCTGCGTGTCGCAGATCGCGCCGACCTTGCGGTGGCATCGCGTGGAGAAGCGGCAGCCGGCCGGCACGTTGACGGGGCTGGGCGTCTCGCCGGTCAGGGGAATGCGGTTGCGCGCCGGCCGGTCCGGGTTGGGGCTGCGGATCGCCGACATCAGCGCCTCCGTATAGGGATGGTTGGCGCCGCCGAACACCTCGTCGGCCGTGCCCTTCTCCATCACCTTGCCGAGATACATGACGACGACCTTGTCGGCGACGTGCCGCACCAGCGCCAGGTCGTGGCTGATGAACAGCATGGTCGTGCGCTTGTCCTGCTGGATGTCGAGAAGCAGCGTGACCACCGCCGCCTGCACCGAGACGTCGAGCGCCGAAACCGGCTCGTCGGCGACGATCAGCGAGGGGTCGGCGGCGAAGGCGCGGGCGATCGCGATGCGCTGCTTCTGCCCGCCGGAAAGCTGGCTGGGTTTCCGCTCGGCGATCGAGGGCGACAGCCGCACCATGTCGAGAAGTTCGCGCAGCCGCCCTTCGATCGCCCCCTTGCCGCTGCGGATGCCGAACTTCTTGATGGAGCGGCGGATGGAGAACGCCGCCGCATGCGAGGGGTTGAGCGTGCTGTCCGGGTTCTGGAAGATCATCTGCACCGAGCGCAGCAGTTCGCGCGGCCGCGCGCGCGCCTGCAGCTTCGCGACGTCGACGCCGGCCATGGAGATCTCGCCCGACGTGGCGCGGTCGAGCCCGGTGACGATGCGCGCCAGCGTGGACTTGCCGCAGCCGGACTCGCCGACCAGCGCGACGATCTCCGCCTTTGCCGCGCCGAAGGAGACCGCTTCGTTGGCCTTCAGCATGCGGCCCGCGCCCAGCGGGTAAAGCTTTGTCAGGTCGGACACCTCGATCGCCGCCGGTGCGTCGCGGTCCCCGGCGGGCTTCGGCGGCGGGGCATGCGGCGCGCGGGCGATCTCGCCCCATCGCACGCAGCGCACCAGATGACCGGCCTCGCCGGCCGGCTCGAAGGGCAGGCCGGGCTGGTCGCAGGCGCCCGCCAGGAAGCTCGCGCAGCGCGGGCCGAACACGCAGCCGGCCGGCCGATCCTGCGGCAACGGGATATGGCCGGGAATGGCGGCCAGCACGCGGCTGCGCTTGTCGCTGGCGAGGTCGGGAATGCAGTCGATCAACCCCTGCGTATAGGGATGGCGCGGGGTGCGGAACAGTTCGGCGGTCGCCGCCTCCTCGACGATCTCGCCGGAATACATGATGCCGACGCGGTCGCAGCTCTCGGCGATCAGCCCGAGATTGTGCGAGATGAACAGCAGGCTGGTCGCATAGCGCCGCCTCAGCTCGGCGATCAGGTCGATGACCGCGCTTTCGACGGTGACGTCGAGCCCGGTCGTCGGCTCGTCGAGCAGCAGCAGCGCCGGGCGCCCGAGCAGTGCCATGGCGATGACGACGCGCTGCTGCTGGCCGCCGGACAATTGGTGCGGATAGCGTTTCAGCATGTCGCGCGCGTCCGGCAGGCGGACATCGTCGAGCATCGCGGCGGCCATGTGCATCGCTTCCTCGCGACCGACGCCGAGATGCAGAAGCGGCACTTCGGCCAGTTGCGCGCCGATGGTCTTGACCGGATTGAGCGCGCTCATGGGATCCTGATAGACCATGGCGATGCGGCGGCCGCGAATGGCGCGGAGCTGGCGCGCGCTGGCGCCGACCAGCTCCTGCCCGTCGAAGCGGATGCTGCCGCCGGCGATCATGCCCGTCTCGCCGAGATAGCCCATGATCGCCATGGCCGTCGTGCTCTTGCCGCAGCCGGATTCGCCGACCAGGCCGTAGCTCTCGCCCGGCATGACGCTGAACGACAGGTCGGGCACGGCGACCACGGTCTCGGCCTTGCCGCGAAATTCGACGCGCAGGCCGCGGATCTCCAGCAAGGACGTGGCGGCCGGCGTGGATGTCGGTTGGAATGCGGCAAGCGGGGCGGCAGCGGTCACGGCTTCCAGGCCTCCCGCAGGCCGTCGGCCAGGAGGTTGAAGCCCAGCACCAGGCTGACGATGGCGATCGACGGGGCGACCGACATCAACGGCCAGACATTGATGACCGTGGTGCCCTCCTTGACCATGCCGCCCCAATCGGGGTTGGGCGGGGGCAGGCCGAGCCCGAGGAAGCCCAGGATGCCTATGGTGATGATGGTATAGCCGATGCGCAGGCAGGCATCGACGATCAGCATGCTGCGGCAGTTGGGCAGGAGCTCGACCAGCATGATGTAGGGCGTGCTCTCGCCGCGCAGCTTCGCCGCCGCGACATATTCCTGCTCGCGCAGGCCAAGCACCAGTCCGCGCGTGATGCGGCCGATGCCGGGCGCCGAGGCGATCGTCGTGGCGATCACGATGTTGATCACTGAGGGGCCGATATTGGCGATCAGGATGACGTAAAGGACCAGCACCGGAAAGGCGAGGATCACATCGGAGAAGCGGCTGATCACGGCATCGACCCAGCCGCCGTAATAGCCGGCCAGCATGCCGAGCGTGACGCCGACGAGCATCGCGACGGCCACCGACAGCGGCGCCACGACCAGCACGGTGCGCGCGCCGAAGATCAGCCGGGCCACCATGTCGCGGCCGAGAATATCGGTGCCCAGCCAGTGCGTCGCCGACGGAGTAGGATCGGCCAGCGCCGTCACGTCCTGCGCGGTCGGCGAGTAGAGCGGCAACACCGGCGCGGCGACGGCAACGACGACCCAGAACAGCACCAGCGCCAGGCCGATCATCGCCGTGCGCGAGCGCAGCACCAGCGTCCAGGGCGAGCGTCCCCACACCCTAGCGGTGGGGATCGCGCCCTGGATCACCTCGCTCTGCGCCATGGCTCAGGAAACCCGGATGCGGGGATCGAGCAGCATATAGCCGAGATCCCCGATGAACTGGGTGGTGACCGCGATGGCGACCGTGATCAGCGTCGCCGCCTCCAGCGTCGCGATGTCGCCGAACAGGCTGGCTTCGAGCAGCAGGCGGCCGAAACCGGGATAGGCGAAGACGAGTTCGGTGACCACGACGCCGCTGATCAGGAAATTGATCTGCAGCAGGAGCACCGTGAACGGCGCGATCATCGCATTGCGCAGCGCGTGGCCGAACACCATGCGCCGCGTGCTCATTCCCTTGAGGACGGCGGTGCGGATGAAGGGCCGTTCCATGACGCCGATCATCGACACGCGGATCATGCGCGCGACATAGCCGAAATCATAGATCACCAGCACCGCGACCGGCAGCACGAGCTGCGAGGCGATCGGCCAGCCGCTGCCTTCGTCGAGCTGGCTGGTGCCCGGCAGGACCGGCCACAGGATGACGAACAGCGTCACCAGGAACACGCCCGAGGCGAATTCGGGAATGGAGGTGAAGGTGATGCAGACCACCGACAGCGTCCGGTCGAGCGCGCCGCCCTCCTTCAGGCCAGACAGCACGCCGAAGGCGATCGACAGCGGGACGATCAGCAGGAAGGCGAGGCCGGCCAGCAGGGCGGTGTTGGCGAGCCGGTCCCAGATGACGTCGTTGACCGGCAGCTTGTTCAGGGTCGAATAGCCGAAATTGCCGAAATACTGCGCCCCTCGAGGATCGGTGAAGTTGAGTCCGGTGCTCGGGTCCTGCAGCGGGTCGGGGATCGCGCCGAGCAGCACGCCCACCCATCGGAAATAGCGCACCAGAAGCGGGTCGTTGGCCCTCAACTTCTCGGTCAGGATGTCGACCTGCTGCTGGGTGGCGAACGGCCCGAGCGACTTGCGCGCCACGCTGCCCGGTGTGAACTCGGAGACGGCGAAGACAAGGAACGACGCCGCGACCATGGTCAGCACCATCATCGAGAGCCGTTTGAACAGGAATGTCGCCATGCGCCAGGCAGATCCGACCTCGGCGGCGACCCGGCCGCCGACTGCGGCGGCCGGGTCTTGCCTTGGGAGGCTCAGGCCGCGATCGCGTATTTGTGCGCCTGGATGTATTGCGAGGGGTGCAGTTCGAAGCCCAGCACCTTCTTGTCCATGACCGTGGAGAAGACGCGCCAGTAAGGCTGCACGATCGGTCCTTCCTCCTGCATGATCTCCTCGATCCGCGCCATCACCTTGCTGCGCTCCTTCGGGTCGAGGATGCCTTCCGCCTCCGTCAGCAAGGCGTCGAACTCCGCATTGGAGAATTTCGACTCGTTCCACGCCTGATTGGACCGGTAGGCCAGCGCCAGGGTCATGATGGCGAGCGGGCGATGGCCCCAGCCGGTGACGCTGAACGGCGAGGAGGTCCAGACCTCCCAATACTGGGCGCTCGGCAGCGTCTTGATGTTGATGCGGATGCCGATCTCTTTCAACTGCTCGGCCATCACCTGCGAGGTGTTGAACTCCCAGTTCGGGTCCGGCCGCGTCGTCATGTCCACCTCGAAGCCGTCCGGGAAGCCGGCTTCGGCGAGCAGCGCCTTGGCCTTCTCGACATCGCGGGAATATTTCGGCAGCGGGAAATATTCGGGATGCGATGGCGCGACATGATGGTCCTCGCCCGGCACGCCGGCGCCGAGCAGGGCTGTCTGGATCACCGCGTCGCGGTCGATGCCGAGCCGCATCGCCTTGCGCACCCGCTTGTCCTTGAACTGCTCGACATCGGGATGCATGCGCATGACGGCGGTCTGCGTCGTCTGGACGCCATGGACGGCGACGTGGGGAAAAGCCTTCATCGCGTTGATCTGCACGGCGTCGGCTTCGGACAGCCCGTCCACCTGCTTGGACGCCATGGCGGCGATCGCGGCGCCCGGATTGTCGCCGAGGTCCACATATTCGAAGGTGTCGATGAAGGGGCCGCCGCCCCAGTAGTCGGTCCGCGCCTTGAACCTGGCGTTCTTGCCGACCGTGTACTCGGTCATCTCGAACGGGCCCGTGCCGTTCGACCCTGGACCGAACGCGCCGTTCTCCTCGGGATCGAGCATGAACATCACGTAATGGAAAAGGTGCTCGGGAACCGCGATCTGCGGCGCGAAGGCATTCAGCCGAACCGTGTGGTCATCCACCTTCTCGATCGCGTTGTCGGCCCAGAGCTTGCTCGACTTTTTCGGGTTGCCCGCCTCGTCCTTTTCGCCCGTTTCGATTTCCTGGACCAGATAGCCCGTGAACAGGCCGAGCATGGAGGAGCCCACCGCCGGATCGGCGACCCGCTTCAGGTTCCACACCACGTCGTCGGCGTTGAACTGGCGCCCATTGCGCCACTTCACGTCCTTGCGCAGGAAGAGCGTCCAGGTCTTCAAGTCTTCGCTGACCTCCCACCTTTCCAACAGGAACGGCTCGGTGATGTTGTCCCGGTTGGTGAAGGTGAGGAATTCGCAGACCTGGCGCACGACGTTCGACTTCTCGGCGAAGTCGACGAGATGCGGATCCTTGATCTCCATGCAGCGCATGCCGATGCGCAGATTGCCGCCCTTGGGCATGTCCTGCGCGATCGCCGTGCCCGACGGGTCGGCCATGCCGGCCACGGAATAGGCGGCCGCCGCCGACAGGCCGAGCAGCGTCGCGCGCCGCAGGAAATCACGGCGGGAAATCGCGCCCTCGTTCATCTCCTCGATGAGCGTCGGGATATAGGGGTGGACGGGCTTTTCCATCTTCGCGGTCTCCGGGTTGGTCAGTCAGCGAGCCGGCCGTGACGACGAATTCGCTGGGCTCGGTGGACGGGTCCCGCGCCGCGTGGCGGCGCCGGCATCTTCCCTGCAATGCACTGTCGATCGCCGTGCGCCGTTCCCTTCGGACACAAGCATCCGGCGCATGGCCCGACCTGGACGCCGCGGCATCGCAGAAGGCATCCGCGCTTGCCTGCGCATGATGACGGCTCCCATGGCGGCGCGGCTGTTGGTCAGGCGCTCATTCCCCATAACAAAAGCTATACCCGGCGCTGGTGGCGGCAAACGAAGTTTGAGCGCTCAATGACGCCGTTTTTTTTGGCCATCAGGGCGGACGTCCAGCGGGTTGACCTCTTCCGGCCAACCTCGACCGCTCGTAAAACACACCGGTCAGCCAGGATGCTTTGCGCCGGGCCTGGCTTCCGACGGCCGGTCCGGCAACTCCAATCAAGAAAAGGCGGCGCGGCAGGAAAGCCGCTCGACGCTCGCGCCAAGCCCCGCCCAGCAAAGGGAAGATTGTCGACATGCGAACCCACGCACAAGCCGTCGTGATCGGCGGCGGCCTGATCGGCTGCTCGATCCTCTACCACCTCGCCAAGCTGGGCTGGACCGACGTGCTTCTGCTCGAGCGCGACGAGTTGACCTCGGGCTCGACCTGGCATGCGGCCGCCAACATCCACGGCCTGCACGATTCCACCAATATCAGCCGGCTCCAGCACTACACCATGAAGCTCTACAAGGAGCTCGAAGCCGAGACCGGCCAAAGCTGCGGCATCTTCCAGCCCGGCTCGCTCTACCTCGCCCAGACGGAGGCGCGCGAGCACCAGCTCCGCCTGCAGGAGGCGAAGGCGCGCCGCTACGGCATGAACTTCTACGAAGTGTCCCGCGCCGAAGCCGAACGGCTTCACCCGCTCGTCGATTTCTCGGGCGTGCGTTGCATCATGTACGAGCCCGAGGGCGGCAATGTGGATCCGTCCGGCGTCACGGCCGCCTATGCCGCCGGCGCGCGCCAAAGGGGCGCGGACATCCGCCGCTTCACGCCGGTCACCGCCACCGAGCAGCAGCCCGACGGGACATGGCTGGTGCGCACGCCCCAGGGCGATATCCGCGCGGAATGGGTGGTGAACGCCGCCGGCCTTTGGGCGCGCGAGGTGGCGGCGTTCGCGGGGCTCGAATTGCCGCTGATCCCCACAGAGCACCAGTATTTCGTCACCGAGACCATCCCGGAGATCGCCGCGCTCGGTCGCCGGCTGCCCTCCGTCGCCGATCGCGACGGCGAATATTATCTGCGCCAGGAAGGCCTGGGCCTGCTCATCGGCGCCTATGAGCGCGACATGAGGTTCTGGGCCGAAGGCGGCACGCCCCAAGACTTCGGCCACGAGCTCTTCCCCGATGATCTCGGCCGCATCGAAGAGAACATGATGCGGGCGATCGAACGGGTGCCGGCGGTCGGCGAGGCCGGCGTCAAGCGCGTGATCAACGGCCCCATGATCTGGTCGCCCGACTCCGCCGCGCTCTTCGGCCCCGTGCCGGAGCTCAAGAACTATTTCTGCTGCGCGGGGATCATTCCCGGCTTCTCGCAGTCCGGCGGCTTGGGCAAGCTCGCCGCGGAGTGGATGATCGAGGGCGAGCCCTCGCTCGACATGTTCGCCTGGGACATGGCCCGCTTCGGGCAGTGGGCGGGAAAGAGCTTCACCAAGGCGCGGGTGCAGGACCAGTACACCCACCGCTTCAAGATCCATTTCCCCTATGAGGAGCGGCAGGCGGGCCGCCCCGTCCGGTCCCGGCCGGCCTGCGACACGCAGCGGGAACTGGGCGCCGTCTTCGGCCTGAACTACGGCTGGGAGCACCCGCTCTGGTTCGCGGCTCCAGGCGAGCCGCGCGAGGAGACGACAGGCTTCACGCGCCAGAACTGGTGGGCGCCGGTGGGCCGCGAGGCGCGGATGCTCAGGGAGCATGCCGGCATCATCGATATCTCCAACTTCGCGAAATACGCGGTGACGGGGCCGGGCGCCGAAGCCTGGCTCAACGCGGTCTTCGCCAACCGCATGCCGCGCGAGACGGGCCGCTCTTGCCTCACCCCGCTCATCGGCAAGCGCGGCGGCATCGCCGGCGACTTCACGGTGACGCGGCTTGGCCAGGACGAGTTCCTGGTGATCGGCTCAGGCATGGCCGAGCGCTATCACGGTCGCTTCTTCCGCATGGTGCCTTTGCCCGAGGGCACGGCGTTCCGCTCCGTGACCGAAGCTCTGTGCGGCTTCAACGTCGCCGGCCCGCGCGCGCGAGAAATCCTGCAGCGGCTCACGAACGCCGACCTCTCCAACGAGGCGTTCCCCTTCATGCGCTCGCGCCGAATCACGGTCGGCGGCGTGGACGTCACGGCCCTGCGCGTGTCGTTCACCGGCGACCTCGGCTGGGAGCTCTACTGCCCGGCCGACGCGCAAGTTCCGCTCTACCGCGCGCTTCTCGACGCAGGGCGCGACTTTGGCGCGGGGCCGGTGGGCTCGCGCGCGCTGCTCTCCTTGCGCGTGGAGAAGGGCTATGGGAGCTGGGGCCGGGAATATTCCCCCGAATACTGGCCGCAGGAGGCCGGACTCGACCGCCTCGCCAAGCTCGACAAGCCGTTCCTTCACCGCGACGCCTATGCCGCGCTGGCACACAAGCCGCCGCGCGACCGGCTGGTCATGCTGAAGGTGGAGGCCAACGGCGCGGACGCGAGCGGGGGCGAGCCGATCTTCCTGTCCGACGGCACGCCCGCCGGCCAGGTGACGTCCGGCGCATTTGGCCACTTCGTCGGCCAGTCGCTCGCGCTCGGCTATGTCAAGAACGGCTTGGCGCAGCCCGGCGACAGGCTCAGCGTGGCCATCCTCGGCCGCCCACACGAGGCGATCCTGCTCGACCGTCCGCCCTTCGACCCTGACGGGCTGCGCCTGCGGGGGTGAGCTCCGAAGCCGGCGCCTGCAGCATGAGCGGCCAGCCGATGGCTGGCGTCAGAGCGTCACGCCGAAGGCGCGGATGAAATCGGCATAGTCGGCCAGCGCCGCGCGCAGCGGCGTCGGTCGCCAGCCCGTTTCCCGCGCGATTCGGGAAATGTCGTAGGCGCCCCAGCGTCCGCCCTTGAAGGCCGAATTGGCGACAATGTCGCAGTCGCCCGGCGCGGCGGTGCGCCATTGCGCGCCGGGAACGATGTCGGCGACGGCTTCCAGCAATTGCCGCATGGTGACCGGCTCGCCATAGGCGATGTTGTAGACCTCGTGATCCAGCGGGCCGTCCTTGTCGAGAAGCGCCATGATCGCGCGGCCGACATCCCGCGCATGGATATGGTCGCCCACGGCGTCGGGCGCGTTGACACGGATCGGCTTGCCCTCCAGCGCCCGATGAATCGCCACATAGGGCGCGCAGCGATGCGCCCGGCTCGGCCGTGTGCGGTCCATCGGGCCGTAGACGCCCGACAGGCGGCAGGCGGCGACCGACATGCCGAAAAGCCTGCCATAGCGGCGGCCGATCATCTCGCTGGCGAGCTTGGAGATGCCGTAGAACTCCGGCGGATCGACCCAGCCCTCCTCCGGCATCGGGCCGGCCGGTTCCGGGCCGTAGTCATTGTAGACCGCGCCGGAGCTGAGGTTGATGAACCGCTTCAGGCCCGGCAGACGCCGCGCCCATTCCAGCATCGTCACCGCGCCCATGATGTTGACTTCCAACACCTTGGCGGGAACGTCGGTCTCGGGGTTGGCGACCGCGCCGCCATCCGGCGATTCCGGTGCGAACAGCGTCACGGTCGCGGCGTGGACGACCCGCGTGATGTCGTGCGCCGCCGCGATGCGCTCCAGCGCGGCGCGGTCGAGCACGCTTGCCCGGACATAGGCGAGCCGGTCCGCGACCGGCGCGAAGAACCGTTCGAGCGGCGGGTCGAGCGGGCCGGAATCGAGCACGACGGCCCGCTCCCCTGGATGGGTTTCCAGCCATAGGAGGGCTAGGTTGGACATGACGAAACCGCCGCCGCCGGTGATCAGGAGCGTCATGGCGGGGAGCCTTGGGGAGAAGGCCGAAGAGAATTCGGCGGCGTGTGAATGTTCATGGGACTGGCGGAAGCCGCTGGCTTGTCGCCGCGCTCAGCCCTGCACCGAGCGGTGAAGGTAGCGGCCATGGTCGGGACCGCCGAGGAAGCGATCGCCGTCGACGATCAGCCGGCCTCGGCTGAAGGTCTTTTCGACCCGGCCTTTCGTCTTCCAGCCTTCCCAGACCGAATAATCGGTGTTGGAGTGCATGGTCTCGACGCTGAACACATGCTCGCCATCGGGGTCGAAGATCACGATGTCGGCGTCGTAGCCCGGCAGCAGATGGCCCTTCGTGCGCAGGTCGAACAGGCGCGCCGGCGTCGAGCAACAGACCTCCACCCAGCGGTGGACATCGAGCTTGCCGGCGCCGACGCCGCGCGAATAGACCAGCGGCAGCCGCGTCTCGACCCCGCCCGGCGGAAGCAGAGGCATCAGCCGGTTGCCGGCGGCGTCGCGGCGGGTTGCGGGCGTGGCCGGCGGCACGTCGATCTTCAGGCCGAAATAGCCCGCGAGCTCCAGCGCCTGCGCCTCGGGGACCAACCGCATGGCGGTATGGTCCGTCGAGACGATGTCGAGATCGCCGCGCGCCAGCCCGTTCCACAGCGCGAGCTGGTGCGCGGCGTCGCGGATCGGCGGCGTCACCAGGAAGGGCAAGGCCTCGATCGGGTCGCCCCGGTAGACGTCTTCGTCATGCGTCAGATAGGCTAGGCACACCTCGCCATAGGCCTCGACCCCCCTGCCCTTGGCGGCGCGGATCGCCTCCACCCCTTGGGCGCAGGTGTTGTGGAAGATCAGCGTGCGGCCGCCGGTGACTTCCGTCATCGCCATGGCCAGATGGATCGCGGCGGCCTCGGTGGGGGCCGGATAGTTGTCGGTGAAGCGCGCGAGCGAATGTCCGCCCCTGTCCGCCGAGCGCTTGCGCATCGCGGCGAGCGCGCCGCGGTTCTCGGCATGGACGACGTTGAGCGCGCCGCGATTGGCGGTTTCCCACATGCCGCGCATCAGGAACTCGTCGGAAACGCCCCAGCCGGGAATGGCCATGAACCATTTGAAGCTGGTGATGCCGCGCGCCATGATCGGGCCGATCTCGGCCAGCCGCGCGTCACTCTCCTCGCGGATGTTCATATGGAAGGCGAAATCGACGCTGCTCTGGCCCTCGGCCTCGCCGAGCCGGGCATCGAGCGCCTCGTTCAGCGTCAGCCCCGGCTCGACCTGGATCTGGTCGATGATCGTCGTCGTTCCGCCGAAGGCCGCCGCCACCGATCCGGTCGCGAAGGTTTCGTCATAGCAGAAGCTCTTGCGCTCGGTGCGCATGTGAACATGGCCGTCGATCGCGCCGGGGATGACCAGCTTTCCGGTCGCGTCGACCTCATGCCGGCCGCTGAGATCGCTGCCGACCGCGACGATCCGCTCGCCGGACACCGCGACGTCGCCGACGAAATCGGCGATGCCCGAGATGACGCGGCCGTTCTTGATGACCAGATCGAAGCTCATCGCGGATGATCCTCCCCTTGCGCCCCGCCGCCGCCGCCGCATGCCGGCCAGGTGGAGCACGAACGCGACGTGATTTGCCGAACGCGGTTCGCAGACGCCGCACCCACCCCGCGCGCCCACGGCGTCACCCGCCGAACCTCTCGATCCAGTGGCGCGCCAGATCGCTCCGCCGGCAGATCCAGATGTCCGGGTGCGCCTTGATCTTGTCGAGAAACCGCGCGAGGCCGATCATGCGGCCGGGCCGCGCCGCCAGCCTGCAATGCAGCGATACGGTCATCATCCGCGGCGTCCTCGCGCCCTCCGCCAGCAGCCAGTCCACGGCGTCGCCGAGATATTCGAGGAACTGGCCGCCGGTCTCCAGGCCCGCGCCGCGCGAGAACCGGCTGTCGTTGTTGTCGAAGCTGTGCGGCACGACCAGGTGCCGCTTGCCGTCGACCTCGACGAAGAAGGGCAGATCGTCGCTGTAGTCGTCGCTGTCGAACAGGAAGCCGCCATGTTCCACGACGAGCCGGCGCGTGTTGAGGCTGGGCCGCCCGGTGTACCAGCCGAGCGGCTTGATGCCGGTCAGCCGTTCCACCGTCTCCACGGTCATGGCGATGTGCTTGCGCTCCTCGGCCTCGCTCAGCGGCTCGTAGTCGATCCAGCGCCAGCCATGGCAGACGATGTCGCCGCCCAGCGCGGCGATCGCCTTGCCGACATCGGGATTGAGTTCAAGCGCACGCCCGACCACGTAGAAGGTCGGGACGACCGCCTTCTCCCGAAACAACGACATCAGCCGCCACACGCCGACGCGGGAGCCGTATTCGTAGAGCGATTCGATGTTGCAGTTGCGCAAGCCCGGCGTGGCGGGCGACGCCGCGAGATCCGACAGGATCGTCTCGGAAACATCGTCCCCTTCGCCGATGCTGTGCTCCGCGCCCTCCTCGTAGTTCACGACGACGTTCAGCGCCAGCTTCGCTCCACCCGGCCATTGCGCGGCCGGCGGGTTGTCGCCGTAGCCGATGAAATCCCGGGCAGGGACATAGGTCATGCCTCAAATCTCCTTGCCGGACGGCCAATGAAACGCCGCCCGCGCAGCGAACGGAAGCCAGCCAAGCCAGACCGCGGCGCAACCCGGCCAGCAGCTTCAGCGTGTTCCCCACGATTTCCTCCGGGGCGAGCATCGCGCGCTCGCACCCGCCTGGAAGGCCGCGCGAACGCGGAGGTCGCGCCGGCATGGCTGGCTGGGCGCATCATCCGTCATGCATATGGCGGCCGCGGCATCCCTCGCCTGCCTCGTCGCCGGCACGCTTCGTCAACTCCGGAAAATGCGGCTGCGGCAGGTTGCGCCACAAGCAAAATCCGCTGTCGCTATGACCGCGGTTTTGTGGCCCATCTCGATCGAGTTGAAACGCGGGCCGCTCACATCACCGGCCCCGCCCGCTCCGCGATCAGCCTGTACTGGTCCGGCCGGCGATAGAGCGCGAAATCGAAGTTCACCTTGCGGCAGACATTGATCAGGTCGAGATCGGCGCGGTGCATGACCATCTCGTCGGCGACCGACATCGCCTGGGCGGCGATCTCGCCGGTCGGCGCGATGATGCAGGAGCCGCCAATCAGCGCCTGTCCGTCCTCCAGCCCGGCCTTTGCCGCCGCGGCGATCCAGAGGGTGTTCTGGTAGGCGCCGGCCTGCATGGGCAAATGATTGTGGAACATCCTGAGATGCGCCAGCGCCGGCGCCTCGTCCAGCACCACCGGCGTGTTGTAGCCGATGAGAACCACCTCGGCGCCGCCCAGGCACAGCATGCGATAGGTTTCCGGCCAGCGGCGGTCGTTGCAGAGCGCGATGCCGACGCGCATGCCGCAAAACTCGAACACGGGAAATCCGAGATCGCCCGGTTCGAAGTAGAGCCGTTCGAGATGCACCGTTGTGCCGTTCTGCGGTTCGTCCGAGCCGGGCAGATGCACCTTGCGGTAGCGGCCGATGAAGACACCGTCCTTGCCGACCAGATCCATCGTGTTGAAACGCCGGGTGCATCCCTCCTTGCGCTCCAGCTCGGAATAGCCGAGCGCGAAGCCGATCTTCAGCTTCGCCGCGGCCGCGTAAAGGCGCCGTGTCTCCGGCCCCGGCATCCGCTCCTCGAAGAACCCGTCGATCTCCTTCCGATCGTGGATGCGCCAGCGCGGAAAGAAGGTCGTCAGCGCCATCTCCGGAAACACGGCGAGGTCGGCCTTAGCGGCCGCCGCCGTTTCCAGTAAGCTGATCAGCCGGTCGACGGTTTCGCCGCGCGATGCGCTTCGCTGGACCGGCCCGGTCTGGCAGGCCGCCAACGTCACATTTCTCGCCATGGGGTGCTTTCCTCGACGGGCTTGCTGAAATCTTGGGTGTCGACGGGGCGGCGCGGAACATATTGCCCGAAACCGGGTCGGGCGCGGAGCACGCCGGCGGCGATGACAGGGGCGCCGCGCACCAGAACGGTCTCGGGCTTGCCGGTCAGAGCCATGCCTTCAAATGGCGTGAAGTCCACCTGCGTGTGCAGGGCTTGCGGGGTCACCGTCCACCTCTTTTCCGGGTCCCAGATCGCCAGGTCGGCATCGAGGCCGGGCGCGATGCGGCCCTTGCGATGGGCGATGCCGTAGGTCTCGGCGGCCTTGCGCGACGTCAGGTCGAGATAGCGGTCGAGCGAAACGCGGCCCTTGAGCAGCCCTTCCGAAAACAGCAGCGGCAGCCGCGTCTCGACACCGGGGATGCCGCTCACGGCCTGGTGGAATCCGGGCTCCGGCCCCTCGCCGAGCTTGTCCTTCAGGAAATAAGGCGAATGGTCCGACGACCACAGGTCGATGCCGCCGTCCGCCAGCGCCTGCCACAGAAAGTCCTGGCTCGCCCTGGACCGGGCAGGCGGCGAGAACAGGTAGCGCGCGGCCTTGCCCGACGCCTGGTCGAGGTCGGCCGCGGTCAGGAACAGGTATTGGGGGCAGGTCTCGGCTATGACGTCCGCTCCGCGCAGCCTCCCGCGAAAAATCTCCTCGCCCGATTGCCTGCCCGAGACATGCACGATGGCGATGCGCGCGCCCGTCACCTCGGCGAGCGCGACGGCCCGGTGCGTCGCCTCGCGTTCCATGACCTCGCTGTGCGCCACCGCGTGATAACGCATCCCGGTGCGGCCAAGCTCGATCAAGCGGTCGCGGGTTCGGCGGATGGCGGCGTCGTTCTCGGCGTGGATCATCACGATCATCCCGAGGCCGCGCGCCGCGTCCATGACCGCCAGCATGAGGTCGTCGCCGACCGCGAATCCGGCATAGGTCATGAACACCTTGACCGAGGTTACGCCCTGGCGGACGAGCTCGGCGAACTGCCGCTCCAGATCGACCCCGCTCTCCATCGTCACGCAGCCGTGCAGGCCATAGTCGATGACGGACTTGCCCGCCGCGCAACCGAAGGAGCGATGCAGCGCATCGACGGCATTCATCTTCGGCCCCGGCATGGCGAACGGCACGATGCAGGTCGTGCCGCCGAATGCAGCCGAGATCGAGCCTGACCCGAAGCCGTCGGCGTTGGTGACGCCGCCCCAGGACGGCTGGTCGAGATGGCAATGCGCGTCTATGCCGCCGGGCATCACCCAGCGGCCCTGCGCATCGATCGCGGCCGTTCCGCCGAGTCCGTTCCCCAGCGCGCTGATGCGGCCTTGGTCGATGCCGATGTCGCATTCGCGCCAGCCGCCATCGAGGGCGACGCGTCCGCCTTTCACGACAAGGTCATGCATCGCGAGACGCCCTCGTGCCGGAGGCCGTCCCTGCGGCAAGCCCGATCACCGGCGGCATCGCGCCCGACAGAACATAAGGTTCGGCCTCTCCAAGCCGGCGGGCGACCGTCACATAGGCCACCCAAGGTGGGTAGATCAGCGCCATGAGCGGGCCAGCCCCCTGCGGCGCGGAACGAGGATCTGTTCGGCATCGTTCATGGTGGCTCCCCCTTTTCTGCTGTGCGGAGAATCGGGTTTGTTCCGTGCGTTTCCCGTGCCCGTCCGCCAGCCGCCGGGTCGAGCTTCGATCGTCAGGCGGCGGCGGTGACCATGATCTCCACCCGGTAGCCATCGCCGGCCAGCCGCGCTTCGACGGTGGCGCGCACCGGCATGGCCGAGCGGTCGATCCAGGCGTCCCATGCCGCGTTCATCATCTCGAAATCGGCGATGTCGCGCAGCCAGACCGTGGCGGTCAGGAGCTTCGTCTTGTCCGCGCCGGCCGCGGCCAGATGGCGGTCGATCTTCGCCAGCACCTGTCGGGTCTGGTGGGTGGTGTCGCCGGAAAGATCGTCGGCCGTCATGCCAGCCAGGTAGACCGTGCCGTTGTGCTTCAGCACGCGGCAGAAACGCGGTCCGTCTTCGAGGCGCTCGATGGTCATGCAGGGGTCTCCGTCAGGCTGTGTTCGTCGGGCGCCGTGGATTGCTTGCGCAGGCGGGATGGCGAAAGATCAAGGGGGGCGATGCCCAGGCGGGCGAGATGATCGGGCAGGCGCCGGTCGCGGATCAGCTCGGCGCAGGCCTGCGACAGGGCGGCCGATGTCTTGATGCCGTAGCCGCCCTGCCCGGCCAGCCAGAAGAAGCCGTCCGCCGCGTCGTCCATGCCGACCACCGGCGAACCGTCATGGGCGAAGGTCCTCAGGCCCGCCCAGCGATGCGAGACGTGCCGCACGGGAATGGTCGTCGCCTTTTCCAGCCGGTCGACGCCGACGGCCACGTCGATGTCGTCCGGGTAAGCATCCATGGGCTCCGAGGGCGTCGCGTCGGAAGGCGAAACGAAGAGCTGACCGGCATCCGGCTTGAAGTAGAACTCGTCGCCGACGTCGCTGACCAGCGGCCAGCCGGCAATCGCCACGCCCTCGGGCGCCGGAACGTTGAAGGCCGTGCGCCGCTTCGGCGCCAGCCCGACCGGCTCGACCCCCGCTATCGCGGCAAGCCGGTCCGCCCAGGCGCCGGCCGCATTGACGAGGATTGCGCCCCGGAACGCGCCTTGGCGCGTCTGCGCGATCCAGCGGCCGTTGCGATGCTCGACGGCGTCGACGCCGGCGTCGGTGAGCAAGCGCGCGCCGCGCGCCTTGGCGCCGCGCAGAAACGCCTGGTGCAGGGCATGCACGTCGATCTCGCGCGACTCCGGCTCCAGGATCGCGCCGGCGAGGCGATCGGGGCGAAGCACCGGCACGCGCGCGATCGCGACGGCGGGACCGAGCCGCAGCATCGACGGCACCAGGGCGCTGCCGCGCCGCAGCTCTTCCTCCAGCAGATCGAGCTGATCCTCACGCGCGATGGTGATTATGCCGCGTCGCGCCATCAGCGGCGTCTCGCAGAACCCCGCCGGCGGATTCTCCAGGAACGGTCGGCTGGCGATGGCCAGACGCCGGATCAGGGCATTGCCGTAGTTCTCGGTGAAGCTCGCCGCCGAACGCCCGGTCGAGTGATAGCCGAATTGGCTCTCGCGCTCGAGCAGGATCACCGAAGCGAAAGCGGCCAGGGCATAGGCGGCGCTTGCCCCGGCGATTCCGCCGCCGACGACGATGATGTCGGCCTCGCTCCCCGTCACGCAAGCGGGCTGGATCGGGCGCATGAGGTCAGCCCGCCGCGCGGTGGCCCGGGACCGCTTTCGCAGTCCCGCCAGGCGCGATCGGTCTGTCTGGGGCGGGTGCAGGTCTCACGGCCGGAAACCATACACTTGCGCCCATAAGTGACAACGCAAATCCTATCGGCGTGCCGGATCGTGGTGCGGAGCCGCTGCGCTCATGCGCGTTCCAACAGGGCCGACGTGGCGCTACGATAGGCTGGCCGGCGGACCCCATCAGCGGCCTCTCGAGAGCGGACGCATGGTCGACCCGTGCGTGCCGGTTCTGTTCTCGGGCGCAAGACACCTTCGGTGGGAGATGGCATCATGCTTCGCTTCTCGGCCAATCTTGGCTTTCTCTGGCCCGAACTCCCTTTGATCGAGCGTGTCGAGGCGGCCGCAAGGGCAGGCTTCAAAGGAGTCGAGTTCCATTGGCCCTACGAGACGCCCGCAGGCGTGCTCAAGGCGGTGTGCGAGGCATGTTCGCTTCAGCTTCTGGCGATCAACACCCCGCCCGGGAAACCCGCTTCGGGCGACTTCGGCCTGGCGGCCGTCCCCGGCCGCGAGCGGGAGTTCGCGGAGTCGCTTGCGCTTGCCATCGCATATGCGCGGGATTGCCGGGCCCGGATGGTGCACCTCATGGCCGGAGTGGTCGACCGGCACGATCGCAGGGCGGCGCACGAGACCTTTGTCGGCAATATCCGCCTTGCGGCCGCCTCGGCTCCGGAACTCACATTCCTGCTCGAACCCATCAACCGGATCGACAAACCTGGATACTTCTACTCACGGCTCGAAGACGCCGAAGCCGTCATGGACGAGGTTGGCTGCGCGAATGTCCGATTGATGTTCGACGCTTACCATGTCGGGATGACGGAAGGCGACGTGCTCGGGAACATGGAGCGGCTCCTGCCTCGCATCGGTCACATACAAGTCGCTTCGGTCCCGGACCGGGCGGAACCGGACCACGGATCGGTGGACTTCGAACGCTTCTTCGACCGACTTCAAGAGTCGGGGTACACGGGATGGATAGGTTGCGAGTACCGCCCGCGGGCATCGACGTCGGAGGGATTGTCGTGGATGGGGCGCACGAGCCAGCGTGGTTCGAGGGCGGGCGGACAAGTTTGAATGCCGTCCGTCATGAGCTCGGGTGCGCAGTAGGCGACGGCCTGCACACCTCCGTAGTCATGAACGAGCCAGCGTTGCTCTGCGGTGGCGCCGGCAAGGTAGTCGGCCGTCATGCCGTCAAGCAGTTCGGAGGGGAATAGGCCCTTCGAGTCGATCAAGGCCTTGACGGCGGGAAGATCGCCGGCGCGCAGCGGGCGGATGGCGAGCGCGTTCATGCGGTCGTTCTGTTACAGTGGATTGTGGAGCGCTACGCGGGACGCTCACTGGTCAGCGCCAAGTCGCTGATGCCTGCGGCATAGGCGAGCCCAGACTCGAGCAGTCCGCTCAGCGCCGCCCGCCCGTGCCCGGCGTCGAGCTTCAAGCACTCGCGTGGGGGGGCGTTTGGCGGAGTGACAGACTCTCGCCCAGCACGAAAAGGCTGATGCTTGAGAGCGCCACATCTTTGGTGAGGAACTGGCCAAGCCCGTTGAGCCAAGGAAAGCCGCCCGCTGCCCCTTCCCAGACCGGCAGCGCAAGCATGATGGACAGGGTAGTGGCGAAGGTGAGCGCGCCCAGCACGCCGGCCGCGACGCCGGCCCGCGCCGACCACGGTGAGGCGACGAAGAGCAAGGCCGTGGCGATTTCAACTGTGCCCAGCAGATAGGACGCGCTCGCCTCGCCTAGGGCAGGATAAAGCCAGGCGAGCCAAGGCGTGCCCCCGATCAGCGGCTTGAGCGCGTCGATCTCGACTTGCGCCCTGGTGACGATTCAATGTTGCACATGCGCTCCGCTCGCCGCCTCCTCGGGGTCCGCCGGGCAGTTCAATGCCGAGCCCCTCGAAGGCGGCGTCGCTGGCGACCAGCGTCAACGCGGCACCGTCGTCCTTCGCCAGCGGAGCTGTCCTCCGCCAATTCTGTGGGAGCAAAAGAGCGCTGCCAAGCGTTGCGGCGGCATTCATCCGCATGCGGAGCCCTTCATGCCTTCTCCCCGGGAACTAAGCCAACAGCTCAGGAAAGATCAAAGCCCCGAGCTCAACCGGCGGCGCTGGGTGACGGGCCTGTCCTTTGCGGGCGTGGCCGCCGGCATGGCGGTGGGCCTCTACCAGATGGGCATTTTGCGACGGCTGCCCGACCTGCCATTCGAGCCCTTCGACGCCAGCAAGGTGGATGCGTCGGACTACGCCTACAAGCGCCTGCAAACGCCCGACGGCCTTCTCATGGTCGCAAGCTATGCCGCGACCGCCATTCTGGCCGGCGCGGGCGGCAAAGATCGGGCGCGCGCCAATCCGGCCCTGCCGATCGCGCTTCTCGCCAAGACGGTCTACGACACGGGCACAGCACTCAAGCTCGCGCAGGAGGAATGGGCCGAGAACAAGGCGCTTTGCGGCTATTGCCAGACGGCCACCCTCGCCTCGATGGGGTCGGTCGCGCTTGCCGCACCTGAGGCTCTGGAGGCGTTCAAGCATCTCACGGGCCGCGATCAGGATCGGTCAGCCGCTCAGACGACGGCAGAGACGTCCGATGTCGAGGTAGAGGACACTCGCCGCGAGCCCGGCCTTGCGGCGACGGCAGCTTGAAGACATACGATAAGCATTCAGCAAGAGCATGTCGGAAGAGCCGGTGACTAGGCCGCAGCAGGAAGCAGGCAATGGAGCCGGCCAGCCCGCCTTGCCAAGCCTTTCAGTGGTCATCGTCACGTGGAACGAGGCGCCCCTGATCGTTGATGCGGTCCGTGCCGCACGCGCGGTCGGCGATGAGGTGATCGTGGCCGAAGGCGGCAGCACGGACGGCACAGCAGAAACCGCCCGCGCCGAAGGATGTGAGGTGGTCATGGCGCCCAAGGGCCGAGGCCCGCAGCTCCAGGCGGGTGCTTCGGCCGCACGAGGCGAGGTGCTGCTCTTCCTCCACGCAGATGCGAGGCTGGCGCCCGCCGCGCGCGCGGCCATTCTCGACGCACTGAGCGATCCGGAGGTCGTGGGTGGGGCATTCTACGTCCGGTTTCTGCCGCAGAGTTGGTTCACGGGTCTGCTCGAGCCCATGAACAGCCTGCGTCGCCAAGCGACAAAGCGCTACTATGGCGACACGGGGCTGTTTGTCCGCGCGTCGGTCTACCGGGCGCTGGGCGGCCATAAGCCCTGGCCCGTGATGCACGACTACGAGTTCTCCGGGCGCATGGAAAAGGCGGGCCGCTGCGTGTACATCCGCGAACCGCCGATTTGGGCAAGCACGCGCCGCTTCCGCAGGCGCGAGCTGCGCACGCTGTTTCGCTGGCTCGCCATCCAGTCGCTCTACCGCATGGGCGTTTCGCCATATCTGCTCGGCCGCTTCTATCCGGATGTGCGCGGCGATGCCGAGCGGTTCATCGCGCAAGCGCGAGAGCGGATCGGGCAGAACAAGGCGGCTCCCGAACGGGTTCAGGCCGAGACACCCATGCTGCAGCGCGACGACAACTCCTCGGGGATCTGAAGGCTTTGACGGAGCCGCATGAGCCTGAAAGAGCCGGCCTGTTCGCGCCAACGAAGCCCTGGCGCCGTGGCGTCGACCAGGACGAAAGCAAAGGAGGCCGTGTGCGGTGCCCGATGACCCCAAGAGCGTGAACGACATTCTAGACCGGCTCGCAGACAGCAGCCAGGGCGAAGAGGTCTCGGTGGGCGAGTTGACGGAGTCTTTGGGCCACCGGAGCTATGGCCCCTTTCTGATCGTGCCCGCGCTGATCGACATCTCGCCCATCGGCGCCGTTCCCGGCCTGCCGACGGCTCTGGCGGCCATCATCATTCTCGTCTCGGCCCAGATCGCCTTCGGGCGCGAGCACCTATGGCTGCCTGGCTTCGTCACGCGACGCATGGTCGCCTCGGATCGCGTCCGGCGATCCGTGGAGAAGGTCCGTCCTGTGGCGAACTGGACGGACCGCTGGTTCCATGGGCGCCTGAAGGGCTTAGCAAGTGGGCCGTTCATCCGCGGAGCGGGCGTGGCCTGCGCATTGCTCGCCCTTTCAGTGCCACCGCTCGAAATCATCCCGCTTGCGACCACTGCGCCCATGGCGGCCATCGCCATGTTCGGGCTCGCGCTTCTCGTGCGCGACGGTCTCCTGATGATCGCCGCCTATGTGCTCGCGATCGCCTCTGTTGCAATCGGCGTCTGGCTCTGGACCACGCAGTAGCAGAAGGGCGCCTTTTCAGCCCCTTGGGATCCTCTGCAAATGTCTCCTTTCGTGGGGAACGCGCTGCCGCGGCACCCGTTGAGCCCCACTTCCATGAGGACTGCATAACGGGCACAGCTTCGGCCATTGCGAGCAGCGGAGAACCGCCGATCGGACTGCAAGGCATATCAACCCCCTTTCGAGGAAGGGGGTCACCTTATTTCTGCGGCGTATGGAAGAGCGGTGAGCCGGCAGGACCGACGCATTCCAGGCTGGCTCAGCGGCGCCGTTGTGCTTAGCGTATTCCTTGCTCTCGCCTGGGCAGAACACCGAAAACCCTTGCGCGAGCAGAACTCCAGCAAAGCCAGGCGGAACGTTCGCAACTTGGCGGTCGCTGGCTTGAGCGGGATGACACTCAGGATCCTGGAGAAGCCTATCGTCGAGCCGCTGTCCTCAGCCGTGGAGGAGCGGCGCTGGGGACTTCTCAAGCTGGTTCAACTACCGCCATGGGCCGAAACGATGGCCGCCATCGCGCTGATGGACTACACGCTATACCTCTGGCATGTCGCAGCGCACCGCCTGCCGGCGCTCTGGCGCCTGCATCAGGTCCAGCATGCCGACCTCGACATGGATGCCTCGACCGCGCTGCGCTTCCATGCCGCCGAGATGGCGGTGTCCATGCCTTATAGAGCGGCGCAGGTCGTTCTGCTGGGCGTGAGCTCCCGCCCGCACTCGATTTGGCAGACCCTTGTTTTCGTCTGCATCCTGTTCCACCACTCGAACCTGCGTTTGCCAGCTTGGCTGGAGCGGCTGCTTTCGCCTGTGCTCGTGACGCCCAGCATGCATGGCATCCACCACTCGGTCGTGGACAAGGAAGTGAACTCGAAGTGGTCGAGCGGCTTGACGGTGTGGGACTGGCTGCACGGAACCCTTCGGCTCGACGTCCGGCAGGAGGAGATTGAAATCGGCGCCCCCGCTATCGCGAGGAAGAACAAGTTACATTTCCGAAGCTTCTCGAGATGCAGTTCGTGAAACAGCCTGCCCCAATCGAGGTCAGCAAGGACTCCAACGGCGCAATCGAGCGGCCTCGATAAGCGCAAACAACGCTGCGATCCGTCATCACCGCCGCTCGCCCTCGGCTCGGAACCAGCGGTAGCCGAACGCGTCGAGAGCGATCGGTTTGTTCGCATCCCGCATTGCCCGGTCTTGCCCATTGCAGAAGAGCGGCCGCAGGCGGGCGAGTCCATCCAGCCGAGGAGACACCTCGACAGCCTTCTCGCTCACGTTGTGAAGGATGACTATGGTTTCACCACGCCAGTCATAGCGGAGCGCAAGCACGTTCGTTGCGCCTGTTTCAAGTACCTGCGCCTCGCCCCAGCCCACTTCGGGGCAGGCCCGCCTGGTGCGAACGAGGCGTTGGAGGTCGTCCATCAACGAGCCTTCCCGATCGCGCTGGTCGGCCACGTTTACGACGTGGAAGTTGAAAGGACCTTGAGCAATCACTGGCCGCACAAGGCGTTCGGGATCAGCCGTCGAGAATCCGGCATTGGGCTCGTCCGCCCACTGGAGGGGCGTGCGAACGGAGTTTCGTTCGGGCAGCGCGAGGTCCTCGCCCATGCCGATCTCGTCACCGTTCCAGATCACGGGCGTGCCGGGCAACGCGAACATTAGGCTGAAAACGAGTTTGAGGCGCCGCATGTCGCCGTCGAGCATGGGCGCCAGCCGCCGGCGCAAGCCCCGGCCATAGGCCTGCATGTCGGGCGCCGGTCCGAAAACCGCGAACACCTCCTGACGCTCCGCTTCGGTGAGGCGGCCCAAATCGAGCTCGTCGTGGTTGCGCAGGAAGCTCGCCCATTGCGCGGTCGGCGGGAGCGGCGGAGAGGACTTGAGCACCCGGCGGATCGGCTCGGCATCGCCCCGCGCGAAACCCAGAAAAAGGTGCTGATTGAGCATGAAGTTGAAGATCATGTGCAGCCGGTCGCCGCCGGGCCCGAAATACTCGTCCACCTCGTCCATCGCGATGTTGGCTTCCGCCAGAAAGGCCGCCTGGGCGCGCCGCCAGGACAAAAACCGCCTGAGGTCGCCGAGATAGGCGTGCGGATCCCTGTCCGGCTTTTCGCTTGGGGGCAGGCCGCGATGCTCGATCAGAAACGGCACCGCGTCGAGCCGGAAGCCGGACACGCCGAGCTGGAGCCAAAACCCCATCACCCGCTCGATCTCCTCGCGCACCTCCGGATTCGCGATGTTGAGATCGGCCTGGTGCTTATAGAAGCGGTGCATGTACCAGGCCTGCGCCGCTTCATCGTAGGTCCAGGTCGCCTCCTGAACGCCGGGAAGGACCACGCCTTCATGGATGTTTTCGGGCTTCTCCTCCGACCAG
>DASYHP010000011.1:0-20827 GCA_035998495.1 Mesorhizobium sp.
CAGGCCCCAGGGGAGGACGGCGCGCGCACGGCAAAAGCGTGCAAGCGCCGCCTGGATCCGGGGCAAGAGAGCCGACGGCATGCGTGGCGCGAGCCACGCAACACAACAGTCGGAAGGCGAGCGCCACGCATGCCGCTTCCCCCGACCAAACGCCACAGGCGTTTGTGTCCAAACCCCTCACAAGAGGGGACGCTCTGTGACAAGGGCCGGACGGCACAAGCCGGGCGCGGCGATGAGGACGCTTGTCCGCCGTCAGCGCAGCGGCCAGATCAGCATCAGCGCGGGGATCGCCACCAGGATCACGATCAGCGACAAGGGCGCGCCGAGCCGGGCGTAGTCGCCGAACTTGTAGCCGCCCGGTCCCATCACCAGCGTGTTGCACTGGTGGCCGATGGGGGTCAGGAAGTCGCAGCCCGCGCCGATCGCCACCGCCATCAGGAACGCGTCGGGCCGATAGCCCAGCCCGGTGGCGAAGCCCGCCGCGATCGGCCCCATCACGAGCACGGTGGCGGCGTTGTTGAGGAACGGCGTCACCGCCATGGCCGCGACCAGGATCAGCGTCAGCGCGCCCCAGCCGGGCAGGGCGCCGCCCAGGTCCGACAGAAAGGCGGCCGCCACCTCGGTCGCGCCGGTGCGGCGCAGCGAGTCGCTCACGGGGATGAGCGCGGCGAGCATCACCAGGATCGGCCCGTCCAGCGCATGGTAGACTTCGCGCAGCGGGATGGCGCGAAACAGCACCATGCCCACGGCCGCGCCGAAAAAGGTCACCTGCACGGGGGCGATGCCGAGCGTCGTCAAGGCGATGGCCACGCCCAAGAGGGCAAGCGGCACGAGCCCGCGCCGCACGCTGCCCAGCTTGATCGTCCGCTCGGCGAGCGGCAGGCAGCCGAACTCGCGCAGGAGCGCGGGCAGCCGCTCGCGGTCGCCCTGCAGCACGATCACGTCGCCCTCCCGGAGCTTCAGCGATTTCAGCCGCTCGGTCAGCCTTTGGCCCTGCCGGCTCACGGCGAGCAGGTTGACGCCGAAGCGGTCGTGCAGGGCGAGCCCTTGGGCCGACAGGCCGATCAGGCTGGAATTGGCGCCCACCACCGCCTCCACCGCCCCGATCTCGGCGCTTTGGGCATCCGTGAAGGAGCGGTCGCGCGCGATCGCGAGATCGCCTTCGGCGACAAGGCTGTCGAGCGCGTTGGGATCGCCCTCCATCAGCACGATGTCGCCCTCCTTGAGCGTCGCGTCCGGCAAAGGCGTGATGCGCCGGCCGGGGCCGCGGACGATGGAGGTGACGGTGGCCGCGCCTTCCGCGGGTTTCAGGAATTCGCCCACGGTCTGGCCGACCGCCGCGGAGTCCGGCTTGATCCTGGCTTCGGCGAGGTAGTTCTTGATGTTGATGGCTTCGTTGAGGCCCGCGCTCGTGCGCTCGCGCCGGGGCAGGAGCCAGTGGAAGAAGGCGAGGAAGACGAGGCCCGCACCCACCAGGATGGCGCCCACCGGCGTGAAGTCGAACATGCGGAACGGCTCGCCCGTCAGTTCGGCCCGCAGCCGCGACACGATGACGTTGGGAGAGGTGCCGACCAGCGTCATCAGCCCGCCGAGCAGCGAGGCGAAGGCCATGGGCATCAGGAGGCCGGAGGGCGAGGTGCCCGAGCGCTTGGCGAACTGGAACGCCACCGGGATCAGAATCGCGAGCGCGCCGATGTTCTTCACGAAGGCCGAGAGCAGCGCCACGAGGCCGGTGAGCAGCGCCACCTGGGCGCCGGTCGAGGAAAGGCGCGGGGCCCATTTGTTGAGCGCGTGCTCGACCAGGCCCGAGCGCGACACGGCGGCGCTGACCACCAGCGCGCTGCCCACGATGATGACGATGTCGTCGCTGAAGCCGGAAAAGGCCTCCTCGAAAGGCACGATGCCCAAAGCCAGCGCCAGAAGCAGCGCGAGCGCCGCCACCAAGTCATAGCGCAGCCGGCCCCACAGAAAGGCCGCCATCATCGCGCCGATCACGGCGCAAGCCAGGATTTGTTCGGTGTTCACGTGTGCGCCGGCGCGAGCTTGAACCCACGGCCGCCTTCTTCACCCCCGTGCCCACGAAAAGCGCGGCGCGAAACCTTGGTTCCGCGCCGCGCTAAGACTCTAAGTGAGCCAAGGAAGGCGAGCTAGCCTTCGGGCTCGACCTCGACCACGGGCGCGTTGGGGGCCGCGACCGTCGGCGCCTGCGGTCCATGCGGGTGCTCGGGGCTGTGGGTGTGGGTGGCGATCTCGCCCCCAGCCGCGCCCGGCGCGCCTTCAGGCCCGTAGAAGGTGCGGTGCAGGCCCCAATAGCCCATGGCGAACACCACCAGCGCCACGGCGAGGCCCGCCGGCACCGCAGCGACGCGCCGCTTGACGGCCGGGATGAAGTGGACCTGCCGCTCGGGATCGGCGGCGATGAGCACGATGGTCCCCATGATCAGGGCATGGCCCACGAGGTCGATCCGGCCGAAGGGATAGATGGCGGTCACGAAGATGACGAACAGCGCCACCGCCGAGAGCCGGCGCACCAAGGGCGTCCAGATCAGGCCGAAGCCCATGGTGAACTCCGCCACGCCCGCCATGGGGATGAACACGTCGCGCGGCATGCCGAAGGTGAGGAAGGGCCGCTCCTCGACGAGGGGGTGGAACCACTGGGGATAGGCGAATTTCTCCAGGCTCGACCACATCAAGGCGATGGCCACGCCCCAGCGCAAGACCTCGAAGCGGTGCTTGCGCCATTCCGGGTTGTCCGACGCTTCCAGGAAAAGGTAGCCGGCCACCGCCACGCCCAGCGCGAGATAGTCGAGCAGGTGGAAAAAGTCGTAGTCGCGCAGCGCGAGCACCCAGAGCCCGATGATGCCGGCCGCCGCGAAGGGCTGCGTCTTGCGCGAGAAGATGAGGGCGGCGATCAGGAGCTGCGCCCAGGACACGATCTCGTTGGGCGTCTGCAGGTCGGGCGTGAGATAAACGCCGCCCACGGCGAACACCGCGACGAAGAAGGCGCCGGTGACCACGCGCATGAAGTCGTCGGCGCGACGCCAGAGCGGCGAGGCGGCTTGGTCCCAGCCGGCCAGCACGCGCTGGCCCAGCGGCGCCTCCTCCACCGCGCGGGTCGCGACGAAGAAGACGAGCACAAGCAGGATGCCCGTCCAGAACCACGGGTTTGAAAGGGTCAGGGAAAGCGGCTGGGGCGGGGCGCCCACGATATAGGGTGCGAACCATTTCACATGGGCCGCCGCAGGCGTGGCGAACAGGGCCGCGCCGGCGGCGGCGAGGACGCCCGCCGGCCAGCGTGGGAGGAGCGATGACGTTTCCATGATGCGTTCTTCTTGGGGTTCGGTGGTGGGAAGCCTCAGCGTTTGCGGGGCTTGTTCCAGGCCAAAGGCGACGGTCAGGGCGAAAAAACTGAACAGCGCCCCGACCAGCGAAAGCACGACGATGGTTTCCGTGGGCATGAAAGACCTCCATTGGGATGGCCGCTTATCCCCCGAACCGTTCCCGCGCGCCTTGACCTGGATCAAACAGCGCGACCGGCCGCCACGCTAAGCTCGGTGCAGATTGGGCAAGCTCGCGCTTGCCGCGCCAGGTCGGTGGAGGACGCAATGCTCGACAAGAAGGCAGGCGGGGAGGCCGGCTGCCCCGTATCCGACGACTGCCCGGTTTCGAGCGTCTGCGCGCCGACGCGCCGGCCTTGCGCGGACATGACGCGGGCGCATCAGGAGACGCTCGACCTGTGCCGGAGCCTGGAGGCGATCGCCGACGGCCTGCCCAGGCTCGACCGCCTTCAATGCCTGCGGGCGGCGAACCGGCTGGTGCCTTTGCTCAAGGCCAGCCACGCCTATGAGGAGGAGGTCGTCTTCCCCGCCTTCGAAGCGGCCCGGCCGCCGGCCGCCGCGGTGGGCCGGCTCAAGACGGAGCATCTGGAGGACGAGTGCGCCGCGGAGGAATTGACCGAGGTTCTTTTCCGCCTGGGCCATGGCGGGCGCCTGGAGAACCCGGAAGCGCTCGGCTTCATGCTGCGCGCCTTTTTCAACGCGCTGCGCCGCCACATCGCCTTCGAGCGCCACCACATCCTCCCCGCGCTTCCCGCCGCCGCCCCGGCGTGACGGGCCGGCGCGGAACGGGCGGCGTCACATGCCCGCCCGACGCTCCAGCCGGGCGAGGCTTTCCACCGTCACCAGCCGGTTGTTCTCCACCCGGATCACGCCCTCGGTGCGGAGCTTGGTGATCTGCCGGCTCACCGTCTCGATGGTCAGCCCCAGGAAGTCGGCGATGTCGGCGCGGGTGAGCGGCAGCTCGAACCTGGCCGAGGTCCGGCCCGGGTCGGCGGTGGGGTCGATGTTGCGCGCGATCATCAGCAGGAAGCTCGCGAGTTTTTCGGCCGCCGTCTTGCGGCCGAGCGTCAGCATCCATTCCCGCGCCTGGTCGAGCTCCCGCAAGGTCTGCTGGTGGAGCCGGTGTTCGAGCTCCGGCTGCTCGGCCATCATGCGCTCGAGCGCGCGGCGGGGGAAGGAGCACAAGGCGACATCCGTCGCCGCCTCGGCGTTGACTGTGCCTTCGCCCTTGAAGGGGCGGCCCAGGAAGTCGGGCGCGAACTGCAGTCCCACGATCTGCTGGCGTCCGTCGGCCAGGGTTTTCGTCAGCTTCACCACGCCCGACAGGATATTCGAATAGCGCTCCACGGGCTCGGCCTCGCCCACCAGCTCCTCGTTCTCGCCCGCCTTGTGCTTGATGGCCGTTCTCGACAAGGCGACGAGCTGGTCGGGGTCGAGCGCGCCGCAGATCCCGCGATGACGCGCCTCGCAGGAGGCGCAAAGCACGGGAACGGGCGCGGAATGCACGTCGAGCCGCCTTTCGGCCGGGGCATCGGTCCCGCGCGGGCGCGGCGCGGATTTGCTTTGCGGATCGCTCATGCGCGGAGGCTTTCCCTTCCGGCCGGGATGTGGCCTTTCCCGTCGGGTTTGACAACCTGCCGCGTCCGGGCCGCCCCGTCGAGGCAAGACGGCGCGCTCACGACTTTTCCCAGGCGCGCGTGAGCCTAGATTCGGAGATCATGCCCCTTCGCTTCCCACGCTTCGGCTTCGAGGGCCGCCGCTCCTTCCAAAGCCTGTCGGAGCAGGAGGTGCTGGCCTTGGCCATCGGGGCCGAGGAGGAGGACGGCCGCATCTACGCGCTCTATGCGGAACGCCTGCGGCCGCACTTCCCCGCCTCGGCCGCCGTGTTCGATGGCATGGCGGCGGAGGAGAACGAGCACCGCCGCCGGCTGATCGACCTTCATCGCCGTCGCTTCGGCGACCTCATCCTGCCGATCCGGCGCGAGCATGTCGCCGACTTCTACCAGCGCAGGCCGCTCTGGCTCGTCGAGAACCTTGGGCTGGCACGCATCCGCGAGGAGGCGGCGCGCATGGAGCGCGAGGCGCGCGATTTCTATGCCGCCGCCGCCCGGCAGGCGCGCGACGCCGAGACGCGCAAGCTCCTGGGCGATCTCGCCGCGGCCGAGGCCGGGCACATCCGCTCGGCCGACGCATTGACGGAGGCTGTTCCCTTAGGCGAGCGGGAAGAGGAAGACTTGGCCGAGCGGCGGCAGTTCATCCTCACTTGGGTGCAGCCGGGCTTGGCCGGGCTGATGGACGGCTCGGTGTCCACGCTCGCCCCGATCTTCGCCACCGCCTTCGCGACGGAAGACCCCTGGACCACCTTCCTGGTGGGGCTGTCGGCCTCAGTGGGCGCGGGCATCTCCATGGGCTTCACGGAGGCTGCCCACGACGACGGAAAACTGTCGGGCCGCGGCGCGCCCTGGAAGCGGGGCCTGGCGTCGGGCGTGATGACCGCGCTCGGCGGCCTCGGCCACGCGCTGCCTTATCTGATCCCGCATTTCTGGACCGCCACGGCGCTCGCGCTCGCCGTGGTCTTCGTCGAGCTCTGGGCCATCGTCTGGATCCAGAACCGCTTCATGGAGACGCCGTTTCTGCGCGCCGCGTTCCAGGTGGTGCTGGGCGGCGGCCTTGTGCTCGCGGCGGGCATCCTGATCGGCGGCGGGTGAGGTAGCGCAGCCCCATCCGAAGTCTCCAGAAGCTTCCAGATCAGGGCGATGGAAAAAGGGGCGCTCAAACGGTTTGACTGTCGGCAGGAGCGTCAAGGTGATGCTGATGCCGGCCTGAGCGCGCCGCGAAGCGGCATGGGGCTTTCGCCTCCTACACCGCCTCCCGCTGGCCGCTCGTCGCGGAGCGCAGAAGCGCGTCGATCAGCCGATGGACCGTCAGCGCCTCGCGGCCCGAGACCTTCGGCTGGCCGCGGTTTTCGATCGCGTCGAGAAAGTCGGCCAGCACGGCCCGGTGGTGGTGGTGCGGAAAATCCATGGGGTCGGCGCCCGCTCCGCCGCCCGCCGCGCCGTCATCCAGCCGAACCTCGCTCCCATCGTGGAATTGGGCGACAAGCGCCGTCCCTTCGATCCGCGCCGTTCCTCTCGTGCCGATCAGCTCGATCGCGTCGGGAAGTCCGGGGAAGGCGGTCGTCGTGGCATGGACCGTGCCGATGGCGCCGTTCGCGAAGCGGAGCGCGCCGGCCACAAGGTCTTCGGTCTCCATGCGGTGCACGGGCGTGGTGACGGCATAAGCTGTCGCCTCGACCGGCGCGCCTACAAGCGAAATCAGAAGGTCGAGCGTGTGGATGCCTTGCGTCAGCAGCACGCCGCCGCCGTCGCGCGCCCGCGTTCCCCGGCCGGGCTGGTCGTAATAGCTCTGCGGCCGCCAATTCGCGAGTTTCGCCGAGGCGCCGACGAGTTCGCCGAGCCGACCTTCGGCCAGGAGGCCGGCCAGCGCCAGGCTCACAGGCCGAAAACGGTGCTGGAGCACCACGCCGAGCACGATGCCGGCGCGCTCGGCCGTTTCCACAAGCGTCTCGGCGCGAGGGGTGGAGATTTCCAGCGGCTTTTCGAGCAGCACATGCTTGCCCGCTTCCGCCGCCCGCGCCATCAACGCGCCATGGCTCGACGGCGGGGTGAGCACGAGAACGGCGTCGATGCCGGGCTCGCCGAAGACCGCCTCAAGGCTGCCCACGGCTGGAAAGCCCCAGCGGCGGGAGAACTGTTCGCGGCGATCATGGCTGGGTGAAAAGGCCGCCGCGACCTCGACCCGGTCGGCGAGGTCAAGCAGGCTCCGCGCATGGGGGGCCGACGCCATGCCGAGCCCCAGGATGGCGACCCTTGTTTTCGGCATGATCCTCAGCCCAGCCGCTCCACCGTCCGCATGACGCCGCGCAACTCGGCCAATCCCTTGAGGCGGCCGATGGCGGAATAGCCGGGGTTCACCGTCTTGCCGATGTCGTCGAGGATCTGGTGGCCGTGGTCGGGCCGCATCGGGATTTCCGCATCCGCGCGGCCTTCCCGCTCGCGTCGGCGCTCCTCCGCGATCAGCGCCTCGACCACGCCGATTATGTCCACATCGCCGCCCAGGTGCTCGGACTCGTGGAACGAGCCGTCCGGCTCATGGGTCACGTTGCGCAGATGCGCGAAATGGATGTCGGGCGCGAACTCTTTCGCCATGGCGACGAGGTCGTTTTCCCGCCGCGCGCCATAGGACCCCGTGCAAAGCGTGATGCCGTTGGCGGGCAACTTGACCGCCGCGATCAGCGCGCGCGCATCCTCCGCTTTCGAAACCACGCGCGGCAGGCCGAAGATGGAGAAGGGCGGGTCGTCGGGATGGATCGCCATCTTGACGCCGGCCTCTTCTGCCATCGGCACGATCTCGCGCAGGAAGGAAAACAGGTTCTCGCGGAACCCTTCGGGCGTGATGTCCCGGTAGAGGTCGAGCACGCGCCGGAAGCTGTCTCGGGTATAGGTGAACTCCCGCGCGGGCACGCCGCCGATCAGGCTCCGTTCGAGCCGCGCCACCTCGCCTTCGCCGGCGCGCGCAAGCCACGCCCTCGCCCGTTCGATGCGTTCAGGCGGGTGGTCCGCCTCGGCGCCGGCGCGCTTGAGCAGCAGCACGTCATAGGCGCAAAGCTCGACCACGTCGAAGCGCAGCGCCGTGCCGCCATGCGGCATAGGGTGATCAAGGTCGGTGCGCGTCCAGTCAGTGATCGCCATGAAGTTGTAGCAGACGACCTTGATCCCGGCCGCCGCGACCGCCCGGACGGAGGCCTTATAGTTCTCGATCAACTCGCGGAAGCGGCCCGTGCGCGTCTTGACGTCCTCATGCACCACGATGCTCTCGACGATCGGCCAGTCGAGCCCGGCCGCCTCGATCTCGGCCTTGCGCCTGGCGATCGCGTCCGCCGGCCAGGCGCGGCCGTCATTGAGATGGTGGAGCGCCGACACGACGCCGCTCGCGCCGGCCTGCCGCACATGGGAAAGCTGAACCGGGTCGTCCGGCCCGAACCAGCGCCAGGTTTCCTTCACGCCTCGCCTCCCTTTGCCGCATCGATCGCCGCGGCCGCCCCGTGCCGCCGGATCGTTTCGAGATGGCTTGCCGCCAGGGCCGCGAGCCGCGCCGCCGCCGGACCCGCCAGAGCCGAAAAGCCGACCGCTTCGAACACGGCCTGGACGGTTTCCCCCGCCGCTTCGCCGGTGGCAAAGATAGCCTCGAGCCGCCCGTCCAGCGGGTCGGAGAAATGGCCGGCCGGCAGGGTTTTCCCCCGCGCCTCGCAGGCGGCGGTCCAGGCCGCCAGCACCAGCGCCATGTGGGTGGTGTCGCCGCCGGCCTCCATGCGCGCCCGCGCCGCCGCCACGATGCGCTGCGGCAATTTCTGGCTGCCGTCGTTCGCGATCTGGGCGGTGCGATGCACGAGCGCCGTGTTGGCGAAGCGCTGGCCAAGCGCCTTCTTGTAGTCATGGGGATCGAGGCCCGCATCCCTCGGCAGGGTCGGGATGGCCTCCGCCCAGAGTCCCTCCACGAAGCCGCGGAGGCGCTGGTCCGCGAACGCGTCCGACACCGACTCGCGCCCGAGCAGCAGGCCGAGATAGCTGAGCCCGGAATGGGCGCCGTTGAGGAGCCTCAGCTTCATCTCCTCGAAGGGCCGCACCGATTTCGCTACGGTCACGCCGAACGGCTCCCAGTCCGGCCGGCCCTGCGGAAAGTTCTCCTCCACCACCCACTGCATGAAGGGCTCGGTCTTGACCGGCCAGGCGTCTTCGAGCCCGAGCGCGGCCGAGATGCGCGCGCGGTCCTCATCCGTGGTGGCGGGGACGATGCGGTCCACCATGGTCGAGGGGAACGCCACGTCGCGCTCGATGTGGCAGGCGAGGTCGCCGTCTGTCGCGCCCGCGAACTGAAGCACGAGCCGCCGCACCGTTTCGCCGTTGGCGGGAAGGTTGTCGCAGCACAGCACCGCGAAGGGCGGCGCGCCCGCCCGCCGGCGCGCATCGAGCGCCCCTGCGAGGAAACCATGCACGCTGCGCGGCGCCTCCGGGTTGGCGAGATCCCAGGCGATGTCGGGACGGGCGAGGTCGAGGTTCCCGTCGGCGTCCCGCCCATAGGCTTTTTCGGTCACGGTGAGCGTGACGATCCGCACGGCGGGGTCGGCCATGCGGGCCAGAAGCGCCGCCGGGTCCTCCGGCGCGACGAGCAGGCTCTTGATCGCGCCCACGACCTGGAGCCGCTCGCCTTCCGGCCCCTGGACCGCCAGCGTGTAGAGCCCGTCCTGCGGGGCGAGGGCGTCGCGCGTGTCCGGGCTGCGGAGCGACGCGCCGACGGCGCCCCAGCGAAGATCGCCCGCCGCCAGGCACTGGTCGAGATAAACCGCCTGATGGGCGCGGTGGAAGGCTCCGACGCCGAGATGAACGACCCCGGCTTGAGCCTGCGCGCGGTCATAGGCCGGCAGCGCCGCGCCTCGCGCCTGGCCCAGCGTCCTGTCCGACAAACGCGCCCGCGCGGCCACGGTTTCCTCCGCTATCCCGCTCCCTTGCCTCAGCCCTACACCGCTGCGCCTGGCCGGACAAGCCGAGTCATCATACAAGATCGTCGAGGTTGTATGTTGACATTGGCGGTCCCCCGCCGCTAGCCTTTCTCCTGCTTTGGGAGGAGCGGCATGGGCGCGGGCCCCATCATTCACCCTGACCTTCTGTTTCCGGTCGAGGCGCAGGCGCGCGATGTGGCGCGGGCGCTTTATGGCGCCGTGGCCGGCCTCCCCATCGTCAGCCCGCACGGCCACACCGATCCCCGCTGGTATGCGCTGGACGAGCCCTTTCCCGATCCGGCCCAGCTCCTGATCGTGCCCGACCACTACATCTTCCGCATGCTCTTCAGCCAGGGCGTGCCGCTCGACGAGCTTGGCGTCCCGCGCCTCGACGGCGCGCCAGCGGAAGCGGACGGCCGAAAGATCTGGCGGCGCTTCGCCGAGAACTATTTCCTGTTTCGCGGCACGCCCACGCGGCTTTGGATGGACTATGTGCTGTCCGAGCTGTTCGGCGTGGAGGAGCCGCTTTCGACTGAGACGGCCGACCGCGCCTATGACCGCGTCGCCGAACGGCTGGAGGAACCCGCCTACAGGCCAAGGTCCCTTTACCAGCGCTTCAACATCGAGGTGATCGCCACCACCGAAGGCGCGCTCGACGACCTTCGCTGGCACCAGATCATCCGCGACAGCGGCTGGAACGGCCGCGTGGTCACGGCCTACCGCCCCGACGCCGTCGTTGATCCCGAGTTCGAAGGCTTCTCCGAGAACCTCGACCGGCTGGGCGAGATCACGGGCTGCGACACCGGCGGCTGGGCGGGCTATCTCGACGCCCACCGGCAGCGCCGCTCCTTCTTCAAGGCGTTCGGCGCGACGTCCTCCGACCACGGGCACCGCACCGCCGACACCGCCAACCTGTCGCAGGCGGACGCCGCGGCCCTGTTCGGCCGCGTCCGTCGCGGGCGGGCCGACCCGCGCGACGCGGCGCTCTTCCGCGCGCAGATGCTGACCGAGATGGCGAGGATGAGCCTCGATGACGGGCTCGTGCTGCAGATCCATCCCGGCTCCTGGCGCAACCATTCGCCCGCCGTGACGGCGCGCTTCGGCCGCGACAAGGGTTTCGACATCCCCACCCGCACCGATTACGTGGCCGCGCTCAAGCCGCTGCTGGACGCCGTGGGGCTGGAGCCTGCGCTGACCGTAATTCTGTTCACGCTGGACGAGTCGTCCTACGCCCGCGAGCTCGCGCCGCTCGCCGGCGTCTATCCCGCGCTGAGGCTCGGCCCCGCCTGGTGGTTCCACGACAGCCCGGAAGGCATGCGCCGCTTCCGCGAGATGACCACCGAAACGGCGGGCTTCTACAACACCGTCGGCTTCACCGACGACACCCGTGCATTCTCATCCATTCCGGCCCGCCACGACTTGGCGCGCCGGGTCGATTGCGCATTCCTCGCGCGCCTCGTCACGGAATACAGGCTCCGCGAGGACGAGGCGCACGAGCTTGCGCATGAACTGGCCTATGGGCTCGCCAAAAAGGCCTATCGGCTCTGAACAGCGGCAAAAAGGGAGGAAACGTCATGCTGCATTTCTCGAAGTTCCTGGGCGTCACGCTGACCGCGACGGCGCTTCTCACCGGCGCGGCGCAGGCCCAGACGGTCCTGCGCTCGTCGGACACCCATCCCGACGGTTACCCGACCGTGGAGGCGGTCGAGTATTTCGGCGAACTCGTCAAGGAGCGCACCGAAGGACGCTACGCGGTCGAGGTCTACCATTCCGCCCAGCTCGGCGAGGAGAAGGACACGATCGAGCAGGTGCGCTCGGGCGTGATCGAGCTGAACCGCGTGTCCATGGCGCCCTTCAACGGCATCGTGAAGGAAAGCGTGGTGCCCTCGCTTCCTTATCTCTTCCGCTCGGAAGAGCACATGCACAAGGTCATGGACGGAGCGGTCGGCGAGCAGATCAAGAAGGCCTTCGAGCCGCATGGGCTCGTGGCGCTCGCCTTCTACGACGCCGGCGCGCGCTCCTTCTACAACACCAAGAAGCCGATCAACACGGTGGCCGACATGGCCGGCCTGAAGTTCCGCGTCATCCAGTCCGACATCTTCGTGGACATGGTGGCGGCGCTGGGCGCCAATGCGACGCCGATGCCTTATGGCGAGGTCTATTCGGGCCTCGAGACCGGCGTGATCGATGGGGCCGAGAACAATTTCCCGAGCTACGACACGGCCAAGCACTTCGAGGTGGCGAAGTTCTACTCGCTCGACGAGCACACCATCCTGCCGGAGGTGTTCGTGATGGCGAAGTCGGCCTGGGACGAGCTCTCGCCCGAGGACCAGGAGATCTTCCGCCAGGCGGCCAAGGACAGCGTGACGCGCCAGCGCGAGCTCTGGTCCGCCAAGGTCGAGGAGTCCCGCAAGAATGTCGGGGCGGCGGGCAGCCAGATCAACACGCCGGACAAGCAGGGCTTCATGGATGCGATGAAGCCGGTCTATGACAAGCACATCACCGATCCCGTGCTCCAGAAGATGGTCGAGGACATCCGCGCCGTTCAGTAGCGATCATCGGCCGCGGCGCCGGCGCGGCGCCGCGGCACCCATCCTTCTTAGCCCAGGGATCCGAGCCATGACGCGCTCGCCTGCCGCGCTCCCGCCCTTTGCGCGCGCCCTTTCGGCCCTCGCCACCGCCTCGCTATGGCTCGCCGGCGCCGGCCTCGTGCTGATGACCGCGTTCGTCGCCTGGCAGGTGTTCGGCCGCTACGTGCTCAACCAGTCGCCGAGCTGGACCGAGCCCGGCTCGGTCATGCTGATGAGCTGGTTCATCTTCCTGGGCGCCGCGGTCGGCGTGCGCGAGAACAACCATATGGGCTTCGACGTGCTGCTCTACGTTCTGCCCGCTGGCGCCAAGCGCGTGCTGCGCTCGATCTCCGACCTCGTCGTGCTCGCCTTCGGGCTGGGCATGATCTGGTATGGCGGCCAGCTCGTTGAACTGACCTGGAACACCGTGCTGCCCTCGCTCGGCGTCTCGGGCGCGTTCGACTACATCCCGATCGTCGCCGGCGGCGTGCTCGTCTCGCTCTTCGCGCTTGAGCGCTTGGCACTGCGCTTCTCCGGCGTTCCCATCGACGAAGCGCTCGATCAGGCGGCGCCCCTGGAGGCCGCCGTCGAGCTCGAAAACGCGAAGGTCTGACGCCATGGAGCTCGTCATCCTCTTTGGCGTCTTCACCCTGCTCATGCTGATCGGCACCCCGATCGCGTTCTGCCTGGGCCTCGCGAGCTTCGCGACCGTGCTTTATCTCGGCCTGCCGCCGCTGGTCGTGTTCCAGCGGCTGAACTCCGGCATGAGCGTCTTCTCGCTGCTCGCCATCCCCTTCTTCATCTATGCCGGCGACCTGATGGTGCGCGGCGGCATCGCCGCCCGCATCGTTGCCTTCGCGGGCTCTCTCGTCGGTCACCTCCGCGGCGGGCTTGGGCAGGTCAACATCGCCACCGCGACGCTGTTCGGCGGCATTTCCGGCTCGGCGGTGGCGGAAGCCGCGGCCGTGGGCGGGCTGATGATCCCGCAGATGAAGGCGCGGGGCTACGGCACGGATTACGCCGTCAACATCACCTCCATGGCGGCGCTGATCGCGCTGCTGCTTCCGCCCTCGCACAACATGATCATCTATTCGATCTCGGCGGGCGGGAAGATCTCCATCGCCGACCTGTTCACGGCGGGCATCATCCCCGGCCTGCTGCTCGCGCTCGCGCTCATGACGACCGCTTATTTCGTCGCCCGCAGCCGGGGCTACCCGACTGAGCCCTTTCCGGGCTTCCATGCCGTCGTTCTTCTTTTCGCCGCCTCGCTGCCGGGGCTTCTGCTCATCGCCATCATCTTCGGCGGCGTGCGCTCGGGCGTCTTCACGGCGACCGAAAGCTCCTGCATCGCCGTGGTCTACGCGCTGCTGGTGACGGTCTTCGTCTACCGGCAGATGAGCTGGACGGACTTCAAGCACGCCACTTTCGGCGCCGTGCGCACGACGGCCATGGTGCTGCTCATCATCGGCATGGCCGCCGCCTTTTCCTGGCTGATGGCCTTTCTGCGCGTGCCGGCGAGCCTCGTCGCCTGGATGAACACGATCTCCGACAATCCGATCGTCATCCTGCTTCTCATCAACCTGCTGATGCTGCTGCTCGGCACCTTCATGGACATGGGGCCGACCATCATCATCACGACGCCCATCTTCCTGCCGGTGGCCCAGGCCTATGGCGTCGATCCCGTGCATTTCGGCGTTATCATGATCCTGAACTTCGGCATCGGGCTCAACACGCCGCCCGTGGGCGCGGTGCAATTCGTGGCCTGCGCGGTGGGCAAGATCACGGTGTGGGAATCCATGCGCTCGATCTGGCCGTTCTACGGGGCGGGCCTGGTGGTGCTCGGGCTCGTCACCTATGTGCCGGCGCTGTCGCTCTGGCTGCCCAGCGTGTTCCGGTAAGGGCCATGACGAGTGCCCCGGCGCAGGACAACAAGGTCGCGCGCAGGCCGAAGCTCGGCGCGCGCGTGGCGGCGGTCCTGCGCGAGAAGATGCTCGCCGGCGAGTTCAAGGCAGGCCAGAAGCTGCCGACCGAAAGCCAGATGACCGAAGCCTTCGGCGTGTCGCGGACGGTGATCCGCGAGGCGGTCGCGACGTTGGCGGCCGACGGGCTGGTGGAGGCGCGCCAGGGGGCGGGCGTCTTCGTGCGCGACACGCCGGCCAAGGCCTTCAGCGCGATGAGCCAGGAGATCAGCAAAGCCAGCCAGGCGATCAACGTGCTGGAAGTGCGCATGGGCATCGAGATCGAAGCGGCGGGGCTCGCCGCGATGCGCCGCAACGCCGCCCAGCAGGCGCTGATCCAGGAAGCCTTCCTGGAGTTCGAGCGGCTGCTCAAGCTCGGCGAGCCCACCGGCAAGGCCGACTTCGCCTTCCACCGCGCCATCGCGAGCGCCACCAACAATCCCTTTTATGTCGAGGTGCTCGACGCGCTCGGCGACCGCACCATCCCCTGCGACCGCAACTCGCCCTGGTATTCGGTCGAGGTTCTCTCGGTCGAGTATCTGACGGGCCTGCAGCGCGAGCATTTTTCGGTGCTCAAGGCGATCGCGGACGGCAACGCGGCGACCGCCCGCGAAGCCATGCGCGCGCATCTGCTCGCCGCGCAGAAACGCTACAGCCAGCGGCTGACGAGCCAGCACAACGAACTTCTCGCCGGCGCGGCGCGCCCGGCAGAGGCGCACAAGGAAACGGCATAGGCGAATGACAGACCAGGCAGACACCACGAGCTTCACCGTCCTCTTCGCCGTGGACCCGCTTTCGGCCGCTGCCATGGGCACGGACGAGCTCCGGGCGCACTTCTTGTTGGACAACCTGTTCCAGCCCGGCCGCATCTATCTCGCCTACACCCATTATGACCGCATGATCGTGGGCGGCGCGGCGCCGCTCGGCGAGACCTTGCGGTTGGAAGCCATCAAACCGACGGGAACGCCCGGTTTCCTCGACCGGCGCGAGCTGATCGCCGTCAACATCGGCGGTCCGGGCCGCATCGAGGTCGGCGGCCACTCGCATGCGCTCGGGTCCCGCGACATGCTCTATGCCGGCATGGGCGGGGGCGATCTCGCCTTCGCCTCGGACGACGTGGAAAACCCCGCGCGCTTCTACCTCTTGAGCGCGCCGGCGCATGCCGCTCACCCCACGCGGCTGATCCGCCTGGGCGACGCCAAGCGCCTCGATCTCGGCAGCCGGGACACGGCCAACGAGCGCTCGATCTTCCAATTCGTCCACCCTGAAGGCGCGAGAACCTGCCAGCTCGTGGTCGGCATGACCCAGCTCGCGCCCGGTTCGGTGTGGAACACCATGCCGCCCCACGTCCACGACCGGCGCATGGAGGCCTATCTCTACTTCGACTTGCCCGAGAACGCCGCCGTGCTTCACGTCATGGGTGAGCCCGACGAGACGCGCCATCTCGTGGTGCGCAACGAAGAGGCCGTGCTCTCGCCGCCCTGGTCGATCCATTCGGGCTGCGGCACGGCAAGCTACAGCTTTATCTGGGCCATGGCGGGCGACAATGTCGACTACACCGACGTTGATCCCGTGACGATCGGGGAACTCCGTTGAACCCGGCCTTCAGCCTTCATGGCAAGCGCGTCCTCGTCACGGGCGCGAACACCGGCATCGGGCAGGGCATCTGCCTCGGCATCGGCCGCGCGGGCGGCGCGGTGGTGGGCGCCGGCCGCTCCGCCACGGACGAGACGGCGCTGGCCATGAGCCGGATCGGGGCGCCCTTCGAGGAGCGCCGCTGCGATCTTTCCGACCACAGGGCGGCGCAGGCCATGCTGGAAGAGGTCTGGCGCGAAACGGGGCCGCTCGACGGGCTCGTCAACAATGCCGGCATCATCCGCCGCCAGGACGCGCTCGAATTCTCCGAGGCCGACTGGGACGCGGTGATGGACGTGAACCTCAAGAGCCTGTTCTTCCTCGCCCAGGCTTTCGCCCGGCGCGCACTGGCCGAGGGACGGGAAGGCCGCATCGTCAACATCGCCTCGGTGCTGTCCTTCCAGGGCGGCATCCGCGTCGCCTCCTACACCGCCTCCAAGCACGGCGTGCTGGGCGTCACCCGCCTGCTTGCCTGCGAATGGGCGGCGAAGGGCATCAATGTGAACACCATCGTCCCCGGCTATATCGAAACCAACAACACCGAGGCGCTGCGCGCCGACCCGGACCGCAGCGCGGCCATCCTGTCGCGTATTCCGGCGGGCCGCTGGGGGCGGCCGGAAGACATCGGCGACACCGCCGTCTACCTGCTTGCGCCGGCGTCGCGCTATGTCCACGGCGCGGCGGTTCCGGTGGACGGCGGCTGGCTCGCGCGATAGGTGCCTGTCATGGAACATGAGCAACTCTTCGCAACGGCAGGCGAAGGCGAATGGGTGGTGACGCCCGACGGCAACCGCCGGCGCGTCATCCTCCATACGCCCGAGCTGATGCTGGTGGAGTTCGCCTTCGAAAAGGGCGGCGTCGGCGCGCTCCACTCGCACCCGCATGTGCAGGCGAGTTTCGTCGCCGCCGGCCGCTTCGAGGTGACGGTGGGCGGACAAACGCGCGTGCTCGCAGCGGGCGACAGTTTCATCGCGCCCTCCGGCGTGGTGCATGGGGTCAAGGCTCTGGAGGCCGGGCGGCTGATCGACAGTTTCACCCCGCACCGGGCGGATTTCCTGGTCTGAGTGGCACGCCTCGAGGGTTGTGGCGCCCCAAGGGGGCGCAAAGTTGCCGTACCGCTGGTAACCGGACAAGGTCCGCTTTGGGTCAAACCTTGCCGTCCCAACGATGTGGCCGAACGTCCGCTTACACGGTTGGAAGCCCCGAAGCGGGCCCGCCGCTTCCGATCAATGCTCGCAGGCCGCTTTCGCGCCGATATCATTAAAAGTTGTCGTTGCTGCTGGTCTGACGTCCTGATTCAGCATCTCCGTGGCGGGAGACGGGCTGATGAGGGGCAGGGACGGTGATGCAGGAAACGCTGTTCTATGGCTTCAGCCTGGAGCGGCATGTGCTGGCGGATCATCTGCTGCGCTCGATCGACGGGTTCATGGGCCTGTCGGGCCTGCGTTCGCATCTGCGGCCTTTTGCAGCGCTGTCAGCCGACGCTACTCCGCCGGTTGCGGAATGGGCCTTGCCTCGGGCTCAGCTCTATCGCCGGCTAGGCTGCCCTGCCCGAGAGCCACGGTCAGCACCGTTGCCAATCCCGCAGCCACAGACACCCAGAACCCGTTCTGCGAGCCAAACGTGTCAATGATCCAGCCTGAGACAAAGGCGCCCAGCGCCATGCCAATGCCGATACCGGTCATGACCCAAGTGACGCCCTCAGTCAGCATCGACTCAGGTACCCGGCGCTCGATCACGCCGAATGCCGTGATGAAGGTCGGCGAGATGGCGATGCCGCTCACGAACACGGCAAGCGCCAGGAGAGTGACGGACGTGGTCGCGAAGAGCAGAGGCACGGAGGTGATGGCGATCACGCCAACCGCGACAAGCAGTTGCCGGTGCAGCGGCGTACGGAGGCTCAGCCCGCCGAGGATCAAGCCGACCACGAACGAGCCGACCGCATAAACCCCGATCACCAAGCTTGCCGCATTCGGCTGGCCGAGTTCCTTGGTGATCGCCACAGCACTCACCTCAGCTGTCGCAAAGATGGAGCCGACAAACACGAGCGCGAGCGTGATGATCTGCACCGGGCGCAGGCGGATCGCCGAACCCAGCGAAGTCTCTGCATGTGTGCTGCGCACCTTTGGCTCTGTTGAACGCTGAAGAACAAGGGCTGCAGTTCCCAAGGCGAGAAGCAGGGTGCTGGTCAGCATGCCGGCCTCGGGAAAGAGCGCGACCGCTAATCCAACGGAAAGCGATGCACCGGCGATGTAGACGAGCTCGTCGGCTGCCGACTCGAAGGCAAAGGCCGTGTTCAGCTCAGGGCGGTTGCGGAAGATCTCGCTCCAGCGGGCACGCACCATGGCTGGGATGCTTGGCATTACCCCGGCTACAAGGGCTGCGGCAAAGAGCGTCCAGATGGGCCAGTTCTGGTTGGCGGCGGTAATGAGCGCCAGGAACGCTACGACCGACCCGATGGTGGTCGGCGCGACGATGGCCATCTGTCCATAACGGTCGACGAGCCTTGAGATCTGGGGAGAGACGAAGGCGTTGGTGAGAGCAAACGTTGCCGACACCGCGCCAGCCAGCCAGTACACGCCATGCGTTTGGGACAGCATGGCGACGATGCCGATAGGAGCCATCGCGATCGGCAGACGCGCGAAGAACCCAGCGGCTGCGAAGCCCTTTGCCCCTGGCGCTCGGAAGATGACTGAGTATGGGTTAGGCATGGTGATGTTCCTTGATCGACGGGAACGCCCATATACATACATGGCGTATGCATGAAGGTAGGAGCATACGTCTCGTATGTCAATTGACATACGAGGCGTATATGAAACTGGAGGACGGCGTGCCCAAGCCACGCAGCGAAATGATCGCGGAAACCCGCGCCAAGCTGATGACGGCCGCCCGGCGGGCCTTCGGCACGATCGGCTACGCCGACGCTTCGATGGACGACTTCACCGCCGAGGCGGGGCTGACGCGTGGCGCGCTTTACCACCACTTCGGCGATAAGGAGGGCCTGCTGCAGGCAGTGATTCAGGAGATCGACGCTGAGATGACGGCGCGCCTTCACAAGGTATCGGCGAGCGCTCCTACACGCTGGCAGGGCTTCGTCGATGAGTGCGTTGCCTATATCCAGATGGCGCTGGAGCCCGAGATCCAGCGCATCATGTTCCGCGACGGAGCGGCTGTGCTCGGCGACATCTCCCAATGGCCCAGCAGCAACGGCTGTATCCTTGCGCTCACCAGAAGTCTGACAGAACTCAAGGCTGAAGGCGAACTCGTGGACATCGAGCCTGAGGCAACCGCTCGCCTAATCAACGGCGCCAGCAGCCATGCGGCGTTTTGGATTGCAAGTTCAGACAACCCGCAGGAGACCTCAGAACGGGCTGTGGAAAGCTTCCGAGCGCTGCTGGAAGGGCTCCGGGCCAAGAAGGGCTGAAGTTGGTCGGTTTCGGACCGATGGATTGAAGAAGCCGATCACACAAGAAGCTCGCCAGGCCGGGATTGAACCAGAGCGGACATTCCGAGAGCCAGTCCCTACGTTCAAGGCATGCTTGAAGCGGACGCACGCCTCGGCTGAAGCGTCGAGTGCAACAGCGAAGGCTGATTGGTTGCACCCCCGCCTACCTGCTTTGCGCACGAACTCCCGCGGGCAGGGTCGCAGGAAGCGATGCTCGACCCGGCCTGCCGGCGATGTCGGCCGGATCTGGCCTGAGGGATCAGCGCAACCGAACGCTATGGAAGCCCACGATCGGCTGCATCTGTCCATGTCAGAGTGCTCGCCCGATATAGGCGTCGACCGATTGGCGGTTCCCGCTCTCCTCGGCCAGCACCGGGCGCTCTGCAATCTGCTCCGGTGTTGGGGCGATCCTCGTCTGCTCGATCTCTGATCCTGGCCGGTGGTCCTCTTCAGGGTGGCCGCCGAGCGTTGGTCTTGCTGTCGTCGAGCATTTGGCGGACCACGTATCTGAACGCCTCGTCATCGGCGATCTCGGGCGTGTAGCGGCGCGCCGTGTATAGCCCGAGCAGGGTCAGGTAGATCACTTTCGCGCCGCGCCGGGCTGTCTCCGCATCCGCACCTAATCCCCTCAGCTCCGTGGCAACATGCTTCAAACGGAGGTCGTCGATTTCCTGAACCCGCCGCCGCGCGACATCGTCCACCGCTGCCCAGGCACGTAGCGCACCCTCAGCCTGGGCGACGTCGATGGACCCTTCGGACGATTCAAGTGCCGTCTCGGCAAGTGCCTCCAGCCGCTGCAAGGGATCGTGGTGGTGCTCGCTGTCCGTTGTCAGGGTTTTTGAGACAGCTGGCGGGCTGATTTAGCGGAGGCTCTGGCGCATCTGGGTTGCGAGTTTATGCGGCCGCTTTGCGGTGGAGCAAGCGGTGCTGGTTGATGGTGTCTTGTTTGATCCTTTCTCGCTTGAGCAGGATGGCTGGCGCGCGGCCTGTGTGGACGTCGGCCGGCGTGAGATTGCCCAGGCTCTCGTGGAAGCGGCGGTGGTTGTAGTGCTCCACGAAGGCGGCGATCTGCGCTTTGAGGTCGCCTGGAAGAAAGTCGTTCTCGAGCAGGATGCGGTTCTTGAGCGTTTGGCGCCAGCGCTCGATCTTGCCCTGGGTCTGGGGGTGGCTTGGAGCGCCGCGGATGTGGTCCATGCCTTCATGCTTCAGCCAGCTGGCGAGATCGCCGGCGATGTAGGATGAGCCGTTGTCCGACAGCAGCCGCGGCTGGTGCGCGACCCTGGCCTGGTCGAGCCCTGAAGCCGCAAGCGCCAGCTCAAGCG
>DASYHP010000012.1:0-23964 GCA_035998495.1 Mesorhizobium sp.
CGCTTGAGCTGGCGCTTGCGGCTTCAGGGCTCGACCAGGCCAGGGTCGCGCACCAGCCGCGGCTGCTGTCGGACAACGGCTCATCCTACATCGCCGGCGATCTCGCCAGCTGGCTGAAGCATGAAGGCATGGACCACATCCAAGGCGCGCCCAACCACCCTCAGACCCAGGGCAAGATCGAGCGCTGGCGCCAAACGCTCAAGAACCGCATCCTGCTCGAGAACGACTTCCTTCCAGGCGATCTCAAAGCGCAGATCGCCGCCTTCGTGGAGCACTACAACCACCGCCGCTTCCACGAGAGCCTGGGCAATCTCACGCCGGCCGACGTCCACACAGGCCGCGCGCCAGCCATCCTGCTCAAGCGAGAAAGGATCAAACGAGACACCATCAACCAGCGCCGCTTGCTCCACCGCAAAGCGGCCGCATAAACTCGCAACCCAGATGCGCCAGAGCCTCCGCTAAATCAGCCCGCCAGCTGTCTCAAAAACCCTGACAACGGACACACCGATGGTCCCGCGACAGGCACCCCGCCCTGTGTTTGCCCTTCTCGCGAGATGCGCACGAGCAGATGACACGCCCCAGCCTGAACACGGTAGGTGCCACTGCCTTGCGCCTCGATCCGCTCCACTGGGTCTCTCAACTTCTGGGCAATCTCGTCACGGTTGGTAATCGCCTGGAGATCGGCCCAACGCGTGTACTGAGGCGGCAGTTCGGCTACCGCTGCCGAGCAGAAGCTCAGCAAAATAAGTCCAGTCACGGGCAAGAGGTTCAGCGCCCACATCCCGTCATCCTCTGTTGGCCCACCCTTTATGCAGGGGATGCCATGTGGCAGCCCGACTGACAATGTGCTCTCAACCAAGCTTCAGACCCTAAGGAGGATGTGATGCGGCCAGCTTTGGCGGCTCTACTGATCATGATGGCTTCTCCAGCTCTTGCCCAGGAGGAGCTCCCTGCTGGCAAGTATGAGCCCTACTTCACGGGCTGGGACGGCTCGCTGACCTATTGGCTCGCCGGCGACATCATCATCGAGGATGAGAGCCGCTATTCGTTTCAGAACGAGGCCGGGCAGTACAGCGTGGACGAGGGCACGAAGCGCATCACCTTTGAAGGCGGGGCCCTCGACGGCGCTTATGCCCTGGTGAAGCAGAGCAGCGGCGAGCCCGCCATTGTCATTCCCCACAAGGAGAACGAGGAACTCGGCAAGGAGTTCGCGATCAGCGACATCTGGGCATACCGCCGAAAGTGAGAGTGGACGCTAAGGGGGAGTTCGCGCTGGCTAGGCGACGCCCTCGGCCGCTACGATCCCGCCAACCAGCAGATCGACATCACATTCTTCTGGCCTCGAAGCAGCAGCCGAGCCTGCTAGGAGCAAGTGCTTGTCGCTCATCCAAATATTTGGTAGCGCAACCAATCAGTGGCGCCCGCTTGGGAGAGAATGCATAGATGGACCTCCAGACGTTTCGCAGTCGGCAAAAGCACACGCGATTCGACGGCCTGAGCTACACGCCCCTTACCGTGGCGTATGTCGATGAGGGCGAGGGCGAGCCGCTCGTGCTCCTCCACGGCATTCCCACGTGGTCCTACTTGTTTCATGCAGCCATCCCGGAACTCGCCGGCGGGGTTCGGGTGATCGCGCCGGACCTGCTCGGTTATGGCTATTCTGACAAGCGGGACTGTTTCGATCGTTCGGTGAAGGTGCAGGCCCGCATGGTAATTGCCCTGCTCGATGAGCTGGAGATCGAACGTGCGACGATCCTCGGGCACGATATCGGAGGTGCCGTGGCCCAGGTTCTAGCTGTCGAGCATGGCGATCGAGTGCGGCGGCTTATCCTCAATAACTCTGTGGGATATGATCGCTGGCCGGTCGGAGGGCCGATCGAGCTCGGTGATCCGTTCTTCGGCGACAAGTCGGTCGATGAGGTCCTGCGCTTCAACATCGAAGGGAGCTTCCCGGACTACCCCGCCGAGTTCTCGTCTGCGGTCCTCGCGCCCTACAGCGATGAGGAAGGCAAGATCAGCCTCGTCCGGGACGCAAGCGGCCTCAGCACGAACCACACAATGGAGCTCGTGCCGCTGCTCAGCAGGATCGATGTCCCGGTGCTGCTGCTATGGGGCGAAGAGGATCAGTGGTGCAAGCTGGCCATTGCCGAGCGATTCCAGTCCGACATTCGCCAGGCACGGCTTGTTACGATCAAGGACGCCGGGCACTGGGTGCCCTATGACCAGCCTAAGCCATATGCCGATGCGATCCTGGAGTTCATCCGGAGTACGTGAGCCCGTCGAGGCAGCGGGTGTTCCCACCGCAATCGAGCCGGGCGCTCTGGGGCAGGCTGAACGACTTGCAACCAGTGGCGATCCAGTGGGAAAGACGCCATGCCCTTGTCGGCGTGGTCTGCCTCGCTGCCAGCACCCGGACTGCGAGTAACGGTTACCGGCGGGCCGGCCGAGGGTGTCAGATTGGTCGTGGATTTCGAGAAGATGGCGGGAAGCAGTCGACCGCATCACGTGCGGCGTGATCGAGTAAGCGGCTGCCCGTGAACAACAACGCCGCCTGTTGTGTCAGCCCCGCAGCTTCTCGCCTTCGCTCTCGGTTGCTGACAGGCCAACATCCTCATTGAGGCCGAGCGTCTCTTGTTCAGCAGGCGAAGAGCCACCCGGCGGCACTCCCGCCTTCATGCGCATCTCGCGCCATTTGAGCTTCAGATCATTCCAGCGGTGGCCTGGTGCCGTGTGGCCAAAGGCGCGGAATGTGCCGGGCTCCACTTTCCCCTTCTGCGCGACAAAGCGCGAGAAGCGCTCGCTCCAAGCATCGAACGCAGTCATGATCTCGTTCTCACGGACCATGTCCTCGGCCTGGTTCTCACTGTAGGGCAGGCCCGCCCCGGTCAGGGCATGGGTCCATAGATTATCTGGCACCTCGACGCCTGAGAAGCGGCACTGCCACACAAGCGGCGCGTAGGCCTGCCGCATGTCCTCGAACGGCTCCTGGTCAGGATCGAACCACCCCTTGTGCCTAAGCTTCTTGGGGCGCCCGGACGGGTCCATCTCGTTGGCACCCTCGTCCGAATAGCAGAAGAAGGCAGCGGTGCGGCCCTCGAGGTGGTTGACGCTGAGCTCTTCCCACTCAGGGCTCTTCTCGAGCGCCATGGCCTTTTCCGGGTTCTTGTGGTCGATCAGTTCCTCGCGCGGGTTGCCGCCATTGGCGCAGACCAGCCGATCGAACATGAGCTTGAGGTTGCTTGTCGGCCCATACCAGTTGACCGGGCCTATGATCGCCCAAGCGTCGGCAAGATCGAGCCGGCTGTAGAGGTCGAGGTCCCACATGAGATCCGGCTCGTCCTTGTTGCCGGGCTCGTAGCAGTTGCACGGCCACACGCAGAGCGGCATGGCGGTCGAGACGCAGGCGTTACAGCTCTGGATCCGAGCACGGCCGTAAAGGTTGCCCAGGTCCTCATAGTCGATCTCCCAATCGGACGGCAGGCGCTCGGCCATTCTGAGCATCAGCGTGCGCGCTTTTGAGTCCACGCCGGGGCAATTGTACTGGCGCCGGTCAGAGCCTGCGATCAGAAGAACGCGGAAAGGCCGCTCAGGCAGAGGCAGATGGCCATTGGCATCAATGGGTTTCACGAGGTCAGGTCCGCTCAGGACCGTTCGCGGCCATGCACCTGGGCAGGCGGTGCTGTGGCCTCGACAGCCGTGAATGTCTCGAGAATGCGGTAGGTGTGCTCAGCACCGGCTGGCACGACCCACGAATCGCCAGGCTCAAGCCGCACCGTCCGACCTTCGATCTCAAGCTCGGCCCGGCCTGACATGACAAAGCCCACCGTCTCGTATTCCTGCCGGCGAGCCTGCTTGCTGTCCGTCGGCTGCTCATTGCGCCACATGCGCATGGAGACGCGCTTGCCTGAAGCGAGGTAGACCTCGCCACCCTCACCCCTGGGCGAATGGGCGCTGCTGACCTTTGTCACCGTGGTGTCGTTCATGCCGCTCTCCATGGACCTGAGCGCATACTGAACTCCGCCGAGGGCCGTTCCGGCCGCCCTCAACGCCGGCTGAACGAGGCCAAACATCCGGGTCGTGTCCTCACAACCCCGTGATCTCGAAACTCTCCTGCCCTGACGGCTCGTGCCTTCACGCGCCAGAACAAACCTTCAGGGGAGAAACACAATGCCATTTACCCGTCTGCGGACTGCCTTCCTCGCAGCAGCGCTTGCAGCATCGGCTTCGTTGGCCGTCGCCCAGGACAACCCAATGGTCGGCGGCGCGCCGATGTTTGCGAGCAAGAACATCGTCGAGAATGCCGTCAACTCGAAGGACCACACGACGCTTGTGGCCGCAGTGAAGGCTGCGGGCCTGGTGAACACCCTGCAGAGCGCTGGGCCGTTCACTGTGTTTGCGCCCACCAACGCCGCCTTCAATCGCTTGCCTGCCGGCACGGTGGACACACTCCTCGAGAAGAAGAACAAGGCCATGCTTACCAAGGTGCTGACGGCCCATGTGGTCGCCGGCGACCTCTCGGGCGCAACCTTGATGAAGCGCGCCAAGGCCAACGGCGGCAGCTACAACATGCAGACGGTAAGCGGCGACGCGCTGAGCGCAGTTGTCCGTGACGGCAAGCTCTACCTGATTGACGAGAGCGGTGGAGCTGCGCGTGTCACGATTGCCGACGTGAACCAGTCCAATGGCGTGATCCACGTCGTCAACCGGGTGCTGCTGCCGAAGTAAGCAGCCAAAGGCGCGGAGGCCTTGCCAAGCTTCCGCGCCGCGCTTCTCAGGCTGTTGCCTCAGGCGAATAACAGAGCGCCTGGCTCGTGAGGCAAGCTTCCGTGTTGCATGGTCTTGTCACTGGCGCCTGCTGCCGAATCCAGCAAAGGAAGTCGGGTATGCTGATGGTCCGCATTGCGGTTCTTTCTACCGTTGCTTGTCGGTCCCGCCCTTGCGCAGGAGCTTGCAGATGGAGAGTCCATCCGTGCGGCTATCGCCGGCAACACGGTTCAGGGCAGCATGGCTAGCACGGGTGTCTACACCGAGTTCTATGCCGCTGACGGCACGATCAGGGGCAAGGACTACACGGGCGCCTGGCGCGTCACGGACGATGCCATGTGCTTTGCTTATGGCCAGGACCCGGAGACCTGCTGGCAGGTGCGGCTCAGAGGCGACCAGGTCACCTGGGTGATGGAGGGTGCCGATGTGGGCACCGGCACGCTTGTGCCCGGAAACCCGAACGGGTTTGAGGCAGCCGCCCAGGCCCGCCGGCAAAGGTCTTGACCGGTTTGAAAGAGGCATGCGTCCGTCATGAGACGGGCGGCAACTCCTCCGTTGGGCATGAGATCAACATCAACTCGATATGCCCCGGCTGGCCGCCAGCAGCCGCGACTAACAGCCTTGCTTGGGCTCCGTGCTCTCTACGCCTTCCTCATGTCTCTGGTCGTGAGCGGCTGTGCGTCGTTTGCAGATCCGCACAGAGATCCCTCGCCACGACCTGACTTCTCGCCCGAGCGCTTCTTCCAAGGCGAAACGCAGGGAACGGGTGAGCTCAGGGTGATCTTCTCGCCTCCACAGCGCGTTCATGTGCGGAGCAGAGGGCGCATCGAGAAGGATGGCACGCTTGTTCTCGACCAGCGTGTGGAGCGTGAGGGCGAAGCGGCCACTTTGCGGCAGTGGCGGCTCAGGCGAGATGAGAGCGGCCGCTATTCGGGCACGCTCAGTGAGGCCAGCGGCCCGGTCCGAGGCGAGCTGCGAGGCGGCCACCTATACCTCCAATACGCCATGAAGGGCGGCCTCTCCGTGGAGCAGCAGCTTGTGCCCGACGCAAGCGGGCTGATTCTGGAGAACCGGCTGATCGTGCGCGCGTTCGGACTGCCGGTAGCTCGCCTAGAAGAGACAATCCGCAAGATCAGGTGAAGCCAGTCGGCACCGCGCCACGAGCCCGCGCCGTCTTGCACCTGGGTCCAGGCACCCGACTACCAGCGGGCGATGCGCCCGCCCAAGAGCGCGCCAATAGCAGTCAGACCTGCGATGGGGATCGTGTACCAGGTCGCCACAAAAAGCGGCGAGTCGTCGAAGCAGTGAGCGGCGTAGAAGGTCGCCGCTAAGCCGCCTGCAAGCAGACCGGCCACAGCTCCCGCCCTGCCTGGACGCGGGGGTGCCCCATGCCGGAGCGCCAGCAGGAACAGCCCCAAAGGCCCAGCACCAATCAGCGGGATTAGAACCAAGCAATGTATGTTGTTGGTGCCGATCAGCCTGGCAGCCCAATCGTTCTGAGGTACGACAAGTAGCTCGATCACCACCGCCGCAAGCACCAATACGGGCGCAGCCAGGAGCGAGGCCCACAGCGTCCGAGCCTCTGCTTCAGGCCGCGATATGGCGCGGAGCAGGCCAAAGGCGCTGACGGCCAGGACGGACGTCACCACGAACTTGAACGGAAAGCGCAGAGTCGCAATCGCTTCAGCAAAGTCTGCTCTTGGCCCGACTGCTGTGAAGAAGACCAAAGCTGCCAAGCCCGTCGCCGCTGCGAGCGCCGCCCACCAGGTGCGCGAAAGCGGCCACGACGGTCGTGTTATATCTGCCGCGAGTGTACGGATCAGGGCATCGGTGTCCATGTCAGCCCTGCCCGAACTTCTTGGCGATCGCCGAAAGGCCACGGTGCAGCGCCACCCGCACCGCCACCTGGCTCATGTCGTGCTTGGCCGCCGTTTCAGCGATGGTATGGCCCTCCACCGAGATAGCGGAAACAACCAGCCTCTGGCCGGGGGTCAAAGCCTCCAGTGCCCGGCCGATGTCACGCACGCTGACCGCATCCTCCTCGGGTTGCGCAACCGTCTCCATGATCTCGTCCAGCTCGATCTCCACCCGGCGGCCGCGCTTGCGATAGGCGTCGATCATCCGGTAGCGCGCGATGCCAAACACCCAAGGTAGAACTGGTGCATCCGTTCTCCAGGTATGTCGCTTGGCGTGAATGGACAACAAGGTCTCCTGCACAACGTCCTCGGGATCCACGCCGCCGCTCCCGGCGCGTTTGCGTGCAAAGCCTCGGACCAGCCGGGCCACCTGTTCGAGAAAACGCGCGTAAGCCCGCTCGTCACCGGCCAGCGCAGATCGCAAGAGGTCAGCGAGTTCGCGATCGTCCTTGCCGCTCACCGTCCTCATCTTGTTTCGTCGCCCAATGCGGATTCGTTACGAGGCGAGTGCAATCATGCCTCGCTACACGGGAATCTGTGGATCACGTCCTCGTGTCGTCATCCCATGTAACAGCAGGCGGGTGGGCTCCGAAAGACAGGATGCATGGCTGACAACTGGCCGGCAACCTTCAGAGGAGAGAATACATGAACCGTTCCACGCTTGCGCTGGCGCTTGCCGGCTCGCTCGCTTCCGCACTTTCGACGGCCGTCGCCGCGCCGCTCACGGCCGAGCAGATGGCAGGCAATGAGAAGTGCTATGGCATCGCGCTTGCTGGCCAGAACGACTGCGCGGCCGGCCCCGGCACGACCTGTGCCGGTACTTCCACCAAGGACTATCAGGGGAACGCCTGGAAGGCCGTGCCGGCAGGCACCTGCACCACTATGAACGTGGACGGCCACCAGGGCTCGCTTGAGCCGATCGAATCCTGATCACCGGCACCAGCTGCGGCGGACGACTGTGCCCGCCGCCCCTTCACCAGCCTTCCGGAGATCTGTGGTGAGCACCTCAGCCAAGTCTCAATTCGCTTTGCCGTCTCGCGCGGGCCTGGGTCTCAAGCCCGAGCATCGGGACGACATCTTCGGCCATTGGCCGGATGTCGGATTCTTCGAGGTGCATGCGGAGAACTACATGGGTGCTGGCGGTCCTCCGCACCGCTTCCTGGAGGAGATCGCCAGCCGCTACCCGCTCTCGCTGCATGGCGTCGGGCTTTCGATCGGTGCCGCCCGTCCGCTGGATCGCGAGCACCTGAAGCGGCTCAAGGCGCTGATCGAGCGCTACAAACCTGCTTCCTTCTCAGAGCATCTCGCCTGGTCGACCCACGAGGTGGGCTTCCTGAGCGATCTTCTGCCCCTGCCCTACACGCGCGAAACGCTCCGTCGGGTCTGCTGCCATGTGGACGAGGTCCAGCAGGCACTGGGCCGCCGGCTGCTGCTCGAAAATCCGTCCACTTATCTCCTGTTCGCCGAGAGCACGATCGACGAGGTCGACTTCCTCACCGCGATTGCCGAGATCACGGATTGCGGGCTCTTGCTGGACGTCAACAACGTCATGGTGTCGGCGGTCAATCACCGGCTCGACGCGAAAGCCTACCTCAACCGCTTCCCGCTCCATCTCGTGGGTGAGATCCACCTCGCGGGCTACCACGAAACGCAGGACGATGCCGGCGACCGTCTCCTGATCGATGCGCATGGCAGCCCCGTCGAGGACGATGTCTGGGCGCTTTACCGGCACACGATCTCGCGCATGGGGAGCGTTCCCACCCTAATCGAGTGGGACAACGGCATGCCACCCTTCGCGGCGCTTCTGGCTGAGGCTGAGCGGGCTGAGGCCATCATGGCCGAGGAAGCCGCATGCTCACCGAAGCTCGTGCGGGCAGCGTAACCATGGACTTTGCAGCAAGTCAGGCGAGCTTTGCCGAGGCGCTCCTTCATGCCGACCGACCGCTGCCGTCTGGTGTCACGACGGCGCGCGGCATGCCTGACGCGAGCCGCTTCGCGGTCTACCGCAACAATGTTTACGTCGGCCTCGTGAATGCACTCGCCAAGCGGTTCCCAATCACCGAAAGGCTGGTTGGCGAAGAGTTCTTCCGCGGCATGGCCAGGGTTTTTGCCCAGCAAATTAAGCCTGTCTCGCCTTTGCTGTTTGAATATGGCGACAACTTCCCTGAGTTCATCGCCAGCTTCGCCCCCGCAGCCAGCCTGCCCTATCTGGCGGATATCGCGCGGCTCGAAGCCGTTTGGCAGCGGGCTTACCATGCAGCCGACACCAAACCGCTCGGCTTGAACGACGTTGCCGCGATCTCTCCTGAAGCTCTGTTGCGGTCGCGGGTTCAGCCACATCCTGCTGTGGGGCTCGTGCAATCCGCTTATCCGATCGGCTCGATCTGGCTTGCGCACCAGAATTCCGCGGTTGAGCCCGTCAGATCTACTGGATCCGAGACAGTTCTAGTCGTGCGGCCCGTGTTGGACGTGCACCTGCATGTGCTTCCCCCTGCCGATGTGGACTTTGCGTTAGAGCTCCTTGCTGGCCAGAGCTTGGGCGAGGCCGCAGAGCGCTCCCTGACTGCCTCAGAGAAGTTCGACTTCGGACGTGCGCTGGTCGGGCTCGTCTCCCTCGGCGCCCTGCAGACCATCATCTTGACCGAGGGGAGTTCATGAGATGACCGATGCCGCCGTCCATACCCACGCCAATGGCTTGCTTGCCTCGATCGCCCGCGCGGAAGCCGCTCTCGCCGCAATTCCCGCTTCGTTGCCGCTTCTCGCCTTGCGCATCGCCCTGGCCGTACCCTTCTTCAAGTCGGGGCTGACGAAGTGGGACGGGTTTCTGCAGCTTTCGGGAGGAGCCCGGTTTCTGTTTGAGCAAGAGTTCAAGCTGCACATCCTGGGCAACCAATACGCCTACCCTTTTCCGCTGCTATCGGCCTCGCTTGCCGGCTTGGCTGAGGTCGTGCTGCCCATCCTATTGGTGCTCGGACTTGGCACGCGTTTCGCCGCTTTCGCGCTTCTGATCATGACCGGAGTCATCCAGCTGACCATCCCCGAAGGCTGGGCCAACTTCCACCTGCCTTGGGCCACAATGGCCTTGGCGCTGATGGTTTGGGGCAGCGGCAGGATCGCGCTCGACCCGTTCATCATGCGCCGTGGGGGGTGATCAGCTTGCCTCCCGAGCGTGAGCGACTGGTCAGAAGATCCAGCCATGCCGTTCCACAACAGACTGGCCCTGGGCCTTCGACTTCGACTTCGCCCTGCGACCCGACCTGACGGAAGCGGTGATCACCTTCGGTGTCGCGGCGGCGAGCCTCGTGAACGTGCTCTGGCCGGACAATCCGTCCGCGCGTCAAGGTGAGCGTTGCGATGAACATGGCCGGCGCGTGCTGTCTGCCAGCACGCCCCGGCACTTACAGCACGCTGTTGTGCTGGTGTCGGCCAGCGAAAGCTCGGCTGGCCTGGTGGGCTCCGAACGGGTTCGCCGCCATCCCCACCACAATTGATCCGCCCCAGCGTACGGGGTCTCCTGCGGTCCCCGCGCTTTGCTTCTCGCGGGTCCGGTTCCCCGCCTGAATTGGGCAGTCTACAGGATGAGGAGGTGAAACGTGTTTCCGAAAAAGGGCAATCTGTTGCCCAAAACGGGCAACATGTTTCCTGATCGCGTGCAGTTGGCGGGGGCAGCAGTGTAGGTCGGGTGCTCACCCCGCCAGCCACTCGTCGAGCTTCGTCCACCTGCGCCGGGCAATTGGCGGCCTCACCGCGACGTCAAGTGCCCGCTCAAGCAGATGTCAGTTCGTTGCAAAAGCCTGCTTAAGCCGATCGGCCACGAACTGCTGGGCCGCCTCGGCATCCTCGACCACGCTCGCCATGCCGAAGAACTCGTGGGTCACACCCTCAAAGTTGCGGCTTTGGGTCTCAACGCCCGCCGCCTCAAGCTTGTCGGCCAGCATCTGCCCCTCGCTGCGCAGCGGGTCGATCTCGGCAGTGACGACGGTGACGGGCGGCAGGTCGCTGAGATCCGCTTCTTCCACCAAGTTCACGCGTGGGTCGTCACGATCACCTTGAGTCAGGTACTTGTCGAAGAACCATTCCATCGCGCCCTTGTTCAGCGGCACCGCGTTGGCGTTCTCCTGGTAAGACTCGGTGTTCGTGTCCGTGCCGGCGATTGGGTAGATCAGCGCCATGTGAACAGGTTGGGTCAGCTGTTGCTCGCGCGCTTGGATCGCCGCATGAGCCGCCAGCCCGCCGCCAGCGCTCTCACCCATGACGGCCACATGCGAGCTGTCGCCGTTGAGCTGTCCTGCGTTCTCCACCACCCACTTGTAGGCAGCAATCGCATCTTCATGGGCGGCCGGGAACTTGTGCTCAGGTCCTTGCCGGTAGTGCGAGGACACAACAATGGCGTCGGTCAAGTTGACCATCGCGCGCGGGGTGGCGTCGTAAACGTCGAGGTTGGCGATCACCCAGCCACCACCATGAAAGTAGACGATCACCGGAAACGGCCCGGAGCCTTCGGGCGTATAGACGCGCGCGTTGATCTCGCCCGCAGGGCCAGGGATCGTGATGTCTTGCACATTGCCGACCGCCTGCGGCGCGGTGCTCTTGCCCTGCTCTTCAAGCGCGCCCTTGACCGCATCTGCGGGCGTGGGCTGGCTGCGAGCCTCCTCGACCGAGAGCTGGTCGATGGGCTTGGCGCCAAGCTCCATGAGTTGCTGAAGCACAGCCTTCATGTCGGCATCGGCCCGGTCCATGGTGCCGCTGTTGGCCGATTGTGCCATCTGCTCTTGACTGGCAGCCTCGCTTTCCTGGTTTGCCGCGCCGTTCTGGCCCGAGCCGGCCTCTGGTGCAGGCTGAGTGGGCTGAGTTTCGGATTGCGCAAGTACGGATGTGACGTTCAAGGCAAACAGGGACACAGCCGCGAGGGCTGCCAGTCGGTTCTTCATCTCGGGACCTCGTTGGAAAAAGGAAGCGGAACGTAGGTCCCGCGTGCGCATGGGTTCTGCGGCAAACGGGACCGCCTGCGCCGCGTTCCTTCCTCTGCCCATCACAGGCGGGTGACCGGGCGCCGACGCTGGCCTGGCATCACTATGGCGCCGACCCGCTGCTCAACCTTTCCCTCCCTCCCGCTCGACGTGCCCATGGATCGGCACCTTCGGGCTCGGTTCGGCGTTTGGCGATCATTCTGTGTGCTTGCCGTTGGGATGGTGACGACTGGCGCGGAGTTGGTGTTCATGCAGTGGCAGGAAAAGATGGCAGTTCACTGCTGCACCAAGGTTCAGGCTTTCCGGTCGGCGCTCCTTTCGGTGCGACAAGTCCAACTGGCAATCGGGCTCACGTTTGCTTCTAGCGGCATTCGCCTCGCGCGGTCACGTTGATGTGGAACGGGCCTTTATGCCGTCAGTTGACGGTCATGCTGTCCTTTGCCGAGTGGCCGCTCTCCATCAACGCCGCGATCTTTGCCGTGGCGGCCGCACTTGTCTGGGGTGCGGGCTCTCGGCTCGCCGGCTATGTGTCTGGCATCGCTGAGAAAACGGGCCTTGGCCAGGCCTTCACCGGCATGCTCCTTCTGGGCGGCATCACCTCGCTCGCCGAGATCGCCACCGTGACCACGTCCTCGCTTTCTGGCAACCCTGCGCTTGCACTCAACAACCTGCTCGGCAGCGCCAGCATCAACGTGCTCCTGCTCGCGGTCGCCGATGCCGTGCTTGGGCGCGACGCGCTGACCAAGGTGGCCGCCAAGCCCGCCACATTGTTTCAGGGCACGCTCGGCATCATGCTTCTGGCCGCCGTGGCTGTCGCGGTCACGGTTGGCGACGTGGCGCTCTGGCACGTGGGGCTCGGCTCGATGGTGCTGTTTGCGCTTTGCGTCGCCTCGCTCAAGCTTTCGGCGCACTACGAGCACCGGCACGTCTGGCAGGTGCTGGACGAGGACAAGGAAGGCGAAGAGGACGAGCCAGAGAAGGACACCCCTTTGCGCGCGCTGGTGATCAAGACGGCGATCGCGGCAGGTGTGATCCTGGTGGCTGGGTTCTTCCTGGCGCAGTCGGGTGATGCGCTCGCCCAGCAGACAGGGCTTGGCTCCAGCTTGGCTGGTCTCGTGCTGGTGGGCTTCGCGACCTCGCTGCCCGAACTCAGCTCGATCGTGGCCGCGCTCAGGCTCAAGCGCTACCAGCTGGCGGTCGGCGACATCTTCGGCACCAACCTGTTCAACATCGCGCTGATCCTGTTGGCCGACGTCACCTACCTCGAAGGGCCGATCTTGAACGAAGCCGGCCCGTTTGAGGCCGTCGCGGCCCTGCTGGCGCTGGCGATGACCGGCATCTTCGTCCTCGGCCTGCTTGAGCGCGAGAACAAGACGGTGCTGCGCATGGGCTATGACTCGCTCGCCGCCATCCTCGTCTTCGCGGGCGGACTCGCACTGCTTTACCCACTGGCGCCGCAGTGACGAAGGTCTCGGAACGACTAGAAGGGGTCGGGCATCAATCTTGTGAGGCTGCCGTTACCGAGCAGCGGCCTCACGAACGGCAACACTGCCTTCGAGATCCGCGATCAGCCGCTTCATCTCGTCGATCTCGCGCACCTGCGCTGCGATGATCTCGTCGGCCAGCTGGCGCACGCGAGGGTCGCTGATCTCGGCGCGCCGGCTGGTCAGAACGGCTATGGAGTGGTGAGGGATCATGGCCTTCATGTAAGCCACGTCGCTCACCGTCTCCTGGCTGCGCACGAGCCACAGCGAGCCGGCGAAGACGGCAGCGCTCACCACCAAGATAGCCGCATTCGCCCGCTTGTTCTCGTACATGCCCCACATGAACGCGATCATGATGATGCTCATGACAGCCCCCATCAGGAGCGCCATCCAGCTGCGCGTTTGGCTGAAGAACACGTGATCGAGCGCAAAGGTGTTGAGATACATGAGCCCAAACATCACAACCGTGGAGGTGGCGATCATGGCTGCGAAGCGGACATAGCTCATGGCGGCGGTCCTGGTGCTGGGTCGATGAAGGAGCGGCCCCGAAAGGCCGCTCCCTTGTGCTTAGGCTTAAGAGCCGGTGGTGCCAGTGGAACGGCGCGAACCGGACTGGGTCGAAGATGAAGTGCCAGCCGCACTGCCCTCCGTCACCACGGTCGTGGCGCCGCCGGACTGGCCGGTCATGCCGCCGCCCATTGTGCTGCCGCCTGTGGCACTTGCGCCCATGCGCCCCTTGACGCGCAGGTTATTCTGCACGTGGGCAACGCCCGACACACTCTCGGCAATGTCCTCGGCGCGCCGTTTGTCCTCGCGGCTCATCACCTCACCCGAAAGCGTCACCTCACGGTTGGAGACGGTGATCTCAATGTCCGAGGCGTCCAGCGCCCAGTCGTCCGTCAGCCGGTCGTTCACATCCTCACGGATGCGATCGTCGGAACGCGAGTAGCCCTTGGGGCCGCGGCCACGATGGTGGTCCTGCTCGCGCCGGCGCTCGGCATCACGATCGCCGAACCAGGAGGCGACCTCATCGCCGGCACGCTCCAGGAACCCGCGGTCGCCAGGGTGCGAGAAGCCACTGTAGTCCTTGCCGTAACCTCCTGAACCATAGCCGCCCTGTTGATGCATGCCGCCGCGCTGGCCATAGCCACCTTGGCCATAGTCACCCTGGCCATAGCCATAGCTGCCCCGACCCGAACGAGAGCGCTCGCCATAGTCGGAGCCGCCATACATGGCACCGTACCCGTAGGCCGCCGAGCCTGCGACGGAGGGGCCGCGGTCGGCATAGCCGCCATAGCCGTAGTCACCACCAGAGCCTCTGTCACCATAGCCGCGTTGTTCATCCATGCGCCGGCGGCGCTCGGCTTCGTCATCGCCGAACCAAGACCTCATCTCGTCGCCGGCACGATCCGTCCAGTCGCGGTCACCTCTGTGGCCTCGGCGATCCTCGCCATAGCCATAGCCGCCCTGACCTCTGCTGCTGAAGCGCATGTCGTCGCTGCCAAAGTCGTCACGACGGCCGCGACCATCGCGATCTCTGTCCTGTGCCATTTGGTGCTCCTTCTCTGCTGGATGGCGGTTCGGACCGCCTGCGGGGCAAACGCATGCGTCCGGGTGGCGTTCCGATTTGGGACGCGTGCGAGAAGTGCTGCAGTGGAGAGGAAGCAAGCTTAGCAACAATCAGCAACGGACCTGCTCAACCAGACGGCATGAGAAGGTCCGCCCTGGTCCGCAAGGTGGCCCAGGGAACAGAGCCGGCACCTCTTGGTTTGCCTTCTGCAAGTTCCAGAGGCGGAGACCGCTATATGATTGAGCTGCTGGTCGTGCTGGTGGTGGTCGCCCTAGTGGCGGGTGCGCTGGGCTTCACAGGCATTGCGCGAGGAGCCGCAGGTGCGGCCAAGATCGTGTTTGTCATCCTGCTCGTGCTGATCGCCGTGTTTGTCGTGCTTGGCGCACTGGGAATGGTGGCGATCTTCTGAACTCGCGCAGGAGGAGCCGGCGATGGACCAGAGAAGCAATGCCACCGTTCCACCTGCACGTCGGGAGAAGCTTGGGGCCAGCAACGAAGACTGCAGAACGTTTGTGAGATCCCCGCCGCTGGCCCCAATCACCCAGCGCGCTTCATCAATGCACAGGGGGGCTCCGTGGTTGCTGGTCCGCGCACACGCCCAGGCTTATCTCCCCGCTAAGGGAGGCGAGCGGTACCAGCAACGTGCGTTTCTCAAGGCTTGGATGTGACAAACCAGGAGAGAGGCGAGATGGCCAGGCCCAACTACCCGCACCCGAAGTCGACAGCATCGATTGCGGGGCACCCAATCCACACGATGCTGGTGCCTTTCCCCATCGTCTGCTTCACGCTCGCGCTCGCGACCGACATCATCTACTGGCGAACCTCGAACCTGATGTGGGCCGAGTTCTCTGCCTGGCTTCTCTTTGCCGGCATCGTCTTTGGCGTTTTAGCCGCCTTCTTTGGCATGATCGACTTCTTCGCCCGCCGGGAGGTTCGCGCGCAAAGACCCGCCTGGCCGCACGCGATCGGCAACGTTGTCGTGCTGGTGCTGGCCTTCTTCAACAACCTTGTTCACGCGGCCGACGGGTGGACCTCCGTTGTGCCCTGGGGCCTGACGCTTTCAGCACTGACGGTTCTCATCATGCTCGTGACCGGCTGGCTGGGCGCTTCGCTCGTTCATGTGCATGGCGTGGGAGTGCGCAATCATGGTTGATCGCTTTCCTCTCTTGCGCGCCTCCGCTCTTGCCGGAACCTGCCTGCTCGCGCTCGCAGGCTGCAGCGATGATGGTGCCGACTTCGACGTGTCCAGCCAGATCGGCCCAGACCCGGTCCTGCCCGAACCCAGCCCGGGGCTGATGCCCGACATGAAGATTGCCGAAGTGGTCGGCTGGGCAGAGGGTCAGACGCCCTCAGTTCCCGAAGGCTTCACGGTCACGGCATACGCTGCCGACCTCGCTCACCCGCGCACGGTGCACACGCTGCCGAACGGCGATGTGCTTGTCGTGCAATCGCGGGGTCCGGAGGGCAAGCCGAAGCCCCGGCCCAAGGACGTGATCCGCGACTACATCATGTCGTGGGCTCAAGGTGGCGGTGGCGGGGAGCAGAAGGAAAGCAACCTCATCACGCTTCTGCGCGACACCAACCGCGACGGGCAGGTGGACGAGCGTAGCGACCTTCTCACTGGACTGCACTCGCCGTTCGGTGTCGCGTGGGTTGAGGACACGCTCTACGTCGCCGCAGCCGACGCGATCCTCGCCTACCCTTACGAACTCGGGCAGACGGAGATCACGGCCGCGCCCAAGGTGCTGACCCCTTTGCCGGGCGGTCCGATCAACCACCACTGGACCAAGGACCTGGCGCTGAGCCCGGACGGGCGCTTCCTGTATGCCTCGGTTGGCTCCAACTCGAATGCCGCGGAACGCGGGTTGGAAGCGGAGAAGGGCCGCGCCGCCATTTGGCAGGTCGACCGTCAAACGGGGGCTGCGCGTGTTTTTGCCTCGGGCTTGCGCAATCCGAACGGGCTCACCATCCATCCCGAAACAGGTGTGCTTTGGACGGTCGTTAACGAGCGTGACGAGCTCGGGCCCAACCTCGTGCCGGACTACATGACATCCGTGCAGGAGGGCGGCTTCTATGGCTGGCCCTGGAGTTACTTCGGGAGCCATGTGGACGAGCGTGTTCACCCGCCACGACCTGAGATGGTGGAGAAGGCGATCAAGCCGGACTACGCGCTGTCCAGCCACGTCGCGGCCCTCGGCCTGACCTTCTCCAACGGCTCGGCCATGCCAGAGCCCTACGCAAACGGCGCCTTCATAGGTGAGCATGGCAGTTGGAACCGCAACGCCTTCAACGGCTACAAGGTCGTCTATGTGCCTTTCGAGAATGGCAAACCGGCCGGCATGGCGCAGGATATCGTGACGGGCTTCCTCGATGGAGACCAAGCCCGTGGACGGCCTGTGGGCGTGGCGATCGACGGCACTGGTGCGCTTCTGATTGCCGACGATGCGGGCGACACTGTCTGGCGTGTGGCGGCCGCCGACGGGTCCGTCACCCCAGAGCCGATCGGCTCTGACCGTGTGGCGGTCCGCGCGGCCCGTGGCGACAGAGTGAACACCACGGGCACAGGGGCAGCTCCGGACACAGCTGGAGCTGATGCTGGGCAGACAAACGGTGCCGTCACGAACGACGCAGCGCAAGGTGCAGTCCCAGCGTCTCAATCTAGCACCGCGGAAGCGCCGCCACAGGAAAACGAGGCGGGGTTGGCGCCTCAAGCGCCTCCAGCGCCAGCGGCTCCCTCCCCGGATGCTTCTCAACCCACAGGAGCCGACAATCCAAGCGCGCCCGCCACGGCTGGCGGCACAGAAGCACCCGCTCCGTCCCAGACGGAGATCGCACCGGCTGTTCTGCCCGAAGGCAGCGTGCAAGGCAGCGCAGGAGAATAGGTGAGTTATACAGCAATCGGTCCGATTGACGTGGGCTCTGCCGCAAGTCGAGGAGCGCCACAGCTGTGGCGTTTCCCGGCAGTCCGGCGGCTTCCATAATCAGTGAGCCCTGCAAGGCTCCTTCACGGCCGGACCTTAGCCGATCTCACGGTGAGAGCCGCCTACTTGGACAACACGTCGAACGGCTTCGATGTCAGCCGGACCCGGTCCGTTTCGACGATAAACACCAGCGCATCCTGACCGCTCGCCAAATCCGGAACCTGCACGCTGAGTTCAAGTCGCCCTGAAGCGGACGTTCTCGCGTTCTTCAACACGTTGAACTCGGATCGAGGCGGTCCAGCACCGATCACCGCGTCCGCGTCGCCTTGCAGACCGCTCGCCTGGATCGTCACCATGTCTCCCGGCCGTCCTGCTTCGGGCGTGATGGTGAGCGCTGCGCCGCGTTCCGGCGTCGGCGCCTCAATGCCGGGCACTCCGAGCCGCTGGCCGAACTCCAGGATGTCACGGTTCAGGTCAGGGTTCTCGGCCAGGTAATCCGAAACTGTCTTGCCCGCGCGCTTTGCCGCGTCCTCCACTTCGCTTCCTGCCTGCCGAATGGCGTCGCGCGTGCGATCGAGCAGGCCATTTGCCGTCACCCCAGGCATGTCGATGACGGTGCCCGCCGCCACTTCAGTGGTCTGCAGATCGGGATTGGCATCAAAGATGTCGCCAAGCCTCACATTGCAGCGTTGTGCGACGTCAGCAAGCGTTTCGCCCGCCTCGACTGTCGCTTGCCCGCCGCAGGTGGTCTGCTGCGCGTGAGCATCGATGGCGGTGAACGCGAGGGCGCCTGTGAAGAGAGCTGCAGACCTTCTCAGCATCAACGTTCTCCTCTGAATGCGTCGGTTCGCCCGCCGCTCAGGCCCGTCGCGCCCTGTCGTTTGCGAGAAACCTGCCTGATGCCCAGCCGCGGGTGCCGCGGTAGCGGATCTCGCACCAGTAGCCGGTGCCGATCTCCTTGCAGCCATAGCTGCGGATGTGCCGTGCGTTGTGGGGGAGAAAGCCGATGCGCTTGAAGTTGCGCCCAGGTCCCGATCGCACCCAAAGGACACGTCCTTGCGCAATGCGGTCCACCTTGACGTAAGACGCGTCGATCTGCGCGTGTGCCGGGACGGGCAACCATACCGCCAGCCCACCTACGGCAGCAGCAAGAACTGCTCTCCTGGATGAATAAAGCCAATAGGTGATCATCCGCGTCCTCCTGATCTGGATCCGGCTGCGAGCACAAAGGACTAAAGCGGCAACGGATGCAGAGAGATCCCGTTCCCGCGTATACAGAGGCAACAAGGACCGAAGCGATGCTCAGCTGTAAAATAGAATGTTTACCATCAATTACTGGTCCAGCCGCCAGGCAAAGCAGCAGAAGGGTGCCGCAACGCTGGAAAGGGCTCTGACGAGCGCCTCCTGCACGAGGTCGTCCGCATCGGCGTTGTTGCGGGCGAGAACCCGGCCATAGCGCCAAAAGTCGTCCAGGTGCGGCACAACATCGATTTTGCTCATCATGCCCAGATACCGCACCAGTCGCTGCTTTATCCCCTTCGTCGAGATGCGGTCTCACCGTCTCCGGGCGCCATTCAGCAGAAAAGAGCCTCTCGCCAGGTCGCAGCCCAGCAAGAGGCCCAGTGATCGTTCTTGCAAATCGGATACTGGACCCGGCACGGTCTTAATCCATCGGGTCCGCAAAACTCCTTCACAACGACGCGAATGGTTCCGCACAGGCTGCTCGCGAACCTCGGCTTTGACCTGCTGATAATCGGCGCGGGTCTCTACAAGGCCAGCTTCAGGTGAGCCGGCGAGGCTCGCTCTTCCCTGCCTCATCCGGCCAGTCCTCCGTTGGCCCGCCGCCGTTGGCGAACGCGCCGAGCAGAACGCCGAGGTCGCTTCTGTCGCGGCGCTGGGCCACGCGCCTGACCGCCCGCCCGGCAAGGCGCGCGGCCAGCACGAACACGAGCAATGCGATCGTGCCGATCGCGAGATTGGGCAAGATCCAGAAGAAGCCGTCCACGAAGGACTGGATCTTGGCTTCCGCCAGCGCGAGCGCGTCGTTCATCATCATTCCCGTCAGGCATTCTCACGGGATCGGAAGGCTTCAGGCCGCGTTGGGTTCCGCTGGCCGTGGCCAATCATGGTGATCAAACCGCGTTGTGCGCGGGCTGACGGTCTGCGGCATTGCGCGTGTCGGGCGCACCCTGAGCCTGCGGCTGACAGCGCTCGATCACAGAAGCGGAGCACAAGCATGTTCTTCGACAGCTGGAGCGACCTTGGCCGGGTGCTTGTGGTGGGCACGCTCGCATATGTGTCGCTCGTTCTCATCTTGCGCATCTCGGGCAAGCGCACGCTGTCCAAGCTCAACGCCTTTGATCTCGTGGTGACGGTGGCGCTGGGCTCGACACTCTCAACCGTGCTGCTCAGCAAGGACGTATCGCTGGCCGAGGGCGTGCTGGCGCTTTCGCTGCTGATCTTCCTGCAGTTTGTCATCACCTGGACCTCCGTCCGCTCGGAAGGCTTTCAGAACGCCGTCAAGTCGGAGCCTACGCTGTTGCTGCACAACGGCCAGTTCCTCGAGGGCGCCATGCGCAAGCAGCGCATCACGCGCGACGAGGTCTTGGCTGCGCTTCGCGCCAGCGGCACCCAATCGCCCGAGAACACGGCGGCGGTCGTGCTGGAAACTGACGGGTCGCTCAGCGTGATCCAGGCCAGCGGGTCGCTGGAGCAGGCCACGCTGCCGGTCCTGCGCCATGTGAACGCGAGCGGGTCTGCCAACCACACATTCGGCGATCGGCACGATGGCTGATCGTCGGCGCGCGTCAGCCGGCCTCCTGTTTGGCATCGGTGTCTGAGTCATCGTAGTCAGAAACGAAAATACCCGGAGGAACCATCCCCCTGCGCCTTTCGCCCTTTCTGCTTGCTGGTTTTGCCGACCGGCTTCGCACGAGCTTCTGGTTCCTGCCCTCGCTCATGGCGGCAGGGGCGATCCTGCTGTCTTATGCGGCCGTTACGCTTGACGCGGCGATCGGTGTCGAGGCCGTGCGCGAGTTCGGCTGGTTCTACACCTTCGGGCCGGAGGGCGCGCGGGCGCTGCTTTCCACGGTGGCGAGCTCCATGGTCACGGTGGCGGCGCTGACCTTCTCCATCACCATGCTGACCCTGCAGCTCGCCTCGACCCAGTTCGGCCCGCGGCTTGTACGCAACGTCATGCGCGACCGCGGCACCCAAGCCGTGCTCGGCACGTTTGTGGCGACCTTTGTGTACTGCCTTCTCGTTCTGCGCACCGTGCGAGGGGTCGAGGGCGCAAGCAACGTGCCGCACCTGTCGGTCGCCTTCGGTGTGCTTCTGGCACTCGCGAGCCTTGGCGTGCTCATCTACTTCATCCACCACGTCGCCCATTCGCTGCGCGTCGAAACGATCCTTTCGGATCTGGCGAGCGAGGCCTGCGCTGCCATCGACCGGCTCTATCCTGAGCTGATGGGCGAGCCGGCGGCCCCTGGAGCTTTGCAATCTGAGGAGTGGTCCCCCGGGCCGGAGGTAACCTGCTGCAAGGTAACCGCCACGGATTCAGGCTATGTCCAGCACCAGGATGAAGACGCACTGATGCGCCTGGCCATGGAGCACGATCTCTTCATAGGCGTCGAAGCTCGTCCGGGCCGCTTCGTCACGGACGGCGACCCGCTTTACTCCGTGTGGCCGCGGGACCGATGCTCTGACGAGGTGATCCGGGCTTTGCGCACGACGGTCGATCTCGGGCTTGACCGCACGCCCAGCCAGGACGTCGCCTTCTCAGCGCGCCGCATCGTCGAGATCGCCCAGCGCGCACTGTCGCCGGGCATCAACGACCCGACCACTGCCCTTTACTGCCTCGACCGGCTGGAAGTGGTGCTGCTCCGCATGGCCGGCAGGCAGGTGCCCTCGCCCTTGCGCCTCGACGGCGAGAGCGTGCCGCGCGTGCTGACCACGCCTCACACTCTCGACGAGCTTGCCTACCCGGCGCTCGCTGCGGTGGCGCGATACGGACTGAGCGACAGAGACGTGACGGACCGGCTCCTCGCCCTGATCGACAAGCTCCGGCACCGGGCGAGCTGCCAAGCGATCGAGCAACTGGATGCGCTGGCCCAGGAGATCTCCGTGCGGCGATCGGACCATCTTGGGATCGCGCCGCCGGAGCGGTCGCACAGAGCCCGATGAGGCTTCACCTTAAGCAGCGACAAGCGAGCTTGTGGGTGGCATGAACGCGCCATGCTGACGCCCTTTGAGCTGATCGCCCTTCTTCTCGTCGTCACGGCCATCTTCGCCTGGATCAACCACGTGCTGATCCGGTTGCCGCACACGATCGGACTGCTGGTGATGGGCCTTGCCGCCTCGCTGGCCCTTGTTGGCCTCGAGCTCGCCTTTCCAGACATCACGATCTACGAAGGCACAACGGCGCTCCTCCGACAGCTCGACTTTCGCGAGGCCGTGCTCAACGGCATGCTGGCCTTCCTGCTCTTTGCCGGAGCGCTCCACGTCGATCTCTCGTTGCTGCGCAGCCGCGCCTGGTCGGTGGGGCTGATGGCGACCCTCGGCACACTCTTTTCCACGGCCATTGTTGGCCTGGGCTTCTGGTGGGCGGCGGGAGCACTCGGCCTGCCAGTTCCGCTGATTTGGGCGCTCGTGTTCGGCGCGCTGATCAGCCCGACCGATCCGGTGGCGGTCTTGAGCACGCTCAAATCCGTGCGCGTGCCAAAGGAGCTCGAAGCCGATATGGCCGGCGAGTCGCTCTTCAACGACGGCGTGGGCGTGGTGGTGTTCACCGTGCTTCTGGCCATTGCGGCAGGTGGCGGCGAGACGGGACCGCTCCAGATCGCCGAGCTCTTCTTCATGGAGGCGATCGGCGGTGCATTGTTCGGGCTTGCAGCTGGCTATGTCGCCTATCGCGCCATGCGCGCCATCGACAACTATCCAATCGAGACGCTGGTCTCTCTCGCCCTGGTGACAGGCACCTACGCCATCGCCGCCAAGCTTCACATGAGCGGTCCCATTGCTGTGGTAGTCGCCGGCATCCTGGTCGGCAACCGAGGACCAGAGGACGCCTTGAGCGAAGAAACGCAGAGCTATCTCTTCAGCTTCTGGACGCTGGTGGACGAGATCCTCAACTCAGTGCTCTTCCTGCTGATCGGGCTGGAGGTGCTCGTGCTCAGCTTCGACCCCTCCTTCGCCTGGCTCGCAGCGGCCAGCATCCCGCTCGCTCTGGCTGGTCGCTTCTTCTCCGTCGCGATCCCTGTGGCCTTGCTCAGCCTGCGTCAGAGCTTCGTGCGGGGAACTGTGCCGATCCTCATCTGGGGAGGCCTTCGTGGCGGCATCTCGATTGCGCTCGCGCTTTCGCTGCCCGAGAACCCTGAACGGCCGCTTCTGCTGGCCGCAACCTACGCCGTCGTGCTGTTCACCATCATCTTGCAGGGCCTGAGCCTCAAGGCCGTGATCAGGCGCACCGCAACGGACTGATAATCGGGCGAGCGGGCGATAGGCTGTCGCGAGTCCAGTCTGGGCTGCTGCCGTTCCTCGTTCAAGCCTGCGCTTCAGACGATCGCCCGATCCCAGCCGCCGTAGTGCTCGTCGCTGCGCGTGCCGCGGGGCAAGCTCAATCCAATGAGCGCGAGGCCGATCACCACATCCAGCACTGTGCTGCTTGTGGTGCCTCCCTCCAGCAGGAAGGGCGAAGCGATGATCCATGCGCCGAGCGGAACGTTCATGAGCCGCACCGGCCGAACCACCTCCGCCATGGCGGTCACTGCAACCATGATGACGATGCAGCCCGTGATGTGGTCGCTGAAGTAGAGGGGCGGCTCCGTGCCAGTGACCAGGGGCGTTGCCAACAGCAGGATGCCTAGCCCCGTGCTCGCCACAAGCGTCCAAGGGAAGTTTACCCCGCCCGTGACGAAGTCCCTGAGCACGTTTGAGGCCGGCCGGGCGAGGTCAGGCTCCGGCGTCTGGTTCTCCGACAGCGCCGGCCCGCCTTTCCAGAAGGTGCGCCAGAACGGCTCGCCAGCTTTCTTTGCACGCCACAGATACTGGATCGTCGCCAGCACCTCGTCGACCGAATAGGGGATGAGCACGACCGTCACGGCGGCCTGGATGATGCAAAGCGTGCAGAGCGCGCCAATCAGGGGCGGCTGGATGATGATGAAAGTGGTGCTGACCACCCCTAGCGGGATGATCAACAGTCCGAACAGGAACACCATCCAGGGCATGGTGCGCCAGCGCCGGCGGTCGCCGATCGCGCCGGCGAGGATGTCCAGGCCATAGGCAAAGGCCCCCAGTCCTGCGTCGGCGATCGGGAACCCTTTCGACACCCAGGAGGTGACG
>DASYHP010000024.1:0-303650 GCA_035998495.1 Mesorhizobium sp.
ACCGTCGCCCCGCTCGGCACGGCCCTGACCGAGCGCCAGCTCGACCTGCTCTGGCGGCTGACGCCGGAACCGATTCTCTGCTTCGACGGCGACAAGGCGGGCCTGCGCGCCGCCTACCGCGCCGCCGACCTGGCGCTGGCCGCCCTGAAGCCGGGCAAGACGGTGCGCTTCGCCCTGCTGCCGGAAGGCCAGGATCCGGACGACCTGATCCGTTCGGCCGGCCGCGAGGCGATGGCGCAGGTGCTGGCCGCGGCCCGCCCGCTCTTCGACATGGTCTGGACGCGGGAGACGGATGGCGGCGGCTTCGACACGCCGGAGCGCCGCGCGGCGCTAGAGGCGCGGCTGCGCGACATCGCCCGCACCGTCGCCGACGAAAGCATCCGCCATCACTACGAGCAGGCCTTTGCCGAACGGGCGCGCGAATTCTTCGGCTATGGCCAGAAGAACGGCTTCCGCCAGCAGCGCGGCAATGGCGGCGGCGGCGACCGGCGTAACGGGCCCAATGGCGGAGCGGGCGGCGCGTCGCGACCGATTCGGCAGCCCCCGCCGATCATTTCCGAGAGCCTGAAGCGCTCCACGACCCTGTCCGGCCGGGTGCAGGCGCCCCTGCGCGAAGTGGTGCTGGTCATGACCATGGCCAATCATCCGGGGCTTGTCCCCGACCTTCTGGATGAATTCGCCCAGATCGAGTTGACGAATCGCGAACTTGACTCCCTTCGCACGCAAATCCTAGAGATTGCGGCCGAGGATCCTCATATAGAAGGCGGAGGGTTACGCGACCGGCTTGTAGCCGCACGCTTTGGCGAATTGCTGGACAAACTCGACCAGCAGATAGAGCGATGCGGCAACTGGCAGGCACGGGCGGATGCGTCGGATCGTGACGCAGCGGATGGTTGGATGCAGGCTCTCACCTTGCACAGGAAGGCGCGAACGTTACATAAGGAACTCAAGGATGCCGAGGCGGCACTGGCTGCCGACCCCAGCGACGCCAATTTGGCGCAGATGATCGACATCCAGAACCAGATGGCAAACAGCGATGGCACCGAGGCCCAGATCGAGGGCTTCGGATTAAGTTCGGGCCGACGACAGAAGTCGATGTAGGATCGATGCGCGGCGGCGTAAGGTTAAGCGGGCCTTAAGACAACAAAGTCTAATTGTCGGGCGACCGACGGCAAGAGGGAATCCTCCTGCCGCCTCTAGGATTTAACGGTGGTGTGCGAGCGCGACGGACGAGAACCGTCTGGCGCGAAGCCTCTGCCAAGACGGAGAACAGCATGGCGACGAAGGTTCAGGAAAACGACGAGGCGCAGGACGCGCAGGCCGAGCCGCAGGACGGTCCGCTTCTCGACCTCTCGGATGCCGCCGTCAAGCGGATGATCAAGGTCGCCAAGAAGCGCGGCTTTGTGACCTATGAAGAGCTGAATTCCGTCCTGCCGTCCGAACAGGTCGGTTCGGAGCAGATCGAAGACATTCTGTCGATGCTCTCCGAAATGGGCATCAATGTGATCGAGGCCGACGAGGTCGAGGAAGCCGAGGAGCCGACGGCTGCCGACGCCGAGGAGGAAGCGGGCGAGCTTGCCGAATCGACCGGCACCGCCGTCGCGCGCGCCACGACCACCAAGGAACCGACCGATCGTACCGACGATCCCGTGCGCATGTATCTGCGCGAGATGGGCTCGGTCGAGCTGCTGTCGCGCGAAGGCGAAATCGCCATCGCCAAGCGCATCGAGGCCGGCCGCGAGACCATGATCGCGGGCCTCTGCGAAAGCCCGCTCACCTTTCAGGCCATCATCATCTGGCGCGACCAGCTCAATGAAGCCAAGGTCCTCTTGCGCGAGATCATCGATCTCGAGGCCACCTATGCGGGGCCCGAGGCCAAGCAGGCGCCGGTGGTGGAGCGCGCGGCCGAAGAAGGCCCGCCGGTCTCGCCGGTGAATGGCGCGCGAGCGCGCGAGGACGAGCGCATCCGCGCGAGGCGGGCGGCCGTGGACGAGGACGACATCACCAATGTCGGCGGAGACTCCCGGCCCCCCGAAGAGGACGAGGAGGACGAGGACGAGGCCAATCTGTCCTTGGCGGCCATGGAGGCCGAGCTGCGGCCGCAGGTGATGGAGACGCTCGACTTCATCGCCGACACCTACAAGAAGCTGCGCAAGCTCCAAGACCAGCAGGTCGAAGCCCGCTTGGCCGCAACCGGCTCGCTCTCGTCGTCCCAAGACCGGCGGCTGAAGCAGCTCAAGGACGAGCTCATCAAGGCCGTGAAGTCGCTTTCACTCAACCAAGCCCGCATCGAGGCGCTGGTGGAGCAGCTCTACGACATCAACAAGCGGCTCGTGCAGAACGAGGGCAAGCTCCTGCGCCTGGCCGAAAGCTACGGCGTGCGACGCGACGAGTTCCTGAAGGAGTATCAGGGCTCGGAGCTCGATCCCAACTGGATGAAGTCGATCTCGAACCTTTCGGGGCGCGGCTGGAAGGAGTTCACGCGCAACGAGAAGGACACGATCCGCGAGTTGCGGGGCGAAATTCAGAACCTCGCGACCGAGACTGCGATTTCGATCGCCGAATTCCGCCGCATCGTGAATCAGGTCCAGAAGGGTGAGCGCGAGGCGGCCATCGCCAAGAAGGAGATGGTCGAGGCCAACCTGCGCCTCGTGATCTCCATCGCCAAGAAATACACGAACCGCGGCCTGCAGTTCCTTGATCTTATTCAGGAAGGCAATATCGGCCTGATGAAGGCCGTGGACAAGTTCGAGTACCGGCGCGGCTACAAATTCTCGACCTACGCTACATGGTGGATCCGGCAGGCGATCACCCGCTCGATCGCCGACCAGGCGCGCACCATCCGCATCCCCGTGCATATGATTGAGACCATCAACAAGATCGTGCGCACGAGCCGGCAGATGCTGCACGAGATCGGCCGTGAGCCCACGCCGGAGGAGCTTGCCGAGAAGCTCGCCATGCCGCTGGAGAAAGTGCGCAAGGTGCTCAAGATCGCCAAGGAGCCGATCTCGCTCGAAACGCCCGTAGGCGACGAGGAAGATTCTCATCTCGGCGACTTCATCGAGGACAAGGGCGCGATCCTGCCCATCGACGCGGCGATTCAGGCCAATCTGCGCGAAACCACCACGCGGGTGCTGGCTTCGCTGACCCCGCGCGAGGAGCGCGTGTTGCGCATGCGTTTCGGCATCGGCATGAACACCGACCACACGCTCGAGGAGGTCGGGCAACAGTTCAGCGTCACGCGCGAAAGAATTCGCCAGATCGAGGCCAAGGCGCTGCGCAAGCTCAAGCACCCGAGCCGCAGCCGGAAGCTCAGGAGCTTCCTGGATAGTTGAGCGGCCGCGGTCGAAGTTTAAGGGCGTCCCACGAAAGCGGGACGCCCTTTTCGTTTGCGTGACCTCCCGCTAGGCTCTTCCGCACTGCTGGGAGAACGCCGTCGATGTCCCTCGAATTCCTGCTCACCACGCTCGTGATCGTCGCCTCGCCAGGTACGGGCGTGGTGTACATGCTGGCGGCCGGGCTTTCGTGGGGCGGGCGGGCAAGCCTGCTCGCGGCCTTCGCCTGCACGCTTGGTATCGTGCCGCATCTGCTTGCCGCCATGATGGGCTTGGCGGCGGTGCTCCATACGTCGGCGCTGCTCTACGATGTCGTGAAATATGCCGGCGTCGCCTACCTTCTGTACATGGCCTGGCAGACCGTCCGTGAGCGTGGTGCGCTCAAGCTGGACGCCAAGCCTGACCGGCGGTCCGCGCGGCGGGTTCTGATCGACGGCGTGCTGATCAACATCCTGAACCCGAAGCTTTCCATCTTCTTCGTGGCCTTCCTGCCGCAGTTCATTCCGGCCGCCGCGCCAAACCCGCTTCTCGACATGCTGGAGCTGTCCGGCGTGTTCATGATCATGACCTTCGTGGTGTTCGCGGTCTATGGCCTGTTCGCCGCGGCCATGCGGGAGCACGTGGTGTCGCGGCCCTCCGTCATGCGCTGGATGCGCCGCGCCTTCGCGGCCGCCTTCGTGGGCCTCAGCACCCGGCTCGCGCTGACGGAGCGTTGAGCGAATTCGCTTCTCGGCGGCCGCGTGCTATCTTCCCCGGCATGAACGAGCACACCCTCACCCGAGAGCGCGCACCGCTCGGCATCCGGCGCGACTTTCTGCCCTCCGAACTGCCATGGCCGGAGACAACGCAGGCTGCCGAAGCCCTTCCGCGCCGGCCGTGGCGGCGGGCGGAGATCGAGGCCATGGTCCGCGCCGGCATCATCGACGAGGACGAGCGTTTCGAGCTGATCGGGGGAGAGGTGGTGCCGATGAGCCCAAAAGGCGCGCGTCATGAATGGGTCAAGGCAGAACTGAACCGGCATCTGCAGCGCACGGGCCCCCAGGACGTGTTCATCATACAGGAAACGACGCTCTGGCTCGACGAGACCAACTTCGTGGAGCCAGACTTCTGCGTCTTCCCGCGTTCGATCGCGCCCGGCGACCAACGTGGCCACGACGTGCTCCTCGCCATCGAAGTGGCCGATACGAGCCTTCGCTACGATCTCGGCCGCAAGATCGGCATCTATGCCGCCCATGGCGTGGTAGAGGTGTGGGTCGTGAACGCCGACACGCTTGTGACGCGTGTGCATCGGGCGCTGGGTGCGGAAGGTTATCGCGTGATTGAGGATCGTGGCCCGGCGGAGGAGCTTGCCGCGGCGCGCGTCGACGTTCGCGTCTCGCTCGCGGCTCTGGGCCTCGAGCCGAAGCCGGACAACTGAAGGTCCAAGCGCGCCAACTCCATTGCAAACCATCCTGACCATCCAGACCAAGGGCGCGGGTTTCACCGAGATCACGCGCCAGGCGCAAGACTTCGTTTCCGGCGCGGCGGGGGAGGGCACAGACGGCCTGCTGACGCTGTTCGTGCGCCACACCTCCTGCTCGCTTGTGATCCAGGAGAACGCCGACCCGGATGTCCGGCGTGACCTTGACGCCTTTTTTCGGCGGCTCGCTCCGCCCGCGAATGACGCGTCTATGGGCTATCTCGTCCACCGCCTGGAAGGGCCGGACGACATGCCCGCCCACATCAAGGCGGCGCTCCTGCCCGTCTCGCTTTCCGTTCCGGCGGCGCAAGGGCGGCTGCTGCTCGGCCGCTGGCAGGGCATTTTCCTGTGGGAGCACCGCGACTGCCCCCATCGTCGCGAGGTGGCGCTGCATTTCGCCGGTTAGACGGTCAGGGCTCGGCGCAGAAGAAGGCACCGAGCAAGGCAGGGGCTCGCCGGGCGTGGTCACGGCCTCTATCTTGCGGGGACAGGCGAGGAGACCAAGAGGATGTCGTTTCTGAAAAGATTGTTCGGCCTCGGCAGCGGCGCCGGGGACGAAGAGGCTTCCGGCCCGGGCAGCGTAGCGGCGCGCGCCGAGCACAAGGGCTTCACCATCGAGGCCGCGCCCTTCAAGCAGAACGGCCAATTCCAGACCGCCGGCGTCATCCGCAAGGAGGTGGACGGCGTTTCCCGTGAGCATCGCTTCATCCGCGCCGATCGCTTCGCGGGGCTCGACGAAGCCGCGCAGGTCGCGTTGAGCAAGGGCCGGCAGATCGTGGACGAGCAGGGCGACCGCGTCTTCGGCAGTGAGCGCGGATGAGCCTGTCCTTGCGCCAGCGGTAGCCCCGCAGCCGAATCGACAAAGACAAGGCCTGGCAGCCTTTCGGCTGCCAGGCCTTCATCGGGGTCGGCGAATGCCGCTTACTGCGCGCTGGCGCTTTGCACCGGGGCCACGAGCGGCGTGATGCGCCGCATGGACACGCGGCGATTCTCCTGCGCAGGTTCCTGCGTGTTCACCTTCAGGAACTGCTCGCCATAGCCCTGCGTCACCAGGTTCTCGGGCGGAATGGCGAACACGTTGGTCAGCGCCAGGGCCACCGCCTCGGCCCGACGGTCCGAGAGCGCGAGGTTGGCGATCTCCGAGCCCACCGCGTCCGTGTGGCCTTCGATCAGGAAGGTTTCGGCCGGGTTTTCTTCGAGAAGCCGCTCAAGGGCCTGAGCAATGCCTTCGAGCTTCCGGATCTCGCTTTCCGGGATCTCCGCCGAGCCGAAGGCGAAGCGGATAGTATCCAGGTCGATCCGGCGCGCCTTCTGCCGGATGCGCGACGAGCGCGTCACCTCGTTAATCGAGTAGAGACGCTCGACTCGCTCTACAGGCGGCTGCTCGAGGAACGTGTAGTAGTCTTCCGAATCATCCGCCTCTTCGGACTCGAAGATATATTCGGTAACCGGGATGGTCAGCCGGAGTGGAGGCAGGTCAAGTCCGGGGTCGCGCCACTCGAGCGCCTCGTCGAGGTACTCTTCCTCCACATAGACGAGGATGATTTCCTCGCCCTCCGGCGTGATGCGCGACCGGCGGATCACGTCGCCGTAGCGGTTGCGGATCGTGATGACCTCGGATCCGTTCGGGCGCACCACGACCTCGCGGGTGCGACCGTTCGGAAGATCCTCTATATAGACCTCGCGCGCATTGCGGGCCAAGCGGTCCGTGTCGTCGCTTTCCACAATGATCTGGTTGTTGAATTCGATGATCACGCGATCCTCGAACTCTCGCACCACTTCGACGCCCTCCCGGCGGCGCTCTTGGCGTTCCTCGCGCCGGTCCTCGCGCCTCTCCTGCCTCTCACGGCGCCGCTCGCCGCGCTCGTCACGCAGCGATTGCACCTCGGCCGGCTGAGCGGCTTCTTGGGCAGCGCGGTCGTCGGCCGGAGGCGGCGGAGGCGGCTCGGTGGGGGTCACCGCCTCTTGCGCAGGCGCTTGGTCCTCGCCAAGGGATTGCTCGGCCGAAGGCGTGCTTGCCGCCTCGCCGGGCGGCAATTCGCCCGCTTCGACCCGCTCCTGCTGGCGGCGTTGGCGTTCTTCCTGGCGTTGCTGCCGGCGCTGCTCGCGCTCGGTCGCCTCCGCATCGGTCGGAGCGGTCGTCTCAGCGGGCGCATCCGCGGCAGGCCCGGCGTCAGCCGGCGCCTCGGCAGGCGTCTCGGCGGCCGGAGCCTCAGCGGGAGCTTCTTCGACCGGCGTCTCGGTGGCGGGAGCTTGCTCGGTGTCCGTCGCGGCGGGTTGCTCGACCGGAACTTCGTCTGCGGGTGCGGCTTCGGGCTGGACCGCAGCCGGAGCCTCGTCAACCGGAGCTTCCTCGACCGGCGTCTCTTCAGTGGTCGGAAGAGCCTCATCCGTGATGGGAGCCTCCTCAGCAGCTTCGCGCTCCTGCTGGCGTTGCTCGCGACGTTGCTGCCGCCGCAGCTCACGAGCCGACGGCTGGTCCTCGGCGGGAGCGGCTTCGGCCGGAGCCTCTTCGGCAGGAGCTTCCTGCGCGGCGGGGGCCTCTTCGACCGGAGCTTCCTCAACGGCCGGCGCCTCCTCGATCACGGGAGTTTCCTCCGCCGGGGCTTCTTCCACGGCGGGCGCCTCCTCGACCGGAGCCGCGTCTTCGACGGTCGGCGCTTCCTCCACCGGCGCCTCGTCAGCGGCAGGGGCTTCCTCAACCACAGGAGCCTCTTCCACAGGAGCCTCCTCGGCTGCCGGTGCCTGCTCCTCAATAATCACGGGCGCTTCTTCGACTACGGGCGCTTCTTCGGCGGGCGCCTCGGGCGCAGCGTCCTCGGTCTGCGGCGGGCAGTCGGTCGCTCCTTCCGGGCAGGTCGTCTCTTCCTGCACAAGAATCACTGGCGCCTGCGTGTTGCCTGCTTGGCGCAGGGCTCCACTCAGGTCGCCCCACAGCTTGGCGGAAGGCATCGCGCCGGCCGCGGGAGCCGCCATCAGCAGGCCCAAGGCGGTTCCGGCCAGAGTCCATGACTGGCGTTTCATTCCATACTCCAACTTTTGACTGAGTCCCGTCCGCAGCGAGAATGAAGGTTACGGAGTTTTGTTCCGGCCGCCGCTTTTCGACGGCCTGTATGCCGCGGCGCTTGCCTTTGCGGCCTTGGGCCCTCACATGCCCGCCCATGGACGCGCCGTTCTGGAAGACCAAGAGCCTCGAAGAGATGACCCCCGAGGAGTGGGAGTCGCTCTGCGATGGCTGCGGCAAGTGCTGCCTGAGCAAGCTCGAGGACGAGGACACGGGCGACATCTTCTGGACCAGCGTCGGCTGCCGGCTGTTCGATCCGGACACCTGCCGGTGCGGCGACTACGCCAACCGCTTGTCTCGCGTGTCCGACTGCGTGGGGCTCACCCCCGAGGTGGTGCGCCGCCTCCACTGGCTGCCGCGCACTTGCGCCTACCGACTGGTGGCGGAAGGTCGCGACCTTTTGCCGTGGCACCCGCTTCTGTCGGGCCGCCCTGAAAGCGTCCATGAGGCGGACGCCTCTGTTCGCGGCCTCATCACCGCGAACGAAGCCGACCTCGCCGAGCCCGAGGACTATTTGACCCATATGCTCGATGAGGAGCCCTGAAGCGTTCTCGACGCTCGTGTCCCAAGCCATGCTCATGGCGGGCCAAGAGCGCCAATCCGCCTGAACCTCGTATGAATGGGTTGTTGCCCAGCGGCTTGCAGGCGTCAGTTGAGCTCGAAGATCATGTTGACTTGAACGCGATAGGCGTTCTCGCCGGGCTCAATGGGCGTGGACTCGGCGTCCGCCGCCGCTGCTTTAGCGAGAACGGGCACGGGCGGCATCGCGACCATGGTGTCGTTGATCTCCAGCACCCGGCCGAGTTTTACGCCCGCGGCTTCCGACAAGAGGCGGGCCTTGCCGGTGGCGTCCGTCACGGCCGCCTTGCGTGCCTCGTCGAGGGCCGCTTCGGGATCGTCGCTGGTGAAGGCCACGTCGCCGCCCTGGTTGACGCCCAGCGACACGGCCTTGTCGATCACCTCGCCCACGCGGGCGATGTCTCGCACCCGCACGGCCAGCGTGTTGACCACCTGATAGCCGATCAGCCGGCTCGTCTGCCCGCGGTCCGGCGTGTCCTCATAGACGTAGCGGGGCATGATCTGCAGCCCGGAGGTCTGCAGGTCGCGGTCGGCGACGCCCATGGCCTTGAGCGCGGCGATCACCTCGCGCATGGCCGCGCTGCTCTGGGCGAGCGCCTCGCCGGCCGTGTCGGCCTCACGCAACACGCTGAGCGTCAGAAGCGCCAAGTCGGGGCGCAGGGACGCCTCGCCTTCGCCGGTCACCACGATGCGCGGCCCCTCGGTCACGCTCTGCGCCTGGGCGAGCGATGGCGCGGCCAAAGCCAGGGCGGCGGCGAGCGGCAGGACGAAGGGCTTCATGGAGAACTCCTGAAAGGCTGAACCGCCTGCATCTACAAAGCCAATATGAGCGGATTGCGGCGCGGCTTGTTTCCGAGCCCCCGAACCGTTACCCATGACCCCGCTGGGCCTGTAGCTCAATGGTCAGAGCCGGCGGCTCATAACCGCTTGGTTGGGGGTTCGAGTCCCTCCGGGCCCACCAGCGCCTATGCTCGCCCCGGCTTGCTGCCTGCCATGTGCGCCTTGAAGGCCTCGGAAAAGTCCGGGTGCCAACGGGAAAGGGCAGGGCGGTTCTCGATGATGTCGCCCGCGGCCCAGGCGATGCGTTTCTCGTCGGTCTCGCGAGACACGTCATTGTCCGGGCAGAGAATGTAGAAGTCGCCGCGCGCAAGCGCCTCCAGCATGAAATCCGCGACCTGCTCGGGCGTCCAGGCGCCGGCGGGTTTTTCCGTCACGCCTCTGGCCCGCGTGAAGCCGGTGAAGGTGAAGCCCGGAATGAGGAGGTGGGCGGTGACGCGGCCGCCCGTCGCCCGAAGGTCATGCGCAAGCGACTCGGTCAGCGCCTTCAGCCCCGCCTTGCTGACATTATAGGCCGTGTCGCCCGGCGGCAGCGTGATGCCCTGCTTGGAGCCGGTGTTGACGACAGCGCAGGGCCAGTCCGCCTCCAGCATGTCCGGCAGAAAGGCCTGGATGCCGTGGAGCGGCCCGAACAGGTTGGTGGCGAGCGTCCGCTCCCACACCTCGCGCCCAGCCAGGATTCCCCCGCCGCCTTCACGGCCGGCATTGTTCATGAGGAAGGCGGTCTCGCCGAGGCCGTCCGCCTCCCGCTTGAGCCTGGCCAACTCGTCCGGCCGGCTGACATCGGCGACAACGCCCTTGGCGGTGAAGCCGCGGGCCTCCAGCGCGGCCGACGCCCTTTGCAGGGCCTCGGCGTCTTGGTCGGCGATCACGAGCCGCATGCCCCGCTCACCCAAGCGGTGCGCCGCGGCGAATCCAATGCCGCTGGCGCCGCCGGTGATCACGGCCACGCGGCCTGGCTGAAGGGCAGGATGTTGGTTCATGGAATCGGATCTCTCGGGCATGCTGCCTCCTTCTGCCAGGAGAGAGCCGGCAGGGCGAGCCTTCATCAGGCCGCGAGCCGGGCCATGCCGCAAGCGGCGCGACGATCAGCCCTGCATCTGGCGGATGCAGCGCGCCAGCGTCGGCAGGACGGATTGGCTCCAGGCGGGGTCGGGCGCGGCGGCGCCCCGTTGGGCCGCGCTCACCCGAGTGGTCGTTTCGGTGACCGGCGCGAAGGCCACGCGGTAGGCGTCGGGCCTGGAGGCGTTCACCTCCACGCTGATGGTCTGGTCGCCGGGCGCGTCGCTGACCACGAAGGCTGCGTCGGGCTGGGCCTCGGCGAAGCAACTCGCCAGCGTCTGGTGGCCGCCTGCGACGTTGTAGGCCAGCGGGGAGGGGTTGCCGGCCGTCTGGCAGCCGGCTGCGGCCAAGCCGACCGCAAGGCAGACGCAAGTGCGTTTCGTGGTCATCTTCGGCCCTCAAGCCGCGTTGAACGTGCTGCTCGCCTCACTTTCACAGACTGCTGAAGCGGCGGCGAACCGAAGGAACGGGCGATGCCGGGCCGGCGTTCCGCCGAGCCCGCGGCCAACATGTGTTAACGGCCCATCGGAATTCCAAGTTTGGCGGTTCCCAAGCCGGAACGGGTTGGACTCTCACGGGTTGATCGGCGCACCCGGAGCCGCTCCCACTTGCGTGGAATCGGCTCCAGTTTTCTCTTGCCGCGTTTTCAGCGGCGAGCCGGCATCCACCTCGCCGGAAAATGCTCCAACGCGGGAGATCGAGCATGGGACAGCCCGAACAGCAGCAAACCCCACCCGGCACCACCGAAAAGCTCGACCCCAAGCCGGACCACGGCGAGACGAGCTACAAGGGTTCCGGCAAGCTCGAAGGCCGCGCCGCCGTGATCACTGGCGGCGATTCGGGCATCGGCCGCGCGGTCGCCATCGCCTATGCGCGCGAAGGCGCGGACGTGCTGATCTCCTATCTGAGCGAGCACGAGGACGCCGAGGACACCGCGCGCCTCGTGCGGGAAGCCGGCCGGAAGGCGGTGCTGATGCCGGGCGACCTCGCCGACCCAGCCTATTGCCGCTCGATCGTCCAGCGCGCGGTTGCCGAGTTCGGCCGCATCGACATCCTCGTCAACAACGCCGCCTACCAGATGACCCACGAGAGCATTGAGGAGATCCCCGACGAGGAGTGGGACCACACCTTCAAGGTGAACATCACAGCCATGTTCCACCTCTGCAAGGCGGCCGTGCCGAACATGAAGCCGGGCGCCTCCATCATCAACACGAGCTCGGTCAATTCCGACAAGCCCAAGCCCACGCTTCTGCCCTACGCCACCACCAAGGGCGCGATCGCCAATTTCTCCGCCGGCCTCGCGCAGATGCTGGGCGAGCGCGGCATCCGCGTGAATTCTGTCGCGCCGGGCCCGATCTGGACGCCGCTCATCCCCTCCACCATGCCGCCCGAGCAGGTGGCGAAGTTCGGCCAAGACGCGCCGCTCGGCCGCGCCGGCCAGCCGCGCGAACTGCAAGGCATCTATGTGCTGCTGGCGTCCGACGAGGGCAGCTATATGAGCGGCGGGCGTTATGCGGTGACGGGCGGCACGCCGATCCTGTGACGCCGGCAGAACGGCAGCACGAGCAGGGCAGAGGAGGGTGCTGCAAGGGCGAAGTCCCTTGCAGCCTGACGTTTACGCTGCCGTGCGCTCCAACTCGCGCTCAGCCTCGGCTTGCAGGAACTTGTGGATGTCGGACACCACCACCGAGCCCTCGCCTACGCCCGAGGCCACGCGCTTGATCGAACCCGCGCGCACGTCGCCTACCGCGAACACGCCGGGCCGGCTCGTCAGATAGGGGGAGGCGAGCGCCCGGCCGTCGCCGTCCATGCCGGTCTTGACGAAGCCCTTGGCGTCCAGATCCAAACAGTCCTTCACCCAATCCGTGTTCGGCTCCGCGCCGATCATGACGAAGATGTTGCTGATGGATTTCCGGATCGTCTCGCCTGTCCGCGAGCTCTTCCAGGCGACTTCGCGCAGATAGGTGTCGCCGTCGAGCTCCGTGATGCCGCTGTGGGCGTGGAGTGTGATGAGCGGCGAGGAGTCGATCCGCTCGATCAGGTAGTCCGACATCGTGGCCGCCAAGCCCGGCCCGCGCACCAGGACGTGGACGTGAGCTGCCGTCCGCGACAGGAACACCGCCGCCTGCCCCGCCGAGTTGCCGCCGCCCACCACGACCACCTCCTCGCGCGCACAGAGCTGCGCCTCCATGGCGGTGGCCGCGTAGTGGATGCCCTGGCCCTCGAAGCGCGCGTAGTTCGGCACGTCGAGCTTGCGGTAGCGCGCGCCCGTCGCCACCACCACGGCCGAGGCCGTGACGATGCCCCCGTCTTCGAGCCGCAGGCGATAAGGCCGCCCGCCGCAATCGAGTGCGATCGCCTCACGCGACACGGCGAGCCGCGCGCCGAATTTCTGGGCCTGCACCTGGGCGCGGCCGGCCAGCGCCTGGCCCGAAATGCCGGTCGGGAAGCCGAGATAGTTCTCGATCTTGGAGCTGGTGCCGGCCTGCCCGCCGGGCGCGAGCCCCTCGATGACGATGGTTTCGAGCCCTTCGGACGCCGCATAAACCGCGGCGGCCAGCCCCGTTGGCCCCGCACCCACCACGGCAACGTCATAGACGCGGTCCGGGTCGATCGTCTCGGTCAGCCCAAGCTCGTCGGCAAGTTTTGGCGTGGGCGGGTTGCGCAGCACCTTTTCTTCGGGGGTGATGACAACCGGAAGCTGGTCGGGCGTCAGCTCGAAGCATTGGAGGAAGCCGCCGGCGTCCGGATCCTGGTCGATATCGAACAGCCTGTGCGGGTAGCCGTTGCGCTGGAGAAATCGCTGGATGCGCAAGGTATCGCCCGCGTGGCTGGAACCGATCACCACCACGCCGCCCTGGGCGTGACTAATCAGGCCTACGCGACGCAGGATGAAGGCGCGCATGATGATCTCGCCGATGTCGGGCTCGCCCGCCACCAGATGCCGGAAGTCGGCGCGTTTCACCCGCAGCACCCTGGCCGGCCCCCTGGTGCGGCCCGACACCAGGATCTCGCGGTCGTTGAACAGGTCGAGCTCGCCCGTGAACTGGCGATCGCTATGCACGGTGAACACGTTGGGCCGGCCCTCCCGGCCGAGGTCGAAGATCTCGACCTCACCCTCGATCACCACGAAGAAATCAACGCTGCGCTCGCCGCGCCGGAACACCAGCGTTCCCGGCCGGAGCGCCTCCTCCTGCCCGTAAGCGCGGATGCGCCGCATCATCTCCTCGCTCAAGCGGGGGAAGGTCTGCGCCTGCCGGGCGTAGGGGTCGGTGGGGTCGGCGTTCGGGTCGGGCGAAGGGGCATTCTCGACAACGGCCATGGCAGGATTCTCGCAAGGGGAGCCGCGCTCAAGCTAGAGCTGACAGTGGACGCTCACAAGAAGCTGGAAAGCGCTGGGTCGGCAGTTGACATGGCGTCGCGCCGATGCTCGCGTTCCGCGCCATGTTCGAAGGCGAGCGCGGGATAAACGGATTGCGGCGCGCCATCGCGAGCCCAGCCGCGTGAGGAAAAGCCATGCTGATTTCACAGGTTCTGGACGAGGGTGGCGCGGTGCGCGTGGCCGCGCGGGAGCCGGACGGCCAGGCGCGGCTGGTCAGCGGTGCGGCGTCGATCCGGGAGCTTGCGCTGGAGGCGGCGCAGGAAGGCGTCGGCCTCCAGGCGCTGATCGAGCGGAAGGGCTTCACGAAATCCGTCGATCTGGAGGCGGCCTACCGCAGCGGCGCGCTGCTTTCGCCGATCACCCATCCTGACCCGGCCCATCTGCACCTGACGGGGACCGGCTTGACCCATCTCGGCTCGGCCGCCACGCGCGATGCCATGCACAAGAAGCTTCAAGCGGATGAGCAGGAAACGCTGACCGACTCCATGAAGATGTTCCGCATGGGGCTCGACGGCGGCAAGCCGGCGCCGGGCCAGGTCGGCGTGCAGCCGGAATGGTTCTACAAGGGCAATGGCAGCATGGCGGTGGCGCCGGGCCAGCCGCTCTTGTCGCCGGAGTTCGCGCAGGACGCTGGCGAGGAGCCGGAGATCGCCGGCATCTATGTGATCGCCGGCGACGGGACGCCGCTACGCGTGGGTTTTTGCGTGTCCAACGAGTTCTCCGATCATGTCACGGAGCGCGTGAACTATCTCTGGCTGGCGCACTCCAAGCTGCGCACGGCCTCGTTCGGGCCGGAACTCCTCCTGGGCGACCTGCCACGGGACGTGCGCGGCATGTCCCGAATCCTGCGCGACGGGGCGGCGATCTGGGAGAAGCCTTTCGTGTCGGGCGAGGCGAACATGTCCCACACGATCACCAATCTCGAGCACCACCATTTCAAATATCGCGTGTTCCGTCAGCCCGGCGACGTGCATGTGCATATGTTCGGCACGGCCACGCTGTCGTTTGCGGACGGCATCCGTACCGGGGACGGCGACATGTTCGAGATCGAAGCGCCGGAATTCGGCCTGCCCCTGCGCAACCCGCTGAAGCTGCTTGGGCCGGAGCCGGTCGAGGTGAGGGCGCTCTGACCCTGTTCAGCCCCGGCGCATCGGCGGATCGGCGGCGCGCCCGAAGAACGCCGCGTTGACCGCCACGAAGGTCTCGATCCAGGCGGGCGCGCCGCTCCGGCGGCCGGGCCGCGTGGCCCGCCAGCCATGGACCGCGACACCCACCGCGCCGATCGCGTTCAGGGCCATGTCGAGCATGGTGTCGGTCAGGCCGGAGCCGTCGCCGAACTTCGCCGTCTGCATGTCAATGCCGGTGAGCGCCTCGAAGGCGTATTCGTAGAACTCCCAGAACGTGCCTACGCTCATGGCGAACATGACGGCGAACAGGAAGGCGAGGCGGGGCGCGAGCCTAAGCCCGCCCCATCCGTAGGCGAGAGCCAGGCCGACCACGCCGAACAGGACGCCCGACGCGGTGTGGAGCATCATGTCCCACCACCAGATCGCCTCATACAATCCAACGACTTCGCCGAGGAAAAGGCAGCTATAGATGAACGCTGCCAGCGACAGCTCCAGCCAGGGCGGCATCAGCACGGGCAGCCTGTGGCGCACGAGCGTGGGCGACATGATCAGCCCCGCGGTGGCGATCACCAGCAGGCCGCGAGACCAATCCTGCGCCCAGTCCAGCACCGCCAGCACCCAAAGCATGGGCAGAAGCATCAGCGCCAAAGCGGCCCAGACATACACCGGCACCGCCTCGGCGGCGGACCGCAGCGCGCCGCCCTTGCGCCGCACGGCTTCGGATAGGGAAACGCGCTCGACGGAGGATGGCGTGGTGTCGGTCATGAAGGCGGCGGGAACCCGAAAACTCTTAAGGCGCAACTAGCGGCGCGCGTCGCGGGAACAATGGCGCGTGCCGGGGATGCGTTCCTCGGATCAGGGCGCGACACCGGGCTCGTCCTGAAGCCGCGCGCGGCGCAGCGCCGCAAGGTCTGGCGAGCCTGTCGCGAAGCAGGCCACCCGCAACTGCTCGATCGCCACCCGGAAATGCGCGACCACCGCCTCCGTCGAGTGGAGCGCGGCGCTCAGCGTTCCGGCGGCTTGGCCGACGATGTCGGCGCCGAGCCGGATCGCCTTGGCCGCGTCCACGCCGTCACGGATGCCACCCGAGCCGACCAGGCTCGCCTCGGGCAGCGCCGCGCGCACCACGCGGATCGCGCTTGCGGTGGGCAGTCCCCAGTCGGCGAAGGCCAGCGCCACGCGCCGCGCCTCTTCGCTGCGCGCGCGGCCCGCCTCCACCGCCGCCCAGCTCGTGCCGCCCGCGCCCGCCACGTCGAGATGCCGGACGCCCGCGTCCCAGAGCCGCTGGGCGACGGCCGCGCTCAAGCCGGCGCCGACCTCCTTCACGGCCACAGGAACCGTCAAGGCTTTCGTAAGGCGCTCGATGCCGGCGAGCACGCCGCGCCAATCCGTGTCGCCTTCGGGCTGCAAGGCCTCCTGGAGGGGGTTGAGATGCACGATCAGGGCGTCGGCCCCAAGGGCCTCCACGGCGCGTCGCGCCAGCGCCTGCCCGTTTTTGCCAGCGATCTGCGCCGCGCCGATATTGGACAGAAGCGGCACGGACCGCGCGGCCAGACGCAGCGCATGGTTGAGGCCACCCATGCCCGCGCCTTCGAGGGCGATCCGCTGCGAACCCACCGCGAAGGCGATGCCGAGCTCCTCCGCCGCTTCCGCCAGATGGCGGTTGATGGTTTCGGCGCGGTGAGGGCCGCCCGTCATGGAGCTGATGAGAAGCGGCGCCTTCAGCCGCCGGCCGAGCCACTCCGTCGAAAGATCGATGCCGCGCAGATCGAGTTCTGGAAGCGCGCAATGCTCGAAGCGCAGGACGTCGAAACCGGAGGTGACGCCGTCCACGTGTCCTGCGCCGGCGAGCACGAGGTCGAGATGATCGTCCTTGCGGGCGCGCAGTCCGGCCCTATCCTCTTGCCTGTCCATAAGCCCTTTTGCCGAGATTGGTCGCGGCTTAATGATTTGCACGGCAACCGCGATCATGCCAGCCTTGCGCAAAACGGCTTCTCCGTCGCCCCCTGGAAATGCGGTGAAGAGTTCAGGCAGACGATGACGGTGAACGCCATCCCCTCTTCCTTCGATGCGGTTCGCCGGCAGGTGGAGGCGGAGCTTGCCCGTCACTTCCACGGCAGCGGGGGCCGCGAGAGCCCGGTCCGCGCGGCCATGCGGGAAAGCGTGCTGAGCGGCGGCAAGAGGCTCAGGCCCGTGATGACCGCCATCGCCACGCGCGACCTGGGCTGCGCCTCGCCGGCGGCGATCCGCGCGGGCTGCGCGGTGGAGTTGGTCCACACCGCCTCGCTGCTTCTGGACGACCTGCCCTGCATGGACGACGCCGCCACGCGCCGCGGCCGGCCCGCCGTCCATCTCCGCTTCGGCGAAGATGTGGCGATCCTGGCCGCCATCGCCCTGCTCAGCGAGGCCTACGCCATGGCGGCCAGCCTGCCGGGCGTGTCGGGAGAGCAGACCGCGCGACTCGTCACGTCGCTTTCTGTCGGCATCGGCACCAAGGGCCTCGTGGCCGGCCAGTACAGCGATCTCCACAACCTGATGTCCTTTCCCGACCAGGCGGCGGCGATCAACGACCAGAAGACGGGCGCGCTGTTCATCACCTGCCTCGAAATGGCTGTGACGCTGGCCGAGGCCGACGGCGGCACCGACGCCGCGCTCAAGGCTTACGGCCGCGAGATCGGCCGCGCCTTCCAGCTTTTCGACGACCTGCTCGACATGGAAGGCGATCCGCTGCGCATGGGCAAGGGCGTCGGCCAGGACGCCGCCAAGCCGACGCTCGCGCGAAGCTCCAGCCGCGACGTGACGCTTGACCTGATCCGCCGGCACGTGGCCGAGGCGCGCGCATCGCTCGGGCGGCTGCCGGTCGAGGCGAGGGGGCTGCAGGGCCTGACCGACCACATCTTCGGCCCGGACGAGCCTGCCCTGCGCGGCCGCATGAGCGCCGCAGCCATCATGCCCAGCCTGATCGCAAGATGAGGTTCAGGGGTGGCGCGGCCGCGTCCAGAGTTCGGCCGGACGCGGCGAGCCTGTCCGCCTCCGCGATCGCAGCGCGCCCGCCCCGCCGCCGATCAGGAGTATGATCTTTTCCGCCCCGTTTGTCCGCGCGCGGCTGTCCCAGGCGCGCGGCCCACGCGAAAGCACTTTCCGGCCGATGGCGCGGTAAACCCCGCGCGCCGTATCCACCGCCCAGGCGGCGCGGAAGGGCAGATCGGCGATGCCCGCCTGCGCCGACGCATAGTAGGGCTCGGCTGACTCGACCAATTTTCGCGCGACGCCGGCCACGGCCGCGCGATGCTCCGGCCGCGCAACTTCATCCGCCGGCACACCGGCCTCTTCGAGCCAGTCGAGCGGCAGATACAGCCGGCCGTTCTCAGCGTCCTCCACCACGTCGCGGGAGATGTTGGTGAGCTGGAAGGCGAGGCCCAGGTCGCAGGCGCGGTCGAGCGTTTCCTCCGCCCGCGCGCCCATCACATGAGCCATCATCACGCCGACCACGCCCGCCACGCCATAGCAGTAGGAGAGAAGCTCATCGAGGGTGGCAAAGCGCCGGCCCTCCGCATCCATGCGGAATCCCGCGAGGTGGTCGAAGGGCAGGTGTTTCGGGATCGCATGGCGCTCGGCCACATCGCGCAGGGCCGCGAAGGCGGGATGGTTCGCCGAGCCGCCGTCCAGCGCCGCCGCGGTGGCTTCCTCGAGCGCCTGGAGGCGCCCGGCGGGCGAGTGCGCGCTTGCCACCCGGCCGTGGCCCAACGCCTGCCCGTCCACTACGTCGTCGCAATGGCGGCACCAGGCATAGAGTTTCGCCACGTCCCGACGTGTCCCCTCATGGAACAGGCGCGAAGCGGCGGCGAAGCTCTGCGAGCCCTGCGCGATGGCCTCGTCGGCATAGGCCTGCGCATCTCCCGCCGTGGATGGGGCCGCTGACAGGCTCATCCCGCCCGTGCCTCGGCGATCATCAGCCCGGCCGTCGCCTTGGCCGAGCCCACGACGCCCGGCACGCCGGCACCGGGATGCGTGCCCGCGCCGACGAGGAACAGGTTCTTGATGTCGCGGTCGCGGTTGTGCGGCCGGAACCAGGCGCTCTGCGTCAGGATCGGTTCCAGCGAGAAGGCGGAGCCCAGATGGGCGTTGAGCTCGCGCTTGAAATCGCTGGGCCCGAAATGGCGCACCGTGACGAGTTCGTTCCTGAGGCCCGGCATGTAGCGGGCTTCGAGATAGTCGAGGATGCGGTCGCGGTAGCGCGGGCCCTCCACCTCCCAGTCGATCGGCGCGTTGCCCAGATGCGGCACGGGCGCGAGCACATAATAGCTGCCCGCGCCGGGCGGGGCGAGCGAAGGGTCGGTGATGCAGGGCGAGTGGAGATAGAGCGAGAAATCCTCGGCTAGCGCCTCGCCGCCGAAAATCTCGCCGATCAGTTCGCGATAGCGCGGGCCGAAGCAGACGGTGTGGTGGGCGAGGTTTTCGTGGAGCCTGCTCAGCCCGAAATAGACCACGAAGAGCGACATGCTGTGGCGCTTGGCGCCCAAGCGGCGGCCCTCGGAGAGCCCACGGCGGTGCTCCTTCAGGAGGTCGCGATAGGTATGGACCACGTCGCCATTGGAGGCGATCATGTCCACCGGGAACGTTTCTCCGTTCGCCACGACCGCCGTCACGCGGTCACCCGCGGTCCTGATCTCCGCGACTTCCGCGTTCAGCCGGATCGCGCCGCCCAGCCGTGTGAGGAGCCGCGCCATGCCGTTGACCAGCGCGCCCGTGCCGCCGCGCGCGAACCACACGCCGCCCGAACGCTCCAGGGCGTGGATCAGCGTATAGATCGAGGAGGTCGCGAACGGGTTGCCGCCCACCAGAAGCGAGTGGAAGGAGAAGGCCTGGCGCAGGTGCTCGTCTCGAATGAAGCGCGACACCGCGCCATAGACGCTACGGTCCGCCCTCAGCCGCGCAAGCTGCGGGGCGGCCACCACCATGTCGCGGAACGACAGGAAGGGCACGGCGCCGAGCTTGACATAGCCTTCCCTGTAAACGTCGCGGGAATAGGCGAGGAAACGCCTGTAACCCTCGACGTCGCCTGGCGATTTCTCCCCGATCTGGCGATCGAGCGCATCCTGGTCGTCGAGATAGTCGAAGGTGAAGCCGTCCTCCCAGCAGAGCCGGTAGAAGGGCGTGACGGGCAGAAGCTCGACATCCCCCTCCATCCGCTGCCCCGCGCCGGCCCAGAGCTCGCTAAGGCAATCGGGATCGGTGATGACGGTCGGGCCGGCGTCGAACACGAAGCCCTGATCCTCATAGACATAAGCCCGCCCGCCAGGCTTGTCGCGCTTCTCGAAGACGGTGGTCGCGATCCCTGCGGATTGCAGGCGGATGGCGAGCGCGAGCCCCCCGAGCCCCGCGCCGATCACCGCCGCCCGCTTCGTGTCCTTTGTCACAGCGCCTCCACGTTCCGTTCGGCACCGCCGCCGCGCCAGGCCAGCGCCTTCACGGCGCCCACGACCGGCACCGGCGGCTTGCCCGTGAGTATTCTAAGTTTGTCGAGCGGCGTGGGGCGTGCGGCATAGAAGCGCGAGATGAGATCCTCGGACAGACGGTAGAAGCGTTCCATCACGCGCCAGCGCTCATCCGGCTTGCCGGCCAGGAACAGCATCCGGTTGAGCGCACGGAAGAATTTCTGCTCGCGCCACAGCATCTCGGAACGGCCTTGCAGGGCCGCTCGGATGGCGGCGCTCCGGAGGTCCGGGAGGGCGGCCAGGAGGTCGGCCACGCGCACCGCGTCGGGCAGGGAGTAGCCCGTCACGGGGTGGAAGAAAGCGCCGCGCAAGCCGACGGCGGGGACCGCGCCCTGTTCCGTCCAGAACCGTCGCATGCCGCCGCCCAACGTGATCGGCAGGATGCCCATCTCCTCGCGCAGCGTCTCGACCGGCCGCCACCCTTGCGCCTCGCAGTAGCCGTCGATGCGGCGGGAAAGGGCGGCGCGGTCGATGCGCCCGCCATCCTCATAGGCGGTGTCCTCCACCAGCGCCGTGTCCGCGGAAAAAGGCAGCACATAGGTGAAGCGGTAGCCGCCTTCCTGCGGCGTGGTCGCGTCCATGATGATGGGGCTGACGAGCCCGTGCGGTTGGGCAAAGCGCAATTCGCGGCCCAGGAAGGTCTGGAAGCGGATCGCGAGCGCCGGGCTCGAGCGAAAGCCGCGCCCGTCGATCACGGCGTCCGCCGCGATCTCCTCGCCGCCGGCGAGCGACACGCCATTGGGGCGCAGGGTCTCCACCTTCGCATTGAGGCGCACGCGATCGCCAAGCTCGCGCATCAGCACCTCCCAAAACCGCTCCGAGCTGATGCTGAAATACCCGGCCTGGAGTTTCCGGCGGTGGTTGGGGAAACGCACCTCCTGGCCGGCCCAGCGCGAGGAAACGAGCGGCCGGACGAAGTCGTGCTGCGCGGGCGTGAGATCGTGCTCGTGGAACGACCAGGTGTGATTGCCGCCCAGCGCCGGACCCGCCTCGACCACCGTGACATCCACCTCCGGCCGCGCGCGCAGGAGCTTCAGCGCGATCAGCCCGTTGGCGAGCCCGCCGCCGGCCAGCACCAGCTTCGTCATGCCGCCAGAGCTTCCTGCCGCGGCACGGGCCGCCGCTCGCACAGCGCCTGTTCGATGACGCTTGCGGCCCGCGCCGCGCCGCCGGCCGCGACGAACTCGTGCTTGAGCGAGCCCGCGCGTTCCCCGAACCCCTTGTCGCTCAGCAGGCGGCCGAGCGCTTGGGCCAGCGTGGCGGCGCACGGGCGGCTCGACACGACCTCGCCCGCGCCGAGGTGCCTCACCCGCGCGGCCACGCCCGGCTGGTCGAAGGCGAGCGGGATCACCAGCATGGGTGTGCCGGCGGCCAGCGCGTCGAGGGCCGTGTTGAGCCCGCCATGCGTCACCACTACGTCCGCGCGCCGCACCGCTTCCTCCTGGTCCACGCGGTCCACCACCCAATCGGCGTCGACCGTCGTCGCCTGCTCGGGCGAGAGCCCGCCGCAATGCGCGGCGAGAAGCCGCGTGCCGACCTGACGGCAGGCTTTCGCCACCCGCCGGAACAGGCCGAGGCGATGGCCCTGAAGCGTGCCGAAGGAGCAGAACACGAGGGGTTTTCCGCTTGGGATCGGGGGCAGGGGCGCGCCGCCTCTCACCCCGTCGCGCAAGGGGCCCACAGGGTGGAAATGCGCGGGCAGATTGCGGCGGGGGAAGTCGAAGCCCGGCACGATTTGGCCGATCTCGGCCAGTGGCGACAGGCAGTCCGCCTGCCGCCGCTTGGGCGCGCAGCCCAGACGCCCGGCCTCGGCTGCGATCGTCCGGTCGATGCGGCGGGTCAGAAGGTCGGCCACCCACTCGCCGCCGCGGTTGCGCTTGAGCGCCGCCGCACTGTCCTCCCACGGCCAATCCAGCACGGGGAGCGGGATGGAGGGCTCGCGGTTGACCGGCAGCGCCGAGGCGACCGTCACGAAGGGCAAATTCAGATGCTCGGCGACAATCGCGCCCGCGCTTTCCATCTGGTCGGATACGACGCCGTCGATGCCGAGCTCGCGCAGCAGGGCCGGCCCCTGAAGGCAAAGCGAGCGCGTCATGGCCGCCATGTCATTCACCACCCGCAGGATGCCGAAGGGCAGGCCGGGCCGGCGCGCGTTCGCCGTCACGCTTTCGGGATTCCAGGCGCACCCGGCCGGGTCGAGCGCGGCCAGCGCCAGCGATCCGCCGTCGAACCCCCCGAGATCGGGATGGCCGATCAGGAAACAGCCATGCCCGCGCTTCGCCAGCGCGCCGGCGAGCGCGCGATAAACGGCCAGGTGGCTCCACAGCGGCGGGGAGAAGAAGGCGATCCGCAAGAAAACGAACCGAGGCGCGTCAGGCGTCGGCGGCGCTGAGCTGAGTGGACAGGATGTCGAACAGCTCTTCGGCGTGTTCGCGCTCCATGTGCAGCGTCACGCGTCCGCCCCGCACATCCGTGAGCGTCACGCCGATGCGTTCCCCGGCATCGGCCGGCTCCACATCGGTGACCATGAAGTTGTGCGCCTGGTGGCGCTCGCCCGGGGTCTGATCGCTCATGCAGCCTTCTCCTCTCGGGAGCACGTTCGCTTCAGTGGAAGCGGGTGTGCTCGGTAAGCCTTTGTCGTCGCCTGATCTTGTCCGGGACGTCTGCGACCTTCCGCGATCATGCGGCAACCGCCGTAGGCGGCGCATAAACCCGGATCGCCTTCGGCCGGACGCGGAAGCGCGCTGGCGTACGCGTGGTCAGCTCGCCATCCGTGTTGACGGCGCGGGGCCTCCACGTGCGCACCGTCACCTCCGTGGTGCGGAAGGCGCGGACGTCGTCCCACTGCCCCTGCGTGCCCCTGCGCAACGCCGGAAGAAGCCGAAGGAGCCGCCACCAATGATCCACTTCGAGGCTGTAGAAGTCGAGCTTGCCGTCGTCGGCGGTGGCCGTCTCCGCCACCGTCATGCCACCACCATAGTGTCGGCCATTGCCGACCGAGATCTGCAGGGTGCGGATCGTCTCCACCGCGCCGTCATGATCGAGCTCGGCCGTGAACAGGCGCGAACGGGCCAGCAGGCGCGCCGCGACGATGCCGTAGCCCGCCGTGCCGAAGCGCTTCTTGGCGCTTGCCGTGAGCTCGCGCGCAAGCTCCGCGCTGAAGCCGATCGAGGCCACGTTGAAGAAGAGGTGCCCGTTCACCTCGCCGAGGTCGATGGGCCGGGGTTGAAGCGTGGCAAGCAGCCGCGCCGCTTCCACCGGATCGGTCGGCAGGCCGATCGTGCGGGCGAAGTCGTTGGCGGTTCCGAGGGGCAGGACGCCCAGCGGCAGTTGCGTGTCCACCAGGGCCTGCGCCGCCGCGTTCAGGGTGCCGTCGCCGCCGCCCACGATGACGAGATCGACCTCGTCGGCCTTGTCGCGGATCAGTTCCCCGATAGGAACGTCCCCGGTCGGCTCGGGGCGCGACAGTTCGAAGCCGGCCTCTTCGAGCACGTCGCAGGTTTCCTCCATGGCTTCGCCCCCGCGCCGGGCGCGGGGGTTCACGATCAGCAGGGCGCGCTTGGATGTCGTCGACCCTTCGAGCTCGACCTCCAGCCCCACGCCGTTCTCGTTTGCTGCCATGGCCTCTATATAGGACGTGGCGCGCCCGGCGGGAATGCCGCCATTCGGCTCCATCCCACATCCGTGCCGGCCCTGAGATCGCCGCAGGCGCCCCATCCCGACACCCTGGACGCGAGAGGGCGACGAGCCTCGCGGCGACGCCGGCCGAGAAGCGTCACCGTCCCGCGGCGTAGATCTGGTCGAAGGTTCCGCCTTCGCCGAAATGGGTGGGCTGCGCCCTCGCCCAGCCGCCGAAGATGGGATCGTCGATGGTGACCAGCTTGAGGGTGGGCAGGTTCTTCAGCGCCTCCGCCGGCACGAGCTCGGGCTTGGACGGGCGGTAATGATGCTTGGCGGCCAGCCGTTGGCCCGTTTCGGAGAAGAGGAACCCGAGGAAGGCCTCGGCCACGGCCCTTGTGCCGCGCTTGTCCACATTGGCGTCCACCACCGCCACTGGCGGTTCGGCCAGGATGGACTGGTCCGGCGCCACGATGTCGAAATTGTCCGCGCCGAACTCGTCGAGCGCCAGATGGGCCTCGTTCTCCCAGGCGAGCAGCACGTCGCCCTGGCCGCGCTCGGCGAAGGTGACGGTTGCGCCGCGCGCGCCCGTGTCGAGCACGGCCACGCGCTTGTAGAGGTCGGCGATGTATTGACGGATTTTCGCTTCGTCGCCGCCGAACTGGCCATGCGCCCAGGCCCAGGCCGCCAGATAGTTCCACCGCGCGCCGCCGCTCGTCTTCGGGTTGGGCGTGATGATGGAAACGTCACCCTTTGCGAGATCTCCCCAATCCTTGATGCCCTTAGGGTTGCCCTCCCGTACCAGGAACACGATCGTGGACGTGTAGGGGGCCGAGTTGTTGGGCAGCCGCCCGCGCCAGTCAGGGCTGATCTTGCCCGAAGCTTTGACGATCTGGTTGATGTCGCTTTCGAGCGCGAGCGTCACTACGTCCGCCTCAAGCCCTTCGATCACGGCGCGCGCCTGCTTGCCCGAGCCGCCATGGCTGGAATCCACGGTGACGGTCTCGCCCGTCCTGGCCTTCCAGTCGGCCACGAAGGCCTGGCTGAACTCCGCATAGAACTCGCGGGTCGGATCGTAGGACACGTTGAGGATGGCCGCGTCCGCGAATGCGAAGCCGAGCAGGCCGATTTGAACCGAGCCGGCCAGGAAGGTGGCGAGAAACGTCCTGCGAAACATTCCGCCCATGGGAGTCTCCTCGTTGAGAGAACTTCAGCCTAGATGGAAGACGCGCCAGTGAATGCCCACGGCGTTTGCGTTTTTTCCCGGCGTCTCCGCAAAATCATCCGTGCCGCCCAGGTCGGCGGGGAACAGGATTCCTTCCGCTCGCGGGGAACCGGCGGCATCGGCATTGCCTTTGCCGGTCCCGGCCGAACCGGCTCCCGGCCCGGCCCGGCCTATTCGATGAAGACCTTCACGCTCGCCGCGCGGCCCGCCGCGTCGATGACGGTAAGCGTGGCGAAGCCCTGGCCGTCGGGCGCCCAGGTCGCCGTGCGCCGCCGCTGCGGGCCGCCGAGCGATTCGCCGTTGGCGAGCCAGCGGAACGGCGCGCGGCCCCCCTGCAGCTTCAGCACAAGCGGCCCGCCCGCGCCGGCCTCGACACGCGCGCCTTCGGGCGGGAACACGATTTCCGGGGCAGGCTCCGTGGCCGACACCGCCACCAGCCCGTCGGCATCCCTACCAAAGCGCTGAAGCGCGATGGGCAGCTCCTCGCGCTTCTGGCGGAACGCGCCGGCCGGCGCGCGGGGCAATGGTTTTGGCGCGAGCCCCGACTTGGCGAAGGCTTCGAACAGGATCGGCGCGGCCGATTGGTAGCCCGACAGGCCCGGCACCGGGCCGCCGTCGGGCCGGCCGACCCACACGCCCAGCACATGGCGGCCGTCATAACCCACCGACCAAGCGTCCCGGTAGCCATAGGACGTGCCGGTCTTGTAGGCGATCGCGCGCCGCGCGGCGCCCTCGGGCGCGGCCACGCCGAGCAGGATGTCGCCGACCATCCAGGCCGCGCGCTCGTCAAGCACGGCGCCGTTGGCGAGCGGCTCGGGTCGGGCGGCTTCCGCGCCGTTGCGCAGGCGCTTGGCCTCTCCTCCGTTTGCGAGGCCCGTATAAAGTTGCACGAGATCGTAGAGCGAAACGCCCACGCCGCCCAGGCCGATCGCCAGCCCCGGCGCCTCGTCCTTGGGCAGGATGGGCTCCACGCCCGCCTGTCGAAAGCGCGCGGCCAGGCGCGCCGGCCCAACCGCGTCGAGCAGCCGGATCGCAGGCACGTTGAGCGAAAGCTGGAGCGCTGAGCGGACCGTGACCTCGCCCTGATAGCCCATGTCGAAGTTCTGGGGGCGGTAGCCGGAGAAATCGGCCGGGCTGTCGTCGATCAGCGTCTCGGGTGCGGCCAGGGCTTCCTCGAAGGCGAGCCCGTAGATGAAGGGCTTCAGCGTCGAGCCCGGCGAGCGGACGGCTCTCGTCATGTCGATCGCGCCACCGCGGGAAAGATCGAAGAAATCGGCCGCGCCGACATGGGCCAGCACCTCGCCGGTGCGGGCGTCGGCGAGCAACAGGGCGACCGAGAGCTTTTGGCCGAGCTTTTCCGCCGCGTCCCGCGCCACGGTTTCGAGCGCCGCCTGAAGCGAGCGGCGCAACGTGAGTTTTCGGTCGGGGTCTGTGCGAAGCGCCGTTTCAGTCAGGTGTGGGGCGAAGGCCGGCAAAGCCAACCGCACCGCCGGCGCCGGCTCGGCCGCAGCGCGCATCCGCTCCGCTTGCCCGAGAAGCCCCGCCTCCACCATGCGGTCGAGCACACGGTCGCGCGCGGCGCGCGCCGTGTCGGGGAAGCGATCCGGCCGCCGCCGTTCGGGCAGTTGGGGGAGAGCGACAAGCAGGGCCGCCTCGCTCACCGACAGTTTCTTCGGCTCCTTGCCGAACCAGGCGAGCGAAGCCGCGCGCACGCCTTCGAGATTGCCGCCATAGGGCGCGAGCGTGAGATAGGCTCGGAGGATATCCTCCTTGCTCAGCCGCCGCTCGAGCTGCGCCGCGCGAAAGATCTGCCGGGCTTTGGCCGTGACCGACCGACCCTGGCGGGGCTCCAGGAGGCGGGCGAGCTGCATGCTGAGCGTGGAACCACCCGAGACGATCCGGCCTGCGCCGGCAAACTGCCCGGCCGCGCGGAGAAGCGCCAGGGCGTCCACGCCTTCATGCGCGTAAAAGCGCTTGTCTTCATAGGCCAGGAGCATGCGGATGAAGTCGGGATCGACTTCATCCAGGTCGGTCGCGAGCCGCCAGCGCCCGTCCGGCGTTGCGAAGGCCCGCAGCACCGCGCCGTCGCGGTCGGAGACTTCGGCCGAGAGCGGGAGATCGGCGGGCAGGGGCGGCGGAAAACTCTTGTCCAGCGCCTCGAAGCTGACCGGGGCGAGCAGAACGAGGCCGACCAGCCCCGCTGCGGCGACCGTGAGCCATCTATGCCAACTCGGAGACGGCATCACCGCTACTCGGCTTGGCTCCCCCTTCTCCCCTTGTGGGAGAAGGTGCCGCCGAAGGCGGCGGATGAGGGGTGCTGGGCGGAACGCAAAGCCCGGAATAGGGTGCCTTTCAGCTCCTGATCTTGGGACGCCGCGCTTCTTCCAACACCCCTCATCCCACCGTCCTTCCGCTTCGCTCCAGGCCGGCCACCCCTGCGCGACGGCGACAGACACCTCTGTGTCTGTCGCTGCTCGTCGCTTCGACCCACAAGGGGAGAAGGAGGGAGCCGACTGGAGCAGCCGCTCATTCCCGCACCATCATCATCCCCGCCGCCGTGCGCGCGGAGAACTCGGGCCGGTACATGTCCTCAACCTGCGCCGCCGGGTGGGCGAACGTGCCGGGCGTGGTCGCGCGCACGACATAGGCCAGGGTGATCCAACGGTCCGCGCCCGCCTCGCGGTTGAAGGCCGCCACGAAACGGTCGTCGCGGAACTCCAGATGCGCAGCCTCCGTCTGCGGCAGCCAGTCGAAATTCGACAGGCTCGCCGAGGATACGAGGTTCGGGTTGTCGATCACGAAGCCCGCGGGCAGCAGATCGGTCACCAGGATCCGCGAGGGCCAGTCGTTGGTCTCCTGGATCTGCAGCACCGCCACGAAGCGCTCGTTCCGCTGAGCTTCCGTCACGTTCGCCTCCGACCCGTCGAGCCGGTAATAGGTGCGCTGGATGGTGAAGCCGTCGCCCCCAGCGGGCAGGGGCTCGGCCGGGGCGGCCACCGCCGTCACGACCGCCTCGACGGGCTCGGAGCCCCGGTTGACGAGCGTCACAGGCGCGGCGGCGATCGCCTCGCCCGAGAACTCTTGGGCGAGCGCGCCCTCATGCGGCCCCCCGTTCACCTCAAGCCGGATCGCCTCGTTGCCGGCGGCCAGCGCGCGGGCGGCCAAAAGCATCCAGGCCTGCTCCTGGGTGCTGGTTTGCCATTTTTCCGCGCGCTCGTTCGCCACATGCTGCACGAGCTCGGGCACGATCGAGGACATGGGCCGGGACTCGGCGGCCAGCGCGAGCACGCCCGCGCCGTCGCGCAGGGTGGAGCCGTACGGGTCGTTGTTGAACTGGCCGGGCGAGGTCGCCTTGGCCAGCCGGAGCGCCGCGTCGAACGTGCTTTCCGCCCGCTGCTGGTCGCCGTAGAGCGCGAGGCTTGCCGCGAGATGCGCGACCGCCATGGGGCTGGTGAAGGCCTCCACCTGCGTGTCCGCATAATAGCGGAGGTCGCCCACCGACGCCTTCCTGTTGCGCGCCAGCACATAGAAGCTGTAGGCGATGGCGTTGCCGCGCGCCTGGAGATCGAGGTCGTAGGAGACGCCGTTCTGCAGGTTGTTGAGCGCCAGCAGCATGGCGTTGGCCGGCACGTCATAGCCGGCCTCGCGGGCGCGGGTCAGGAAGTCGGTGACATAGGCGTCCAGCCAGAGGTCGCCATAGCCCGGCCCCCACAGGCCGAAGGAGCCGGACGGCGACTGGAAGTTCAGCACGCCGTCGATGGCGCCCTGGATGCGCCCCTTGAGCTCCGGGTCGCCGGCAAGCTCGACGCCCGCCGCCATCTCGTTCACGTAAAGCAGCGGCAAGGCGCGGCTCACCGTCTGCTCGGCGCAGCCATAGGGGTAGCGGTCGAGCGAAAGCAGCAGCGACGCCACGTCGAAGGGCGCCGAGCGCGACACGCCCAGGCTCACGCTGGCGCCGTCGAGCAGGCTCTCGGACAAGAGCCCGCTGTCCACCCGCAGGCTGGCGCCGGGCTGGAGGCTCACCACGTTGCGCGTGGTGACGGGCACCGCCGGCGCGCGGACGGGCAAGGCGAGCGTCTGCGCCGTTTCCACGCCGCTGGGATGCGAGAGCCGCACGGAAACGCTGCCGTCGCCGGCTTCGAGCGCAGTGAGCGCGAGGTTGAGGCCGGTTCGCTGGCCGGGCTGGAGCGTGACGCTGGCCGGCAGGCCCGCGTCATCGGCCACCACCGCGCCATTTGCTTCCACGCTCAGCGTGTAGTCGCCGCCCGGCCCGTCCGTGTTGGCGAAGTCGAGGCGCGCCACAGCGCGGTCGCCCGGCGCGAGGAATCTCGGCAGGCTCGCCGTCACCACGACCGGATCGCGCACCGTCACGTCAGCCGAGGCGTGGCCCACGGCGTCGCGCGTCCAGGCGACCGCCATCACGCGCACTGTCCCGTTGAACTGGGGAATGTCGAAGGCGATCACCGCCTTGCCCGCGGCGTCCAGCTTCACGATGCCGGAGAAGAAGGCGACGAGTTCTTCCGTCGGCGGGCTGCCTTCGGCGCTCATGCTGCCGCCATCACCACCCGTGCGGATGCGGCCGGTCGCGCCCAGTGAGCCGTCGATCAGCCGGCCATAAAGGTCGCGCAGCTCGATGCCGAGCCGGCGCTGGCCGAAGAACCAGCCTTCGGGGTTCGGCGCCTCGTAGCGCGTGAGATTGAGGATGCCAACGTCGACCGCCGCCACCGTGACATAGGCCTCCTCGTTCGCGCCCGCGCCGGTGACTGCAACGGGGATGACCAGCGCCCCATTCGGCTCCATCTTGGGCTCGGGCGTCACCGCCACCGCGAGCGTGCGCGCGGCGGCGTCAACGCCCATCCACGTCACGCCGATGGCGCGGGCGGGCATGCGGCTTTCCTCCGCCGCGCCGGGCCGGAACAGGGTGGCGGTCACATAGGCGCCCGCGCCCCAGTCTTCCCCCACGGGAATGTCGATGGTCGCGCCTTCGTCCGGAACGCTTGCCGTGTGGACGGCGAGCAGCCGGTCCGCGCCCACCGTGACCAGAAGCTCGCCCGCGAAGCGCGGCGTCACCTTCAGCCGGGCGATGTCGCCCGCCCGGTATTCGGGCTCGTCGAGGCCGATCTCCAGCGCGTCCGGCGTTTCGGTCGAGGCCTGCGCCACATACCACCCCGCGTCGAACTCCACGTTCGTGGCTGGGCCGGCCTCGTCCTGCGTGGTGACCTCCAACCGGTAGCGGCCCCAGTCCACGGGGACGCTCACCTTGGCCGGCATGGGGCCAGCCGCCTCCACCGCGCCCGACGAGATCTCCGTCGTGAAGGTGAAGGGCTCGTAGTTCCAGTAGGAACCCGAGCGATACCACTGGTAGGAGCGCTCGACGCGCGACAGCGTCCAGTTGAGGGTCTTGGGCGCGGCCGGCTGGCCCCCGGCCCCGACAAGGATCACGTCGAAGCTCGCCGTCGAGCCCTGCGGCACCTCTTCGCCAGTGAAGCCGGGCCTGATGCCGATGACGTCCGCCTGCGGCAGAAGCGCAATGTCGAGCGAGCGCTCCACGGCCCGGCCGCCGCTCTCGCGCATCCGCACGGAGACATGCGCCTTCGTGAGTTTGGTGGTGGCGGGAGCCGCGTCCACGACGACGGGGAAGGTGGCTTTGCCGTCCTCGCCCACGAGCGGCAGGTCGCCCAGGGGCAGCACTTGGCGGTCGCCCTCGACCTCGTCGGCCAAGCCGAACTGGTAGCCCGGAAAGCGCGCCCATTCGCGCGTCGATTCCAGCGCGACCTCGCCTTCGAGCTCCAGCCCCGCCGCCGGCGTGCCGTAAAGGAAGCGGCCGTCCACCGTGACCTGCACGGGCTCGCGCAGCGAAGCTTTCCGCTTATCGGCGGTCAGGTCGAACTCCACCCGATCGGGCACGAAGTCTTCCACCAGGAAGCGCGCCTCGCTGACCGCCGGCTGCGCGGGATCGGTATGGAGCTTGACGGTCCAGGTGCCGCGCATGGAGTTGGCTTCGAGCGGCAGCTCGACCGCATGCCCGCCCTCCGCCTGGCCGTCGGACGCCACGCGCCGGTCCTCCGCGCCGTCGGGACGGGTGAAGATGAAGGTCAGCGGCACGCCGTCCACGGCCCTGGCCTGCGCGTCGCGGGCAAGCGCTGCGACATGGACGGTCTCGCCGGCGCGATAGATGCCGCGCTCCGTCCAGGCATAGACGTCGAGCGGCCCCGGCGCGGGGCGGCCCGCCACGCCGCGGTCAGACAGGTCGAAACCGGGCCGCGTCATGTCGAGGAACACGAAGTCGCCGGCCTGGCTTTTGGCCACCAGCACGGCCGGCGCCATGCCGCCGGTGCCGCGGGCAAGCCCCGGCGTGAAGACGGCGCGTCCTCCGGCGTCCGTCGCGGCGGTGCCGAGAATCTCGTTGTTGCGGGCGAGCAGCGTCAGCTCGATCCGGTCCAGCGGCTTGGCCGTACCGAGCGAGCGCGCGAACACCGACAGCCCGTCCTCGGCCGTGTAGGTGGAAAGCCCGATGTCGGAGACCACCAGCCACTGCGTGGCGCGCAGCTCCCAGGAGTCGCGGCGGTCGTCCACGGGCTGCGCCGTCATCACATAGACGCCGGGCGCGCGCCGGGGCAGCGCCTCGTCGAGCGGGAAGCTCGTGGTCACTTCCTTGTTGGGCTCGTTGGCGATCTCGAGCCGCCCTTCCCAAACCGGCGCGCCGAGCCCCTCGGCGAGGGTCGAGACCTCGTAGGCGTCGAGCTGGCGCAGGAACTGGTAGCCCGAGAGAAGCTGCGCCAGCGAGCGCTCGCCGACCCGGTAGAGCCGCATATCGGCCTCGTCCATGTTGACCGTCACCACCGGGACGCCGTGCCGCGCGGTGGCGGGCAGCACGAAGCTGTCGCCTGTGAAGCGGGCGGACGGCGCGCGGTCGCGCACATAGATCGACAGCGCTGCGGGCGCCTCCAGAACCTCGCCGACCGCAGAAGGCAGGCCGGCGCGGAAGGTCACGCGGTAGTGCCGGCCATGCTCCAGCCCGCCCGCGCAGACCTGCCGGCCCTTGGCCTCCACGCTTTTGGGCGCGCGGTCGTCCACGGCGACGAAGGTCGAATAGTCCACGCCCGCCTTGACCAGATCCTCGGAGAAGACCGCGCAGACGCGCGGCGTGACCGTGTCGGCGTCGATCGTGTGTTCGACGACCCGAAAACCTTTTCGCGCCTTGAGGTCTTCATATTCGGCCTGCACGGCGGCCGAGTTCACGAGGTCGAGGCTCGCCTCATAAGCGGAAAGGGCGGGACGGAACAGGTCGCGCCGGTCGAGCGCCTGCGCCAGCGCGGCCAGGGCGTCCGCCCGCGCCGCCGCCGTGCGCGAAAGATCGTAGGCGGTCCAGGCGCCGGTCGTCGCCGTCTGCTGGGCATTGGCCATGGCCTGGCTGTCTTCCGACGAGAAGGCCAGCGCCGCGCGGGAAAGCCCGAGCCAGAGCGCGGGATCCTCCGGCTCGACGCGCAGCGCCTGCTCGGCATAGGCCATGGCGGCGGCCGGGTCGCCGGCGTTGAGCGCCTCGTCGCTCAGGCGTATCAGCGTGGCGAGCCCGGCTGACTGGTCCTCATCGCGCGGGGCGGTCAGACGGGCGCGGAGCTGCCTCGCCTCCTCCGCCATCCAGTCGGGGAAGAAGCCGAGCGCGGGCGCGGCGCCGATGTCGAGGTCGCCCGAAGCGGCCACCACCTTGCCGGCCACCGCGCCGGGGAAGGGGTTCAGCGTGCGGAAATCGCTCTTGAGGAAGCACCTTTTCGCGCGCGTGTTGTAGGTGAAGGCCCGGCATTCGCCGTCGCCCAGGCAGATCGACTGGCACTCCGAAAGCGTCTTGTTCTGCTCGGCCCGCAGGTCGACGCCGAAATAGTCGCCATCGGGCGTGGTGATCACGGTGCGGGCGGACGGGTCGGCCGCGCGCGGCGCTTCGACGGGAGCGGCGTCGGCGGGCGGCGTCGCGGCATCGGCGGGCGCCTCCTGGGCGAGCGCCGGCGTCCCCGCCCCGAACAGGGCGAGCGCGAACAGAACGGGACGGAGCCGCATCGTCTTTCCCCTCGATCAGTCGTGGCGGCAGGGCCGCAAGAGCTCGAATGTGCCGCACGTCCGCGGTCGCATCCCCTTCGCGACCCACGGACGTTTAGTCGATCCCAGGATTGTGGCTGGATTGCGGGGCCGCATAGGGCGTGCCGCAATCCAGCCAGGGGATCGACCGGCGTCATCTACCCCAGACGTTGCCCTTGCGTCCAGCGAGTCGGCCCGCCCATGCACCGGCGACGGAATCGGGCAGCGCGCGTCGCAATCGCGCCCACGCTTTTCAACGGAATGTGCATGCTTCCTTGGGGAACCCGGCCGTTGACCGCTTTGACAAGGGATGACGGATGCGGAATGATGCAAGAAAACCAGACAACAATGGGAGCTGTCAGATGAAGTTTTATCGGAGCAACGGCGATCGTGTGCCCGAGCACGTCCACCGCATGGCCGAGATGGCCAAGAACGGCAGTGGAGTCGATCGCCGCGAGTTTTTGGCGCTGGCGAGCGCCTTCGGCGCCTCGACCGCCATGGCTTACGGCATGTTGGGGCTCGCCGCGCCGACCAGGGCAGTAGCGCAGGAGCCGCGCAAAGGCGGCGTGATCCGCGTCGCCATGTCGATCAAGGATCCCAAGGATCCGCGCACGGCGGACTGGTCCGAGATCGCCAACGCGCAACGCCAGTCGCTTGAGCCGCTCGTTAAATACACCAAGGAGTACACTTTCGAGCCCTATCTGCTCGAAAGCTGGGACGTGAACGACGACGCCACCGAATACCTGCTTCACCTGCGCCCCGGCGTGACCTGGACGAACGGCGACACGTTCAACGCCGACGATGTCATCCACAACTTCACGCGCTGGGCCGACAAGAGCGCCGAGGGCAACTCCATGCCCGGCCGGCTCGGCACGCTGGTTGACGAGGCGAGCGGGAAACTGCGCGAGGGCGCGGTCGAGCGCGTCGACGACATGACGGTGCGGCTCAAGCTGACCACGCCCGATATCGCGCTGATCCCGCAGCTCGCCGACTATCCCGGGCTCGTGGTCCATCGCTCCTTCGACGAGACGGGCGCCAACTTCGCCGCCAACCCGATCGGCACCGGCCCCTTCGAACTCGTGTCCTACGATGTCGGCCAGAAGGTGGTCTTCAAGCGCCGCGAGAACGGCACGTGGTGGGGCGGTGAGGCTCATCTCGACGGGATCGAGTTCATCGACTACGGCACCGACCCGCAGGCGCTGATCTCCGCCTTTGAATCGGGCGAGGTCCACACCAACCACGAGACCACGTCGGACATCATCCAGATCATCGAGGACGCTGGCGCGCCGGCGTCCGAAGTGGTGACGGCGGCGACCGTGTGCACGCGCATGAACGTCGCCAACAAGCCGTATGACAATCAGGCGGTGCGCCAGGCGATCCAGACCGCTGTCGACAACAATATCGTGCTCCAGCTCGGCTACAACAACGCCGGCACGGTGGCCGAGAACCACCATGTCAGCCCGATCCATCCCGAATATGTGGAATTGCCCAAGCAGGTCCGCGACCTTGAGAAGTCCAAGGCCATGCTCACCGAAGCGGGCGTGATAGACTACGAGCACGAGCTCATCACCGTGGACGAGGACTACCACAAGAACACGGGCGACGCGATCGCGGCACAGCTCCGCGAGGCCGGCATCAAGGTCAAGCGCACCGTGCTGCCCGGCTCCACCTTCTGGAACGACTGGACGAAGTACCCCTTCTCCCAGACCAACTGGAACATGCGCCCGCTTGGCGTCCAGGTGATCGCCATCGCCTACCGTTCGGGCGAGGCCTGGAACGAGACCGCCTATTCCAACCCGGAGTTCGACGCCAAGGTGAACGAGGCGCTCTCGATCGCCGACCCGGAAAAGCGCAAGGTGGTGATGAAGGACATCGAGCAGATCCTCCAGGATTCGGGCATCATCATCCAGCCCTACTGGCGCAAGCTCTACATCAACATCCGGCCGGAAGTGAAGAATCACGCGGCGCACCCGACCTACGAGCACGAGTTCCACAACGTCTGGCTCGACGAGCAGGCTTGAGCGGGCGTCGCGGCTCGTTCTCGAGCGACAAGGCAGGCGGGGCGTCCGCGCCCCGTCCATGCGGCTCCCAGGAGGCGGACCATGCTTCCACTTTCGTGAGGTTCAACTGACGGCGGCCGCATCCCGCGGCCGTTAGGGAAAAGCCATGCTCGTCTTTATCCTGCGGCGCCTGGGGACCATGGTGCTGACCATGCTGTGCCTCACGCTGGTCGTGTTCTTCATGATCAACCTGGAGCCGAACCTCAGGAAACTGGCCATCAGCCAGCTCGATATGCGCTCCTCGGACGAGCACATCGAATCCTGGCTCGTCCGCAACGGCTACCGCCAGAACTTCTTCATCCGCTACGGCCAGTGGCTGGGCGTCGTCCAGAAGCAGCCGGCCGTCGATCCCAACACCGGCCAGGTGGCGCCGCGCTTCCGCTACTGCCAGGAGCCGGCCGAGCCGCATTATTCCGGGATTCTCCAAGGCGAGTTCGGCTGCTCCACCAAGTTCAAGACCACGGTGGAAGCGAAACTCTTCCCGGCGCTCGGCGCAACCGGCATCCTGATGTTCTGGGTCATGGTGACCATGGTGCCGATCTCGCTCCTGGTCGGCATCCTGGCGGGAATGCGCGAGGGCTCGCGCACCGACCGAAGTCTGTCGGTCGCCTCCATCACCACGACGGCCACGCCCGAATACGTGTCGGGCGTCATCTTCACCGTGATCTTCGCGTCATGGCTGGGCTGGCTCAACGGCTCGGCGGCGTCGGCCACGGGGCAGGGGGTGAGCTTCTACAACTTCACCCTGCCCGTGATGACCATGGCCATCTACGGCATCGGCTACATCGCCCGCATGACGCGGGCCTCGATGGTCGAGGTGATGACGCAGCAATATATCCGCACCGCGCGCCTGAAGGGTCTTTCCTTCGGCAATGTCGTGGTGAAGCATGCCCTGCGCAACGCGCTGATCGCGCCCTTCACGGTGATCATGCTGCAGTTTCCATGGCTGCTCACGGGCGTCGTCATCGTCGAAACGATGTTCCGCTACCAGGGCTTCGGCTACACGCTGGTGGAGGCGGCGGGGAACAACGACATCGATCTCCTGCTCGGCTGCTCGCTTGTGTCGGTGGCCGTGGTTCTGACCACGCAGTTGATCTCCGACATCGGCTACGCATTCCTCAACCCGCGCATCCGGGTGCAATAGAACAACAACCAGGGCGCGGGCGGAGGCACAAAGGGGGGCAGGGGCGTTGCAGTTCGAACGATTGGGGGGGTGGGAGATCGCGTTGGGCGCGCTTGCGCGCTTCTGGCCGGTCTGGGTGGCGATGGCGCTGCTCTTGGCGGCGAGCTATCTCTATCGTCGCCGGCTCGGCCTCTACGGCCAGCTCTTCGACAGCGCGGTCGGCATCACGGGCGTGGCGCTCTGCGCGTTCTGGCTGTTCACCGCCCTCTTCTCCGACGTGATCGCGCCCTTCCAGCCGCTCGCGCAGATCCCCATCATGAAGGACGCGCTGCCCGGCACCATCGTGCCCGACTCGGGCGGGCAGGCCTATCTGTTCGGCGCCGACAAGCTCGCCCGCGACGTGTTCTCGCGCATGGTCTATGGCAGCCAGCTCGTGCTGATCATCGCGCCGGCGGCCACCCTTTTCGCGCTGATGGTGGGCATCACGCTCGGCCTTCCTGCCGGCTATTATGGCGGCCGCACCGATACGATCCTGTCGTTTCTGGCCAATCTCGTGCTGGCCTTCCCCGTGATCCTGCTCTTCTACCTGCTCGTCACGCCCGGCATCACGGACACGCCCATCCCTTATGCGCTGGCCGGGCTGTTCTTCCTCTTCCCCATCATCTTCTTCGCCGTGCTGTTCTTCTCGCGCTTCAGGAACCGGCCCGAGCGGCTCTACCCGCTGCTCGGCCTGACGCTTCTCCTCGGCGGCTGGGTCTATGTCGGGCTTGTGTTCGACGCCGACCCGCTCGGCATCGTCTCGATCGACCCCAACCAGCTCAACATCTTCGTGGCGGTGGTCTTCGCCTCCTCGCCCGGCGTGTTCCGCATCGTGCGGGGGCTCACCATGGACATCAAGACGCGCGATTACGTTGCCGCCGCCCAGACGCGCGGCGAGACGCCCTGGTACATCATGTTGTGGGAGGTGCTTCCCAACGCGCGCGGGCCGCTCATCGTCGATGCCTGCCTGCGCATCGGCTACACGACCATCCTGCTCGGCACGCTCGGCTATTTCGGCTTGGGCCTTGCGCCTGAAAGCCCGGACTGGGGCACCGCCATCAAGGACGCGACGCGGCTGCTGCGCCAGTACATCCACCCCGCGCTGCCGCCCACCATCGCGTTGATGTCCTTCGTGCTGGGCCTGAACCTGTTGGCCGACGCGCTGCGCGAGCAGTCGATGAAGGATTGAGGGGATAACCCGACGGTGATGCTCTCCTTCGCGCGCGCCTCACGCCAGCCCCGCCAAACAACGCCAGCTACCGTCGCGGAGATTCAGCGATGAACGAGATCGTCCGAGACGTCCAACCCATCCTGGAGATCGAAAACCTCTCCATCTCCTTCTTCACCCGCAAGGGCGAGATTCCGGCCGTCATGGACTTCTCCTGCGCGGTGATGCCTGGCGAGGCCATGGGCATTGTCGGCGAGTCGGGCTGCGGAAAGTCCACGGTCTCGCTCGGCATCATGCGTGACCTTTCGAATGTCGGCAAAATCGTCGGCGGGCGCATCAAGTTCGAAGGCCGCGACATGGGCGAGCTGAGCGAGGAGGAGCTCAGAAAGATCCGCGGCAACGAGATCGCCATGATCTACCAGGAGCCCATGGCCTCGCTGAACCCGGCCATGAAGGTCGGCCGGCAGCTCATGGAAGTGCCGATCCTGCACGACAAGGTTTCCAAGGAGGAGGCCTACACCCGCGCGCTCGAAACGGTGCGCGCCGTGCGCCTGCCCGACCCCGAGCGCATCATGCGCTCCTATCCGCACCAGCTCTCGGGCGGCCAGCAGCAGCGCATCGTCATCGCCATGGCGCTTCTGTCCAAGCCCAAGCTGCTGCTGCTGGACGAGCCCACCACGGCGCTCGACGTGACGGTGGAGGCGGGCATCGTCGAGCTCGTGAAGGGGCTCGGCAAGGAGTTCGGCACCTCCATGATCTTCGTCTCGCACAATCTCGGGCTGATCCTCGAGACCTGCGACAGGATCACAGTGATGTATTCCGGCGAAGCGGTGGAGACGGGCGACATCCGCGATGTCTTCGACCGGATGCGCCACCCCTATACGCAAGGCCTGTTCCGCTCGATCCCGCTGCCGGGCGCGGACAAGAACGAGCGGCCGCTCGTCGCCATCCCCGGCCAGTTGCCGCTGCCCCATGAGCGACCCAAAGGCTGCAATTTCGGCCCGCGTTGCCACCACTTCGTGGAAGGGCTCTGCAACGCCGACGAAATCCCGATGATTCCGGTCGCGGGCCATCAGGGCCACTTCAGCCGCTGCGTGCGCTTCAACGAGATCGACTGGGCCGCGCTGCCACCGGGTGCGGAGAAAAGCCGTGAGAAGGTCGTGCCCGGCGCGCCAGTGCTCAAGATCGACAGTCTCAAGAAATACTACACGGTCGCCGCCAACGCGATCTTCGGCGGCGGCGAGGCGCGCGTCGTCAAGGCGAATGAAAGCATCTCCTTCGAAGCGCGCGAAAGCGAGACGGTCGCCATCGTGGGCGAGTCGGGCTGCGGGAAGTCCACGCTCGCCAAGGTGCTGCTCGGGCTTGAGACGGCCACGTCCGGCTCGGTCACCCTTGGCAACCAGGACATCCAGTCCGCCCCTGTCGAGGAGCGTGACGTCAACACCATCTCCTCCATCCAGATGGTGTTCCAGAACCCCTTCGACACGCTGAACCCCAGCCACACCGTGGGGTCGCAGATCATCCGCACGCTGGAGAAGTTCGGCGTGGGGAAGACGGCCGCCGACCGCGAAAAGCGCATGTTCGAGCTGCTCGACCTGGTCAAACTCCCCCGCGCCTTCGCCTCGCGAAAGCCGCGGCAGCTTTCGGGCGGCCAGAAGCAGCGCATCGGCGTGGCCCGCGCCTTCGCCGGCCAGGCCAAGGTGGTGGTGGCCGACGAGCCGGTCTCGGCGCTTGACGTGTCCGTCCAGGCGGCCGTGACGGAGCTCCTGATGGAGATCCAGCGCAAGAACAAGACCACCATGCTCTTCATCAGCCACGACCTGAGCGTCGTGCGCTATCTCGCCGACCGCGTTGTGGTCATGTATCTCGGCCACATCGTGGAGGCGGGCACCACCGACCAGATCTTCGCGCCGCCCTATCATCCCTATACGGAGGCGCTGCTTTCGGCGATTCCCATCGCCGACACGCGGGTGACCAAGAAACACATCGTGCTCGAAGGCGACATCCCGTCCGCCATGAACCCGCCGCCCGGCTGCCCCTTCCAGACGCGCTGCCGCCACAAGCACGAGGTGCCCGATCACCTGTGCGAAACGCAGCTCCCGCCCTTCCGCGATCTGGGCAATGGGCACCGCAGCCTGTGCTGGCTGCCCGACGAGGTGCTGGCCCGCATGGAGCCGGTGATCCAGTTCGAGGGCTCCCGCGACGGCGCCGGCCCGCTCGACCCCGTGCCGGCGGACGCGCCGCATGGCGACGGCGCGGGCCCCGGCTTCGCCGCGCCTCCGCCGCGGCGCCCGCATGGCAAGCATGCCGATGCGGAAGCGGTCGCGGCCGCCGGCGGCTGGGAAGGCGAGGGCGCGCGCCCGCACGGCTCGCGGGAAGCGTCGGCTCTCCCCGGCGAATCATCGCCCCACAAGATCATCACCGAAGTGGGCGATGGGCGTCAGGCAGCCAGCGCGGAAGTCGCGCCGGCCCTGGGCGATGTGCGGCAGGAAGAGGTCGATACGCCCGCGCCCGTCAGCCCTGACAAGCGGTGAGCGTGCGGCGGGACGCCCGGCGGACGTGTGGAAAGGCGGGCGGCTTCGCAAGCCCCGCCCCTTCGCGACTTCTCCTCGTGCGGCGGGTCTCAGGAGGACGCCTTCTTGAACAACCCCCTGATGACCACCGTCTCCTGCCGGCGCGCTTGTCTCTCGGCCATCGTCAGCGCCTCGATGGTGAGGTCGAGAACCTCGCACATTCTTTGCGCCTTCGGATCATCGCCGCGGAGGACGTCGCGAGCGTTTTCAATGTGTTGCCGGGCGACTGCAAAGTTCGGCGTCATCGTTGGCGCTCCGTAAACCAATTGCCGCGCGACGGATGTAATACGGGCAGGGCTGCTCGCGAGCGCGGCACCGTCCGAAAGCGCGCGGCGCGGTAAACGAGCGCTCGCCGAGAACCGTCGAAGTCTAGGTAAAAGCCGCGGGGGAGGGCGCCGGCGCGCCACGGGCCGACCGGCGCAGGGGAGCGCCGCGCCCATCCGTCTCCTCCCTTGGCCGGGGCCGGGGCCGCGCAGGGAACCCTTTATGGCGTCAGTCATTGCGTGCCCGTCACCCAAACGCGCGAGGATCTTTCTATGGCCGATAAGACTGAAAACGCCACGGATAAGCTCTACTCCATGATCAAGGACGTGAAGATCGCCATGCTCACGACCGTGGAAAGCGATGGCAAGCTTCACACGCGCCCGATGCGCAACAAGGAAGCCGACGAGAACGGCGACCTCTGGTTCTTCGTGGACAAGAACTCCGCCGTTGCCCAGAGCATCCGGGCCAACCCGCGCCTGTCGCTCGGCTTTTCCGATCCGGGCAACGACAACTACGCCGTGATCGACGGGTCAGGCGAGATCATCCACGACAAGGCGCTGATCGACGAGAAGTGGACCGACGACCTCAAGGCCTGGTTCCCCGATGGCAAGGACGACCCCTCGGTCGCGTTGATCCGGGTGAATCCGGAGCAGGGCGAGTTCTGGGACACGGCCTCCTCCGCGCTCGCCCATGCCGTGGGCTATGTGAAGGCAACTTTCGGGGCCGGCAGCGGCTCGGACATGGTGGACAACCGCAAGGTCGCCCTCTGACCTGACGGCCCAGGCGCCACGGCGCCCTCGATCGGTCGGGACGATGCTGCGGCTCTCGACCGACCCCAAACGGCGAGAAGCTTGAACGAGCCGCTTGGGATCCGCGCCGGCTTTCCCATATGGTTGGCGAGAGGCGATGGGAGGCGGCGATGCGCGCTTTGGCTTTCGGACTGGTGATCGCGCTCGGTGCGCCGGGTGGGCAGGCTGCGGCGGTCGACCTGCTGGGCGGGACGCGCATCCAGCCGAGCCTCCAGACGCAGCGAAACCTGCAGGCAGGGCAGCGGCAGGCGGTCGAGAACAGGCTCCAGCGCCAGCTCTATCAGGCCGAGCAGCGCATCATCCGGGAGATCGACCGGCAAGCCACCCGGCCCGTGGAGCCGCCTCCCGTTCCCGAGTTCGTTCCGAGTTGCCGCGGGTCGATCAGCGGCACCGCCAATGTGCCGCTCCGCTGCCGTTGAAGGGGCTTGCGGTTCCAACGGGCGCCAGGCCCACCGAGTGCGCTCGGATGCAGGCCGGTTCGAATAAATTGACTTGCACTGTCATGTTTATGCTGGTCAGACAACGGCTTAGCTGAATTTTGACCAGTTGATAAAAACTTCGCCTGTGCTAGCCTTGGCCTCCATCTGGTGTGTGGGAGGCCAAGATGACGGACGCGCAGTTCAGGGAGGGCATCGTCGCCGGGCGGCTTGAGCCGCAGGCCTATGAGCGCAACTTCGCTGACCTCCATCCGCCGCTCGACGTCCACGAGGCGCTGGTGGAAAGCGACCGCTGCTATTTCTGCTACGACGCGCCCTGCATGCAGGCCTGCCCGACCACGATCGACATTCCGCTCTTCATCCGCGAGATCGGCACGGGCAACCCGCTGGGCGCGGCGAAGACCATCTTCGACCAGAACATTTTCGGGGGCATGTGCGCCCGCGTCTGCCCCACCGAGACGCTGTGCGAAGAGGCCTGCGTGCGCGAGACGGCCGAGGGCAAGCCGGTGCGCATCGGCCTGCTCCAGCGCTACGCCACCGACGCCGCCATGCGCGAGAACCGCCAGTTCTACGCCCGCGCGCCGTCCACGGGGAAGAAGGTGGCGGTGGTCGGCGCGGGGCCGGCCGGCCTCGCCTGCGCACACCGGCTTTCGGTGCACGGCCATGACGTGGTCGTCTTCGAGGCGCGGAAAAAGCCGGGCGGGCTCAATGAATACGGCATCGCCGCCTACAAGACGCCGGGCGGCTTCGCCCAGGCCGAGGTCGACTACGTGCTCGCCATCGGCGGCATTGAGGTCCGCGAGGGCCAGGGGCTCGGCCGTGACTTCTCGCTCCACGACCTGCAGGACAATTTCGACGCCGTGTTTCTCGGCATGGGGCTTGCCGGCGTCAACGCGCTGCGCGCCGAAGGCGAGGATGTTCGCGATGTGGAGAATGCCGTCGACTTCATCGCCGCGCTCCGCCAGGCCTCCGACCTCGCCAGCCTGGTGATCGGCCGGCGCGTCGTGGTGATCGGCGGCGGCATGACGGCCGTCGACGCGGCCGTCCAGGCCAAGCTTCTGGGCGCGGAGGAGGTCACCATCGCTTATCGCCGCGGGCGCGAAAGCATGAACGCCTCGGCCTATGAGCAGGATCTCGCGGCGTCCAAGGGCGTGATGATCCGCCACTGGCTCCAGCCGCGCCGGGTGCTGGTCGAGGACGGCAAGCTGCGCGGCATCGAGCTTGAGCGCACCGCGAGCCGCGACGGCAGCCTCGTCGGCACGGGCGAGATCGTCACCATCCCCGCCGACCAGATCTTCAAGGCCATCGGCCAAAGCCTCGACCCGCGCCCGCTCAACGGCTCTGGTCCTGCATTGCTCGATATTCAGGGCGGCCGCATCCAGGTGGACGGTGAAGGCCGCACTTCGCTCAAAGGCGTCTGGGCCGGCGGCGACTGCGTGGGCGTGGGCGAAGACCTGACCGTTTCCGCCGTGGCGCAGGGCAGGGATGCCGCCGAAAGCATTCATCGGATGCTCAGCGCGTAAGGGAGGACGAAGATGGCCGATCTCCGCAACAATTTCGTGGGCATCAAGTCGCCCAACCCGTTCTGGCTGGCCTCGGCCCCGCCGACCGACAAGCTCTACAACGTGGTGCGCGCGTTCAAGGCGGGATGGGGCGGCGTGGTGTGGAAGACGCTGGGCGAGGACCCGCCGATCGTCAACGTCAACGGCCCGCGCTACGGCGCGATCTGGGGCGCGGACCGCCGGCTGCTCGGCCTCAACAATATCGAGCTCATCACCGACCGCTCGCTCCAGGTGAACCTGCAGGAGATGAAGCAGGTCAAGCGCGACTTTCCTGACCGCGCGCTGATCGCCTCCATCATGGTGCCCTGCGAGGAGCAAGCCTGGAAGGCCATCCTGCCGCTCGTCGAGGAGACCGGCGCGGACGGCATCGAGCTCAATTTCGGATGCCCACACGGCATGAGCGAGCGCGGCATGGGCTCGGCCGTGGGCCAGGTGCCCGAATACATCGAAATGGTCGCGCGCTGGTGCAAGCAGAGCACGCGCATGCCCGTGATCGTGAAGCTGACGCCCAACATCACGGACATCCGCTATCCCGCGCGCGCCGCCAAGCGCGGTGGGGCGGACGCCGTGTCGCTCATCAACACGATCTCCTCCATCACGGCCGTCAACCTCGACACCTTCTCGCCCGAGCCTTCCATTGACGGCAAAGGTTCTCACGGCGGCTATTGTGGGCCGGCGGTGAAGCCCATCGCGCTCAACATGGTGGCCGAGATCGCACGCGACCCCGAAACGCGCGGACTGCCCATCTCCGGCATCGGCGGCGTCACCACCTGGCGGGATGCCGCCGAGTTCCTGGCGCTGGGCGCAGGCAATGTGCAGGTCTGCACGGCGGCGATGACCTATGGCTTCAAGATCGTCCAGGAAATGATCGCCGGCCTGTCGAACTGGATGGACGAGAAGGGCCACCGCACGCTCGACGGCTTTTCCGGCCGCGCTGTGCCCAACGTGACGGACTGGCAGTATCTCAACCTCAACTACGTCACGAAGGCCTTTATCCACCAGGATCTCTGCATCAAATGCGGCCGCTGCCACATCGCCTGCGAGGACACGTCCCACCAGGCGATCACCAACATGGTTGACGGGAAACGCCACTTCGAAGTGATCGAAGATGAGTGCGTGGGCTGCAATCTCTGCGTCAATGTCTGCCCCGTGGAGAACTGCATCACCATGGAGCAGCTCGCGCCCGGCGAGGTCGACCTGCGCACCGGTCAGGTGGTGAAGCCCACCTATGCCAACTGGACGCAGCACCCCAACAACCCGACGCACGAAAAGCCGCCCGTCCAGGTGCCCGAACCGGCGGAGTGAAAGGACCAGCAGAAGAAGAGTTCGGAGGCGGTCTAACTCTGCAGCTTCGGCACGTAGAGCACACCCGGCAGGTTCTCGAAATGCCCGTCGCAGGTGAGAAGATCAGCGCCATGTGCTCGCGCCGTTGCGTAGATGATCGAGTCGGCGGTCGCGAGCTTGTGGGCACGTCCGAGTTCGGCTGAAAGCAGCGCCAGCTCACTGCTGAACGGGATCACCAGGCATTTGCCGGCATATCTGAGCACGCGTCGGCGCTCTTCGGCTCCCGCTTCCCGCAACAGCCACTTTTTCCCGCAACAGCCACTTTGCGAGTTCGTGCTGAACGATCGTAGGAACAACACATTGCTCCCTGCTGGGAAACCGGCTGAGAAGCTGAGGCCCTTTGCCCTTCACGAACGCCTCGATCGAAGCTGAGGTGTCAACGACCCGCACGGCTCAATGGCGGTCGTTGCGGTCGCGATAGCCGATCGGATCCGCATCCGGCAGGATTCCAAGCAGCTCCTGAAACTCGGGAACGCGCACGAGTACGACGCTATTCCCTTCGGGGACGAACGCGAGCTCTTGGCCCGGCTTCCACCCCAGAGCTTCGCGGACCGATTCAGGGATCGTGATCTGCCCCTCAGGCGAAATGACGGTCCTGTCTGACATCGCTCTCATTCCCTTCAGCGCCGGTAAGGGATACAGCCGGAACATAGGCGAGGCGCCTCCAGCGCGGAAGGGGAGGTTGGCGTACCTGCCGCTACCTCGTACGCAGCCCTTCCGCGAACAGCGCCTCCAGAAACCGCGCCGCCGCCTCGAACCGTTCCTCATCGCTCCATTCCGGCCCGAGCACCGCTCGCACCTGGGCGTCGAAATCGGCATAATGCTGGGTCGTGGCCCAGACGGAGAAGATCAGGTGGCGCGGGTCGGCCGCGCGCAGTCTGCCTTGCGCCATCCAGCGTTCCAGGAGCATGGCTTTGTCGTCCACCAGTTCCTTCAGCTCGCCTTCGAGGAGCGGCATGATGCGCGGCGCGCCGGCGAGGATCTCGCCCGCGAACAGCCGGCTCTCGCGAGGATAGTCGCGCGACATCTCCAGCTTGCGCCGCACATAGGCGCGGATTTCTTGAAGCGGATCGCCCTGGGGGTCGAGCGCCCGCAAAGGCTCCAGCCAGCGGTCGAGCAGCCGCTCGATGAGCGCCGTGTAGATGTCGTCCTTGCCGCGGAAGTAATAGAGCAGGTTGGGCTTGGACATGCCCGCGGCCTGGGCGATCCGGTCGAGCGTCGCGCCGCCGAAGCCGTGGGCCGAAAAGACGTCGAGCGCCGCCTCCAGGATGCGCTCGCGCTTCTCCTGCTGGATCCTCGTCGGCGGCTTGGGTGAAATCGCATCCATCTGCGGCTCAGCGCCCGCACCGCGTGGCGCAACAACAACGTCCGGCTGGCGCGCCCGCGAAGAAGATCATTCGGCTACCCATGCCTTGACCGCGTCCGGGGCGGTGCTACGCTTTGAACCAACTGGTCAAAAATGGCGTAGCATGGGCTGTTCCGCGGCCCAAGCCTCCGGCGTTCGCCGCCGCTAAAGAATCTCAGGGAGCCGAGCCGCCATGCTCAACCGCATCACGCCCAACAACCTTTCCTCCTTCTGGATGCCGTTTACGGCCAACCGGCAGTTCAAGCAGGCCCCACGCATGCTGGTCGGCGCGAAGGACATGCACTACACCGCCGCCGACGGCCGGGAAATCCTGGACGGCACGGCGGGCCTGTGGTGCGTGAACGCCGGCCACTGCCGGCCCAGGATCACCGAGGCCATCGCCACCCAGGCGGGCGAGCTCGACTATGCCCCGGCCTTCCAGATGGGCCATCCGCTCGCCTTCGAGTTCGCCAACCGGCTCATCGACATCGCGCCCCAGGGCATGGAGCATGTGTTCTTCACGAATTCCGGCTCCGAGTCGGTGGAAACGGCGCTGAAGATCGCCATCGCCTATCACCGAGCGCGTGGAGAAGGCTCGCGCTTCCGCCTGATCGGGCGCGAGCGCGGCTATCACGGCGTCAATTTCGGCGGCATCTCGGTGGGCGGCATCGTCACCAACCGAAAAATGTTCGGCACGCTTCTGACCGGCGTGGACCATCTTCCGCACACCCATCAGCCCGCCAAGAACGCCTTCTCCCGCGGCGTGCCCGAGCATGGGGCGGAACTCGCCGACGAGTTGGAGCGCATCGTGACCTTGCACGATCCGTCCACCGTGGCGGCCGTGATCGTCGAGCCCGTCGCGGGCTCCACCGGCGTCTTGATCCCGCCCAAGGGCTATCTCCAGCGCCTGCGCGACATCTGCACTAAGCACGGCATCCTGTTGATCTTCGACGAAGTCATCACCGGCTTCGGCCGTCTGGGCGCGCCCTTCGGCGCGGACTATTTCGGCGTGACGCCCGACATCATCACCACGGCCAAGGGCATCACCAACGGCGTGATTCCGATGGGCGCGGTGTTCGTGACGGGGGCGATCCACGACGCCTTCATGAACGGGCCCGAGCACCTGATCGAGTTCTTCCACGGCTACACCTATTCCGGAAACCCGATCGCCTCGGCCGCGGGGCTCGCCACGCTGGAAACCTACAAGGAAGAGGGCCTGCTCACCCGCGGCGCGGAACTCGCGCCCTACTTCGAGGAGGCGCTCCACTCGCTCAAGGACGCGCCCAACGTGATCGACGTCAGGAATATCGGGCTCGTCGGCGCGATCGAGCTCCAGCCCATCGCGGGCCAGCCCACCAAGCGCGCCTTCTCGGCCTTCCTCAAGGCGTTCGAGAAAGGCGTGCTCATCCGCACCACGGGCGACATCATCGCGCTCTCGCCGCCCTTGATCGTGGAGAAGGGCCACATCGACCAGATCGTGGACACGATCCGCACGGTGCTGGGCGAGGTCGAGTGAGAACATGGGACGGCCGCAGGCCACGCATGAGGTTCTGATCGACGACGCCCGGGTCCGCGTCACGCGCTGGGATTTTTCGCCCGGCGCGGAGACTGGCTGGCACCGTCACGGCTTCGACTATGTCGTGACCACGCTGACGCCCTGCTCCTTCTTGTTGGAAGAGCCGGGCGGCGGCACGCGGCGCGTGGACATGCCGGCAGGCTCGGCCTATCGCCGCAACGAGGGCGTCGAGCACAACGTCGTCAACGGCGGCGACCAGCCGATGTCCTTCGTTGAACTCGAACTCAAGAGCTGACCCCATGCCCGCCCCCGGCGAGAACCTCCGCATCAACCCCGACCGTCTCTGGGACTCCCTCATGGAGATGGCCCAGATCGGCCCGGGCGTCGCGGGCGGCAACAACCGCCAGACCTTGACCGACGAGGACGGGGAGGGGCGAAAACTCTTCCAGCGCTGGTGCGAAGACGCGGGGCTGACGACGGGCGTGGACCGCATGGGCACCATGTTCGCCCGCCGCGAAGGCACGGACCCAGACGCGCTACCCGTCTATGTCGGCAGCCACCTCGACACCCAGCCCACGGGCGGCAAATATGACGGCGTGCTGGGCGTTCTCGGCGGGCTCGAAGTGATCCGCTCGCTCAACGACCTCGGCATCAGGACGAAGCATCCGATCGTCGTCACCAACTGGACCAACGAGGAGGGCACCCGCTTCGCCCCCGCCATGCTGGCCTCCGGCGTGTTCGCCGGCGTTCACGACGAAGCTTATGCCTACGACCGCCGTGACAAGGACGGTAAGCGTTTCGGCGACGAGCTCCAACGCATCGGGTGGCAGGGCGAAGAGGCGACCGGCGCGCGCAAGATGAAGGCCTTCTTTGAGCTCCACATCGAGCAGGGGCCGATCTTGGAGGACGAAGGCATCGACATCGGCGTCGTCACCCACGGCCAGGGCCTGAAATGGCTCCAGGTCACGCTGACGGGCAAGGAAAGCCACACCGGCTCGACGCCCATGCCCAAGCGCCGCAACGCCGGGCTCGGCATGGCGCGGGTGACGGAACTCGTCCACGAGGTCGCGATGGACTACCAGCCAGACGCCGTGGGTGCGGTCGGCCACATGGAGGTTTTTCCCAACTCGCGCAACATCATCGCCGGCCGCACCGTCTTCACGATCGACATCCGCTCGCCCGACAAGGCCGTGCTCGACGAGATGGACGCCCGCATCCAGGATGGGATCGCCACGATCTGCGAGGCGCTCGACATCCGGTTCGAGCTCGAAGAGGTCGGCCATTTCGATCCCGTCGCCTTCGACGAAACCTGCGTGAACACGGTCCGCCAAGCCGCCGAAAAGCTCGGCCTCTCCCACCGGAACATCGTGTCGGGCGCGGGCCACGACGCCTGCTGGATCAACCGCGTCGCCCCCACCGCCATGATCTTCTGCCCCTGCGTGGACGGCCTCAGCCACAACGAGGCCGAGGAGATCACCAAGGACTGGGCCATGAACGGCGCCAACGTCTTGTTCCACGCCGTGGTGGAAACGGCGGAGATCGTTGAATAGTGGGCGAAGGGAGCGATATACTTTCCACCAATGTGGAAGGAGGCTGCCATGGGCCGGCCGAGGGAATTAAGCGAAACTGAGAAGGCCAAGCTGCTTGCGGAGGGCTATCGGCCGGTTGAGGTGTGGTTGCCGGATTTGACCGATCCTGATGTGCGGGCGCGTGCGCAAGCCGAGGCCAAGCGGATCGCATCGGCGGACCAGGAAGAAGACATCATGGATTGGATCGACGCCATCCAGGACATGTGGGAAGGCGAAGATCAGCTGTGAGGCGCGGCGACGTCGTGGTCGTCTCATTGCCGGGCGACGCGGGCAAGCCACGACCAGCCGTCATTGTCCAGAATGATATCCTGAACGAGCACGTGAGGACCGTTCTGCTGTGTCCGATCACCAGCTTTTCGTCAGATCCGAGCTTCTTCCGGGTTCCAGTTGAGCCTACGTCCGAAAATGGCTTACGGCTGCCTTCCGAGATCATGGTAGAGAAGCTGCAAGCGGCCAACCACTCTAAAGTGGGCTAGGTGATCGGGCGGCTCGACGATAATGACCTGCGCAGGTTGGCACGATCGCTAATGCTTGCGCTTGCGCTGACGGAGAACTGAGAGGGAAGCGCCGATATGTCCAAAGTCATCCGAAACGGCACCGTCGTCACCGCCGATCTCACCTACAAGGCCGACCTCCTCATCGAGAACGGCCGGATCGCCAAGATCGGCCAGAACCTTTCGGGCGACGAGAGCTTCGACGCCACGGGCTGCTACGTCATGCCCGGCGGCATCGACCCGCACACGCACCTCGAAATGCCCTTCATGGGCACATACTCCGCCGACGATTTCGAGTCCGGCACGCGCGCAGCACTCTCGGGCGGCACCACCATGGTGGTGGATTTCTGCCTGCCTTCGCCCAACCAGTCGCTGCTCCAGGCCATGGAGATGTGGAGCAACAAGACGTCGAAGGCCTGCGCGGATTTCTCCTTCCATATGGCGATCACCTGGTGGGGGGAGCAGGTGTTCGACGAGATGGCGGAGGTGACCAAGCGCGGCATTAACACCTTCAAGCACTTCATGGCCTACAAGGGCGCCTTGATGGTGGACGACGACGAGATGTTCTCGTCCTTCCGCCGCTGTGCCGCGCTCGGCGCGCTGCCGCTCGTCCATGCCGAAAACGGCGACGTGGTGGCCCAGCTCCAGCAAAAGCTCATGGCCGAAGGCAACAACGGCCCCGAGGCCCACGCCTATTCGCGCCCACCGGAAGTCGAAGGCGAGGCCGCCAACCGCGCCATCATGATCGCCGACATGGCGGGCAGCCCGCTTTATGTGGTCCATGTCTCGTCCGAGCAGGCGCACGAGGCCATCCGCCGCGCGCGCCAGAAGGAGATGCGCGTTTATGGTGAGCCGCTGATCCAGCACCTCGTGCTCGATGAAAGCGAGTACAAGCACCCCGACTGGGACCATGCCGCGCGCCGCGTGATGAGCCCGCCCTTCCGCGACAAGAGCCATCAGGACTCGCTCTGGGCAGGGCTTCAGGCCGGCTCGCTCCAGGTGGTCGCCACCGACCACTGCGCCTTCACGTCAGAGCAGAAACGCTTCGGCGTCGGCGACTTCACGAAGATCCCCAACGGAACCGGCGGGCTCGAAGACCGCATGCCCGTGCTGTGGACGGCGGGCGTCAACACCGGCCGGCTCACGATGAACGAGTTCGTGGCCGTCACCTCCACCAACATCGCGAAAATCCTCAACATGTACCCGCGCAAGGGCGCGATCATGGAGGGGTCCGACGCCGACCTCGTGGTGTGGGACTCTTCGCGCACGAAGACGATCTCGGCCGACAACCAGCAGTCGGTGATCGACTACAACGTCTTCGAGGGCTTCGAGGTGAAGGGCCTGCCGCGCTTCGTGTTCACGCGCGGCGAACTCGCCATCCGGGAGAATGAGGTCAAGGCGCGGCCCGGCCACGGCGAGTTCGTGGCCCGCGAGCCCAACGCCCCCGTCCACCGCGCCTTGTCGCAATGGAAGGAGCTCGTCGCGCCGCGAAAAGTGGAGCGCACGGGGATACCGGCGAGCGGCGTCTAAGAAGGCCTTGCGCGGGAAAAGCGTTCGGGGGAAGAAGTTCCTCTCATGAACGCGCCCGCCAGACAAACGACGCTCGCCCCCCAGCCAGCCCTGGCCTCTCCGGTGGTCGAGGCGCGCGGCCTCGGCCTCACCTTCCAGACCAATGACGGCCCGGTGCAGGCGCTCACCGATGTGGACCTCGCGATCCGCAAGGGCGAGTTCGTGTCCTTCATCGGCCCGTCGGGCTGCGGCAAGACGACGTTTCTGCGTGTGATTGCCGACCTGGAGCAGCCGACCGAAGGAACCATCCTCGTCAACGGCATGAGCCCACGCGAGGCTAGGCTCTCCCGCGCCTATGGCTATGTGTTCCAGGCGGCGGCGCTCTATCCCTGGCGCACCATCGAGCGGAACGTGGCGCTCCCGCTTGAAATTATGGGACTGTCCAAGGCCGAGCGGCAGGCGCGCATCGAGCGCACGCTTGGGCTCGTCAACCTCCAGGGTTTCGGCAAGAAGTTTCCCTGGCAGCTCTCGGGCGGCATGCAGCAGCGCGCCTCCATCGCCCGCGCGCTCGCCTTCGACGCCGACCTGCTCCTCATGGACGAGCCATTCGGCGCGCTGGACGAGATCGTGCGCGACCACCTGAACGAGCAGCTCCTGGAACTCTGGCGGCGCACGGAGAAGACCATCTGCTTCGTGACGCATTCCATCCCTGAGGCCGTCTATCTCTCCACGCGCATCGTGGTGATGTCGCCACGCCCGGGCCGCGTGACGGACGTGATCGAATCGACGCTGCCCTCGACGCGCCCCCTCGACATCCGCGAAACGCCCGAATTCCTCGCCATCGCCCACCGCGTGCGCGAAGGGCTGAGGGCGGGGCACTCGTATGAGGGATGATGTAAATGTCTCTACGTGCTGATCTGGAACAGTGGACTTTGGATGCTCTCAACCGCTTGGGCGGTTCAGGAAAGATCGTCCCCATCGCACGCGAAATTTGGGAGAGTCACCAAACCGACATCGCTAAGTACCCGAATGGTATGTTTACTTGGCAGTATGATATGCGATGGGCAGGCCAGAGTTTGGCTAAGAAGGGCCGGTTGAGCCAAACGAAAGGTGTTTGGTCGCTGCGATGACCGCCCTCCCCATCGCAGCCTCCGGCGAAGGCACAGGCCGCGTCGGGCTCGTCGGCCGGCTCGCCCGTGGAAACACGGGGCCGGTGCTCACGCTTCTCGCTCTCATCGTCATCGCCTGGTATGTCGGGGCCGTCGCGCTCAACGCCCCCTTCCAGCGCGACCTCAACCGGCGCGCGGGAGAAAACCCCGGCACGGTCGAGTTCCTCGTCCAAACCCTTTCCCAGCCCAAGCCGACGCTGCCCGCGCCGCACCAGGTGGCCGTCAACACCTTCGAGAACACCTTCCTGCGAAAGCTCACCAGCGCCCGCAGCCTCGTCTATCATTCCTGGGTGACGCTCTCCTCCACGCTGCTGGGCTTCGCGCTGGGCACCGCGCTCGGCGTGGCGATCGCGGTGGGCATCGTCCATGTTGCGGCGCTCGACCGCTCCTTGATGCCCTGGATCATCGCCTCACAGACCGTGCCGATCCTGGCCATCGCGCCCATGATCATCGTGGTGCTGGCGGCGGTGGGCGTCACCGGCCTCGTCCCCAAGGCGCTGATCTCGACCTACTTGTCCTTCTTCCCCGTCGCCGTCGGCATGGTGAAGGGCTTTCGCTCACCCGAGCACACCCATCTCGACCTGATGCGGACCTTTGCCGCGAGCCGCAGCCAAGTGTTCTGGAAGCTGCGCCTGCCGGCGTCCGTGCCCTTCCTCTTCGCCTCGCTGAAGGTGGCGGTGGCGGCAAGCCTGGTCGGCGCCATCGTGGGCGAGCTGCCCACCGGCGCCACGGCCGGCATCGGCGCGCAGCTCCTGTCCGCCTCCTATTACAGCAACACCATCGACATGTGGTCGGCGCTCGTGGCGGGCTCCGTGGTGGCCGCGCTGCTCGTGGTCGCCGTCGATTGGGCGGGCCGACTCACCACGCGGCTCATGGGAGCGCGCCCGGCATGAGCCGCCTGAAGCTCCACTGGCAGTGCGTTGTGGCGATTGTCCTGCTCGCGGTTGCCGCGGGCTTTTCCGAGCTGACAACGCTGGCGCTCGAAGCCGCCGCCAACCCGACTGCAACGATACAGATGCCGTTCGAAACCACAGGCGGGCTGATTTTCGCGCTCCTCTTCTTCGGCGCGCTGCTGTCCTTCCTGCGCTTTTCACCGCCCGCTGAAGCCCTCGTCCTGCTCGTTGCCAGCCTTGGGGCGGCATGGCTGCTCATATCGGGCATATCCGGCTTCGAAGGCACGGCGCTCGCGCCCTTCTACTTGCTCCTCGCTTCCGCCTGGCTGCTGGCTTGGCGCGCGGTGTCCGTGCTTTCCACCCTCCCTCCGGGCGCGCGGGCCCTAGATGCGGCCCTCCGCCCCTTGATCCCCACGCTTTTCGGCCTCTGGATCCTCTTGATCTGGGAGGCGATCGTGCGCGGCGCGGGCATCCCCTTCATCCTTCTCCCGCCGCCCTCCGCCGTCGCCGCGCGGCTGGCCTCCTCCGCGCCGACCCTCTGGGCCGACGTCAACCAGACCATCTTCAAGTCCGTGCTGGCGGGCTATGCCATCGGCTGCGGCGCGGGCTTCCTCGCGGCCATCGTGGCGGACCGCTTCGATTTCCTGCGCCGCGGCCTGCTTCCTATCGGCAACATGGTCTCGGCGCTGCCCATCATCGGGGTCGCGCCGGTCATGGTGATGTGGTTCGGCTTCGACTGGCCGTCCAAGGCGGCCGTCGTGGTCATCATGACCTTCTTCCCGATGCTCGTGAACACCGTCGCGGGGCTCGCCAGCGCCGGTCACATAGAGCGCGACCTCATGCGCACCTATGCGTCCGGCTACTGGCAGACGCTGGCGAAGCTCCGGCTGCCGGCGGCCATGCCCTTTATCTTCAACGCGCTCAAGATCAACTCGACGCTGGCGCTGATCGGGGCAATCGTGGCGGAGTTCTTCGGCACGCCGGTGGTCGGCATGGGGTTTCGCATCTCCACCGAAGTCGGCCGCATGAATGTCGATATGGTGTGGGCCGAAATCGCAGTTGCAGCCGTTTGCGGTTCGGTCTTCTATGGCGTGATCGCGCTCATCGAAAGAGCCGTCACGTTCTGGCACCCGTCCGTGCGCGGTGCCTAGACGAAAACAAGAAAGAGGGTCGAACAGAATGAAGAGAATGGTCGTTTCCCTGCTGGCCGGCGCCTTGTCGCTCGCCGCCAGCGCCGCCGCGCTCGCGGCCGATCCCGTCACGCTCCAGCTCAAATGGGTCCCGCAGTCCCAGTTCGCCGGCTACTATGTCGCCCAGGAGAAGGGTTTCTACGAGGAAGAGAACCTCGACGTCACCATCAAGCCGGGCGGTCCCGACATCGCGCCCGAGCAGGTGATCGCCGGCGGCGGCGCCGACGTGATCGTCACCTGGATGGCCGCGGCCTTGGCCGCCCGCGACAAGGGCGTGCCGCTCGTCAACATCGCCCAGCCCTTCAAGAAGGCCGGCATGCAACTCGTTTGCCCCAAGGACGGCCCGGTGCAGACCGAGGCCGACTTCAAGGGCAAGACCCTGGGCGTCTGGTTCTTCGGCAACGAATATCCGTTCTATGCCTGGATGAACAAGCTCGGCCTTTCCACCGAAGGCGGCGCAGACGGCGTCACCGTGCTCAAGCAGTCTTTCGACGTGCAACCGCTCATCCAGAAGCAGGCCGACTGCATCTCGGTGATGACCTATAACGAGTACTGGCAGTTGATCGATGCGGGCTACAAGCCCGAAGACCTCATCGTCTTCAACTACACCGCCATGGGCAACGACCTGCTCGAGGACGGGCTCTACGTGCTCGAAGACAAGCTCCAGGACCCCGCCTTCAAGGACAAGATGGTGCGCTTCGTCCGCGCCTCCATGAAGGGCTGGCGCTATGCGGTCGAGAACCCCGAAGAGGCGGCCGAGATCGTGGTGGACAATGGCGGCCAGGACTTGAACCACCAGACTCGCATGATGGGCGAGGTAGCCAAGCTCATCGACAATGGCGACGGCAAGCTGATCGAAGAGGCCTATGAGCGCACCGAGCAGGCGCTCATGAATCAGAAGATCATCACCAAGGAGCCCGAGGGCGCCTGGACGGCCGAGATCACGGACCAGGCGGTTCAGTAGGGTTCGGCTTCAAGGCTGAGACGGTGAAAGGGGCGGGCGACCGCCCCTTTCATCTTTAGGATGGGGCCGCTACTTTGGTGCTAAGGAGTCGCGCCACCACATGGTGGCAATCGCAGTTCAAGTGAGCGCGCCGACATGGAAACCATCACGCTCGAACCCGAACTCGACCGCTGGCTCACCGAGGTGGCGGCGAGGGCCGGCCGGCCCAAGCAGGACGTGGTCCGCGAGGCGGTGATCCGGGCGCTCGAGGATCTCGAAGACGTCCAAGAAGCGGACGAGGTCATGCGGCGGCTGGAGCGTGGTGAAGAGCGCACCATTCCGCTCGAAGATGTGGTGCGCCGCCTTGGCTTGGAGGATTGAGCTTTCGGAAACTGCCGAAAGGAAGCTTCGCCGCCTTGACCCGCAGGTTTTCCGCCGGCTTCTCTCATTCCTGCGAACAAGGATTGCCGCCCTGGACGACCCTCGCAGCATTGGAGAGGCCCTTTCGGGCAAACTGCGCGGCTACGGGAAGTATCGCGTTGGCGACTGTCGGCTGATCTGCAACATCATTGATGATCGCCTCGTCGTCGTAGTGGTCAGGATCGGCCAGCGAAGCGACGTCTGTCAGTAAGGCGCGTCGCTGAACCGGCGGTCGCGTTGCTCCTGCTGGTCTTGGTTCGCATAGCTGCCGCCGCGTCGAGCTTGGCGTGGTTACGGCCGCAGGATGAGATTGCTTGGCTCACTCGCCAAACACCAGCGAGTGATGCGCCGCGCAGCCGGCAAGCGCCCCGTCGGCCACCGCCGTTGAAAGATTGCCGCCTTCCCGTGCAGCGTCGCCGCAGGCGAACACGCCGGGCGCGGTGGTGGCCTTGTTCTCTTCCGTCTTGATATACGGTCCGAACGGCCCCTCGGCGAATTCGCAGCCCAGCATGCGCGCGAGCGGGCTTGGGTCTTTCGCTACGGTGTGGATGAACAGACCGGCGAATTTTTCCCGGCGACCGTCCGCCAGCAGGAGCCCGACGCCGTCGGGCTCAGCCGCCTCGACGGCCCTCACCGGCGTCCGATCCAGCCCGATGCCGCGCTGCTCGAGCAACTGCCGCTGCTCGTCGTCGGGCTCGAAGGCACCGTTCAGGAACAGCGTCGTCTCGCCCCATTCCGAAACCATCATGGCGTGGGTGAACGCGCTCGCGCCGTCGGCCAGCACGGCGAGCCGGCCGTTTTCCAGCTCATAGGCATGGCAGTAGGGGCAGTGGAACACGCCCACGCCCCAAAGCTCCTCCACGCCGGGCAAGTCGGGCAGGGCGTCCACCACGCCATTGGCGAGGATCAGCCGCTTGCCCTCGCGCCGCCGGCCGCGATCGTCCGTCACCGCGAAACCGCCGTCCACGCGCTCCGCCGTTTCGGCGCGCGCCTCCACGATCTCGACGGTCGGGTAGGCCAGCACCTGCTCGCGCGCGTCCGCGACGATCTCATCCGGCGGGCGGCCGTCATGGCCGAGCAGCCCGTGCGCGTTCTTGGCATAGCGGTTGCGGCGCGAGCCCGCGTCGATGATCGCACCTTTCGCCTGGCGCGGCCGAGCTGAAGCGCCGCTGCCAAGCCCGCGTAAGAGCCGCCTACGATGATCACGTCATGCTGCACGTGAAGTTTCCTTTCGATCCTGCGGCGCGGCCAGGCATCGGCCGGCCAGGCCGCCGCCATGCCGCTCGTAACGGCGCTCATAAGCGCGCGAACCACCTCTTCGTCACTCGCAAATCATGGTCGAGGGCGCGGTTTCACCCTCGCCGGGTGGCGCCGATGAAGCCCTGGGTCAGCGCCCTTCGCGGATCTCCGTCAGCGTCCTGCTCGGCGTGATCGCCTCGACGTCGAGCCTGATCTCCACGATGGCCGGTTTTCGGCTCACCCGCGCGCGCTCGAAGGCGGCGGGAAAATCTTCCGTGTGCTCCACCACCTCGCCATGCCCGCCATAGGCGCGGGCCAGCGCCGCAAAGTCGGGGTTGTTGAGATTGGTCGCCGACACGCGGCCCGGATGCTGCCGCTCCTGGTGCATGCGGATCGTGCCGTAGGACCCGTTGTTCACCAGCACGACCGTGATCGTCGCGCCATATTGCACCGCGGTCGCGAACTCCTGCCCGTTCATCAGGAAATCCCCGTCGCCGGAAAAAACCACCACCTCGCGGGCGGGAAACATCAGCTTGGCCGCCACGCCCGCCGGCGGGCCGTAACCCATGGAGCCGGAGGTGGGCGCGGCCTGTGTGCCCCACTGGCGAAAACGGTGGAAGCGATGCACCCAGGTCGCGAAATTTCCCGCGCCGTTGCAGAGAATCGCGTCGGGCGGAAGCACCTCTTCCAGATGGGCGATGATCGGCCCCATCTGAACGCAGCCCGGCCCTGTCGCGGGTGGCGTGGACCAGGCGCGGTAAGCCCCGTGAAGCGCGGCCGCGCGGTCGGCGAAGGGCGGCAGGTTGGCCGGCAGCCTCTCCGCCAAAGCCCCGGTGAACGCCGCCGGCGTCGCGTGGATGGCGAGCGCAGGGCGATACACCCGGCCGAGCTCGCCTGCGTCGGGGTGGACATGCACCAGCGTCTGGTCGGGGTAGGGGCTCTTCAGCAGCGTGTAGTCGGAGGACGGCATTTCGCCCAAACGCCCGCCGATCAGCAGCACGAGGTCGGCCTCGCGGATCGCCGCCCCGAGCTTCGGGTTGATGCCGATGCCGACATCCCCAGCATAACAGGGATGCAGGTGGTCGAAGAGCATCTGCCGCCGGAACGAGCAGCCCACCGGCAGGCCCCAGGCCTCGGCCGCCTTCTGCATGTCGCTCACGGCGCGTTCGCTCCAGCGCGAGCCGCCGAGGATCGCGATGGGCCGCTCCGCGCTTTGCAGGAGGCGGAGCAACTCGTCCATCTCGGGCTTGCCGGGCCGGGTCTCCACGGGCGCAAAGGGTTTGGCCGCCGGCGCCTCCGCTTCGTCCAGAAGCATGTCTTCGGGTAGCGACACCACCACCGGCCCCGGGCGGCCGGACAAGGCCACGGCGAAGGCGCGCGTGACGAGTTCGGGGATGCGCCGCGCATCGTCGATCTCCACCACCCATTTGGCGATTGGCCCGAAAAAGGCGCGAAAATCCACCTCCTGGAAGGCCTCGCGATCCCTGATTCCCCGCGCGACCTGCCCGATGAACAGGATCAGGGGGGAAGAGTCCTGCATGGCGATGTGGACGCCCGCCGAGGCGTTGGTGGCGCCGGGCCCGCGCGTGACCATGCAGATGCCCGGCCTGCCCGTCAGCCGCCCCTCGCAGTCCGCCATCATGGCGGCGCCGCCTTCCTGCCGGCAGACGACCGAACGGATAGGTGAATCGTGCAGCGCGTCGAGCACTTCGAGATAGCTTTCGCCGGGCACGAGATAGACGCGCTCGACGCCGTTGGCTTCCAGCGCCTCCACGATCAGGCGTCCGCCGGTTCTTGGCATTCAAGGTCTCCGAAGGTTCGGTACGAGGTGGGCTCTATCAGCGACGGGCCGGCGCTGTCACCTCTGCGCCAGCACGGCGGAGTCCACCCAATCCGCGAACTCCGCCATGATGAGGTGGCGATTCGGCTCGTTGAGGGATTCGTGCCGGGTTTCGGCGTAAACCTTTGCTGTGACGTCGGAAAACTCCATCCGCTTCATGCGCCGACTCAACTGGAGCACGGCTTCCCCTCTGTTCGTGGCCGGGTCTTTGGCCCCGCCAACGAGATGGAAGGGTCGGGCGCGCGGGACATCGCCGAAGTTGTGGTCGTCGGCGCCGAGGAAAATCAGGTCGAACACGTCCCGCCACATGGAAACCGAGGGCGGCCAGCCGCAAAGCGGGTCGGCGAGGTAGGCGTCCACCTCCGCCGGATCGCGCGAGAGCCAGTCGAAGGACGTGCGCGCGTGCGGGATCGCTTCGCCCCAGGCCTGGAAGGTGAGCCGGGGCAAAAGGCGTGAGGGCGCATCCGAGCCGAGCCGAAACGTTTCCCAGGCAAGCATCGCCCGCGCGAGCCGGCCCGCCAGGCCGGCGGAGAAGTTCGCGTTCCAGACGCCCACGCCCGCGGCGCGACCTGGGTGCCGCAGCACGAAATTGAGCGCTATCAGCCCGCCCATGGAATGGCCGAACACGATGACCGGCACGCCGGGGTGTTCGGCCGCGATCACGTCATGCACGGTCGCGACGTCCGCGGTCACCTTGGCCGCGCCATCGCGCTCGGCGAAGCGGCCGAGCGGCGCGTCGGGCGCTCTCGTGCGGCCATGGCCGCGGTGATCGTGGGCGTAAGCGGCGAAGCCGCGCTCGGCCAGGAAACCAGCGAACCGGCCATAGCGCGCGGCGTGCTCGGCCAGCCCATGGTTGATCTGCACCACGGCGCGCGGCATCCCGTCGGGCCGCGCCACCAGCAGGCGCAGCGCCGCGCCCGTCGGCGACGAGATCGTCCGTTCGTCCTGAAAGCTCATCGCTTGCTCGGGCCGAACCCGATTGCGGATGCGGCCGCGCTCGCATACATAGCCGCCAACTCCCGCAACCCTCATTCAGACAAACGCCAGGATTTTTGCGCGTGGCACGCCAGTTCATCTACCACATGGCCGGACTCAACAAGGCCTACGGCACCAAGAAGGTGCTCGAGAACCTCCACCTCTCCTTCTACCCCGACGCCAAGATCGGCATCCTGGGGCCCAACGGCTCGGGCAAGTCCACCGTGCTGCGCATCATGGCCGGGCTCGACAAGGAGTATTCCGGCGAAGCCTGGCTCGCGGACGGCGCGACCGTGGGCTATCTCGCGCAGGAGCCCGTGCTCGACCCCAACCTCGACGTTTTCGGCAACATCATGCAGGGCGTCGCTCGGAAAACGGCGATCATCGATCGCTACAACGAATTGATGATGGAGTATTCTGACGAGACCGCCGACGAGGCCGCCAAGCTCCAGGACGAGATGGACCGGCTCAACCTGTGGGATCTCGAGCAACAGGTCGAGATGGCCATGGAGGCGCTGGGCTGCCCGCCCAAGGACGCCGACGTGACCAAGCTTTCGGGCGGTGAGCGCCGCCGCGTCGCGCTGTGCCAGCTTCTTCTGCGCGAGCCCGACCTTCTGCTTCTGGACGAGCCGACCAACCATCTCGATGCCGAAACCACGGCCTGGCTCGAAAAGCACCTGCGCGCTTATCCCGGCGCGGTTCTCATCATCACCCACGACCGCTATTTCCTCGACAACGTCACGGGTTGGATTCTCGAGCTCGACCGTGGGCGCGGCATTCCCTACGAGGGCAACTACACCGCCTATCTCGAAGCCAAGGCCAAGCGCCTGCGCCAGGAAGGCCGCGAGGACGACGCGCGCCAGAAGGCGATCAGCCGCGAACGCGAGTGGATCGCCTCCAGCCCCAAGGCGCGGCAGTCCAAATCCAAGGCCCGCATCAAGGCCTTCGAGGATCTCCTGGAGGCCGCCGACAAGCGGCGCCCGACCGACACCACGATCGTCATCCCGCATGGCGAGCGCCTGGGCAATGTGGTGATCGAGGTAGACGACCTTTCCAAGGGTTATGGCGACAGACTCCTGGTCGACGACCTCGATTTCAAGCTGCCGCCCGGCGGCATCGTGGGCGTGATCGGGCCGAACGGCGCGGGCAAGACGACCTTGTTTCGCATGATCACCAACCAGGAGAAGCCGGATGCGGGCACGATCCGCATCGGCGAAACGGTGAAGCTCGGCTATGTCGACCAGAGCCGCGACGCGCTCGATCCCAACAAGACGGTGTGGGAAGAGATTTCCGGCGGCGCCGAGGTGGTTAAGCTCGGCAAGCACGAGGCGAACACGCGCGCCTACTGCTCGTCCTTCAACTTCCGCGGCGGCGACCAGCAGCAGAAGGTCGGCAACCTGTCGGGCGGCCAACGCAATCGCGTGCATCTCGCCAAGATGCTGAAGTCCGGCGGCAATGTGCTGCTGCTCGACGAGCCCACCAACGACCTCGACACCGAAACGCTGAGCGCGCTCGAGGACGCGTTGGAGAATTTCGCGGGCTGCGCCGTCATCATCAGCCACGACCGCATGTTCCTCGACCGGCTCGCGACCCACATCCTCGCCTTCGAGGGCGAAAGCCATGTGGAGTGGTTCGAGGGCAATTTCGAGGAATACGAGCAGGACAAGATCCGGCGCCTGGGTCCAGAATCCGTTAACCCCAAGCGCGTGACCTACAAGCGTTTGACGCGGTGAGGCGGAGGGGCCGGAAGCAGGCGGCTTGGCGGCGACGCCAAGGTGCTCTATTGGCCGAAAGAACGATTCGTTCGGACGCGGCTCTTTTGACGTTCGCGCCCTGGGGAATAGAGCATCATGGCGTCACCCGCTGCTGACCTTGCCGCCGGCCTGTCGGTCTTCGTCGTGGAGGACGAGGCGCTCGTGGCGCTCAACCTGGAGGACATGCTGGCCGAGCTGGGCTGCTCGATCATCGGCCCCGTGATGCGGCTCGATCGGGCCGAAAAGATGCTCGAAGACGGCATCAGCGCCGATGTCGCCATCCTCGATGTCAACGTGGCGGGGCAGATGATCTTCCCCTTCGCCAAGCGGCTCGCCGAACGGGGCATGCCTATCGTGCTGGCCACGGGCTATGGCAGCGCCGGCCTGCCCGACGACTTCCGCCACATGACGATCCTGCAGAAGCCCTATACCTTGGACGACGTGGCCTTGGGCCTCAGATCGGCCGTTGCCAAGGGAGGGGGGAAATGAAGAAGGGTTCGATCCTGTTTGTCGCGGCGGCAGTCATTCTGCCCGCCGGCGGGGCTTACGCCAAGCCGGCGCAATGCTTCACCACCGACGACGGCCACTATGCCTGCGACTTCCGGGCCAACGATCGGCAAGGCAGCTTCACGATCACGGCGGATGGCAAGCCCACCTACATCCTCGTGGTGGACGAGCCCGGCACGGCCTTCGGCTATCTCAACATGGGCGACCGCAATGTCGCGCTGCCCGGCACCTTCCAGCGCGAACGCGCCGATCCGGCCTGCTGGCGCAACACCGACACGGATGTGCGGGTCTGCGCTTGGTAGCGCCATCCCGGCGCAGCCCCCCGCGTCCGCCTTCCATCCGCGCCGTCATGCTTTGGCCTTAAGCGCGCGTCAACAGCCCTCGCCGAGGCTGTGAGTCGAGCCTGTCAGGTGGGGACGGGGCGGCGGAGGCGGGCAGAGGCTCGCGGCGGCCGCAGAGGGCGGGCATGGAACGCGTCATCATCAGCGGCATCGGCGTGGAGATCCCGCCGACGGCCATCTCGAACGAGGAACTGGTCGCCTGCTTCAACGCCTGGGCGTCCGACGAGAACGCGCGCCGCGCGGCGAAAAACCTTCCGGCGCTGCCGCTCTCCGACGCCGCCTTCATCGAGCACGCCTCGGGCATCAGGCAGCGCCATGTGCTCTTTCCCGAAGGCGTGCTCGACCCCCGGCGCATGACCCCGAAGATCCCTGAGCGCGACGATGACGAGCTTTCCGTCCAGGCGGAGTTCGGGTGCAGGGCCGCGAGGGCTGCGCTCGGCGAGGCGGGCCTCGATGGCGGCGCGATCGACATGGTGATCTGCTCGACCTCGCACCCGCAGCGTCTCTACCCGGCCGTCGCCATCGAGATCCAGAGCGCGCTCGAGGCGCGGGGCGCCGCCTTCGACATGAATCTGGGCTGCGCCTCGGCGGCGGCCGCTCTGCACCTCGCCTTCAGCCTGGTGCGCTCGGGCGCGCAGCGCCGGGTGCTCGTGGTCACGCCGGAGATCATCACCGGCCATCTCGACTTCCGCGACCGCCAAACGCATTTCATCTTCGGCGACGCCGCCGTGGCGGTGGTGGTCGAGGCCTGGAACGGCATGAGCGACCAGAGCGGGCGCTTCGAGGTGCTGAACACCGCGGTGTGGACGGAGTTCTCCAACAACATCCGCACCAATTTCGGCTATCTCCAGCGCGCCGCCCAGGACGACACGTCCGCCCTCCGCATGGAAGGCAAGCTCATCAAGCAGCAGGGCAACCGCGTCTTCAAGGAGGTGTCGATGGGCGTGCATCGCGTCATCGACGAGTTCCTGCAGGCCAACGGGTTGGGCGTGGAGGGCATCCGCCGCTTCTGGCTGCACCAGGCGAACGCGCGCATGAACGCGATGATCCTCAAGCTCGCGCTTGGGCAGGAGGCCGATCAGGACCGTGCGCCCACCGTCTTGGAGCGGGTCGGCAACACGGCCGCGGCCGGCGCGGTGATCGCGCTTCACGAGAACCGGCACGACCTCCAGACGGGCGATCTCGGCGTGCTCTGCGCCTTCGGCGCGGGCTATTCCATCGGCGCGGGGCTGCTTCGGAAGCTCTGAACCATCGGAGAGCGTGAAGAACCCATCGTCAAATCGGGTTGGACGGCCGAAAAATTCGGCGGCAGAATAAGATCGGGTGGAGGCGCCAAGGGGTGTTGGGCGCCATCGGGACTGTTGGAGGGGAGGGGGCAACCATGCTCAACATCGTCGCTGCACCGGAGCGGGAGATCGTTCCCGCGCGCAAGATCGCGGGCACGGTCGCGGGAACGTTCCTTGCAGGCGGCGGTCACTTCGAGACCGTCGCGGCGGAGGCCCTGACCGTCACCTTCCAGGGTGTGCAAGGCGACCTGCACGCCGGCGACACACGGGCTTCCGGGAGCCGCGAGCCCTGGTATCCGCGCGGCACGGAGATGCGCAACGAGCGCCAGCTCTCGATCGTCGCGCCCGACGAGCTGGCCCGCGTCGCCGGCCTCATGGGCCTCAACGAGCTCAGGCCGGAATGGCTCGGCGCCAATCTTCTTCTCGACGGCATCCCGCATCTGTCCTTCCTCCCGGCGGGCACGCTTCTCTTCTTCGGAGGCGGCGTGACGCTCAAGGTGGATGCCCAGAACGGCCCCTGCCGGATCGCCGGACGTCAGGTGGGCCTGCGCGCAGGTCTGGACGATCCCAGGGACGCCGAGCTGGCCTTCCCCAAAGCCGCCAAGCGGCTGCGCGGCCTCGTGGCCTGGGTGGAGAAGCCGGGCGTGATCCGCGCGGGTGAAAGCGTTTCGGCGCGCATCCCCGAGCAGTGGATCTACTGAACCTCCGCCCTGGGGAAGGGAAAGGTTCGGCCAGCCGTGAGTGCGCCTACGGCGCATCCTCGTCCGGCGCCTCGGGATCGAGCAGCCGCGTCGCGCGCCAGGCGGTCAGCACCCGGTTGATCTCGTCCACCACGAAGAAGCGCGCCGAATCGCGGTCATAGCCCTCGGCCAGCAGCCGGTCGTAGTCGGTGTGCTGGTGGCGGACATGCGCCACCGTCGCGAGCCACACGGCGATGCTGGGCGGCAGGCTGCGAAAGCGCGGCGCGCCGGCCTCCGACCGAATCCGCTCGGCGTCGGAAAACGGCACGAGCGGCAAGAGCGCGGTGAGCGCCTTGCCAACAGCCTTTTGCCGTCCTGTCGCATTCCTGTTCACCCCTGCCTCTAGCTCCCACGATTCATTTCACCTCATCTACCACGGGCGCTTGCGAAGCTGCGAAACATCACATAAAGATATCTTTATGCGTTTCGAGAGGGTTGCTTGAGCGAAAATCCGCTGGCCGAGTTCGTGGACGTGCTGAAGGCCGCCGCCGAGACGAGCCGGCTGCGCATCCTCGCTTTGCTCGCCGGCGGCGATCTCACGGTTTCCGACCTGACCGAGATCCTGACCCAGTCGCAGCCGCGGGTGTCGCGGCACCTGAAGCTCCTGTTGGAAGCCGGGCTGATCGAGCGCTATCAGGAAGGATCCTGGGCGTTCTTCCGGCTCAGCGACGCTGAACGGGACTTCGTGGCCGGCCTGATCCAGCGAATCGCGCCGAACGATGCGAGCCTCGCGCGCGACCGCGAGCGCCTCGCCGCCGTGAAAAGCCGCCGGCAGGCGCGGGCGGCCGATTACTTCCGCCGCAACGCTGCGAGCTGGGACGCGATCCGCTCGCTCCATGCGCCCGATGCGGCGGTGGAAGCCGCGCTTCTCGACACAGTGAGTGATGCGCCGATCCAGGCCATGCTCGATCTCGGCACCGGCACGGGCCGCATGCTCGAGCTCTTCGCGCCGATCTATCGGCGCGGCGTCGGCATCGATCTTTTGCGCGAGATGCTGGCGGTGGCGCGGGTGAACCTGGAAAAGGCCGGGGTTGCGCACGTCCAGGTGCGGCAGGGCGACCTGTTCTCCGCGCCCGTGGAGCGCAACGGCTTCGACCTCGTCACCATGCACCAGGTCCTGCACTACCTGGACGAGCCGGGGCGCGCGGTTCGGGAAGCGGCGCGCTTCCTGCGACCCGGCGGGCGTTTGGCGATCGTCGATTTCGCCCCGCATGCGCTCGACTTCCTGCGCCAGGAGCACGCGCATGTCCGGCTCGGTTTTTCCGACAAGCAGATGGCGGAGTGGTTCGCCGAGGCCGAACTGAGCCTGGCCGACAACCGGGCCGTCGCCGCCGCGCCTGGGCAGGAGGCGCAGCTCACCGTGAAGATCTGGGTCGGCCGCGACAGGCGGCAATTGCTGGCGGACCGGTTGCGCGAGTCCGCACGGCAGGGAGAATTGGCATGACCTCTCCGTATCGCTTGTCGCGCCAGCCGGAGATCGGGCGGCGCCTTCGCGTGTCCTTCGAGTTCTTCCCGCCCAAGAACGAGGAGGGGGAGGCGAAGCTGTGGTCGGCCCTCCGCCGGCTTGAGCCGCTCGGCCCCCGATTCGTTTCCGTCACCTATGGCGCGGGCGGCTCGACGCGCCAGCGGACGCTGGAGACGGTGGCGCGCATCGGCCTGGAGACGCGGCTCAGGCCCGCAGCCCACCTGACCTGCGTGGACGCCACGCGCGAGGAGGTGGATGCCGTCATCGCCGAACTCGTGGCGCTGGGCGTCACGCGCGTGGTGGCGCTGCGCGGCGATCCGCAGGCAGGCCTGGGCGCACGTTACCGGCCGCATCCGTCAGGCTACGGAAGCGCGGCGGAGCTCGTCGGCGCGCTGTCGCGGGCCGGCGTCGCCGACATTTCCGTGTCCGCCTATCCGGAAAAGCATCCGGAAAGCCCGGACTTCGCCGCCGACATCGAGATGCTGAAGCGCAAGACGGACGCGGGCGCCACGCGCGCCATCACCCAGTTCTTCTTCGAGAACGATCTCTTTGAGCGCTATGTCGAGCGCGTCCGGCGCAGCGGCGTCCTCATCCCCATCGTGCCGGGCATCCTGCCCATCCACAGCTTCAGGCAGATGGCGAGCTTCGCCGGCCGCTGCGGCGCGCATGTGCCGGCATGGCTCGCCGAACGGTTCCGCGGGCTGGAGAACGACCCCGAGACCCATTCGCTGGTCGCCGCGGCGATAGCGTCCGAGCAAGTGATGGATCTCGTGGAGCGTGGCGTCGGCGATTTCCACTTCTACACCATGAACCGCGCCGACCTTACTTTCGCGGTGTGCCACATGCTGGGCCTCGGGCATTCGCCCGAGGCGGGCACGGTCCATGACGCTGCGGCCTGAGAGCCAAAAAGGAGGGGCCGCGTCACCGACGCGGCCCCTCCTTTCGAACTTTGGATCGGGCTCTTAAGGCAGAAAACCCATCATCAGGGCGCCCACAAACGCGAACGCGGCGCCGACCATCAACACATTCAACGGTCGCGTCAGTCCCATGGAACCATCTCCTCGTTCAGACTGATGGCGAGGATTAGGCGAATTCGTGGCGCTGACAAGCGGCAATTGTGCTGCATTGCGACACGACTATAGGAAAATCGACCTCACCCACCACCTTGTGACGGAGCAACGCGTCAGCGCCGGCTTCGTTTCTTCACGAAGAAGCGAGGCAGGCGGCCGGCGATCATGATCAGGCCCAAGCCGATCAGAGCCATGCCCGCCGCCTCGAAGGGTTCGAGCGATTCGCCCAAGAACGTCACGCCGAGCAGGATGGCGCTGGCCGGCACCACCAGCGTCACCAGGGAGGCGTTCGTCGCGCCCGCCGTCGCGAGGAGCCGGAAATACAGGAGGTAGGCGAAGGCGGTGGAAAAGATCGCCAGGGCCAGCACGGCGGCCCAGACTTCCATGCTGCGGGGCAGCACGGCCGCAGGCTCGTAAGCCAAGAGCACAACCGGCGCCACCATGACCGTGGACAGGGATAGCTGGCCTGTGGCTATGATCGGCGCCGGCAGGCCGCGGAAGCGGCGGGCGTAAAGCAGCGCGAACGCATAGGACAAGGCCGCGCCCAGCAGCGCGAGCTTGGCCCAGACGGGACCGCCCAGGTTGGCGGCCAAGCCTGGTCCGACCATCACGGCCGCGCCCGCCACGCCGAGGCCAATGCCGACGAGCTTGTTGGCCGAAAGCCTTTCGTCCGCTGAAAACGCGCTCATCACGAGCAGCGTCCAAAACGGCGTTGTGGCGTTCAGCGCCGAAGCGAGGCCCGCGCCCACTGCGGTCTGGCCTGTGAAGATCAGGCCGAAGGGGATGACGTTGTTGAGGAGCGCCAGGCCCACGAAGGTCCCGAGATGCGGCAGCGCCAAGCGGAAGGAGGGGCCGGCCGCGGCAAGGAAGAGCTGCAGCGCCAGCGCGGCGATGCCCACCCGCAGGAGCACGAGGGCGAGCGGCGCGACTTCCGCAACGGCGATGCGCGCGAGGAAAAAGGAGGCGCCCCAAAGCGCGCCCAGCAGCAGCAGGCGCCCCCAGTCGGCGGCGCTCATGCCGTCCGGGCGGGAAGCGGGCAGGGCAGTCGTCGGCAAGGCGGAAATCCGGGAGCATCGAGAAGGCGCGTGCGTTATGCGGCCGTTGCCCATTGCCGCGCCACCCGAAACCGGCATCAACGCGAACTCATCGCCGCAACTTGGAGCCGGGATGTCACGCTGATAAAGCGGGGTTGGCCCCGACCTGATCCCCGCCGCCCTGCCGGAGACGCCATGCAGACCTTCGAGAACGCCCGCCAGGCCGCGCTCCAGCTTCGGCCCGACGCGCCCGTCTACTGCTTCCGCCCCGAGGTGCTGAAGGCCGACGCGCGCCAGTTCATGGCGATGTTCCCGGGCAAAACGGCCTATGCCGTGAAGACGAATGGCGAGCCGATGGTGCTCAATGCTTTGGTCGAGGCCGGCGTGACCGCGTTCGACGTGGCCTCGCCCGGTGAATTTGCTGCCGTGCGCGCGGTCTCCAAGTCGGCCGAGATGCTCTACATGCACCCCGTCAAAGCGCAGTCCGACATCCGCCTGGCGCTCGAAACCTACGGCATCCGCGTGATCGCGCTCGACCACGAGGACGAGATCGTTAAGCTCAACCGCGTGGTGCAGGCGCTCGACCTCGACCCCGGCCAGCTCACGGTCTACGTTCGCATCCAGACCAAGGGCCAGGCCGCCTACGAGCTGTCGAAGAAGTTCGGGGCCGGGCCTGCCTATGCCGTGGAACTCGCCCAGCGGCTTCATCGCTACGGCTATCGCGTCGGCATCTGCTTCCATGTCGGCAGCCAGATCGAGGATCCCGACACTTATGAGCGGGCGCTGGCCTCGGCCGACTGGGTGCGCAACCGCGTGGGCTTTCCGATCGCGGCTCTCGACGTGGGCGGCGGCTTTCCCGCCGACTATGGCGACGACCCCAACAGCCGCAAGCCGCCGATGCCGTCGATCGGCCAGATCATGTCGCGGCTCAGGGGCGACCTGCGCGAATGGGGGTTCGACGAAATCCCGCTCGTGGCCGAGCCCGGCCGGGTGATCGTGGCCCGCGCCTTCTCGCTGATCGTGCGCGTGCTGCTGCGGAAGGGCAGGCGGCTCTACATCAATGACGGCATCTGGGCGTCGCTCTCCGACTCATGGACGGGCAAGATCACGCTGCCCGCGCGCTTCATCCCCGACCCGGCGATCCGCGCACGCAACGGCGCGGAGGAAAACATCGTGCCCTTCAAGGTGTGCGGCGCGACCTGCGATTCCGTCGATATCCTGTCGCGGCCTTTCTGGCTGCCCGAGACCATCGACACGGGCGACTGGATCGAGATCGGCCATATCGGGGCCTATTCGCTCAGCTTGCGCACCCGCTTCAACGGCTTCTACCCGGACACCTTCGTGGAAGTGACCACGCCCTTCGAGGAAGGCGAAGCCCCGCAGGGCTTTGCGAGCCTGGAGACGATGGCGGCGCAGTGAGACGGTTGAGGCAATAGGCAGTAGGCAGTAGGCAGTAGGCAGTAGGCAGTAGGCAGTAGGGAGGTTCAGCGCTTTACCGGCTGAGTTTGGTGAGCGAGAGTCTTGGCCTTGACGTTCTCACGCTGCGGCTCGAGCCCTCCTACTGCCTACTGCCTACTGCCTACTGCCTACTGCCTACTGTCTACTGCCTCACAACGCCTCCAACAGCCCCCGCGTCGGCCAGCCATCCACCACGAAGCCCAGGCGGATCTGCTCCTGGCGCACCGCTTCACGCGTGGCGACGCCCAGGATTCCGTCCACGCCGCCCACGTCGTGGCCGCGCGCGACGAGCTTCTCCTGGAGCCGCTTCATGGTTTCGAGATCGAGGCCCGGCTCCGGCGAGCGAGGGTCGAAAGGGGGCTCGCCTGCGAGTCGTGCGGCAAGATGGGCCGCCGTCAGCGTATAGACGAAGGACTGGTTCCACTCGAGATAGACGTCGAAGTTCGGATAGGCCAGGAAGGCCGGCCCACGATGACCCTGCGGGAGCACGAGGCCGGCCGGGATGCCGCGGTCTTCAAGCGGACGGCCGTCGCGCGCGGTGACGCCCCAGGCGGTCCACTGCGTGATCGGCAGCCGGTTGGTGCGACCCGTCTCTTCCCAGGGCAGGTCGCCCGAAAGCGCGACCTCTTCGAGCCAGGGCTCGCCCGCGCGCCAGCCCCGCGACTGGAGTTTCGCCGCCGTGGTCAGGATGACGTCGGGCTCGCTGTTGCGGATGTCGGCTGCGCCGTCGCCGTCGCCGTCCTGGCCGAGCTTGAGGATGTCGCCGGGCAGCATCTGCGTCTGCCCGATCTCGCCGGCCCAGGCGCCCTGGACGTCAGCGGGCAGCGCGCCCCGGTCGATCAGGGCGAGCAAAGGCACGAGGTGCGGACGAAACAGTTCGGGCCGGCGGCAGTCATGCGCGAGCGTCACCAGCGCGTCCAGCGTGCGGAAATCGCCCTGGTTCGCGCCGAAATCCGTTTCCAGCGCCCAGAAGGCGGCGATCACCGGACCCGGCGCGCCGAACCGGCTTTCGGCCCGGGCGAAGACGTCACCGAGTTTTTCGAGGTTCCGTGCGCCCTGCACCAGCCGGTACTCGGAGATCATCCGCCCGGAGAATTCGGTGAAGGTCTGCGAGAAGACGCCCTGGGCGCGGTCGCGTTCGAGCACGCGTTCGTCGATCCTCGCGGCTGCGAGCGCGCCGAGACCCCTTTCGCCGATCCCTGCGGCGCGGGCCTCCGCGGCGAGCCCGTCGCGCCAGGCCGAAAAGTCGCCGCCGCAATCCTGCGCCGTTGCCGGCAACGTCATCCAAGCCGTCGCAAGAGCCGTCATGGCCCATCGTGCCATCATGCGCGCCATTCTCCGTTGCTGGCCCCGTTGCTCGCCGGCCGTGGCCGCCCGGACAGGCCCGGCACATGACGTGCAAGCGGCGCTGAAATCAACCGCTGCCGCCTAAACAAGGCTGTGAGGGACGCGCTCAGCCGGAATTGGCCTGCACCCACTTCTTCCATGCGGCGGCCGAGCCGTTGAAGACATTGATGTCCGTGTTGCCCTTGATGCCCGGCACCACGCCCGTGCCGGTATATTGCCAGAAGGTCCAGTCCTGGCTGCCATAGCGCGAGGAGGGATGCCCCGCGACCGAGCGCAGCCAGTAGGGATAACCCTGGAACGAGCCGAGCCTGTTGTCCTCGTAGAAGTCCACGGAGGTGTAGATGACAGGCTTCTGGCCGTAGTGCCGCTCCACCATTTCGAGCCACACGCGCATCTCGCTCTGCACAGTCGCAGCCTTGGGCCGCTTCTTGCAGGTCGGCGAATCCGGGTTCCATTCCATGTCGAGCACGGGCGGCAGGGCGCCGCGTTCCTTTGGCACGTTGCGGATGAACCATTGCGCCTGCTCGGCCGCCGAGCGGCAGAAATAATAGAAATGATAGGCCGCCCGCGGCACGCCCGCCGACCGGGCGCCCTGCCAGTGCCGCATGAAGCGGTCGTCCACCCGGTCGCCGCCCTCGGTCGCCTTGATGAAGGCGAAGGAGATGCCGGAGTCCCGCGCCTCTGCCCAATCGACCTCGCGCTGGTACTTCGACACGTCCGTCCCGTGAACGGGGTAGGTGGCCGGGGCGCTGGCCGGAACCCAGTCATGGGGGTCGTTGTCGCCGAAGCGGGGATGGGCCATCGCAACCATCGCCGCGGTGGAGGACAGGGACGTCCCCGACATGGGCGCGAGATCGTCCACGGTCGAGCAGCCGGCCAGCGCCGCGAGCATCGCGAAACCCCAGGCTGCGCTCCAACGTCCCGGCATATCCACCCCCCAACACCTGCATGGCCGCGGCGCGGCTTCCTTGCGCTTGTGAGCCGCGCCGGTTCGAGCCAAGAGCCGCCCACAACTTTTCTTTGGCCGATTGTGGTTTATTTTCGGTAATGCGCCCCCACGCAAGCCCCCACAACGCTCTCTTAGCGGTTTGTTTGCGCAGCTTTCCCGGCCAAGTCCGGGCCGCTCTTAGAGCGGCGAGGGGAACGCGCAAGATTACGGACTGCCAAATTTTGTGCGGCTTCGGACGCAACCAAGTCTGCTTGGAGTCATTTCCTGGCCAACCGCTCGCCGAAGAAGAAGCGGGCGTTTTTTGCTGAAAGGAGACTTGCCATGAAGAAGATCGTTCTTGCTTCCGTTTCGGCCCTGGCCCTTTTCTCGGTCGCGGCTTGCAGCGACACGGGCACCACCGATGCGACGACGACGGAAACGGTTGAGCCTGCAGCGCCCGCCACCACGGATGGCGCCGCGACCACGACCACCACCACGGTCGAGCCTGTCGAGCCGGCCCCGGCCACGCCTGCTCCGGCCGAGTAAGTTCGAACCTGCCGCCTAATGAAGGAGCGCATGCCATGAAGAAGATGATCCTGGCTTCGCTGTCGGCTGTGGCCTTTCTGTCGGTCGCCGCGTGCAGCGACACCGACGAAACCACCACCAACAGCGTGGGCGCTCCTTCCAACGCGCCCGTGACCAGCGACGGCACGGGCGGCGCCACGGCGTCAGGCGGAACCGGCGGCGCGTCCGGCGGTGATGTGAACGCCACGGCGGGAGACGGGCCGGTGAACGAGACGGCCGACAACAGCTTCACCCAGGAGACGGTCGAAACCGGCACGGACCGGCCGGAAAGCGGGACGGGCGGCGTCAACCAGACGATCACCGACTCCGACAACCTGGCGACCCAGCCGCCGGCCTCCGGCGCCACCGCCCAATAGGCGGTACACTTCGGGACGTCGTGAAGGGCCGGACATGATCCGGCCCTTACCTTTTGCCGGTCATGGTGCTGCTGATGGAGCGCGACCCCGGAAAGTTGCAGGCCTCAGCCAAGATCGTGCGCCAAGACGAAGGCTTGCATAAGCATGATCGCTTCAACCTGACGCGATCATGTTCTAAAGCATGCCCCTTTCCGGCTCGCATGCGGCATAGGCGGTTGCTATGACGGACGGCATGAGCGTTTGGAGTTGCTTGGGCAAGATCGCCGCGCGAGTGGGCCGTGGCGCGGCGAGCTGCGTCACCACGATCGTCGAAGCCGCGCGGACGGTGGTGGAGGGCGATCCCGCGCTGCGCCGCAGGGTGGCCTTTTCCGTGGCGATGATCGCACTTTCGGCCAAGATGGCCAAGGCGGATGGCGTGGTGACGCCCGACGAAACGCGCGTCTTCCACCAGATCTTCTCCGTGCCGCCGGCGGAGGCGCGCAACGTGGCGCGGCTCTACAATCTCGCGCGGGGCGACGTGGCGGGGTTCGAGGCCTATGCCCAGCGCATGGCGACCCTGTGCCGGGAGGCTGGCGACGGCGACGGCGCGCTGCTCGAGGATGTGCTGGACGGGCTTTTCCACATCGCCAAGGCGGACGGCCTGCTGCACGAGCTCGAAGGCTCATTCCTGCGCCGCGTGGCCGACATCTTCGGCGTCGAGGAGGCCGCCTATCGGGCGCTTCTGGCCCGTCACGTCGATCTCGGGGAAAAGGATCCCTGGGCCGTGCTGGGCGTCGCCCGCGGCACGCCGCCCGCCCAAGTGAGGCGCCATTACCGCCAGCTCGTGATGGCCAACCACCCCGACCGCGCCATCGCCCGCGGCCTGCCCGAGGAGTTCGTGGCCATCGCCACGCGCCGGCTGGCCGCCATCAACGCCGCTTTCGAGGCGGTCGAGCGCGAGCTCGCGGCGGCATGATCGTCCCCTTCGCGCCGGACCATCCCGGCGCTTTCGTGCGGCCTTCGCCCAATTTCGGCGAGCGCCGCGGTTTTTCGCGGCCGGACCTGATCCTGCTTCACTACACCGGCATGGAAACGGGAGAGGGCGCGGAAGACTGGCTGTGCAATCCCCTGAGCCAGGTGTCGTCCCATTACCTCGTCCATGAAGACGGCCGGATCGTGCAGATGGTTCGGGAGGCGGATCGCGCCTGGCACGCCGGACGCGGCGCCTGGGGGGTATGCGAAGACATCAATTCCTGCTCTGTCGGGATCGAGATCGCCAATCCCGGCCATGAATTCGGGTATCGCGACTTTCCCGAGTCCCAGATCGAGGCGGTGATCGCGCTCAGCCTCGACGTCGCGGCGCGCCATCAAGTGCCGTCCGCCCGCGTGCTCGCCCACTCCGACATCGCGCCGGGCCGCAAGCTCGATCCCGGCGAGCGTTTTCCCTGGGCACGGCTGAGGGAGGCGGGTCTCGGCCTGCCGCTGCCAGTGGTGCTGCCCCCGAGCGGCGGTCCGTCCCTGCGGCTCGGTGACCAGAACGACGCGGTGCAGGACGCGCAGGCGAAGCTCAACCGGATCGGCTACGGCATCGTGTCGACGGGCTTGTTCGACCTGCGCACCAAGGTCGTCGTGGAAGCCTTCCAGCGGCATTTCAGGCCGGCTTTGGTCGATGGCTGCGTGGATGCCTCCACCGTTCACGCCATGGACCAGGTGCTGGCCGGCATCGCCTGAGCTCGCGTTTTTCGGTTGCAATCCCGATCCGGGCGGCCTCTAAGCAGAGCGCCAGTCGGCCGGGCGGCCGCGCCAGCGAATGCCGAAAGGCTGCGGGTGAGGAAAGTCCGGGCTCCAAGGAGATACGGTGCCGGGTAACGCCCGGCGGGGGCGACCCCAGGGAAAGTGCCACAGAAAACAGACCGCCCCGCCTGCCTTTCGGCCATGGTCCGCGCTGCCGGACGGGCCGAAGCGCCGGCGGGGTAAGGGTGAAAAGGTGGGGTAAGAGCCCACCGCGCGTCCGGCAACGGAGGCGGCATGGCAAACCCCACCGGGAGCAAGACCGAATAGGAGCGGCGCGGAGGGCAACCTCCGCAAGGCGGTTTCCTGCCTGCCGTTCGGGTTGGTCGCGCGAGGCGCATGGCGACATGCGCCCAAGAGGAATGGCCGCCACGTTCCGCCGCCCGCAAGGCGGCGGGGCCATACAGAACCCGGCTTACAGGCCGACTGGCGCTCTGATTTCCCGTTTCACCCGGCGTCCTCCCACCGTCCGGGAAAAACTTCTTGCGATTGACTTTTGTTGTCGCGGATCGCGTCCAGGAGGGGCATTGGATTCACGCCAGCATGTCGAACTCCCCCGTCGATGGGCTGGACCTCGCTCCGGTTTCGGCCGGCTTGGGATTGCTCGCCCCGGTTCTGCCGGGGCGAGCATTCCCTTTGCTCATCCCCACAAAAAATCTGCTCTGAGCAGAAGCTTCGCGGCACTTCTTGAACCGTGCGCCACCGTGTGGCGGCGAAAAGCTCGGCTGCGCGGAACCTCCGACTCCATGGTGGCTTAACGTCCCTCAAACGGCAGGGCGCCCGGCGCTGGCGTGAACGGACGCCGCCTGCCGACATCAGCCAAACAGGAGTGCGGCATGGGGCTGCTTGATCAGTTGCTCGGAGGCGTTCTGGGCGGAGGACAACAATCGCGAAGCGGCGGCGCAGGAATGTCGCCGATCATGATGGCCGTCATGGCGCTCTTGGCGGGCCGTGGCGGCGGAGGCGGCCTGGGCGGCTTGCTCGGCGGTCATGCCGGAGGGCTGGGCGGAGGCCTTGGAGGCGGGCTCGGCGGCGGCATGGGCGGTGGGCTCGGCGGCCTGCTCGACGGCCTGACGCGCGCAGGTCACGGTGATGTTGCCAACTCCTGGGTCAGCTCCGGGACGAACCGGGCGATCGCGCCCCACCAGCTCGAAGAGGCGCTCGGCCATGAGACCGTCGAGAGCCTGACGCGCCAGACCGGAATGCCGCGTCAGGCGCTGCTTTCGGAGCTTTCCACGCATCTGCCGCAAGTCGTCGATCAGCTGACGCCGCACGGCCGGCTGCCCAACGAGCACGACCCTTAGGGCTGGTAGCAGGCGAGGGCGCCATAGGCGGTTCGAATGGGCTCGGGCGCGACGCGGCGCCCGAGCCCTTTTTTGTCTCCATGGCGCCAGACGGCCGGTTTTCTTTGGCCGTTGTGAGCCGGTTCCAAGCAGGCCCAGAATGGCCCGGAATTTCGGGCGTTTAGCCGCTATCGGCTGTGCTTTGCCGGCTACGGAAACTTGAAGCCGGCCAGCTTGGACCCGTCGAGTCCAGGCAGTGCGCCAGGTTCTGCGTCTTCCAACGTTATCAGTGTTTTAGGCGCTAACCATTCGTTAGCGTTAATGCCGGATGATGGGCTGTTGCGGATATGCCGCAGCCCGTTTCCGACCTGGACACCGCCCCCGGTTGCCCAGGCGTTCCCGTTGACGCCCATATGGCCCCATGGTATCCCACCGGCACACTCACCAACACGTCCGGATCATGGTGAACGCACCAGCTCAAGCCGCTGCCCTCGAGGCGGCGGGACGGCGGCGCTTTGCCTGCCGGACAACACAGGAGACGCCCGGAAGAGCCCGCGGCGATGCGGGAATTTCGATGGGCCTATGCAGGCATTCGCCGGCGATCGAGGAGCGTTCCGAAAAACCGGATGGAGCGGTTTCTTTCCAGCGCGGTGAACAGGATCGACACGAAGGGGCGGGTGTCAGTACCGGCCCATTTCCGCGCGATCCTGGCCAAGCGCGGCTTCTCGGAGCTCTACGCGCTGAGGGCGCTCGACGCGCCGGCGCTGGATGTGGGCAGCCCGGACCTGCTCGACCGCTACGAGGCGCGGATCGCTACGGAGGACCCGTTCGGGCAGGCGGCGGACGACATGTCCTTCTTCATCCACGGGGACGGCTCGTTCCTGAAGCTCGACGGGGATGGGCGGATCACGGTGACCGATTTCATCCGCGAGCACACGGGGATTTCCGCCGACGTGGCCTTTGTGGGGCGGGGGCGCTTCTTCCAGATCTGGGAGCCCAAGCGGCTCGAGGCGCATTCCGCCGCGGTGCGCGCGCGGCTCCTGCAGCTCAAGCGGGCCAGGCCTGCTGGAGAAACGGAATGATGGCGGGCCCTGGCGTCGGAAGCGGCGCCGGTGGCGGACCGGCCCGCCACATTCCGGTTCTTTTGGCCGAGGTTCTGGAGGCACTCGCGCCGCGCCCCGGCGGGCGCATCGTGGACGGCACGTTCGGCGCGGGCGGCTATACGCGGGCGATTCTCGACCGCGGCGCTGACGTGGTCGCCATCGACCGCGACCCCGACGCCATCGCCGCCGGACGCGTCCTGGAAGAGGCGGCGGGCGGCCGGCTGCGGCTCGTCGAGGGGCGTTTCTCCGAACTCGACGCGTTCGTCGATCAGGCCGACGGCATCGTGCTCGATCTCGGCGTCTCGTCCATGCAGTTCGACCAGGCCGAGCGCGGCTTTTCCTTCCGCTTCGACGGGCCGCTCGACATGCGGATGGGCCGGGCCGGGCCGTCCGCCGCGGATGTCGTCAACCGCTTCAAGCCCGAGGATCTCGCGCGCATCTTCGGCCTTCTGGGCGAGGAACGCCATGCCGGCCGCATCGCGCGCATGATCGAGCGCCGCAGCAAAGAGCGCCCCTTCGCAGGCACGCTCGACCTCGCCGACAGCATCGAAAAGCTGGTCGGCCGCCGGCACGACGAAAAGATCCACCCCGCCACGCGCGTCTTCCAGGCGCTGCGCATCTTCGTCAACGACGAACTGGGCGAGCTTGCCCGCGCACTGCTCGCCGCAGAGCGCGCGCTGAAGCCCGGCGGCCGCCTCGTCGTGGTGTCGTTCCACTCGCTCGAGGACCGGCTGGTGAAGCGCTTCATCGCCGGCCGTTCGGAGGCGTCGAGGGGGTCGCGGCACCTGCCCGAGATCACCGTCCAAGCGCCCACGTTTTACAAATCGGGCGGCGCGGTGGCCCCCGGCGAGAAAGAGCTTGGGCTGAACCCGCGCGCCCGCTCGGCGAAGCTCAGGGCGGCCGTCCGCACCGATGCGCCGCCGCGGGGGGGCGACCTCGACCAGTTCGGCTTGCCCAAGCTGCCGGACCCCGCCGCGGGCGCCCTGGGGAGAAGCGCATGAGCAAGATGTTCCGCACGACCGACATGATCCTGATCGCCGTCATGCTGGGGGGCGCCGGCGTGACCTTCAAGCTCAAGCACGACGCCGAGGACCGGCTCGCGCATATCCGCAAGCTCGAAGCGGAGATCCGCTACGAGGAGGACACGATCGACCTGCTCAAGGCCGACTGGGCGCTCCTCAACCAGCCCGGGCGGCTGCAGCGGCTCGTCGAGGCCTTCGCCGAAGACCTCGCGCTGCATCCAGTCGAGCCGCGGCAGTTCGCATCCTTGAACGATCTGCCCGTGCGACCCTTCGAGGTGGACGCGTCGTCCGTCGCCGCCATCATCGAGAGCTCCGAGATCGATCCGATCCTGACCGGCGAGGTGGCGCAATGATGAGGTTCCTGCGCAAGCCTGCCCAGCCCGACGCGCTCACATTCCCCATCGTGGTGCAGGGCGGGCGCAGCGTCTCGGGCGGGCGCGCCAAGAACCGCATCGCCATGGTGACGGTGGCCTTTGTGGCGATCTATGCCACCGTGGCGGGCCGGCTCGTGGTCTACGGAATGCAGGATCCGGAGGGAGGGTCCGGACCCGTTTCGCGGGTGACGGCGTCGCGGCCCGACATCGTGGACCGCAACGGCGAGGTGCTCGCCACCGACATCAAGACGGCCTCGCTGTTCGCCGAGCCGCGCCGCATCGTGGACGTGGACGAAGCCATCGAAAAGCTCAGCCTTGTCCTACCCGACATCCCCCATGAGCAGACCTATCACAAGCTCAAGAGCAATGCGGGCTTCGTGTGGCTCAGGCGCCAGCTCACGCCCAAGCAGCAGGCCGACATCATGGCCCTGGGCATCCCCGGCATCGGCTTCCGCACGGAAAAGCGCCGCTTCTATCCCGGCGGCGAGACGGCCTCCCACATCCTGGGCCTCACCAATGTGGACAACAAGGGCATCGCTGGCATCGAGAAATATATCGACGACGCAGGGCTGGCGGACCTCCAGGCATCGGGCCTTGCCATCGCCAAGGACCTGCAGCCCTTCGAGCTATCCATCGACATCCGTGTCCAGCACATCGTGCGCGACGAGCTGGTGCGCGCCATGGAGCGCTACCACGCGATCGCGGCGGGCGCCGTGATCCTGCACGCCAAGACGGGCGAGGTGCTCGCCATGGCGTCCGTACCCGACTTCGACCCCAACAACCCGGTCAACGCGCACGAAAAGGACCGGTTGAACCGCATGTCGGCGGGCGTGTTCGAGATGGGCTCGACCATCAAGAGCTTCACCACGGCCATGGCGCTCGACTCCGGGCTCGTGACGCTCGACAGCACCTTCGACGCTTCGCGGCCCATCACCATCGGCCGGCAGACCATTCGCGACTTCCACGGGAAGGGCCGCGTGCTGACCGTGCCGGAAGTGTTCATCTACTCCTCGAACATCGGTTCCGCGCGCGAGGCTGACGTGGTGGGCATCGAAGGCCATCGCGAGTTCCTCAAGCGCATCGGCCTGCTCGACAGGATGCAGACCGAGCTTCCGGAAGTGGCCACCCCCACCGAGCCCAAGGTGTGGAAGAAGGTCCATTCCATCACGATCTCGTTCGGCCACGGCATGTCCACCACGCCCTTGCAGACGGCGGTGGGCGCGGCCGCGCTGATGAACGGCGGCATGCTGTTGCCGCCGACATTCCTGCCGCGCACGGTCGATGAGGCGAAGGCCGTCGCCAAGCAGGTTCTGAATCCGCAAACCACCGAGGACATGCGCTACCTCTACCGGCTCAACGCGGAAAAGGGCTCGGGCAAGAAGGCGGAGGTCGAGGGTTACCGCGTCGGCGGCAAGACCGGCACGGCCGAGAAGGTCGTGAACGGCCGCTACTCCACCGACAAGCGCTTCAACGCCTTCCTCGCGGCCTTCCCCATGGATGATCCGCAATACGTCGTGCTGACCATCCTGGACGAGCCCAAGCCCGAGAAGCCGGGCATGGGCGCGACCTCGGGCTCCAACGCCGCGCCCACGGCCGCCGCCATCATCCGCCGCTCCGCCCCGCTCCTGGGTGTGTCGCCCCGGTTTGACTTCGACAACGAAGCACAGGTGGTTTCACTTCCCTGAGTCTTTGGTTTAAGGCGCTGTTAACCATAGGCCATTTGAGTGAGACCCGATGACGCCCGTGCGCCTTGCCGACCTCCTGCCGGATTTGGACCCGCGCGCCGCCCAGGTGGCGGCGCATGGGGTTTCCGCTGATTCGCGCGAGATCCGCCCTGGCGGCGTGTTCGTCGGCGTGGCCGGGACGAGAGCCGACGGCGCGGCGTTTGCGGCCGACGCCGCCCGGCGTGGCGCCGCGGCCGTGGTCGTCGGCCCCGACGCCGCGCTGCCGGAGATTGATGTCCCCGTGATCCGCGTGGCCGAACCGCGCGCCTTTCTGTCGCAGCTCGCGGCTCGGCTCTACCCCGAGCAGCCCGAGAATGTGGTCGCAGTCACCGGCACCAGCGGCAAGACATCCGTCGCCGCCTTCGTCAGGCAGATCTGGGACGCGCAAGGTTTTTCAGCCGCCAGCATCGGCACAACAGGCGTGGTAGCACCGGACCGAGCCGAATACGGTGCGCTGACCACGCCGGACCCTGTTGCGCTCCACAAGCTCCTGAGCGAACTCGCCCAGTCCGGCGTGACGCATGCCTCCATGGAGGCGTCGAGCCATGGGCTCGACCAGCACCGGCTCGACGGCGTGCGGCTGAAGGCCGGAGCCTTCACCAATCTCGGCCGCGACCACATGGACTATCACCCCACGGTCGAACACTACATGCGCTCGAAGATGCGGCTCTTCGAGGCGCTCCTTCCCAAGGGAGCGCCGGCCGTGATCTATGCCGACGACATCTGGTCGGATCAGGCGGTCGAGGCCGCGCGCGACGCCGGCCTCGACGTGCTCACCGTAGGCCGCAGGGGCGATTTCCTGGCGCTCAAGCGGGTGGAGCACGAGCGTCACCGTCAGCGCGCCGAGATTCTGGCCGATGGTGTGCTGCATGAGATCGTGCTGCCATTGGCCGGCGATTTCCAGATCGCCAACGCTCTGGTCGCCGCGGGGCTCGCCGCCGGAACGGGCGTGCCGGTGGACCGTGCGCTCAAGGCGCTCGAGAAGCTTCAGGGCGCGCCCGGCCGGCTCGACCTCGTGGGCCACGCGCCCAGCGGCGCGCCAGTTTATGTCGATTACGCCCACAAGCCTGACGCGCTCGAAAACGTGCTGCGCGCCGTCCGGCCCTTCACGACCGGCCGCGTGGTGCTGGTGTTCGGCTGCGGCGGCGACCGCGACAAGGGCAAGCGCCCGCTCATGGGCGCTATCGCCGAGCGGCTGGCCGATGTGGCGGTGGTGACGGACGACAACCCGCGCTCGGAAGACCCGGCGACCATCCGCGCGGCGATCCTGGAAGGCGCGCGGGGCGCGATCGAGATCGGCGATCGGCGGGAAGCCATCCGGCGCGCGGTCGCCATGCTCAGGGCGGGCGACACGCTGGTGATCGCCGGCAAGGGCCACGAGGACGGCCAGACGGTCGGCGACAAGACCACTCCCTTCTCCGACCATGCCGAGGTCCGCGCCGCCATCGAGGGGCGGGCCGCGTGACGGAGACCGAGGATCAGATGATCGAGGCGGGGCCGGCGGGCGCGCCGCTTTGGACGGGAGAGGCTCTGGTCCAAGCCATGGGCGGCCGGCCGGTCGGCGCGCTCCCCGCGGCCGTTTCCGGCATCTCCATCGACACACGCACGCTTCAGCCGGGCGATGTCTTTTTCGCCATCACGGGCGACCGCACCGATGGCCACCGTTTCGTGACCGCGGCGGCGGCGGCGGGCGCGAGCCTGCTGGTGGTGGCCGAAGGCAAGCTCGCTGCCATGGGTCGCGTCACCGTGCCCATGATCGTGGTGCCGGACGTGCTGAAGGCGCTGGCGGCGGCCGGCGTGGCCGCCCGGGCCCGCACCAAGGCGAAAGTCGTCGCGGTGACGGGGTCGGCGGGCAAGACCACGACGAAGGAGGCGCTGCGGCGCGCGCTCGGCGCGTCCGGTACGGTGCACGCGGCCGACAAGAGCTTCAACAATCACTGGGGCGTGCCGCTGACGCTCGCGCGCCTGCCCGAGGACGCGGATTTCGCCGTGTTCGAGATCGGCATGAACCACGCGAACGAAATCCGCCCGCTCACCGGCCTCGTGCGGCCCCATGTGGCGATCGTTACGCTGATCGCCGCCGCCCATCTCGGCCACTTCTCCAGCCTGGACGAGATCGCCGACGCCAAGGCGGAAATCTTCGAGGGGCTCGACCGCGGGGGCGCCGCGCTCGTCAACCGCGACGACGTCCGATGGGAGCGGCTCGCCCAAGCGGTTCGCGCCGCCGGTGTCGAGCGGGTGCTGGGCTTCGGCGAGCACGAGGCAGCCGACTACCGTCTGGTGAGCTGCGCGCTGGAGGCCGACCATTCCACCGCGCGGGTGGATGTTGCAGGCGAGGAGCTGACGCTCAGGATCGGCGCGCCGGGCCGCCACATCGTGCAGAACGCCCTGGCCGTGCTCGGCGCAGCCCACCTGGTGGGCGCCGATGTGACGCGCGCGGCCGAGGCGCTCGCAAGCTTCGGCGCCGAGAAGGGCCGGGGCGCGCGCCATGTCCTCAGGCATAGTGGCGCGCCGGTCACGCTGATCGACGAGAGCTACAATGCCAATCCGGCCTCGGTTCGCGCGGCGCTCGCGCTGCTCGCCGCGACGCCGGTGGGGCAGGGCGGCCGCAGGATCGCGGTTCTCGGCGACATGCTGGAGCTCGGCAGCCATTCCGCCGCCCTGCATGGCGAGCTCGCCGAACCCGTGGCGGTCGCCGACCTGGCGCTTCTGGTCGGCCCGGAGATGCGGGCGCTGGCCGACGCGCTGCCCGGCGGCTTTCCCGTCAAGCACCGCATGACGGTTGACGAAATGGAGCCGGTGCTCTTGGAGACGGTCGGGCCGGGCGACGCCGTGATGGTGAAGTCGTCGAACGGGATCGGCTCGTCCCGCCTCGTGGAGTCGCTCGTCCGCCGCTTCGGGACGTCCGCGACGCAGGAAGCTTGAGGAACCCCAACCGTGCTCACGCTTCTCGTCGCGTTTTCCGACCAGGTTTCGGTCTTCAACATCTTTCGCTACATCACCTTCCGCACGGGTGGGGCGCTGATCACCTCGGCGCTGATCGTCTTCATCTTCGGACCCCTCATCATCGACTCGCTTCGGCTGCGCCAGGGCAAGGGCCAGCCCATCCGCGCCGACGGCCCGCAGACCCATTTCAAGAAAGCCGGCACGCCGACCATGGGCGGGCTGATGATCCTCTCGGGCATCGTCGGCTCGTCGCTGCTTTGGTGCAACATCGCCAGCATCTATGTCTGGGTCGTGCTGCTCGTGACATTGGGCTTCGGCGCGATCGGCCTTTATGACGACTATCTCAAGGTCACCAAGCAGTCGCATCTCGGCCTGTCGGGCAAGGCGCGGCTTGGCATCGAGTTCGTGATCGCCGCCATCGCCGCCTATTTCATCATGCAGGCGGGGCAGTCGCCGTTCTCGTCGTCGCTTACCTTTCCCTTCGTCAAGGGCTTGCTCATCAACCTGAGCTGGTTCTTCATCCCCTTCGCCTGCGTGGTGATCGTGGGCGCGGGCAACGCCGTGAACCTGACCGATGGGCTGGACGGACTCGCCATCGTGCCCATCATGATCGCCGCCGCCTCGTTCGGCGTGATCGCCTATCTCTCGGGCAACGCCGTGTTCGCCGACTACCTCCAGATCCATTTCGTGCCGGGCACTGGGGAGCTCGCCGTGGTGCTGGGCGCTGTGATCGGCGCGGGGCTGGGCTTTCTCTGGTTCAACGCGCCGCCGGCCGCGATCTTCATGGGCGACACGGGCAGCCTCGCCTTGGGAGGGCTGATCGGCACGATCGCGGTGGCCACCAAGCACGAGATCGTTCTCGCCATCATCGGCGGGCTGTTCGTGATGGAGGCGCTCTCCGTCATCATCCAGGTCGGTTTCTTCAAGATGACGGGCAAGCGCGTCTTCCTGATGGCGCCGATCCACCACCATTTCGAGAAGCTGGGCTGGACCGAAAGCCAGGTGGTGATCCGCTTCTGGATCATCAGCGTGATCCTCGCGCTGATCGGCCTCTCCACTCTGAAGCTGCGTTGAGACGGCCGTGATCTCCGCCGCCACCTTCTCCGGCAAGCGCGTCGCGCTGTTCGGGCTCGGCGGTTCGGGCCTCGCGACCGCGCGGGCGCTGGTGGCCGGCGGCGCGGAGGTGCTGGCCGCCGACGACAACCCCGCCAGTATGGAGAAGGCGGCCGAGGCCGGCGTGCCGGTGGGCGACCTGCGCGCGGCCGACTGGAGCGTGTTCGCCTCCTTCGTGCTCTCGCCCGGCGTGCCGCTCACCCATCCCAAGCCGCATTGGAGCGTCGAGCTCGCGCGCGGATCGCAAGTCGAGGTCATCGGCGACGTCGAGATCTTCTGCCGCGAGCGCGCGGCATCCGCGCCTGCCTCGCCCTTCGTCGCGATCACCGGCACGAACGGTAAATCCACCACGACCGCGCTGACCGCCCACATCATCGCGCAGGCCGACCGCAACGCGCAGATGGGTGGCAATATCGGCCGCGCGGTCCTCACATTGGACCCGCCGGCCGACGACGCCTTCCATGTCGTGGAATGCTCGTCCTACCAGATCGATCTGGCCCCCTCGATCAACCCCTCGGCCGGCGTGCTTCTCAACCTGACCCCTGACCATCTCGACCGCCATGGCACCATGCAGCGCTACGCCTCGGTCAAGGAGCGGCTGGTCGCAGGTAGCAGTGCCGCCATCATCGGCGTGGACGACGCCTACTGCGCAGGCATCGCCGACAAATTGGAGCGCGCGGGAAAACGCGTCATCCGCATCTCCAAGCGCCTGCCTTTGCCCGACGGGTTCTTCGCCGACGGCACGAACCTCATGCAGGCCGTGGGCGGCAAATATGAGCGCATCGGCTTCCTCGAAGGGATCGGCTCATTGCGCGGCCAGCACAACGCGCAGAACGCGCTCGCGGCCCTCGCCGCCTGCGTGGAGGTCGGGCTGGAGCTCGGCGAAATCCAGCGCGGGCTCGACAGCTTCGCCGGTCTCGCCCACCGCATGGAGCAGGTCGGCAGAAAAGGCCGCGTGCTCTTCGTGAACGACTCCAAGGCGACCAACGCGGACGCCGCCGCCCCCGCTCTGTCGAGCTTCTCGCGCATCTACTGGATCGTGGGCGGCCTGCCCAAGGAAGGCGGCATCGAGCCCCTGCGCGGCCATTTCGGGCGCATCGCCAAGGCCTACCTGATCGGCGAGGCCGCGCCCGCCTTCGCTGCGACCCTGGGGGAAGCGGTCTCCTATGAGATCGCAGGCACGCTGGATTCGGCCGTCGAGCGCGCGGCGCGCGACGCGGGCCTTGACGACGCGGCCGAGCCCGTCGTCCTCTTGTCGCCGGCCTGCGCGAGCTTCGACCAGTTCAAGAATTTCGAGGTGCGGGGCGAGGCGTTCCGCGCCGCCGTCGGCGCGCTGGAGGGGATCCAGCCGCTTGCCGCAGCCAATAGGGGAGGCCGCTGATGCTGAGCCGTCTTGACCGCAGTCCCGCCGCCGCCTGGTGGTGGACCGTCGACCGCTGGTTCCTGGGCGCGTTCCTCTGCCTGATGGGGCTGGGCGTGATCCTGTCGTTTGCGGCGAGCCCCGCCGTCGCCGAGCGCATCGGTCTTGAGCCCTACCATTTCGTGACGCGGCAGATCGTCTTCATGCTGCCCGCGCTTCTCGTGATGATCGGCGTCTCCTTCCTGAGCCCGCGCGCGGTGCGCCGCTTGGCGCTCGTCGCCTTCGCGGGCTCGGTCGTGCTGATGATCCTCGCGCTTTACATCGGCGTCGAGATCAAGGGCTCGCGGCGCTGGATCTCGCTCGCCGGTGTCTCGCTGCAGCCGTCCGAGTTCCTGAAGCCCGCCTTCGTGGTGCTCTGCGCCTGGCTCTTCGCCGAGCACAAGCGCCAGCCCGAGATCCCCGGCAACCTTTTCGCCATGCTGCTTTTGGGCCTCATCGTGGCGCTCCTGATCGCCCAGCCCGATCTCGGCCAGACCATCCTCGTGGTGGCCACCTGGGGCGCGATGTTCTTCATGGCCGGCATGGCCTGGCTATGGATCGTCCTGCTCGGCGCTGCCGGCGTGGCCGGCGCGTTGGCCGCCTATTCCTTCTTCCCCCATGTCGCCGGCCGCATCGACCGCTTCCTGACCGGCGAGGGCGACACGTTCCAGGTGGACATGGGCCGCGAGGCCATCATCCGCGGCGGCTGGTGGGGGCAGGGGCCGGGCGAGGGCACCGTCAAGCGCATCCTGCCCGACAGCCACACCGACTTCGTCTTCTCCGTCGCGGCCGAGGAGTTCGGCATCGTGGTGTGCCTCATCATCGTCGGCCTGTTCGCCTTCGTGGTGCTGCGCGGGCTGAAGATCTCGGCGCGCGAGCAGGACGATTTCAGCCGCTTCGCGGTGGCCGGCCTCGTGATGCAGCTCGGCCTTCAGTCGCTCATCAACATGTGCGTGAATCTCCAGCTCATGCCGGCCAAGGGCATGACGCTGCCCTTCATCTCCTATGGCGGTTCCTCGCTCCTCGCCATCGCGCTCGCCGCCGGTATGATCCTGGCGCTGACCCGCACCCGCCCCGAGCGCCTGCGCCGTCCCAAGCCCAGCCTCGCCTTCCGCGACGCCGTTCCGGCCGGGTAGGCTCGCATATGGCGGAAAAGGCGATCCTGCTTTCGGCCGGGGGCACGGGCGGGCACCTGTTCCCCGCCGAGGCGCTCGCGCATGAGCTCCAGGCGCGGGGATGGGCGATCCATCTCGCCACCGACAGCCGCGCGGGCCGCTTCGCCGGCCGCTTCCCCGCCGCGGCCATCCACGCCATCCCGTCCGCCACGGTCGGCGGGCGTAATCCCGTCAAGCTCCTGCGCGCCATGCTGACGATCTGGCGCGGCGTGCGGCTCGCGCGCGCCCTGATCGCCCGCATCAAGCCGGCCGCCGTGGTGGGCTTCGGCGGCTATCCCACGCTGCCGCCGGTTTGGGCGGCGACGCGGGCGGGCGCGCCGACGCTGATCCACGAGCAGAACGCCGTGATGGGCCGCGCCAACCGCGCGCTCGCGCGACGCGTGACGGCCATCGCCGGCGGTTTCCTGTCCGAAGATGGGGGAGCGTTCGCCGAGAAGACGGTGCAGACCGGCAACCCCGTGCGGCCGGCCGTGATTGCGGCAAGCGAGACGCCCTATGCGCCCTCCGGCGCGAACGAGCCCTTCCGCCTGCTCGTCTTCGGCGGCAGCCAGGGCGCGCAATTCTTCTCCGATGCCGTTCCCGCCGCGATCGCCCTCCTGCCCGACCACCTCCGCAAGCGCCTCCATATCGTTCAGCAGGCCCGCTCCGAAGACGAGGTTTCCGTGCGCGACGCCTATGCCGATCTCGGCGTCCCGGCCGACGTCTCGCCCTTCTTCTCCGACCTCTCCCGGCGCATGGCCGAGGCGCATCTCGTGATTTCGCGCTCCGGCGCCTCCACCGTGTCGGAAGTGGCGGCCATCGGCCGGCCGGCGCTGCTCGTGCCCTACCCGTTTGCCCTCGACCACGACCAGGCCGCCAACGCCGCCGCGTTGCAGCGCGCCGGCGGCGCGGAGGTGCGGGCGCAGTCCACGCTTGATTCGGACGCCCTCGCTGGCCTGCTGAGCCACTGGATGGAAAATCCCGACGAGCTTTCCCAAATGGCGGCGAACGCGCGTGTGCAAGGCAAGCCGGACGCCGCGCGGTTGCTTGCCGATCTCGTGGAGGCTATTGCGGCGGGCCGCAGCGTGGCGGATTTCAAGGAAGGCAGGCGCTCATGAAGATGCCGCGGAGCATCGGGCTCGTCCATTTCATCGGCATCGGCGGGATCGGCATGAGCGGCATCGCCGAGGTGCTGCACAATCTCGGCTATCGCGTGCAGGGCTCCGACCAGGCGGACGGCGCGAACCTCCAGCGCCTGCGCGACAAGGGCGTGACCTGCTTCGTGGGCCATCGCGCCGAGAACCTCCGCGACGCCGAGGTGGTGGTGGTCTCCACCGCCATCAGGAAGGACAACCCCGAGCTTCTCGCCGCCCGCGAAAGGCTCTTGCCCGTCGTGCGCCGCGCCGAGATGCTGGCCGAGCTCATGCGCTTCCGCAAGGCGGTCGCCATCGGCGGCACGCATGGCAAGACCACCACGACCTCCATGATCGCCGCCCTGCTCGAGGCCGGCGGGCTCGACCCGACGGTGGTCAACGGCGGCATCATTAACGCCTACGGCACCAACGCCCGCATGGGCGAGGGTGAGTGGATGGTGGTGGAGGCCGACGAATCCGACGGCACCTTCCTGAAGCTGCCGGCCGAGATCGCCGTCGTCACCAACATCGACCCCGAGCATCTCGACCATTACGGCAGCTTCGACCGCGTCCGTGAGGCCTTTCGCAACTTCGTGCTCAACGTGCCCTTCTACGGTTTCGGCGTGATGTGCATCGACCACGCGGAAGTGCAGGCACTGGTAGGCCGCATCGAGGATCGCCGCGTGATCACCTATGGCGAGAACGCTCAGGCCGATGTGCGCTTCCTCAACCATCGCATGGAGGGCGGCGCCTCGCGCTTCGACGTGGTGATCCGCGACCGCAAGACAGGCCGCGAGACCGCGATCCCCGACCTGCGGCTTCCCATGCCGGGCCGCCACAACGTCTCCAACGCCACGGCCGCCATCTCCGTGGCCAATGAGCTCGGCATCGGGGCCGACGCCATCCGCAAGGGCTTGAACGGCTTTGGCGGCGTCAAGCGCCGCTTCACGCCGACCGGCGAGTGGCAGGGCGTGAAAGTGTTCGACGACTACGGCCACCATCCCGTGGAGATCAAGGCGGTGCTGCGGGCCGCGCGCGACGCCTGCGAAGGCCGGGTTTTCGCCATCGCCCAGCCGCATCGCTTCACGCGGCTGCGCGACCTGTTCGACGATTTCTCCGCCTGCTTCAACGACGCCGACACCGTGCTCATCGCCCCGGTCTATGCGGCCGGCGAGGAGCCGATTCCGGGCATTTCGGGCGAGGAGCTGACCGCCCGCATCCGCGCGAGCGGCCATCGCGACGCCCGCTTCATCGAAAGCCCCGACCGCATCGCGCCCATCGTCCGCGACGCCGCCAAGTCCGGCGACTATGTGGTGTTTCTGGGCGCGGGCAACATCACGCAATGGGCCTATGCGCTGCCGCGCGAGCTGATGGCCCTCACCGAGGCGGCGGCGTGACCACGTCAGGCGAAGAACTTCTCCAAAGCCTCGGCGACAGGCTGTCGGGCCTGCGCGGTCGCGTCACGCCCAATGCCGAGATGGAGAAGATCACCTGGTTCCGCACCGGCGGCCGGGCCGACGCGCTGTTCCAGCCCGCCGACGAGGACGACCTTGCGCAGTTCCTGAAGACGCTGCCGCTCGACGTGCCGCTGACCGTCGTCGGCATCGGCTCCAACCTGCTCGTGCGCGACGGCGGCATCCGCGGCTTCGTGGTGCGGCTTTCGGCCAAAGGCTTCGGCACGGCCAAAGCCGTTTCCGGCACCCGCATCGAGGCGGGCGCGGCCACGCCCGACAAGCATGTCTCGGGCGTGGCCTATGACGCCGGCATCGGCGGGTTCCACTTCTACCACGGCATCCCTGGTGCCATCGGCGGCGCGCTGCGCATGAACGCCGGCGCCAACGGCGTCGAGACCCGCGAGCGCGTGGTCGAGGTCCGCGCGCTCGACCGGCAGGGCAAGCGCGTCGTGCTGACGAACGCCGATATGGGCTATTCCTACCGCCATTCCGCCGCGCCGGCCGGCCTGATCTTCACCTCGGCGGTGCTCGAAGGCTTTCCCGACGATCCGAAACTCATCCGCGAGCGCATGGACGAGGTGCAGCGCCACCGAGAAACCGTACAGCCGGTTCGCGAGAAGACGGGCGGCTCGACCTTCAAAAACCCGCCGGGCACCTCCGCCTGGAAGGAGATCGACAAGGCGGGCTGCCGCGGGCTGATGGTCGGCGGCGCGCAGATGTCGCCCATGCACTGCAACTTCATGATCAACACCGGCAACGCAACCGGCCACGATCTTGAATTGCTTGGCGAAACGGTCCGCTCGCGGGTGCTGGAGAGTTCTGGCATAAAGCTCGAATGGGAGATCAAGCGCCTGGGCGACTTCAAGCGCGGCCAGGAGGTGCAGGAGTTTCTAGGGCAGTTGCTGTAGAGCTTGGCCTCCGGCGCGGCGCCGAAGCTCTCTTCCTCTCTCCCCCTGGGCGAATAGCCCGCGTCGGGCAAACCCGCAGAACGTTCACTTCCCGAAGCACTGGTTTTCAACCAGCGTCAGCGCATCGACCGCCGCTTTCCTTTCCTCCGGGGTCGTCATGGCCACTGTCCAGCCGTCGTCGCAGATGTCGTCGAAATGCGGCTTGGCGGGGTCGACATGGATCACCTTCATACATGTCCAGCCTTTGCCGTCGACCATCGCAAAGGTAACGGCCGGATCATCTGGCGCGCGCCCAGGCGCGGTCGCAAAATCGTCGGCGTCGCCCAGAAGGCGAAAGCCCGTGGCACTGCGGAAGTCATAGGTCTTGAGCCAGCTCTGCGCCCACTTGCCCGCATCCTGCTCCAGGGCCAACTGCTGGACCACGCAGTCGCCCGGACCCGCTGAGATGATGTTCGAGCGCGTGCCTGACGGGACGTTGTAGAACTCGACCAGGCTCCCTTTCACCCGCTCTCCGGTGGGCAAGGTCGGGTAGCCGCTCGAGATCAGGGCCATGGCCTCAAAGAGGGTGTCGTTCGCGCCGGGCGCCGGCTGCGCCAGAGCCAGAAGCGCCGCCGTTGCGGCGGCAAAGCGAACCCGACCGGCCTTGTTCATGACCTCTACCCCATCCTCCGTCGGCCGCGGACGCGTCCGGCGACTTCCACAAGCCGCTTGGCGATCTGGAGCATGGCACGCCATGCCGAGGCAAGTTCCGAGCGCTAGGTGATGGTGGAAAAGGGCGGCGCCCGCAGGCGCAGCCAGTCGGCGGGGAGCAAACCAATGGCGGCCAAGAACAAGCATGTTGCGGTCCTGATGGGCGGGTTCTCGTCCGAGCGTCCCGTCTCGCTCTCCTCGGGAAAGCCCTGCGCCGACGCGCTCGAAGCCGAAGGCTACCGCGTCACGCGGGTGGACGTGACCCGCGACGTCGCGGCGGTTCTCGCCGAGCTGAAACCCGACGTCGCCTTCAATGCGCTGCACGGCCCCTTTGGCGAGGACGGCACCATCCAGGGCATCCTGGAATATCTCGAAATCCCCTACACCCATTCGGGCGTGCTCGCCTCCGCGCTCGCCATGGACAAGGCGCAGGCCAAGATCGTGGCGAAAGCCGCCGGAATCCCCGTGGCGGAGTCCAAGGTGATGAGCCGCTTCGCTATCGGCGACAGGAACCCGATGAAGCCGCCTTACGTTGTCAAGCCGGTCCGCGAAGGGTCGAGCTTCGGCGTTGTCATCGTGGGCGAGGGCCAGTCGCACCCGCCCCAAATTATCGGCTCGTCCGAATGGCGCTATGGCGACGAAGTCATGGTCGAGCGCTTCATCCACGGCCGTGAATTGACCTGCGCCGTGATGGGCGACGTGGCGCTGGGCGTGACTGAGATCGTGCCGGTGGGGCACAAGTTCTACGATTACGACGCGAAATACGCCGCCGGCGGCTCCCGACATGAAGTTCCCGCAAAACTTTCACCGATTATTTACCAAAAAATCCAACAACTGTCCCTCAAGGCGCACAAAGCCATCGGGTGCCGGGGCGTATCCCGCTCCGATTTCCGCTTCGACGACCGCCACGGCGAGGGCGGTGAGCTGATCTGGCTCGAAGTGAACACCCAGCCTGGCATGACGCCGACCTCGCTCGTCCCGGAATTGGCGGCTTATGCCGGCCACTCCTTCGGCGAGCTGGTGAGTTGGATGGTGGAGGATGCGAGTTGCGGGCGGTAGGCGCTTCGAACGACCTGGGGGAGGGCGCGCGTGCGGGTGCGTTGGCCGCGCTCTCGGGCGTCGTGCTGCCGCGCCTGTTCCGGCGTCCGGCGCGCCTTCTCGCGCGCCTCGTCAAGGGCGAATGGACGCCGCCGCGCTTCGCCGCGACGGTCGGCTCGTCCATCATCATTGGATCGGCCACGCTCCATGGCGCGTATCTCGGCGGGCACCTGCCCTTCGCCGTTCAGACCGTGACCTCGCGAACCGGCTTCGCCGTCGATTCCGTCCGTGTGACGGGCAACCGCGAAACCTCCGAGATCGACATCCTCGACCGGCTCGGCTTCGACGGCTGGACCTCGCTAGTGGGCTTCGACGCGTCCGCCGCGCGCGACCGCCTCAAGGAACTGCCCTGGGTGGAAAGCGCCGAGGTGCGGAAGATCTATCCGCGCGGGCTCGAGGTGCAGGTGGTCGAGCGCCAAGCCTTCGCGGTGTGGCAGCATGCCGGCGCGCTCCGCGTGGTCGAGGCCGACGGCCGCACGATCGTGGATTATTTCGGCAGCGGCCGCAGCGACCTGCCGCTCGTCGTCGGCGCGGGCGCGGGAACGCATGGCGCCGGCTTCGTCTCGACGGTGGCGCGCTTCCCCGGATTGGCTGCCCAGGTGAAGGGTTATGTGCGGGTGGGCGACCGCCGCTGGAACCTGGTCTTCAAGAACGGCGTCACGGCTAAGCTGCCCGAGCACGGCGAGGCGGCCGCGCTCGAAGCCTTGGCCGCCATGGAACGCGACGACCGGCTGCTCGGCCGCGACATCACCGCGGTCGATCTGCGCTTTCCCGACCGGGTGGTGGTGAAGCTGTCGCCCGAAGCGGCCGAAGAGCGGGCCGAGGCGCTCAAGAACAAGGGCAAGAAGGGCAAGGCGAACGCCACGCGGCCCAAGCGGGAGAAGCGCGCATGACCTGGCTCGGCGGCGCAAAGACCCATGCCGCGCGGCGCTCCGGCATCGTCACCGTGCTCGACGTGGGCTCGAGCAAGGTGTGCTGCATCATCGCCAAGCTGAAGCCGTCCGAGGACAGCGGGCTTCTCCACGGCCGCACGCACAAAATCCAGGTGATCGGCATCGGCCATCAGAAGTCACAAGGGGTGAAGTCCGGCGTGGTCGTGGACCTCGAACGGGCGGAGGCCTCGATCCGGCTGGCCGTGGACGCGGCCGAGCGCGTGGCCGGGCTTACCGTCGATTCGCTGTTCGTGAACCTCGCGGCGGGCCGGCTCCGGAGCGACGTCTTTTCGGCCACCGTGAACCTGGGCGGCCACGAGGCGGACGCCTCCGACGTTGCCCGCGTGCTCGCCGCAGGCACCAAGCGCGCCATGGCCGCCGAGCGCGAGGTGGTCCATGCGCTGCCCGTGGGCTTCTCGCTCGACGCCGAGCGCGGCGTGCGCGACCCCCTCGGCATGGTCGGCGAGACGCTGGGCGTGGACATGCATGTGCTGACGGCCGACGCGGCGCCCGCGCGCAACCTGGAACTCTGCGTGAACCGCGCGCACCTGTCGATCGAGCGCATGGTGGCGACGCCCTATGCCAGCGGGCTCGCGGCGCTGGTCGAGGACGAGGTGGAGATGGGCGCGGCCTGCATCGACATGGGCGGCGGCACGACAACGGTTTCGGTTTTTTCCGAGGGCAAGTTCGTCCACGCCGATTCGATTCCGCTGGGCGGTGCCCATGTGACCATGGACCTGGCGCGCGGGCTTTCCACCAGGATCGAGGACGCCGAGCGGCTCAAGGTCATGCATGGCTCGGTCCTACCGGGCGGCGCGGACGAGCGCGACATCGTCGCCTACCAGCCGATCGGAGCGGAGGAGGGCGACGTGCCCGTGCAGATCCCGCGTTCGGTCATGTCGCGCATCATCCGCGCGCGCGTCGAAGAAACTTTGGAAGTGTTGCGCGATCGCCTTAACAAATCGGGCCATGCGGCGGCCGTGGGCAAGCGCGTGGTGCTGACGGGCGGCGCGAGCCAGTTGGCCGGCCTGCCCGAGGCGGCGCGCCGGATTCTGGGCCGCAACGCGCGCATCGGCCGGCCGCTCGGCGTGGCCGGCCTGCCCGAGGCGGCCAAGGGGCCGGCCTTCTCGGCGGCCGTGGGCCTCTTGATCTATCCGCAGGCCGCAAGCTTCGAGAATCGTTCGCATGCAAGTTTCGGCCTGGGCAGGGCGACCGGCACGGGCGGCCGGCTCGCCCGGATGGGCCAGTGGCTGCGCGACAGCTTCTGAACACGAACCAACACGGCCGCGGCGGCGAAGCGGTCACGGAAAAGGGCAAAGGACAAGGTGCAATGACCGACACCAACTCTCGAATCAACCTGCGGCGGCCGGAAGTGACGGAACTGAAGCCGCGCATCACCGTGTTCGGCGTGGGCGGCGGCGGCGGCAACGCGGTCAACAACATGATCACGGCGGGCCTGCGCGGCGTCGAGTTCGTGGTGGCCAACACCGACGCCCAGGCGTTGGGCCTGTCGAAGTCCGAGCGGCTGATCCAGCTCGGCGCCCATGTCACCGAGGGCCTCGGCGCGGGCTCGCAGCCCGAGGTCGGCCGGGCGGCGGCCGAAGAGTGCATCGACGAGATCATGGATCACCTGTCCTCCACGCATATGTGCTTCGTCACCGCCGGTATGGGCGGCGGCACCGGCACGGGCGCGGCCCCGGTCGTGGCCCGCGCCGCCCGTGAGAAAGGCATCCTCACGGTGGGCGTGGTGACGAAGCCCTTCCACTTCGAGGGCCAGCGGCGCATGCGCACCGCCGACCACGGCATCGAAGAGCTGCAGAAATGCGTGGACACGCTCATCGTGATCCCCAACCAGAACCTGTTCCGGTTGGCCAACGACAAGACCACCTTCGCCGACGCCTTTGCGATGGCCGACCAGGTGCTCTATTCGGGCGTCGCCTGCATCACCGACCTGATGGTCAAGGAAGGCCTCATCAACCTCGACTTTGCCGACGTTCGCTCGGTGATGCGCGAGATGGGCAAGGCCATGATGGGCACCGGCGAGGCGTCGGGTGAAGGCCGCGCCATGGCGGCGGCGGAAGCGGCGATCGCCAACCCGCTGCTCGACGAGACCTCCATGCGGGGCGCCAAGGGCCTGTTGATCTCCATCACCGGCGGCCGCGACCTCACCCTGTTCGAAGTGGACGAGGCGGCGACGCGCATCCGCGAGGAGGTGGACCAGGACGCCAACATCATCCTGGGCGCCACCTTCGACGAGGAGCTCGAAGGCGTGATCCGCGTGTCGGTCGTGGCTACCGGCATCGACAAGTCGGCCGAGCAGATCGCCGCGACCCCCATCTCGATCCGTCCGATGGGCGGCAAGCCCGGCCAGCCGCGCCAGAACCAGGCGGACGCGCGGCCGCAGCCCGCCGCCGACCCCGTCGCCGAGGCCATGCGTCAGGCCGAGCTGAACGTGGCCGAGCTTCAGACCCAGCAGCGTCAAGCCCAACCGGGCGAGGAGTTCCGCCCGCAGAGCAAGCTCTTCCCCACGCAGGCCGCCGCGCCGCAGCCCCAGCCTGCCCAGCAGCAGTCCGCGAACGCCCAGCAGCCCCGCATGCCGCGCGTGGAGGACTTCCCGCCGATCGTGCAGGAGGCCGCGCAGAAGGCGCGCGCGCCCGAGGCGCATCAGGCCCAGGAGGACCGCGGGCCGATGGGCCTTCTCAAGCGGCTGACCACGGGCCTGTCGCGGCGCGAAGAGGAAACGACGGCGCGGCTCCAGCCCGCCCAGCCGCGCGAGCCGAAGCTCCGCCAGCCGGCGCCGGAAGCGCGCCGCCTTTCCAACCAGGACCCGCAGCTCTACGCACCCCGCCGCGGGCAGCTCGACGAGCATGGAAGGGCGCATCCGCAGGCTCGTCAGGCAGGCGACGACGACCAGCTCGAAATCCCCGCCTTCCTGCGCCGGCAGGCCAACTGAGCCCCTCGGGCCTCGAGGGCGGGACAAGAGGCGGGCGGGCGTCGGTCAGGCGCCCGCTTTCGCCGTTGGATAACCCAGTAAAATCAGGCGTTTGCTTGAGGCTGGAGCGAAGCTTGCGCGTAACATGAAGTAACCAAGCGTGATTTGGCCGGACGGGAGCCGCAGACTATGTTCGCCTCACATCAAGGATGCGGCGGCCGAGGGGAAACGCCCCGCATCTGAATCATCGGATGCCCTAGAGTGAAAGGCCTGGAGCCGGTTCGGGGGACCTTCTGGGGATGGGGATCGAGTTGCACGATTTTCAGACAACGATCAGACGGCCGGTCACGCTCGAAGGGGTCGGTGTGCATTGCGGCAAGCCCGTAAGCATCCGGTTCCTTCCCGCCGACGCGGATTCGGGCATCGTCTTCATGCAGCCCGATTGCAGCGGCCGCGAGCTCCGGGCCGCGATTTCGGAAGTCGGCGCCACCGACCTCTGCACGGTTCTGGGCGATCCCGCCGGCCGGCACGTGGCCACGGTTGAGCACCTGATGGCCGCTTTCTTCGGCCTGGGCATCGACAATGTCGTGGTCGAGATCGATGGCGACGAAGTGCCGATCCTCGACGGCTCGGCGCGCGGCTTCGTGGCGGCGATCGAGCAGGCCGGGGTGGAGAAGCTCAACGCCAAACGGCGCTATATCCGCGTCACCAAGCCGGTGCGCATCGACAACGGCGCGTCCTGGGCCGAGTTCCGGCCCCATCGCGGCACGCGCTTCGAGGTGACCATCGATTTCACCAGCCAAGCGATTGGCCGCCAGGCCTTCGCGGGCGATGTCAGCCCGGACATGTTCAAGCGCGAGATCGCCGATGCGCGCACCTTCGGCTTCATGAAGGATGTGGAGCGGCTTTGGGCGGCGGGCTATGCGCTCGGCTCCTCGCTCGAGAACTCCGTGGTGATCGGCGAGGACGACCGCGTCATCAACATGGAAGGCCTGCGCTTCACCGACGAGTTCGTGCGGCACAAGACGCTCGACGCCATGGGCGACCTGGCGCTGGCTGGCGCGCGCTTCATCGGCTGCTTCCGCTCGTTCCGTGGCGGCCACAAGCTCAACGCCGCGGCGCTGCGCCATCTGCTCTCCGACCCGACGGCCTTCGAGATCGTCGAGACCACCCGCCGCGAGCGCGGCCGTGTGGCGGAGATGATCGCGGTGAATGCGCCGGTCTACGCGCCCTGGACCTTGTGAGCCTCTGGCTGTGGCTTTCCCGCAACGCGGCGGGAAAGTCGCGGTCCCGCGCCACAAAAATGCGGCATTGCCCGGCCACGCGCTTCCTGTGTAGAGGGAACTTGTCCTCCAGCGCGAAACGGCTGGAGACCATCACGCTAGAGGGGCGGACGCTGAACATGTTTTCCACCAAGCCGCTCGCGCCGAAGCCGGCTGCGAACCCGCGGTCGGCTCTCCTTTTGGGCGCCTGCCTTGCCTTCCTGCCCTTGGCCGCCTGCTCGACCACCGAAGAGGATCTCGACCTCTCCACCTATGTGGAGCAGACCGAGCCGGCCGACGTGCTCTACAACCAGGGCCTCGCCAACCTGAATTCCGGCCGTCTCAGCGAGGCGTCCAAGAAGTTCGAGGCGGTGGACCGCCAGCACCCCTATACCGACTTCGCCCGCAAATCGATGGTGATGGGCGCCTTCACCAATTACCGGCAGGGCAAATACGAAGAGGCGGTGACCGGCGCCAAGCGCTACCTCCAGCTTTATCCCACCTCCGAAGACGCGGCTTACGCCCAATACATCGTCGGGCTCAGCTATTTCCGCCAGATCCCGGACGTGACGCAGGACCAGAAAGAATCCCGCCGCGCCATCGAGGCGATGGAGGAGTTGGTCACCCGCTGGCCGGAGTCCGAATATGTCGAGGACGCGCAGGCCAAGATCCGCTTCGCGCGCGACCAGCTCGCCGGCAAGGAGATGCAGGTCGGCCGCTACTATCTCGAACGCCGCGAATATCTGGCGAGCATCAAGCGCTTCCGCTACGTGGTGGAGAACTATTCCAACACCCGCCACGTCGAAGAGGCCCTGGCCCGCCTCGTGGAAGCCTATTACGCCATGGGCTTGACGCAGGAAGCGCAGAACGCCGCCGCCGTGCTCGGGCAGAACTACCCCGACAGCGAGTGGTACGCCGATTCCTACAAGCTCCTGCAATCGGGCGGGCTCGAGCCGCGCGAAAGCGCGGGCTCCTGGTTGACCAAGGCCGCCGCGGCGATCACCGGCGGGGCCTGACCGCCGCTTCATGCTCGCGCATCTGGCGATCCGCGACATCGTCCTGATCGAGCGGCTCGACATCGATTTCGGCCCCGGCCTTTCCGTGCTCACGGGCGAGACCGGCGCGGGCAAATCGATCCTGCTCGACGCGCTGTCGCTGGCGCTGGGCGGGCGAGGGGATGCGGGCCTGGTGCGCGCCGGCGCCGCGCAGGGCCAGGTCACGGCGGTGTTCGACGTGCCCGCCGGCCACCCCGCGCGCAAACTGCTCCTCGACAACGAGATCGACGACGACGGCGACGTGATCCTGCGCCGGGTGCAGACGGCCGATGGCCGCACGCGCGTCTTCGTCAACGACCGGCCCTCCAGCGTCACGCTCATGCGCGACATCGGCCATGCGCTGGTGGAGATCCACGGCCAGCATGCCGAGCGCGCGCTGGTGGACGCCAACTCCCACCGCAACCTGCTCGATTCGTTCGGGAGCCTGGGCGGCGAGACGCGGCTGTGCGCGGCGGCGTGGCGCCAATGGCGCGACGCGGAGGCGGAGCTCGCCCGCCACCGCGCGAAGGTGGAGGCGGCGGCCCGCGAGGCCGACTATCTGCGGGCGTCGGCCGCGGAGCTCTCCAAGCTCGATCCGCAGCCGGGCGAGGAGACCGACCTCGCCGACGCGCGCGGAAAGATGATGCGCGCGGAGAAGATCGCGACCGAGATCAACGACGCGCGCGACGTGCTGTCCGGGAGCGACTCGGCGCTTCCCCAACTCGCCAGCCTGTTGCGGCGGCTCGAACGCAAGCAGGCCGAAGCGCCGGGCCTGCTCGAAGAAGTCGTGAAGTCGCTTGACGAGGCGCTGATCTCGCTCGACGCCGCGCAGGCCGCGGTGGAGGCGGCCCTGCGCGCCACCGAGTTCGACCCCAAGGCGCTGGAAAAGGCCGAGGAAAGGCTGTTCGCCCTGCGCGCGGCCTCGCGAAAGTTTTCCACGCCCGTGGACGATCTCGCGGGCCTGCGCGACGCCATGGAGGCCGATCTCACCGATCTTGACGCCGGCGAGGAGCGGTTGAAGCATCTGGAGGACCGCGCGCTCCAGGCCCGGAACGCCTATGACGAGGCCGCCTTGCAGTTGAGCCAGGCGCGCCGCGCCGCGGCCGGCGGGCTCGAAAAGGCGGCCATGGCCGAGCTGCCCGCGTTGAAGCTGGAAAAGGCCGAGTTCATCGTGGAGATCGAGAGCGACCCGTCGAGCCGCACCGAGAGCGGAATCGATTCGGTGGAGTTCTGGGTTCGCACCAATCCCGGCACGCGGGCGGGGCCCATCATGAAGGTGGCCTCGGGCGGCGAACTCTCGCGCTTCCTCCTGGCGCTGAAAGTGGCGCTGGCCGACCGCGGCTCGGCGCCGACGCTCGTCTTCGACGAGATCGACACGGGCGTCGGCGGGGCGGTGGCCGACGCCATCGGCAAGCGCCTGTCGCGGCTCGCGCGGCGGGTCCAGGTGCTGTCCGTCACGCATGCGCCGCAGGTGGCCGCACGCGCCGACGCGCATTTCCTGATCGCGAAGTCGACCCAGAGCGGGCAAACCACGACCCGCGTCACCGAAATGCCGGCGGCCGAGCGCCGCGAGGAGATCGCGCGCATGCTCTCGGGCGCGCGCATCACGGCCGAAGCCCGTGCCGCCGCCGACCGGCTGTTGAGCGAGCACGCGGCGGGGTGAGCCGCCGGCGGGTGAGAAGCGGTCGGCTCGGCCGACAACGGCTTGTCGGCTGAAGCGGCGAACAGGCCCCTGGCGGGAGAGCGCCTGATCCTCCCCCGTTCACGGGCGAGGGGGACCATGCGAAGCATGGTGGAGGGGGCCTCCGGCGCAAGCGGGACAAAGCGTGAGAGGTGGCCAGCAGCCCCGCCAATGTTTGCCGCCCGTGGACGAAGTTGTGGCTGCTCGGCAGGTCTGAAAACTTTCTTCCCAGCCGTTTCAGAGACTTAGGCTCAGGCCTGCAAGAAAGTCGGGCCGCGCTTGTCCACGCCCGCCGACGCTTCCCCTATTCTCTCCCTCGCCCTCTTGCGGGAAGCCTGGGTCGCGAACCGGGTGCTCAGGGAGAGGGACGGCGCTGGGTCGGTCGCATGTTCGGTGATGCGGCTGGGTGGTGAGCCCCCAGGTCCAGGCCCCAGGGGAGGGCGGCGCGCGCACGGCAGAACCGTGCAGGCGCTGCCTGGATCCGGGGCAAGAACGCCGACCGGCGCATGGCGTGAGCCACGCTTTTCAGTTTCGGAAGGCAAGCGCCATGCGCCGGCTTCCCGAACCCCTCGCCAGACCAGCGGAGGAGGGACGCTCTTTGACAATGGCCGGACGGCAACAGCCGGGCGCGGCGATGATGAAGGTCGCCCAAAGCTCAGGGCTGAACGGCAGCCGGCACGAGCGCCCCACCTCCCCCTTGTGGGGAGGTCGCCGCCGGAGCGCAGCGAAGGGCGGCGGGTGGGGGCAAGTGGCGCAAGCCGCGCCAAGCTGGAGCACCCCCACCCGCGCCTGCGGCGCGACCTCCCCACAAGGGGGATGTGGGCGCCAGCGTTGTGGGCCGCGGTTCCTCTCTCCACAGGGGAAGATGCCGACCCGGACCCTGAGCCCTGAGCTTCTCGAAGGGTTGAAGGCGAAAGGCAGGCCGTGAGGCGACGGGGCCGTGAACGGGCGAAGCGGCGCTGACGGTGAGGCTCCGTTCACGTCGCCGTGCTACAAACCCCCGAGAACCGACCGCCACGCCGAGTGCCCGATGCTTCTGTCCCAGAAACCAGTCGAAGACCTGACCGTTGCCGAGGCCGAAGAGGAGCTCGCGCGGCTCGCCGCCGAGATCGCCGAGCACGACCGGCGCTACCATGAGGAGGACGCGCCGACGATCTCGGACGCCGAATACGACGCGCTGCGCCAACGCAATCAGGCGATCGAGAACCGCTTTCCCGAGCTTACCCGCACCGATTCGCCTTCGCTGCGCGTCGGCTCCCAGGTCTCGGAGAAGTTCGAGAAGGTGCGGCACGCCGTGCCGATGCTGTCGCTCGACAACACCTTTTCGGAGGAGGGCGTAGCCGAGTTCGCGGATCGCGTCCGCCGCTTCCTGCGGCTCTCCGCCGAGACCGCCATCCCGATGACCGCCGAGCCCAAGATCGACGGGCTGTCGCTGTCGCTGCGCTACGAAAACGGCCGGCTCGTTCATGCCGCCACCCGCGGCGACGGCTTCGTGGGCGAGAACGTCACGCCCAACGCCCGCACGATCTCCGACATCCCGAACCGGCTGAAAGGCGATGCGCCCGACGTGCTTGAGGTGCGCGGTGAAGTCTATATGCGCCACGACGATTTCGCCGAATTGAACCGCCGCAACGGTGAGGCGGGTAAGCAGACCTTCGCCAACCCGCGCAACGCCGCGGCCGGCTCGCTGCGCCAGCTCGACCCGAGCGTCACCACCGAGCGCCCCCTGCGCTTCTTCGCCTATGCCTGGGGCGAGGTGAGCCAGATGCCCGCTGCCACCCAGCATGGCATGCTCCAGGCGTTCGAACGCTTCGGCTTCGCGGTGAACCCGCTGACGCGTCTCCTCGATTCGGTCGGGGCGCTCATTGCCCATTATCGCAGCATCGAGGAGCGGCGCGCGAGCCTCGGCTACGACATCGACGGCGTGGTCTACAAGGTCGATGACATCGTGCTCCAGGGCCGGTTGGGCTTCGTGTCGCGCTCGCCCCGCTGGGCCATCGCCCACAAATTCGCCGCCGAGAAGGGGATCACAGTCGTGCGCGACATCGAGCTCAATGTCGGCCGCACCGGCACGCTAAACCCGCTCGCCAAGCTCGCGCCCGTCACCGTCGGCGGCGTGGTGGTCACCAACGCCACCCTTCACAACGAGGATTACATCGCCGGCCTCGACAGCAAGGGCCGGCCGATCCGCGAGGGCCGCGACATTCGCATCGGCGACACGGTGGTCATCCAGCGGGCGGGCGACGTGATCCCGCAGATTCTCGACGTTCTCATCGACAAGCGTCCCGCCGACGCCCAGCCCTGGAAGATGCCCGAACGCTGCCCGGCCTGCGGTAGCCACGCCGTGCGCGAGGACGGGGAGGCGGTGCGCCGCTGCACAGGAGGGCTGATCTGCTCCGCCCAGGCGGTCGAGCGCATCAAGCATTTCGTGTCGCGCAACGCCATGGACATCGAAGGCTTCGGCGAGAAATACGCGCAGTTCCTGTTCGACGAGGGCCTGCTGAGGACGCCCGCCGACATCTTTACCCTGCGCGAGAAGGCCGCCGAGCTGAAGAGCGCCGTGTTTCGCCGCCGCGAAGCGTTGGCTGCCGCAAGGGAGCAGGCGTCGGGCGCCAAGCGCAAGGCGTCCTTACGCGAGGAGGACCGAAACTTCCGCGACGTGGAAAACCTGCTCGCCGCGATCGAGGAGCGGCGGCGCGTGCCCTTCGCGCGTTTCGTGTTCGCGCTGGGCATCCGCCATGTCGGCGAAACTAACGCGAAAAGGCTCGCCCGCTTCTATGTCAGCTTCGCCAATTTGCGGGAGAGCATCTCCCAGGCCGTTCCGCCGCAGGGCAAGGGCGATCCCGGCAACGCGCAATGGCAGGAGCTGAACGCGGTCGGCGGCATCGGCGGGACGGTGGCGGAAGCCCTGGTGGAGTTCTTCCGCGAGCCGCACAACCTCGACGTCGTGGACCGGCTAACGAAGGAGGTGACGGTCGAGGACGAAGAGGCTGGCGGTCCGGTCTCCTCGCCGGTGGCGGGCAAGACCGTGGTCTTCACCGGGGCGTTGGAGCGCATGTCACGCGACGAGGCGAAAAGCATGGCCGAACGGCTCGGCGCGAAGGTGTCGGGCTCGGTGTCCAAAAAGACCGACCTCGTGGTGGCCGGCCCCGGCGCAGGCTCCAAGCTCAAGCAGGCTTCCGAGTTCGGCGTCGAGGTGATCGATGAGGACGGCTGGTTCACGCTGGTGGGCGCGTGAACTATCAGACCTGCTGATCGCTCGTGAAATTCCATTCACGTGACTTAGCGGTGAGGCAAGCTTAGAAGCGCCACCGTGGAGGAATCAGCTTGCCGTCCACCCGATCCGAGTTCCTCCGCGGCGTGCATGCCGCCGTGCCCGTGATGGTGGCGGCCGGCCCCTTCGGCGTCCTGTTCGGCGTGATCGCGGTCGAGAACGGATTGTCGGTCGGCGAGACCGTGCTGATGTCGGCGTCCATCTATGGTGGGGCGAGCCAGATGGTCGGCATCGAACTCTTCGGCCAGACGATTGCCCCAGCGCTGGTCGTCCTTTCCATCTTCGCCGTGAACTTCCGTCACGTGCTCTACTCGGCCGCCGTCGGCCGGCTGCTCGGCGGGTGGCCGGCCTGGAAGCAGGCGCTGGCCTTCTTCTTCCTGATCGACCCGCAATATGCCGAGGCCGAGCGCGAGCGGGAGGCGGGCCGGCCCCTCCGCTTCGCCTGGTATATGGGTATGGCCCTGCCGATCTATATCGCCTGGGTCCTCGAAGCCTTTCTCGGCGCGAGCTTCGGCCGTCTTCTGCCCGACACCCACGCGCTCGGCCTCGACTTTCTGCTGCCGATCTATTTCCTGGGCCTCGTTATGAGCTTTCGCGGCCGGCCCTTGTGGCTGCCGACCGTGGCCGTCAGCGCTGTGGCCTCCATGCTCGCCTTCCGCTTCGTGGGCTCGCCCTGGCATGTGCCGCTCGGCGCGCTCGCCGGAATCCTGTTCGCGGCTGTGCTCCCGCCGTCGCGGAGCGGCGAGGCGACGTGAGCACGGTCGTCTGGATCATCCTTGGAGGTGCCGCGCTCACTTATCTCACGCGCGTGGGCGGGCACCTCGTCCTGTCGCGCTTCGAGACGGTTCACCCGCGCGTGGAAAGCGCGCTCAACGCCGTGCCGGCAGCCGTGCTCACCACGCTGGTCGCGCCGGCCACGCTGTTGGCGGGCCCGGCGGAATGGGCGGCGCTCGTCGTGGCGCTCCTTCTGTCGCTCCGCTTCGGTCTGATGACCATGTTCCTCGTGGGGACGGCCGTGCTGATCGCCGCGCGCAACCTCGTCTAGCTTTGGAGAGGCGCGCAGGCCGCTTTGAGCCACCGCAAGGTTTCCCCCTCCACCAGAGGGCCGATCTCGGCGAGGACGCGCCCGTGATAACGGTCCAGCCAGCGAAGCTCCTCCTCCGTCAAAAAATCCGTCCGGATCAGCCGCCGGTCGATGGGCACGAGCGTCAGCGTCTCGAAGCCATGCATAGGGATCTCCCCGTCGGGGATCGGCTCGGCGGGGGTGACGAGGATCAGGTTCTCGATGCGGATGCCGTAGGCGCCCTCCTTGTAGTAGCCCGGCTCGTTGGACAGGATCATACCCGGCAGCAGCTTTTCCGTTCCCGTCTTGGCGATGCGCTGCGGTCCCTCATGCACGGACAAAAAGCTCCCCACGCCATGCCCGGTGCCATGGGCGTAGTCGAGCCCCGCCTTCCAGAGCGCGATTCGCGCCACCGCGTCGATGTCGGACCCGCGCGTGCCTGCGGGAAAGCGAAGCATCGAAATATCGATCATGCCCTTGAGCACCAGGGTGAAGCGCTCGCGCTGTTCCTCGGTCGGCGCGCCGACCGGCACGGTGCGGGTCACGTCCGTCGTGCCATCAGCATATTGCGCGCCCGAATCGACCAAGAAGAGCTCGCCATCGCCCAAGGTCCGGTTCGTGCCGCGCGACACGCGATAGTGGACAACCGCGCCGTTCGGGCCGGAGCCGGCGATGGTCGGGAAGGACACGTCCTTGAGCGGCGACTGGTGCGCCTCGCCCATCTCGCGCCGGAACTGTTCCAGCGCCGTCACGGCTGCGATCTCATCCACCGAGCCCGGCTGTTGCGCGTCGAGCCAACACAGGAAGCGCGCCAGCGCCGCACCATCGCGCCGGTGCGCCGCGCGCGTGCCGGCGATCTCCGCCTCGTTCTTGGACGCGCGCGAAAGCCGCGTCGGGTCGGGCATCGAAATGGTAGCCCCGCCCGCCTCCTCCACGACCAGCCGCAGCTTTTCCGCGCTCAGATGCGGGTCCAGCCCCACCTTTGCGCGGGCCGTGGTCAGTTCGCGCAGGCGGCTCTCCAGTGCCTCGGGCGGCTCAAGGTTGGCGAGCTGCGTGAGATAGGCTCGCGGCTCGATGGTCAGCTTGCGCTCGTCGATAAAGAGTTTCGGCAAACCTTCCGCCGCAAGGATGGCGAAGCCCAGCGGCAAAGGCGTGTGCGCCACGTCGCCGCCGCGGATGTTGAAGGCCCAGGCGACCGAGGAGGGGTCGGACAGCACGAAATGCGTGGCGCCCGCCTCCCGGATCGTCTCGGCCAGCCGCATGAGCTTTTCACGGGCTGGCTGGCCGGCGAGCGCCAGCGGCTGGATGAGGACGGGCGCCGCGGGAGGGGCCGGGCGATCCTCCCACAGGAGATCGATCGGGTTCTGCTCCAGCGCCACGAGATCGGCCCCGACGGCTTGCGCCGCCTCGCGAAGCTTTCGCGCTTCGCTCACCGTGTGCAGCCAAGGGTCGAAGCCGACCCGAGCGCCCTTGCCCAGGTTCTTGCGGATCCACTCGGCGGGCGGCGTTTCGATCAGGCTTTGGATCGTGAAGATCGCGGGATCGGTCTGCTGGCGCGCCTGCAAACCATAGCGGCCGTCCACGAACAGATGCGCGCTGTCCTTGAGGATGAGCGCCGCGCCGGCAGAGCCGGAAAAGCCGGTGAGCCAATGAAGTCGCTCGGAAGAGGGGGCCACATACTCGCCCTGATGTTCGTCGGCGCGCGGCACGAGAAAACCGTCGAGCGCCTGCTCGGCGAGCCAACGGCGCAAGCGTTCAATGCGCCCGGCGGCGAGCGTGGCGTCGCTTTCGCTGTCGAAGGTCTGAAACATGCGGGGCCTCTCCGAGGGGCTACGGCAAGAACTCCGCACATGGCAGAGCCCGCGCATAACGGCCAGACCCTTTCAGCGTTTCAGGTGGATCGTGGACCAACCCTCGCGCTCGATCGTGCGGACGTGTCGGAAGCCCTGGCCGACGAAGACGGCGACCACGGCGCGGCGCTGCCGGACGAGGATGCCGGACAAGACTGCGGAACCGCCGGGAATCAAGTGCTCGGCGAACTGCGGCGCGAGCTGCATCAGCGGGCGGGCCAGGATGTTAGCGACGATGAGGTCGAACGGCGTGCGCCACCGGATCGCAGGCGCATGAAAGCCTGCGGCGGCTTCAGCCTCGACCAGCCCCGCCACGCCGTTCAACCGCGCATTGCCGCGGGCCACGCGGACCGCGACGGGATCGATGTCGGTGGCGAGCACCGGCGCCTTTGTGAGCTTCGCCAGCGCGATCGCCAAGACGCCGCTGCCCGAGCCGAGGTCGAGCATGCGAACGGGCCGCTCGGCGTGGACGACGCGCGTCAGCATCTCCAGGCAGCCAGCGGTGGTGCCGTGATGGCCGGTGCCGAAGGCGAGCCCCGCCTCGATTTCGATGGAAAGATCGTTCGGTCGACGGCTTGCCCGATCATGGCTTCCATGCACGAGGAACCGGCCGACGCGGACAGGTCTGAGACCTTCCAACGAATGGGCGACCCAGTCGATTTCGGGCAACTCTTCCCGCTCCACCTCAGCGCGAATGCCCATGGCCGCCAAGGCCGACGCCATTCGGGCCGCAGCAGCCTCGGGCTCGTGCGTATAGACGGAGATCTCCACCAGCGGCCCGTCCTCCTCGACATCGTGCGAGCCGATGGGCAGGCCCTCGTCCTCGAAGGCGCGATCGAGTGCGGAAAACGTTTCAGCCTCCCGAGCTTTCTCGATCGTGACGAAGAGCTTGGTCGCCCCCAAGGCTCAGCCCGCCTCCGCCAGGCGCTTCAGCTTGGCCACCGCGGCGTCGTGGCTTTCGCCATAGGCAATGGTCCCCTCGAAATCGCCGTCGGGCCCAAGCAGAAGGACGGATGCCGTGTGGTCCACCGTGTAGTCGCCGTTGTCCGTCGGCACCTTGCGGACGAAGATGCCGAAGCTCTTCGCCATGGCCTCCACCTGGGTGGGCTCGCCGGTGAGCGCGGTGATGCGCTCGGAGACGTTGCCCACATAGGCGTCGAGCACATCAGGCCTGTCCCGCTCGGGATCGACGGAGACGAAAAAGGCGCGGATGTTATCGCCATCTTCGCCCAGCGCCTTCAGCCAGCCGTCCATCTCGTAAAGCGTGGTCGGGCACACCTCGGGGCAATGCGTGAAGCCGAAGAACACGGCGCTGGGCTGCCCCTGAAAGGCCTGTTCGGTGACAGGCTGGCCCTTCTGGTCGACCAGCGTGAACGGCGCGCCATAGGCCTGCCCGCCACCGTCGCTCGTGACGTTGAAGGCGAACACGCCCACGACGGCGGCTATGATGGCGAGCGCGCCAAAAAGGATCGTGCGGACAAGCATGGAACTCTCAAGCAATCCGGGGCGTCACATGCACCAGGCGAGGCCGGACTCGACCAGCGCCATGAAGATGCCGTCACCCTGCGAAACCCAGCCGGCGAAGCCGAGCCCCACCAACGCCGCGAGCGCAAAAGTCGCCGCGGCGAGCGCGACGGCCTTCACGGGCAGGAGAGCGGGGTGACGCGACATGCTGGGAAGATAGCGTCGTCATCACCGCTTCCCAAGGGGCCATATCGCCGCTTCGGAACCGTGGCCCATCTGGACCATTGTTCTTTCAATCCAGTTTCTCGTTCCTGCTCTTCGAGGTGCCCTCATGTCGCTGCGCGCTTCCCTTTCCGCTCTTGCCTTCGCGCTGGCCGCTCTGCCCGCCACCGCTGAGGAGGTCGGGCAGGTCGGGGTGGACTGGCTCGGCAACGACATCATCGTGGAGGCGCTTGTGGATCCCAAGGTGCAGGGCGTCACCTGCCACGTTTCCTATTTCGAACGCGGCCTCATCGATCGGCTGCAGCAGGGCAACTGGTTTGAGGATCCATCGGATTCCTCCATCGCCTGCCGTCAGACCGGCCCCATCACCATCAGCGACATCGCTCTCGACGAGGACGGCGAGGAAGTCTTCAACGAGGGCATCAGCCTGATCTGGAAGCAGCGCGTCGTGAATCGCATCTACGACCGGCAGAACGACACGCTGATCTATCTGTCCCACACAAGGCAGGTTCAGCAGGGCTCGGCCAAGATGTCGATCTCGACCGTGCCGTTGTTCAACCAGCAGGTCACCTGGACGGAGGGCAGGCCGAGCTGACGGTCCGAGCCTTGCCCATGAGACGGCCGGCGGGTAGCAGCCGGCCATGTCCGATCCCTCTCCCTTTCACCCGCCCGAGCCGCGCATCCACCCAAGCGCCGAGCTGAAATCCTGCCGGCTCGGCCGCTTCGTGAACATCGGCCCGCGCGTGATCCTGCGGGAGGTTTCGGTCGGCGACTTCTCCTATTTCGAGCCGGACGCCGAGGCGATCTACGCCGAGATCGGAAAGTTCAGCTCGGTCGCGCGGCATAGCCGCATCAACGCTCTCGAACACCCGACCGAGCGCCTGACCACGCACAAGCTTTCCTATCGCCCCAACGAGTATTTCCGCTTTCTCGGGGTGGATGCGGAATTCCGCGAGCGTCGCCGCGCCAAGAAGGTTCGGATCGGCCATGACGTATGGATCGGCCACGGGGCGGTGGTCATGCCAGGTATCGCGGTGGGCAACGGCGCGGTGGTGGGCGCCAACGCCGTGGTCACGCGCGACGTCGCGCCTTTCGCGATCGTGGCCGGCGTGCCCGCGCGAATGCTGCGGCCGCGCTTTCCGCTGCGGATCGCTGAACGCATTCAGCGCCTGCAATGGTGGGACTGGACGCACGACCGGCTGGCCGAGGCCGTGCCGGACATGCAGCGCCTGCCGATCGAAGGGTTCCTGGACCGATGGGAAGACCGCACACAATAAGCGGGACGCCCACTGGGCGTCCCGCCGCTGGTTGAGGGTCGGGGCCGCGGGCCGGCTGCGGTCAGCGGGCCCCGCCGCCGGTCGGCTTGGCGACCAAAGCCGCGCCCTCGCGTTCGACATCCATGCCGCTTCGGTTCTCGCTGCGGTGGACGCGCAGATTGTTCTGCACATGCTCCACGCCCGACACGCTCTCGGCGATGTCCTCGGCTCGCCGCTTCGAGCCGCGATCGGACACCGTGCCCGACAACGTCACCTCGCGGTCCTTCACGGCCACGTCGATATTGGACGCATCAAGCCATCCATCTTCGGTGAGGCGGTCGTTCACGTCCTCGCGGATGCGATCGTCCGAGCGGCTGTAGCCCTTCGGCCCGCGGCCGCGGTGCTCGTTCTGCCGGCGCGCTTCGGCGTCGCGGTCGCCGAACCAGGAGGCGACTTCGTCGCCCGCCTTGTCCCAGAAACTGCGCCCGCCCTGGCTCTGGCCGCGCTCGCCGCCGCCATAGGACCGGCTGCTCGATATGCCGGACGAATGGTCGAGCCTCCGGTCGCCGCTCCCCACGCGGTCACCGCGATAGCTTTCGCCGCTGTGGACGCCGCTGCGCCGCCAGTCATCCTCGCCGCGATAGTGACCGCCATAATCGCCGCGAAAACCCTCGCTCGCATAGCGGTCATAGCCGTGGTCGTGCCGTCGGGGCTCCATGCCGCGCCAGGAGCGGTCGCCCGAACCGACGCCGCCGCGATAGTCGCCATGGCTGTAGTCGCCGCCCCCGTGCGGCCCGTATTCGTCATCTCCAGAGCTGCGTTCGCGAAAACCGCGCCGCTCGTCGCCGGACATGTGCCGACCCTGGCTGCCATAGTCGCCGCCGCGAGCGGCGCCGCGGCTTTGGCCGTAGCCGAGCCGATCGTCGCCGAAGCTCGCCCTGCGGTCGTCGCGGTCGAAGTCCTCGCGACCACGATCTCGCTCGTGTCGATCACGATCCATCTTTGTCTCCCTTCCGCTATCAATTGTTAGCCGCCACTCCGGACGGAAAACGTGGCGGCGTAAGGGGGGTTCCGGACGGGTGTCTTGCGGTTCGGGCCTGCTCAGGCCGCGGTGACGAAGCCGTCAAGCACGCGCTTCTGGCCGGCGCGGTCGAAATCGATGGTCAGCTTGTTGCCTTCCACCGCCGCCACATGGCCATTGCCGAATTTCTGATGGAACACGCGGTCGCCTACCTTGAAGGCTGCCGGCTGTGCGGACACCGACTTGGCCACAAGCTCGCCTTCGATGGTGTGGCCCTTGACCGAGCCGCGGCCTGCGCCGAAGCCCGAATCCGTTTCGCCATAGCCGATGCGCTCCACGCTCGCGCCCGAACGCATGCCCCAGTTGTCGCGTGTGGCCTGGGTGCGGTTCTGTTGCGCGCGCTGCCAGCCTGGCGTGTTGTAGTTGCTTTCGAAAGGTTTAGCCGCGCCGATCTTGTCGAAGCGCGAGGCGCCATACGGGTTGCGGCGGCCGAAATTCCCGCCGCCATAGCCGCCGAAGGCGGTGCTCGCCTCCACGACCTCCACATGCTCCTCCGGCAACTCGTCCAGGAAGCGCGACGGGAGCGTCGTCTGCCACATACCGTGGATGCGGCGGTTGGACACGAAGAAGATGTGGAGGTTCTTCTTGGCCCGCGTCAGCCCGACATAGGCGAGCCGGCGCTCCTCTTCGAGGCCGGCGCGCCCGCCCTCGTCCAGCGCACGCTGGTGGGGGAACAGGCCTTCCTCCCAGCCCGGAAGGAACACCGTCTCGAATTCCAGCCCTTTGGCGGAATGCAGCGTCATCAGCGACACCGCATCGAGGTTCTCGTCGCGCTCGGCATCCATCACGAGCGCCACATGCTCCAGGAACGAGCGTAGCGATTCGTAATACTCCATGGAGCGGATCAGCTCCTTCAGGTTTTCGAGCCGCCCCGGCGCCTCGGCCGAGCGGTCGTTCTTCCACATATCGATATAGCCGCTCTCTTCGAGGATGCGCTCGGCCAGCTCGGTATGCGGCGTGTCGTCGAGCGCCTTCTGCCAGCGCGCAAAGTCAGCAGCGACCTGGCGCAGCGAAGCGCGAGGCTTAGGCTTGAGCTCGTCGGATTCGGCCAATTCGCCCGCCGCCTCCAGCATGGGAATGTTGTGGGCGCGCGCTGTGTCGTGGATCTGGCGGATCGTGGCCTCGCCCAGACCGCGCTTCGGGACATTGACGATGCGCTCGAAGGCGAGATCGTCGGAAGGCTGTGCGACCACGCGGAAGAAGGCGAGCGCATCGCGGATCTCCAGCCTTTCGTAGAAGCGGGGGCCGCCGATCACGCGGTAGTTGAGGCCGAGCGTGACGAAACGGTCCTCGAACTCGCGCATCTGGAAAGACGCCCGCACGAGGATCGCCATATCGTTGAGTTTCAGTTTCCTGCGCTGAAGCTGCTCGATGGTCTCGCCGACCATCCGCGCTTCTTCTTCCGAATCCCACGAGGCCTGCACATGCACCTTGGGGTCTTCCGGGTTGGGCGCTTCGGTGAAGAGCGTCTTGCCGAGCCTGTCCTCGTTATGGGCGATCAGATGAGAGGCGGTGGCGAGGATATGCGCCGTCGAGCGGTAATTGCGCTCGAGCCGAATCACCACGGCGCCCGGAAAATCCTTCTCGAAGCGCAGGATGTTGTCCACCTCAGCGCCCCGCCAGCCATAAATGGACTGGTCGTCGTCACCCACGCAGCAGATGTTGATGTTCTGACCGTCTTCTGGCCGCTGCGCCAGCAGCCGCAGCCAGAGATACTGGGCCGTGTTGGTGTCCTGATACTCGTCCACCAGTATGTAGCGGAACCTTCGGTGATATTCCCTGAGGACGTCTGCATGCTCCCGGAAGATGCGGATCGGGTGCAGGAGAAGGTCGCCGAAGTCGCAGGCGTTGAGTGATTTCAGCCGTTCCTGATAGGCCGTGTAGAGCTGCCGGCCCTTGCCGTTGCCGAAAGACCGCGCATCGCCCTCGGGGATGTCGGCCGGTCCAAAACCCTTGTTTTTCCAGCCGTCGATCAGATGGCCGAGCTGGCGCGCCGGCCAGCGCTTGTCGTCGAGGTTCTCCGCCTGGATCATCTGCTTCAAGAGGCGCAGCACGTCGTCGGTGTCGAGGATGGTGAAGTCGCTGCGCAGCCCCGCAAGCTCGGCGTGGCGGCGCAGGAGCTTGACGCCGATGGAGTGAAAAGTGCCGAGCCAGGGCATGCCCTCCACCGCCTCGCCCACCAGTGTGCCGATGCGGAGCTTCATCTCGCGCGCGGCCTTGTTGGTGAAGGTCACGGCGAGGATCTGCGAGGGGTAGGCGCGGCCCGTCGCCAAGATGTGCGCGATGCGCGTGGTTAGCACCCGCGTCTTGCCCGTGCCCGCGCCCGCCAGCACAAGCACCGAGCCTTCGGTGGTCTCCACGGCTAGGCGCTGTTCGGGGTTCAGGCCTTCGAGGTAGCGTGGCCCACCGGCTTCGCTCCATGGCTGCGGCGCTCGTCCGAGGGCGCGTGCGGCGATGCCGCTCGACCGCGGAGAGCCCGGAACGTCGCTGAGCGGCAGTTGGTCGGAAGCGTCGGCCATCGGACTCTGATGTAGCGATTCGGGCGGACAAGGCCAGCAAAAGCCCCGTGAGAGCCGGTGTCAGCTCTACGGCGTGGGGACGGCGGAAAGCCGCCGGTCGGACAGGTTGAGACGGCCGGCCAGGATGGGCGCCATGACATCACGCAAGGTTGGATCGCCGGCCATCCGCGCTTCCGCCTCCTCGATCCGGTTGGTCGCCACCAGGGCCAGGAGGTCATCGCGCACCTTGCCGTCCTCGCCGCGCGGGAGCCTACCCACGAGCTGGACGAGATCGGCGCCGGGCAGGCGGGGCAGGGGGCCGGGCGGGCCTTCCACGAAAGCGTAGATGCCCGAGCCTTTGGCCGGGAGCGGGAACGGAACGAGCACCAGTTCGCCGCCGCCGGGCCGGCCGGCGAGCGTCGCCCGCATGCGCGTCTCCTCGCGCTCGATCCGATCGCCCGTTCCCTCGCCATCCGACCAGTCGAGGATGCGGCGGGTGACCAGATTGTAGAGCCGCTTGCCCGAGGCCCTCCAGATCCGCGATGGCAGCGAGCGTCGCTTGAGCAAGCGGCGGCCGGTGGGTGTCATCAGGTGGGGCGCAAAGGCGCGCTTCTGCTTCAAGAGATGGCGGAAGTCCTCATACGCCATGACCTGAAACATCCTGCCGGGGCGGCGGTGGACGGAGGCGAGCTGGAAATCGATCACCGCCGCCGACCCGTTCGGCGCTTCGAGCCAGTTCTGCGGCTTGGCGAGGTCGTTGTGGGTGATGCCGCGCCGGCGCAGCGCGCGCAGGACGCGGTGCGCGTCACGATACCATTCGGGGTCGCGCGGCCGCGCCAGGTGAATGGGCATGCCTTCCGTCCAGGTGCGCAGGAGGCCGTGGCGGTCCGTTTCGATCAGTCGCGGCGTTCCCGGCACGCCGGCGAGCGCCTTCAAGGCCCGGATTTCGCGCCCGGCCAGCCACCAGGCCAGAGGCCGCGACCAGATCGGGCTCACGGAGACGATGCGGCGGATCACAGTCGTGCCGGGATCGCCCATCAGGTGGCCTTTTTGCGTTTCGGAGAACACATCGCGCTTGAGCACGGCGTTTGTGACGAATGCTTCCATCGACGCCCCCTTCCTCGGACGGCTCATAGGGGTGCGACCGCCCACACGCAACCGCGTCCGCTTCGCACCGCCGTTGCACGATCATGTGGCTGGACGGAGGCGGCCGCCCGACTATCCTTGGCGCCGCACCCGTCACGAACAGGATCTGCCATGACCGAAAAACTCACCATCACCCAGGCCATGATCGACGCCTATGACGAGTACACGCATCTGTCGCTCGACCGGCGCGGCTTCATGGAGAAGCTGACGCGGTTGGCCGGCTCCGGCGCGGCGGCGGCCGTGATCGCGCCCATGCTCGCCGCAAGCTCCGCGCGTGCGGCGATCGTGGCGGAAGACGACGCGCGGCTGATCGCGGAAGAGATCACCTATCCCGGCGATGGCGGCGAGATGATGGGCTATCTTGTGCGGCCGCGCGAGACGCAAGGCAAGCTACCCGCCGTGATCGTCATCCACGAGAATCGCGGGCTCAACGGCCATATCCGCGACGTGGCCCGGCGCATGGCTTTGGAAGGGTTCGTGGCGCTCGCGCCGGACTTTTTGTCCCCTGCCGGCGGCACGCCCGCCGACGAGGACCGCGCGCGCGAGATGATCGGCGCGCTCGATCCCGCCCAGACCGTTGCCAACGGGGTTGCGACCATCGCGTTTCTGGAAGCGCACGAGGCCGGCAACGGCAAGGTCGGAGCGGTGGGCTTCTGCTGGGGCGGCGGCCTGGTCAACAACCTGGCGGTCAGTGCGCCCGCGCTCGACGCGGGCGTGGCCTATTATGGACGGCAGGCCGATCCCGCGGACGCCGTCAAGATCTCGGCCCCGCTGCTGCTGCACTATGCCGGCGAGGATCAGCGCATCAACGCCGGCATCGATGCCTACCGGGAGGCGCTCGAAGCGGCGGGCAAGGAATTCGCGATCCACATCTACGAGGGCGCGCAGCACGCCTTCAACAATGACACGTCCGAAGCCCGCTACAACAAGGAAACGGCCGATCTCGCCTGGAGCCGGACGGTTGCGTTCTTCAAGGAGAAGCTGGCGGCTTGAGCGTCACGCCTTGCGCCTGATCCCGATCGCGCGGCCGGCGCGCTCGGGTTTGGGGAGGCCCGAATGTGCCGCCCGCAACTCGTGCAAATGCGGCAGGATGTCGGCCGGGAAGGGTGTTACGCGTGGGCCCTCCATATCGACATGAAGCATCAGGTTCTCCGACGTGGCGGCGAGCCAGCCGTCCGCGTGCCGGAGTTCCTGAAAGGAGTGCAGCCGCTTCTCGTCATGGTCGAGAAGCTGGAAGTGAGCGGTTACGCGGTCCCCCAGATGCAGTTCGCGGACATAACTGACATGCACCTCGGCCGTGTAGATCGTGAGCTTGCGGCCGCGCACGTAATCGAGGCCCATGCCGAGCGCCTCGAGCGCCTCGTCCGCGCCGCGGTCCATCAGCACGTTGTAGAACGCCATGTTGAGATGGCCGTTGTAGTCGATCCATGCCGGCTCGATCTCCATGGATCGCGACACCAACGGTTCGGGCGCAAACATCGGCAGTCCTCTACAGTCGTGAAGGCGCGCGATCGCGGCTTGCATCGGACTCCGCGTCGCGCCATCGAAGAAAGCCACGCCTAGAGCGCGCTCTGCCCTGACGCAAGGCCGCTTCCGAAGCCGGAAAGGAACAGCCATGGCGCTCCACCATCTCTTTAAGCCGCCACGCAACGAAGAGGGCATCACGGCCGTGCTGCCGCTTCTTAAGCAGCGCCTGGGCGACCGCTTCCATACGAGCGAGGCGATGCGCGGTTCCCACGCGCATACCACCACCTACATCCCGACCCAGGCGCCCGACGCCGTGGCCTTCGTGCGGTCGGCGGACGAGGTGCAGGAGATCGTGCGCCTTTGCGCCGACCACCGCGTGCCGATCATCCCCTTCGGCATCGGCTCCTCGCTGGAGGGCCATGTGAACGCGCCGGCGGGCGGCATCTCCATCGACACCTCCGAGATGAACCGCATCCTCGCCGTCCACCCGGAAGACCTGGACTGCACGGTCGAGCCCGGCGTCACCCGCGAGGCGTTGAACGCCCACTTACGCGACACCGGCCTGTTCTTCCCCATCGATCCCGGCGCGAATGCGAGTCTCGGCGGCATGGCGGCCACACGCGCCTCGGGCACCAACGCCGTGCGCTACGGCACCATGCGCGAAAGCGTGATCTCGCTCGAAGCGGTCATGGCGGACGGCTCGTTGCTGCGCACCGCGCGGCGCGCCAGGAAAACCTCGGCCGGCTACGACCTCACCCGGCTGCTGGTGGGCTCGGAAGGCACGCTGGGGGTGATCACCGCCGTCACGCTTCGCCTGCAGGGCATCCCCGAAGCAATCTCGGGCGGCGTCTGTCCGTTTCCAACGCTGGAGACGGCCTGCGACGCCGTGATTGCCACCATCCAGAGTGGCATTCCCGTGGCCCGCATCGAACTCGTCAATGCGCTGCAGATGCATGCCTTCAAAATGCATTCGGATCTGCCTTATCCGGAGAGTCCATGCCTGTTCGTCGAGTTCCACGGCAGCCCGGCGGGGGTGAAGGAGCAGTCCGAGAGCTTCGGCCTGATCGCCGAGGAGCTGGGCGGCGGGCCGTTCCTGTGGACCGCGGTGGCCGAAGAACGCGCCAAGCTGTGGAAGGCGCGGCACGAGGCCTATTGGGCGTCCCAACTCCTGCGACCGGGCGCCAAGGGCATCTCGACCGATGTCTGCGTGCCGATCTCGCGGCTGGCCGAGTGCATCCGCGAAACGGAGGCCGACATCGAGCGCGAAGGGCTGATCGCGCCCATCGTCGGGCATGCGGGCGACGGCAATTTTCACGTCCTCGTGCTCCTGGACCAGGATAGTCCCGCCGAGATCGAGGCGGCGGAAGCCTTCGTCGCCCGCCTCAACGCACGCGCGCTGCGCATGGACGGCACCTGCACGGGCGAGCACGGGATCGGCCAAGGCAAGATCCGCTTCCTCGAGGCCGAGCTGGGTCACGGCGTGGAAGTGATGCGCGCGATCAAGGCGGCGCTCGACCCTCACGACATCATGAACCCGGGAAAGATTCTGCCGCCGATCGCCCCGTAGAGGCCGCGAGGCCACTTTATCGACACGCTGCGCAGGGTAAGGTGCGGCTGTCGGTTTCCCTTTTGGAAGAAAGATGCTCGCCCGTCTATTCGTGGCATTCGGCGGCCTCCTCGTGCTCGCGCTGCTCGCGGCGGTCGCGGTGCCGCCCTTCGTGGATTGGAGCGATTTCCGCGACGACTTCGAGCGCGAACTTGCGGCCGTGCTCGGCCGCAACGTGACCGTGCGGGGCGAAGCGCGCGCGACGCTCCTGCCGTTCCCGTCCGTGACGTTCACCGACGTCGCCGTGGGCGGCGTGGACGGCGGCGCAGAGCCCGTGATGACCGTGGCGACCTTCTCCATGGACGCCGAACTCGCGCCGCTGCTCAGCGGGGAGTTCCGCATCTTCGACATGCGGCTGGAGCGGCCCAGGGCCATGGTGGCGCTCGACGCCGATGGCAAGGTCGATTGGGCGATCCGGCCCTCCTCGCCCTTCGACCCGCGCCGCATCACCCTGGAGAAGCTCACCATCACCGACGGCGAGGTGACGCTGAAGCATGGCCAGAGCGGGCGCACCCATCGGATCTCGGAAATCGACGCCGATCTTTCGGCCCGGTCTCTGGCGGGACCATGGCGCGCAAACGGCACGCTGCGCTTCGACGACATCAAGGCCACGGTCACGCTGACAACCGGCGTGGCCGAAGGCGACTCCATGGGCGTCAGGCTCGCCGTCGAGCCGGCGGGCCTCGGTGTGACGCTTGCGGCGGAAGGCGGCGCGCGCCTGGACAACGGTGCGCCGAGCTGGGCAGGGACGTTCCGGATCACCTCGGCCGCTCCGCCAGCCTCCGAGGCGGAAGGCCAGGGCGCGCAGGCCCAGAAGGCCGACCGGGTCGCCCAGAACCAAGGCGGACCCGGCGGGTTCCGCGTGGCCGGCGCCTTCGAGCTCGACGGCGAGGGGATCGAAGCGAAGGAGTTCCGCTTCGAGACCGGGCCCGTGGACGATCCCTACGCGGCGACCGGCAGGGCGATGCTCGACTGGGGCGGGGCGCCGCGTTTCGCGGTTGAAGCGTCCGGCGCGCAGGTGCGTTTCGACGAGGCCGTGCTGGGCGTCGAGGCGGAGGAGGGGGCCGCGGAAGGGCTGACGCTCGAACGCCGCCTCGCCGCCCTGGAAGACGCCGTGCGCGCCTTGCCTCGCCCAGCCATCACCGGCACGATCTCATTCGACCTGCCCGCCGTGGTGGCCGGCGACACGACCGTGCGCGACCTTGCCTTGGACGCGCAGCCCGCGCCCGATGGTTGGCGCATCGACCGGCTGGTCGCCACCCTGCCCGGTCGCGCCACGCTGGAGGCCAGCGGGCTCTTGGGCTTGGACCAAGCCTTGAGCTTCGACGGCTCGCTGCTTCTGGCCGTGTCGCAGCCCTCGGGCTTCGCCGCCTGGCTGGCGCGAGACGTGGACGAGGCGATCCGCCGTCTGCCGGCCGCGGGCTTCAGCGCCGACGTGACGCTCACGGCGGAACGGCAGAGCTTCCGCAAGCTGGAGCTCAATCTCGGCGGGGCGACGTTTCGCGGCGTGGTGGAGAACCAGGAGCCTGAAGGCGGGCGAGCCTCGGCGACGGTGTCGCTCGACGGCGGACGGCTGGATCTCGACCAACTCGCCGCCTTCGCTTCGATCTTCGTCAATGACGAGGGGCGCAGCCGCTTCGCCGAACGCGACCTCGACCTGAAGCTGAGCGCCGGGCCGGTGGGCGCGGCCGGCGTAAGCGTCGAGACAATGGGCGCGGATTTGCGTCTCCGGGAGGAGCGGCTGGATATCCGCAAGCTCGACCTCGGCGATCTGGCCGGCGCCAACCTTTCCGTGTCGGGCGTGCTGAACGGCTTTTCGCCGCTGCCGCGGGGCGAACTGTTCGCCAGGCTTGAGGCGGGGGATCTTGCGCCGCTCGTGGAACTCGCCGCGGCGAAGTTGCCCGGGCTTGAGCCGCTCGGACATCTGAACCGCCAAGCCAAAGCCTTTCCCGGCCTGCTCGCCGACGCTGCGTTCGATGTGGTGCTGAAAAGCCCAGACGCGGCGGGTACGAGCCTCACCGTGGAGGGGCTGGCCGGCGGGGGGCGCATTGATGCCGACGTGTCGGCGACCGGCGACCTGCGCGCGCCCGTCGATGCGGAATGGGCCGTGCGGTTCGAAGCCGCCAACCCGGACGGCGCGGCGCTTCTGGCGCTTATGGGCCCGCCCGCTTTGCCGCTCGACCTGCTCGGCCCGGCGCAAGCCAACCTGTCCTTCAGCGGCTCGCCCGGCCGGGGCATGATCGGTCAGGCATCCTTGGCGGGCGAGGGCTTCGCCCTGTCGCTCGATGGCGTGCTGTCGGCCGGGCCGGACGGGACGGCCGCCAATGGCGCGGCCAAGCTCGAAGCCGACGACATCGAGCCCTGGATGATGACGGTAGGCGCGGGCCTGCCGGGCTTCGGCCTCGGCACATCCGTGGAAGTGGCGGCCGAGGTGGACTGGGCCGACGGCCTGCTGGTGCTGTCCGGCCTAACGGGAAGCGTGGGCCAGGACGCCGTGGCGGGCGACGTGAACGTTTCGGTGGATGGCGGCAAGCCCGACGTCACCGGCGCCTTGTCGCTGGATACGTTTCAGTTGGAGCCGTTCGCGGCGGCCTTGCTCGGTCCTGACGCTCTGGCGACCGAAGGCGAAGCCTGGCCCCAGGCGCCGTTCAGCGAAACACCCGCTTTGCCATTCAGCGCGTCGCTCGACCTGTCGGTCGGCAGGCTGGACGTGGGGGGCCTCGCATTCGACGATGCGGCCTTCGCCTTCAAGCTCGACGGCGAGCGCCTCGCGCTGGACGGGTTGACCGCCGCCGCCGGGGGCGGCGCGATCGAAGGCAGCGCCGAGCTCAGGAACAGCGCCGGAACCGGCCTTCTGTCCATGCAGGGACGGCTGCGGGGTGGCGACCTCGCCACGCTGCTTCCCGCGAACGGTTTGAACGGCAAGACCGACCTGTCGGCCGCTTTGTCGGCGAGCGGCAAGTCGGTCGCGGGCCTGGCCGCCGCGCTGTCGGGCTCGGGTACGGCCACCGTGACGGGGCTTAGGGTGGAAGGCCTGAACGGCGAAGCCCTGCCCCAACTCATCGCCGCGGCCGAGGCGATCGGCCGCGAGATCGACGCCAAAGCCACCGCGAGCTTCGCCCCATCCATCGCGGGCGCGGGCCGGTTCACGGCCGCCCGCGTCGATGTTCCCTTCACGGTGGCGGGGGGCGTCCTGCGCACGCCGCCCTTGGTGATCGCCAGCCCGGCCGCCACGCTGTCGGCCGAGATTCGCGCCGACGCCAGCACGGGCAACGTGACCGTAGACGGCGCCATCGCCTATGCCGCAGGGGACGAGGCGCTGGTCGGCTCGGAGCCCCGCGTCGCCTTCCGCCGCGAAGGGCCGCTCGACGGCGGACGCTTCGTGTTCAACACCGAACCTCTGGCGCAGTTCCTGACGCAGCGGGCGCTCGAGCGCGAGCAGGCGCGCGTGGAGGCCATGCAAGCCGACCTCCTGGAAAAGCAGCGCCTGCGCCGCGAGACCCGCTACTACGCCGCCCTGCAGACGCAGCGTGAGGACGAGGAGCGCCGGGAGACGCAAGCAGCGGCGCGCGAAGCCGAACAAAGACGGCTGGAGGAGAACGCCCGCCGCGCGGAGGAAGCGCGGCGACGTGAGGAGGCGGAGCGCCGGCCTGCCGCCGCGGCCGTGCCGTCCGCGCCGACGGAGCCTGTCCCGACGCCTCCGCCATCACCCGCAGCCGATCCCCCGGTCGGACTTGAATCTCTACCCGGCGTGACGCTCCAGGAAATCCCGGCTCAGCAAGCGTTTTAGGGTCGAAGCCCCATCAGCGTCGCCTTCCAAATATTGCCGTCTTGCAGATCAGTGAAAGCGCTCGCCACGATCGAGCTGCGCAAGGATCTGAGCCATTCTATTCGCCCGCGTCTCGGGCCGCTTCGCCGTATGGAGCCGATAATAGATCGGATAAAGATTCTTGCGATCGAGCGTCTCGAAGAATGCTTTGGCGGTGGGCATTGTCGCAAGCGCATCGAGGAAGTCCTGGGGGATCACCATCGCCGCCGACCCTGCATAAGCGCTTTCCCACCGACCGTCCGCCTTTGCCGCATCGACATGCGCGAGCCCAGCAGGTGTCATCCGTCCTTCGGCTGTCAGTCTTATGGCATGCTCTCGGTTCTTGGCCGACCAGTTCGACTTCGGCTTCCTGGGCGTGAGGCGCTGGAGGAAGGACTCAGCATCGAGCGGCTGCTTCTGGCCATCGATCCAGCCGAACCGGATCGCCTCGACAACACAGTCGGTCCACGTCACGGACCGTCTGCGGGAGCCGGATTTGAAGATCTGGACCCAAAGCTCGTCGCTGCTGAGGTGATGCTCGGCCAGCCAGTCACCCAACTCTTGTGCATCCTGGAATGCCATCGATGCGCGCTTTTTATCGATCATCCTGCAGAGTAAGCATCGCAATGCGTTCTTGGAAAGCAGGCGCCGCTGCCGTCGAAGTCGGGATCGAACCCACAATCGACTCTGGGCCCTGGAAGCATTCGAAGCGGGACTGCTGAGTTCAGGATGCATCGTCCTTGCGCGCCCGCCGCAGCTCTTCGAGCACGAACACCCGCAGGGCAGAGGACAGATTGGCGCCTTTAGGGCGGTCGGCGTCCACCTCCGCGACGAGGGCGGCAAGCGTCTGGCCTCGATGGCTCGCCAGGGTTCGAAGTTCTTCCAGGAACGGCTCCTCCAGCGAAAAGCTGGTGCGGTGGCCGCTGATGGTGACGGAGCGCTTGCGCAGGCCGCTCAATCTTCGTCCCGATCGCGGCCGTCCCGCAGATGGCCGTCAAGCGCGCGCTCGGCGCGGGATTTTTCCCGCACGACGGCCAGACGCTCCGCCCTGGGCATGCCGTGCAAGGCGCGGTTGGCCTCCGCGTCCTTCTCGCGCGCGAGCCGCGCCTTCGCCTTGCGGCGGGAGCGGAGATTGATCACCTCGGCCAAGGGACCAGACGCCCTACTTCTTGCGGAAGGCGTCCAGGGACACCACGTCCGCACCGTTCTTGCCCGCGTCGGCCGCGGGCACTTCCGCCGCCGATGCGGGCGGCAGGGCAGGGGGCAGGGCGACCGGCTTGGCAGGGGCGAGCGCAGGAGCCTCGGCGCTTTCCGCCTTCACGTCGAACTCCAGCTCGAAATTGACGGACGGATCATAGAACCCACGCACGGCGGAAAAGGGGATCTCGAGCTTTTCCGGCACGTCCGAGAAGGACAGACCGATCTCGAACCCTGTCTCGGACACTTTCAAGTCCCAGTACTGGAACTGCAGGACGATCGTCATCTGCTCGGGATAGCGCTCCTTGAGCCGGCTTGAAACGCGGACCCCGGGCGCGCCGGTCAGGAAGGTGATGAAGAAGTGGTGGTTGCCCGGCAGGCCCGTGCGCGACACCTCGGCCAGCACCTTGCGCATGACCCCGCGCAGCGCCTCCTGGGCCAGGATGTCATAGCGGATGTGATCTTCGGCCATCGAACGCGCCGGGCTCCAAACCTGAACGGCTGTTTCCGGGAGTTCCGCTCGGTTTGCACGAACGGCTCCCCTCGATCGGGATTCCTTGTCAGCGGCTCGCCACCGCGTCCGGAGAAACCCTCTAGCGCATGTCGGAGTGAAGTTGAATGGCCCTTCGGAGCGCAAGGGCGACGAAGCGGAAACGCAACGGCAGAAACTCTCCACATCCCCATGTCACGGGCGGGGTTGTTAAGTTCGATGCAAGGGAGGGAAGTGGAGGCTTCTGTTGCCAGGTGCCTCCGAACCCCGCCTGAGAGTGCGAACCCTCAGGGCTTTGATTGAAGCTGTCGCGCCGCCTTAGGCAGCGAGACGAGCTTCCGCATAGTTGTCGTTGGCAACTATAAGTTTAGCCCGATAACGGTGGTACAATGCCGGGCAAAAGCGCGATCTTTACACCCTCGTCGATCCTATTTCGCCCCCATCAGGAGCCGCCTTTTCGCGGCGGTTCATGGTGGAGGCGCCGGGTACCGCCCCCGGGTCCGAATGGCTTATTGCATCGGCCGTTTATCGCCATAGTCAGGAAAACCTGACGGACGGAATATAGGGGATGGTGATGGCGCCGTGAAGGGTCTGCGCCGGCTATCGGCGCAGTTTTTACGTTGATCCCGACGAGCTGTGGGAATCCTGACACTCGCCTCTGGACTCTTGGTCTCCTCTGCCGAATCTGAGTCGGCGTGCTGGGTCAGGGCATGTTTTTCGACCGCTGCGGCAAGTTCCTTGATCGCTTGCTCCGCAGGGCTCGATTCCAGCAAACCGTCGGAGGCCGTCATGCGCCAGTACCACGATCTGCTCCAGCACGTGCTCGACTTCGGGACCGACGTGCCCGACCGCACGGGAACGGGCGCGCGGAGCGTGTTCGGCTACCAGATGCGGTTCGATCTCGGCCGGGGCTTCCCGCTCGTCACCACCAAGAAGCTGCATGTGAAGTCGATCGTCCACGAGCTGCTCTGGTTCCTCGCTGGCGACACCAATATCGGCTACCTCAACCGCAACGGCGTGACGATCTGGGACGAGTGGGCCGACGAGAACGGTGATCTCGGCCCGGTCTACGGCGCGCAGTGGCGCTCCTGGCCGGCGCCGGACGGGCGCCGCATCGACCAGATCGCCAATGTGGTGGAAAGCATCCGCCGCAACCCGCATTCGCGCCGCCATGTGGTCTCGGCCTGGAACCCGGCCGAGGTGGACGACATGGCCCTGCCGCCCTGCCACTGCCTGTTCCAGTTCCATGTGGCCGAGGGGCGGTTGTCCTGCCAACTCTACCAGCGTTCGGCCGACATCTTTCTGGGCGTGCCTTTCAACATCGCGTCCTATGCGCTGCTGACCACCATGGTGGCGCAGGTGACGGGGCTGAAGCCAGGCGACTTCATCCACACGCTGGGCGACGCGCATCTTTATTCGAACCATTTCGACCAGGCGCGTCTTCAGCTTACGCGCGCGCCGAAACCCTTGCCGCGCATGCGGCTCAACCCGGCCGTCGCCGATCTTTTCGCCTTCCGCTACGAGGATTTTTCCCTGGAGGGGTATGAGGCCGACGCGCCGATCCGCGCGCCCATCGCGGTTTGACGGCGGTCCTCCTCCGCCGCCGCGAATCCCGTTGGCGCGCCGCGGGCGGCGGGCTATGCATGAGGCGCTTCTCTTTGTGGAACCGCTCATGATCCGCCGCGCCCTGCCCATTCTCGCCGCGCTGGCAGCATCGCCGGCCTGGACCCCCGCTTGGGCCAACGACTCGATCGCCGAACTCGGCGCGGGCGGGCTCGTGCTGTCGCGTTCCGACGCGGTCGCCATGGAAAGCGAAGACCTCTTCATCTCCACTGGTGAGGTGCGGGTGGACTACCGCTTCAGGAACGTCACGGACCGCGACGTGGAGGCGATCGTCGCCTTTCCCATGCCGGACCTCCTGGGCAGCCCTTTCGAGATCCCCTCGCTGCCCGTCGAGGCGCAGGACAATTTCCTGGACTTCGAGGTCGAGATCGACGGCAAGCCGGTCGAGCCGTCGCTTGAGAACCGCGCCTTCGCGGCCGAACTCGACGCCACCGACGACCTCCGGGCCGCCGGCGTGTCGTTCTTCCCCTTCGGCGACGCCGCGTTCGAAGCCCTGGCTGAGCTGCCAGGGAAGGTCGCGGAGGATTGGGTCCGGCGCGGCCTCATCACGATCGATACCTATGACGACGGCTCCGGCTGGAAGGACGTGCGCACGCCGATCTGGCGGCTGAAGTCCACCTATTGGTGGCCGGCCCGCTTCCCGGCCGGGAAGGCAGTCATGGTGTCGCACCGCTACCGCCCGAGCGTCGGCATGTCGGTGGGCACCGGACTGATCGGCGACCCGGCCGCCGTGGCCGAGTATGAGCGCCGCTTCTGCGTCGACGCCGCGTTCCGCCGGGCGGTCGAGAAAGCCCAAAAGACGAGCGGGGAAGGGGGGCTGCCCTTCTCGGAGATGCGGCTGCGCTATGTGCTCACGACCGGCGGCAACTGGGCCTTCGGCACGATCGGCCGCTTCCGGCTCGTGGTGGACAAGGGCGCGCCCGAGAACCTCGTCAGCTTCTGCGGACGGAACGTGAAGAAGACCGGGCCGACCACGTTCGAGATGGCGGCGGAGGATTTCTATCCCGAACGCGATCTGGAGATCCTCATCCTACAGCCTGCCGAGAGCGGCCGCGGCGCGTCGCCGGAGCCCGCGCGCAAGCGGCGGCAGGTCCGGCGGCCGTGACAGTCACGCTGGTCGCCGCCGCCGCCCGGAACGGCGTGATCGGCCGCGAGGGCGGCCTGCCCTGGCGGCTGTCGTCGGACCTGAAGCGTTTCCGGGCCGAAACGACGGGCAAGGTCGTGGTGATGGGCCGCAGGACTTTCGAAGCCATCGGCCGGCCCTTGCCCGACCGGCACAACATCGTGGTGACGCGCCGGCGCGACTTCCGGGCGGACGGCGTGGAACCCGCCTTCTCGCTTGCCGACGCGCTGACGCTCGCGAAGGTGCGCGGGCGCTGCATGGCCCATCCCGGCGAGGTCTGCGTCATCGGCGGCGCGCAGATCTACGAACAGGCCATGCCTTTGGCGGATCGGCTGGTGATCACTCATGTGGAGGCGGACGTGAAGGGCGACGCCCGTTTCCCGCTCATCCGCCCCGATGAATGGCAGATCGTCGAGGCGACGGACTGGCCCTCCGGCCCAAAGGACGACCACCCGACGCGACACGTCATCTATCGCCGGCGAAGCCCTTCGGGCACGTAGACCTGCGTCCGATCGGCTCAGTTCGGCCCAAATCCGGGCTGACCGGCCGTTGGTCGCGTTGAAAGGCCACAATCGCATCCCTATAGATGCTGTGGTGGAACGGAGGCCGTTCTTCCCCGGCCGGTGCATCCGTCCGGCACCCAGCCGATAAAAGGACATCCATGCCCTGGAACAATCAAAGCGGCGGCCCCTGGGGCGGCGGCGGCAACGGCGGAGGCCCGTGGGGGCAGGGTCCGCGCGGACCGACGGGGCCGCAGAACACGCCGCCCGACCTCGAGGCGATCATCCGCCGTGGCCAGGACCGCCTCAGGCGCGTGATGCCGGGCGGCAGCGCCGGCAGCCCGGGTGTGTGGATCCTGATCGGGGTGGCGATCTTGGCCCTTTGGGCCTTCCAGACGATCTACACGGTCCAGCCCGACGAACAGGCGGTCGAACTGCGCTTCGGCGAGCCCAAGCCGGAACTTTCCGGTCCCGGGCTGCACTTCCATCTCTGGCCCATCGAGACTGTCGAAAAGGCGAGCACGGCCGAGAAGCTCATCAATGTGGGCGCGGGCGGCCGCGAGGGCGATCAGGGCGCGCTCATGCTGTCGGGCGACCAGAACATCGTGAATGTCCAGTTCTCCGTCGCCTACCAGATGAGCGATCCGCTCGCTTACCTCTTCAACGTCAACAACCCAGACGACATGCTGCGCCAGATCGCGGAAAGCGCCATGCGAGAGGCGGTGGGCCGCCGCCCCGCCCAGGACGTCTTCCGCGACGACCGGCAGGGCATCGCCGAAGCGGTCCGCGGCATCACGCAGAACACGCTCGATGAATACGGAGCGGGGCTGACCGTGAACGCCATCTCCATCGAGGACGCCTCGCCGCCCGCGCCAGTGGCGGACGCCTTCGAGGAGGTTCAGCGCGCCGAGCAGAACGAAGACCAGTTCGTGGAGGAGGCGAACCGTTACGCCAATGAGCGGCTCGGCGGTGCGCGAGGCAACGCCGCGCAGATCCGCGAAGAGGCCGCCGCCTACAAGAACCGCATCGTTCAGGAAGCTGAGGGCGAGGCGCAGCGCTTCGTCTCGGTTTACGACGAGTACGCCAAGGCGCCCGACGTCACGCGCAAGCGCCTGTTCCTGGAGACCATGGAGCGTGTGCTCGCCAATTCCAACAAGGTGATCGTGGAGCAGAACGGCCAGGGCGTGGTGCCCTATCTGCCGCTGCCTGAACTGCGCCGCCAGCAGCAACAGCAGCAGGCGCCAGCGCAGCCGCCGGCAGCCGGAGGAGCCAACTGATGTCCGGCAATCGTTTTCCCGCCATCGCCATCGGCGTGCTGGTGGTTCTCTTCCTGGTCTGGTCTTCCATCTTCGTCGTCAACGAGCGCGAACAGGCCATCGTTCTACGCTTCGGCGAGATCGTGGACGTGAAGCAGGAACCCGGCATCTACTTCAAGGCGCCGTTCCCTTTCTTCGAAGCCGACAACGTGCAGAAGATCGAGGATCGCGTGTTGCGCTTCGATCTCGACGACATCCGCGTGCAGGTCTCGGGGGGCCGATTCTACGAGGTGGACGCCTTTGTGGCCTACCGCATCAGCGATCCGCGCCGGTTCCGGCAATCGGTGTCGGGCCAGGTGGAATTGGCCGAGCAGCGGCTGCGCACCCGCCTCGACGCGGCCTTGCGCCGCGTTTATGGCCTGCGCGGCTTCGAGGCCGCGCTGTCGGAGGAGCGCGCCGCGATGATGCGCGAGGTGGCCGATCAGCTTCGGCCTGACGCGACCTCGCTCGGCGTCGAGATCGAGGACGTGCGCATCCGGCGCACCGACCTGACCGAAGAAGTATCGGATCAGACCTTCGAGCGCATGCGGGCGGAGCGCCTGGCCGAAGCCGAGCGGCTGCGCGCCCGCGGCAACGAGGCCGCGCAGCGCATCCGGGCGCGGGCCGACCGCGAAGTGGTGGAGCTTGAGGCCGCGGCGCGGCGCGACTCGGAGATATTGCGCGGCGAGGGCGAGGCTCAGCGCAACGCCATTTTCGCCGATGCCTTCCAGCGTGACCCCGCCTTCTTCGAGTTCTACCGATCCATGAACGCCTATCAAGAGGCGATCAACCCGGAGGACACCACCATGGTGCTGAGCCCGGACTCCGAGTTCTTCCGGTACTTCCTCAACCCGGACGGCAACGGGACGGCCGCGCCGCCGGCCGCGGGAGGAGGGCCTGCCCCGGCGGTGCCTGGTTCTCCACCCGCGCCGGCCGGTGCAGCCGGCCAAGAGCTTGCCCCGGCTGCCCCGGTGACCGGAACCGAGGCTCCCTCCGCGCCAACGGCCCCGGCCGCCGCCGCGGCGACGGGGGTCTCGCCTTGACCTCCATCCAAAGTCCATAACAGGCTCTGGATGACAGAGGCTTGATCGGGCGGGAGTATTCAAGGCCGGGAACCGGAATTAAGAATGGCCCCGGCCGACGGGATCGGCCGGGTTCCCTTTGCCGCCCGCTTGGGCTTTACGCCGTCGTCTGGAGGACGACCCTCATGCCGCTCGTGACCCGCTCCATCCGGCGAACCCTGGCTGCGCTCGGCGCGGCCGCCCTGCTGAGCGATGGCGCCGTGCCGGCCGCCGCACAGGCGCCTGCCCCGGCGCCCGCGCCCGTCCTGGCTCCTGCCCCGGCGCCCGCGCCCTATGGACCGGACTCCGTCGCCGACCTGGCGGAAGGCTTGCTGCAGTCGGTCGTCAACATCTCCACATCCCAGAACGTGACGGGCAGCGAAGGGCCGGGAACGGTGCCCGCACCCGAACTGCCGGAGGGCTCGCCGTTCCAGGATTTCTTCGACGACTTCTTCCAGAACCGGCCGGGTGGCGGATCGCAGAACGTGCAGTCGCTGGGCTCGGGCTTCGTCGTCGACGCCGAAAACGGCTTTGTGGTCACCAACAACCATGTGATCGCCGACGCCGACGAGATCGAGATCAATTTCGCCGACGGGGCGACGCTCAAGGCCGAACTGGTCGGCACCGATCCCAAGACCGACATCGCGGTGCTCAGGGTCGATCCCGCGCTGAAGCCGCTCAAGGCCGTGAATTTCGGCGACTCGGACGCGATCCGGATCGGCGACTGGGTGATGGCCATCGGTAACCCCTTCGGGCTGGGCGGCAGCGTGACGGTGGGCATCGTGTCGGCCCGCAACCGCGACATCAATGCCGGGCCGTATGATGATTTCATCCAGACGGACGCTGCCATCAACCGCGGCAATTCGGGCGGTCCTCTCTTCAATATGCAAGGCGAGGTGGTGGGCATCAACACGGCCATCATCTCGCCGTCCGGCGGCTCGATCGGCATCGGCTTCTCGATTCCTGCGAAACTCGCCGCTGGCGTCGTGGACCAGTTGCGGGAGTTCGGCGAAACGCGCCGAGGCTGGCTCGGCGTGCGCATCCAGCCGGTGACGGAGGACATCGCCGAAAGCCTGGGCATGCCGGAAGCCAAGGGGGCGCTCGTGGCCGGCGTGATCAAGGGCGGCCCGGTGGACAATGGCGTGATCCAACCCGGCGACGTGATCGTCTCCTTCGACGGGCGGCCCGTGGACGACATGCGCGATCTGCCGCGCGTCGTGGCCGAAAGCCCGGTCGGCAAGGAAGTGGACGTGCTGATCGTCCGCAAGGGCGAGGAAATGACCGTCAAGGTCACCCTCGGCCGGTTGGAGGACGCCGAACGCCTTGCGAGCAACGAAGCCGAGACCGACGAGGGCGAGGGCGAGCAGGACGGAACCGAGGAGCCTGCCGCCCCGTCCGCGCTTCCCGTGCTAGGCATGACTCTCGGTGAGCTCGATGATGCCACGCGGGATAAATTCGGCATCGATGCCGGCGTGAGCGGCGTGGTGGTGACAGAGGTGGCTCCCGACTCGCCGGCGGCCGAACGCGGCGTGGCGGTCGGCGAGATCATCACCGAAATCGCCCAGGAGCAGGTCAAGACGCCCAAGGACGTTGCCGACCGCGTGAAGGTGCTCAGGGATCAGGGCCGCAAGAACGCGCTTCTGATGTTGTCGTCCAAGACCGGCGAGCTGCGTTTCGTCACGATCCGAATGGATTGACGCGACCACAGGCGGAGGAAACCAGAAGAGGCGGCCTACCGGGCCGCCTTTCCCCTATCAGCCCACTGGCGGGCTTCGATGCCGAAGACGACGTGGCGCTTAAGATGGGGAGCGTCGTCGGGCACGACGGGATGGTCGAAATCCGCACCCTGCAGATGCCGCATCCCAAGTCGCCGCATCACGGCGACCGAACGCTCGTTGTTCCAGACAGCCATGGCGATGACGCGGGCCTGCCCCAGTCGGCCGAAGGCGTGGTCCAAAAGCGCCCTCGCGGCCTCCGTCGCCAGGCCGTTGCCCCAAAGCTCGGGCACGAGCCGCCAGCCGATCTCCATCGCGCCTGCCGGGAAGGCCGGCACGTTCGTCGTGACGTGGAGGCCGGCGATGCCCACCGCTTGTCCGGTTTGCTTCAGCTCCATCGCGCCGAACCCGAAGCCTGTTGCGGCGATCTGCTCGCGCCACTCGTCCATCCTGGCGTCGGCTTCCTTTCGGCTGCGCCGGACGCCGAAGAATTCCATGATCGTGGGATCGGAGTTGAGACGGAAGAAGGCGCCGCGGTCCCGCTCCTCCCATTTGCGCAGGCGGAGTCGTTCGGTTTCGATCTCCATCACCGGACGAACTCGCTTTCCCTGTAGCCCTGAAGGAAGAGCAGGGCCGTCAGGTCGGCATGCTCGATCCGCAGCTTCGCGGCTGCGGCGACCGCAGGCTTGGCGTGAAAGGCCACGCCCGTTCCCGCGGCATGCAGCATGTCGAGATCGTTCGCGCCGTCGCCCACGGCGATGGCGTCGGCCGGCGTGATGCCCAGGGACGAAGACAGCCGCCGAAGCGCCTCCGCCTTGGCCGCGCGGCCGAGGATCGGCTCGGCGACCCGGCCCGTGAGCCGGCTATCCTCAATCAGAAGCCGATTGGCCTGATGCTCGTCGAAACCCACAAGCGCCGCGATCGGCTTGGTGAAGCTTTCGAACCCGCCCGACACCAACGCCGTGCGCGCGCCGAAAGCCCTCATGGTGGCCACCAGCCCGCGCGTGCCCGGCTTGACCGTGATTCGCCGCGCCAGAACGCGCTCGATCACGGATGCCTCAAGGCCCTTCAGGAGCGCCACGCGCTCGCGAAGAGCCGGCTCGAAGCCGATCTCGCCGCGCATAGCGCGCTCGGTGATCTCGCCCACGCGGTCCTTGAGGCCGACTTCCGCCGCCAGTTCGTCGATGCACTCCTGGTCGATAATCGTGGAGTCCATGTCGGCCACGAGCAGGCGCTTGCGCCGCCTCTCAGCCTCTTGGACGGCGACATCGACCGGCGCGCCGGCCAAAGCCGCGCGGATGGCCCGCTCGGCCGCCTCCGCGTGGCCGCCCTGGGGCAGAGCGAGGTCGCAAGCCAGGCCCTCGGCGAGCCAGACGATGCCGCTTGCCCCGCCGGCCGAGGCCGCGCTACGCGCAAGCGCGGGCGAAAGCGCGCGCGCAGCCGGATGGGAAACAAGGGTGGCGACGAGCGGCATGGAGGATGGCGGCGACAGGCGGGAAAAACTGATCCCGAACGCCGTCCTCCTAGCGGGGCCGACCGCCAGCGGCAAGTCGGCGCTGGCGCTTGCGCTCGCCCGGGCTGAGAACCGGGCGATCGTGAATGCTGATTCCATGCAGGTTTACGCGGTGCTCGAAAAGATCACCGCAAGGCCGGATCCTGATGCGGTGGCCCAGGCGCGGCATCTCCTTTACGGCCATGTGCATCCATCCGAGGCCTATTCCGTCGGCCGCTGGGCGGAGGAGGTGCGGGGGCTCCACACGCAGGGCGCGTTCGACGGGCGGCCGCCGATCTTCGTGGGCGGGACCGGCCTTTACTTCCGCGCGCTCGCCGAAGGTCTGTCGACCATGCCCGAGATCCCCGAACCTGTCCGCGCTAGATGGCGGCGGCGGCTGAGCGTTGAAGGACCAGCGGCGCTGCACTCGGTTCTCACCGCCCGGGACAGGGAGACGGCCGCCTCTATCCGGCCAGGCGACGGGCAGCGCCTCGTGCGCGCGCTCGAAGTATGGGAGGCGTCCGGACGCTCCATCCGGTGGTGGCAGAACCAGGCTGGCCGGCCGCTGATCGACCTTGCGAGCGCCCGGATGATCGTGATCGAGCCTGCGCGCGACCTCCTCCACCGGCGGATCGAACAGCGGTTCCGGGAAATGGCCGAGGCAGGCGCGAGGGAAGAGGCCCGCGCCATGCTCGACCTCGATCTCGACCCGGCGGCGCCCGCGCTCAAGGCCATCGGCCTTCGGGAGCTGATGCAGGCGGAGCAGGGGGAAATCACGCTCAGTGACGCCGTCGGCAAGGCGGTCGCCGCCACGCGGCGATATGCGAAGCGGCAAGGCACATGGTTCCGCCATCAGCTCGACGCCCGCTGGCTCCGCCTTCCCGTTGAAGACGATGCGGCGCCGGAGCTCCTTGTCCCTGCGCTTCGCAGGACGCGCTGACGGCTGCGGCCTGAACCGTGGCCCGGAACTTTCGAGGTCCGAGCGGCGCGGCGTTAGCGCATGGCCGCCATGGCGGGGTTTAAGCCTGCACGCCTTGCGCGAGGCAGCCTGTTCGACAGGTCGTCATTTACGCTCCGGTAGCGCGTCCATGGCATAAAGCTCCATGCGTCAGCACCGGCCTCCCGTAGAATGAGCTTCCATAAATCCGAACTCGCCTTCTTCGTGTTCGTCACGATCATCCTCGCGGCGGGCGGGGTGACGATTCACGCCTATGGGATGCTGCAGGAACTGTCGCTCGCCGTTTACGAGCCGGAGCGGGCCGGACGCTCGGCCTATCTCGCGCGGCTTTTGTTCGGCACCGGCATTCTTCTGGTAACCGCCGTGCTGTTCGGCCTGTTCTTCATCTACCCACTGATCCGCACCCAGGCGCGGGAAGAGCTGAAGCTGCGCGCCATGACCCAGTCGCTGTCGGCCCGCTCCGAAACGCTGGAGCAGGCGGCCCTGACGGACGCCCTGACCGGGGTTCAGAACCGCCGCTACTTCGACGACGCGCTCAACGAATACCTCGCGGAGTTCGGCCGCATCGGCAAGCCGGTCGGGTTGATGCTGCTTGATCTCGACCATTTCAAGCTCGTGAACGACACGCATGGCCACGATGTCGGCGACGAGGTGCTCCGCGCGGTGGCGCGGTGTCTCAAGGACATGACGCGGTTCCATGACGTCGTGGCGCGGCTCGGCGGCGAGGAGTTCGCCGTGGTCGCGCCCAACATGGACGCGGACATGCTGCTGAGACTGGCTGAGCGGATCCGCCGGGCGGTGGCGGCCCAGATCGTCTTGTCCGGCAATGTCCGGCTCAGGGTCACCACCAGCGTGGGGCTGGCGGTCTGGGACGGCAAGGAAGGCACGGACGGCTTTCTACGACGCGCCGACAAGCAGCTCTACGAGGCTAAGCGGCTCGGCCGCAACCGCGTCTGCGCGTAGATGGCCTTCTGAGGGCGCTCCTGTTTCCGGCCTTGCGGCGCAGGGAGGCGAGCTTGAACGATGAACCGACGATGAATAGCGGGTTCGCGCCCGGTTCAGTGAGGCTGATGCATAGTCGCAGCATCGCCTGAAAGGGTGAGCCGATTTCTGAACCAAGCAGGAGCATCCCCATGACAAACATCATCAAGAAGACCGCGCTCGCCGGCCTGGTGGCGCTGAGCGCGATGGCGGCGGCGCCCGCCGCCCATGCCGACGGCCTCTATTTCCAGTTCGGTCTGTCCGGTGGCGACGTCGTCTACAAGGAGCGCGACTATGACCGCCATGGGCGCGATTATGGTCGCCGTGGCCGCGTCTGCACGCCCGAGCGCGCGCTCGACAAGGCCGAACGGCTCGGCTTCCGCCGCGTGGAGCTGGAGCGGGTCAACCGCAACCGGATCGTGGTGAGCGGCCGCAAGCACGGCGAGTGGAGCGACATCGTGTTCTCCCGCGACGGCCGCAACTGCCCCGTGATCCGCATCCGCTGAGCGGAACGCCTCGGCAGCAAAAAGCCCCGGCCTTCGAGCCGGGGCTTTTTGTTTGCGGGAAGGCCGCTGGTCGACCGATCGAAGGGCGCTTCCCCTTCAGCCGCGGGAGCGCTGGCCGAACGAGCCCATGCGGCCGCCGAAGCCCATATCCAGCTCGTCCGGATCGAGGCGGGGGCGTGGTGCAATCGGCGCAGGCGCGAACGCGCCCGTCGCTGGAGGGGCGGGAGGAGGGGCTGACCAGGGCGCGAGGGGCGCCGCGCCGCGGAAGCCGACGTCACCGGCCTGGCGGGCCGGGCTGACGGGCTCGGTGACCAAGCCAGCCGGCGCGCGGGGGACGTTGCGCAGCCGGTCCACGATGGAAACGAGGTCCACCTCGCCGGGGCTCGCCGCATCCGGCGCCGAGCCCGCATGGCGCTTGCCCGCGCCGGGAATGCGCTGTGCCGCCACTTCCTCGAACTTCAACCGCATGGTGGCGGCGACGCCCTCGCCGAAGGCGATCGCCTCGCGCTGGCCCATGGATGACAGGAACGACAGGCTGGAGGCCGAGGAATCGGCGATGGCCGACCGGATGATCGCCTGGTCCTGCTCGTTGGCGAGCCGCATGGCGAACACGGTGGAACATTGCGACAGCACTGTGGGATCGAGTTCCCCCGGCCGCTGAGTCACCACGCCCAGGAAACAGCCATATTTTCGGCCTTCCTTGGCGATCCGCGACAGCGCATGGCGCGTGGGGGCGAAGCCCAGCCGCGGGTCGGCCGGCATGTAGCGATGGGCCTCCTCGCACATCACGAGAAGCCGCAAGCGCCCTTCGCTCCACAGAGCGAGGTCGAAGGCGAGCCGCGCCAGAACCGAGCAGACCGAGTTGACCACTTCGGACGGCATGCCCGCCATCTCGAAGCAGGTGATCGGCTTGCCCGCCATGGGCACGCGAAAGATGGCGCCGATCGTCTGGTGGATGGTGTCCTCGATCAGCCGCGAGTTGAACATGAAGCGGTAGTTTGGGTCGCTGAGCGCCGACACCAGCCGCACCTTGAGCGAGCGTAGATGCGGCCGTTCGTCCTTGGTGTCGAGGGCGCCCAACCGATCGTCGATCAGCTTGATGAGTTCCGCCATGCGGTAGGGGACGGGCGTGTCGGCCGTGATCGCATCGCCGCCGTTTCGCTTGAGCGCGCCGCCCGAAGGTTGCCGGTAGAGGCTCTTGGCCGCCGGGATGAGGTCCCGCAGGAGATCGATCTCCTCGGGAACCGACTCGCGTCCGCGAAACAGCACCTCGCAGAACTCCTCCAGCCGGAAGAGCCAGAAGGGCAGGTCGAGATTTCCGGTGTCGATGCGCACGGCGTGTTCGGAAAGCGCCGCGCCGAACTCGTTGTGCGGGTCCAGAATGAGGACGCGGAGATCGGGCCGCGCCTGCATCATCTTGCGGATCAGGAGGGACACGGCTGTGGATTTGCCCACGCCGGTCGTGCCCACCACGGCGAAGTGCCGCGCCAATGTGTCATCCACCGCGATGCGGGCTTCGATCGAGCCGTCCTGGGAAAGATGGCCGATCGAGATGCTGCGGCGGCCGGCGAGATCATACACGGCCTGGAGGTCGCGCTGGCGGATACGGTGGGCGACAGCGCCGATGTGAGGATAGATCGTGATCCCGCGGTCGAAGAAAGCGCCCTGCGGCGGGACACGGTCGCGCACTTCGCCGATCAGCTCCACCTTCACCTCGATGCCGTTCTCCTGCCCTTCGAGCCAGGACTTATCCTGTTTGCCGATTTCGTAAATCAGTCCGACGGTGCGCGCGGAGCCGAGATTGATGGAGATCATGCGCCCGACCGTCCAGTGATTGACCATGTCCGGATCGCTCGTGTCGGCCACAGCAGCGATCACGGCCCGCGCCCCGTCGCAATACACGACATGCCCGATGATGCGCCGGTCGTTCTGGTGGCGGTCGCGGCGCTCCTGCGCCGTAGCCTCCCCGCCGACTGCTTCGCTTCCGATGAACATGATGCGCCACCAGCCCTTGAATCCCGGAGCAGCCTAATGGCCGCGTAGTTAAGGCGATGTTCTAGGACAGGGTTTCATGCGGCTTAATGCTTGCGTGGCAAGCCGGCCCGCGGGCCATGCTCCTGAGACATGGCGTGTTGACTTTCGAGCGATCTCGATTCTATGGTGCCGCCGCATGTCGAACGCATTCATTCTCGTGGTAGGAGCGCGCATGGGCAAGGCGGTGTGACCGCCTGGCTGAGGCCTCCCATGCGCGACGCCCAAGGCTCCTTCGGGGGCCTTTTTTGTTGCTCCGAGCCGCTTGGTGGCGGTTCCTCGAAATCCCAGAAACAGGCGAGAAGACAATGACCGGCGATAACGGTGGCGCCCGCGAGATGACCGGCGCCGAAATGGTCGTCCAGGCGCTGATTGACAACGGTGTGAAGCACATCTTCGGCTATCCCGGCGGGGCCGTGTTGCCGATCTATGACGAGCTCTTCCAACAGGAAGAGGTGCAGCACATCCTGGTGCGCCACGAGCAGGGGGCGGGGCACGCGGCCGAAGGTTATGCGCGATCCACCGGCAAGCCCGGCGTGATGCTGGTGACCTCGGGCCCCGGCGCGACGAACGCGGTGACGCCGCTCCAGGACGCGCTGATGGATTCGATCCCGCTGGTCTGCATCACGGGACAGGTGCCCACCACGCTGATCGGCTCGGATGCCTTCCAGGAATGCGACACGGTGGGTATCACGCGGCCCTGCACCAAGCACAATTGGCTCGTGAAGGACGTGAACGAGCTTGCCGCCACGCTGCACGAGGCCTTCCATGTCGCGACGACAGGGCGGCCTGGGCCCGTGGTCGTCGATATCCCCAAGGATGTGCAGTTCGCCCGCGGAACCTACACGCCGCCGCATCTGGTGGCTCGCACGTCCTATCAGCCCAGGCGGGAGCCGGACGCCACCCGGATCGGCCAAGCCGTGGCGCTCATGGCCGGCGCGCGCCGGCCGGTTCTCTACACGGGCGGCGGCGTCATCAATTCCGGCCCCGAGGCGAGCCGCCTCCTGCGCGAGTTCGTGGAGCTCTCCGGCTTCCCCATCACCTCGACGCTCATGGGGCTCGGCGCCTATCCCGCCTCGGGGCCGAGCTGGCTCGGCATGCTCGGCATGCACGGCACCTACGAGGCCAACATGGCCATGCACGACTGCGACGTGATGGTCTGCATTGGCGCGCGCTTCGATGATCGCATCACGGGCAAGCTCACGTCCTTCTCGCCGAACTCCCGGAAGATCCACATCGATATCGACCCGTCCTCCATCAACAAGAATGTGCGGGCGGACATTCCAGTGATCGGCGATGTCGGCCTGGCGCTGGAAGAGATGGTGCGAATCTGGCGCGCCTCGGGTCCGGCCGACAAGCGTCGGCTGGACCCGTGGTGGGGGGAGATCGAGCGGTGGCGCGCGCGCCAGTCGCTGGCCTTCCGGCCGCATGACGAGGTGATCATGCCGCAATATGCGGTGCAGCGGCTGTATGCGCTGACCAAGGACATGGACACCTACATCACCACCGAAGTGGGCCAGCACCAGATGTGGGCGGCCCAGCACTACGGCTTCGAGAAGCCGAACCGCTGGATGACGAGCGGGGGCTTGGGCACGATGGGCTACGGCTTGCCGGCCGCGCTGGGGGTGCAGATCGCCCACCCAGATGCGCTCGTCATCGACATCGCAGGCGACGCCTCCGTGCTGATGACCATGCAGGAGATGAGCTCGGCCGTGCAGTATGAGGCGCCGATCAAGATCTTCATCCTGAACAACCAGTATATGGGCATGGTGCGGCAGTGGCAGCAGCTCCTGCACGGCAACCGGCTGTCGCACTCCTATACCGAGGCTTTGCCGGACTTCGTGAAGCTGGCCGAGGCCTATGGCGGGGTGGGCATCCGCTGCGAGAAGCCGGGCGAGCTCGACGATGCCATCCGCGAGATGATCGCGGTGAAAAGGCCCGTCATCTTCGACTGCCGCGTGGCGAACCTCGCCAACTGCTTCCCCATGATCCCCTCGGGCAAGGCGCACAACGAGATGCTTCTGCCCGACGAGGCGACGGACGAGGCGGTGGCGACGGCGATCGACGCCAAAGGCCGGGAGCTGGTTTGACCATGAACGCCCAACTGCAACCGACCGGCTCAGCCTACTTCATCGTCAAGGACACTGAGGAGCCGGAGCCGCGGACGCTCTCGGTGCTCGTGGATAACGAGCCCGGCGTGCTCGCCCGGGTGATCGGGCTCTTTTCGGGCCGCGGCTACAACATTGAGAGCCTGACCGTCTCGGAAACCGAGCACGAGCGGCACCTGTCGCGCATCACGGTCGTCACGCGCGGCAGCCCGCATGTGATCGAGCAGATCAAGCACCAGCTCGAGCGCATCGTCCCGGTGCATCGCGTGGTCGATCTTTCCGTGCGCGCGAAAGAGCTCGGCCAGGACAAGCCGATCGCCCGCGAGCTCGCGCTCGTGAAGGTGGGCGGCAAGGGCGAGGCGCGCGTCGAGGCCTTGCGCTTGGCGGAAGCCTTTCGGGCGAAGGTGATCGACGCCAACACCGAGCACTTCATCTTCGAGATCACGGGCACGGTGTCCAAGATCGAGCAGTTCATCGCCATCATGGCGCCGCTTGGCCTGGTCGAGGTGTGCCGCACAGGCGTCGCCGCCATGAACCGCGGGCCGCAGGGAATGTGAGCTCGACCCCCCGCGATCTTCGAGGCGTCCATGCCCACTGAGACCTTCGCCGCCCTCATCGTCTATGCGTTCGTGACGTCCATCACGCCGGGGCCGAACAATTTCATGCTGCTCGCTTCGGGCGTGAATTTCGGCTTCGTCCGCACCATCCCGCACATGCTGGGCATCGGAGTGGGATTCCTGTCGCTGCTGCTCGGCGTCGGCTTAGGCCTCGGCGCGGTGCTGACCGCCGTGCCCGCGCTGCACACGGCGCTCAAGATCGTTGGCGGCGCCTATCTGCTCTACCTCGCCTGGCGCATCGCGATGTCGCGCACGCTGGCGCGGGCCGGGGAGGCGGGCGCCAGGCCCATGACCTTCATGGAAGCGGCCGCCTTCCAGTGGGTCAACCCGAAGGCCTGGGTGATGGCAGCCACCGCCATGGCCGTCTATGTCGATCCCCTCCAGCCGCTCCTCTCGGTCGTGATCGTCGCTTTGGCCTTTGCGCTCGTGAATCTGCCAAGCGTCTCCACCTGGGCCGGGTTCGGCACCGCCCTGCGCGGCTTTCTCGAAGACCCCGTGCGCCTGAAGTGGTTCAACCTGACGATGGGCCTGCTGCTCGCGCTGACGCTCGTGACGATGGTGGGGTGACGCGGAGCGGTTCAGTCGCCTTGCCCGGACGGCCGGTGGTAGCCGGGGCCGACCGTCAGCGGCGCGTCGGGCGCCACGTCGTCGGACAGTTGCGAGCGAAAAGCCAGACGGTCGGACCAGAGCACGGCGTCATCCGCCCGTGTCTTCAAGCGAACCTCGACGTGGTAGTCCTTTCCGGCCTCGACGCCTTGAAGCGGGGGCGAACGCAGGGTGTAGCGCGACGCCCTGACCTCGACCCGCTCGCGCACGACATGGTTCGCCCCGCCCGCCGGATCCTCGAACTCGGCTTCGATGACGGAGCCGGCCGGCAGCGAACGCTGGATGGCGGCGGTGAAGCCGTAATGGACATCGGCGATGCGATAGTTGAACATGAAGCCGCCACCGAGGATCTTCAGGGGTGGCTTGGCCGCGGGATCCTCACGCGTCATCCATCCGACGCCCATGAGGACCGCCAGAAGGGCGAGGCTGGCGCCGACGAGTTTCTGGAGCGAAAGGCTTCCGACCATGCCCCTAAGGTAGCACCGACGGGCTGTCGTGAACAAGCGATGAGCCGGCCGCGGGAGTGGGTCATGTCGCGCCCGCCCGCTTGTGTCGGGCCGCGAAATCCTGTTTCTGGCCAGCGATGCAGTTTTCCCCGCAGCAGGATCAGGCGCTCAAGGCCGTGAGCCGCTGGCTCAAGGACCGGCCGAAATCCGTGTTCCGCCTATTCGGCTATGCCGGCACGGGCAAGACCACGCTGGCCAAGCACTTCGCCGGGAGCGTCGAGGGCGAGGTGCAGTTCGCGGCCTTTACCGGCAAGGCCGCCCAGGTGCTGCGCTCCAAGGGCGCGACCAACGCGCGCACCATCCATTCGCTGATCTACCGGCCGCGCGGCGAGGAAAGCGTGTCGGATGAGGCCACGGGAAAAACCTCGATCTCGCCCACCTTCGCGCTCAACCGCCAGAGCCCGGTGAGCCGCGCCAAGCTCATCATCATCGACGAATGCTCCATGGTGGACGAGGAGCTCGGCAAGGATCTCCTTTCCTTCGGCACGCCCGTGCTGGTCCTGGGTGATCCCGGCCAGCTTCCGCCCGTGTCGGGCGGCGGCTTCTTCACCGAAGCCGAACCCGACTTCCTCCTAACCGAAATCCACCGCCAGGCGCGCGACAACGCCATCATCCGACTCGCGCTCGACGTGCGCGAGGGCCGCGAGTTCATGCATGGCGACTATGGCGAGGCGCAGGTCATCGGCAAGGACGAGGTCGAGCAGGAGCGCGTGCTCAAGGCCGACCAGGTCCTGGTCGGCACCAACCGCACGCGGCGGCGCTACAATGTGCGGCTCAGGGAGCTCAAAGGCTTTGCCGCGCCTCACCCGCAGCCCGGCGACAAGCTGGTCTGCCTGCGCAACGATCCCAGCAAGGGGCTGCTCAACGGCTCGCTGTGGAAGGTGATGACGTCGGCGCGCGAGACGACGAAGCCCGGCATCAACCTGCTCGTCGCGCCGGAGGAGGACGACCCCGACCGCGGGGTCGCCAAGATCAAGCTGCTCAAGGACGCCTTCGAGAATCCCGACACGGAGATCCCCTGGGCGCAGAAGCGGCGCTTCGACGACTTCGATTTCGGCTATGCGCTCACCGTCCACAAGGCGCAGGGCTCGCAATGGAACGAGGTGATGCTGTTCGACGAGTCTTACGCCTTCAAGGAGACGCGCGCCCGCTGGCTTTATACCGCCATCACGCGCGCCGCCCAAAAGCTGACGGTGGTGCGTTGACCGGCTTGCCCTCCGCCGATGGCCCGTGCTTTGGCTTGGATGCCCGTTCGGTTCGGAAACAACCCATCTTCCGGCGCGTTGTGAATGCCGCAGGGGGCGCTTCGGCGCCCGAGAACACCTATATATGCGGAAATGCATATCCATCGTGCGCCCATTGAGAGCCTGGTCCGGGGCGCGACGCCCGTCTTGCCGCGGCATCGCCATGCCGCGCGGTTGAGGAACCCCTTCCATCATGGCCATCGCCGACACCGGCGGCGCGGCGCACCCGTCGCATTCCGCTCCGTCAAGCAAAACCACGGCCTCGCTGATGCTGGGCGTGCTGGGCGTCGTCTTCGGCGACATCGGCACGAGCCCGATCTACGCCTTTCGCGAGGCATTGCATGCGAGCGCCGACGGGGCGACCGTGGCGAGCCGCGGGGATGTTCTCGGTGTGCTGTCGATGATCGTCTGGGCGCTGACGATCATCGTCACGATCAAATATGTCGTGTTCGTGCTGCGCGCCGACAACAAGGGGGAGGGCGGCACGCTCTCACTGATGGCCTTGGCGCGCTCGTCCTATCCCGCGCGGTCCGGCCTGATCCTCGCCATCGGCGTGGCGGGCGCCGCCCTGTTCTACGGCGACGCCGTGATCACGCCGGCCATCTCCGTGCTTTCGGCCGTGGAGGGCCTGGAGGTGGTGACGCCGGCCTTCGCGCCTTTCGTGGTGCCCATCACCCTGACGGTGCTGGCCGCGCTGTTCGCCGTGCAGCGCTTCGGGACGGCGAGCGTGGCGCGGGTCTTCGGTCCCCTGATGGCGGGGTGGTTCTGCGTGCTTGGCATCTCCGGCCTTATGCACATCTCCGACGATTATTCCGTGCTGCTCGCCGTCAACCCCTACTATGCCGTGGCCTTTCTTGCCGATCAGCCGGAGATCGCCTTCATCACCCTGGGCGCCGTGTTCCTGGCGGTGACGGGAGCCGAGGCGCTTTACGTCGATCTCGGCCATTTCGGCCGCCGGCCGATCATCGCCGCATGGCTCGCCGTCGTCTTCCCCTGCCTGCTGCTCAACTATTTCGGCCAGGGCGCTTACGTGCTCGCGCATGGCGGCGCGCCCACCAACCCGTTCTTCGAGATGATGCCGGAATGGGCGCTGCTGGGCGTGGTCGCCTACGCCACGCTCGCAACCGTGGTCGCCGGCCAGGCGGTCATCACCGGCGCTTATTCGCTGACCCGGCAGGCGGTGCAGCTCAACCTCCTGCCGCGGCTCGAAATCCAGCACACCTCCGAAACGCAGTCCGGCCAGATCTACATGCCGCGCGTGAACCTCTTGCTGGCGCTCGGCGTGGTGCTGCTCGTGGTCGGCTTCGGGGAGTCGAGCGCGCTGGCCTCGGCTTACGGCATCGCGCTGACGGGCGAGATGCTGATGACGACGGTCCTATTGTTCGTCGTCATGCGCTTCCGCTGGGGCTGGGGCCTGCTTCTGGCCGTCGGCCTGGCGGTGCTGTTCGGTGTCTTCGACCTGGCCTTCTTCTTCGCCAATCTCCTCAAGGTCGCGGACGGCGGGTGGACCTCCATCATCGTGGCCGGCGTCATGGGCCTGATCATCTGGACCTGGGTGCGCGGCGCGAGCTATCTAGCGGCCAAGACGCGCAAGAGCGAAGTGCCCTTCGACGTGTTCGTCGATAACTTGAGCAAGAAGCCGCCCCATCAGGTGCCGGGCACGGCCGTGTTCCTGACCAGCGACCCGCAAAGCGCGCCCACCGCGCTGATGCACAGCCTCAAGCATTACAAGGTGCTGCACGAGCAGAACGTGATCCTGTCGATCATCACGGAGCAGACGCCGCGGGTGCCCGAGAGCGAGCGGGCGCGCATCCAACCCTACAACGACCTCTTCATGCGGGTAACGCTGCATTTCGGCTATATGGAGCAGCCGCACATCCCCCGCGCGCTCGCCATCTGCCGCAAGCAGGGCTGGAAGTTCGACATCATGTCCACCTCCTTCTTCGTATCGCGGCGCTCGCTCAAGGCGTCGGCCGTTTCGGGCATGCCGATCTGGCAGGACCGGCTGTTCATCGGACTCGCGCGCACGGCGGCCGACGCGACGGAGTATTTCCAGATCCCGACGGGTCGGGTGGTGGAGATCGGCACGCAGGTGGCGATCTAGGCGCGCTTCACCGTCGCCGCGCCCGGCTTGTGCCGTCCGGCCATTGTCAAAGAGCGTGCCCCGGTGGTCTGGGGTGGATCGGGAAGCGGCATGCGTGGCGCTCGCCTTCCGACTGTTGTGTTACGTGGCTCGCGCCACGCATGCCGTCGGCTGCTTGCCCCGGATCCAGGCGGCGCTTGCACGCTTTTGCCGTGCGCGCGCCGTCCTCCCCTGGGGCCTGGACCTCACGGGCTCATCGCCCAGCCGGGCCACCGTCGCCCGGCCGATCCAGCACCGGCTTGTCTCCCTGAGCACCCGGTATGCATCCCAGGCTTCCCGCAAGACAGGCGACAGGGAGAGTACGAGAGAGCGGGAGGGGCGTGGATGAGATTGCGTGAAAAAAATGCGAGCCCGCCCATTCAGCCCAGCCGTGAAGGTCCGTGCCGCCCCTCATCCGGCTGTCGCCACCCCTGCGACGGCGACAGACACCTATGTGTCTGTCGCTGCTCGTCGCTCCGACCCCGCCTGCGGGGAGAAGACCGCCCTCACAAGCGCCGCGCCTTCTGCGGCAAGGGTTTGCGCAATGTCTCCGCCTCTCTCTCCCCGTTCGCAGGGAGAGGGTGAGGGTGAGGGGCGGCGCGAAGGCCGGTGAGGTTTGCGAGACGCAAAAAAGTTCTGCGGGCTGAAAATTCATCCACGGGGACCGCAGGCGGCGAGGCGGTCCTCCTTGCGCCGCTCGTCCGTTCGTGCCAGAAGCCGAACCGTAACGTACGGTACAGCAGAGTGATTCTAGCCGGGATGGAGGAAGAAGCGGCGAGCGCGTTCTCGCCGCGCCAGCGCGAGGTGCTCGACGCCTCGCTCGCCGTGCTCGTGGAGAAGGGCGAGGCGCTGACCATGACGGCGGTGGCGGCGCGGGCGAGCTGCTCTAAGGAGACGCTCTACAAATGGTTCGGCGGCCGCGACGGGCTCCTGGAAGCCACCGTGCGCTGGCAGGCCTCGAAGGTGCGCGTGTCGGTTCCCGAAGGCGGGGCCATCGACATGAACGGCTTGACCGAGGCGCTGACCCGCTTCGCCGCCGACTGGCTGCGCGTCGTGTCGAGCTCGACCTCGATCGCGCTCAACCGGCTCGCCATCGGGCAGGCGGGACAGAAGGCGGACGCAGGGAAGGGGTTGGGGGCGGTGGTGCTCGCCAATGGCCGCTTCGCGCTTGGCCTTCGGCTCAAGCCCCTGCTGGAGGCGGCCGGGGAGGCGGGGCTGATCGCTTTCGACGACGCGGAGGCGGCGTTCCGCACCTTTTTCGGCCTGGTCGCGCGCGACGTGCAGATCCGGCTCCTGCTCGGCGACGAGCTCAAGCTGACCGCGAATGCCATCGCGGGCGACGCGGCACGGGCCACCCGGCAGTTCATCCAGCTTCACCAAACGGACGCCTCGGGCGATCCGCAACACTGACGACTCAAAAGGAGAGGACATCATGCGCGTTTACTACGATCGGGACGCCGACCTGAATCTCATCAAGGGAAAGAAGGTCGCCATCATCGGCTATGGCAGCCAGGGGCGGGCGCATGCGCTCAACCTGAAGGACTCGGGGTGCAAGGAGATCGCCGTCGGCCTGAAGCAGGGCTCGCCGACCCGCGCCAAGGCCGAGGCCGACGGTCTCCAGGTGATGAGCGTGGCGGAATGCGCGCAGTGGGCCGACCTGATGATGATGGCGACCCCCGACGAATTGCAGGCCGACATCTACCGCAACGAGATCGCGCCCAACATCCGCGACGGCGCGGCCATCGCCTTCGCGCACGGGCTCAACGTGCATTTCGGGCTGATCGAGCCCAAGAAGAGCGTGGACGTGCTGATGGTGGCGCCGAAAGGCCCCGGCCACACGGTGCGCGGCGAATACCAGAAGGGCGGCGGCGTGCCCTGCCTGGTGGCCGTGCATCAGGACGCGAGCGGCAACGCGCTCGACCTCGCGCTGTCCTATGCCTCGGGCGTGGGCGGCGGGCGGTCGGGCATCATCGAGACCGACTTCAAGGAGGAGTGCGAGACCGACCTGTTCGGCGAGCAGGTGGTGCTGTGCGGCGGGCTGGTGGAGCTGATCCGCGCCGGCTTCGAGACGCTGGTCGAGGCCGGCTACGCGCCGGAAATGGCCTATTTCGAGTGCCTGCACGAGGTGAAGCTGATCGTGGACCTGATCTATGAGGGCGGCATCGCCAACATGAACTACTCGATCTCCAACACGGCGGAGTGGGGCGAGTATGTCTCGGGGCCGCGCATCATCACGCCCGAGACCAAGCAGGAAATGAAGCGCGTGCTCAACGACATCCAGACGGGCAAGTTCACGTCGGAGTGGATGCAGGAATACCGCTCTGGCCTAGCGCGCTTCAAAGGCATCCGCCGCATGAACGACGCCCACCAGATCGAGCAGGTCGGCGAGCAGTTGCGCGGCATGATGCCTTGGATCGCCAAGAACAAGCTGGTGGACAAGGCGAAGAACTGAGGCGCGGCGCGGCTGTCGCGAGTCGCGGCGGCTTCACAAAGGAAAAGGCCCGGAACGGCTGCCGTTCCGGGCCTTCATCATGTCAGGCGGGGAGCCCCTCAGCTATAGGGCGACCAGCACTGCCGCCGCCCCCCGTGATAGGGCTGATAGGTGTTGTCGTAGGCCCGGTAGGAGCGGTAGCGGGAATAGCACCAGTCCACATGGGCGTTGCCGTGGGAGCGATATACCCGGCGCTTGGGAGCCACGTAGACATAGTCGTCGTGATAGTAGCGGGGCCGCGCGGCCAGCGCGCCGAGCACGCCCAGGCCCAGGCCCAGCGCGATCACCGAATCGCGGTCACGATGGCGGCGATAGTGGCGATGCCGGTAGCTGTCGCGATAACGGTGCCGGTAGCCGTCGCGGTAGCGGCGGTAATGCCGACGCTGGTAGTTGCGATGATTCCTGACGACGTGAACGTCGCTCGATGCAGCCGGCGCAGCGGGGACGACGAGCGGGGCGGCGACGGCCGGCGCCGACGCCAGCGGCGCCGAAACGCCGAGGGACAAGGCAGCCGCGATCAGCGCGCGCCCGAAAGATGACAACAGTCTGCGCATGGTTCTCTCCTCGATGCTGAACCCACCCCCGTGAGCGGACGCGCCGCACCGTCACATTGATGCCATCATGGTGAACGGCGGATGAACGCTCAAGGTTCCGGCGGGCGGCCATACCTTGCCAGGGGAGGGGCGGCTGGGGCAAAGCTCGCGCCGCATGCCCGTCCGCCTCGCCACCTTCAATGTCGAGAACCTGCTTCGGCGGTTCGACTTCTCCGGCTTTCACGACCGAGGCGGGCAGGACCGGGCGATCGCGCTGTTCGACATCGACAAGGGCGAGGAGTTCCGTGCGCTCGAACGCGCGCGGGCCGTCGCGCAGAGCGACGACGCGCGCCAGCAGACCGCGCTCTCGATCGCGGCGGCCGACGCCGACATTCTTTGCCTGCAGGAGGTCGAAAGCGAGGAGGCGCTGGCGGCTTTCGAGCACGGCTACCTGTTCCGCATGCTGGGCGCGAGCTACCGCGGCAGGCATGTGAGCCGCGGCAACGACCCGCGCGGGATCGACGTGGGCTTGATGTTCCGCGAACGCACGGCCGGCGGCGAGCCCATCGAGCTCGTGACGACGCGCAGCCATGCTCCGCGCAGCTTCACAGAGCTCGGCGTGCTGACGCCCGAACTCGAGGAGCGGGGCTTTCACGCGCGCGACCGCGTGTTTCGGCGCGACTGCCTGGAAGCCGATTTCCGGGTGGGCGAACGATCGCTCACGCTGTTCGTGGTGCATCTGAAATCCATGGGCGGCGGGCGCGACGGCGTGAGCGGGCGCGAGGCCTCCATGCCGCTGCGCACGGCCGAGGCCAAGGCCGTACGCCGCATCGTGGAGCGGCGGTTTCCGAACGGGGACGGCGCCTGGGCGATCTGCGGCGATCTCAACGACTATCGCGAGCGGCTCGTGGTGGGCGGCGGCGTGCTCGACGATTTCACCTTCACGCCGATGCGGGAAGAGGGGTCCTCGCTCGACGTGTTTTTGAGCGACGGCTTCGCGGTCGATCCGGTGGCGCGCCGGCCGGAGGACGACCGCTGGACCCTGTTCCATGCGCGCGGGCCCCAGGAGCGGCACTTGTGCCAGCTCGATTATCTCCTGCTCTCGCCGCAACTCGCCGCCGCCAACGCCGCCGCCATTCCCACCATCGTCCGCGCCGGCCAGCCCTGGCGAACGCCCTTCCCGCCGGGCCAGGAGGTGCGGCGCTTCCCGCGGCTCGGCTGGGACCGCCCGAAGGCGTCCGACCACTGCCCGGCGGCCGTCACCCTCGACCTGATCTGAGGTTCTCGTGCCCTTCGACATCCCGCGCCAGCAGATCTTCGCCGTCAACGAGATCGACGTGTCGGTCGATGCCGCGCCGCATCCCTTCGAGAGCGAGAACCTTGCCGCCATCGACGAGAACTGGCGAAGGGAAACGCGATTCAACCCGGCCCTGTTCGACGGCCGCATCGCATTGTTGTCGCAGCTCGACTATTCCGGCCGCCGGCTCGTGGGCCGCTGCCATGTCGCGCGCTATGCCAGTTTCATGCTGTGGCGCAGGCTGAGGCCCATCCCGCAGATCGAGCATACTTTCGCCCATGCCGTGCCGGTGGCCGCCGACGGCGCGCTTCTCGCCATCCGCATGGCCGCGCATACCGTGAACGGCGGCCGGGTCTATTTCGCGGCGGGCTCCTTCGAGCCCGAGGATTTTCGCGACGGCCGCGTGGACGTGATGAGCAACATGCTCCGCGAGGTGCGGGAGGAAACGGGCCTTGACCTTTCCGGCCTGCCGGGCGACCCGATCTTCCATGCTTTTTCCAGTGGGGCGGGCACCGCCTTGTTCCGCCGCTTCTTCCTGCCCGAGCCGGCGGACGCGCTGGCCGCGCGCGTGGAGGCCTTCATCGCGGCGGACCCGCAGGCGGAAGTTTCGGGCGCCGTGGTGATCCGCGACGCGGACGACCTGCCGGACGGCCTGATGCCGCATATGCCGCCGATCATCCGCTGGCATTTCGAGACACTGGCAGGTGCAGGGACAAGCAAGGAGAGCCCATGAACGCACGACGCTATCTGGTGCTCGACGTGTTCACGCGCGAGGTTTTGCAAGGCAATCCGCTGGCGGTGGTGCTCGACGCGGAGGGCCTCTCGACGGAGAGGATGCAGGCCATCGCCAACGAGTTCCACCTGTCGGAGACCACCTTCGTTCTGCCGCCCGAAGACCGGCGGCACCGCGCCCAGGTGCGCATCTTCACGCCGCTTCACGAGCTGCCTTTCGCCGGGCATCCCACGGTGGGCACGGCGGTGGCGCTGGCCGGGGACGCCGGCGTGGACGCGATCCTCGTGCTGGAGGAGACGGTCGGGCCGGTGCGCTGCGCGGTGACGCATCTGGAAGGGACCGCCTTCGCCGAGTTCGACCTGCCGCGCTTGCCCGAACCCGTTTTGTTCGAGGCAGGCGTCGAGGCGGTGGCCGCGGCCCTTGAGCTGGGCACAAACGAGATCGGGGCCGGCCATCACAGCACCTCCGCCTGGACGGCGGGCGTTCCTTACGTCTGCATCCCCGTGCGCGACCTCGAGGCGCTCGGGCGCGCCCGGCTCGACGTGGCTGCCTGGGTGCGGCTGATCGGCTCGGACGACGGCCATTCGGCCGCGGCCTATGTCTATTGCCCGACTGGCAGCGACGGGTTTTCCTATCGCAGCCGCATGTTCGCCGGCCATGTCGGCATCACGGAAGACCCGGCCACCGGCTCGGCGGCCGCGGCCTTCGCCGGAGCGATGATGAAATGGGAGCGGCCGGGCGAGGGCATCCACCGCATCGCCATCGAGCAGGGGATGGAGATGGGCCGGCCCTCGCAGATCCGACTGGAGCTGGTGGTCGGGCCGGGCGGCGGGCTGGAGGCGGCGCGGATCGGCGGCTTCGCGATCAGGATCGCGGAGGGCGTGCTGTTCGCCTGAAGCGGCACCCGGCAGGGCTCCCGCCGCGGCGGCCGAAAGCTCCCGCCGGGGCTGGACACTGCCTCCGGCGCTGGCTATATGCGCCCCACGTCGCTTGGCGGCGCGGGTGTGTAGCTCAGTTGGTAGAGCAGCTGACTCTTAATCAGCGGGTCCACAGTTCGATCCTGTGCACACCCACCACTTAAATTCTTGTTGTGCCTCGCTCTTCCGCTGGTTCGCCAGCGCGCCTCGCTCTCGGGGGGTTCCAATCCGCGGTCTGTTCCTGCTCTGAAGCAGGGCGCGGCTCAGGCGCACTGGCTCTTCATGGCAGTGTCAGGACGCTACTCGCCGGATTAGCGCTCGGGCCCCCCTCACGCGAACAGGGCGTCGTCGGTTCTTCCCTCATAGAAGCCGTACTGGATGAAGTGGTGTGCGGCTTGGTCCACGTTGCGGCCGAAGGCGGCGGTGAGGTCGTCATAGTTCTCCAGATACTGCCAGGCGTCGAAGGTGGTGGTGCGGCCCGATGCCCGGCCCGAGGACACGTAGTGGTCGCGCCCAAGGCTTGCCGCGTTGGGAGCCGAGCCATAGTCGCCAAAGGCCTGGATCAGGTCGGCATAGCTCGCCACATAGTCGAGCGGGTCGATAAAGGTGCGCCCCTCGCTGGCCCCGCTCAGGATGAAGTGGCGCGCGGCTTGGCTGAGCGTCAGCCCCGCAAGGTCGGCGTAGTTGTCGAGGTACTGCTGGGCGTCGAACAGCACGTCACGGCCTTCCGTCCGGCCCGTGCTGCGGAAATGCTGCGCCCCAGCCTCCTGGTTCGTGCCAAAGGCGCTTCTCAGGTCGGCATAGCTCGCGATGTAGGCAAGCCCATCAAAGCCAAGCCGCCCCTCGACGGAGCCGTGGTTGATGAAGTGCAGCGTGGCCGCATTCACGTTCAGCGTCATGCCTGTGCCAAAGGCGGTGCGCAGGTCGGCGTAGCTGTTGACGTAAGCCTGCGCGTCGAACAGCGGCTCGCCTTCGGTCAGCCGTCCCTCGAAATAGCCGGTGAACGCATAGTGTTGCGCGCCCGCCTGGTTGATCGCGCCCGCTGCCCCGCCCCGAAAGGCGGCAACCAGATCAAGGTGGGAGGCCACATAGCTCAGCCCGCCAAACTGGGCGATGGAGCTCGTCGCCACATTGCTGCCGGTAAGGTTGACGTTCTCCACGTCCACCAGCGTGTCGGTCGCGTCGTCCACGATCTGGCTCACGTAAAGCGTGTTGCCCACCCGCACCAGAGCATGGCCCGTCATGTTCAGGTCGGTGAAGCGGGCGGTGTCAGAATCAGCCCCGCCGTCGATGTAGTCCGACCCGCCATTGCCCCAGATCTCATCGTTTCCGGCCCCGCCGAAGAGGCGGTCATTGCCGCCGCGCACGATGGAGTAGCCCTCCTTCGTCCAGTAATCGCCGTAGATGAAGTCGTTGCCGCCCAGCCCGTGGATTTCGTCGTCGCCGCCAAACAGCACGTTACCGGCCATGTAGTTGACGTCTCCGACCAAGCGCCAGTCTGAGAACTGCGATCCCGTGATGTGGTCATTTCCCCCTACCGTGTGGCTGCCGAGGTAGGCTGCACTGACGTCGCCGACCAGGAGCTTGCTTCCCTCGTATGCGGCAACTGCCTCCAAGCGAAGCACGTCATTGCCTCCCGCAACGAAACCATAACTTGCTCCGACATCCCCCATGAGGACGGTATAGAACTGCCCCCGACCGACCAGGATGTCGTTGCCGCCGATAACCGTGCCAAAGCTTTGGTCGACGTCGCCGTATAGGATCTGCTGCTGGGCAGAGGTGCCGCCGGTGCCGCCTGTGATGCGGTCGTTGCGCCCGATCAGCGTCTGGCCCGCCGCGATGTTTCGCCCGTCGCCCGCCATGATGAAGGTCTGGCTGTTTGCGCCCGTGATCGTGTCGTCGCCGCTCAGCGCCTCCAGCCAGAAGGCGTTGGCGAAAGCGTCGGCGCTCAGCGCCGGCTGCACGAGCTGTTCTAGGTCGAGCGCGATGCCCGTGATGTCGATGTCTGTTCCGCCAGGCGGAACGCTGAGCCCGATCTGAATGTGGTTGACGGTCCCGTTTGTCGGATTGCCGCTGCCGTCATAAGAATAGCCTGCCCCGTTGGTGAAGACGTATCCGGAGCCGGTGGTGTTCCAATCGTATTGACCGGTGGCGCCTAAAGGTGAGGCGCGCGACAAGAATGCGACCTCATTCGCAAGTCGGATGTCGAACGCCTCATTGGCCAGCGTGGCGTTGATGACGGCCATGGCGTTCCTCCCTTGCGATGGCGCGGGTCGCGGCCGATGAACCCCAGCTCAGCCGCAGATCACGTACACCACCTTGTGCTGACGTAGCGTGACATGCGCGCACCGCCCGGCGCAAGTCTGAACTGCCGTAAGGGACTCGCCAACTCACCCCGACTCGGCGCACGGTATCACTTGGGAGATGCGGCCCCTCAACATGACGAGAACAGCCTGCGGTGGAAACGCCGTGAGCTATTCGTGTGTGATCCTGGGGACCGCGTGAGGATGTTCAGTGGATGTGTTGGGGAAAGCGTCAGGCCGGTTTCCAAATCACGCTCTGTTTCGGGGCTTTCTCGCTGTTGCGAGAGGCGTGTTTGGAAACCCGGAGCGTTGAAGGGCCTAGGCTTTCCGACTTGTCAGGCGTCTCTTGATCCGTGGGTCCATCGTTTGATCCCGCGCACACCCATCAAAGTTTCCTCGCCGGGCCGATCTTCAGCGCCCGATCGACAGCATCTTGCTCCCGGCCTGACGTTACTGGCCCATCTCGTAGGTATAGGTCGCGCAGGCCTCGGCGTCGCTTTGGGGCACGTCCTGCGTGTCGAACACGGCGATCACCGTATCCGTGTCGCTGCCGGGGATGAGCCAGTTGGCGACATAGGTGACGTTCCCCGAGCCGCAGAGCTGGTTGCCGTTTTCGAGAACCGGGTCGGCCGGGGCCTCCACCTCATGGACGGAAGCCGGAACCTGCTCGCCGCTGACCTCGAAGGCGTCGCCCACCAGCGCGGAAAAGGCGAGGGCCTCGCCATTGGCGAAGGTGATGCCGAAATCGTCCAGCGTCACGTCGCCGGTGATGCTCATCGCCGTGTCGCTGAGGGCCGTCAGCTCCTCGGCCTGCGCGAGGGTCGGCCCGCCCGGCGCCAAGGCGAGGGCGCATGCGGCGCTCCGGAATACACGTCCCATGCGGTGATCGTTCCTGCTCCAGAGTTCAATCGGCATTCAAAGTGCGCCGGCATGCCTGCGTCGGCGCGGGGAGCTGTCAATCCGCGATCTCGAAATCCTGGCGGAAGGAAGACGACTCACCGCTGCTGCGATCGTGGACCGTGTACTCGACCGTATATGAGCCGGCAGGCGCCTCGTTGAGCGTCAGGGTGAGATCGAGCGAGAATTCTAGGTTCTTCTTGCGGCTCGCCGCGCGATACTGAAGAAAACCTTCCTGCTCGGTGGCCAGCTCGCCCTCGCCGGTGAAAAGCTTCAGGTCCACGTCGAAGGCCAGCTCGTGGCGGCCGTCCGGCGCTTCATTCCAGCCATAGCCCACGGGCTCGACATAGGTGACGATCGGCTCGCCCGCGCGAAAGACGGCGTTCTCGCGCTCCTCATACATGCCATAGCCGCGCGACGGCTCCCGGACGAAGACCGACACGCGCTGCGTGAGCGGAAGCTGTTCCGACAGGTCCTGCAGACTGGCCGCCGCCGCGTCGATCTCCGCAAGGGTCGTCGCCGACGCGGAATGCGCCAACAAGACCGCCAATGTGGCCCCCAATAGCTGTTTCATGATCTTCATCCCCGCTCCCCTTGATGCTCGCGACCCGCTGTCTGGCACAGTTCCTCAAGGGAATCATGCGTGTTCCGGCTCTCCCGCGCGCTTTTTTCCACCGCTGAATGGGCTCAGGCGGTAGCCGGCCCTTGATCTGAGGGGGCGAGCGGACACATTCTGTTCGGGGAACGTTTCGCGCCAGGGGACGAACAACAGGGCGGCGGTGAAGGAGGCGAGCCGTGGCGACGCTGAAGGAATTCGAGGAAGCCCTGCGCGAGCAGGGCATGACCCAGGCGCTGGCGGTTCTGGAGCGGTTGAAGGAGCGTGATCGTAGGAAACGCAGGATCGCGCCGGCACGCCGGGTGGTCGGCAAGAAGATGACGCCCGAACTCGCGCGCCACATCCTGGAGCTTCACCGCACCACAACCATGACGCAGCAGGAGATCGCCTTCAAACTGGGCGTCAACCAGGGCCGGGTGAACGAGGTCATCAAGCGCGGCAAATGGCTGACGGACGACCCGACGGCGCCCGAGCAGGTGGCGCGCGACAAGGCGCTGAGCCGCATAAGGCAGAGGCCGGCCGCCAAGCCCAATCCCAAGCGCCGGCCGCGCAAGGAAGCGCCGCAGCTTTCGTTCTTTTGATCCGTCTCACGGCCTCTAGGCCGAAGCGGCCTCGGTTGGCGGCGGCAGCCCGCCTTGGGCTGCGATGAAGCCGACGATTTCGGCCACACCCACCCGGCGGGGCAGATCGGTGAAGACGAAGGGCCGCGGCCCGCGCTGCTTTTGCGTGTCGCGGCGCATGACGTCGAGGTCGGCCCCGACATAGGGCGCGAGATCCATCTTGTTGATGACGAGAAGGTCGGAGCGGGTGATGCCCGGCCCGCCCTTGCGCGGGATCTTCTCGCCGGCCGCCACGTCGATCACATAAAGCGTGAGGTCGGCGAGCTCGGGCGAGAAGGTGGCCGCGAGATTGTCGCCGCCCGACTCGATGAACACCACGTCGAGGTCGGGGAAGCGGCGGCGCATCTCGGCGATGGCCGCGAGGTTGATCGAGGCGTCCTCGCGGATCGCCGTATGCGGGCAGCCGCCGGTCTCCACGCCGAGAATGCGCGCCTCGGGCAGCGCCTGGACGCGGTTGAGGATCAGCTCGTCCTCCTTGGTGAAAATGTCGTTGGTGACGACCGCCACCGACCAGTGGTCGCGCACCGCCTTGCAGAGCATTTCGGTGAGCGTGGTCTTGCCCGCGCCGACCGGGCCGCCGATGCCGACGCGGAGCGGGCCATGGGGTGAGTTCATGAGCGGAAGATCCGGGAATACTGGGTTTCGTGGCGCAAGCTCGCGATCTCCGACAGGAAGGCCGAGGAGCCGAGATCGTCGAGCGTCGAGTTTTTCGCGCGCGCGGCCGTTGCGAGGATGACGGGCTCCAGCGCGGCGAGCGTTCGGACGCCGCCGGTGTGTCCGATGGGAAGCAGGCGCAAGGCGGCCTGGACGAGGTTCGAGGTCCAGGCCTGAAGAAACAGCGCCAGTGCGGCCTCCAGCGGCGCATCCTGCCGGCGGGCGAAGGCGCCGACCGCGACCGGGTAGGGCAGGGGCTCGGCCGCTTCCTCGGCTTCGGCGTTCCAGGCTTTGGCCGCGGTCGCGAAGGCCCCGCCCTGCAACGTGGTTTCGGCGAAACGCTCGCGGCTGCCGGCGAGCGCCGCGCCCAATTCCGCCGCTTTCTCCTCGCCCCGCCAGGCGGCGGCGAACAGCACGGCGTCGTTCCAGGCCGAGCCCCGCGCCAGGAGCGCCTCAAGCCATTCCTGCAAGCCCTGCCGGTCGCGGACGAGGCCGTCATGCACCGCGCGCTCCAGCCCTTGGCTGAAGGAGAAGCCGCCGGTCGGGAACACGGGGGACAGCGCCGCCGCCAGCCGCAGGAGCGCCGCGCCCCCGAGTTCAACCATGGTGGTGGGAATGGCCGTGCCCGCCATAGGCGCCGCGCAAGGGGTGGAACGGCGCGGCCACCTCGCGAAGCGCCGCGCCCAGGCCCTCCAGCATATGCGCCATCACATGGTCGCGCAGGATCAGGATGCGGTCGCTGCCGATCTCGGCCGCCAGGTGGCGGTTGCCGATGTGCCAGGCGAGTTCGGACAGATGCAGCGCGTCGCGCGGCACGATTTCAAGCAGCGCCTCCTCGGCCGCGAGAATCTCCACCTCGCGCCCGTCCTCCAGCACCAGCCGGTCGCCATGCGCGAGCTGCACGGACTCGGGCAGATCGACGAGGATTTGCTCGCCGGTGTCGAGCGTCAGCACCTTGCGGCGCAGATGGCGCTCGTCGTGGGCGAGAGAAATCGTGCCGAGGAGGGGAGCGTCGGCCGCGGCCTCATTGGCCCGGCGCATGGTTTGCGCCCGCGGCAGCGTGGTGAAGTCGCCGGTCAGCGAGAGCTTCATGGCGCAGCCAATTCGAAGCGAAAGCTCCCGCCGTTAGTCCCGCCGCACGTCCCAAGGTGCGAAAGGCTCGCCCGGCCAATAGGTGTCGTCGAGCACCTGCTCCACCGTAAAAGTGGGTTCGACCGGGACGACCTCGGGCAACAGGCCGGTCTCGTTGATCGCTCGTCGCCGACCGTCCTTGTAGGCATCGAGGAAAGCTTCGGCTGGACAGGTTCACAGGCTTGGGCTTGCCTTGATGATGTTCGGAATCCAGATGCGTTGTTCCGAGATCGATATGCGCCAACGCTCACTTCGGCGTCCAGGCTGAAACTGCCATTTGAGCAGGTGGAGGATGAGCAGGGCCAGCCTGCTTTCGATCTCGCTCCGTTGGCTCCTCCCCACGCTCTCGATCTCCTCCGCGCCATTCTCCCAATCCACCTCGTTGCGCGCGCGGGCGCGCAGCTTCTCGGCCTGATCCAGCGTCCAGGCGAAGAAGTCGCGCTCGTAGAGCGTGGGTTCGGGCTTGCGCTTGGGGTTCGCCATGGGGCCAAACTAGAACAGGAAGTATCGCTGCGCCATGGGTAGCACGTCGGCGGGCTCGCAGGTCAAAAGCTCGCCGTCGGCGCGGACCTCGTAGGTCTCGGGGTCCACCTCCACATGCGGGGTGGCGTCGTTGAGGATCATCGAGGCTTTCGAGATGCCGCCACGGGTGTTCTCGACGGCGACCATTTCCTTGCTGACGCCGAGCCGATCGGGCAGGCCCGCGTCGAGCGCGGCCTTGCTCACGAAGGTGACGGAGGAGCTTGCGGCCGCGCGGCCGAACGCGCCGAACATCGGCCGGTAGTGAACGGGCTGGGGCGTGGGGATCGAAGCGTTGGGATCGCCCATGGGCGCGGCGGCGATCGTGCCGCCCACCAGCACCAGGTCGGGCTTCACGCCGAAAAAGGCGGGATTCCACAGCACGAGGTCGGCGCGCTTGCCGACCTCGACCGAGCCGATCTCCTTTGAGACGCCATGCGCGATGGCGGGGTTGATCGTGTATTTCGCGATGTAGCGGCGGACGCGGAGATTGTCGTTCTCGCCCTGCTCCTCAGGCAGGCGGCCGCGTTGCACCTTCATCTTGTGCGCGGTCTGCCAAGTGCGAATCAGAACCTCGCCGACGCGGCCCATGGCCTGGCTGTCGGACGAGATGATGGAGAAGGCCCCGAGGTCGTGCAGGATGTCCTCGGCGGCGATCGTCTCCTTGCGGATGCGGCTTTCGGCGAAGGCCACATCCTCGGGGATCTGCGGCGACAGGTGATGGCAGACCATCAGCATGTCGAGATGTTCCGCCACCGTGTTTCGCGTGTAGGGACGCGTCGGGTTTGTGGAGGAGGGGATGACGTTGGGCAGGCCGCACACCTTGATGATGTCGGGCGCGTGCCCGCCGCCCGCGCCTTCCGTGTGGAAGGCATGGATGGTGCGGCCCTTGAAGGCGGCAATGGTGTCCTCGACGAAGCCCGACTCGTTCAGCGTGTCGGTGTGGATCATCACCTGAACGTCGTAAACGTCGGCGACGGACAGGCAGCAGTCGATGGCCGCGGGCGTGGTGCCCCAGTCTTCGTGCAGCTTCAGCGCGCAGGCACCGCCCTCGATCATCTCCTTGAGCGCGTCGGGCCGCGAGGCGTTGCCCTTGCCCGACAGGCCGAGATTGATGGGGAAGGCGTCAAAACTCTGGATCATGCGCGCGAGGTGCCACGGGCCGGGCGTGCAGGTGGTGGCGAGCGTGCCGTGGGCCGGACCCGTGCCGCCGCCCAGCATGGTGGTGATCCCTGAGTTCAGCGCCTCCTCAATCTGCTGGGGGCAGATGAAATGGATGTGGGCGTCCATGCCGCCGGCGGTGAGGATCTTGCCTTCGCTGGCGATCGCCTCCGTGCCCGGCCCGATGGGAATCGTGACGCCGGGCTGCGTGTCCGGGTTGCCGGCCTTGCCGATGGCATGAATGCGGCCGTCCTTCAGCCCGATGTCGGCCTTGAAGACGCCGGTGTGGTCGATCACCAGCGCGTTGGTGATGACGGTGTCCACCGCGCCTTGCGCGCGGGAGAGTTGGCTCTGGCCCATGCCGTCGCGGATCACCTTGCCGCCGCCGAACTTCACCTCCTCGCCATAGGTGGTGACGTCCTTCTCAACCTCCACGAACAGCTCTGTGTCGGCAAGCCGCACCCGGTCGCCCACAGTGGGGCCGAACATCTGGGCGTAGGCGGCACGGGCGATGCGGGCGGGCATGGCGACTCCTGGATGAGGCTGATGACTACTCGCTGTCGTCGCCCAGCAGTGCCTGGAGCTCCTTCGTCCGCGCCTGCGTCAGCTCGGCCATGCAGCCGGAGATCAGCATGGGCTCCATGGAGCCGCCGCGGGCCTCGAAGCCGGCGAGCTCGCAGTGTCCGTCGCGATAGTCGATCCAGGCGCGCTGGGCCTTCTTCAACGCATCCGCCGCGCCGACGAGGTCGGGGCTCATCTCCTTTAGTTCCGCGTCGGTGTCGCGCATGGCGGCCATCACCTTGCGATAGACGGCGTTGAGCGCCTCATCGGCTTTGGAAAAGTCCTCGCCGGCGCAGATGTTCATGTCCATCTGAGTAACGGGGTTCTCGCAGTCGGGCTGGGGCTCCTGCGCCCAGGCCGAGGTGGCGAGCGCCGCAAGCGCGAAAGCGGCAAATCCGATGATCTTCATAGTTCCCCCATGACCTTTGCCAGGAATCCGAAAACCTTCCGCGCCCCGTCGAGCGGCACGAGCCGCACCTCGCGGCGCTGGCCGGGCTCGAAGCGCACCGCCGTGCCGGCGGGAATGTCGAGCCGCATCCCCCGCGCCTGAGCCCGGTCGAAGTTGAGCGCGGCGTTGGTCTCGTAGAAATGGTAATGCGAGCCGACCTGCACCGGCCGGTCGCCCGTGTTGGCGACCACGAGCGTCAGGACTCGCGCGCCCGCGTTGAGCTCGATCTCGCCGGGCGCGCAAAGCACTTCGCCGGGGATCACGGCTCAGGCTCCCAGGGCGAGCCAGACGCCGCCGAGCGCCGCGGCGGCGCCCGCAATGCGCGCCAGCAGGCGGCCCGGCGCGCCGCCGATCATCATGCCTATGCCAAGGCCCACCGCATGAAGCAGGGCGGTGGCGAGCGCGAAGCCGGCCGCATAGGGCAGGGCGACCGCACCGGCCAGTTCCGTCCCGTGCGCGTGGCCGTGGAAAAGGGCGAAGAAGCCCACGGCCGCCATGCCGGCCCAGACGGGAACCGAGACGGCTGACGCGACGAGCAGGCCGAGCGCCACGACGGAGGCCAGGATCACCGGCTCCACAAAGGGCAGCGGCGCGCCCGCGAGCGCCGCGCCGAAGCCCAGCGTCATCAGGGCGACGAAGGCGGCGGGCACGAGCCACAAGGCCCAGCGGCGGCCGGTGCCGGCGGCGATCAGGCTCGCCCAGAGGCCCGCCGCGACCATGGCGAGTAGGTGATCGAGCCCGGCGAGCGGGTGGAGGAAGCCGGCCTGAAATGAGCCATGAGCGCCCTGGCCGACATGGGCGAGGGCCGGGGCTGCGGTCAAAGCAAGAAGGGTAAGAGCGAGAGAAAGGCGTTTCATGGATTCTGTCCAGGCGTTGTGGGCGTTGACGGGGGCCAAGTGGCGCGCGGCAAGGCTCTGTTCTGCCGCAGGAGAAAAGGTGGGAGTGGCGGGCATGGCCTCCTCACCGGATCGGCTGATGCACGGTGACGAGCTTCGTGCCGTCGGGAAAGGTGGCTTCCACCTGCACGTCGTGGATCATCTCGGCCACGCCCTCCATGACCTGCTCGCGGCTCACCACATGCGCGCCGGCCTCCATGAGGTCGGCCACTGAGCGGCCGTCACGCGCGCCTTCCACCACGAAGTCGCTGATCAGCGCGATCGCCTCGGGGTGGTTGAGCCTGACGCCGCGCTCGAGGCGCCGCCGCGCGACCATCGCGGCCATGGAGATCAGAAGCTTGTCCTTTTCGCGTGAGGTGAGATGCATCCGGGCCTGTTCACAACTGCCAGAGTTTCGGGATGGGGCGGCCGTGGCGCAGGGCTTCGAGCACGGGCAGGAGCCGCCGGCGCAAGGCGAAGCCGTCCGGGGCCGTCATCCGCGCGACCAGCTTGCCGTCCCAGGCGCTCGCTCCGCCGAAAAGATCGCCAAGCCGCTCGCGGACGGCCGCGAGCTGGTCCTCGGCGTCGGGGGCGACCAGAAGCACGGTCGCGAGCGCCCCGGCCCCGTTGAGAAGCGCGGGCGCGAGAAGATCGGCGGCCATGTCGCCTTCGAAGGAGAGGTCGTCGGCAAAGACGAGTTTTCCCTCCCGGCGGATGCGCCAGCGGTCGCGAAACAGGCCGGCGCGGATTTTCTCGCCGCGCGCCTGCCGCCCGAACACCAGGGCCTCCGTGGCGAGCAGCGTGGAGGATGGCGCAAGATCGGCTTCAAGAAACCGCCGCAACCGTCCACCGTCGAACAGGATCGTTTCCTGCGGCAACCAGTCGAGCCGCGCCTGCGCGCCGAGCGAGAGATTGGTTCGGACCTCCGCCTCGCCCATGTTGGATCGATAGATCCGTTCGCAAGCCTGCGTGGTCACGGTCAGGGCCGCGCCTTCGTCGAGCGCAAGCGCATTGGCGAAGCCGTCGCCGCCGGTGAGCCCGCCCGCCGTGTTGATGAGCACGGCTTGCGTGTCGCCCGGCCCCATGCGCGGCAGGCGCAGTTTCGCCGAGCCGTCTTGAAAGAGCCGGTGGACGAGGGTTTCCGCGCCGCGCCGGCGGAAGCTCGCACGAATGGCGCCGCTTGCGCGCTGGTGGCGCGGCGGAAGCGCGGGGCCGGCGGCGTCCGTCTCGACCTCCGCCACATTCAGCGCGCCCGCATCGAGCGTCACGGCAGATAATCCTTCAGCCGGAGCGCCCGCACCTCCTGCAGAAGCCGGACGAAGCCTTGCGCCTGATGAAGCGCTGTCAGCCTTCCCTTCTCGGCGTTCGCCCGTGCGGCTTCGCCCACCACGCCATGCGGGTTGAGATCGCCGGCCAGCCAAGCGAAAGCATGCGTGCCCGTGTGCTTGACGAGCGAGAATTCGCCTTCGGCGCGGCTGACGGCGGACGGGAAATCCTGGGCTTTTTCCATTTCCACGAGGTCGGGCCGGAAATGCAGCATCAGGCTCGTTTCCACGTCGCCGCCATGGATGCCGCGCCGCTCCTCCTCCTCGCTGAACATGCCACCGGGCCGGCCGAATCGCGGCCAGCTCGTCTTCACCGCGAGCATGTCGTGCCGCGCGCGCAGTTCGCGCGCGACGATGCCCATGATCTCCTCGTTCCCGCCATGGGAGTTCACGATCACGAGCTTGCGCACATTCGCCCGCGCGATGGAGTCGCCGAGCTCGGTCCAGGCCTCGATCAGCGTGGGGGCCGTCAGCGTGAGCGTGCCGGGGAAGCGGATGTGCTCGTTGGATTTTCCCACCGCCTGGATCGGCAGGACGCGGATGTCGAGATCGTCGGGCAGGAGGCCGACGACGGTTCGCAGCATCCCGTCCATGATCGTGAAGTCGGTCGAAACCGGCAGATGCGGCCCGTGCTGCTCGACGGCCGCCACGGGCAGCACGGCGATCACCGTTTCCGGGTCGATGTCACGAAAAGCCGTGGCCGGCCAGTCGCCCCACCAGACCTTTCGCGTGGGCGCGCTCATGCGCTTGCCGCCGCCACAGCTTCGACCTCAACCTTGAACTCGGGCCGCGCGAAACCGGACACGATCATCAAGGTGGAGGCGGGAAAAGGCTCGGCGAACAACCCGTCGCGCACGCGCATGTAAGGCGCGAGGAAGGCTCGGTCCGTGACATAGGCGTTGACGCGGATGACGTGCTCGAGCGCCATGCCGGCCTCGCGCAGGATGGCGGCGATGTTCTCGAAGCAAAGCGCCGCCTGCTCGCCGGCGTCACCCGGCACAAAGCCGTCGGCGCGGATTCCGAGCTGGCCCGAGCAGAACACGAGCCGCGCCCCGGCCGCGACTTCGACGCCGTGGCTATAGCGCGCGAAAGGCGGCATCATGCCATCGGGCGCGAGCGGCCGGCTCGCCGGCTGGTTTGTGGCTCCCATCCCCATGGCGCCGACGCTAAGTCGGCCTCACGCGGCGGGCAAGCGTAAGCCGCCGCTTTTCCGCGCGCATATGGACGGCTGCCTCATGGATGGGCAGAATACCGTTCGAGATGGCGCTGATAAAGGCAGGGCGCGCCCATTCGCGACGCAGAACCGGCGCTTGCGGCATGGCACGGCGCTTGCCTTTATCGGACGAGAAATGCGCCGCATGATTCCGTCGCGGCGAGAACAAGAGGGGTGGCTGACATGAAGGCGTTCGGAATCGCATCGGCTGCTGCCGCAGCCTGGAGTTTGGGCGCGGTAGGCGCGGCATCGGCTCAGGATCTGGAGAAGGCGACCTTCGTCACCAACTGGTTCGCCCAGGCCGAGCATGGCGGCTACTACCAAGCCGTGGCCGATGGCTTCTACAAGGAATGCGGTCTCGACCTGACGATCCAGCAGGGCGGCCCGCAAACCAGCGGAAGGCCGCTGATGATCGCCGGAAAGGCCGATTTCTACATGGGCGGCAACCTGCTCCAGGCCTTCTCCGCCGTCGAGCAGGGCATCCCGCTGCGCGTCGTGGCGGCGTATTTCCAGAAGGAGCCGCAGATCCTGATGGCCCATCCCGGCCAGGGGCTCGACAAATGGGAGGACCTGCCGAACGCCGAGCAGTACATCATCTCCGACGAAGGCATGCAGAGCTTCTTTCTCTGGATGGAGTCGGAGTTCGGCTTCGACCCGGCCAAGCGTGTGCCCTACACCTTCAGCGCGGCCGCTTTCATCGCCAATCCGAAGTCGATCCAGCAGGGCTATCTGACCTCCGAGCCGCTGGCGGTCGAGCGCGAGGGCGGCTTCAAGCCGAACGTCTTCCTGATGGCTGACTACGGCTTCACGACCTACGCCACGACCGTCGAGACCATGCAGCAGACGATCGACGAGCGGCCCGAGGTCGTGCAGTGTTTCGTCGATGGCTCGGCCAAGGGCTGGACCAAATATCTCTACGGCGACAACGCGGCCGCCAACGAGCTCATCAAGCGCGACAACCCGGACATGACGGACGAGCAGCTCGCCTTTTCCGTGGAGAAGCTGAAGGAATACGGCATCGTGGACTCCGGCGAGACGGAGACGCTGGGCATCGGCGCCATGACGGACGAGAGGATCGCCGACTTCTACCAAAAGATGGTCAAGGCCAAGGCTGCGCCCGAGGGCATCGACGTGACCAAGGCATACACGCTTCAGTTCGTGAACAAGGGCGTGGGGCTCGACCTCAAGAACCAGTGAGCGAGGCTTTCGCTTCCGCCATGCTGCATGTGGAGCCGCCGGGGGCAGGGGAGGCCTTGTCCGCCCCGCCCCTCTTCGCGCTGAAGGGCGTCGGGAAGACCTTTTCCAACGGTGTGACGGCGTTGGGCGCGCTCGATCTCGCCGTGGGCGAGGGTGAGTTCCTGAGCCTCTTGGGGCCGTCGGGCTGCGGCAAATCCACGGCGCTGCGCATCGTCGCGGGCCTGTCCACGCCCAGCCGCGGCCAAGTGGCGTGGCGCTCGGGCGGGAGTGTCGGCCATGAGCGCGAGATCGGCTTCGTGTTCCAGGAGCCGACGCTGATGCCGTGGTCCGACGTGTTCGACAATGTCTGGCTGCCCCTTCGCCTGCGCGGGGTTTCCCGAAACGAGGCCGCGCCGCGCGTGCGGGAAATGCTGTCGCGGGTGAAGCTCGACGGCTTCGAGAATGCCGTGCCGCGCGAGCTTTCGGGCGGCATGAAGATGCGCGTGTCCATCGCCCGCGCCCTTGTGACCAAGCCGAGGGTGCTTCTGATGGACGAGCCCTTCGCCGCGCTCGACGAGATCACGCGCTTTGCGCTCAACGACGACCTTTTGAAGCTCTGGGAGGCCGAGCGCTTCACCACGGTTTTCGTGACGCACAGCGTGTTCGAAAGCGTGTTCTTGTCCAACCGCGTGGTGGTGATGGCGGCGCGGCCGGGCCGCGTCCATTCCGAACTGCCGGTAGACGCGCTCTATCCGCGCGACGCGCGCTTCCGCACCTCGGCCCACTACGCCGCCCTATGCCTCAAGGCTTCTGACCTCCTGGGCGAGGCGATCCGGGCGGGGCAGAACGCCAGGGAGGCGACGCATGGCCTTGGCTGAGCCCATGCCGGCGACCGTGCCGCTGGACGCCGAGGAGGCGCGGCGCTTAGCTAAGCTGCGCCGCGAAAAGATCGGCCGATGGGTGCTGCCCATGCTCATCATGGCGGCGGCGATCTTCTTCTGGGACCGCATCTGCGTGTGGAACGAGATCCCGCGCTACATCCTGCCGCGGCCGGGCGAGGTGGTGGCGACGCTCTGGACCGACCGCGCGCTTTTGTTCTCCTCGCTGCTGGTGACGCTGCGCATCGCCTTCCTGAGCCTCTTGCTCGCCGTGGCCGGCGGGGTGGGGCTGGCCGTGCTGTTCGCGCAGTCGAAATGGCTGGAGATGTCGTTCTTCCCCTTTGCCGTGATCCTGCAGGTCACGCCGATCGTGGCGATCTTCCCGCTCATCAACATCTATGTGGACAATCAGACGACGAAGCTCCTGCTCTGCGCCTGGATCGTCGCCTTCTTCCCGATCCTCTCCAACACCACGCTGGGGTTGAACTCGGTGGACCGCAACCTGCGCGACCTGTTCCGGCTGAACAATGCCTCGCGCTGGCAGGAGCTTCGGCTGCTCCGGCTGCCGGGCGCGATGCCTTACTTCCTCGGGGGCCTGCGGATCGCGGGCGGGCTGTCGCTGATCGGCGCGGTTGTGGCCGAGTTCGTGGCGGGCGCTTCGGGGCAGAACTCCGGGCTCGCCTCGCGCATCATCGAGGCCGGGTACCGGCTCAACGCCCCGCGATTGTTCGCGGCGCTGATCCTGATCTCGGCCGCGGGGATCGTGATCTTCCTCACCCTTTCGCTCGTGTCGCACCTGATTCTGAGGCGTTGGCACGAAAGTGCGCTAAGGCAGGAGGGGTAGCGTTGACCTCGTCGATCACACTGCCCCCAGCAGGTCCTTACACCCTCGCCAGTGCTCGCCTGCACGGGGCGCTGACGCCCGGCCTTAGGAGGCAGCCGGATGGCGACGGGTTCGTGGGGTGCGACCTGCTCGTTTCGGAGGGACACATTGCGCGGATCGCGCCTCCCGGCGCGGTGCCGCGGGGAGGCGAAACGCTCGACCTCGCCGGCCGGGTCGTGCTGCCCGCCTTTGTGGATTGCCACACCCATCTCGACAAGGGCCACATCTCGCCCCGGAAACCCAACCCGAACGGCACGTTCGAGGCGGCGCTTCAGACGGCGGGTGAGGATCGCGCCGCGCGCTGGACAGCCGACGATCTGCGCCGGCGCATGGATTTCTCGCTGCGCTCGGCTCACGCCCACGGCACGGTTGCGATCCGCACCCATCTCGACTCGATCGCGCCGCAGGATGAAATCTCCTGGCCGGTGTTCCAAGAGATGCGCGAGGAATGGCGTGGGCGGATCATCCTCCAGGCGGCCTGCCTGGCGGGCATCGATCTTTATCGTGACGCAGCCTGGTTCAACGCGCTCGTTCGGCGCGTGAAAGAGGCGGGCGGCGTGCTCGGCGCCGTCACCTGGATGCTGCCTGACCTCGACGCCCTGCTCGACCGGATGTTCGTTAGCGCAAGCGAGCACGGCCTCGACCTCGACTTCCATGTGGATGAGACGAGCGACCCAGCGTCGGTCTCGCTCCGCCACATCGCGGAGGCGGCCATCCGCCACCGCTTCGCGGGAAAAATCCTGTGCGGGCATTGTTGCTCGCTGGCGCAACAGGCGGACGGAGAGGCCGACCGGACGCTCGATCTCGTGGCGCGGGCCGACATCGCAGTCGTCTCGCTTCCGCTCTGCAACCTCTACCTCCAGGACCGACGTGCGGACGGCACGACGCCGCGCTGGCGCGGCGTGACGCTGCTGCATGAGATGAAAGCGCGGGGCATCACGGTCGCGGTCGCATCGGACAACACGCGCGATCCCTTCCATGCCTATGGCGATCTCGACATGCTGGAGGTATTTCGCGCCGCCACGCGGGTCGCCCATCTCGACCATCCCTTCGGCGATTGGATCGCGGCAGCGACGGCCACGCCGGCCCGGATCATGGGGCTGGATGGATTCGGCATTTTGCGCGAGAGCGACCCGGCCGATTTCGTGATCCTGAAGGGGCGGCGCTGGACCGAGGTTCTGGCGCGGCCCGAGGCCGACCGCATCGTCGTGCGGGGGGGCCGGACGATCGCCCGAACCCTGCCGGACTACTCGGAGCTCGACGACCTCATGGGAGCCGCCTGATGGATCTTTCCGCGCTCAAGCGCGACCTCGATCGCATCAGGACCGAGGACAACCCGGCCATCGTCGCCCAGAAGAGCCGCGACTTCTTCTGGTACAGCCCCGTGCTTAAGCGCCAACTCGACCGCGTGACGGGCGACCTCATGGTCTCACCCAGGAGCGAGGACGAGGTGATCCGCGTGCTCGCCGCCTGCTTCCGCCACGGCGTGCCCGTCACGCCGCGCGGCACCGGCACGGGCAATTACGGCCAGGCCATGCCGCTGTCGGGCGGCGTGGTGCTGAGCCTTAGCGAGATGAACGAGGTGAAGAGCATTTCACCTGGCCGCGTGGTCTGCGGCCCCGGCGCGGTGCTGGCCGAGATCGATCACGCGACGCGGGCGCATTCGGGGCAGGAACTGAGGCTTGCGCCCTCCACCTACAACACGGCTTCAGTCGGGGGCTTCGTCGCGGGTGGCTCGGGCGGGATCGGCTCGATCCGCTGGGGTGGTCTGCGCGATTTCGGCAATGTGCTGCGCCTGCGCGTCGTCACCATGGAGGAGAGCCCGCGCGTGCTGGAGCTGACGGGCGAAGACCTGCACAAGGTGACGCATGCCTATGGCACCAACGGCGTCATCACTGAAGTGGAGATGCCGCTGGCGCCGGCCTATGAATGGGTCGAGCTCATCGTGGGCTTCGACAGCCTCAACGCCGCCGCTCGCTTCGGCGACCGGCTGGCACGGCAGGACGGGCTCCTGCTCAAGCTCGCAACCGTGGTCGCCGCGCCCGCGCCGCAGCTCTATTTCAAGCGGCATCAGCGCTTTCTCCGTGACGGCCAGAGCATCGTCCTCGTGATGGTCGCGGCGCATGGGCTCGACGCGTTCCGTGCCTTCGCCCGGAGGGAGAAGGCGGAGACGCTGTTCGACTCCTCGCTCGCCGAGGACACGAAGGGCCTGCCGCCGGTCTATGAGCTGGCCTGGAATCACACCACGCTGCGCGCGCTGCGGGTGGACCCTGCCATCACCTATCTCCAGTCGCTCTATCCCTTCCCAGGGCATCTGAAGCTGGTGGACACCATTGATCGGATGTTTCCGGGCGAACTCGTCTCCCATCTCGAATTCGTGCGCTTCGACGGCGACGTGACCTGTTTCGGCCTGCCGCTCATCCGCTTCACCACCGAGGAGCGGCTGGACGAGATCATCCGGATGCACGAGGAGGCCGGCTGCCCCATCTTCAACCCGCACCGCTACACGCTGGAGGAGGGCGGCATGAAGCAGACGGACGAGGTGCAGCTCGCCTTCAAGCGCGAGGCCGACCCGCGCGGGCTCCTCAACCCCGGCAAGATGATCGCCTGGGAAGATCCCAGCTACGACTACCGCTCGGGCAAGACCTTCCTGTTCAAAGGTCTCGAATTGGCGTCCTGATACCCGATCATGCAGGTGCTGGTGCTCCACGCGCATCCCGTCGAGGACAGCTTCAATGCGGGGCTCCACCAGCTCGTCGTGGACCGGCTGACGGCACGCGGGCACGCAGTGGACGCCTGCGACCTCTACGCGGAAGGTTTCGATCCGGTGCTGTCGCGGCAGGAGCGGCTCGATTATCACGACGTGGGCGTCAACCGCGCCCATGTGGAAGAGCATGTCGCGCGGCTGAAGCGCGCCCAGGCTTTGGTGCTCGTCTTCCCCGTCTGGAACTACGGCTTTCCCGCGATCCTCAAGGGCTATTTCGACCGCGTGTTCCTGCCGGGCGTCAGCTTCGACCTCGTGGACGGCACGGTGCAGCCGTCCTTGCGCAACATTCGCCGGCTCTGCGCCGTGACGAGCTATGGCGGAACGCGGTTCCGAACGATCATCATGGGCGACCCGCCGCGAAAGCTTGTTTCGCGGTGGCTGCGCGCGACCGTTCACCCGCTGGCCAAGCTCGACTATCTCGCGCTTTACGACATGAACAACACCACCGACGCCGGTCGCGAGGCGTTTAAGGCCAAGGTGGCGGCCAGGCTGGATCGCTTCTGATGCGCGTGCTCGTGGTTTACTGCCACCCGGTGCCGGAAAGCTTTTGCGCCGCCCTGCGCGACACCTGCCTCGCGGCGCTCGCGGCGGGCGGCCATGAGGCAAGACTCCTCGACCTTTACGCCGAAGGCTTCAATCCCGCGATGAACGCCAGGGAGCGCCGGACCTACAATGACGGCCCGCCCGCCGATCCCGTGCTGCTGGCCCATGGCGAGCATCTGCATTGGGCGGAAGGCCTGCTCTTCGTCTATCCCACTTGGTGGTATGGGCTGCCCGCCATGCTCAAAGGCTGGCTGGAGCGCGTCTGGGCGGTGGACATCGCCTTCGGCCTCGCCCCCGACGGCGGGCGGATCAAGCCCAAACTCCAGAACATCCGCCGGCTGGGCGTGGTGACCACTTGCGGCGCGACGTGGCTTGTCTCGAAGCTGATCGGCGAGCCCGGCCGCAAGACGCTGCTGCGCGGGATGCGCCCGCTGTTCTCGCCGCGCTGCCGCAGCTTCTATCTCGCGCATTACGACATGGACCGCTCCACGCCGGAGAGCCGGAGGGCATATCTGGAGAAGGTGAGGGCAACGATGGGGCGGTTTGGAGCTACGAGCGCCTCTCCTTCTCCCCTTGTGGGAGAAGGTGGCTGAGCCGAAGCGGAGCGCAGGCGAAGTTGGATGAGGGGTGCTGGACGGAGCGGGAGACCGGCAGAGGAGGCGCTATCCAGCGATAATGTCTGAAGCGTTGAGTTCCGGCCAACACCTCTCATCCGACCTCACGTCGCCTTTGGCTTCGTTCGGCCACCTTCTCCCACAAGGGGAGAAGGAGAAGTGCTAACGCCGGCTCCCGTTGCGCCAAGCGTCAGCCGGCTACACCCTCACCCGCTCCGACTTGGGATCGTACATCGGTTTGAGCGACGCATCGGCGGGAAAACGCTCGCCGGCGATCTCGATGGCGAAGGAGGAGGAAAGCAGGTCGGACTCGGATTCGCCCAGACAGGGGACGTAACCCAGGCCGATCGCGCCGCCCAGCGCGTGGCCGTAATTGCCCGAGGTGATGGTGCCCACGATCCTGCCGTCGCGCACGATCGCCTCGTTGTGGAAGAGCAGCGGCGTAGGCTCGCGCAGGCGGAACTGGACGAGACGGCGGTCGAGCCCCTGGTTCTGCTTGCGCTGAACGGCGTCGCGGCCGATGAACTCGCCCTTGCCGAGCTTCACCGCAAAGCCGAGACCGGCCTCGAGCACATGGTCCTCGTCGGTGATGTCGTGGCCGAAATGGCGGAACGCCTTTTCGATGCGGCAGGAATCGAGAGTGTGGAGACCGCAGAGCTTCAGGCCGAGATCGGTGCCGGCCTCTTCGATCCGCTCGAAGACATGGGCCGCCTGGTCGGTGGGCACATAAAGCTCCCAGCCGAGCTCGCCCACATAGGTCACACGGTGCGCGCGCGCCGTGCCCCAGCCGATCTCGATGTCCTGGAAGGTGCCGAAGGGGTTGTTGGCGTTCGAGAAATCGTTGGGGCTCACGCGGCTTATCACGTCGCGGGATTTCGGCCCCATCAGCACCAGCACGCTTTCGGCCGCCGAGACATCGGTGATGACGGCGAACATGTCGCCCACATGCCGCTTGAGCCAAGCGAGGTCGCGCCGCAGCGTCGCGCCGGGCACGACGAGCAGATAAGCCGTCTCGGACAGTCGTGTCACGGTCAGGTCGGACTCGATGCCGCCGCGCTCGTTCAGCATCTGGGTGTAGACGATGCGGCCAGCCGCCACGTCCATGTCGTTGGCGCAGACCTTCTGGAGGAACGCGCAGGCGTCGCGGCCCTCGACCCTGATCTTGCCAAATGAGGTCATGTCGAAGAGGCCGACATTTTCGCGCACCGCCATGTGCTCGTCGCGCTGATTGTCGAACCAGTTCTGCCGCCACCAGCTATAGCGGTAGTCCTGCTCCTGCCCCGGCTTGGCGAACCAGTTGGCGCGCTCCCAGCCCGCCACCTCGCCGAACACCGCGCCTCGCGCCTTCAAGTGCTCGTGGAGCGGCGAGCGGCGAACGCCGCGGGCGCTTGCCATCTGGCGATAAGGGAAGTGGTCGGCATAGAGGAGACCCAGCGTTTCCGAGACGCGCTCGCGCAGGTAGGCGCGGTTCTTCTGGAAATTTTGGGCGCGGCGGATATCCACGTCCCACAGGTCGAAAGGTGGCTCGCCGTCCTCCATCCACTGGGCCAGCGCCATGCCCGCTCCGCCCGAGGACACGATGCCGATAGAGTTGTAGCCGGCCGCCACCCAATAGCCGGAGAGTTCCGGCGCCTCGCCCAGATAGTAGCGGTCGTCCGGGGTGAAGCTTTCGGGGCCGTTGAAGAAGGTGTGGATGCCGGCTTCCGCCAGCATGGGCATCCGCCTCACGCCCATTTCCAGGATGGGCTCGAAATGGGCGAAATCCTCCGGGAGCTGGTCGAAGCAGAAGTCTTCGCGGACGCGCTCGCCGACCGGCGGCCAGGGTTTCGCCACCGGCTCGAAGGCCCCCAGCATCATCTTGCCGGCGTCTTCCTTGTAGTAGGCGCACTCGTCGGGCACGCGCAGCACCGGCAGGCGGGAAAGGCCGGGGATCGGCTCGGTGACGAGATAGAAATGCTCGCAGGCATGCAGCGGAAGCGCCACCCCGTTCTGCTCGGCGAGATCGCGCGCCCAGAGCCCGGCGCAGTTGACCACGGCCTCGCATTGAATCGTGCCGCGCTCGTCGCCGCGTTGCCAGGAGACGCCCGTCACGCGGCCGCGTTCCGCATGGATGGCCGTGACCTTGACGTTCTCCGCGACCAAGGCCCCCCGGGCGCGGGCGCCCTTGGCGAGCGCCATGGCGATGTTGGCCGGGTCGCACTGGCCGTCGAGCGGCAGATGCACCGCGCCCACCACGTCGTCCGTGTGGAGATGCGGGTACATCTCCTTAACCTCGGAAGGGGAAATCTCCCTCACGTCCACGTCGAACGCGCGGGCGAGCGAGGCCGAGCGCAGGATCTCGTGATGACGCTCCTTCGTCAGCGCCACGGTGATCGAGCCCACCTGGCGCATGCCGGTGGCGACGCCGGTCTCGGCTTCGAGCTTCGTGTAGAGATCGGCCGAATATTTCGCGAGCCGCGTCATGTTGCGCGTGCCGCGGAGCTGGCCGACAAGCCCGGCCGCGTGCCAGGTGGTGCCTGAGGTCAACTGCTTGCGCTCGAGCAGCACCACCTCCGTCCAGCCGAGCTTGGCTAGGTGGTAGGCCACCGAGCAGCCGGACACGCCGCCGCCGATGACGACGACGCGGGCGTTTTGGGGAAGCGTGGTCATGCCGCCTTCCTGCGATAGGAGGAGATGAAGCGCTGGAGCCGCGCTGCCGCCTCGCGCAGGGTGGCGTCGGGCTGGCAGAGGCTCAAGCGGACATGGCCGGCCGCCGCCTCGCCGAAGGAGGAGCCGGGCATCACGGCCAGTTTCTCGGCCTCCAGCAGCGCCCAGGCGAAAGCCTCGTCGTCGGGCTCCACGCCGCTCACGTCGAGCATGGCATACATTCCGCCCTCGGAGCCGCGCAAGCTGACTTGGTTCATGCCGCGCACGGCGTCGATCATGATCTTTCGCCGCGCGCCGTAGCGCTCGGCGATCTCGCTCACGCCAAACTCGCCTTCCAGCGCTTCGACGGCCGCGCGGCTCACGAAATCCGGTAGGCCATAGGTTGTGACGAGGTTCAGCCCCGTGAGCAGGGTCACGATCTCGGCCGGCGCGGTCAGCCAGCCGATGCGCCAGCCTGTCATGCCGTGGCTCTTTGACATCGAATTTACCACGAGGGTCCGCTCGGCCATGCCGGGCAAGGCGCGCGGGGAAAGGTGCTTGCCGTCGCAGAGCGTCCAATAGACCTCGTCGGAGATCACCCACAGGTCGCGCGAGCGGGCGAGCTCGGCGATGTCCTCCAGCGTTGTCCGCGAGTAGATCGCGCCGGTGGGGTTGTTCGGCGTGTTGAGGAGGATTGTTCGCGTGTTGGGCTCAAGCGCCTTCTCGATGGCCTCCGCGCGAGGCTGGAACCCGTCCTCGGCGCGGGCTTCGACCACGGTGAAGCCGACGCCGTTGGCGCGGAACGTGCCGGGATACGTCGCGTAATAGGGGCCGACCACGACCGCATGACCTCCCGTGTCCACCGCGGCATGGACGGCGGCGAAGAGGGCCGCCTGCCCGCCGGGCGCGGCGATCACTTGCCCGGCGCTGGTCTCGACGCCCGTGCAGCGGGTGGAGACTTTCGCCATGGCTTCGCGCAGGCGCGGGATGCCGGGGAGGTCGGTGTAGTGATGGTGGCCTTCGCGGACCATCCGCACCGCGGCCTCGACCGTGGGTTCGGGCGTGGGGAAATCGTGGTCGCCGGCGGTGAGCATGATGATCGGCTCGCCGGCTTGCCTTCGCTGCGACGCGGCGAAATGGACCTCCCAACCGTCCTTGCCCGAAGGCAGGATGCCGGAAACGCGGGATGAGGGGTGGGGCATGGGATCAGGTCCGGGTGCGGTTTTGGCCTGCCGAAGCAGCCAATGGTGAGGCTCTCCCCTTCTCCCCTTGTGGGAGAAGGTGGATCGGCGCGTCAGCGCCGAGACGGATGAGGGGTGTTGGAAGAAATGGGACAGCGGAGGCTGGGTGTCGATCAGCGCCCATTCTGATTGGCGTCGCGCTCCGTCCAGCACCCCTCATCCGGCCGTCCTTCCGCTTCGCTTCAGGTCGGCCCCCTTCTCCCACAAGGGGAGAAGGGGGAGCCAAGCTTGCCAGCGCCACTGCTCAAGCATCAGCCTCGCAGCCTCTCGTTCTCAGGATCCCACAGCGGGCGGTCGGGCTGCACGGTGGCGGGGAACATCTCGCCGAAGATCTCCACCTCTACCTTCGCGCCGGGCTCGGCCAGCTCCGTCTTGAGCATGCCGAGCGCGATGCTCTTCTGTGTCCGAAAGCCCCAGCCCCCCGAGGTGGTCTCGCCGACGAGCCTGCCGTCGCGCCAGAGGTTCGACATGGTGGGCGCGTCGAACTCGCCGGGGGCGTCGAGCGTCAGCGTCACGAATCGCTTCCTCACGCCCTGCTGCTTCTCGTTGAGCAGCGCCTGGCGGCCCTTGAAGGCCGGCTTCTCCCACTTCACGAAACGCTCCAGGCCGGATTGCAGCACCGTGTAGTCGGTGGAAAGGTCCTGCTTCCACGCGCGATAGCCCTTCTCCAGGCGAAGCGAGTCGAGCGCCCACATGCCGAAGGGTTTGAGGCCGTGCCGCTGGCCGACCTGCCAGACCGCGTCGAACACGGTCTCGGTGTCCTCGACCTTGGTGTGGATTTCCCAGCCGAGCTCGCCGGCGAAGGACACGCGCACGAGCTGGCACCAGCGGCCGCCGACCTTGGCGCTCTGATGCGTGAGCCAGGGGCGGTGGGTGTCGGCGTCGGACGCCTCGCCAAGAATCTTCCGCGCGTTCGGCCCGGACAGGATCTGGCAGGTGAAGCTGTCGGTGACGTTCTCGACCTGGATCTGAGAATTCTCGGGCAAGTGGTTCACCAACCACTCGTAATCGTGCCATTCGGCGACCGCGGCGGTGATGAGGAAGAAGAGGTTCTCCTCCAGCGCCATGACCGACATTTCGGTGACCACCCGCCCGCCCTCGTCGGCGAAATAGGCTAGGCCGATCCGCCCAGGCTTCGGGGCCAGGCCGGTGATCATCTCCGACAGCCATTCGCGCGCGCCCTCGCCCGACACGCGGAAGCGGGAGAAACCGGGGAGGTCCAGGATGCCGGCGGCATCCCGCACCGCCAGGCATTCCTCGCGCACACGGGTGTGCCAGGGGCCTTCACGGCGGAAGGTTTCCGTCGCTTCCAGGGAGGTGTCGTCGCCGGGTTGGGCGTACCACAGCGCGCGCTCCCAGCCATTATACGGGCCGAACTGCGCGCCCATGCGCTCGAGCCGCCCCTGCAGGGGCGAAAGCTTGCGGTTGCGCCCTGCCGGCCAGGCCTTGCACGGGAACTGGATCGCGTATTCGTCCCCATAGATTTCCAGCCCCTTCGCCACGGCATAGTCGTGTGCCGAGGCGAAGCTCGTGAAGCGGCGCGGGTCGCAGGACCACATGTCCCATTCGGTGCGCCCCTCCGTTACCCACTCGGCCAGCACCTTTCCGGCGCCGCCGGCCTGGGCGATGCCGAAGGTGAAGACGCAGGCCTCGAAGGCGTTGGGCACGCCCGGCATGGGGCCGATCAGCGGGTTGCCATCCGGCGCATAGGGGATCGGGCCGTTGATGACCTTGGAAAGGCCTGCCGTGGCGAGGATCGGCACGCGCGCAACCGCGTCGTCGAGATAGTGTTCGAGCCGTTCGAGATCGTCGGGGAAGAGCTGGAAGGAGAAATCCTCCGGCATGGGGTCTGAAGGCGTGGCCCAGTGGGCGCGGCCGTTGCGCTCGTAGGGGCCTAGGTTCATGCCGGCCTTCTCCTGGCGCAGATAATAGGACGTGTCCACATCGCGCAGCAGCGGCAGCTTGCGGCCCGCCTCGCGCGTCCAGGCCGCGAGCTCCGGGATCTCCTCGAAGAGGATGTATTGATGGCTCATCACCATCATCGGCACGTCACGCCCGAACATCCGTCCCACTTCCTGGGCGCGGTAGCCGGCCGCGTTGACAACGTATTCGCAGCGCACCTCGCCCTTGGGCGTGGAGACGACCCATTCGTGGCGATCGCGCCGCACCCCCGTCACCGGGCAGAAGCGCTCGATGCGCGCGCCCAAATCCCGCGCGCCCTTAGCGAGCGCCTGGGTGAGCTGGGCGGGGTCGATGTCGCCGTCGTTCGGGTCGAAGAGCGCGCCCTTGAGGTCGTGCGTCTCGATGAAGGGATAGCGGCGCTTGATCTCGTCCGTGCCGATCACCTCCAGCGCCATGCCTTGGGAGCGGCCCATGCCCATCGCGCGCCGGAACTCCTGCATGCGCTCCTCGCTATGCGCGAGGCGGATGGAGCCCGTGACGTGATAGTTCATGGGGTAGTCCACGGCCTCGGCGAGCCCGCGGTAGAGCTCGGCCCCATAGCGCTGCATGTTCATCAGCGACCAGGAGGTGGAGAAGGTCGGGCAGTTGCCGGCCGCGTGCCAAGTGGAGCCCGAGGTCAGCTCGTTCTTCTCCAGGAGCAGGCAGTCGGTCCAGCCGGCCTTGGCGAGATGGTAGAGCGCCGACGCGCCCACCGCGCCGCCGCCGATGATCACCACGCGGGCCTGGGAGGGGAGTTGGGACATCTGATCGACCTCAATACACCGGCGGGGACACGACCCAGATCACGACGGCGGGCTCCGCGCCGGGGTTGCGCCAGCGGAAGGGCTTCTCCCTGAACCGGAAGCTGTCGCCGGGGGAGAGCTTGTGCCATGCGCCGTCGATCTCGATGTCGAAGCGGCCGGACACGAGATAGCCCGCCTCCTCCGTTGCGCGAAGCGCAGGGGCGGCGAGTTCCGCGCCGCCTGCGAACTCCGAACGCAAAATTTCGAAGCCGCCGCCGAGGTCGGGCGACAAGAGCTCCTCCGCCAGCCCTGAATCGCTTGATCCCAGCCGCCGGCGACGGTCGGCGCGCACGATCACGCCGCGCTCGGCCTCGCTCGCCGCCTCATGCGCGAAAAAGAGCGACAGCGGCACGCCGAGGAGCCGCGCCATCGCCGAAAGATCGGCGATCGAAGGCGAGGAGATGCCGCGCTCCACCTGGCTGGCCCAGCCGACCGAACGGCCGAGCTTCAGCGCCACCTCCTGAAGCGTCAGCCCGCGCGCCTTGCGCAGCGCGCGCAGATCCTGCGCCAGAAGTTGGCCCGCGCCGAGCAGTTCGGGTAGATCGGTGGCGTGGGACTGCAATCGGCGTTCCATGAAAAAATCGAGAAATGTTTCAGTAGTGGTCGCGAAGATTTCCGACAAGACAGAAATCGTTATGCCAGTGGAGCCCGTCGGGCCTTGCCGCCTGGCCTCCCGCAATGCGAAGGCTAGCGCAAAAGCCGGCGGGTGGGCCGGTACTGAAAGCGGGGCCGAGATGCTGGCACGCAAGCCGAACCTGGATTTCACCGTGAGCCTCGTGGACGAGGCGATTCTGTCGCGCCGCTCGGTGCGCGCCTTCCTGCCCGATCCGGTGGACGAAGCCGTCGTGCGCGACATCCTCGAAGTCGCGGCCCGCGCGCCGTCGGGCACCAACATGCAGCCCTGGCGCGCCTATGTCCTGACGGGCGAGATCAAGGAACGCCTGTCGCAGGCCATCCTCCAAAGCGGCATCCGCGCGGAGAAGGTCGAGTGGGACGAGTACAAATACTATCCTGACCAGTTCTTCGAGCCCTACCAGTCGCGGCGGCGCGCCGTGGGTTACGATCTTTACGGTCTGCTCGGGATCGGCCGGCGCGAGGTCGAGCGCATGCGCGAGCAGCACGACCGCAACTTCACGTTCTTCGACGCGCCGGTCGGCATGATCTTCACCATCGACCGGCGGCTCAACAAGGGCTCCTGGATCGATTACGGCATGTTCCTGCAGAACATCATGATCGCCGCGCGGGGCAGGGGCTTGCACACCTGCCCGCAAGCCGCCTTCGCGCCCTACCATCGCCAGATCCGGCCGGTTCTGGGCCTGGCCGACGAAGAGGTCGTCGTCTGCGGCATGGCGCTGGGCTATGAGGACGCCGCCCAGCCGGAGAACGCGCTGCGCACGACGCGCGCGCCGCTCGGAGAATGGGCGTCCTTCCTGAAGTAGGCTTTCCCATCTTGGGTTCGAAGGAGCGGCCGCGTGGGCGCTGGGCAGCATGTGATCGTGGTCGGCGCGGGCATCGTCGGCGCGTCGATCGCTTGGCACCTCGCCCGGGCCGGGGCGCGCGTGACGGTGGTGGACGCAGGCGGGGGCGGCGGGCTCGCCACGCCGCGCTCCTGGGCCTGGATCAATGCGAGCTGGGGCAATCCGGAGCCGTATTTTCGGCTTCGCATCCGATCGATGCGCGAATGGCGGCGGCTGGAAGGCGAGGTTTCCGATCTCGCCGTCAACTGGTGCGGCGGGCTCTTATGGGATCTGCCGCCGGTCGAGCTTGAACGCTTCATCTTCGAGCACGCCTCCTGGGGCTACGGCATCCGCCTCGTGGAGCGCGAGGAGGCTTTGCTGCTGGAGCCTATGCTCAAGCACCCGCCGCAGAAGGCCGCGCATGTGCCGGAAGAAGGGGCGGTGGAGCCGGCCGAGGCCGCGCTCACGCTTCTGCGCGACGCCGAAAGGCGGGGCGCCTTGCTCCGGCTGGGCATCGAGGCCAAGGGGCTCGCCTCAGCCGGCGCGCGCGTCATCGGCGTCGAGACCGGGGGAGGGCGGATTGAGGCCGACCATGTCGTGCTCGCCGCGGGCGTGGCGACCGCAAAGCTCGCGGAGAGCGTGGGTGTGGCCGTGCCGCTGGACGCGCCGGCCGGCCTGCTCATCGCGACGGAGCCCGCGGATCGGCTCCTGAACGGGCTCGTGCTCGCGCCGGAGCTTCACATGCGCCAACTGCCTGACGGACGCATCCTGGCCGGCACCGATTTCGGCGGCGCGGACCCCGGCGCGGATCCCGACAATGCCGCCGCCGAGCTATTCGCTGCATTGCAGGAGGCGCTCAAGGCCGAGCTTCGCTTCGGCCGCCACGGGGTTGGGCACCGGCCGACGCCGCGCGACGGGTTCCCGATCGTCGGGCCGGCGCAAGGGGCGGAAGGGCTCACCCTTGCCGTCACCCATTCCGGCGTGACGCTCGCGCCGGCGCTGGGCCTGTTCGTGGCCGACGAGGTGTTGACCGGCCGCCGCGACCCGCTGCTGGCGCCCTATGGGCTGGAGCGGTTCGGGTAAGCTGCGTGACGTCGACCGGGCGCTGCGGAACGCCCCCTCACCGTGTCGCCCTTACGCTTTCGCGATGAGGCGATCCACCCTGCGCGACGGCGATCGACACCTCTGTGTCGATCGCTGCTCGTTGCTTCGACCCCACTTCCGTGGGGGCGAGGAACCGTGGCCGCAAAGTGAGCGCCTTCCTCGCCCCGCATCGCGGGGGAGAGGTGGATCGGCGCGGTACGCGCCGAGACGGTGAGGGGGCCGCGGCCTGGAACCTGATGTGCAGCCCCGCGTGCCCGCCTAGCGGCGGCTCACCCGATAAAAGCCTTTAAATCCTGGTTGAGCTGGTCGGCATGGGTGTGGAACAGCCCGTGCGGCCCGCCTTTGTACACTTTGAGCTCGGCCCCGCGCACCATCTCGGCCGTCTTCTGGCCGGAGATCTTCAGCGGCACGGTGGCGTCGTCGTCGCCGTGGATGACCAGAGTCGGCACGGTGATCGCCGCCAGGTCGCGGCGGAAATCCGTTTCCGACCACGCCCGCACGCATTCCACCGTGGCGCGCAGCGAGCCCAGCATGGCCATCTCCCGCGACCATTCCAGGAAGTCGCTGCTGACGGAGAAATTCAGCAGGCCGGCGCCGTAGAAGTCCTTGTTGAAGTTGGCCAGGAAGTTGGGCCGGTCCTTCTTCAAGCCTTCGATGATGCCGTCGAAGACGCCTTTGTCCACGCCGTCCGGGTTGTCGGCTGTCTTGAGCAGGAAGGGCGTGACCGCGCCCACGAACGCGGCCTTGGACACGCGCGCCGAACCATGTTTCGAGAGATAGCGGGCGAGCTCGCCGCCGCCCATGGAAAAGCCCACCAGCGCGGCGTCGTGGAGGTCGAGCCCGTCCATCACCGCCTTCAGGTCGGCGGCGAAGCAGTCATAGTCGTAGCCGTTCCATGGCTGCGACGAACGGCCGAAGCCGCGGCGGTCATAGGCCACGACGCGATAACCGTTCTCGGCCAGGAAGAGCGCCTGGTGCTCCCACATGTCGGCGTCGAGCGGCCAGCCATGGATCAGCACCACGGGCTTGCCCAACCCCCAGTCCTGATAGAACAGATCGACATTGCCGGACGACTGGATGAAGGGCATGGGCGCGCATCTCCGAATTCGGGATTGCCTAACATTTGATGGCGCCTGCCGTTTCGACAAGGGCGGCCCGGCTGCTCGCTTGCCGGTCGGACGCGCCGGCCATAATGGGTGTGCCGTGCATCCGAACCCTGTGCCGCCCAGGCAAGTCCAGCGCCGCCTCGCGGCCGCCTTTCTGCTTCTGCTCGCCTTTCTCTCCGCCGCGGCGGCGCAGGGCGCGGCGCCCGCGTCCGGCATCGTGGCCGAGCAGCGCGGCGCGATTGAGCGGCTGGGCGCGCGCATCGACGTGCTGGAGCGCGACATCCGCGACGAGTTCGACAACGACTCGCGGCTTGTGGACATTCGGCTGGAGCTCGAGGGGATCACGCGCGAGGCGATCGGCAGCGGCGTCGCCTTCCGGCCGCGCCTGAGCGAGATCAACGCGCGGCTGACCGAACTCGGCCCCGCGCCGGCCGAAGGCGACCCGCCCGAGCCCGAGGAGATCCGCGCCGAGCGCCAAGAGCTTCTGGCGGAGAAGGCGCAGATCAACGCGGCGATCGGCGCGGCGGAGGAACTGTCCCTGCGCGTGGGCGGGCTCCTGGAGCGCGTGTCGAGCCTGCGACGCGAGCTGTTCCACGAGCTTCTGTTCCGCCGCTACGCCATCGACATGGCGCTGTTCGGCGAGGTGGTGGACGCCTTTCGCGACGAAGCGGGCGAGGTGGCGCGCTCGGTGTCCGCCTGGCTCAGCTTCGTGGCCCGCTTCAAGCTGCAATCGGCGCTGCTCGCCGCCCTTCTCGCGCTCGGCGCCGCCACCGTCATCCGGATCGCCGGGCGGCGGCTGGCGGGGCGGCTTTTCGCGCCCGACCTGACGATCCTCGAACCCACCCGGCTCCAGCGCCTCGGCGCGGCGTTCTGGGCCACCGCGCTGCCCTCCGCGGCGCTCGCTGTGTTCCTGACCCTCGCCTGGTTCCTGTTCGACGGGTTCGGCGTCCTGCGCGGCGACATCGGCGCCATGCTCGCCGCGCTGTTCCAGGTGATCGGCGTCGTCTATTTCGTGCATCGGCTCGCGCGCATGATCCTGTCGCCGGGCCTGCCGGAATGGCGCCTGATCGCCGTGGACTCACGGGCCGCCCGCCTTCTGGTGGCGCTGATCTCGGCCATGGCGGTCTTCACGGGCCTCAACACCTTCCTGAGCGCCGTCTATGAGTTGCGGGGCTCGCCGCTGTCGCTGACGGTGGGCGAAAGCCTGGTGTCCACCGTGGTTACCGGCGTGCTCGTCTCGCTTATCGCGCTGGTGCGCCCGTTCAGCGACGGAAACGGCCGAAGGCACTGGCCGCCCGTCGTGCGCGGGCTTCTGTTCCTTCTCGCCGCGCTCACCATCCTGCCGGCGCTGTTCGGCTATGTCGGCTTCGCCCGCTTCATGTCGCGCCAGGTCGTGCTGACCGGCGCGATCCTCGCGACCGTCTATCTCGGCCTCATGTTCGCGCGCGCCATCGCCGAGGAGGGCGCGCTCGCGGCCACGCGCACGGGACGGTGGATCGAGCGGCGCTTCCGCATCGACGGCCACCGGCTCGACCAGTTGGCGCTCGTCTTCAGCGTTCTCCTGAACCTCGCCGTGCTCGCCGTGGGCGTGCCCCTCATCTTCCTGCAATGGGGATTCCAGTGGGGCGACCTGCGCGCCTGGGCGATCCGCGCGGCGGAAGGCTTTCAGGTCGGCACCTTCCGCTTCTCGCCGCTGGGCCTGCTCATCGGCATCCTGCTTTTCGCGCTGGGCTTCCTGCTCACGCGCTGGTTCCAGCGCTGGCTCGACAACACCGTGCTCGCGCGGGGCCGGGTGGACGCAGGCGTGCGCAACTCGGTCAGGCTCGTGGTGGGCTATGCGGGCCTCGCCATCGCCGGCCTCGTGGCGCTGTCGGCTGCCGGCATCAACCTGGCGAGCTTGGCGCTCGTCGCGGGCGCGCTGTCGCTCGGCATCGGCTTCGGGCTCCAGAACATCGTCAACAACTTCGTGTCGGGCCTGATCCTGCTCGCGGAGCGGCCCTTCAAGGTGGGCGACTGGATCGTGGCGGGCGATGTGACCGGCACGGTGCGCAGGATCAGCGTGCGCGCCACCGAGATCGAGACGTTTCAGCGCCAGACGGTGATCCTGCCCAATTCGGAGCTCATCAACTCCGCCGTGGGCAACTGGACCCACCGCAACCGCCTCGGCCGCTTGGACATCCGCCTCAACGCGGCCTACGGCACCGACATGCGCCGGCTGCACCATGCGCTTCTGGAGGTCGCGCGGTCACACCCGCTGGTCCTGCGCACGCCTGAGCCCGTGGTGGCGTTCCTGAACTTCGGCGCGACCGCGCTGGAGATCGAAATGCGGGTCTTTCTCGCCGACGTGTTCACGCAGACCGAGGTGCAGAACGAGCTGCGGTTCCGCATCCTCGAAGCGTTCGAGCGCGAAGGCTTCGAGATGCTGACCCCGCCGCGCGCGGCGGTCGAGGGCAAGCCGGTCCTGGCGCCGGTGGAGGACGCGCCTGCGCCCGAGCCGAGCGCTACCTGACGTTCAACTGGCGTTCAGCCGGGCGCGGCTATAGATCACGGGAGAAACGCCGGTCCTCCCAGGGTCCGGCCGCGGCCGGGCACGGGAGCCCGACGAACAGGAGCGGCGGACACGCCGGAAATGACATGACGCGCATTCTTCTCGCTTCGGTTCTCGCCCTTGCGGCGCCCAGCCTCGCCCTGGCTGCGAGCGCGACCAATCTCGACGCGGAGCCACAGACCCTGGTCGTCACGGAAGGCGCCGATCGCACCGAACTCATCGTCGCGCCCGGCGAAACCGTGGAGTTCTGCGCGGGCGGCTGCTTCGTCACGCTGCCCAATGGCGACCGCGAGGCTTTGACCGGGACCGAGACGCTGGAGATCTCGGGCGGGGCCGGGCAGATCCGCTAATCCAGGTCGCTCAAGGTTTTGTGAAGCAACAAGTCGTGCGCGCCGGCAGTTCGCGGGCTGACGGGGCAAGGGAAGGCCTTGCCCGAACTCCCGGAGACCTCCCATGACAGTCAGCCCCGACACCTTGCGAAACCTCTTCATCGACGGGCTCAAGAACGCCCATGCGCTCGAGAACCAGGCGCTCTCGATCATGAAGCCGCAGGTCGAACGCATCGAGAACTATCCCGCCATGGCCGAGCAGTTGCGGCTCCATATCGGCGAGACCAACGGGCAGATCGAGCGGCTGGAAACGCTTCTCGACGGACTCGGCACGAGCCATTCCGCCATAAAGGACGCGGCGCTGTCGCTTTCCGGCAGCATGGCGGCGATCGCCCATTCCTTCGCCGGCGACGAGATCCTCAAGAACACCTTCGCCAATCACGCCTTCGAGAATTTCGAGATCGCCTCGTACCGCTCGCTGATCGCCATGGCCGACGCCGGCGACTTCAGCAACGCTACCTCGGCGCTGAGGCAGACCCTGTCGGAAGAAGAGCGCATGGCGCAGTGGATCTACGAGCACACGCCGCAGATCACGCTGCAATACGCCGCGCTTTATGAGCAGTCTGGGTCGAACGCGAAGGTGTGACGCCGACATCCCCCTCCCCCTTGTAGGGAGGGGCTAGGGATGGGGATAGCCTCATGCAGGCTTCGCCACGCGCTGGAACACCCCCACCCGGCGCGGTTTCCGCACCGACCTCCCCACAAGGGGGAGGTTGAGGCGCCAAGCTCGCCAGCGCTCATCGTAGCCGCGCTCTCTTGTGCGGATTGCACGAGCGCGGCGTCGCGCGGCCTTCCGCCGCTGTCGCAAACAAGCCAAGACGTTCGTCGCATCCCGGACTAGAACGATCCGGGACAACATCAGTCTTGGCGCCCTCAGAGCCGGCGCCGTTTCCGCTTTTCGGGGGTTCCGAGCATGAAAGCTCAAGCGCGCGCCGTCGTGATCGGGGGAGGCGTGGTCGGCGTTTCGACGCTGTACCACCTCGCCAAGAAGGGCTGGTCGGATTCCGTCCTCATTGAGCGCAAGGAGCTGACCTCCGGCTCCACCTGGCACGCGGCCGGCCTGCTGCCGCTCTTCAACATGAGCTACTCGGTCGGGCAGATCCACAAATACTCGGTCCGCCTTTACCGCGAGCTGGAGAAGGAAACGGGCATGAATCCCGGCTTCTCCAACGTCACCAACATCCGGCTCGCCCGCACCAAGGACCGCTGGGACGAGTTCATGTATTATGCCGGCGTGGCCGAGACGATCGGCGTGCCGCTCAACGTCCTCACGCCGGAGCAGCTCAAGCAGGTCTGGCCGCTCTGCGAGACGGACGGCGTGCTGGGCGCGATCCAGCACCCCGAGGACGGCTATATCCAGCCCGCCGACCTGACCCAGGCGCTCGCCAAGGGAGCGCGAGACCGCGGTGCGACCATCTACCGGAACACCGCCGTCCGCGCGATCGAGCGGCAGCCGTCCGGCGAGTGGCTGGTCCGGACGGATGCCGGCGACATTTTGGCCGAGCACGTCATCTCCGCCACCGGCAACTTCGCGCGCAAGACGGGCGCGATGGTGGGGCTGAACGTGCCTGTCATCCCCGTCGAGCACCAGTATATCGTCACCGAGCCGCACCCCGCGATCCAGGAGCGCCGCCGCCAGGGGCTCCCTGAAATGGGTGTCCTGCGCGAGAGCGACTCCTCCTGGTACATGCGCGAGGAGAATGGCGGCCTGCTGCTCGGCCCCTACGAGCACGGCGCGCCGGTCTGCTATGTGGACGGGCCTTCTGAGGATTCCGAATACGAACTCTTCCAGGAAGACCTCGAGCGCCTGATGCCGCATGTGGAAGCGGCCATCGCCCGCGTGCCGGCCTTCGGCGAAGTCGGCATCAAGAAGATCTACAACGGCGCCATCGCCTATACGCCGGACGGCTCGCCCATCGTCGGCCCCGCACCGGGGCTGAAGAATTTCTGGTTGAACGAGGGCCATTCCTTCGGCGTGACGGCAGCCGGCGGCGCGGGCTGGCAGTTGGCCGAGTGGATCGTCGAGGGCGAGCCCGGCATCGACATGATGGGCGCCGATCCCCGCCGCTTCGGCCCCTACGCGACCGAAGGCTACCTCAAGGAGAAGAACGAGGAGGCCTACGCCAACGTCTTCACCATGCATTATCCCGACGAGGAGCGCGCCGCGGCCAGGCCTCTCAAGCAGACGCCCTGCTATGACCGCATGAAGAAGCTCGGCGCGGTGTTCGGCTCGGTCTACGGCTGGGAGCGGCCCAACTGGTTCGCGCCCGAGGGCTACGAGGTGCCGGCGGGTGAGATCGGCGTGGGCGCGGACGTGCTCACCTCGGAGAACCACGCCCCGCCGCTGGCCGATGGCCGCATCGTGGAAAAGTGGTCGTTCCGCCGCTCCAATTATTTCGACCATGTCGGCGAGGAGGTGAAGAACGTCACCTCGGGCGTCGGGCTCCAGGACATGTCGGCTTTCGCCAAGGCGATCGTCTCGGGTCCCGGCGCGGAAGCCTGGCTTGATTCCATCCTCGCCAACCGAATTCCCAAGAAGGTCGGCCGCATCGCGCTTTGCCACCTTCTGACCGACCGCGGCGGCGTGAAGTCGGAGTTTACCGTCTACAAGACGGGCGAGGGGAGCTACTATCTCGTCTCCGCCGGCGCCTTCGAGGCGCACGACCACGACGTGCTCCAGAAGCTGCTGCCGGGTGACGGCAGCGTGCGCTTCACGCCCATCACCACGGCCTGGGGCGTGCTCGTGCTCGCCGGCCCGAAGAGCCGGCAGGTCCTGCAGAAGCTGACCCGCGTGGCCCTCGACAACGAGAACTTCCCCTGGCTGTCGGGCAAGCAGATCTCCGTCGGCGCGGCCACGGCGCATGCGCTGCGCGTGAACTTCGTGGGCGAGCTCGGCTGGGAGTTCCATCACCCCATCGAGCAGCAGAACCACCTCTTCGACCTTCTGATGGAGGCCGGCGCGGAGTTCGGGATAAAACCCTTCGGCATCCGCGCCATGACCGCCATGGCGGTGGAGAAGAGCTACCGGCTGATCCCGCGCGAGCTGTCCATCGAGTACTCGGCCTGGGAAAGCGGGCTCGACCGCTTCGTGCATCCCAACAAGGGGCAGTTCATCGGCCGCGACGCGCTCGTGCGCTTGCGCGAGCAGGGGCCGAAATGGGTGTTCTCGACGCTCGAGGTCCATGACGTCGAGGATGCCGACGCGCGCGGCTCGGAGGCGATCCACCGCGACGGCGAACTGGTCGGCCGCGTCACCAATGGCGGCTATGGCTGGCGGGTCAACAAGAGCCTGGCGCTCGCCATGCTGAAGCCAGACGCCGCGGCGCAAGGCTCGGAACTCTCCATCACCATCCTGGGCAAGCCGCACCGCGCCACCGTGATCGGCGAAAGCCCCTTCGATCCGGAGAACGCGCGCCTGCGGGCGAACGGATAGGGGCAAAGCTCGGCTCGGGCTGAATGCTGCGGCGTGACGCGCCTGGGTCGATGACGCAAAGGTGAACGGGCCAGCGTTTCCAAGCCGGCCGGCTTGGGTCACGCTCCGCCAATGCGTCAGGTGCTTCGAACAGCTATCGCCGCTCTCGCGCTCGCCTCGGCCGGCACGGCCCAGGCGCAGGAGCCGGTGGACGTGGAGCTCGTGCTCGCGGTGGACGTCTCCTTGTCGATGTCGCACGACGAGCTGGAGATCCAGCGCCGCGGCTATGCCGAGGCACTGACCGACCCAACCGTGCTCGAGGCCATCCAGTCCGGTGCCCACGGCCGCATTGCGGTCACCTATTTCGAATGGGCGGGGAACACGTCGCACCGCGTGATCGTGCCGTGGCGGATCATGGCCGACGAGGCCGACGCCCGCGAGATCGCGAGCCAGCTCTCGGCCAACCTGCCCACGGGCGCGCGCCGCACCTCCATCTCCGGCGCGTTGGAGTTCGCCGGCGACCTTCTGGCCGAAAGCGGCTTTCAGGGCATGAAGCGCGTGATCGACGTGTCGGGCGACGGGCCGAACAACCAGGGCGCGCCGGTGGAGGGAGTTCGCGACGCGCTGGTCGAGCAGGGCGTCACCATCAACGGGCTGCCCTTGATGACGCGCGGCGGCTATGGCTCGGTCTTCGACGTGACCGAGCTCGACAAATACTATGCGGACTGCGTGATCGGCGGCCCCGCCGCCTTCATGATCCCCGTCAACGATTGGCCGCAGTTCCCCGAAGCGGTGCGCCGCAAGCTCGTGCTGGAGCTGGCGGATGCGCCGCCAACGGAGGAGAAGCTGCCCGTCGTGCTCGCCCAGGCCGAGCCCCAGACCGACTGCCTGATCGGAGAAAAGATCTGGCGCGACCGCTACCGCCGCTGGGATCTGCAGTAACTCGCGCCGACCCGCCGCCGCGTGAGGCAACTCGGCGCGGCCGGAGCTTTGGCGTTCAGGCCGCCAGCAGCGGCTTGCGATCCACGCGCTCCTGCTGCGGCGAGCGCCCATAGAGCTCACGATAGCATTTCGAGAAATGCGAGGCCGACACGAAGCCGCAGGCCACCGCAACCTCCACCACCGGCATGGAGGACTGGATCAGGAGGTGGCGCGCGCGGTCGAGCCGGATCTCGAGATAATACCGCGCGGGCGAGCGGCCCATCTCCTGGCGGAACAGCCGCTCGATCTGCCGACGCGAGAGGTCCACGCGGTCGGCGATCTCGATGAGCGACATGGGCTCGGCCAGATTGGCCTCCATCAGCTCGATGATGGACAGCACCTTTGCGTTCTGCACGCCGAGCCGTGCCCGAAGCGGCAGGCGCTGGCGGTCGGTCGGGCTGCGCACCCGGTCGGTCAGCACCTGCTCGCAGACGCGGTTGACGAGGTTGTCGTCGAAATCGTCGCCGATCAGCTTCAGCATCATGTCGAGGGCCGCCGTGCCGCCCGCGCAGGTATGGACGTTGCCGTCCACCTCGAAAAGATCGGCGAAGACGTTGGCCTTGGGGAAGGCCTCGGCGAAGCCGGGGAGGTTCTCCCAATGGATGGCGCAGCGGCGGCCCGAGAGCAGGCCGGCATTGGCCAGCACATAGGCCCCGGTGCAAAGCCCGCCGACCGCCACGCCGCGATTGTGCTCCTCGCGCAGCCAGGCGAAGGCCGAGCGGTTGGCATAGGTCTCGACATTGATGCCGGAGCAGACGATCACCATGGAGGGCCGGTCGGGGCCGGCGAGCTTGCGGCGCTCCTCTTCCAGCGAGGTATCGACGGCGCACTCAACGCCGTTGGACGCGCGCACGGGCCTGCCGTCCGTGCTGGCGAGCCGCCATTTGTAGGCTTCGTAGCCCAGCATGCGGTTGGCGATCCTGAGCGGGTCGAGCGCGGTGGCAAAGGCCACCATCGTGAAGTCCGGCACCAGGAAGAACACAATGGAGCGCTTGACGCCCTGGCGTCCGCCGGCTCCCGGCAAGGTCTGCAACATGATGGCTCAGCCCCACGCGCCCGCGATGTCGCGATCAGGCAAGGGTTCATCACCATTGCGACGGATTGTCAATGCGTGCGCTGAACAGGCGCCCACAGCAAAACGCCGCCCGACGGGAGCCGGACGGCGTCGAAGCGAAAAGACGCTTGGAGGCGTCACATCACCAGGCAGCCCAGGCGATTGGCGGCCACCGCCGCGGTCTGGCCGGGCATGGTCCTGGACAGGCGCTGGCGCTCGAGCCTTGTGGCGAGGCTCGCACGGCGAGACGAATGGAAAAGGCGGGAAAAGAGGTTCATGGGAAAGCTCCAAACACGGGAAAACGGTCGCCTTCACGCGAGTGGATGGGGGCGGCTCGTCGGACTGACGCTCATATAGTGCCGCCTGTTTTCCCTTGCGCTAGGGAAAGCGAAGCGCCGAGTCCGAAAAACGACAGGCGCATCCTCTTGCGAGAGCCATGCCTGCGAAAGGGTAAACGAAGCCTGAACGGCGATGCCGGCCAGGCTTGCCGGTTCAATCGCGGGCGCGGCGGCCGGCGCGCTCCTCGCGCGAACGGCGGCGGGGCGCGCCGTCGCCATCGCCCACGTCTTTGCGCGGCGGCAGCTTCACTTCCCGACCGAGCTTCGGGAAGGGGTCGGCCTTGTTGGGCAGCGCCATGGCGTTCACGAACAACTGCTGGAAATGCGGCTCCAGCGCCGTCTCGATCTTCTCGATCTTCGACACTTCACGCTCGATCTCGCGGCGGTGGTCGCGGTTGAGCAGCGCCATCAGCGCGCCCGTGCCCGCCGCGTTGCCCACCGCCTTGACCTCGGAAAGATCGCAGTCGGGGATCAGGCCCAGCACCATCGCGTATTTCGGGTCGATGAAGCTGCCGAAGGCGCCGGCGAAGCGGATCGCGTCGACCTGCGCCACGCCCTGCTTCTCCATGAGAAGCTTCACGCCGGCATAGAGCGCCGCCTTGGCGAGCTGGATGGCGCGCACGTCGTTCTGCGTCACGGCGATGCGGGGCTCGCCGTCGCGCAGCAGGTAGGAGAAGGTGCGGCCGGTCTGGACGATGCGCGGGCTTTTCGCGGCCAGGCCGCCGTCCACCACGCCATCCTCGGAGATGATGCCCGAAAGATACATTTCCGCCACGACCTCGATGATCGCCGAGCCGCAGATGCCGGTGACGCCGGTCGCCGCCGCAGCGTCCTCAAAGCCCGGCTCGTCGGACCACTTGTCCGCGCCAATGATCTTGTAGCGCGGTTCCAGCGTCTGCGGGTCGATCCGCACGCGCTCGATCGCGCCGGGCGCGGCGCGCTGGCCCGACGAAATCTCCGCACCCTCGAAGGCCGGGCCGGTGGGGGAGGACGCCGCGACCACGCGGCTCCTGTTGCCCAGGACGATCTCGGCGTTCGTACCGACATCGACCAGGAGCATCATGCCGTCCTGCCGGTAGGGGCCTTCGGAGAGGGTCGCGCCGGCCGCGTCCGCGCCGACATGGCCGGCGATGCAGGGCAGCATGTAGATGCGCGCGCCGCGGCTTACTTCGACGTCGATCTCATGCGCCCAAAGCTGCAGCGCGCCCGAGACGGCGAGCGCGAAGGGGGCTTGGCCGAGCTCCGTCGGGTCTATCCCCAGGAACAGGTGGTGCATGATCGGGTTGCCCACGAAGACGAGGTCGTGGATGTCGCGGCGGTCCACGCCGCCCTCGGCGCAGACCCTCTCGATCAGGTCGTTGACGGCGTCGCGCACGGCCTTCGTCATGGCCTCGCGCCCGTCCGGGTTCATCATGACGTATGAGACGCGGCTCATCAGGTCTTCGCCGAAGCGGATCTGCGGGTTCGGCGTGCCCGACGAGGCGACCACGCGGCCCGAGAGCAGCGAGACGAGATGCATGGCGATGGTGGTGGAGCCGATGTCGCAGGCGATCCCATAAGCCTCGTTCTTGAGGCCAGGATAAAGCGCGGTGATGAAGGGGCGCGACGAATCCATGTCGCGGTGGATGGCCGCCGTGACGCCCCACTCGCCCTTGCGCAGGATGGACTGCACCTGCGGGATCAGGTGAGGGGCGACGAGCAAGTCCCTCCAGCCCCAGTCCTTTTCGAGCACGGCTTTCAGCCGGTCGAGATCGCCCAGGGGCTTGTGCATGTCGGGCTGGTCCACCTCGACATAGCAGAGCTGGACGGCGGCGTTGCGCTCGATCACGCGGTTGGTGGCGGCCTTGCGGATGACCTGGGCGTTGACGACCGTGTCCTGGGGGACATCGATGACGAGGTCGCCCTGGACCGTGGCGGAGCAGGAGAGCCGACGGCGGCCGGGCAGGCCGCGCACGCGCTCATAGCGCTCCTCCTTCGGACCCTTGGGCGAGATGTGGTCATCCGACGAGGTGATCTTGTGCTTGGCGAAGTGGCCTTCCTGCACCTCGACCTGACAGCGCCCGCAGGTGGCGCGGCCGCCGCACACGCTTTCGACATAGACGCCCAACTGCCGCGCGGCATCCAGAACCGCCGTGCCCACGGGAAACCGCCCCCTTTTGCCCGAAGGCATGAACAGGACGAGGGGATCGGTGATGTTGGGCGGGGCGTTCATCTGATGTGCGTCCGTCGAGGCTCGCTCCGCAGCCTACCCCCGCGCGCCCATCCGCGCCTCACGGCCACCGCGACGGCGGCCGCCGTTGCCGCCATTGTTGGCCGCATCAGTCGGCGACGTCACCGGCACGGGCGCCGGCGCGGCATGCTCGCCGGGCTTGAAATCCTTGTAGGTGCGGATCCAGGTGGTGCAGTCCTTGTCGGTGCCGGCGAGCACGTTGGCGCCGCGCACCGCCTCCATTTCCTGCGGGCGGCAGGGGTTCATGATGGCCGAGGTCATGCCCGCGCCGATCACCATGGGGATGAAGGCGGCGTTGATGCCGTGCCGGTGCGGCAGGCCGAAGGAGATGTTCGAAAGCCCGCAGGTGGTGTTGACCTTCAACTCCTCGCGCAGCCGGCGGAGCAGCGCGAACACCTGACGACCGGCGTCGCCCAGCGCGCCGATCGGCATCACGAGGGGGTCCACCACCACGTCATGCGCGGGGATGCCATGGTCGGCGCAGCGTTCGACGATCTTCTTGGCCACCGCGAAGCGCACGTCGGGGTCCATGGAGATGCCGGTCTCGTCGTTGGAGATGGCGACCACCGGTACGTTGTATTTCTTGACGAGCGGCAGGATGGCTTCGAGCTTCTCCTCCTCGCCGGTGACGGAGTTCACCAGCGGCCGGCCCTTCGCCACCTTCAGCGCCGCCTCGATGGCCGCCGTGACGGAAGAGTCGATGGAGAGCGGCAGGTCCACCAAACCCTGCACGATCTCTAACGTCTGCACGAGCAGCGCCGGTTCGGTCGCGTTGGGATCGACGGCGGTCACGCCCGCGTTCACGTCGAGCATGGTGGCGCCGGCCGCGGCCTGTTCGAGCGCGTCCTTGCGGACCGTGTCGAAATTGCCGGCCACCATCTCGGCGGCGAGCTTCTTGCGGCCCGTCGGGTTGATGCGCTCGCCGATCACGCAGAAGGGCTGGTCGAAGCCGATCACGATCTCACGGGTCGCGGAGGCGACGATGGTGCGGGTCATGCGGGAGAATCCGTTCAGTTGGAGGCCGCGCGCGCAGCGGCGGGGAGAGGGTTTGCCGTATGCGTCCACGAGCCGCGTTCGGCAAGCCACTCGGACGTCTTCTTGATGCCGCCGAAGGGGAAAACGTGGATCTGCCGGATGGGCGTCGCCGGCGAGGCCTGGACGTGCCGCTCGATGGGGCCGACCACCTGCTCGGGCGAGTGGCTGGTGGCGAGCGCGGTCAGGGACAGGGCGTTCTTCTTGAGAAAGGAGATCGAATTGCCCACGCCGCACATGGCCGCGTATTTGATCAGCGTCGTGATCTTGGCCGGCCCAGCGACGCCCAGATGCACGGGCAGGTCCACGCCATGGGCGGCCAGTCCGTCGGCCCAGGCGATGAACTTCTGGGCGTCGAAGCCGAACTGCGTGACGATGCGGATCTTTCCACCCGTGCGCTCGCCAAAGGCCTGTTTGAGCCGCAGCGCCGCATAGGCCGCTTCCTCCGAGAAGTCGGGGCTGCCTTCGGGATGGCCGGCCACGCCGATCTCGGTGATCCCGTGCCGGTCGAACACGCCGGTCTCCAGCACCTCCATGGAGGAGGCGAAGTCGCCGGCCGGCTTATCGAGCCCGCCGCCGATGACCAGAACGTCGGTGACGCCGGCCTCGCCCGCCATGCGGCGGACGCGCTCCTCGAGCGCCGCCTTGGCGGTCAGCCGGCGCGAGGCGAAATGCGGCACGGGCTTGTAGCCGAGATTCGTCACGCGGCGTGCGGCCTCCACCAGCACGGCGTCCGGATCGGTGCCGATGTCGGTGATGTAGACCCGCGTGCCCGGCGGGAAGAGGCCCGGCAGGTCAGCCGACTCCACCGCCTGCTTGGGCGCGACCTCGATCGATGCGGCGATCTTCTCCACAGGCTTTCTCCACTCAACCATGGTCGTGTCCACCTGCCTTGGCGAGGGCCACCAGCCGCTCGCGGTCGTATCTGCCGTCGAGTTCCGCCATCGCGCGCTCGGCCTCGGCGTCGAGATCGTCGCCGACGGGCACCGGGTCGGCCTTGCGCCATTCCGCGAGATAGGCGTCCGTGCCGCCCGCGCCGCTGCGCATGGCGGCCATGTCGATGGCTTCGGTGAAGCGCAGCGGCAGTTCGCGCTTGGCGGACTTCCGCCCCTGCTTGACGATCACCTGCGCAGGGATGTCGCGCCAATAGACGACGATCAGATCGGCCATCTTGTCTGGGTTCCAGAGGCGGACCGGGAAGCAGTCCGGGATGGCCGCGAGCATTGCCGAAGGGCCGGGGCCGCCGCTTGTTGCCGGACGACGCGCGGGCCTTCAAAAACGACAGGGTGGATGTCGCAGACGGAAAAGAGCGGGTCGGCTCAGAAGTACCAGTGAACTAATACGTCGAAGGCGTAGCCCGCCGTGCCGATCACCGATCCGATCACCACGAAGGCCGCGACGCCGATAAGGCTCGCCAGAGCGAACAGGATGCCGTCGCGCTCCGACAGCGCCAGCCCGAAAAGAGCGGTCGCGAAGGCCGGCAGCCAGTTCCCCAGGGGGATCGGCAGGGTCACGATGACGCCCATGACGACCGCGACGAAGCCGATCACGCGGTCGCCACGGCGGCGCCAGAACGGCCAATAGCGCGGGCGGATGAACCGCTCCAAGCGCTCCAGGCGGGGAATGACGCGGCTCATCAGGGCGCGGAACTGCTCGGCGGTGATCGAACGCCGCGCGACGAAATCCGGTAGCCAGGGCCGCCGCGAGCCATAGGCCATCTGGGCGCCGAGGAACACCAGCGGCAGGCCCAGGACGAGCGTCGTGCCCGGCGGCGCGGGGATCAGGTTGAGCGCGGAGAAGAAGACCAGAAGCGCGGCGAAGCCGCGGTCGCCCATGGCGTCCCGGATGCCGGCGACCGACACGTCGCCGTCCGCGTCGCGGGCGATCTGCGCGAACATCTGCGACAAGCGCCGCGGGCGACGGCGCAGCGACGGCGCGCCCATGCCGCCTTCCTCCACCCCGTTCGCCACGCTCCGCATCTCGGTGTCGCTGCTTTCCGAATTCATGTCCTGCGCGGCTCCTTGCCGCGCGAGCCGGGCTTTATTGTGATTGAGAAACGTTAAATCCGCATGACGCGCTGGGATCGGGCCCGTTTCCGGCCGCAATGGCGGGAGGGCCGGAACGTGCCCGGCGCCCGCCTGCGTTCAGCGCCGGAACTCGATCAGGTCGAGCTTCGATTCGAAGGCGGGAGCGGGCAGTTCGATGCGCCACTCGTCCGGCCCCGTGCGGAAGGCGAGCCCGACCTGATCCGACTCCGGCCCCGAGCCATAGGGTTTCGGCGTCTCGCCGCGCACATATCGCGAACCGAGATAGACGAGCGCCCGATCGTCCCGGGTGAAGAAGCGGCCCGCCGTGCGCTGCGACCCCGTGAGCTTTTCGAGCCGCCAGCCCGAGCCGTCGTCGGACACGTGGCAGCGGAACCAGTCATAGGTCACGATCGGCAGGAGCCCGCCCACTTTCGTCACGCGGCACTGCCAGTCGCCCATCATGTCGAAGCCGTCGAAACCGAGCTTCGGCTCGGCGAGCAAGGCCTTCAGGCGCTTCACGGCCTCCGGGTCGCCGCCGCGCTCGGCCTCGACTAGCGCCTCGGCGCGAACCGTCTCGTGGCGTTCGAGCCGGGCGCGGTCGGCTTGCGTGATGATCCTGTCCAGCTCGCCGTCGGCGCGGGCCGGCAGAAGGGCGAGAGAAAGCCAGAAGGTGGCGAGGAGAAAGCGGGCCATGACCTCCCTTGGCCGCAAGCCGCTTTCCGCGTCAAGCGCGGGCGGCGGCCGCAAGAGCGGGCACGAGGTCGCCATAGCCGGTCAAGCGGCGCTCATATTCGAGGCCCAGCATCGCCGCCGCGCCTTGCGCCACCCTGGCGAGCGCCGGATCGTCGGTCTGGGCGAGATAAACGAGCTTTTCGTAGTGGCCGAAATAGCTTTCGGCGAGTTCAGGATGACGATCGAGACCGAGCGGACGCATGAAGAAGGCGTCGAACTGCCGGCACAGGAAATCGGTCATGTAGAAGGACCGCATGTCGTCGTCGCCAAGCGCCTCGAAGGCCGCGTTGCCCTGGTAGAAGGCGAAGCAGTGCGGCCCCTGGATGCGTTCGACGCCCAGCCGCTCGCAAGTTCGGTCCAGCGCGCCGCCCGTGCCGCAGTCGCCATAGCCGATGAAGATGCGCCCGTAGCCTCCTTGTGCGCGGGCCTCCGCCACGGCGCGCTCTACGCCCGGCGCGATGCGGTCGGGGTAGTAATGGAACTCGGCGGGCAGGCAGGTAAGATCCAAGTGCGCCAGGCCGAGCTGCTGCTTGGCTGCGAGCACCTCGCGCGCGATCATCCCGCAGGCGATCACCAGCACGCGTTCAGGCGCTGCTTCAGGCATTTGGACACGCGGCGTTTCGGCAGCAGAAGCAGGCATGGAACATCTTCCACTCAGATTGGTTGGACTCCCGCCATCATCTCACGAGGAGTCCCCATCATGAAATTCTTCCGCCTCGCGCCGCTCGCGCTGATTGCGGCCCTTCTCGCCGCGGGCTGCGCCAACACCGTCCGCGGCGTCGGCCAGGACGTCGAGAACACGGCCGAAGCCACCGAGCGGGCCGTCGAAGACGTCGCGGATTGAGCCGCCATCTGCTTCCCTTGTTCGACCCAAGCCAGCCGGCGAGCAATTCATCATCTGCCGGTCGGCGCTCTCAAAACAACTCGGAGCTTCCAATGTCCCTAGCCAAACTCCTGGCGGCGTTCGCCATAATTCTCAGCGTCGCCGGTGGGCTCAGCGCCTGCGCCTCCGCACCCGACCCAGCACCTGAAGCGGCGCCCCCGCCTGCAAGTAGCACGGCTGACGGCGGACCCGTGACCGAGAACGATCCGCTCTAACGGTTTGTGCCCTGGTCCGCGCCTGACCTTCAGGCGCGGACGTTGTGCCTGCGCTTCATGTAGTCCTTGGCGGTTTCGACCGCCACGGCCGCGTCACGGCAATAGGCGTCGGCTCCGACCGCGCGCCCGAACTCTTCGTTGAGCGGCGCGCCGCCCACCAGCACGACATAATCATCGCGGATACCCTTTTCCTTCATCGTGTCGATCACGACCTTCATATAGGGCATCGTCGTCGTCAGCAGCGCCGACATCCCGATGATGTCGGGCTGGTGCTCCTCGATCGCCTCCAGGTAGCGCTCGACGGGGTTGTTGATGCCGAGGTCGATCACGTCGAAGCCCGCGCCCTCCATCATCATGCCGACAAGGTTCTTGCCGATGTCGTGGATGTCGCCCTTGACCGTGCCGATCACCATCTTGCCCTGCTTGGGCGCGCCCGTGGCGGCAAGAAGCGGGCGCAGGATGAACATGCCCGCCTTCATGGCGTTGGCCGACAGAAGCACCTCCGGCACGAACAGGATGCCATCGCGGAAATCCTCGCCGACGATGCGCATGCCTTCCACCAGCGCCTCGGTCAAAACCTTGTAGGGCGCCCAGCCGCGGTCCAGCAGGATGCGTGTGCCTTCCTCGATCTCCTCCTTGAGCCCGTCATAAAGGTCGTCGTGCATCTGCTGCACGAGTTCCTCGTCGGAAAGTTCGGACAGGATGATCTCGTCGTCGGACATGAAATGGCTCCTTGAGGCGCGGGCGGAAGCTAGCCCGCAATCCGGGTGGAGCCATAGCCGGATTGCGACTCCGCGCGCAAGGAAAGCGACCGGCGGCCGGAGGTTCCGGGACGGCTTGCGCTTGTCCCTTTTGCGACAGGGCTTGGCGCGGGAGAGCGGTTGGGCGCATGATGGGAGCCCCTAACACAGCGGGCAGGCACGGGCGCGGCGCGTGAAAAGCTCGCCGCCGGTTCGAGGACGGCGCATGACCGACAATCTCACCGACACGCAAGCAGGCGAGGGGCGAGTCCCCTCCGGCAACGAAGCCGGCGGCCGGCGGGGCAGGGGCGCGAGCGGCGGCGCGGCCGCGCGCCGCGCGGCGCGCACAGGCGGCGGGGCCGGCCCGCAGCTCACCTATATCCGCCGCAAGATCCCGCTCTACGAGGTCCTCGACGAGGAGGGGCTCGCCCTTATCGAGCGCAACGCCGACACGGTGCTGGAGGAGACCGGCATCGAGTTCCGCGACGACGCGGAGGCCCTTGAGCTTTGGAGGAACGCCGGCGCCGACGTGAAGGGCAGCCGCGTCCATTTCCCGCGCGGGCTCTGCCGCGAGCTTTTGAAGACCGCGCCGAGCCAATACATCCAGCATGCGCGCAACGCCGAGCGCTCCGTGCAGATCGGCGGCGACGCCACCGTCTTCGCGCCGGTCTATGGCCCTCCCTTCGTGCGCGACCTGGACGGCAAGCGGCGCTACGCGACGATCGAGGATTTCCGCAATTTCGTGAAGCTCGCCTATATGGCGCCGTCCATCCACCACTCCGGTGGCACGGTGTGCGAGCCGGTGGACGTGCCCGTGAACAAGCGGCACCTCGACATGGTGTTCGCGCACATGAAGTTCTCCGACAAGCCCTTCATGGGCTCCGTCACGGCGCCCGAGCGGGCGCAGGACACGGTGGACATGTGCAAGATCCTGTTCGGCGAGGACTTCGTTCAGCACAACACGGTGCTGACCAGCCTCATCAACGCCAACTCCCCCATGGTCTTCGACGAGACCATGCTGGGCGCGCTCAAGGTCTATGCGCGCAACAACCAGGCCTGCATCGTCACGCCCTTCATCCTGGCCGGCGCGATGAGCCCCGTCACGGTGGCGGGCACGCTGACGCAGGTGCTGGCCGAGGTGCTGGCGGGCGCGTCCTTCACGCAGCTCGTGCGGCCCGGCGCGCCGGTGCTGTTCGGCACCTTTGCCTCCTCCATCTCTATGCAGTCCGGCGCGCCGACCTTCGGCACGCCGGAGCCCTCGCTCGTCTCCTATGGCGCGGCTCAGCTCGCGCGGCGCGTGGGCCTGCCCTTCCGCACGGGCGGCTCGCTCTGCGCGTCCAAGGTGCCGGACGCGCAGGCGGCCTATGAGAGCGCCAACACGCTCAACTCCACGATTCTCGCCGGCACCAATTTCGTGCTGCATTCGGCCGGCTGGTTGGAGGGCGGCCTCGCCTCCTGCTACGAGAAGTTCATGATGGACGTAGACCAGCTCGGCATGCAGCAGAAGTTCGCGGCGGGCGTGGACCTCTCCGAGAATGGCCAAGCCATGGACGCCATACGGCAGGTCGGTCCCGGCAGCCACTATCTCGGTTGCGACCACACCCAGGCCAACTTCCAGACGGCCTTCTACCGTTCGGCGATCGCCGACAACAATTCCTTCGAGCAATGGCAGGCGGAGGGCGAGAAGCGCGCCGAGAGCCGCGCCAACGAGCTCGCCCGCCGCTGGCTGGAGGCTTACGAAGCGCCGCCGCTCGACGCGAGCCTCGAGGAAGGGCTGCTGGGCTTCATCGCGAGGAAGAAGGAGTCGATGCCCGACGCCTTCACGTGAAAGGAGCCCGAAACCGGCCGGGCTAAAGTGGCCGCCCTGATCCACAAGGAAGTCTGGCGCAGCGCATTCTCTGGGCCGGCGGGGGGATAGTGCGGGATTTTCAGGATGAGCGCGGGACACGCCCCCCTCTGTCCGGCAGGACAGAGGGGCGCGCGAAGGATCGCGAGCCTTCTTCCAATCTCCTGCACACCATCGCCGCTGCCCTCGACCTGCACGGCCTCACACTCCGCGGCGGGTTCAACTTCGCGCCGGGCGAGGAGGCGCCGGTCGGCCTAAGCGGCGCGCCGGCCAAGGCCGTGCTTCTGGTCGGGCAGCTCGGGCGCGAGGCGTGGGCGCCGTTCCAGGCGTGGCGCGCAAAGCAGCCGCCTGGCCTGCCCAACCCCCTCGACACGTGGTCGCGCGCGGTGATCGGCGAAGCGGCCAAGCAGGTCGGGGCGCGGGCGGTCGGCCCCAACGACAAGCCTTATCAGCCCTTCCAGCGCTGGGCGATGCGCGCGGAAGGGCTGAAGCCGTCGCCGCTCGGCATCCTCATGCACCCCGCCTACGGCCTCTGGCACGCCTATCGCGGGGCGCTGCTGTTCGACCGCGCAATTCCCATCGAAGCGCCACGCGAGGCGATTCACCTTTGCGACCTGTGCGTCGGAAAACCCTGCCTGAACGCCTGCCCGGTTGGCGCCTACTCCGTTGAAGGCTTCGCCTATGCCGACTGCCAATCGCACCTGAAAACGCGGGAAGGCCAGGCCTGCATGAGCGCCGGTTGCTTTGCCCGCAATGCCTGCCCAGTCGGGGCCGGATTCCGTTACTCCGCCGAACAGCAGGCATTCCATATGCAAAGCTTCGCCCGGCCATGAGCGCTTCTCACGACCTCCAGCGCTTCGTTTCGGCTCAGGACCCGGTATGGGATCAAGTGACGGCCGAGCTGCGGCAGGGGCGAAAAACCTCGCATTGGATGTGGTTCGTCTTCCCGCAAGTTTTGGGCCTCGGCATGAGCGCCATGTCGCAGCGCTACGCCCTTCGTTCGCTTGATGAGGCGCGGGCCTATCTCGCCCATCCCGTGCTCGGCCGCCGCACCCGGGAATGCTTCGAGACGCTGCTGACTCATGTGAGCGCGAGCGCGCACGAGATCCTCGGCAGCCCGGACGACATGAAGCTGCATTCCTCGCTTACCTTGTTCCGGGAGGCCGCGCCGGAGGAGCCCTTGCTTCAGGCTGTGCTCGACCGCTTCTTCGATGGGCGCCCGGACCCGCGCACCTTGTCTCTCCTTGCGTCAGAGCCATCTTCTCACCCGCCCGCGGGCTGATCCGCGTGGACTCAGCCAAGCGAAGGAGAGGTGCCATGGCCGATGCAAGCGCCATCAGGGAGCATATGGAAGTGATCGGGGCCGACGGCGTTCATGTCGGCACCGTGGATAAGGTCGAGGGCCACCGCATCAAGCTGACCAAGGGCGACAGCGGCATGGGCCATCACCAGGGCCATCACCACTACATCCCGATCGGGCTTGTCGCCGATGTGGAAGGTGACAGGGTGCGGCTTTCCGCCAATGGCGACGTGGCCGTGACCATGGAAGAGGAAGAAGGCGGCCAAGAGCAGGCTTGAACCGCCTCTTTTCTCCAGCCTTTCCACGGCCCCGCCCGAGAGAGGCCTGCGCGGGGCCGAAATTTTTTGCCCGTCCGACCCAAGCTTCCGCTACGAGCGGTCGTCTGACAGGTCGATGTTGGCGATGGCGGTCGAGCGATTGTCTGAAACTGCCGGGCGGGACGAGCCGGACGCGGCTCTGGTGGCGCGCGCGCGGGACGGCGACCGCCGGGCGTTCGCTTCGCTGGTCGAGCGCCACTACGACTTCATCTTCCGCATCGCCTATCGCTGGTGTGGCCGGCGCGCCGACGCCGAGGACATCGCCCAGGAGGTCTGCGCGAAGCTGGGCAGCGCGATCCGGTCCTATCGCGGCGGCTCCGCCTTCTCGTCCTGGCTCTATTCCGTGACGATGAACGCCGCGCGAGACTGGGGCCGCGGCCGGGCGCGCGAGGTGGCCCGGATGGCCGCCTTTGCCCGCGAGGCCGACCTCGCCGCAGCAATGGACGACGAGGCTGACGACGCCTCAGACCGGCTCTGGGCCGCCGTGCGCGAGTTGCCGGGCCAGACGCGCGAGGCCGTCACGCTCGTTTATGGGGAGGGTTTGAGCCACGCGAGCGCCGCCGCCCTGATGGGCTGTTCGGAATCCACGGTGTCCTGGCATGTCCATGACGCCAAGAAACGGCTGAAGCGCGCGTTGCGCGACGCCGGGGAAGCGTGACCATGCGTGAACACGATCATGACGAGCTCGACGTGCTGCGCGGCAGGCCTATGCCGCAGCCGTCACACGCCGCCCGCGAGCGGGCGCTTCGCACAGCACTTGTGGCCTTCGACGAAAAATCCTCTCCCGCCGCCCAAGGAACGGGCGCGGTCGGCCGTCTGATGGAGCAGACAGTCGCGTGGTGGAGAGGGTTGATGGAGAAGAGATTGATCGCGGCGCCCGCCTTGGCGAGCCTGATCGCGCTGCCGGTGGCGGGCTATGTGGCTTTCGAGGTCATGGAGAATTGGTCGCCGGCTGGGCGGACAGGCGGGGAGGCCGTGGTCCAGCAGACCGCCGGGCCGCAGGTGGCAAAGCCCGCCGAGTCGCAGGCCGAAGCAGCGGGGGAAGCCGAGCGCGACGCCGCGCTCGATCTTGCGCCCGCAGCGCCTGCGCCCCAGGCCACGGCCGAGCTGCCTGCCGCGCGCCAGCCTGCCAGCGGCGGTCGGCGCGACCGCGATCCTTCGGCCGGCGGCAAGTTGATGGCGCCGCAGGCAGCGCCTGCGCCGATGACGGCGGAAAGCTACGAGCCTGGCGCGGACATCCTGGCCCAGCCCGAGGAGAACCGCGACCGCTTCGCCCAGTTCGACACGAACCCGGTGAAGCTCGCGGCGGAAGACCCAGTCTCCACCTTCTCCATTGACGTGGACACCGCCTCCTATTCCTTCGTGCGGCGCTCGCTGAAAGAGGGATTCTTACCCAATCCCGACGCGGTGCGGGTCGAGGAGATGATCAACTACTTCCCCTATGACTGGCCCGCGCCGGCGGACGCGTCTGCGCCCTTCCAGACCAGCGTGGCCGTGATGCCGACGCCCTGGAACCCGGACACGCGGCTCATGCATGTGGCGGTCCAGGGCTATGACGTCGCGCCGGCCGTGGCGCCGCGCGCCAACCTGGTGTTCCTGATCGACACATCCGGCTCCATGGACTCGCCCGACAAGCTGCCGCTGCTCCAATCGGCCTTCCGGCTGCTCGTGGACCGGCTCGGGCCGGAGGACATGGTGTCGATCGTGGCCTATGCGGGAGAGGCCGGCGTGGTGCTGGAGCCGACGGTGGCCTCGGATCGGGCGGCTATCCTGCGGGCCATCGACACGCTCCAGCCCGGCGGCCGAACGGCCGGCGAGGCGGGCATCAAAGAAGCCTACCGGCTGGCCGAGCAGGGCTTCGTCCAGGACGGCGTGAACCGCGTGATGCTTGCCACCGACGGCGACTTCAATGTCGGTCAGACCGACGACCGCGAGCTCGAGCGGCTGATCGAGGAGAAGCGCGAATCGGGCGTGTTCCTTTCCGTGTTCGGCTTCGGACGCGGCAACCTCAACGACCGCCTGATGCAGGAGCTTGCCCAGAACGGGAACGGGGCGGCCGCCTATATCGACACGCTAGCCGAGGCCGAGAAGGTTCTCGTGGAGGAGGCGAGCGCGACGCTATTCCCCATCGCCAAGGATGTGAAAATCCAGGTTGAGTTCAACCCGGCCCGCGTCTCGGAATACCGGCTGATCGGCTATGAGACCCGCGCGCTGAACCGCGAGGACTTCAACGATGATCGGGTAGACGCGGGCGAGATCGGCTCCGGCCACAGCGTGACGGCGATCTACGAGATCACGCCCAAGGGCAGCCCGGCCGAGCTCAACGACCCGCTGCGCTATGGCGAGGCGTCTGTCGCGAACCCCACGGGCATCGTCGGTGGTGAGGAATACGCCTTCGTGAAGCTGCGCTACAAGCTGCCGAACGAGGATCTGTCCAAGCTGATCGAGCAGCCCGTGACGGAGGCCCAGGCGCTGCCTTCCTTGGAGGCGGCGAGCGACGACCAGCGCTTCTCCGTGGCGGTCGCCGCCTTCGGCCAGAAGTTGCGCGGGGTGAACGCGCTCAAGGGGTTCGACTGGGCGCGCATCGGTGAGATCGCCCAGGTCGCCCGAGGCACGGACCCGTTCGGTTACCGCTCCGAGTTCCTCTCGCTGGTGAGGCTTGCCGCCTCGCTGGACGAGACCCGGCGATAGACTCGGAGCCAGGGGGGCCTGCCGGCCGCGGGGGCGCTGGCGGGCATGTGGGGGGCCGGTGGAGAGGGGATGCTCCGCCGGCCCCCTTTTTCTCGCTGGGGACTTCCCGGTTTTGTTGATGCGGGAGCTTTCGGTTTTCCTGGAGTGCGCTCTGGATGCACGCTTCAAGGGTCTCATTCAAGCTAAGCGGAGGCGGCCGGCAAGGTTGCTTCGCAAGGGCGTTTTCGGCCCACTGGAGGAAGGGAGAACGGATGGGAGCCATCATCAATCCAAGAGGCACTAGCGGATCAGGGAAGACGGAGCTCGTGCGGCGCATCCTGGCGGACTATGGATGGAGGCGCGATCACGATGTCGCCACAGATGGAATCGAGCCGATCTACCGGCCGGGGAAGGCCTACCCGTTCGCCTGTCGGCTGCAACATCCGTCGGGCCGGCGGCCGCTTGTCGTTCTCGGCCATTATCAGGTGACAAGCGGCGGGTGCGATACGATCCGGACGCAAGACGGAGGATTGCTGGAAGCCGTGCGCCTCGCCGGGGAGTTCGCGTCGCGCGGCCATGACGTGGTGATGGAGGGCCTGCGCCTCAGCAGCGAAGTCGCGCTGTCCGCAAGGCTCGCCGCGGCGCACGGCCTCCACATCCTCCATTTGAGCACACCGGTGGAGCGCTGCGCCTGGAACCTGGTTTCCCGCCGGCGGGCAGGCAAAAACCGCCTCCAGGCCTTCGAAAGGAACACAGCCGAGGAGCACAGGCGCGTGGAGGAGGCCTGCCAGGCCCTTCGGCAACACGCGACGGTCGAGAGCCTGGATTTCGATGGGGCATTGGCGTGGGCGCGCGAACTGCTCGGCCTTGAGGAGGTTCGCGCCGCCCCATGGCGCAGCGCTGCCCCCCGAATGTGCAGGCGAGGGCCGCGGGGCCGTAGAGTCAGCCCCGCCCGCGCCGCCGCTCCCGGCGCCCGCCGCCATCATTCTCATTGGCGGCGGCCGTCTTGTTCCGCAACGGGCCGACATGCTCGACGATAGCCTCCACCGTTGGGCGGGCGCGCTTCTCATGGGCGTCGAGCGCCTGCCGCATGGCGGCGAGGTGCGTGAACGATGTGCCGCAGCAGCCGCCCACGATCCGCGCGCCCGCGTCCACGGCAAGGCGTGTATACTCCGCCATCAGCTCGGGCGTGCCGGAATAGTGGATTTCCGTGCCGCGGAATTCCGGGATGCCGCAATTGCCCTTGACGATCACCTTGGCTTGCGGGTCGGCCGCCGTCATGTCGAGAAGGGAGGCCAGGATGTCGGGCGCGCCGACGCCGCAATTCGCGCCCACGGCAACGGGTGCTTCGGGCAGGTCTCGTGCGACCGCGTGGATGTCGGCCGGAAGCATGCCCATCATGGTGCGGCCGGCCGTGTCGAAACTGCCGGTATAGGTATAGGGCAGGCCGGCTCGAATGGCGGCCTCCGCCGCCGCCCGGATCTCGTCGGGCGCGGACATGGTCTCGATCCAGGCAACCTCCGCGCCGCCGGCCTTGAGCCCTTCGATCTGCTCGGCGAAGGCCTCCACCGCCTCTTCATAGGTGAGTGCACCCAGCGGCTGCAAAAGCTCGCCAGTGGGGCCGACGGAACCAGCCACGATCACGCGCCGCCCCGCGCCATCCGCCACTTTCCGCGCGATGCCAGCAGCCAGCCGGTTGAGCTCGAACACGCGATCTTGCGCGTGATGCAGCTTCAGCCGATGGCGCGTGCCGCCGAAGGAGTTGGTGAGGATGATGTCCGCGCCCGCATCGACAAAGCCCTGGTGCAGCGCCTCGATCCGCTCAGGATGCGTTTCGTTCCAGAGCTCAGGCGCTTCGCCCGCCTCCAGGCCCATCGCAAACAGGTTGGTGCCCGTCGCGCCATCGGCGAGCAGCACGCCCTTTTCGCTCAGCAGGGCGTCGATCGGGTTATGCATGGGAAACACTCCATCCTTGGGTCGATAAAGACATAAAGAAGTCTTTATGTCTGGTCAACGAGCGTTCGACGGCGCGGTCAGTTGGCCGACTGGAACAGCGCGCGGGAAAAGCCCGCCGCCTCGTGCGGATTGATCTCGGCGGCCCGGATCAGGTGGTCGAAGTGCCGGGTCAACGCGCGGATGGGCACGGGCGCGTTGAGCACCAAATACATATCGCCGACATAAATGGCCGCCCGCACCGCGCCGAAAATGGTGAGCGGGGCGGAATAGCGCGCGCGGCCGTCATAGAGATGAAGGCGCAGCCGCGGATAGAGCTCGTCCAGGAGGCTCGCCATGTGGCCGAGCTGCGCCCGGCGCTCGGCGCGGGTCAGGCCCGTCCACACGCCGAGCCCGCGCGAGAAGATTTCGAGCGTGTGCTTGGGCATGCAGATCTCCATGTCGGTTCCATTCAACCGTTCATGCGCCTGCCGCACGCGCTGGGTCTCGGCCTCCGCGTCGCGCACCTCGCCGGAAATCTCCGCCTCATAGCGGATCAGGGTCTCGCCCCTGAGCAGGTCGGGAATGCCGGCCGGCACATAGCGAATTTTCGTGCCGGCGGCCTCCGCATGCCATTGCGACAGGAGCGAGTGGCCGGATTCGCCCGGCGCCTCCTCCAGCTCCATCACGCGACGGATCTCTCCCGTGAGCCCCTCGTCCTGGCTAAGGCCCATAAGCCAGTCGAGCGAGACCTTGTGCTCGGCGGCGAGCGCGGCCAACGTTTCGGCGCGCGGCAGGCGCGTCGCTTCGCCTGACAGGAGCTGCGACAGGGCCGAGCGGTCGATGCCGACCGAGGCGGCGAACGCCGCTTGGCTCGCGCCGGTGCGGGCGAGCAGCAGGCGGAGGCGGTCACGAAAGGTTCCCGAAAGGTCGCGCTTGTCCAATGCTGTCGTCCATGTTGTGGAAACGAAGCGATTGCCTCGTTTTCACAACAACTGAGCCGAGTGGTTCCGCCTGTCAACATTCGGTGCGCGTTCTCACCTTGAGAGCCGGTTCCTGATCCATCATCCTGCCATTACCTGACAAACTGCCCCGCCGGACCATGTTCTTCCGCAGAAACTCCCGTAAGCCCGCCATCGAATGGCCGACCGTGCTGCTGATCGCCGCCTGCTATGCCGCGTGGGCGGCGGCCTGCCTTTGGCTGTGGCCGATCTCGCCCATGCTCGCCGTCCTCGTGCTGGGCGTCGTTCTCGCCATGCAGTCCTCGCTGATGCACGAAGCCTCGCACGGGCACCCTACGCGAAAACTCTGGGTCAACGAGCTTCTGGTCGGCCTGCCGGTCGGGCTCGTTTATCCGTTCCGGCGATTCCGCGTGCTGCACTTGCGCCACCATGCAGACGAGCGCCTGACCGATCCTTTCGACGATCCGGAAAGCTATTACCAGGCGCTGTGGCGCCACCGCGCGCTGCCGCGCTGGCTGAAGGGGCTGCTCAAAGTCAACAACACCATGGTCGGGCGTTTCGTGCTCGGGCCGTGGCTGGCCTCGGCTGGCTTCCTCCTTTCCGACGCCAAGCTGCTCGGCGCAGGCGACCGCGCCGTGCGCCGCGCTTGGGCGCATCACGCGATCGGGCTCGCGCTCGTGCTGCCTTTCGTGACCCTGGTCGCCGGCATTCCGCTCTGGGCCTATGTGCTCGGGCCGGTCTGGCTCGGCCAGGCGCTGATCTCGATCCGCACCTTCGCCGAGCACCAATGGGCGGAGCGGCCGGACGGGCGCACGCTGATCGTGGAGCGCTCGCCCTTTGCGCTGCTGTTCCTCAACAACAATCTGCACCTGGTCCACCACAAGAACCCGACAGTTGCCTGGTACAGGCTGCCCATGCTGTTCCGCGCGCGGCGCGAGGAATGGCTCAAGCTCAACGACGGCTACGTGTTCCCCAACTATTCAGCCCTGTTTCGCGCCTTCGCCTTCCGGCCCAAGGAGCCGGTCGTGCATCCCGTGCTGCGACGGGAGGCCGACTCGGTGCTGCCGGCCGCGAGCGAGGCGGCGTCGCGTTTGTCCGTGCCCTTGGCCGACCATCTACCCACGGCCGAGACGGGTTCGGCGGGGGTAGGCGCGGCCCATGCTGCTTTCTAAGCTGCCCGGCACGGCTCCTTGTGGGGCGACGCGCCGGTGAGCTTCTGGGTCGCCGCGCTTCCCATGTATGATTGGCCCGAAGCGCGGGCGGAGGTCGATGGGGAGTGGGCCGCATTGCGCGGCCGGCTTCGAAATGCCGGGATCGATGCGCCCGAAAAGCTCGCCCGCCGCAACGCCGACCTGCCGCCCGCGCCGGGCGGCATCCGCAACGCCGAGGGCCAGGTGATCGCGCCTGACCCCGCCACGCTGCCGCCGGACGATCTCCATCTCGCCGCACTTTGGCGGCACCCGCGACTGCTCCTCGCGCAGACCTGCTGGGGACCGATGGAGGAGGGGCTTTCGGATCACGTCGTGGTGGTCGGCCAGCCGGATTATTCCGCATACAGGGGTGGGGCAGGGGACTTCTATTCGAGCGCGATCCTGATGCGGCGCGGACAAAGTGAGCCGGTCGTCACGGGCCGACTCCCATCAGGCGAGACGGGCAACAAGGCTGCCGCACAGTTCCCGTTACGAAAACTGTGCGGCAAGCGCTTCGCCTTCAACGCTCCCGATTCCATGTCCGGATACATCGCTCTGTCCCGCGATTTGGAAGCAACGGGCGAGAGCCTCGCGCTGTTCTCCGATCTGGTCGAAACGGGCGCGCATCGCGCCTCCATCCGCGCGGTTGCCGAGGGCAGGGCGGATGCCTGCGCCGTGGATTGCCGAAGCTGGGCGCTGGCGCTGGCGTTCGAGCCAGCGGCGAGCGAGTTGGACGTGGTCGGCTGGACCCGAAAGCGCCTCGGCCTGCCCTTCATCGCCTCGCGCCATCTGCCGTCAGGCATGGTCGAGGCGCTGCGCGAAGCTCTTCAGCCGAGCAGGCGCGCGTCCAGCGGGTAGCGCGACAGCACCTCGTGGCCGGTGTCGGTGACGAGAACCTGTTCTTCGAGCTTCACGCCCTCGTGCCCGCCGAGCCGGCCGATATAGCTTTCGACGCACAACGCCATGCCGGGCAACAACTCGCCGTCCGGCGTGTCCGCCGTCCAATCCGCAATGTGCGGGATGGTGGGATACTCGTCCGCAAGCCCTACGCCGTGGAATAGCACGCCGTAACGCGTGGGAAAGCAGTCGGGCGGTGGCACGCAAGCGCGCTCGGCGAGCTCGCGGAAGCTCGCGCCCGGCCCTATCAGTGCGACATTCGCCGCGATCTGCTCGGCGGCAATGCGAAACAGGTCGCGCTGCTCTGCCGATGCCGCGCCGTCGCCGCACAACCAAGTGCGCGAGATGTCGGCGCAGAAACCGTAGGGGCCGATCAGGTCGGTGTCGAAGGCCACGAGATCGCCCGCCTCGATCTTTCGCGCTGAACACTCCTGGAACCAGGGGTTGGTGCGCGGGCCGGAGGCGAGCAGCCGCGTCTCGATCCACTCGCCGCTGCGAGAAATGTTGCCGCGGTGAAGCTCGGCCCACAGCTCGTTCTCATTGATGCCGGGCCGGAGCGCTGCTTCCATCTCGCCCATGGCCCTCTCGCAGGCGAACACGGCGCGGCGCATCGCACGGATCTCGTCAGGCGATTTGACGAGGCGGGCGTTCTCCATGACCGCCTCGCCATTGCCTATCGAAACGCCGCGCGAAGCTAGCGCCGCCGCGCCCTCGGCATTTAGATGATCGACCGCGATGCGCCGTTCGCTGCCGCCATGCTCCTTGACGAGGTCGGCGATGCCGTCCGCCCAACGCTCAACTCGGGCGTGGGCCAGCTCGCCGCCATAGAGATAGATCCAGGACACGGCGGGCCGCACCTCGTCCACCACCTCGGCGTGGTCCGACAGGTGCTCGCAGGAGAAGTAGTCGAACAGCACCACCGGCCCGTCGGTCGCGACGAAGCAGTGGCGCGTGGGGTTGTGCGCCACCCAAAGCTGCATGTTGGTGGAATCGGTCGCGTAGCGGATGTTGATGGGATCATAGAGCAGGGCGCCGGCGTAGCCGCGCTGGGCTAGCTCCTCCCGAATGCGGGCGAGCCGATAGCGCCGCATGGCCGGCAGGTCGGGGGCCGGAAGGTCCGCCTCCTGCCACTCGGTCTCAGCCAGCGCGCCGTGGCCGAGCACGTGCTGGTTAAGCCCTGCCGCCTTCGCCCGCGCCTGTGCTTTCAGCGCCGCCTCCTTGCCGGGCGCGAAAGGCATGATCTTGCGGTGGCGGACGGAAGTCGGGTTCACGGCGTCTTCGAAGTTGCGTCACGCCCCTTTGGCGACTTGAGGCGTATCCGCATCATGCCGCCTTCAGGCTGTTCGACATCGAACGCTCCGGTCTTGCGCACCAGATCGCTCAGCTTGCGGAAACCGTAGGTGCGAGAGTCGAAGTCGGGCGCAAGGTTCGCAAGCTGGCTGCCCACCGTCCCGAGCCGCACCCACCCGTCCTCGCTTTCCATTTGCGCAAGGGCTTTGCGGAGAATAGACACCGCCGCCGTGGCCGGCGCGAGTGGCTTCGGCGCCTCCGCGGCGGCTTGAGCATCCGCTGAAGAGACCAGTAGGTTTTCGGTGTAGATGAAGCGGCGGCAGGCCTGCCGGAAGCTCTCCGGCGTCTTCTGCTCACCGAAGCCATAGACATCCACACCCTGCTCGCGGATGCGCGCTGCAAGGCGGGTGAAATCGCTGTCGGAGGACACGAGACAGAAGCCGTCGAACCGGCCGCTATGCAGCAGGTCCATGGCGTCGATCACAAGCGTGATGTCGGAGGCGTTCTTGCCCGTGGTATAGGCGAATTGCTGCTGGGGGATGATCGCGTGCTTGGACAAGACGTCAGCCCAGGCCTTGGATCGCGCCGAGGCGAAATCGCCGTAGATCCGCCGGACGCTGGCTTCACCGATCTTGGCGATCTCCTCGAACAGCCCATCCACGATCTTCGCGGACGCATTGTCGGCGTCGATCAGGACAGCGAGGCGAGGAGAGCGGGTTTCAGTGGGCATCGTTGCGATCTCTGCCTCGCCGGTTCGGCTCACCCCCGCATCTTTTCGCCGGCGGGATCGAACAGCGGCTCGACATTGATCCGCGCGGGGCGGCGCTGACCCAAGATTTCGATCTCGAACACGCCGTCGCCCTCGTTTTCGGCGAGTTGCGCGGGCACGTAGCCCTGGGCCATCGACTTGCCGACATAGTGGGCGTAACCGCCGGAGGTCACCCAGCCCACCACGCGCCAGTCGCCGTCGCGGACGCCGAGAACGGCGGAAGCGTCGCCGTCCGCCTCTCGTGACGCGCTTCGCACTTCCTGGCCGCTCGCGTCGAAGCGCGGCGCGCCGAAGCCGTGCGGCTCGCCCACCGCGCCAAAATCCTCGCCGTTCAAACGCGCCCAGATGGGCTCGTCGCCCATCACATCGGCGTCGAGCGCATCCACCACAATGGAGACGCGGCGCAGCTTCGGCCCTTCCGCCTTTTCCCGCGTGGCGGCCTCGCGACCCACGAAATCGTTCTTTTCGAGCTTGATGAAGCGGTCCATCGCGCCCTCGAAGGGGCCGTAGATCGGCCGGAGTTCGCGATACCAGGTCGGGAAGTTCTTCTCGAGCCGCATCGAGAGCAGCGCTCGCATCCCGAAATCGACCAACCCGAACTCCTCGCCTGCCGCCTTGATCGCGAGATAAACCTGCCGCTGATGCGCGGGCTGCATCCAGAGCTCGTAGCCGAGGTCGCCGGTATAGGTGACGCGGTTGACCATGCAGGGCGCGCCGCCCACCGCCATCTCGCGGAAGTCCATGAAGCGGAAGGCGTCGTTCGACATATCCACTTCCACGAGCTTCTGGAGCAGGTCGCGCGAGCGGGGTCCGGCGATGGAGAGGCCCACCAGCGTCTGGTCGAAGCGATGGATGCGAACGCCGCCATCCTTCGGCAAATGCCGCTCGAACCAGCGCATGTGATATTTCTGGGCGGCCGACGAGCCCCAGATCATGAAGCGCTCGTCGCCGGCCTTGGCGATGGTGAAGTCGCCGATCAGCTTGCCGAACTCGTTGAGCATGGGCGAGAGCACGATGCGGCCCACTTTCGGCATCCGGTTGGCCATCAGCCGGTTGAGGAAATCCTCCGCGCCGGGGCCGGACACCTCGTATTTCGCGAAGTTGGCGATCTCGGTGACGCCCACGCGCTCGCGCGTCGCGCGGACTTCCGCGCCGACATGCTCGAAATCGTTGGAGCGGCGGAAGGACACCACGTCCTTGGGCTCGACGCCCTCCGGCGCGAACCAGAGCGGCACTTCGAGCCCCCAGGTGTCACCCATCACGGCACCCTGGCTCAGCATGAGATCGTAGAGCGGCGTGGTCTGGGCGGGGCGCGCCGCCGGCAGCTCCTCGTTGGGGAAGCGGATCGAGAAGCGGCGCGAATAGTTCTCGCGCACCTTGGCGTTGGTGTAGCGCAAGGTCGCCCATTCGCCGAAGCGGGCCACGTCCATGCCCCAGATGTCCGCGCCGGGGTCGCCGTTCACCATCCACTGCGACAGCGCGAGCCCCACGCCGCCGCCCTGGCTGAAGCCGGCCATGACCGCGCAGGCGCACCAGAAATTCGTCAGCCCCTGGACGGGGCCGACAAGCGGGTTGCCGTCGGGGGCGAAGGTGAAGGGGCCGTTGATGACCTGCTTGATGCCGGCATTGGCCAAACCCGGAAAATGCTTGAAGCCGATCTCGAGCGAAGGCGCGATGCGGTCGATATCGGGCTGGAGCAGTTCGTGGCCGAAGTTCCACGGTGTGTTGACCGGCGACCAGGGCTTGCAGTTCTTCTCATACGTCCCGAGCAGGATGCCGTTGCGCTCCTGGCGGGTGTAGATCTCGCCCTTGAAGTCGAGCACGCCGACAAGCTCCCAGCCAGTCTCGCGGTTGAAGGCCTCCACCTCCGGCATGGGCTCGGTCAGGAGATACATGTGCTCCATGGCGAGCAGCGGCAGTTCGAGCCCGACCATGCGGCCCACCTCGCGCGCCCAGAGCCCGCCGCAGTTCACGACATGCTCGGTTTTGACCGTGCCCTGCTCGGTGACGACGTTCCAGGTGCCGTCAGCGTCTTGCGTCAGTTCCACCACGCGGTTGCGCAGCACGATGGATGCGCCGAGCTTCTGCGCCGCCTTGGCGTAGGCGTGGGTGGTGCCCGAGGGGTCGAGATGGCCTTCGACAGGGTCCCACATCGCGCCGACGAAATTGGTCTCGTCCATCAGCGGGAACATGGCCTTCGCCTCGGAGGGCGTGATGAGCTCCGTGCTCATGCCGAGATAGCGGCCCTTGGCGTGGACGAGCCGCAAAAAGTCCATGCGCTCGGGCGTGTCGGCCATCATGATCCCGCCCGTCAGGTGCAGCGAGCAGGACTGGCCGGAAATCTCCTCCAGCTCCTTGTAGAGACCCACCGTATAGGCCTGGAGTTTTGCCACGTTCGGGTCGCCGTTGAGCGTGTGGAAGCCGCCCGCCGCGTGCCAGGACGAGCCCGAGGTGAGCTCCGAGCGCTCGATCAGGAGCACGTCCTTCCAACCAGCCTTGGCGAGATGAAAAAGCACGGAGCAGCCGACGACGCCGCCACCGATGACAACGGCTTTGTAGTGGGAGTTCATGGGGATGGTTCCGGATGTTGGTGAGGCGTAGCGGGATTCGCTGGCGGGGCGGCAAAGTCGTCACGCCGCTCTGGCCGCCCGGCAAACAGGAAGCGCAGATCAGGCGCGGCGACATTTTCGCTCAAGCGACCGTCGAGGGCGGCGAGGATGGTGTCGCACACGGCTTCTCGCTGCTTCAGGACGTCTTCGTTCCAGAAGCGCACGACGGAATAGCCTTGCGAGGCCAGGAATGCGTCGCGACGGCGGTCATGGGTGCTGTTGGCGTGTTGGGCGCCATCGACCTCGACGATGAGCATGCGCTTGCGACAGGCGAAGTCAGCGAAGTAAGGGCCGACGGGCAGTTGACGGACAAACTGATAGCCCCCGAGCTTCCGTCCCTTCAATTCCAGCCAGAGCAGACCTTCGGCGGCGTTCTCCTGCCATCGCAGGGCGCGTGCGCGTTCAGTGGTGCCCGGCTTGCGGCGACTGCGTGAGGTTGATGCAGTCCCCCCCTCCGCCTCCCCTCCGCTCCGCGTCGGGTCAGCACCTCCCCCCCGCTGCGCAGGGTGGAGGATGGGCGCGAGCGCCGACGCCGGCTCATCCTCCACCCTGCGCAGCGGGGGGGAGGTGGCGCGGGCGTCAGCCCGTGACGGAGGGGGGGTGAGCGCCTTTCCTTCAGCCCTCATTTCGGCGCCGGGCAAGTCGTCCAACGCAGTCGGAAGGAGAAGGTGTCGATCCGACGTCGGCACGATTAAAAATCCGTCGGCGCGCCGCCTTCGGCGATGCGGCGGTCCACGAAGGCGTTGAGCTCCTCCTCAACGGCCGGGTCGATCGGCGGGCGTTCGTAGGTCGCGAGGCGCTCCTTCCACACGCGGTTGGCCTTCTCCACCGCCGTGGGCGCGCCGGCTTCCGACCATGTCTCGAAATTGCGCCAATCCGACAGAACGGGCGCGTAGAAGGCTGTCTTGTATCGATCTTGCGTGTGTTTCGTGCCGAAGAAATGCCCGCCGGGCCCCACGTCGCGGATGGCGTCCACCGCGAGCGCCTCTTCGGACAGGTCGAGCGGGGTCAGGAACTCCGCCACCATCTGCAGGAGGTCGATGTCGAGGATCGTCTTCTCGTAGGAGCAGGTCAGTCCGCCTTCCAGCCAGCCCGCGGCGTGCTTGATGAAGTTGCCGCCGCTCTGGACGGCGCCCCACAGCGAGAACACGCTTTCGTAGGCGGCTTGCGCGTCCACGGCGTTGGCCGCGCAGACATTCGAAGTGCGGTAGGGCAGGCGGTAGCGCCGCGCGAGCTGCCCGCCCACGATCTGCGCCTTCATGTATTCCGGCGTGCCAAAGGCCGGCGCGCCCGATTTCATGTCCACATTGGAGGTGAAGCCGCCATAGCCCACCGGCGCGCCTTTGCGCACCATCTGCGAAAACGCGATCGCGGCCAGCGCTTCGGCGTTCTGCTGGACTAGCGCGCCGGCGACTGTGACAGGCGCCATCGCCCCGGCCAGCGTGAAGGGCGTGACCACCACGCACTGGCCGGCGCCCGACATCTGGATGATGCCCTCCATCATGGGGATGTCGAGCTTCAGCGGTGAGTTGGTGTTGATGATGGTCAGCACCGAGGGTTCGGTGAGGAACTGCTCGTGGCCGACACCCCGGGCGATCCGCGCGATCTCGATGCCGTCCACGTTGCGCTCCCGCCCGAGGCTGTAGCAGTGGAACACCTTGTCGGTGAGCAGCGCGAAGTCGCGCAGGCATTCGAGGTGGCGGATCGAGGGGTGGATGTCCGTGGGCTCCACGGGATAGCCGCCGGTCAGATGCACCACGTTGTGCATCTGACCGAGCTTCACGAGCTTGCGGAAATCCGCCTGGTTTCCCGCCCGCCTGCCGCTGTCAAGGTCAGAGCAGTTCGGCGCCGAGGCCATCTGCGAGAAGACGAGATTGTTCCCGCCGAAGCGCAAATTGTGCGCGGGGTTGCGCGCGTGCAGCGTGAACTCGGACGGACAATGCGCCATCAGCTCAAGGATCATGTCGGCGTCGAAGCGCACGCGCTCAGAGCCGTCCGTCACGTCGGCCCCGTGTTCTTTCATGGTGCGCCGTGCGCCGTCGTGCAGCACATCGACGCCGATCTCTTTCAACACGCGCAGCGACGCCAGGTGGATTGATTCGAGCTCGTCGGCCGAAACGATCTCCGTCGGCGGGAAGGGAACGCGGAGCTGCCGAAAGGACGGCTGCTCGAAGCTCGCGCCGCCGCCCGCGCGCTTGCCCGCCCGCCCGCCGCGGCGCGAGCGCTCGCCGGAACCCCCGGATGTGCTTTCAGCCTCGATCGAAATGTCCGTCATGCCCCCTCGTGCAAATCACTTCGCCGTCCCCACCGGCGGGCGCATACTGGACCTCCGAGGAAATCTCCAATGCCGGCCTCGCGACCGGGAGGGCCAGGGAAGCGACATGCGGCGACGGTCCGAGACGCGTCATCGGCAACCGGCTTGAACGGCTAAGAGAGGCCCGATAGTCTCCGCTCATGCGCCTCCGCGCCGTCCTTGTCCTGATCGCTTGCGCCGAAAAGCCCTCGGCGCGCACGCGCCATGCCGAGATGCTGCGGCTCTGCGCGCGCATCGGCTATTCCCCGCCCGCCGCCTGATCCCGCGCCGGCCTCCAGGCCGGATCTCTCGGTTCACGCAATGGCAGGAAGCTCATGACCTATCAGAACTATTCGCTCGCGCAGCTTCAGCGGCTCGACGCGGCGCACCATCTCCACCCCTTCACCGACCACAAGGATCTGCGCAGCGTCGGCTCGCGCATCATCACGCGCGCGGACGGGGCCTTCATCTACGATTCGGAGGGCAACCGCATCCTCGACGGCATGGCCGGGCTGTGGTGCGTGAATGTCGGCTATGACCGCAAGGAGCTGGCCGAGGCCGCCTACAAGCAGATGCTGGAGCTGCCTTATTACAACTCCTTCTTCCGCTGCTCGACGCCCACGCCCGTGCTGCTCGCGGCAAGGCTCGCGGAGATCGCGCCGAAGGGCCTGGGCCAGGTGTTCTATGGCTCGTCCGGCTCGGAGGCCAACGACACGGCGCTGCGGCTCGTGCGCCACTTTTGGGCGCTCGAAGGCAAGCCGGAAAAGAACCGTGTGATCTCGCGCAAACACGCCTATCACGGCTCGACCATCGCCGGCACGTCGTTGGGCGGCATGGAGCCCATGCACAAGCAGCTCTATGGCGCGGTGCCCAACATCGCCCATGTGATGCCGCCCTATGCGTTCGAGCTCCAGCAGGCCGGCGAGTCGGAGGACGCGTTCGGCCTGCGCGCCGCACAAGCGGTTGAAGACGCGATCCTGGATGCTGGGCCGGAGAACGTCGCGGCCTTCATCGGCGAGCCCATCCAGGGCGCGGGCGGCGTGAAAATCCCGCCGCGCAGCTACTGGCCGGAGGTCGAACGCATCTGCCGCAAGCACGACGTGCTCTTGATGATCGATGAGGTCATCACCGGCTACGGGCGCACCGGCGAGTGGTTCGCCTCCCAGGCTTTTGGGATCACACCCGACACCATGACCACCGCCAAGGCGCTGACCTCCGGCTACCAGCCGCTTTCGGCGCTGTTCGTGGGCGAGCGCATCACGGACACGCTGATGCGGGAAGGCGGCGAGTTCTATCACGGCTACACCTATGCCGGTCATCCCGTGGCCTGCGCGGTGGCGCTCGCCAATCTCGACATCATCGAGCGCGAGGGCCTGATCGAGCGGGTGCGCGAGGACACGGGACCCTATCTGCTCCAGGCGTTGCGGGAGCATGTGGCCGATCACTCGCTGGTGGGCGAGGTCCGCGGCTTCGGGCTCCTCGCCGCCATCGAGATCGTGCAGAGCAAGGAGAGCCGCGCGCGCTTTGAGCCCTCGGGCCATGCGGCGGCGGCCGTGCGCGACCATGCCACGGCCAACGGGCTCATCATGCGCGCCACGGGCGACACGAACATCCTGTCGCCGCCGCTCACCTGGACGCGGGTCGAGATCGACATGGCGGTCGGGATCATCAAGGTGGCGCTTGACGCGGCGCAGGCGCAGCTTCAGCGAGAAGGCAAGCTGGCATGAGCGGCAAACCGATCGTCCCTCCCATCGAGCCGGCAGATGCCTCGCCCGAGGCAAGGACCGTGTTCGACGACATCATGGCGGTGCGGAAAACCACGGAGGTGAACAACTTCTGGAAGGTCTTGGCGCACGACCCCGCCCTGATGAAGCGGACCTGGGAAAGCCTCAAGGAGGTGATGGCTCCCGGCGCGCTCGACCCGCTCGTCAAGGAGATGATCTACATCGCCGTGTCGGCCACCAATGGCTGCGAATACTGCACCTATTCGCACACGGCGTCCGCCCGCGCGAAGGGGCTGACGGACGCGCAGTTGATGGAACTGCTCGCGGTGGTCGGCAAGGCCAACGAGACGAATCGGCTCGCCAACGCGCTGCGCCCCCCGGTGGACGCTGCGTTCGAGCCGAAGGGGTGAGCGGGAGGGAACCTCCCACCCGCTGCGGCTTTGTTCCACACTCGAATGGAGCTTGAAGGCATGGCGACGCGGAGAAGAACCAGGCGCAAGGCGGCGGCCGTTCCCAAGGCGGTCGGGTTGATGCTCGCGCCCGCCGTGGTCGCCATGCGGATGCCTTTGCTGGCCGCCGAGGCTGCGTCCCACGGGGTCGCGCGGCCTGAAACGCTCATGGCGGTCAGCGAAAAGGCGGAAGCCTTCGCCGAAGGGGTGGTGGCCGCACAGATGTCGCTCGCGCGCTCGGCCTGGGAGTTCTGGCCCTCGGTGTTCGCCGGGCGCTCGCCGGCTTCGCTCGGCCTCAAGGCGGGGCAGGCGGCGCTCGACGCGGCGCTCGGGCCCGCGCACAAGGCCGTGGGCGCGAATTTCCGGCGTCTGTCGCGCCCGAAGGTCTGAGCACCAAAAGCAACAGCCGCATCCGCGCCTCCGCGGAGGCTCGGACGCGGCTTTTGCCACATGAACGCATGGCGACTTCGCGCTACGCTACGCTCGCGAAATCTTTCAGCTCCGGTACGCGCGACCTGATCCGAAGTGTTGGCGGCTGCGAACGACCGCCGTGGTTCTTCTTATAACGGGCCATCCTTACCACCCGGTTAGCGGGCGCTTAAGGGAGTGTGAACGCGGGGCGACGCAAGGGAACGCGATGACGAGGCCAGGTGAGCTGAAAGGGCTGCTGGATGCGGTTCAGCGCTTCCTCGGATCGTTCGGTGCCGCCCTTCCGGCGCGATTCGTCACCCCGCTGTTGGACCCTCCTTCATCGCGCCCTCTCGCGGCCCGCCGGCTCCCCTGCCTTCGCTTCCTGCCCACCGTCGTGGACGCCGCGCCTGGAGAGAGCGAATCCCTGGTGACGCGCTTCGTCCACCTCGCGCCCTCGCTCCATTGGGGGCAGACCTATTCCGCCGCCGACCTCGGCGCGGATTTCCTCGACCGCTATGGCTGGGTGGAACTCGTCGGCACGCGCGGCCACTTCGCCAGCGAAAGCCTCGCCGCGGGCTTCCTGCTGCTGGGGCCGCACACGCTCTATCCCGATCACCACCACGAGGCGGAGGAGATCTACATCCCGCTCACGTCAGGCGCGGAATGGCGCAAGGGCGAGGAACCGTTTCGGCAACGCCGGGCGGACGAGGTCATCCACCACGCACCCAACGTCCCGCATGCCATGCGGACGGGCGAGGCGCCACTCCTCGCGCTTTACCTTTGGCGCGGCGGGCCATTGGCGCAGCGCTCGATCCTGAATGGCGTCAGCTCCTGATCCAGGCGCCCACGGGGTGGGCGGGGTCGATGAGGAGGCGAAGCGCGAGCGCGGCGCAGGTGAGCACGAGCAGCGGGCGGATCAGGCCCGCCCCGCGCCGCACGGCGAGCCGCGCGCCAACCTGCGCGCCGGCGAACTGCGCCAGGCCCATCAAGAGGCCGGCCAGCCAGAGAACCGCGCCCGCCCACGCGAACACTGCGAATCCACCGAAATTGGAGGCGAAGTTGAGCAGCTTCGTATGCGCGGTCGCCTTGAGAAGGTTGAAGCCGGCCAGCGCCACGAAGCCGAGCATGAAGAAGGAGCCGGTCCCCGGCCCGAACAGCCCGTCATAGAAGCCGACCAGCGGCACCAGCGTCAGCGCGAACAGCGCCGGCGGCATTTTTCGCGCGCGATCCACCTGGTCGAGGCCCGGCTTCAGGGCGAAGTAGAGCGCGATGGCGATCAAGAGGAAGGGCAGGGCCGCCCGCAGCACCTCGCCCGGCAGCACGATGGCGACAAGAGCGCCGCCGAGCGAGCCCAGGAACGACAAGAGCGCCGGCCAGACCTGCTCGCGCGGGCTCACCTGTCCCTTCGCCGTATAGGCGAGGGTGGCCGAGGCCGAGCCGAACAGCGACTGCAGCTTGTTGGTGCCGAGCGCGTCCACCGGCGCGAGGCCCGCGAGCAGCAGGGCGGGCACGGTGATCAGGCCGCCGCCGCCCGCGATCGAGTCGATGAATCCGGCACCGAAGCCCGCGACCACGAGCAGGAGGAGGACGTCGAGGCTCAGGTCGGTCACGGGGCGCGGGTGGAAGGCTTGGAGGCGGGCGGGGCCCGCTCCTATGGTCCGTCCTTGTCGGGGACGCAAGCGTCCGCGGCGGCTTTCGGCGGGCCGCGCGGCGATGAAGAAGCTCGTTCAGACCACCCACCGAGCGGATGGCGGGGAGGCGGGGGAACCCGCGCTCATCAGCGCCCCTGCACCAGATCCTTGCCGATGTCGGAGTCCCCCGACAGCCGCATCTTGTAGACCTGGTAGTTCTCCATCACGCGCTGAACATAGGCGCGGGTCTCGTGGTAGGGGATGCGCTCGATCCAATCCACCACCGCGTCCACATCCGCACCGCGCGGGTCGCCATAGCGTTCGACCCATTCGCGGGCGCGCCGCGGACCGGCATTGTAGCCGGCGAAGGTCAGCACATAGGAGCCATCGAAGCGGCCGAGCTGCTCGGCGAGGAAGGCCGCGCCGAGCGTGGCGTTGTAGGCGGGGTCTGTGGTGAGCCGCTGGGGCGAGAAGGGCAGGCCCGCCTTGCGCGCCACCTCCTTGGCGGTGCCGGGCAGAAGCTGAAGCAGGCCCAGCGCGCCCGCTCCGGAACGCGCCGCGGCGTTGAACTCGCTTTCCTGCCGCGCGATCGCATAGGCCAGCGCCTTGCCCGCGCCCGAAATGTCGGCGCTGGCCGGAATGGCCCCCACGGGATGGGTGAGCGCGCCGATGTCGAGGCCTTGCGCGGCCGCCCCCTTGCCCACTTTCAGCGCCAGGAAATGGTCGCCGCGGCGCTCGGCATGGGCGGCCAGGAGCGCCACCTCGCCGGGGCTGGTCAGCTCGGCCGACAGCCCGCGGCACAGCGCGTCCGCGAGCGCCCTGTGCCCGGCCGCCTCAAGCCGGGCCATGGCCCGCACGGCGTCGCGGCCCTCGAAGCTCAGGCGGTCGGCGATGGTGGGCGTGGGGTCGGCCACGGCGATGCCGCGCTGGCCGAGCTTGGCGGCGGCGAGCTGGCCGTAGAAGGTCGTGCCGTAGGCCGCCGCCTTCTGGAAGGACGCCGCGGCGTCGCCGGACCCGCCGGATTCCGCCGTGCGCCCGAGCCAGTAATGCGCGCGCGAGATGGACACGGGCGACTCCGCCGCCTGGGCCAGGCGGCGGAAATGCTCGGCCGCCTTCTGCGGATCGTCGAGGAAGCGGAGCGCAATCCAGCCGGCATGGAACTCGGCGTCCACGATCTGGGTCGCGCTTTCCGCGGCATGGCCGGCCGCGACCGCGTAGGCGCCCTTGAAATCCTCGAGGTCGAGAAGCTCGCGCGACAGCACCCGCCGCTCCATCCACCAGGCGTCGGGATCCGCCAGCGCGGCCTGCCCGGTCGGCGCATCGAGCATCACGGCGGCCGCTTCGGCGTATTCCCCCTTGCGTCGCAGGAGCTTGGCCTTGGCGAAGTGCCAGCCGGCGGAGCGCTGCGCGGCGGGAACGGCGTCGAGCAGCTTCTGCGCGCTGCGGTCCTCACGGATCGCCGCGCCCCAGGCGTCGGCCAGGCCTTCGGCGCCCGCGCGCTCGGCGATCCGAAGGGCCGCGTTCACGCGCTCGGCATGGAACATCCGCTCCATGCGGAAGCGGTGGTCGGCCTGGGTGAGAAGATCGCCGAAATCCCGCAGGATCACGCTCTCCTGCGTCGCGTCGAGCTTTTCCCGGCGCCACAGCGGCAGGATCACCGCTTTGGCCTTTTCGGGCGCGCCGAGCGCCAGATGCGCCCGCGCGAGCAGCACCACGCCCTCATAGGTGGCCGGCGCCTGCGCGGCGAAGGCCTCGATCACGGCCTCCGGGGCGGGCTTTTCCCGGAACAGCGCGCGCTCCAGGCTCCTGCGGAAGGTCCGCGCGCCGGGCCAGTCCGAAAGGTTCTCGCCCGCGCGGCGCAGTTCCTCGCTCGGCACGCCGCCGCCGCCGGCATAGGCGATGGCCCAGGACAGGATGGTGCGGTCGAGCGAGCCTTCCTCGAGCGCGTCGCGGGCCTGGAGCGCCGCGCCGATGCGGCCCGCGGAAACCGCGTCCAGCCCTTCCTTGAGCGGCGCCACCGGCCCAAACGGCTTGAGGTGGCGATCCTTCTTGAGGCGATCCGTCTTGACCGTGGCGCCGATGGCGCCCGTCATTGCGGTCGCCGTGCCGGTAACGGTTTGCAGATCCACCGATGCGCTCACGCTGGCGGCGGGCAGAAGCGCCAGGGCGGAGAGCAGGATCGCGCTGGCGCGGCGTCGGATTGGCGGCATGTTTCCCCAGTCCTTATCCATCGAACTCGTTTCGCGCTTACAGCATCTCGGGCGGATGAGGCTTCACAAAAGCTAGAGCCGCATAGTGAACGCCGACTTAATCCCACGACCGCGTTGCCTTGCGCCTGTCCGCCTTGATGCACGGGTGCGGCAAGACTATGGTGCGCGGCCCGGAACGCCCCGGCACCGAAAAACATTGCAACAAGACGCGCAAAAGGGCGCTGGGGGAAGCTCCGCATGTTCAGAGGGTCGATCACCGCGCTCGTGACGCCGTTCCGCCAGGACGGCTCCCTCGACGAGGAGGCCTTTCGCGCGCTGGTGGAATGGCAGATCGGGGAGGGCACCCACGGGCTCGTGCCGGTGGGCACGACCGGCGAATCCCCGACCTTGAGCCATGAGGAGCATCATCAGGTGGTGCGCGCCTGCGTGGAGGTGGCGGGCGGCCGCGTTCCCGTGATCGCAGGCGCAGGATCCAACAACACGGCGGAGGCCATCGACCTCGCGCGGCACGCCGAGGAAGTGGGCGCGGACGCGGTCCTCGTGGTGACGCCCTACTACAACAAGCCCAACCAGCGCGGGCTCTACGCGCACTACGCGGCGATCGCCCGGGCCGTGAGCCTGCCCGTCGTCATCTACAACATCCCGGGCCGCTCGATCATCGATATGACGCCCGACACTATGGGCCGGCTGGCGCACGATTTCGGCAACATCCGGGGCGTGAAGGACGCCACGGGCAAGGTGGAGCGCGTGTCCGAGCAGCGCGCGGCCTGTGGGCCCGAGTTCATCCAGCTTTCCGGCGAGGACGCGTCCGCGCTCGGCTTCAACGCCCATGGCGGCTCGGGCTGCATCTCCGTGACCTCGAACGTCGCCCCACGGCTTTGCGCCGAGTTCCAGGAAGCCTCGCTCAATGGCGACCGGCAGCGCGCCATCGAACTGCAGGATCGTCTCCTGCCGCTGCACAAGGCGCTGTTCATCGAGCCCAACCCGGCCGGACCGAAATACGCGCTGTCGCGGCTCGGCCGCGTCGAGAACGCCGTCCGCTCGCCGCTCGTCACGATCGAGCCGTCCACGGCCGACCGCATCGACGCCGCCATGGTCCATGCGGGCCTCTTGAACTGAGGGAGGCCGGCGCTCCTCGCGGGCGCCGGTGGGGGGCATGGCGGAAAAAAAGGACAAGGAGAACAAGACCGTCGCCGAGAATCGCAAGGCGCGCTTCGCCTATGAGATCCTCGACACGGTGGAGACCGGCCTCGTGCTGACGGGCACGGAGGTGAAGTCGCTGCGGCAGGGCCAGGCCAACATCCAGGAGTCCTACGCTTCGTCCGAAGGCGGCGAGATCTGGCTCATCAACTCTTATCTGCCGGAATATCTCCAGGGCAACCGCTTCAACCACGAGCCGCGCCGCCGCCGGAAGCTTCTCGTGAACAAGCGCGAGATGGCGCGGCTCGCCCAGAGCGTGGAGCGGGAAGGGATGACCATGATCCCGCTGAAGATCTACTTCAATGACCGCGGCCGGGCGAAGCTGCTTCTGGGCGTGGCGCGCGGCAAGAAGCTCCACGACAAGCGCGAGACGGAAAAGCAGCGCGACTGGGCGCGCGAGAAGGGGCGGCTGCTCAAGGAGCGGGGCTGATCGCGGCGACGGGCTCGGCTCCGCCAACGATGGCCCGGAGGCGCGAGAAGACCTCCTGGAACATCTCTGATGTCAGCACCCCTGTGCTCGTATTGTAGCGCGAGCAGTGATAGGACGAGACCACCGCGATCCCGCCGGCGTTCTGCGCCAGCCCATGCTTGAAGGGGAGGGCCGCGACGCGCAGGCCGAGCGCCCGGACCGCCGATTGGTGAGCGATGACGCCGAGCGTCAGAACGGCTTTCAAATGGGGAAAGCGCCGGAGCGTCGGCGCGAGGAACTGCCGGCAGGTTGCCACCTCCGCGCCGGTCGGCTTGTTTTCCGGCGGCACGCAGCGGGCGGCGTTGGTGATGGCGGCGCCGACAAGTTGGAGGCCATCATCCGGGCGCGCCTCGTATCGGCCGCGGGCGAAGCCGAAGCGGAACATGGTGTCGAACAGGAGGTTGCCGGCATAGTCGCCGGTGAAGGGCCGGCCGGTTCGGTTCGCCCCTCGCAGGCCAGGGGCCATGCCGACCACGAGCAGACGGACGCCATCCTCGCCCTCGGGCGGCAGCCAGGTCGGCACGGGGGCGTTGAACCAGGACGGTTCTCGCGCGCGCCACTCCTCGCGGAACGCCGCGAGCCGGGGGCAGAACGGGCAGTCGCGAGACGGCTCGGCGCTTTCGCGTGACGTTTGCGCGATCAAGGCTCATGAACTCCGGGATCAGGGTTGCGCGCGCGCCCATGACGGCGCTGCTCGCGCGGACGACCATAAGTCGGGAACTTGGCCCTCTTCGCAAGCCGCTTTGCTTGTGTTTTGAGCGCGCATGCCCTATGTGCGCGGCCATCCCGTGAAAATTGGCGAAGGAAGAGACGCCCATGGCCCGCGTCACCGTTGAAGATTGCATCGACAAGGTCAACAACCGCTTCGATCTGGTGCTCCTTGCCGGCCATCGCGCCCGCCAGATCAGCCAGGGCGCGTCGATCACCATCCCGCGCGACAACGACAAGAACCCCGTCGTCGCGTTGCGCGAGATCGCCGATGAGACGCTCTCGCCCGACGACCTCAAGGAAGACCTGATCCATTCGCTGCAGAAGCATGTGGAGGTCGACGAGCCCGAGGCGACGGCGGCCGAGCTCATCGACCAGTCCGCCCAGCGCGAGGCTCCCGTCGCCGCCGACGCGGATCGCGAGGACGATCAGATCGCTTTCGACCAGATGTCGGAGGAAGATCTGCTGGCCGGCATCGAAGGTCTGGTGCCGCCGGAAAAGAACGAGGATTTCTGATCCTCGCGGCCAGGGCGCTTCCGCAGCGCGCCTTTGCTGACTATCTCTTGGCATGCGTCGGGCGCTCACGTCCGGCGCATGTTCGTTTTTCGAGGGGCGGGACCGTTCGGCGATGATGCGGCAATACGAGCTTGTGGAGCGCATCGGCCGCTACAAGCCCGACGTCAACGAAGCGCTTCTTAACAAGGCCTATGTCTACGCCATGCAGAAGCATGGTCATCAGCGTCGCGCTTCGGGCGACCCATACTTCTCGCATCCGCTCGAAGTGGCGGCCATCCTGACCGACATGCATCTCGACGAGGCCACCATCGCGGTTGCCCTCCTGCATGACACGATCGAGGACACGAGCGCCACGCGCGCCGAGATCGACGAGCTGTTCGGCCCGGACATGGGCAAGCTCGTGGAGGGGCTGACCAAGCTCAAGAAGCTCGACCTCGTCTCCAAGAAGGCGCAGCAGGCCGAAAACCTCCGCAAGCTCTTGCTGGCGATCTCCGACGACGTTCGCGTGCTCCTCGTGAAGCTGGCCGATCGGCTCCACAACATGCGCACCCTCGACCATGTGCCGCCCGACAAGCGGTTGCGCATCGCCGAGGAGACCATGGAGATCTACGCGCCGCTCGCCGGCCGCATGGGCATGCAGGGCATGCGTGAGGAGCTGGAGGAGCTGGCCTTTCGCCATGTCAACCCCGAGGCTCACCAGACCGTGACGGCGCGGCTCAACGAGGTCGTGTCGAAGAACCGGGGCCTGATCGGCAATATCGAGAAGAGCCTGACCCAGCTCTTCGAGCGCGCCGGCGTCAAGGCGCAGGTCAAGGGGCGGCAGAAGACGCCATGGTCGGTGTTCCGCAAGATGGAGGCCAAGGCGCTCTCCTTCGAGCAGCTCTCGGACCTCTTCGGCTTCCGGGTGATCGTGGATTCTGTGGAGGATTGCTACCGCGCGCTCGGCGCCATCCACACGACATGGTCCATGGTGCCCGGCCGCTTCAAGGACTACATCTCGACACCCAAGCAGAACGACTACCGCTCGATCCACACGACCATCGTCGGGCCGGAGCGCCAGCGCATCGAGCTGCAGATCCGCACCCGTGAGATGAACCGCATCGCGGAGTATGGCGTGGCGGCGCACTCCATCTACAAGGATTACGGCTACAAGGAGCCGGGCAAGGCGAACGGCCACGCGATCTCCAAGGACACCAATGCCTATGCCTGGCTGCGGCGCACGATCGAGCAACTGGCCGAAGGCGACAGCCCCGAGGACTTCCTGGAGAACACCAAGCTCGAACTGTTCCAGGACCAGGTTTTCTGCTTCACGCCCAAAGGCATGCTGATCGCGCTGCCGCGCGCAGCCACGCCCATCGACTTCGCCTATGCCGTTCACACCGATGTGGGCGACACCTGCGTGGGCGCCAAGATCAACGGCCGCATCATGCCTTTGATGACCGAGCTGCAGAACGGCGATTCGGTGGAGATCATCCGCTCCAAGGCGCAGGTGCCGCCCGCGGCCTGGGAGTCCATGGTGGTCACCAGCAAGGCGCGCCAAGCGATCCGCCGCGCCACCAAGAACGCCATCCGCAAGCAGTTCGCCGGGCTCGGCATGCGCATTCTCGACCGCGCCTTCGAGCGCGCCGGCAAGAAGTTCTCGCGCGACGGTCTGAAGCCGGTGCTCGCCCGGCTGGCCCGAAGGGACGTGGACGACGTGATCACCGCGGTCGGGCGCGGGGAGCTGGCCTCGAGCGACGTCATGCGCGCGGTGTTCCCGGACTACAAGGAGGAACGCGCCAGCCCCGCGCCGCCCAAGGCGCGCGAGGAAGGCTGGTTCAACCTGCGCAACGCAGCCGGCATGCTGTTCCAGATCCCGGGCCGCGCCTCGCGCCGCGGCAAGAAGGACAGCGCCGCCGGGGCCGTGCCCATCCGCGGCATCACGGGCGACCTCCCCGTCCGCTTCGCGCCCGAGGGCGCGGTTCCCGGCGACCGGATCGTCGGAATCCTGGAGCCGGGAAAGGGCATCACGATCTATCCGATCCAGTCGCCTTCGCTCACGGCCTTCGACGATCAGCCGGAGCGCTGGATCGACGTGCGCTGGGACATCGACGAGGCGAACAAGGAGCGTTTTCCCGCCCGCGTCACCGCGACGGCCATCAATGCGCCGGGCTCGCTCGCCGAGATCGCGCAGGTGATCGCGGCCAATGACGTGAACATCGACACGCTCTCCATGGTGCGCACCGCATCCGACTTCACGGAGATGCAGTTCGATCTCGAGGTCTGGGATCTCAAGCATCTCAACCGCGTCCTGAACCAGCTCCGCGACACGCCGAGCGTCAGCGACGCCCGACGGGTGAACGGCTGAGGAGGCGCTGGTGCAAGCCGAGGAAGTGCTCGACGTCTTCCGGGAAGCCGGCGCCATCCTGGAAGGCCATTTCATCCTGACGTCCGGCCTGCACAGTCCCGTTTTCCTGCAGAAGGCGCGGGTGTTCATGCATCCCGACAAGACCGAGCGGCTTTGCCGCGCCCTGGCGCGCCGCGTCCGCGAGGCGGTTCCGGGCCCGATCGACTACGTGGTCGGCCCCGCCGTCGGCGGCCTGATCCCGGCTTATGAGACCGCGCGCCATCTCGGCGTCCGTTCGGTCTGGGTCGAGAGGGAAGGCGGCGTGTTCCGCCTGCGCCGCTTCGAATTGGAGCCAAAGGCGCGCGTGGTCGTCGTCGAGGACATCGTGACGACCGGATTGTCCATCCGCGAAACGGTGGACTGTCTGCGCGCGCTCGATGCGGACGTGCTCGCCGCCGCCTGCCTGATCGATCGCTCCGGCGGCAAGTCGGATGTGGGCGTGCCGCTTATGGCTCTGGCGGAATACGAGGTGCCCGCCTATCCGGCCGACCGGCTTCCGCCTGAGCTTGCCGCTCTTCCGGCGGCGAAGCCGGGCAGCAGAACCCTTTGAACTTGTCTGACCTTCCCTTCGGCCGGTAGGAAGGAGAGCCATGCTGTTTCGCCCCCAAAAGCCGCCGACGCGACGCGAAAGGATCGCGACCATTCTTTGGCCGCGCCGCTCCTTTGGCCGGTCGGCGAAATACTTCATCAAGCGCGCCCTGCGGCTCAACGCGACGCCGCACGCCATCGCGGTCGGCATCGCGGCCGGGGCGGGGGTGTCGTTCCTGCCGACGCCAGGCCTTCATTTCCTTCTCGCCGCCATCGCGGCCTGGGGCCTGGGGGGCAATGTGGTGGCTTCGGCGCTGGGAACGATGGTCGGCAATCCCCTGACATTCCCCCTGATGTGGGGCGCGAGCTTCCAACTGGGAAAGGCGATGCTCAGCGGCGACACGATACAAGACATCGAGCCCATGCCGATTGGGGGCGTGTTGCGCAATCTCGAGTTTGGCGAGCTTTGGGAGCCGCTGGTGAAGCCCATATTCGTCGGGTCGATCCCGCTCGGCTTGCTGTTCGGGCTGGTCCTCTACGGCCTGATCCGCTGGGCGGTCGCCGCATTCCAGGAGGAGCGCCGCCGCAAGCGGGCCGAGCGCGCGGGGAACGTTGCGTCCAGCGGAAAGACTCCTGCGGAGGCGGTCGCGGGCTCATGATCATCGGCATCGGCAGCGACATCATCGACATCCGTCGCGTCGAGCGCACGCTCGCGCGGCATGGCGCGCGCTTTGTCGAGCGCGTGTTCACCCCGGTCGAGCGGGAGAAATCCGACCGGCGATTGCTGCGCGCGGCGTCCTACGCCAAGCGTTTCGCCGCCAAGGAGGCTTGCGCGAAGGCTTTGGGCACGGGGCTTTCGCGCGGCGTGTTCTGGCGCGACATGGGTGTCGTCAATCTGCCCGGCGGCAAGCCGACCATGCAGCTCACGGGAGGAGCGGCCGGCCGCCTCCGAGACCTGTTGCCGCCGGGACACCGGGCGGTCATCCATCTCACGATCACGGACGACCATCCGCTGGCGCAAGCCTTCGTGATCATCGAAGCGCTGCCGGAGTGAGCCGCGGGCGCTCCATACCGGCGCCGCATTCCTCCGGGACAGGCCGCAAGGGCGCATTGCCCCCGGCGCAAGGTTCAAGCTAAGAGCCGGGCGGCTCTCCGAACGAGGACATGATGAGCGTGGCGGAAAAGCAGGCCAAGAAGTCCGGTGGCTTGGGGGAAACCCTGAGCGTGATCGTCCAGGCCCTGTTGCTGGCCCTGGTGATCCGCACCTTCCTGTTCCAGCCCTTCTCCATCCCTTCCGGCTCCATGCGTCCCACGCTGCTCGAAGGCGACTATCTCTTCGTGACGAAATGGGCCTATGGCTATTCGCACCACTCGTTCCCGTTCTCCCCGCCTTTGTTTGAGGGCCGCATCTGGGGGAGCGAGCCCGAACGGGGCGACGTGGCCGTCTTCAAATATCCCCCCGACGAGTCGCTCGACTACATCAAGCGCGTGATCGGCCTGCCCGGAGATCGGATCCAGTTGCGGGACGGGCTGCTCATCATCAACGACGAGCCGGTCAAGCGGGAGAAGATCGGACAGATCGACAATCCCGACGTCACTGAACAGAACCGGCCCGTGGACGTTTACCGCGAAACGCTTCCAAACGGCGTGAGCTATGAAGCGCTCGACATCTTTCCCGGCGCCATCGAAGACAACACGCGCGAATTCGTGGTGCCGGAGGGGCACTACTTCATGATGGGCGACAATCGCGACAATTCGGCCGACAGCCGCGTGTGGGGCTTCGTGCCCGCCGAGAACCTAGTGGGTCGGGCCAACATCATCTTCTTCTCCATCGGCGGCAAGGCGAGCCCGCTGGAGATCTGGAAGTGGCCGAGCCTGATGCGCCCCTCGCGCATCTTCGATTTCGTCCACTGATCCATGCCGCGCACCAGAGGCCTCGACAGCAGCATCCTGGCCGATCGGCTGGAGGCCGTCACCGCCCATCGCTTCGCCGACCTCGACCTCATGAAGCGGGCGGTGACGCATTCCAGCATGCGGTCTTCCCGCAAGGGCGATTATGAGCGGCTGGAGTTTCTCGGCGACCGCGTTCTGGGTCTGATCGTCGCCGACATGCTGATGCGCGCCTTCCCCCAGGCTCCCGAGGGCGAACTGGCGGTTCGGCTCAACGCGCTCGTCAGCGGCGAGACCTGCGCCGAAATTGCTGAAGAGACCGGGCTCACCGAACTGATCGTCGCCGATATCGGCCTGCGGGCGTTGAAAGGCGCCAAGGCGCGGAACGTGCGGGCGGACGTGGTCGAGGCCCTGGCGGCCGCGATCTATCTCGACGGCGGCCTGGAAGCCGCGCGCCCATTCATCCACCAGCATTGGTCGGAGCGGATGAAGGCCCGCGCCGACGCGCCCCGCGAGCCGAAGACGGCGCTCCAGGAATGGGCCGTCATGCGCAACGGCGCCGTCCCCACCTATGTTGTCGAGGATCGCAGCGGGCCTGACCACGATCCGGTCTTCACGGTGATCGTCACCGTGCCGGGCTTCGCGCCGGGCGCGGGCACGGGAAAATCCAAGCGCAAGGCCGAGCAGGCGGCAGCAACCGCCGTGCTGCGCCGCGAGGGCGCGTGGGCGGCGGATGCCGACAAGGCCGAGAAGGAAGAGGCGGCGTGAGCGAGGCCGGCGAGCCAGCCCCGACGCGATCGGGCTTCGTGGCGCTGATCGGCGCGCCGAACGCAGGCAAGTCCACGCTGCTGAACCGCCTGGTCGGCGCCAAGGTTTCGATCGTCACGCACAAGGTGCAGACGACCCGCGCCATCGTGCGGGGCATCGCCACGCATGAGCGCACCCAGATCGTGTTCGTGGACACGCCAGGAATCTTTCGGCCTCGCCGCAGGCTGGACGAGGCCATGGTCACAACCGCCTGGGGCGGGGCCAAGGACGCCGACATCGTCCTCGTTCTCCTGGACGCCGAGCGCGGCATCAAAGGGGACGCCGAGCGCATTCTCGACGGGCTGGGCGGCATCCGCCAACCGAAGCTCTTGGTGCTCAACAAGATCGACCGCGTCGCGCGCGAGACGCTGCTGGGCCTCTCCGCCGAGGCCAATGCGCGGGCCGCGTTCGAGCGCACCTTCATGGTCTCCGCGCTGACTGGCTCGGGCTGCGACGACCTTCTCGGCCACTTGGCTGCCGCCTTGCCGGAGGGCCCCTGGTACTATCCCGAGGACCAGATATCCGACCTGCCCATGCGCCAGTTGGCCGCGGAGATCACCCGCGAAAAGCTGTTTTTGCGCCTGCACCAGGAGCTTCCCTACTCGTCCCATGTCGAGACCGAAAAATGGGAGGAGAAAAAGGACGGCTCGGTGCGGATCGAGCAGGTGATCTATGTCGAGCGCGAAAGCCAGAAGAAGATCCTGCTCGGCCAGAAGGGCCAGACGATCCGCGCCATCGGCCAAGCCGCGCGGGAGGAGATCGCCCAGATCCTGGAGCAGAAGGTGCATCTCTTCCTGTTCGTGAAGGTGCGGGAATGGGGCGACGATCCCGAGCGGTTTCGCGAGATGGGCCTCGAGTTCCCCCGGTGAGAGGGCGCTGACGCCGTGGAGTGGCGCGATGAAGGCGTCGTTCTCGGCGCCCGCCAGCATGGCGAGACCAGCGTGATCCTCGAAGTGATGACGCGCGCGCATGGCCGCCATCTCGGCCTCGTGCATGGCGGCCGGTCGCGGCAGAAGCGCCCCATGCTGCAAGCGGGAAACCAGGTCGAGCTGACATGGCGGGCGCGGCTCGACGAGCAGCTCGGGACCTATGCGGTGGAGCCGGTCGCGCTTCATGCGGCGCGGTTGATGGATTCGGCGGTCGGCGTCTACGCCTTGCAGGCGCTCGCCTTTCACCTGCGCCTTTTGCCCGAACGCGACCCGCATCCCGCGATATATGAGGCTCTCGTCTTCGTCCTCGACCATCTGGGGGAGCCGGTGTCCGCAGGCGCCTTGCTCGTGCGCTTCGAGCTCCTGATGTTGGACGAACTCGGCTTCGGGCTCGACCTGTCGGAATGCTCGGCCACCGGCGCAAAGGATGATCTCGTCCATGTTTCACCCAAGAGCGGACGCGCCGTTTCGCGCGCCGCCGGCGAGCCTTATCGCGACAGGCTGCTCCCGCTGCCCATGTTCCTGCGGGACCCCGATGCCGCGCCGCCGGGCATCTCGGAAATCGAGCAGGGCTTCGCGCTCACCGGCTCGTTTCTGATGAGGCGCGTGCTCGAGCCGCAAGGGCTGCGGGAGAGCCCCGCTCGAACCGCCCTGATCACCGCCCTGCGCCGTGAACTCGCGCCGCAGGCTCAGGGGACATGAGCCCGCCGGCCGCGCGCCAGCCGCGTTCCGTTCGTTAGGCCAAGCGAGGAATCCGAACTGGAGCGTCGCATTCCCGAGCGCTGCCGATCGAACAAGCCCTGAGACTGGCGAGTGTCGGGGATATGGAAGACGGCTGAGCTGGGCATGGTTTCGGAAGTCGGGCACGCGACGAAAATTCCGCTGGCCCGCCAGCCGGGCGCGCGCACCTTCGCCGTTCTTTACGCCCTGGAGTCGTTCGCCCGCGCCAGCATCGCCAGCGTGGTGCCGATCCAGGCCTACGACATCCTGCAAAGCGGGCAGAGCGTCGCCGTGCTCTACACGGCGGTGTCCCTGGGCAGCCTGGCCGCCACGCTGAGCATTCCGCTCCTCATCCAGCGCTTCTCCCGCCGTTGGGTCTACACGGCGGGAGCTTTGCTTCTCGTCCTGGGGTCCGTCTTCTTCGCGAGCCAGACCCTTTGGGGCCAGGTGCTCGGCATGCTGGCGCGGGTGATGGGCGCCGGTGCTCTCCACGTCGCGCTCAACCTCTACATCATGGACCATGTGCGCAGGGCCGAGTTCGTGCGTGTCGAGTCCATCAAGATGGCGTGGTCCACCCTGGCCTGGACCTGCGGCCCGACCATGGGCGTGTTCCTTTATACGAGCTTCGGGCTGTGGGCCGCGCACGGCGCCGTGGCCGCTTTCGCGCTGCCGCTGCTCGCCTGCTTCTGGTTCTATCGCCTGAGCGACAACCAACTGATCCGTCCCGGCAAGTCCCGGCCGTCCAATCCGCTCGCCAATGTCGGGCGCTTCGTGGCGCAGCCGCGCCTTCGCCTCGCTTGGCTGATCGCCTTCGGGCGTTCCTGCTTCTGGACCACCTTCTTCGTTTACGGACCGATCCTCATGGTCGCCACCGGCCAGGGCAAGCTCGCGGGGGGCATCCTGGTCTCGACGGGCAACGCCCTTCTCCTGGCCTCCCTCTTCTGGGGCCGGGTCGCGCGACAGCATGGGACGCGCCCGACGATCGCACTCGTCTTCGTGGCGATGGGCGCGATGCTGTTGGGGGCCGGCGCGTCGGGCGAGACGTTCCCCTTCGCGGCCGCCGGCTTCCTCCTGGCTTGCGCCTTTTTCGCGGTGGCGCTGGACGCGCTGGGGGGCGTCGCCTTCATGCGGGCCGTGCATTCCTTCGAGCGCCCCCAGATGGCCGCGGTCTATCGGACCTATCTCGACCTGTCCGAACTCCTGCCGCCGCTCGCCTATGCCGTGGTGCTGGCGTTCTGGGGGTTGGGCTCCGTGTTCTTCGTGCTGGGCCTGTTCCAGCTCGTCTGCGCGGCGATCTGCTGGCGCTATCTGCCGCGCTCCATGTGAGGCCGCCTCCTTCCGCCGGTCGAGGCGGGGGCGGCAAGACTTTGTTAACCAACTCGGATCAGGCTCTGGCGCTGCGTCACTGCGGCGGCGCGAGCTTTGTTCCCGATTCCGCCGCAATCGCCGATCACGTCGGGCAGGGGACATCGTTGCGCGCCGCGGGGCAGGGCCGCCGCGGCGGCTTGGAGAGGGTTCATGAAGAAAATCGTCGCGGGCTTTGCGGCGGCCATGATGCTGGCCGGCTGCACCACCGATCCGTATACTGGTCAGCAGAAGGTCTCGAACACGGCGGGGGGCGCGGCGCTGGGCGCGGGGCTCGGCGCATTGGCAGGCCTCGCGGTCGGCGGCAGCGACAATGCGCAGCGCAACGCCGTTCTCATCGGAGCGGGCGTGGGCGCGCTCGCGGGTGGCGCCATCGGCTCCTATATGGACCAGCAGGAAGCTGAGGTCCGGCGGCAGCTCGAAGGGACCGGCGTCAGCGTCACGCGGGTGGGCGACCAGATCATCCTGAACATGCCCTCGGACGTGACCTTCGCCACCGACGAGGATTCCGTGAGGTCAAGCTTCTACCCGACCCTCAACTCGGTCGGCCTGGTGCTGAAGAAGTTCAACCGCACCGTGGTGGACGTATACGGCCACACGGATGCGACCGGCTCCGACACCTACAACTACGACCTGTCGCAGCGCCGCGCGCTGGCGGTCGCCGACTACCTGTCCGGGCAGGGCGTGGACTCCCGGCGCTTCTCCGTGACGGGCTTCGGCGAGTCGCGGCCCATCGCCTCCAACGCCGACGACAGGGGGCGGGCGCAGAACCGCCGCGTGGAAATCCAGCTCTCGCCGCTGACCTGACGCCAGGCCGTTTCAGCTCGGCCGCGCCTGTCGCGCGGCCGACAATTCGCAAGCGATCCGAGCCGCCAGACGGGCGTTGTTCTCGACCAGCGCGATGTTGGTCCTGAGGCTTTCGCCGCCGCTCAACTCCACGATCTTGCCGAGCAGGTAAGGGGTCACGGCCTTGCCGCCGACGCCCTCCGCCGCGGCCTGGGCTCGGGCGATCCAATCATTGACCCGGCGTTCCTCGATCCCGTGTTCCGCCGGCACGGGATTGGCGACAAGCATGCCGCCGCCGAGCCCGATCGCCTGACGGGTCAGAAAAAAGGCGGCGACCTGTTCGGGGCGGTCGAGCCGGAGCGGCGCGCGATGGGGCGAACTGCGTGACCAGAAGGCCGGCATCGCGTCGGTCGCGAAGCCGACCACCGGCACGCCGCGGGTTTCCAGAACCTCCAGCGTCTTGGCGATGTCCAGAATGGCTTTCGCGCCGGCCGAGACCACGATCACCGGCGTGCGGGCGAGTTCGTCGAGATCGGCCGAGATGTCGAAGCTCGTCTCAGCGCCTTTGTGAACGCCGCCGATGCCGCCCGTGGCGAACACCTCGATGCCGGCCAAGTGGGCGCCGATCATCGTGGCCGCCACCGTGGTGCCGCCGGTGCGGCTCTCAGTGACTGCAAAGGCCAGATCGGCGCGCGACAGCTTCATGGCGTCGCGCGTTTGCGCAAGCGCGTCGCGCTCGGCGGCGTCGAGCCCGATCCGAAGCTTGCCGTCGATCACGGCGATCGTCGCCGGCGTCGCGCCTTCATGCGCGATGATCTCTTCTACCCTGGCGGCCATGCCCGCGTTGTCGGGATAAGGCATGCCATGCGTGATGATGGTGCTTTCCAGCGCCACGACGGGCGCGCCGCGCTGGAGGGATTCCGCGACAGCGGGATGGACGGTGGTGAAAGGGGAGGCGGACGGGAGCATGGCGGCGCTTTCAGGTCAGGGGTTCGGCGGCGGGCACTTGGGCCAGCGCCGCTTGGAAATCGTTGGGGGAGAAGGTGGGGGCCGAGCGGTCCGACGCTACGGCGAGCATCGCGGCGGCCACGCCGTGCCGAACGGCTTCGTTCATGGGAAGGCCCGCGGCGCAGGCCAAAGCCGCCGCGCCGGCCAGCGCGTCGCCTGCGCCGGTGACATCCGCGATCCGTTCGGGTTGCGGGGGGCGCAGCATGAAGGCCGAAGCGCCATCGAAGCTGACGATCCGCTCCGGCCCATCCGTCACGACCGCACCGCCAAGGCCTGCGCTTGCCAGCGCGCCGAGGAGCTCCGCGGATGATCCCGCCTCGCCGCCCACGAGGGCGGCCGCCTCCCGTCTGTTCATGAACAAGCATCGGAGGCGGTGAAGGACGCCGCGCAGCCGAACGGCCTTGGCGGGAGACACGGCGATGGCGAAGGCCGGCTTGTCGGCCAGGGACTCGAACAGCAGCCGCAAGGCCGCTTCCGGCAGGTTGGCGTCGCAGAGCACGGCGTCGCTGTCTTGCACGGCGATGCGGAGTTGCCTGCGGCGCATCTGCCTGATGAAGCCGATCTCGTAGAGGTCCATATCCGCCAGGGCCGCGACCACATCGCCCGCCCCGGTCAGCAGGGCGGTATAGGTCGGCGTCGCGCGGTCGAGAAACACGGCGGAGAGGTCGGCGATCTCCGCCTCGGAGATGGTTTGCGCCAGTGCTTCGCCGTTGCGGTCGCCGCCGCGGATCGAAAACAGGGAACATCGGCCCCCAAGCCGCGCTGCCGTCCGCAACGCATTGAACGTGGCGCCCCCGAAATCCTCGCGTATCTGGCCGGGAATGGATGCTCCGGGCGTGAAGGGCGCCGCCATTCGGCCGCGGCGATCCAGATGCGCACCGCCGATGCCGAGCAGCTTCAATCCCTGCGGCGGCCGTTCCGACGGAGCGGTGGGTGGCGAGCTATGATGGGAAGGTGGCGGCATGGGCTCAGGAAACGAGGCGGAGCAGGCCCGCATTGGAAAGGTGGCGATTGTGTCGCAACGAATGTTCCCGTCGATGCGTTAGCGGCTGGAAAGTGGAGAGGCAACTCGGCGGGAGTGAGTGCAATGGGTGGAGGCAAGTCCGGGCAGAGCGGTGAAAGCCCGTCAGCCTCGCGGGACTTCGAGCCCGTGGATCGGGATTCCCGCTCCCAGCCCGATTATGGCGGCAGCCCCCAGCATCGGAACGAGGATGCAAGCCGGCCCCGGTCGGGCGCCGAAGATGCGAAGGCGTCGGCCGAGAAGGCCGGCGGCGGCATGCCCGATCCAGGCGAGTCCGACGACGGACCCACGACGCAGCACACGGGTCCGTGAGGGGAGTCCGCACCGCCTGCTTCATGGGACGGAGTGTCGTCTGCGGGCAACAGGGGTGATGCGACCGTCGCGACGTCGGGCAACCAAGCCTTAACCTTGGACCGCCAAGCCCATATGTTCGATCGCCAACACAGGGGGACAGAAATGTCGGATGTGGCTACGGGAAGGCTTTGGGTGGCGGGCGCGCTTGCGCTCCTCATGGGGGCTTCAGTCCCGGATGCATCCTGGGCCGGGCGGTTGGACGCCTACAATCCCGGCGGAGCAACCCAGCGAAGTTCCTCACTCCTGACCCAACAGCCCAGGCTCCGCGTCATCCGCAAAGCGAAAGCGCCTCGTCGGGATCGCGCCGAGAGGCAGGTGCGAAAGCAAAGCCAGGGGCAGGCCCAGCGGCAGAGACAGGACCGGCGGCAGAAGCGGCGGGGCGCGTCGGCACCCATCATCCAGGTTGAAGCGCCGAGTTACTACGACTACCAGGCTGATGCGGTCGCCCCGATCGATTTCAAGCCTTTGCTGGAGCATGCCAAGCTGGCCAGCCTGGAGCCCAATGGCCCGGAGGGCACGTTCGACCAGGCTCTCCCCGGGTTGAATGGCTTCAGCCTCGCCGCTGAAGAGCCCACCGCCAAGGCGCTTCTCTCCTTTTATGCGCGCCAACCCCGCTTCATCTGGGTGGATGGGCATGAGCCGGGCGCGCGTGCGCTCGAAGCCCTCCGAGTGCTGAGCGAGGCTGACGCCTTCGGCCTTTCACCTGACGAATATGCCGTTGCTCTGCCGAACGTGACGCCGGTCGGCGACGATGCGGCGCGGCTGCGCGAGCTTGTCCGGTTCGAAATGACGCTCTCGGCGCGCGTGCTCCGCTACCTCCGCGACGCTGGAGGCGGCCGCATCGATCCGAATCGCATCTCCGGCTATCACGACTTCCCCCTGAAGCCCTTCGATGGCGAGGCCGAGCTGGCGCGGATGGTGCGGGCGAAAGACATTCGGGCTGCGCTCGAAGGCGCCCATCCCCGCATGCCCGAGTTCGCCGCGCTCAAGGCGGAGCTCGCACGGTTGCGCGCCACGACCGACGACTGGGAACCGATCGGAGAGAACGTTCTTCTGAAGCCCGGTCAAAGCAGCAGCGAGCTGCCGAAAATTCTCCGGCTCATCGCGGAGGAGCTTACCGTGCCCGAGCACGCCGAGCTGAAAACCGAGTTGGAGCCTTTCCTTACGAGTGAGACCTACTCGGAACCCCTCGTTCCCGTGATCAAAGCCGTACAGGAGATCAAAGGGCTGCGGCCGGACGGCATCATCGGCTCGCGCACGATCGAGGCTTTGGCCGGCATCTCGCAGGAGGAGCAGATCGAGAAGGTGGAGATCGCGATGGAGCAGCTCCGCTGGCACCCGCGGAGCCTGGGCGATACCCGCGTCTTCATCAATCAGCCGGCCTTCACGGCCTCCTACCTCGAAGGCGGCGCGGAGAAGCTGTCGATGCGAGTGGTGATCGGCACACCCGCCAACCAGACGAGCTTCTTCTACGATGAAATCGAGCAGGTCGATTACAACCCCTATTGGGGCGTGCCGCAATCGATCCTGATCAACGAGATGCTGCCGCGCCTGCGCCGCGATCCCGGCTATCTCGATCGGGCCGGATACGAGGTCTCCGACTCCAAAGGCCGCAGGATCAGCTCGGCGAAGGTCAATTGGTGGTCCTATAGCCCGAAGAGCCCATTGAGCGTGCGGCAAACGCCCAGCGAAGCGAATGCGCTCGGAGAGCTGAAGATCCTCTTCCCCAACAAGCACGCCATCTACATGCACGACACGCCAGCGAAGGATCTGTTCGACAAGGATGAGCGCGCCTTCAGCCACGGCTGCGTCCGCCTGCACGACCCGCGCGGCATGGCCGCCGCGGTGCTCGGAACGAGCGTGGAACACGTCGCCGAGAAGCTGGAGCAGGGGCATTCCACGGAAAAGGTGAGCCAGAAAATCCCGGTCTATGTCGCCTATTTCACGGCCTGGCCGGATGCGGGCGGCACCGTCCGCTATTTCGCGGACATCTATGAGCGCGACAAGCATATCGAGGCGGCGATCGCCGAGACGACCGAAACGCGCTCAGCCGGAAGCTGACATCCGCTGTCTGGGGAGGGGCGGTCGCACCGACGAATCACCTCTCCCTCCCTACCCTGAACAGGAAGAACGGATCGCGCCAGGCTTGGCGCGGGGCTTCATCGATCAGCGTCCGAAAACAAGATGGTGGGCGCGACAGGGATTGAACCTGTGACCCTTCGCGTGTGAAGCGAATGCTCTCCCGCTGAGCTACGCGCCCGATCGGAGCAGTCCACCCCGACAGAGGCCGCGATATAGGGGCGGCAAGCAGCCCAAGTCAAGCCGCGCATCGCGGGCGCCGTCAGGCCGCGGCCGAATGGATCAGCCCTTGCGACAGGCTGACGGAAATGGCGTCGAAATGGGAGGCGACGACGGACGGCTCGTACTCGACCACGGGCCGGTCGCTGTAGCCGAAGTCGAGCGCGATCACGGGAATTCCCGCGGCCTTGGCGGTGGCGATGTCGGTGCGGGAGTCGCCGATCATCACGGCCCGTTCGGGATCGCCGCCCGCCAGCCGGATCGTTTCGAGGAGGTGGCGCGGGTCGGGCTTGCGGAACGCGAAGGTGTCGGCGCCGCAGATTGCCGCGAAGCGGGACGCGAGGCCAAGGGCCGTGAGCAGCCGCTGGGCGAGCATCTCCGGCTTGTTGGTGCAGATGGCGAAGATGAAGCCCGCTTCCGCATGCCGGTCGAGCATCTCGAGCGCCCGCGGATACACCGCGGAACGTCCTGGGATCGCTTCCGCATAGTGCTGCAGAAAGGTGGTCGCCAGCCGTTCGAGTTCTTCGGCCGCGATGCGCCGGCTGCGCAACGCATAAGCGCGCTCGATCATCGCCCGGCTGCCCAGGCCGACATGGAATCCGATCCCGTCACGCGTGGCCGGCTCGATGCCCGCGCTCGACAGGCAGTGATTGAGGCTGTCGATCAGGTCGGGAGCCGTATCGACCAAAGTGCCGTCGAGGTCGAAAACAAGGATCGGGGCGGGCATCAGAGCATTTTCCGGTTAGGTGAACGCCGGCTAACCGCAGAAAATGCGGCAAAAGAGAATCGGGAGCTGATTCCACGCAAGTGGAAACGGCGCCATGCGGTCCGTTATGCCGTTCAGCGGTTAGCGCCGCGTGAAAAGGCGCGCAATGCGCCATGACGGGGTGCTTTGCCTGGCAGCAATGAGATGCTAAGCGCGGGTGGCCGCACCGCAACACTGGCCGCGAGGAACGATTGAGCAGGGACGAGCTGAAAATGGCCGCCGCGCGCGCCGCTCTCGACCATGTCGAGGATGGGATGTCGCTTGGCATCGGCAGCGGCTCGACCGCGGAACGCTTCATCGAAGCCTTGGCCGAACGGGTGGCGGGCGGCCTGAAGGTCGTCGGCGTGCCCACCTCGGAGCGCAGCGCCGCGCTTTGTCGCGAGTTGGGCGTGCCGCTGGTTTCGCTGGACGACAGGCCCGAGCTCGACCTCGCGGTCGACGGGGCGGATGAGTTCGACCGCGACCTGAACCTCATCAAAGGCGGAGGCGGGGCGCTGCTCCGCGAAAAGATCGTGGCCGCCGCCGCCCGCCGCATGATCGTGGTCGCCGACGAAGGCAAGGAAATGGACATGCTCGGCCGCTTTCCGCTGCCGATCGAGGTCAACAGGTTCGGCCTCAAGGCGACCGTCAAGGGGGTGGCCGAAGCTGCGGCCGAACTCGGGCTGGGCGGCACGATCCTGCTCCGCAACCGGGGCGGCGCACCCTTCGAGACCGATTGCGGGCACCTCATTCTGGACGCATCTTTTGGCCGCATTCCCGATCCAAGAGCCCTGTCCGGCGCGCTGCACGCCATCCCCGGGGTGGTGGAGCACGGCCTTTTTCTTGGGCTCGCCGAAGCTGTGATCGTGGCCCGCGCCGATGGCGTGGCCACCCTTCGGCCGGCCAGCACCGAACAGGAGTCCCGCTCATGACTTTCGCCTGCCGCACACGTCTCGTGCCGGCTCTGATGATGGCCTGTGCCGTCGCCTGGACCGCCGTGCCTGCCCGTTCGCAGGAGGTTTCCGAAAGCCATCTGCAGGCCGCGCGCGCCGCGGTTTCGGCGATTCGCGCGACTGAAGCCTTCGACGCGATCCTGCCGAATGCCGGCGCGGCCCTGAAGAACCAGTTGATCCAGAAGAATCCCGACCTCGAGGCGCTGATCGTCGCGACCGTGGACGAAAAGACGCTGGCGCTCGTGCCGCGCCGTGGCGATCTCGAGCGCGAAGCCGCGCTCGCTTATGCCCGCGTGTTCAACGAGGACGAGCTGAACGCCATCGCCGAGTTCTACAAGTCCCCGGCCGGCCTGAAGCTCCTGTCGGACGGCGCCCTCGTCACGCGCGAGGTGGGACGCGCGGCGGAAATCTGGCAGCGCGGCATCGCGCGCGACCTCGCCCAGGCGGTGGGCGAGGTATTGGTCGCCGCCACGCCGGACGCGCCCGCCCCGGCGGCAACCGACCCGGCGGTGGCTCCCGCCGAGGGCGCGAACTGACAAGCTCCCCTTCATAGGCCCCCGAGACCCTCGCCTTGCCGTCCTACGACTACGACCTCTTCGTGATCGGGGGCGGCTCGGGCGGGGTGCGCTCGGCGCGCGTGGCGGCGGGCCTGGGCAAGCGCGTGGGCATCGCCGAGGAATACCGCTTCGGCGGCACCTGCGTGATCCGCGGCTGCGTGCCCAAGAAGCTCCTGGTCTATGCCTCGCAGTTCCCCGAGCATTTCGAGGACGCCGCGGGCTATGGCTGGACCGTGGGCGAAACCCGCTTCAGTTGGCCGGACCTGATCCGGGCCAAGGACCGCGAGATCGCGCGGCTCGAAGGGCTTTATCGGGCGGGCGTGGAGAAGGCGGGCGGCGAGGCCTTCCAGTCGCGCGCGGTGCTGCTCGACGAGCACACGATCCGGCTCGAGGCAGAGGATCGCACGGTGACGGCCGACCAGATCCTGATCGCCACCGGCGGCCGGCCGAACCCACATCCGGCCCTGCCGGGCCACGAGCACTGCATCTTCTCCGACGAGGCCTTCCATCTGGCCGAACTGCCAAAGCGCATCCTGATCGCCGGCGGCGGCTATATCGCTGTGGAGTTCGCGAACATCTTCCACGGGCTCGGCTCGGAGGTGACGCTGATCTATCGCGGCATGGAGATCCTCCAGGGCTTCGACATGGACCTGCGCAAGACCCTGCGCGAAACCATGGAGAAGAAGGGCATCCCGGTCCGCTGCCACACGATCTTCGAGCGCATCGAGAAGCAGGCGGACGGCAGCCTGCTCGCGCATCTCTCGACCGGCGACGCCCTGCCGGCCGACCAGGTGATGCTGGCCATCGGCCGCAACCCGAACACCGATGGCCTGGGGCTGGAGGCGGCCGGCGTGAGGACCGGCCTCAAGGGCGAGATCGTGGTGGACCGCTTCTCCCGCACCAGCGTCGAGAACATCTGGGCGCTGGGCGACGTGACGGGCCGCATGGCCTTGACGCCCGTGGCGATCCACGACGCCATGTGCTTTGTGGCCACCGCCTTCCAGGGCAGGCCGACCGCGCCCGATCACGGCACGATCGCCACCGCTGTCTTCTCCCAGCCCGAACTCGGCACGGTGGGCCTGAGCGAGGAGGCGGCCGCCGAAAAGTTCGCCCATGTTGAGATCTATCGCGCCACGTTCCGGCCGCTCAAGCACACGCTGTCGGGCCGCGACGAGCGCACCCTCATCAAGCTCGTGGTGGACGGCGACACGCGAAAGGTCGTGGGCGCGCACATGCTGGGGCCGGACGCGGGCGAGACCGCGCAACTGCTCGGCATCGCGGTGAAGGCGGGCCTCACCAAGGACGACTTCGACCGCACCATGGCGGTGCACCCCACGATCGCGGAGGAGTTCGTGACGATGTATGTGCCGAGCTACCATCTCCGCAACGGTGCCCGCGCGGACTAGCCAATGGACGTCTTGCCGGTTGCACGCCGAGCGCCTAGAGCGGGCGCGATGCTCGACCACCTCAAGAAGAACAACCGCGCCTGGGCGGCCCGCAAGACGGCGGTCGATCCCGGCTTCTTCCAGCGCCTGGTCAGCCAGCAGGCCCCGGAATATCTGTGGATCGGCTGCGCCGATTCCCGCGTGCCCGCCAACGAGATCGTGGACCTCGACCCCGGCGAGCTCTTCGTGCACCGCAACGTGGCGAACCTCGCCCCGCCGCAGGACGCCAACTATCTTTCGGTGCTGCAGTTCGCCGTGGAGGTGCTGAAGGTGAAGCACATCCTGGTGGTCGGCCATTATGGCTGCGGCGGCGTGGCCGCCGCCGTGGATGGCCAGCGCCGCGGGCTGGTGGACCACTGGCTGCACCCGATCCGCGAGGTGGCGCACGACCATCGGCACGAGCTGGAGGCGATCCCCGGCGAGCGCGAGAAACTCGACCGGCTGTGCGAGCTCAACGTGATCCGCCAAGTGCGCAACGTGGCGTCCGACGTGTTCGTGCAGGACGCCTGGGCTCGGGGCCAGGCGCTCTCCGTGCATGGCTGGGTCTATTCCATCGCCGACGGGTTGGTGAACGACCTCGCCGTGACCGTGAGCGGGCTCGCCGAGCTTGAGACGCTCGATGATGTCGCGCCACTGCGCCGCCTGCATGACGGGTGAGGGCGCGCGTCCTCACCGTCTCATGTGAAAAGCATTGCGCGGGCGCGCGCATTCCGGCCAAGGAGTTGTTCGCGGGGGGAGGTTGGCCATGCTGAAGGTGCAGAAAGTCCCTATCGCCAACATCCATGTCCCCCTGGCGCGGCGTAAGACGCTGCACCCCGAATTGGTGCGCGCGCTGGCCGAGGACATCGTGGAAAACGGGCTCAAGCTGCCGATCCAGGTCCGCCTCGACGGCAAGCGCCACGTCCTGGTGGAAGGGCTGCACCGGCTGGAAGCCATGAAGTGGCTCGGCGAGTCGGAGATCGACGCCTACCTCGTTCAGGCGCGACAGCATTGAGCTGCCTGCCGGCAGGGTGCGCCGCCGGGGCGATTCACACCTGCTTCCCGGATCAGGCGCACCAGTCGCGGCGGCGGCCGGTCCAGGATTCGGCCAGGCCTTCGTTCACCAATTGCTGGCCGAGCGAACGCCCCCCGCGAACCAGCACGCGCAGCTTGCGGCCGTAGCGGTCGGTGTCGCGGCCCTCGCGCTTGAGCTGAAAGGGCCCCTGGTTGACGAGCGCGTGGAGCCGCGTCTTGGCCCGCTCACCCAAGCGCTTCTCCCGCGCGCAGCCGGGTTGCGCGGTTTCGGGCGTGTTGATGTCGGCCACGCGGATCTTTTCACCGGATATCCACAGCGTGTCCCCATCCACCACACAGGTTTCTCGCGCCTTCGCGCCGCAAAGGGGGATCTGTCGCGAAACCGTCTGCGCGGCTCGCAACGGCTCTTTGCCGGAAAACCCGAGGCCGGAAAGCGCGGCCGCGTCGGGCTGCCAGAGCGCGAGCATCGCCGCGGCGCCCGCACCTGACAGCAGGGAGACGCGGCCGAAGCCGAAAAGCCTTTCGGGAAAAAGGCCCTGCAGGAAGAAGAGACGCAGCGCCGCCCGGCGCGTGGACCGGAGCCGCGCCGCCCGCTTGCGGCCGAACACCAGATTGGAAATGAGGCCCATCGTCTTCCGCGCCCTTCGAATCGCTCTTGCGCGGGGAAGGGTGCGGCCGGTCGGGTGAGGGGTGGATTAACGGGAGGGGAAAAGGTTTAGGGGACAGGCGAGTTCGCGCGCGCCTTCTGCCCTTATGGGCCGAGCGTCCGAAGCAGCCGGGGCAAGGGCAGGCTCACCGGCCGAACCAATTCGGCCTCGGAGCCTGCGTGTCGCGCAGGGCGCCTTCCGCCCGCCGCGTCGCCGCGCTTGGCGGCTTTTCGGGGGCTGACAGGCTCTTGGCAGCCTCCAGCGGCTCGGGCGGTTCGGGGCTGGCAGGGGGCGCCGCCGTCTTCTGCGGCGCAGCCTTTTTGGGTGGTGCAGCCTTGGCTGTCGGCTTTGCCTCGGCCTGGTTCCTCGCAGCAGAGGCCGGCGGCTTCGTCTCGGTCCGCTTCGCGGCCGGCACCGCGCGCTTGGGCGGCTCGGTCGCAGCCTCGCGGACGGGTTTGGGCTCGGCCCGACCTCGTGCGGCGGGAGCTTTCGGTTTGGTCTCGGCCTGCTTCGCGACGGGCACCGGGCGCTTGGGCGGCTCGGTCGCGGCCTCGCGGGCGGGTTTGGGCTCGGCCGGTGCGGCAGCGGTGGCCGGAGCGGCCGGCCGCGGCGCCTGCTCGGGAACGGCCGGCGTCCAGACCCTCGTGGCGAGCACGGGCTCGATGCTGCCGATCTGCTCGTCCGGCGGCGTCATCTCCGGGCCGAGATAGGGCTGCGGATCGATCTCGAAGAAGGACGGGGTGTCCGGCCGGATCGCTGCTGTCGTGATGGGGTCCACGCCTACGCCGGCATCCGCTTGCGGCGCGCCATGAGCAGCGGCCAAGCGCTGGCCTATGACGGCCGGATCAGGCGCGGGAGGGGCTTTCGCGGGCGGGCTCGGCTGCGCCACGGCGACGGCAGGCCGCGGCAACCGGGGCTGCTTCTCGGCAGGCGCGCCAAAGGCCGGCAGGGCCGTGGCGATGACGGCGCCTAGGACGTTGAGGGGGCTCCAGAAGCCCAGATGTCGCGATTGAGCCATGGGAACTTCGACGCAATACTCGTTCTCGCGACCCGTGGCACACGTCCCATAGCTCACAGACCGACGCTAGGCCGACAATGCAAGGCTTGCAGTTATGTTCCGCCCGGATCGATTTCCAGGGCCGGCCTTCTGCTTGTCACTGACTTTTGATTGGGCCGACCCGCGCCGTTCGGCAAGCGCGTCATGACGTGTCGGGACCATCCAGTGCCCGGACGGCGAGACTGTGGGCATCGTTCAGGATCTCATGGAGTTCATGGCCGGGCCGGCGGAGCGCGCCGGGCGGACGACCGGGGCGCAAGGGCGACAGCCGGCGCGCCCGCGCGGGACCGGAGGCTTGCTTCTGCCGTTCGGCGTCGCGCCGCGTCCGCCAGCGTGCGAAGCGCCTGGCCTGCGCCGGGAGATCATCCAGCGCCGAGGCCAGCGCGTGGAGCCTTAGCGCAAGCCGCCCGGCATCAATCGCGTCGTCGGGCGCAAGCGGAAGGCGGCCCTTCGACTGACGCCCAGGAGGAACGGGAAGCAGCGCGCTCAGGCCGGGCAGGCAGAGGCGCGGCACGCCGCTGGCTGCTTTTCGCTTGCGAGCACCCCAGCGGGGCAACGCGTCGAAGAGGGGCAGGGCGCAGGCGCGGGCTGGCCGCGCCGGGCGATCGGCTTGCGGCCGGAGGTGGGGCGGCATCCAGATGCCGGTGACAGTGCCGGGCCGCAAGGTCGGTTGCTTCGGCTTGCGCGGGTGCGAACGCGGCAGCGCCACCACCAGGCCGCGCGAGGCCATGATGACCAGCCGCCGCGCCGCCGACTCGGCCGGGCGCAACAGTCGCAGCACCGCGCGATGGAGATGCCGGGGCAAAGTGGGGCGGGCGCCGCCGGCGAGCAGGACGGGCAGAGCAGCCATGGCGGCGAGTGCGGCGAGCACGCGCTTGAGCGCCTCGCGGTTCCGCTCGATCGCGTAATCCCAGTCCATCGCCGCCTCCCTCGAATCAGGGCGGCCGGATTATGGGATAGCGCGGCGGGAGGTGGATAAATCAGCCGCACTTTCTTTGCGGGACGGGATCAACGGCGGTGCGGATCAGGGTCGTTGTGATGTCGCACTTGCCCAGTTCCGCCAGTCGGCTCGCATGCTCCCATGCCCCACCAGCCCGTCGGCTCCGCCAAGCGCGGCTTCGCCCGCGCGATGCGGCGCGCGCCGACAGATGCCGAGGAGCGCCTGTGGCGCGAGCTGCGAAGCCGACGGCTCGACGGCATCAAGTTCTGCCGCCAAGTTCCGCTTGGGGCTTATGTGGCGGATTTCGCCTGCCTGGAGGCGAAGCTGATCGTGGAACTCGATGGTTCGCAGCACGCCGAATCTGTGTCGGATGCGCGCCGCACGGCCGCCCTCAATGCCCGTGGCTTTCGCATCCTGCGCTTCTGGAACGACGAGGTGCTGCGCGAGGTGGAGGCGGTGTGCGACACCATTGTCGCCTATGCACGGGACACAGGCTTGCAGCCGTGGCGGTGAAGCGCCATCCGTTTGTGGGTGATGTGGTGTGACGATTGAAAGCGAGGCACCCCCCTTCTCCCCTTGTGGGAGAAGGTGCCCCGAAGGGGCGGATGAGGGGTGTTGGAAGGAATTCGGCTTATCAGGAATGAACGCTGACCGGCGCTCAACCCTGCGCCGCCTCACTCCGTCCAGCACCCCTCATCCGACTTCGCCTTCGCTGACGCTTCGGCTCAGCCACCCAGCCCTCCGCATGGCTCCGGGCGTTCGTCACTCGGAAAGCCACTTCTGTGTGGCTTTCCGTTTGCTTCGCGAACCGCTCCTCACCCCATAAGGGGAGAAGGGAGGCGCTGGCCATGCCCGCTTCGCGCCAGCGGTTCTGTGCAACCCGCACAAGGCCAACGGCTGCTGCCCCAGGCAGAAAGACACGCGGCACGGGAACAGGAAGCGGTTCGAGGCTGGGCGGGAGCAGTTGCGCTGTGAGGCCCTTAACGAGGGGTGAGGCGGCGAGCGGCTTGGTGCCCTCCTTCTCCCCTTGTGGGAGAAGGTGGCTTGGCGCGTTAGCGCCGAGACGGATGAAGGGTGCTGGAAGGAATGAGCGGTTTTCGGGATCAGGCGCTGACCGGCACTCCTTCTTGCGCCCGCTCGCTCCGTCCAACACCCCTCATCCGACCGTGCCTCCACTTCGCTCCGGCCCGGCCACCTTCTCCCACAAGAGGAGAAGGGGGAGCCCGCACTTGCCCGCGCCGCGTCAGCGTCTAGACTGGTCTTCGTGAAAACCCGATCCGCCGAAACCCTCCCGAACATGCGCGTGCGCCGCGAGGGCGCGCCGCTCGACGGAGGTTTTCATGCACCGCAAGCGCAAGCGCCCGAAAAGCCGCCGCGCCGGCTGCCTTCTGTGCAAGCCGCACAAGGCCAACGGCTGCTGCCCCAGGCACAAGGACATGCGGCACGGGAACAGGAAGCGGTTCGAGGCGGGGCGGGATCAACTGCGGTGCGTGGGCCCGCCGAGGGTCTGACGGCCGGCTTGCCGCAGCATGCCGGCCAGCCGGCGGCGTTAAGCCTGACGCTTCAGCGGTCGCCGTCGGTCAAGCCGCGGCCCGGCCGGCATAGGCGCGCGCCGTGCCCTCCGGGTCGTTGGCGATGACCCGCAGATAGGCGCGAGATGCCCCGTCAGGCTCGCTGCGGCCCTGCTCCCAGTCGCGCAGCGTGCCGAGCGGGATGCCGTAGCGCGCAGAAAACTCCTCCTGGGTGAGCCGCAGCGCGCGGCGCATGACGAACACGCGCGGCCTCAGCCGGCCGAAATCGAACTTATGCGGCGGGTTGTCCGGGTCGGACAGCGCGTTGGCCTCGGCCTCTTCGTCCGTCATGTTGCGGAGGCGTTCCCAATCCGTTTGGTCAGCTCCTTCTCCTGGCATAGTCCGACGCCTCTCGTCTGGTGGCTCGGAGAGCCGAGATGATGCGGATGGCCTCGCCTCGTTCGGTGTAGATCACCGTGTTTAGGCCACCCGCGCTAAGCCAGTCACGATGAAGACCGCGTAATCTCCGGGAAGGATGCTAGCTGCTCGGGTGAACCAATCCCAAAATACTGAAAACGGCCCGAACTCAAGAGCGCCACGGCCTTGATGATGAACTCTTCTGGCGGCTGTGTCCTCACCACTGCCCATGCTCCGCGTAGTTCTAGCAAGTCTCTTGCAATATCTGGTCGGAAGCAAACATTGAAATGACCGCGAGAGGGGACCGAAGGATAACACCACGCGTCTTGAACCTCCCGAGGCGGAAGATCAAAGTAGTCTTTTGCAATGATCTCACTGATTTTATACAGGCTTTCATTTCCGTTTCCAACATAACGGGTAAACTCGTCGTACAGGAAATTGATAACGAGAGAAGCGTTCACGCGCTCCTTCTCACCGAGTTTTAGCCCTGTTATGTCCGGAGGTATCATGTTGACTTTGATATCTGTCTGGGCACGATATACAAATATCGCTGCTGCATTGTCTGGTTCTGTCTTCGCTTCTTTCAATGAAATGTGCGGAGTGCCAGGTGTGGTATAAAGCAGTGATTCACCGGCTTTGTTGAGCCTCTGGATCGTGCATTTGTCTTGGGGTGGATTCCAGGCGTCGCTTTCGCGAATGGCACAGTCTAGCGGTAGCTTGTTCCCGTTAGCGTTGCGTACCCGAAAAAAGAGCGTCCCGGACGGATAGAGCCTAATTCGTGTTGGAAGTATAAACGAGTTTGTGAGCGGGCACAAAATAACCTTCGCGATTGCCTGCTGTAGATCACCGTAGGGCATATTGAGAACGTCAGACCGCCGCAGTAACTCGATGCGATCAACTAGTTCTATCGTGTTTAGAGACCTCAGGTATGAACGAAAGGGCTCAAGGTGACGGTCAGGAGTATCCACGGCGGAGGTCAATTCTGAGTCCCTAGGTATGTAGGCGATCAGGCGAGTGGCCTGCGCACCGCATTTCAGTAGTTCCCACGCTTGTCGCGTTTCCGATCGCTGGTCGTGGAGTTCTGGGCAGCCGGGGCCGTTATAGCCCTGCGTGTTCGCCTGCCGCTAGGCCTCCACATACTCCGCACGGCTCACAGGCTCCGGCACGGGCAAATGATCGACCCTAAGCCCCTCTATGTGGAACCGGATCGCCTCGCGGATTTCGCTCTCCGCCTCTGCCAGTGTTGCGCCGGTTGCGATGCAGCCGGGGAGGTCCGGAACATAGGCCGAGTAGTTGTCGCCTGCTTTCTCGAACACGACCGCGTAACGCATCCTATCGCTCCTTCAGCCCGGCTTGCTTGAGGATGCTGTTCAGCGTTCCGGGCGCAAGCTCGTCAGACGATTTGCCGGCCACGGTGACGCGGCCGGCTTTGGTCGGGTGCTTATATTGGCGATGGCTGCCGCGGGTCGCAACCAGGAACCATCCGTCAGCTTCAATCAGGCGAATGGCTTCCCGGACGGTGACCCGCGGCGGCATGGCTGCTCAGCTACACCCGCTCGTGGCCCCGCAGGTGTCGCACTTTTCGCAGGTGCCGTTTCGGACCATCGTGAAGTTGTGGCACTCCAGGCATTCGTTGCCGGTGTAGCCTTGCATTACGGCCTGGGCGCGGAGGTCGGCGGAGCGAGGCTTCGCCTCGCGCGGGGTGTCGGTCTCGACGCCTTCGGGCGTGGGGGAAAGGGGCTCGGCGCGGTCGTGGGTGTTGACCTTGGCGCTTGCGGCGGTGTTCGCCGCGGCGTCGGTGAAGAGGGTGGAGGTGGCGTCCGTCATGGCGTCGTCGTCCGCGGCCTCCTCGCCCAGCTCGCGGGCGCGCTCCTCGTAGTCGCGGCGGTAGGCGGTGACCGAGTCGGACTTCACCGCCAGCGCGCCGGACATGCCCCCGCCCAGCGGGCGGATGTTGGAGTTGGCGAACAGGCCGGCAGACGGCGCGGCGGCGCGAGCCGGGGTGGCGGCGGGGGAGGGACTTGAACCCCCGGCCATGCCCTTGGGCTCGGCCCCGCCTAAGCTCCCCTTGCCGGACACCAGCTTCAGCGGCGCGCCCCGCGTCAGGCCCTTGGAGACCGGCTGCGCCCTGCCCTCGGAAATGCCGCGGCCGAGCGAGGTGTTGGAAAAGTCGGACATGTCGACATGGGCGAGGTCGTGCCGGCCGAGATAGGACACGGCCAGCTCGCGGAAGATGTAGTCCAGGATGGAGGTGGCGTTCTTGATGGCGTCGTTGCCCATCACCATGCCGGCGGGCTCGAACTTGGTGAAGGTGAAGGCCTCGACATATTCCTCGAGCGGCACGCCATATTGCAGGCCGAGGGAGATCGCGATGGCGAAGTTGTTCATCATCGCGCGGAAGGCGGCGCCCTCCTTGTGCATGTCGATGAAGATCTCGCCCAAGCGCCCGTCATCGAACTCGCCGGTGCGCAGATAGACCTTGTGGCCGCCGACCATGGCCTTCTGGGTGTAGCCCTTGCGGCGGTTGGGCAGCTTCTCGCGGTCGTGGATGTATTCCTTGACGATGCGCTCCACGATTTTTTCCGTGACGGTCACGGCCTGGGCGGCGGCGGGGGCGGCAACCAGTGCCTCGAGCGCATCCTCCTCGTCCTCCTCGTCGGCGAGAAGCGCCGAGTTGAGGGGCTGGGAGAGCTTGGAGCCGTCGCGGTAGAGCGCGTTGGCCTTGAGCGCGAGCTTCCAGGACAGGCCGTAGGCGGACTTGCAGTCCTCGACGGTGGCGTCGTTGGGCATGTTGATGGTCTTGGAGATCGCGCCCGAGATGAAGGGCTGGGCCGCCGCCATCATGCGGATGTGGCTTTCCACCGAAAGGTAGCGCTTGCCGATCTTGCCGCAGGGGTTGGCGCAGTCGAACACCGGATAGTGCTCGGGCCTGAGATGCGGCGCGCCTTCGAGCGTCATGGCCCCGCAGATGTGGATGTTGGCGGCCTCGACGTCGCGGCGCGAGAAGCCGAGCGCGGGCAGCATCTCGAAGGAGAAGTCGTCGAGCTGGGCCTGCGTGAAGCCCAGCGTGTCGCGGCAGAAATCCTCGCCGAGCGTCCACTTGTTGAAGGCGAACTTGATGTCGAAGGCGGATTTCAGGGCGGTGTTGAGGGCAGAAATCTTCTCGTCGGTGAAACCCTTGGCCTTGAGCGAGCCGGGGTTGACGCCGGGCGCCTGGTTGAGGTCGCCGTGGCCCACCGCATAGGCCTCGATCTCGGCGATCTGGGCTTCCCCGTAGCCGAGCGTGCGCAGGGCTCCCGGCACGGCGCGGTTGATGATCTTGAAATAGCCGCCGCCGGCGAGCTTCTTGAACTTCACCAGCGCGAAGTCGGGCTCGATGCCGGTCGTGTCGCAGTCCATCACGAGGCCGATCGTGCCCGTGGGCGCGATCACGGTGGCCTGGGCGTTGCGGAAGCCGTGCTTCTCGCCGAGAGCGAGCGCCTTGTCCCAGGCCTCGCGGGCGTGGCCGATGAGGTCGGGCAGCGGGGAGTCTTCGGCCACGAGCGGCACGGGATCGACGGCCAAGCCCTCATAGCCGGACTGCTCGCCATGGGCGGCGCGGCGGTGGTTGCGGATCACGCGCAGCATGTTCTCGCGGTTGCGCTTGAAGTCGCGGAACGTGCCGAGCTCGCCGGCCATCTCGGCCGAGGTGGCGTAGGCCGTGCCCGTCATGATGGCGGTGAGCGCGCCGCAGATCGCGCGGCCCTCGGCCGAGTCGTAGGGGATGCCGGAGGTCATCAGCAGGCCGCCGATATTGGCGTAGCCCAGGCCCAGCGTGCGGTACTCGAAGGACAGGCGGGCGATCTCCTTGGAGGGGAACTGCGCCATCATGACAGAGATTTCGAGCACGACGGTCCAAAGCCGCACGGAGTGCTCATAGGCCGCGATGTCGATGGAGCCGGCTTCTGCCGGGTGTGAGCCGGGTTCCCGGCCGGTGTTGCGGTAGGGCAGGAGGTTGATGGAGGCCAGGTTGCAGGCCGTGTCGTCCAAAAACATGTATTCCGAGCACGGGTTGGACGCGCGGATCGGGCCGGCCGCCGGGCAGGTGTGCCAGTCGTTCATCGTGGTGTTGAAGTGCAGGCCCGGATCGGCGGAGGCCCAGGCAGCGTGGCCGATCTTCTCCCAGAGGTCGCGGGCCTTGAGCGTCTTCGCCACCTTGCCGTCGGTGCGGCGGATGAGGCTCCAGTCGCCGTCGGCCTCGACGGCGCGCAAAAAGTCATCCTTGAGCGAGACGGAGTTGTTGGAGTTCTGGCCGGACACGGTGAGATAGGCTTCGGAATCCCAGTCCGTGTCGTAAGTCTTGAACTCCATGGACGTGTAGCCCTGGCGAGCGAACTGGATCACGCGCTTGACGTAAGCCTCGGGCACGGCGTTCTTCTTGGCGGCGCGGATCTCGCGCTTGAGCGCGGGGTTCTTGGCGGGGTCGAAGCAGTCGTCGCCCTGGCCCTCGCAGTTCACGCAGGCCTGCATGACGGCCTTCAGGTGCCGCTGCACGATCTTGGAGCCGGTGACGAGGGAGGCGACCTTCTGCTCCTCCTTCACCTTCCAGTCGATGTAGTCCTCGATGTCGGGATGGTCGATGTCCACGACCACCATCTTGGCGGCGCGGCGCGTGGTGCCGCCCGACTTGATGGCGCCGGCCGCGCGGTCGCCGATCTTCAAGAAGCTCATCAGGCCCGAGGACTTGCCGCCGCCCGAAAGCTTCTCGTTCTCGCCGCGCAGGCGCGAGAAGTTGGAGCCGGTGCCCGAGCCGTATTTGAAGAGCCGCGCCTCGCGCACCCAGAGGTCCATGATGCCGCCCTCGTTGACGAGGTCGTCGGCCACGCCCTGGATGAAGCAGGCATGCGGCTGCGGGTGCTCATAGGCCGACTTCGACGGGGTGAGCTTGCCCGTGAAGGGATCGACATAGAAATGGCCCTGGCCGGGGCCGTCGATGCCATAGGCCCAGTGCAGGCCCGTGTTGAACCATTGCGGGGAGTTGGGCGCGACGCGCTGGGTGGCGAGCATGAAGGCGAGCTCGTCGCGGAAGGCGAGCGCATCCTCCTCGCCGTCGAAATAGCCGCCCTTCCAGCCCCAATAGGCCCAGGTGCCGGCGAGCCGGTCGAAGACCTGGCGGGCGTCGGTCTCGCCGCCGTAACGGTTCTCCTCCGGCAGTTCGGCAAGCGCGGCCTCGTCGGCCACCGAGCGCCAGAGGAAGGAGGGGACGGTGGGCTCCTCGACGCGTCTGAGGCGCGCGGGGACGCCCGCCTTGCGGAAATACTTCTGGGCCAGGATGTCGGCGGCGACTTGGGAGAACTGCGCGGGAACGTCGATGTCGGCGAGCCGGAAGACCACCGAGCCGTCCGGGTTCTTGATCTCGCTCAATGCCTTGCGGAACGGAATCTCCGCGTAAGGGGACTGGCCGGTCTTGGTGAAGCGCCGCTCGATCCGCATGGAAACCGTTCCTTTTAAGTCGATGTAAGTCGAAGAGGGGGATGGCTGGAGTTGGGCTCGGATGAGGTCCTAAGCACTATATCTTGTGTGTGGCTGATGCCCCGCCCGTGTGGCGCGAAGCGGCCGCCCTCAGCTCGCGGCGGATTGGCCGCCCCGTGGCAAGGGCCGGCGTCCGGGGCCGGCGGCTAGGCTCCGCCGCGGCTTGGCCGGGAGGGAAGCGGGAAGGGGAGCGCGACGAATCATGTCCGCGAATCCTACACTGACTCGGGCACCAGGAACACCGCATGTAGAAGTGAGCCGGCGCATGAACCCAACATATAGTGTCTGAAAGAATCGCGCAAAAGATTTGTTCCCTGGGACGGCCAAGAATCTGACTCTGGGGCAGGGCGCATGGCGAATCCCTTCGCGCGGACGCGCGGTTCGGCGTTTCAGGTGTGGGCGGAAACTCAAGCGGCCGGGCGACAAGCCCGCGAGCCGGGCGCCAACCGGGGCGCGAGGAGCATCAAACGCCCTTCGCCGGCTTGCGTCAAGCGAGCCGGAGGACCCGGACGGAAATCAACATCTAGTGGTGGAAAGTGTGGATAACCCGGCCGGGCAGGGAACGAATCGGCTGGACACGATTCGTGAGCCGGCCGGGGATCGACTCGCGCCCGGATTCGCTCTTCGCGCCGCGCTCGACCTTCCCGAGGCCGCGTCGAACCGACCTCGCCAAAAAAATTCGCGCGGCGTGTCGATCCGACAAGGCCTCGTTCGTCGTATGAGCACGGCGGCCCGTGCGGCCCGCCAGGGATCAAAGGAGAGAAAAACATGCGCGTGATGGTTTTCGTGAAGGCAACGGAGGACTCGGAGCAGGGCATGAAGCCTTCCGCCAAGCTGACGCAGATGTTCGAGGCCATGGGCAAGTTCAACGAGGAGCTGGTCAAGGCCGGCGTCATGCTGGCGGGCGATGGGCTGAAGCCCTCAAGCCACGGCAAGCGCGTGGCCTTCGACGGCCCGAGCCGCACGGTGATCGACGGGCCTTTCGCCGAAGCCCGCGAGCTGGTGGCCGGCTATTGGATCTGGGAGGTCAAGGACATGGCGGAAGCGGTGGAATGGGTGAAGCGCTGCCCCAACCCGATGTTCGGCCCCAGCGAGATCGAGATCCGCCCCTTCTATGAGGAGGCAGATTTCGCCGAGCTCATGACGCCCGAGCAGGTCGAGCAGGAAGAGCGCCTGCGGGAGAAGACGGCGGGGCGGTGAGGTGGATGCGGCCGGCCACCGGCCTCAGTCATCTGTTTCGTCGGCGGATCACCAGCGGGATGATCGGTTTGCGCGCCTCGGCTTCATGGTCGGTGGCCAGCTACCTTCTTGGAAGCGGACGGCGGGAATCGCCGTCCGCCCCGAACGGGCAAACAGCTTGCAAAGCACCCCTAAATCACGGCGCCACGCCGAACCGACTGCACACCAAAAATCGCCTGGGAGGGCAGGTTGAAAATGAAATAGGGGTTCAGCTGAGGCAGTGCGCTGACCTGGTCGAGGCGGCGGAGCTGCTCTTCCGAGAGCTCGATGCTCAGGCACGCGATGTTCTGCTCAAGCTGCTCTACGCGGCTGGCCCCGATCAGGACCGACGACACGCCGGGCCGCGACACCACCCAGGCAAGCGCCACCTCCGCCATCGAGCGGCCCGCTTCCTCGGCGACATCGCGCAGGGCGTCTACCACGTCGAAGTTCCGCTCGGTGAACAGCATGCCGCCGAAAGGGTTTTCGCCGTTGAGACGCCCGTCGCTCTGAACCTGATCGGCGCTTCCGCCCTTGTCAGGCAGCCCGCCCGCGCGGCCGGCCTCGGCCAGCATGTCGCGACCGTACTTGCCGGTGAGCAGCCCGGCGGCCAAGGGGCTCCACGGGACCATGCCAATCCCCAACTCGCGCCCGGCGGGGAGGATATCCAGCTCGACGCCGCGGTCGATGAGCGAATAGGCATATTGCAGGCCGACCGGCTCGGGCAGGCCGTGCGCGCGGGCGAGCGTGGCGAGCTTGGCGACATGCCAGCCCGGCGTGTTGGAGAAGCCGTAGTGCAGGATCTTGACCGACCGGACCGCGTCGGTGAGCGCCCGCAACACCTCTTCCGCCGGCGTGATCCGATCCCAGACATGCACCCAGTACATGTCTATATAATCCGTGCGCAGCCGCCGGAGCGAGCCTTCGAGCCCGAGACGGATGTTCTTGGCACCGTTGCCCCCATGAAGCGGCGTGCCCGACGTGCGCGCGAACCCAGACTTGGTGGCGATCACCAGGCGGTCCCGTGAGCCTGCGTCGGCCACAAAGCCGCCGAGCATTTCCTCGCTTCGGCCTCCTGAGTAGATGTCCGCGGTGTCAACGAAGTTTCCGCCGGCCGCGATATAGGCGTCGAACACCGCCCGAGACATCTTTTCCCCCGACCCCCATCGTTGGGCCCCGAAGGTCATCGTGCCAAGGGCGAGGGGGCTGACGATCAGGCCCGAGCGGCCGAGCGTCCGATAATCGGTTAGGTCCATGACTTCCCTCCTGTGCGGCCCAGGGCGGGCGCTGCATGGATCAGGAGATAGCCTTTCGCCTGTCGCACGATTAGCCGTTGCCGTCCGCATGAGCCTGTGAGCAGAATGCAGCAATGGACCGCCGTCAGCTCAACGATCTCGCCGCCTTCGCGGCGGTAGCGCGGGAGCGGAGCTTCACACGGGCCGCCGCCTCGCTCGCCATGTCGCCGTCGGCGCTCAGCCATGCCATGCGGGCACTAGAGGAGCGGCTGGGCGTGAGCCTCCTCGCCCGCACCACGCGCAGCGTCGCGCCGACCGAGGCGGGCGAGCGGTTGCTGCGCTCGCTTGGGCCCGCGCTCGACGAGATCGCAAGCGGGCTGGAGGCGCTTGGCGGTTGGCGCGAGCGACCATCGGGCACGCTCCGGATCACCACTCTCAGCAGCGCTTCGGCAGCCATCCTGGAGCCGACTCTCCCTGTATTCTTGATTGCTTACCCGGACGTGCGCGTCGAGGTCGACGTGGACAATGGCCTAGTCGACATCGTGGCCGCCGGCTTCGACGCGGGCATTCGGTTTGGGGAGGCGGTCGCCAAGGACATGATCGCGGTCAGGGTCGGTCGCGACCAGCGCAGCGCGGTTGTGGGCACGCCCGACTATTTCGCGCGTCATCCCCCGCCCACAACGCCCTGGGACCTCCAGCGGCACATGTGCGTCAATTACCGGCTGGTCACCTCGCCAGGCCTTTTGCCATGGGAGTTCGAGATGGCCGGCCGGGAGGTCAGCATCCGGCCTCCGGGCCCGCTCGTCGTGAACGACGGTCCGCTCGCGCTGGCAGCGGTCCGGGCGGGCGCGGGACTAGGCTACGTTCTGGAAGCCGATGTGGCCGACGACATCGGGGCAGGGCAGCTGATCCAGGTGCTCGCCGAGTGGTGCCCGCCCTTTCCCGGTTACTACCTGTACCATCCCAGCAGGCGGCAGTCCTCGCCCGCGCTCCAGGCGCTGATCAGTGTATTGCGGCAGCGCCGATGAATGCGTCAGCCATGGTTCCCGGCAGAGTTCATCACACGCTGGAAGCCGACAAGGGCAGGCATGCCTCCCGGCTGCGAGACGACGGTCCAGTCAGTTCTAGCGAAGGATCGGCGTGGAGTATGGCAACTGACCCACACCACCTCATCGAGACCGTGTTCCGCATCGAGCAGGCGCGTTTGATTGCGGGGCTGGCGCGGATGGTGCGGGATGTGGGGCTGGCCGAGGAGCTGGCGCAGGATGCGTTGGTGACGGCGCTTGTCGAGTGGCCCAGGACGGGGGTGCCGGAAAAGCCGGGCGCGTGGCTGATGGCGGCGGCCAAGCGGCGGGCGATCGATGGGTTCCGCCGCGAGAAGATGCGCAGGGAAAAGCATGTCGAGATCGGACGGGAGCTTGGGGGCGAGGGCGAGAATCCCGTCGAGGCGATCGAGGCGGCGCTGGACGACGATGTCGGCGACGAACTGCTCGGCCTGATCTTCACCGCCTGCCACCCGGTGCTGTCGGCCGAGGCGCGGGCGGCGCTCACGCTGCGGCTGATCGGCGGGCTGACGACGGACGAGATCGCCCGCGCCTTCCTCTCCAATGAGGCGACGGTCGCCCAGCGCATCGTCCGGGCCAAGAAGACGCTGCGGGAGGCGGGCCTCGCCTTCGAGGTGCCGCGCGGGGACGAGCGGGAGAAGCGCCTCGCCTCGGTGCTGGAAGTCATCTACCTCATCTTCAACGAGGGTTATGCGGCCACCGCGGGCGAGGACCTGATCCGCCCAGCGCTCTGCGCCGAGGCGCAGCGGCTCGGGCGCATCCTCGCGGGGCTGATGCCTGAGGAGGCGGAAGTGTTCGGGCTGCTTGCGCTGATGGAGATCCAGGCCTCGCGTCTCGGAGCCCGCATGGGGCCGGACGGCGCGCTGATCCCGCTACCCGAGCAGAACCGCGCCCGATGGGACCAGCTTCTGATCCGCCGGGGTTTTGCCGTCCTGGAGCGAGCCGAGGCGCTGGGCGGCGGGAACGGGCCTTATGCGCTCCAGGCCGCGCTCGCCGCCTGCCACGCGCGGGCGCGCAAGGCTGAAGACACGGACTGGACGCGGATCGCGGCGCTCTATGACAGGCTGCGCGAGGCCATGCCGTCGCCGGTGGTCGAGCTGAACCGGGCCGTGGCCCACAGCATGGCCTTCGGCCCGGAGGCCGGGCTGATGCTGCTCGCCGACATCGAAGGGGCCACGGCCCTGCGCAACTATGCGCCCCTGCCGGCGGCGAAGGGGGATTTCTTGTTCCGCGCCGGCCGGTTGGCGGAGGCGAGGCAGGAATTCGAGCGGGCGGCGGCGCTGACCCGCAACGTCCGCGAAAAAACCTTCCTTCTCGGGCGGGCGGCGGACTGCGGCGGCTGACCGGCGCTCTCAGGCCGCCAGCGAGCGGGCCGTTCCGGAAAAACCCTTGAGCAGCTTCGAAAGCTCGGGCTCCTGCACGCGTTCCGCAGCTTCCTTAGGAGAAACCCAGGCGCGCTTGCGCTGGCCCTTTTCCGGCCACTTGCTGGCGACCGTCTGCACTTCGAGCGGGAATACCGCCACTTCGCAATGCAGGAGCTGGCCCGAGGCCTTGAGCTTGTCGTAGTGGAAGCGGCCGATCTCGCTTGTGGCGACGCGGCCCTTGAGCCCCGCTTCCTCGCCGGCCTCGCGGGCGGCGGCGTCCCACAGCGTTTCGCCGCGTTCCGGCCAGCCCTTGGGCAGCACCCAGCGGCCGGTGTCGCGGCTGGTGATGAGCATGACCTCGACCTTGCCGGAACCCTTGCGCCGCCAGGGCAGGGCGGCCACCTGCCGCGGCCCGCTTTCGCGCGCGATCTCTTCCGCCGAGGCGGGCTCGGGCGGGGCCAGGTGATCGCCGGGCGCAGGCTCGAACGAGGCGGCGTTCCGCTCGCCGCGGGCCAGGCGGCGCAGCACGCTGAGGGCGAGATCAAGGCTGATCGCAGGTCTGTCCAACATCCACCCCCAGATACGCCGTGCCATCACGCACACTCTTGTTCTTGTTGTTCCTCGCCGTTGGCGATTTTGAGGCGTCCCCATGGGCGATCTCTGTGGGGCGCTCACTTACATATGTGTGCCTCGAACCTCGCGCGGGGCTGAACTGCTTCTGGCGTCAGCCGCGATGATCCTCGGCGATGGGCTTCTGATAGGTGAAGCCCATGTCCCAGGGAAAATAGATCCACGTGTCCTGCGACACTTCCGTGACGAAGGTGTCCACCAGCGGCCGTCCCTTGGGCTTGGCGTAGATGGTCGCGAAATGCGCCTTGGGCAACATGCGGCGCACCACTTCCGCCGTCTTGCCGGTGTCGGTCAGGTCGTCCACCACGAGCACGTCCTGGCCGCCGTCGGCCATGATGGCGGGCGACACTTCCTTGAGCACCTCCAGCGCGCCCTGGTCGGTGTAGTCGTGGTAGGAGGCGACGCAGACGGTCTCGATGAGCCGCACGCCGAGCTCGCGCGAGATGATCGCCGCCGGCACCAGCCCGCCCCGGGTGATGCAGACGATCGCCCGCCAGGCGCCATTCACGCCCGCGAGCCGCCAGGCCAGCGCGCGCGCGTCGCGGTGGAACTGGTCCCAGGAAACGGGAAATGCTTTCTCGGGGAGGGACATGCGGACGTTTCCGGGCGGCGCGACGGTGGGGAAGGCTTTCGCTTACGTCATTCGTCCGGCTGGGCGCAAGCCGCCAGGGTCCGGCCCAGGGGGCGCTTGGCGGCTCTGCGTCCATGGAAGCGGTTCAGTTCGGCGGCGCGATGGGCTAGACCCGCCTCCGACCCACGAGGACAGCGGCATTGGCGGACGCGGCGCAAGGCAAGAAGCTCGATGAAATCAGGGGCCGGAACTACGACGCGGTGGCCCGCATCTACGAGGAGCTGGCCCATGTCTATTCGCTGGGCCTGATCCGCAAGGCCAAGCTCGTGGAGCTTCGTTACATCAAGCCGGGCGACCGGGTGCTCTATCTCGGCGTCGGCTCGGGCGAGGACGCACTGGCGGCGGCCCGCGCGGGGGCCAAGGTGACGGCGATCGACCTCTCGCCGCGCATGGTGGGGCGGCTGCGGGACCGGCTCGCCCGGCGCGGGCTCGACGCCGAACTGATCGCCAGCGACGCGCTCAAGCACCGGCCCGAAGCGCCTTACGACGCGGTGTGCGGGAACTACTTCTTCAACCTCTTCAACAGCCAGGACATGCCGGTGGTGCTGCGCCATGCCGCCACCCTCGTGAAGCCCGGCGGGCGGCTGATGATCGCCGACATGGCCCCGCCCAAGGGTTTCGGTGGCGCGCTGAGCTGGCTTTACCTCAAATTCGGCCTGACCTTCTTCTGGGCGCTCCGGCTCGCCGCCCAGCACCCGATCTACGACTACGCGGCTCACGGGCGGGCGGAGGGGCTTGAGACCGAGGCGGTCCATGACTTCCGCGCGGCGGGCCTGACGCTCTACCGCACGGTGATCCTCAAGCGGCCCTCGGCCGAGGAGCCGGGCTGACAATGGCCGGGGGCGCGCTGCGCCGCGGCTTCGACCGCCTGCTCGACCGGCGGCTCAAGGGGTTGAACGCGGCCGAACTGCCAGCCGAGGACAGGCTCGACGCCTTCATGCGCTTCGGCGATCACAGCCTCGCCTATTCGGCTTCCGTGCAGCCGCTCCACGCCTGGGGGGGGCGGGACGGCTTCATCGCCTATGGAAGGTTGATGGGGCAGGCGGTGGCGCTCGGCGACCCCATCGCGCCGATTGAGGCGCGGGCCGGCTTGCTGAAGAGCTTCATCGCGGCCGCCGGCAGACCGAGCTTCGCAGAAGTGTCGCCGGACGTGGCGCGGCTTCTGGCCGGCTTCGGCTACCGCGCGACCCAGATGGGCGTGGACACCAGGCTCGATCTCCAGCGCCACGACTTTTCCGGCGGCAAGGGAAAGGCGCTGCGCTATGCCGAGCGCTGGCTCAAGACCAACGGCTTTGGCCTGGGCGAGATGGAAGAATTCCCCGGCCTGGACGGCACGGTGGCCGAGATGTCGCGCCGGTGGCGGGAAGGGCGCATCGTCAAGCGCCGGGAGATGGCCTTCCTCAACCGCGGCTTTCCGAAAAAGCCCGAGCCCCTGATGCGGCGCTTCGTGCTGGTGGACCCGGAGGGCAGGCTCAACTGCCTGCTCTTCATGGACCCGATCGCGCGGGACGGAGAGGTGATCGGCTACATGACCTCGTTCAAGCGCCGCGCGCCGGACGCTTCGGCTCACGCCGAGATGGGGCTCACCAAATTCGCCGTGGAGCGGCTGAAGGAAGAAGGCCGCGAGAAGCTGATGCTGGGCCTCTCGCCCCTTCTCGACCTGCGGCCCAGCGGGTTTCCCGAGTCGCGGGCCTTCCGCGCGCTTCTGCAGGCGCTCTACGCCTCCGATCTCGTGAACCGCCGCGTCTTCAACGTGCAGGGTCACGCTGCCTTCAAGCGGCGCTTCCACGGCAAGGAAGAGCCGCGCTATTTCGCCTGGGCCAAGGGCTCGCCGCTGCTGCCCTTCCTCGCGACGCTGCGGCTGAGCAAGGCGTTTTGAGGCGGGCCGCTCAGCCCGCCTCTGCCCGCCCCACCTCTTCCAGCATCGCGCGAATGGCCGCCTCGGCAGAAGCGAGCTTCTCCGGCTCGCGCGCGCGGACCACGAGCTCGGTCCAGAAGCGGCCATCCTGGTACTTTGGATAGGAGCCGATAATGGTTTCGGGATGCGCCTTCTGGATCTCGCCCAGCGGACCGCCGATCGTGCCTTCGCCGAAATCGCAAGCGATGGTCGCGGATTGGAGCTTCGCGCCGGCCTCGAGCCGCGGCAGCACATTGTCCAGCATGGCCTGGAAGATCGCCGGCACGCCGGCCATGACGAACACGTTCTCGACCTGAAAGCCCGGCGCGAGCGACACGGGGTTGTCGATGTGCTCGGCCCCCCTCGGCATGCGCGCCATGCGCTTGCGCGCTTCGGTGAAGGGAAGCCCGCGCTTGGCGTAATCGGCCTCCAGCATGGCGTAGGCGCGGTCGTCGTATTCGCAGGGCAGGCCGAAGGCCTTGGCGATCGAGTCCGCCGTGATGTCGTCATGCGTCGGCCCGATGCCGCCGGTGGTGAACACGTAGCGGAACTTTCCGCGCAGCGCGTTGACGGCCTCCACGATGGCGTCCTCGTCGTCGGGCACGATGCGGACCTCGCGCAGGTCGATGCCCACAGCCGTCAGCATCTCGGCGAGATGGCCGATGTTGCGGTCCTTGGTGCGACCCGAAAGGATCTCGTCGCCGATCACGACCATGGCGGCGGTGACGATTTCGGGCATGGGCGCGGCTCCGCGGACTGAGCCCGGCGACATAGAGCCCGCAGCTTGCGCCCGCAATGGTGCGCTTTCGTTGAACGCTGCGTCGCGCCCAACGCCGGTATGCGAGCGCGCTGGGCCTCCCTAGATTGCACCCGACGCTGCCCGACCATGGGGACGGCGGCCAACCGAAGGAATTCAGGAAATGGCGAAGATCCTCGTTCTCTATTACTCGGCCTGGGGCCACATGGAGGCCATGGCCAGGGCCGCAGCCGAGGGGGCGCGGGCGGCCGGCGCGGATGTGACGATCAAACGCGCGCCGGAGCTCGTGCCGCTCGAAGTGGCGGAGGCTGCCCATTACAAGCTGGACCAGGAGGCGCCGGTCGCCGAGCCGCTCGAACTGGCCGACTATGACGGCGTCATCTTCGGCGTGTCGTCGCGCTTCGGCGCGATGCCAGCGCAGCTCAAGAACTTCCTCGACCAGACCGGCCCGCTCTGGGCCAAGGGCGCGCTGGTGGACAAGACCGCCACGGTGATGGTTTCCACCGCCACGCAGCATGGCGGCGCGGAAACCGCGCTGCTCGCCACGCAGGTCTATATGCAGCATCAGGGCATGATCGTGGTCCCGCTGTCCTATGCCTATCAGGGGCAAAGCGGCAACGACGTGGTGCGCGGCGGCGCGCCCTACGGCATGACCACGACCACCAATGCCGACGGCTCGCGCTTCCCCTCCGAGCAGGAGCTCGAAGGCGCGCGCTTCCAGGGCGAGCGCTTCGCCCGGATCACGGCCAAGCTGCACGGCTGAGGCCTGCCCGAACCCGAATGGGCGCTTGCCGGGAGCGGCGAGCGCCCCAGCTTGGGGGATCGCGCGAACGGTTGCCGGCCGGAGGCTCATGTCCGCTTTCTCGACGCTTTCCAAGCTCGCCGCCGGCGCCGGGCTCGTCGGCGGCCTCGCCGCAGCGGTGCTCGCCGGCAAAACGCGGCGCATCACGAAGATGGCCGAAGAGGCCGTGCCGCCGCCCGGCCGCTTCGTGGACGCGGGCGGCAACCGTTTTCATGTGGTGGAGCAGGGTGAAGGGCCGCCGATCCTCTTCATCCATGGCCTTGGGGCACATCTCTTCCACTTCACCCATCCCTTGTTCGATCGCTTGGCCGGCTTCCGGCTGGTCGCCTTCGACCGAGCCGGCTCGGGCTATTCGACGCGGGCGAATGGCGCGACGGGCGGCCTGGCGGAGCAGGCGCGGCAGATCGCCGGACTGATGAGCGTGCTCGGACTGGAACGGCCGCTGGTGGTCGGCCACAGCCTGGGCGGGGCGATCACGCTCAAGCTCGCGCTGGATCATCCGGACGGGGTGGCGGGGCTCGCGCTGCTCTCGCCGCTCACCCAGCCCATGGACGAATTGCCGCCCGAACTCCGCGGTCTCGACATCCGCTCGGCCCTCCTGCGGCGGATCGTGGCGCATACGATCGCGGCCCCCTTGGGCATGCGGCAGGGGCCGTGGGTGTTGGACGCCGTGTTCGGACCCCAGAAGCCGCCGGCGGATTATGCGATCGCGGGCGGCGCGCTGGCGCTTTTGCGCCCCTTGCACTTCATCGGCTCATCGATGGACGCCGTGGCCTTCCGGCCTGAGATGCCGGAGCTTTCGCGCCGACTGGGCGAGATCAAGACATCCGTCGGCATCCTGTTCGGCACGGCCGACCGGCTGCTCGACCACCGCCAGCAGGTGCAGCCCCTGCAAGGCCAGATCGCCGACCTTGAGGTCGAGCTGCTCGACGGTGTCGGCCACATGCCGCAATATGCGGAGCCCGAGCGGGTGGCCGCCTTCATCCGGCGCATGGCCGACAAGGCGTTTCAGGGCGAAGTTGGTGCGGACGACGGGGATCGAACCCGTACGGGCAAGCCCGAGGGATTTTAAGTCCCTTGCGTCTACCAGTTTCGCCACGTCCGCGCCGGGTGCCGTTCTAGCCGAGCCGAGCGGCGGCTGAAAGGTCAGCTTTCACCCAGAAAGCGCTCGGCAGCGGCCTCGGCAAGCTCCGGCGGCACGACATGGCCGCCGTCGAACTCGCGGTAATCGACATCGTAGCCGTCGCCGGAAAGCTCGCGGGCGAGTCGGCGGCCGCAGCGCTCGATCGGCAGCACCGTGTCATGCACGCCGTGGCTGATGAAGACCCGCGGCCTGCCTTCCAGCCGCGCCGGCGCGGCGAAGCCCGGCGAGAAGGCAAGGACGTCGCCGAAGAGGTCCCCGTTCATCAGGCCCAGGCAGAGCGCGTAGGAGCCGCCATCGGAAAAGCCGCCCACGGCGACGCGTCGGGGATCGACCGCGAAGCGCTCGAACACGAAGCGCAACGCCTCGTTGATATAGGCCACGTCGGGGCCGTAGCCGCCGCGGATGACGTCCCAGGTGTCGGGGCGGCGGGAGTCGGGCGCGAGCAGCAGAAAGCCGTGCCGGTCGGCTATGGCTTGCAGGAGGGCGAGGCCGTGCGGGGCCGTGCCGCCGGCGCCGTGCAGGCTCAAGGCGAGCGGCACGGGGCGGCTCGCGTCGAGGCTTGCCGGCACATGGAGCAGCGCGTCGCGGCCGAAGGTGAGGCCCAGCCGGTGCGTGCCGGGGCCGAGCGGTGCGACCTGCGGCGCTGGCAGGGGCCGCGCCTGCAACGCGCCTTCGGCGGCGCTCGGCTGGGCGCGGGCGGAAAAGGGTCGAAGGATCATGGCTGACGCGGCTCCCCACAAGAAGCGTCGCCGGTTGGGAAGCCGATTCGGCATTCGGTCGGAACTCCCACCCGGACGATCAACAGCCCCCGCGGGCAAAGAAGCCGCAACGCGGTCGCGGGTTCCCGTCTGCGTCAGGTCTCCTCGACGAACACCTCCTCGCGCTTCTTGCGGACGGCGGGCAGGAGGACAACCACCAGGATCAGCACGGCGAGGATCAGGAGCACGGCGCTGATCGGACGTTCCAGGAACACCATCGGGTCGCCGCGGAAGCGGATCATGGCGCGGCGCAGGTTTTCTTCGAGCAGCGGCCCGAGCACGAAGCCGAGCAGCAGCGGCGCGGGCTCGCAGCGCAGCTTGACCAGCACATAGCCGAGCAGGCCGAAACCGGCGACGACGAACAGGTGGTAGGGGTTGGAGGCCACGCTGTACACGCCGATCGAGCTGAACGCCATGATGATGGGGAAGAGGATGGTGTAGGGCACCGTGAGAAGCCTCACCCACAACCCGATCAGCGGCAGGTTGAGGATGACCAGCATCAGGTTGCCGATCCACATGGAGGCGATGATGCCCCAGAACAGCGCCGGCTGCTCGACGATGACCCTGGGGCCCGGCACCACGCCCTGGATGATCATCGCCCCGATCATCAGCGCCATCACGGGATTGGCGGGGATGCCGAGCGTGAGCAGCGGGATGAAGGAGGTTTGCGCGCCGGCATTGTTGGCGGATTCGGGACCGGCCACGCCTTCGATGGCGCCGCGACCGAACTCTTCCGGCCGGTCGGAAACCTTCTTCTCGACGGCGTAGGAGGCGAAGGAGGCGAGGATCGCGCCATTGCCGGGCAGCACGCCGAGGGCGGAGCCGAGCGCCGTGCCCCGGAGCACCGGCCCGACCATGCGCCGGAAATCCTCGCGCGTGGGGAACAGGCTCGACACCTGGCGGGTCAGCGCGGTGCGGGTCTGCTCGTTCTCCAGGTTGCGCACGATCTCGGCGATGCCGAACACGCCCACGGCGACCGCCACGAAATTCAGCCCGTCGGAAAGCTCGCGGATGCCGAGCGTGAAACGCGGCGTGCCTTCGATGATGTCGGCGCCGACGAGGCCGAAAAGCAGCCCCAGCACCACCATGGCGAGCGCCTTGACGACCGAGCCGTGGGCCAGCGCGATGGAGGAGACGAGGCCCACCACCATCAGCGAGAAATATTCCGGCGCGCTGAATTGGAGGGCGATGGCCGTGAGCGGCGGCGCGAAAAGCGCGACCAGGAAGGTGGAGACGGTGCCCGCGAAGAAGGAGCCGATCGCCGCGGTGGCGAGGGCTGCGCCCGCGCGGCCCTGGCGGGCCATCTGGTAGCCGTCGAGCGCGGTGACGGCCGAGGATGACTCGCCGGGAAGGTTGATGAGGATGGCCGTGGTCGAGCCGCCATATTGCGCGCCGTAATAGATGCCGGCCAGCATGATGAGCGACGAGGCGGGGTCGCCGATGCCGAAGGTGATGGGCAGCAGCATGGCGATGGTGGCGGTCGCGCCGATGCCGGGCAGCACGCCGATCAGCGTGCCGAGCAAGACGCCGATCAAGCAGAAGCCCAGGTTCGCGAGCGTGGAGGCCGTGGAGAAGCCGAGCGCGAGATTGCTGAAGAGGTCCATGCTCAGAACGGCGGCGCGAAGGGCAGCCACGGCCCGAAGCGGGCGAAGGGCAGGCCGAGGGCATAGGAGAAGACCGCCGTCGCGAACACGGTGATGGCGAGCGCGACGACGAGCGCGAGCGGCAGCGTCATGCGGCGCGAGGCGAAGGCGGCGATGGTCGCCGTGAAGAACAAGGCGGGCACGAAGCCCAGGCCGCGCACGGTGAGGCCGAAGAAGACGGGCGCGGCGAGGATGAAGAAAAGCCCGCGCCAGGCGATCGGGCCGACCGGCTCATGTTCCTCGCGAAACGACTGGAACAGGATGATGGCGCCCAGCAGGATCAGGATGCCCGAAAGCACAAGTGGGAAATAGCCCGGCCCCATGCGGAAGGCGGTGCCGATCTCGAGGCCGAGCGACTGGACGCCGAAGAACAGGCCGAAGGCGATGAAGATCAGCCCGCAGAGCAGGTTGGCGCGGTCGGGGGCGGGGCGAGAGGGGGTGGTCATGGAAGACGTTTGCGCTGCCCCTCATCCGCCCCTTCGGGGCACCTTCTCCCCGCAGGCGGGGAGAAGGGAAAAGCGGCAATGTTGCGGCCAGCCTTCCTCTCCCCGTCTACGGGGAGAGGATGCCGATGGGCAGGTGAGGGGCTGCGCCACGCTCGTGGTTGAGGTGCGTCTATCTCAGTCCGCGTATTGCCCGGCCGCCTCGATGATCGGCTTCCAGCGGGTGATCTCGCTTTCGAGCTTCGCCTTGAGCGCGGCGGGCGTGGCCTGGTCCTGGGGCACGGGCGTGGTGCCGAGCTCGGCGAAGCGGGCTTTCACGTTCTGGTCCGCCAGCGCCTTCTGCAGCGACTGCGACAGGCGGTCGATGGCTTCGGGCGGCGTGCCCTTGGGCGCGTAGATGCCATGCCACACGCTCACCTCCATGCCGGGCAGGCCGGCTTCGGTGGTGGTCGGCAGGTCGGGCAGGATTTCCAGACGCTCGGGCGTGGTCACGGCATAGGCCTTGATCGTGTCGCCCTGGATCTGCGTCGCCGTGTTGGTGGTCTGGTCGCACATGATGTCCACATTGCCGCCGAGCAGGTCGGTCATGGCCGGGCCGGTGCCCTTGTAAGGGACGGTGACGAGCTGCGTGCCGATCGCGTTCATGAACAGCATGCCGCAGAGGTGCGAGGCCGCGCCGATGCCGGCATTCGCCACCGTGACCGCATCCGGGTTGCCCTTCACGTAATCAACCATCGCCTTGAGGTCGGCCGGCTCCAGATCCTTGCGCGCGACGATCGTCATCGGCACTTCGGTGACGAGGCCGACATAGTCGAAGGCGTTCAGCGTCTCGTAGGGAAGCTGGCGGTAGAGCGTGTCCGAGGTCGCCATGCCGATATGGTGCAGGAGAATGGTGTGGCCGTCGGGCTCCGCTTCGGCCACGCGCGCCGCGCCCAGCGTGCCGCCCGCGCCGCCGACATTCTCCACGATGACCTGCTGGCCCAGATCCTTCGACATGGCCTCCGCCACGAGCCGCGCCACCGTGTCGGTCGGGCCGCCGGCGGAGAAGGGCACGACCATGGTGATGGTGCGGTCAGGATAGGCCTGCGCCCAGGCGCTGGCGGAAAAGGCGAGAACGGCCGCGGTCGCGGCTGCAAGCAGCTTCTTCAATGAACTTCCTCCCGAAGTTGGCCAGGATGGCCGCGCCGGCATTGTGTCTTGAGCCGGCTCTGGTTGAGCATCGGTAGCGACGGACCGGGCAGTGTCAACCCAGGATCGATCCGTCGCTGAAGCATAAGGATGAGGCAGCAGGCCTCCTGGTCAAGGTGGGGGCGGCACGGCTAAAAAGCCTTGAGCAAGAACAAGGGGGAGCGATCGTGCCTCATTCAACCGTCCTGCGGCCGTTCGCCGAGGCCGCGACGACGCTGGTGGACGTGGCGATGGGGCGGCGGCCCGCCGATCTCGTGGTGCGGGGCGGGCGCTGGGTCAACGTGCATTCGGGCGAGATCATCCCCGGCACGGACCTGGCCGTGGCCGAGGGCCGCTTCACCTTCTGCGGCCCTGACGCGAGCCATGCGATCGGGCCGGACACGCGCGTGGTGGAGGCGAACGGGCGCTACCTCGTGCCGGGCCTGATCGACGGGCACATGCATGTGGAAAGCGGCATGGTGACGGTCACGGAGTTCTGCCGCGCGGTGATCCCGCACGGCACGACCACCATGTTCATCGACCCGCACGAGATCGCCAACGTCCTGGGCTTGCCCGGCGTGCGGCTGATGCACGACGAAGCAATGGCGCAAGCCATCAACGTGTTCGTGCAGATGCCGTCCTGCGTGCCCTCCGCGCCGGGACTGGAGCATGCGGGCGCGCAACTCGGCGCGGCCGAGATTTCCGAGGCGCTGGGCTGGCCCAACATCGTGGGGCTCGGCGAGGTCATGAACTTTCCCGGCGTGGCGGCGAACGACCCGGTGATGGCGGGTGCCATCGCCGCAGCCGTGAGGGCGAGCAAGGTTGTGGGCGGGCACTATGCCTCGCCGGACCTCGGCCGCGCCTTCCACGGCTATGTGGCGGGCGGCGCAGAGGACGACCACGAGGGCACGCGCGCGGAAGACGCGCTGGCGCGCGTGCGGCAAGGCATGCGGGCCATGCTGAGGCTCGGCTCCGCCTGGTACGACGTGGCCGCCCAGGTGAAGGCGGTGACCGAGGGCGGGGTCGACCCGCGCAACTTCATCCTCTGCACGGACGACAGCCACTCGGGCACGCTGGTGCGCGACGGGCATATGGACCGCGTGGTGCGGCACGCCATCGCGCAAGGTTTGAGGCCCGTCACCGCGATCCAGATGGCGACGCTCAACACCGCCCAGCATTTTCGCATGGAGCGCGAGCTGGGCTCGATCGCGCCGGGGCGGCGGGCGGACATCCTGCTGGTCTCCGACCTGCCCAACCTCGTCATCGACCAGGTCTTTGCGCGCGGGGTGGAACTGGCGGCCGGCGGGCGGCTCACCGCGGAGATCGCGCCTTTCGCCTATCCCGAGGAAGCGCGGCGGACGGTGCGGCTTGGCAAGCGCCTTGCGGCCGGGGATTTCTCCGTGGCCGCGCCGGAGGGGGCGAACCGCCTCACGGCGCGGGTGATCGGCGTGATCGAGAACCAAGCGCCCACCCGCGCGCTGGAGCTGGAGCTGCCGGTGCAGGACGGGCTCGTGGAGGGTGATCCCTCGCTGGACGTTTGCCACATCGCGCTGGTCGAGCGGCACCGCGGCACGGGCGGCGTGACCAACGGCTTCGTCTCGGGCTTCGGCTATTCGGAGCCTTGCGCGCTGGCCTCAACGGTCGCGCATGACTCGCACCACATGATCGTGGTGGGCACGGATCGCGCCGACATGGCGCTGGCCGCCAACACGCTCGGGGAGGTCGGCGGCGGCGTCGCGCTGGTCTCGCGCGGAAAAGTGCTGGCGCTGATCGAGATGCCGATCGCGGGGCTGATGTCGGACGAGCGGGCGGAGGCCGTGGCCGCCAAGGCGGATAGGCTGACGGACGCCATGCGGCAAATGGGCTGCACGCTCAACAACGCCGTCATGCAGCACTCGCTGCTCGCGCTGGTGGTGATCCCGGAACTGAGGATTTCCGACATCGGGCTGGTGGATGTAAGGCGATTTGAGAAAGTGGAGCTGTTTGTTTGAGGCTGGGGCAGGGCCGGTCGTTAGGCTAGAACAACTTTTGGGCCGCCGACGAGGCGCCGACACCCCTCACCGTCGCGGCTTCGCCGCGCCACCTCTCCTGTTGGGGAGAGGAGCCGCGACCGTGACGCTCGCGCCAGTTCTTCTCCCCAGCAGGGAGAAGGTGGCCGCAAAGCGGCCGGATGAGGGGCCGGCTCAGAGGTTCGCTGCCCGCTGAAACGGCGGGCCGACAGAACGGATCACCGCCCTTCCACTCTCATCGCCATATCCCGCGCGAGCCAAAAGGGCGGCAGGAAGGCGGAGATGTTCGAGAAGGGCAGCACTTCGGGCTTGAGGCGGAGGCCGACCTCGTCGGCCATGAAGGCGCGGCGGGCTTCGATGCGAGCCCAGGCTTCCGGGTAGCTGGACGCGAACGCCTCGCGCAACGCCTGGTCGGCGATGGCGATGCCATCCTCGATGTTGCTCGTGAAGTATTCCGTGCCCGTGGCCGGGATGATGTCCACCTGCAGCGCCATGCCGGAGCGGATCGGCACGGCCGAGCCCTTTTCCACGGGCGAATGCATCCACTCGTCCACGCCGATCAGGTGGCCGGGGTTCAAGCCGACGCCGAAGAATGGGTCGCCGATGCGGTTGTGGACCGCCTGCCATAGCGCGCCGCCCGTCGTGCCGATGCCGACCGTCTCCAGCCAGTCCACCGCGGCGGAGAAGTAAGGAGCGACAAGCTTCTCCACATAGTCCTGGATCTCGGACGGGAGCTCCTTGGCGTCTTCCACCAGAAACCCAGCGCGGGCGTTCAGCGCACCGTGGACGCCATAGGCGGTGGTGATCGCGTCGCCGCGGCGGATCACGTCGAGGCTCGGCGAGGGCAGGCCGTATCTGGCGCGGCGGCCGGCCGACAGCATGGGATGGGCGCTTTGCGGCAGGCCGTTCATGCCGATCAGCCGGGCGGCCTGAAGCTCCGTCATGCCCGGTTCGATGCCGGCAAGCACGTTGCGCACGCCTTGCGAGGTGAAGGTGGCGGAGAACTCCATCAACGCGAGCTGGTCCACGTCGAGCGTGGCGCGCAGCCCGTCGGCGGGGCTCATCAGGAGATCGGCGGCGTTGACCACCGCGCCGCCCGCGCCGACGAGCGCCCGGAGCGCGTCGGCGATGAAGGCGGGGAGGTCGAGCGCCGTCTCGTCAAGGCCGGGGTCGTGCCGGGTGACGGGCTTCCAGCCGATCGCGCCGACCCGCTGGCCGGAAGTGATGCCCGATTCGGAGAGGATCTCGGAAAGGGCGGGCGAGCGGCTGCGATCCTGGCCGGGCAGGCTGAAGGTTTGATAGAGCACACGCTCATACGGCCCGTCGCAGAGCTCGGCATAGCCCCAGCCCTCGTTGCCGATCAGGAGGCGCGGCGTGCGGTCGGCAACGACGATCAGCAGCGCTTCCTCGAAGCGCGGATCGTAGCCCGAGAGGAAGGCGATGTTGGCCGCGTGCTCGCGGTCGCCATAGACCACGGCCGCGTCGAGCTTCTCGGCGCGCAGGCGTTCCAGCAGCGCCTCGATCCGGCGCTCGTAGATCGCGCGGGGGATGACCGGCATCACCGTGGGCTCGCCGAACTCCGGCAGGCGCATTCTCCTGAGCGCGACGCTTTTGACCGGCATGGCTTCCTCCATGGTCGAAAGGGCCGCGTTGGCCTCTCGCGCCGCCTTATGCAATAGGGCCAGGCGGTTGCGAAGCAGGACCAGGCTCCAATGAACGAGAGTTTCGCGAAGCGCGTGCGGGAAGCGGTGGGCGCGAGCCGCGCGCTGTTCCCGCCCACGCCCTTGCAGGAGAACGCCTATCTCTCGCGCAGATACGGGGCAAAGGTGCTCCTCAAGCGCGAGGACCTCTCGCCCGTGCGCTCCTACAAGATTCGCGGCGCGCACAACTTCTTCCGAAAGGCGCTGGCGCGGGACGGGGCTGCCAAGAACTTCGTCTGCGCTTCGGCCGGCAACCACGCGCAGGGCTTCGCCTATGCCTGCCGGCATTTCGGCTGCCGGGGCGTCGTGTTCATGCCCGTGACCACGCCCGGCCAGAAGATCGACAAGACGAAGCTGTTCGGGGGCGGGCATGTGGAAATCCGGCTCGTCGGCGACTTCTTCGACGACTGCCTACGCGCGGCGGTGGCGTTCGCCGACGGCGGGGGCGGGATCATGGTCCCGCCCTTCGACCATCCCGACATCATCGAGGGCCAGGCGGGCGTGGCGCTGGAGATCGCCGAGGCCTTGGGCGAGGATCGTCTCGACATGCTCGTGCTGCCCGTGGGCGGCGGTGGGCTGTCGGCCGGCGCCGTGGCGCTTCTGGGCGGCGAGAACGAGCCGCGCTTCGTGTTCGTGGAGCCGGCGGGCGCGCCGAGCCTCCGTCAGGCGCTCGCCGCCGGACAGCGCGTGCGGCTCAACCGCATCGACAATTTCGTGGACGGAGCGGCGGTGGCCGAGATCGGTCAGGCGACCTTCGACGTGCTGCAACGCTTCCCCTCGGACAGCGTGCATCTCGTGCCGGAGAACCGCCTCTGCGCCACCATGATCGAGATGTTGAACGTGGAGGGCGTGGTGCTGGAGCCCGCCGGCGCGCTCGCCATCGACGCGCTCAAGGATTTTCCGGCCGAGAGCTTGCGCGGCAGAACCGTGGTGCTGGTGGTCTCCGGCGGCAATTTCGACTTCGAGCGCCTGCCCGACGTGAAGGAGCGCGCGCTTCGCTTCGAGGGACTCAAGAAGTATTTCGTCTTCCGCTTTCCCCAACGGCCCGGCGCGCTGCGCGATTTCCTGGAACTTCTCGGCCCCGAGGACGACATCGCCCGCTTCGAGTATCTCAAGAAGTCGGCACGCAACTTCGGCTCGGTGCTGATCGGCATCGAGACCACGCGACGCGAGAACTTCGATGCGCTGACGGCGCGCTTCGCGGCGGCCAACTGGGCTTATGAGGACATCACGGACAACGAGACGTTGGCCGAGTTCATCATCTGAGGCGGACATCGTGACGGCCTATGTAATTCTGTTCCGCGGCGTGGGCGGGGCGACGCAGCTTCCGGTCAAGCCGCTCAAGGCGGCGCTGGAGGCGGCCGGCTTCAGCCAAGTCGCGACATACATCAACAGCGGAAATGCCGTGCTTTGTTCGGATCTGCCCTGTGAGGAGGTCGTATCGCGCGTGGCGGCGAGCTGTGCGGAGACGTTCGGCTTCGGCAAGGCCGTATTCGCGCTGACCGCAGCGGAGTGGGCCGGGCTGATCGCGCGAAACCCGTTTCCCGACGCCGCGGATGTCGGAAAACTTCTTCACGCGGCGGTGCTGGCGAACGAGCCCGAGCCGGTGAAGGCTGAAGCCCTTGAAGCATTGGCGGAAGCGGGGGGCGACCGCTTCACGGTGGTGGGCCGGGTTGCCTACCTCCACACGCCGCGCGGGTTCAGCCAGTCGAAACTCGCGGAAAAGTTCGACAAGGCGATCGGCGTGCCCAACACCGCGCGCAACTGGAACACGGTGCTGAAGCTCCGCCAACTCGTTGAGCGCGCCGGCGAGGAACAAACGGGCCGGTGACGCGATTCCATTGGCCGAGCTTTCTGGGAGGCGCGGCCATGGTTTTGCAGATCCCCGTGGATCACTCGGCGAAGACGGGAACGATGTCGCAGGGCGGGGCGATCGAGGTCTTGCCCGATCTCGCCTTTTTCCGGTGCGGCATCGCCAATCTGATTTTCGTCGGCCCGCGCGACGCGGGCGACCGCAACTGGGTCTTGGTGGACGCCGGCGTGATGGGCTGGGCCGAGCAGATCCGAACGGCGGCCGGCTTTCGCTTCGGCATCGGCGCCCGGCCGACAGCAATCGTGCTCACGCACGGCCATTTCGATCATGTGGGCGCGCTGAAGGAACTGGCCGAGGAATGGGACGCGCCGGTTTACGCGCATAGGCTCGAGCACCCCTACCTGAACGGGACCGCTGCTTACCCGCCTGCGGACCCCTGGGTGGGCGGCGGGCTCGTGGCGCTTCTGTCGAAGGTTTTCCCGCGCGGGCCGGTCGATGTGGGCGAGCGCCTGCACGCCCTGCCTGAAGACGGCACGGTGCCGGGCCTGGGCGGCTGGCGCTGGATCCACACGCCCGGCCACGCGCCGGGGCATGTGTCGCTGTGGCGCGAGCGCGACCGCACGCTGATCGCGGGCGACGCCTTCGTGACCACCGCGCAGGAATCGATCTACGAAGTCTTGACGCAGGAGCCCGAGTTGCATGGGCCGCCGCGCTACTTCACGCCGGATTGGCATGCTTCAGGCGTTTCCGTCCAGGTCTTGAGCGCGTTCGAACCGGAAGTGGTCGTGACGGGGCACGGTGAGGCGCTCAGGGGGCCCAAGATGCGGGCCGCGCTGGAGCGGTTGGCGAAGGAGTTCGACGAGGTGGCGGTGCCCAAGACCGGCGTGTATGTCGAACGCCCCGAGCGGGCGGAGGACGGGAGCGCGTATCATCGGGCGTGAGGTCAGAGCTCCTTAACCTCCCCACAGGGGGAGGTTGGGGCGTTCAGCTTTCCGCACTTGCTTTCCCCACGCAGAAAGACCATATGCCTCTCATCGAGGCGCTTGGGCCGGCGCGATGCCGGCTTTTCCCCTAAGCGGAACTGGTTGCGTCCGATCCTCCAAACCTGGGCCTGAGACTCGGCCGCCGGAGGAAGTCCCGCGGCAACCAGCCGAGGGCGCGACAGCGCAGCCGGTGCGAGCAAAAGCTGCTCGCCGCCTTGTCGTTCTCCCATTGTGATTGGCCGGCGGGTTGCGCCCCGCGGGTTTCCTGCGCGGCGTGAAGCTCGCGATGAAAGTGACTGTTTTGACGACTGAAACTCAGGCGAAGCCGACCGGCTTCGCGCAATTCGACCTGCCCGCCGTGCTGCTTCGCGCCGTGGCGACGGCAGGCTATTCCGAACCTAAGCCGATCCAGCGCGACGCGATCCCGCCGCAGCTCGCGGGACGCGACCTGCTGGGCATCGCCCAGACGGGCTCTGGCAAGACGGCGGCCTTCGCGCTGCCGATCCTCGCGAAACTGATCGGGCTCGGCGCCAAGCGCCGGCCCAAGGCCGCGCATGCCCTGGTGCTCGCGCCCACCCGCGAGCTCGCCGTGCAGATCGAGGAAGCGTTCCGCACGCTGGCCAAGGGCGCGCATATTTCCACCGCGCTCGTTCTTGGCGGTGTTTCGCGCTCCAGCCAAGTGAAGAAGATCGCGCCCGGCGTGGACGTGCTGATCGCCACGCCCGGCCGCTTGCACGACCTCGTGCAGGAAGGCGACGCCATCCTGTCGGACGTGAAATGGCTTGTGCTCGACGAGGCCGACCGGATGCTCGACATGGGCTTCATCCATCAGGTGAAGCGGCTCGCCAAGGCGACGTCCAGGGACCGGCAGACCATGCTGTTCTCGGCGACCATGCCGCCGGAGATCGCCGAACTGGCGGCCGGCCTCTTGAAAGAGCCGGTGCGCGTCGAGGTCGCGCCGCAGGGCACCACCGTCGCCGAGATCGATCAGAGCGTGATCCTGGCCCGCGTGAAGCAGAAGCGGAAGCTTCTGGCCGAGATGCTGGCGGACGAGACCATGCGCTCGGTGATGGTGTTCGCCCGCACCAAGCATGGCGCGGACCGCGTCGCCAAGGATTTGGCTCGCGACGGCTTCGAAGCCGCCGTGATCCACGGCAACAAGAGCCAGAACGCGCGCCAGGCGGCGCTCAACGGCTTTCGCGAGGGCAAGTCGCGCGTGCTGGTGGCCACTGACATCGCGGCGCGCGGCATCGATGTGCCCGGCATCAGCCATGTGATCAACTTCGACCTGCCGGACGAGGCGGAGTCTTACGTCCACCGCATCGGCCGCACAGGGCGTAACGGCGCTTCCGGCACGGCCGTGACGCTTTGCGCGCCCGACGAGGCTCAGAAACTCAAGGCGGTCGAGAAGGTGATCCGGCGGAAACTGCCGGTGGCGCGTGACCTGACCGGCGAGCCGGACCCGCAGCCGGTGGCAGGCGAGAGGCCGCACCAGGATCGGCGCGAAGGGCGCCGGTCGGACGAGAGGCCGCAGCGGACTCGGCGGGAGCATGGATCCAAGGCGGATCAACTCCGCCAGAACCGCGGACCCGCCCCGCATGGCAGGCCCGCCAAGCCGCAGCACGCCACTCGCCCCGCCGCGGCCGAGGCCGCGTCCGGCGAGGGGTTCGCCGGCCTCCCAGGCCCCGCGCGGTTCGGGCAGGGCGAGCCGCGCCAAGGCCGGCCGGCCAAGCCGGACGGCCGCCCGGCCCAGGGATTCAAAGGCAAGCGCTGGGGCGGAAGGCGCTCAAGGGCAGCCTGAAACCCATCCGACGTGCCCAGCAAAGGCCCGGAGCTTCCTCCGGGCCTTTTTTCGTTCCCGCCCACGTCATGACCCTTGGCCCTGGCCGATATCGGGAAAGGGGGCAGTCGCGGCGCCTCTGGCCCGCGGGGATTCGGAAAGCTTTATAGATCGGCATTGGGATCGGCACGCGCGCCATCACAGCTTCGAGAGGCCGGTAAAACCGGGGAACGAGCAGAGAGCTTCGGCATTGAAAGCCATCTCTTCCAAGAGCCATTGCCATGAAGACGAAAGAATCCCTGGTCTGGATCACCTATTTCACGCTGACCGCCGGCGTCGTGCTTGCCGGCGGAGCGTTCGTGTAGGCCTCCAGCCTGTCCCGAATACTGACTCGAGCCTGAGCGGTTCTCGCGCCCTGTTTGCGACCTCGGCAGCTCGCGAGGGCTGAAACTGCCATGGCCTCACCCGGCCCTTCCCAGTGCTCACAGCCATCTCGACCCCGCCCATTGCTTCGGTTCTCCCGCTGATTTAGCCGGGTTAGGACGCGCCATGCGCGATGGCACCTGGGGGAGATGGAATGGCAGGCATCGGCGCGCTGGCGATCGCATATGTGCTGTCGCAGTTCTACCGCGCCTGTCTGGCCGTGCTCACGCCCGCGCTGGTGAGTGATCTCGGCGCGAGCAAAGCTGACTTGTCCGCCGCCTCCGGGGCGTGGTTCGCGGCCTTCGCGCTGGCACAGTTCGGCGTGGGCGTGTCGCTCGACGCCTATGGTCCGCGCCGCACCGCCGCCATCCTGCTCGCGCTGGGCGGAGGCGGCGGCGCGGGCCTGTTCGCGCTGGCCGACACGCCAACCCACGTCGTTCTCGCCATGGTGCTGATCGGCATCGGCTGCTCGCCGGTGCTGATGGCGTCCTTCGTGATCTTCGCGGCCAACTTCCCGCCCGCCCGCTTCGCCGTGCTGGCCTCCTGGATGGTCGCCTTCGGCACGCTTGGCAATGTGGTCGGCGCGGCCCCGCTGGCCTGGGCCGCTGAAAGTTTCGGCTGGCGGGCGGTGATGGTGGGTCTCGGCGGCTTCACCGTGGCCGTGGCGCTGGCGCTCCTGATCCTCCTCCGCGACCCTGCGCGGCACGAGGGCCCAAGCGGCGGCAAGGGCTTCGGCGGCTTCATCGAGATCCTCAAAATGCCTGTGATGTGGGCGATCCTGCCCATGGCGGCGATCAACTATGCGCCGTCGGCCGGCATCCGCGCGCTCTGGGCCGGGCCCTATCTCGCCGACGTCTATGGCGCGGACACGCTCGCCATCGGCCGCGTGACGCTGTTCATGGCGCTCGCCATGGTGGCAGGCGCGTTCCTCTATGGGCCGCTCGACACGCTGCTGAAGACGCGGAAGTGGATCATCGTCGTGGGCACGGTCGTGACGCTTTTGGCGCTCGGCTTCCTTTGGGCGCGGCCGGAGCCCGGCATTGTCGCGTCGGGCGCGGCGCTGGTGGTACTCGGCATCGCCGGCGGCGGCTTCGGGCTTCTGATGGCACATGGCCGGGCCTTCGTGCCGGCGCATCTCACGGGGCGCGGCGTGACGCTCATGAACTTCTTCTCCATCGGCGGCGTGGGGCTGATGCAGTTCGCCAGCGGGGCCGTGGTGACCTCGACCATCGACGGAGGCGCGGCGAGGGCCTATTCCGCCTTGTTCGCCTTCTATGCGCTGGTGCTTCTTCTGGCGCTCGCCATTTATCTCTTCTCGCGTGACGCGGCGCCGGCGAACGCTTGAAGGGGGAAACTCAGCCTTGAAAGCGGGTGCGCGCCTTTCTAGGGTCTCGCGCCGCAGACGGTAAGGAGCGGGAATGCAAGCGAGCGTCATCGACGCCATCGGCAACACGCCGCTGATCAGGCTCAAGCGCGCCTCGGAGGAGACGGGCTGCACGATCCTCGGCAAGGCCGAATTCATGAACCCCGGCGCGTCGGTGAAGGACCGGGCGGCGCTCTTCATCATCCGCGACGCGGAGCGCCGCGGGCTGCTCCAGCCCGGCGGGGTGATCGTCGAGGGCACGGCGGGCAACACCGGCATCGGGCTGACGCTGGTCGCCAGGGCGCTGGGCTACCGCACCGTGATCGTCATTCCCGAAACGCAGAGCCAGGAGAAGAAGGACGCGCTGCGCGTGGGCGGGGCGGAGCTGATCGAAGTGCCGGCGGTGCCCTACCGCGACCCCAACAACTACGTGAAGCTGTCGGGCCGGTTGGCCGAGCAGTTGGCGCAGACAGAGCCCAACGGGGCGATCTGGGCCAACCAGTTCGACAATGTCGCGAACCGCGACGGCCACATCGAGACCACGGCGCCCGAGATCTGGCGGCAGACGGTGGGGCAGGTGGACGGCTTCGTGAGCGCGGTCGGCACCGGCGGAACGCTCGCCGGCGTGGGCGCGGGGCTCAAGGCGCTGAAGCCGTCCGTCAGGATCGCGCTCGCCGACCCGCTCGGCGCGGCGCTCCACAGCTTCTACACGACAGGCGAGCTCAAATCGGAAGGCAGCTCGATCACCGAGGGCATCGGGCAGGGGCGCATCACCGGCAATCTCGAAGGCTTTGCGCCCGACTTCTCCTTCCAGGTCGCCGACGAGGAGGCGTTGCGCATCGTGTTCGCGCTGGTCGAGGAAGAGGGGCTGTGCCTGGGCGGCTCGTCCGGCATCAACATCGCCGGCGCGATCAGGCTGGCGCGCGAGATGGGGCCGGGCCATACGATCGCCACCGTGCTTTGCGACCCCGGCACGCGCTACCAGTCGAAGCTGTTCAACCCGGAGTTCCTGCGGAGCAAGAATCTCCCAACACCGGCCTGGATGGAGCGCGGCGCGCCAGACTACGATGTCCCTTTCGAGGATGTCGCATGAGCCGCAAGACCGAGGCGCTGTTCCGCGAGAATGCCTTTCTGCGCGAGGCGGAGGCGCATGTGATCGGCGTCACGCCGGAAGGCGGCGTGCTGCTCGACCGCACGATCTTCTACGCGACCTCCGGCGGCCAGCCTGGCGATGTCGGGCAGATCGAGCGCGATGACGGCAGCTTCGTCCCCATCGCCGGCGCGGTGACGGGCGCGAGCAAGGACGAAATCGTTCATCTGCCGGCCGATGGCGCGCCGAGGTTCGAGCCGGGCGAGCATGTGCGGCTCTGGATCGACTGGGACCGCCGTTTCAAGCTGATGCGGATGCACACCGCCTGCCACCTGCTCTCGGTGGCCTGCCCCTATCCCATCACCGGCGCCTCGGTGGGCGAGGAGGAAAGCCGCGTGGATTTCGACATCCCGGAGGCCGGCATGACCCGGGAGGCGGCGACCGAGGGCATGATGCGGCTGGTCGAGGGAAATCATCCCGTGTTCACGCAATGGATCACGGATGAGGAGTTCCTGGCGAACCCTGGGATCGTGCGGTCGAAGAACGTGCGCCCGCCGGTGGGCCAGGGGCGCATCCGACTGGTGGTGATCGGTGAGAACGGTTTGGTGGACAGCCAGCCCTGCGGCGGCACGCATGTGGCCTTCACGGGCGAGGTGGGGGCGGTTCATGTCGGCAAGATCGAGAAGAAGGGGCGCGAGAACCGCCGTTTCCGCATCCGCTTCGGCTGGCTGCTGGAAAGCTGAGGAATCTTGGCCGTGAACGAGAACCCCTTCATCGTTTCGCGCGACTGGCTGGAGGAGCGCCTGCATGCGCCCGGCATGGCGATCCTCGACGCCTCCTGGTACCTGCCCGCACAGGGGCGCGACGCCAAGGCGGAATACGATGCCGCGCACATCCCCGGCGCGGTGTTCTTCGACCATGACGTGGTTGTGGAGCCCGGCTCGACCCTGCCGCACACGCTGCCCAGCCCCACGCATTTCGCGCAGTTCGCTGGCGCGATGGGGGTGGCGGCGGACGACACGATCGTGGTCTATGACGGCCCCGGCCTGTTCACCGCCCCGCGCGCCTGGTGGATCTTTCGCGTGATGGGCGCACAGAAGGTGTTCCTGCTCGACGGCGGCTTCGACCGCTGGAAGGCGGAGGGTCGGCCGGTGACGGCGGAGCCGACGAAAATCGCGCCTAACCTGTTCAAAGTGAACTTCGACGCTTCGCGCGTGGTCGGCTTCGATGAGATGCGGCGGATCGTGGAGGAGGGCGGCGCGCAGGTGGTGGATGTGCGCGCGAGAGGCCGGTTCGAGGGCAGCGAGCCCGAGCCGCGAGCAGGCATGCGCTCGGGCCATATGCCCAATGCCATCAACCTGCCTTTCGCGCAGCTCGCCGAGAACGGCAGCTTGTTGCCGCCCAACGGCCTGCGGAATGTGCTGGAAGAGGCGGGCGTCGATCTCTCCAGGCCCGTGGTGTCGAGCTGCGGCTCGGGCGTCACCGCCGCCGTGCTGAACCTTGCGCTGGAGGTGCTCGGCCACGAGGATCACCGGCTCTATGACGGCTCCTGGAGCGAGTGGGGCAGGCGGCCCGACACGGAAGTCGAGACGGGGAGGGGATCATGAGTCAAGCCGAGGCCGACACCGCACAAGGCATTCCCGTCACCGTCACATTCCTGGAGATGGCGGCGCGGCCCGGCAGATACCCGCCGCTCCCGACGGGTCCTGCCATCGTGCTCTTGAGGGCCAAGAACCCGCCGCTCCACTTCTATCGTTACCTGATGGACCGTGTCGGCCGGAAGTGGAACTGGGTCAACGCGTTGAGGCTCGACGACGAGACGCTGGGCGCGCGCGTGAACGAGGCCGACCGCGACATCCGCGTGCTTTACCTCGACGGCGCGCCGGCCGGCTTCTTCGAATTGAAGCCGCGCCTGCCCGCCACCGTGGAGCTTGCCTATTTCGGCCTGATGGAGCACGCGATCGGCAATGGCCTCGGCCGCTGGTTCCTGGGCGCAGCCATCGAGGCCGCCTGGACGCTGGGGCCGCGCGCCCTCACCGTGCAGACCTGCACGCTCGATCATCCCGCCGCGCTGCCGCTCTACCAGAAGCTCGGCTTTTCGCCCGTGAGCCAGGTCAGCGAGGTCGTGCGGCCGATGACCATGGCCGAGCGCTCGGCCAGCGTGATGCGGGACTGAGGGAGCACCCCATGACGATCCGCGTGGTTCTGGCCGGCGCGACCGGCTGGGTGGGCCGGGCGCTCGTGCCGGCGGTTCTGGGCTCCGGCGATCTCGCGCTTGCGGGCGCGGTGTCGCGGAGCAAGGCCGGCGAGGATGCCGGCGCAGCCGCAGGGCTCCCGCCGGTCGGCGTGGCGCTTTCGTCCACGTTGGAGGCGGCGCTCGACATGCCGTCGGACGTGGTCGTGGACTACACCAAGCCCGGCGCCATGAAGCGGCATGTGCTGCTCGCCCTGGAGAAAGGCCGCCGCGTGGTGGTCGGCACCTCGGGCCTGGGCGCGGCCGACTATGCCGAGATCGAGGCGGCGGCCAAGGCCAACGGCTTGGGCGTGATCGCCGCCGGCAATTTTTCGATCACTGCCACGCTGCTGAAGCGCTTCGCGCTGATGGCGGCGAAATACGTGCGGGATGTGGAGGTGATCGACTACGCCTCGGCCAAGAAGCCGGACGCGCCCTCGGGCACCGCGCGCGAACTGGCCGAAGCCCTGGCGGCCGTGCGCCAGCCTTCGACCGCGCGGCCTGTCTCGGAAGTCACAGGCGTGCCGGGCACGCGCGGCGCGGCGGTGGGCGAGGGGGCCGGCGTGCAGGTGCATGCGCTGCGGATGCCCTCCTTCATCCTCTCCTGCGAGGCGCTGTTCGGCCTGCCCGACGAGCGCTTGACCATCCGCCACGACGCGGGCTCGTCGGCCGCACCCACGTGGCCGGCACGCTGTTGGCCGTGCGGAGAGTGGGAGAGGTGACGGGATTGGTGCGGGGGTTGGATGCGCTGATGGAGTGATGGGTGGCCGATGCCGGGGCTCGCGCTATTTGCGGAGCCTGTTGCGGAACCGTCGCAATCCCATTGTAACGATGATTCGTCGGAAGATGCGCCGACCGCGGATGAACCGGCGGCGCGCTTCCGGCAGACAAAAGGCGGGGTTTGGCCCCGCTTCTTCTTCGCGCCGAACTGGATCCACCGGCGCTGACACGCTTGAGGTCCGGCCCGCCAGCAGCTCCCTTTGACCAAGGACTCTCGGCGAGAGACGATGGAATCGGGCGAGGCTGAGGCGCTCCTCACGGCTCGCCAGTGATGACGATCACCGCGCCCGGTATGGTCGCTCCTGCCTTTTTCGGGAACTGACCGCCCAAGCGCGCCTTCATGGCATCGATCAAGGCGATGACCTGCTGCCGGCTGTCGGAATAGCTGATCTTCGAGTTGGCATCCGCCAGCCCTGAAGCCGGGTTCAGGCATCCCACGGCCCAGACATAATCCATGCCGGGATGAACGAGGATATAATCCCGTTCACCCGTTCCCTTCACCAAAAGGCCAGGCTTGGGCTTGGCGGAAGGGCTGCCGCTGGAGGCGTAGTTCAGGGTCTGGTACTTGGCGCCGTCATGCACCGCCAAAGGATATGTGCCGGCAGCTATGCGAAGATCTTTGGCGTTTCCAACGGCGTCGGTGTTGTCGCCCGGACCCTGCCGCTCCACAAGTTGTCCGCTCAGGCCTGCGATGGTTTGGCCATCCCAATAGCACCTGTATTCGCCAACAGTCCTCCCATACTTCCTCGTGGTGCGTTTCTCCTCCCGTTTTCTTTGCAGATAGATGCAGAAGCCCTTTGCTGGAATCGACATGGCACCCCTCCTCCTGGTTGTGCTCTTTTAGGTTGCACCAGGCGAACGGGCCGTCAAGACAGCTCTGAAAATATTCTAACGCAGCGGAAGATATGCCGCCCGCCAGCTCCGAAGCTGGCGGGTACGGCTTCCAGGTTCCTTAGCTGCGCTGCGTCAGGCGGCGAGCACCGCGCGCGGCTCGGCCATCTCGTAGCCGAGGCTCTCGGCCACGGCCTTGTTGGTGATGCGGCCGCGATGGACGTTCAGGCCGTTGCGCAGGTGCGCGTCGTCGGCCAGGGCCTTCAAGCCCCGGTCGGCGAGCGCGAGGCCGTAATGCAGCGTCGCGTTGTTGAGCGCGTGCGCCGAGGTGACGGGCACCGCGCCCGGCATGTTGGCGACGCAGTAATGCACGATGCCGTCCACCTCGTAGGTGGGCTCGGCATGGGTGGTCGCGTGGCTGGTCTCGAAGCAGCCGCCCTGGTCGATCGCCACATCGACGAGGACCGCGCCCTTCTTCATGCCCGACAGCATCTCGCGGCTGACGAGCTTGGGGGCGGCGGCACCCGGGATCAGCACCGCGCCGACGATCATGTCGGCTGAGAAGCACTCGTCCTCCAGCGCCTCGACCGTGGATAGGCGGGTGTGGACGCGGCCGTGGAAGATGTCGTCGAGCTGGCGCAGGCGAGGGATCGAGCGGTCGATCAGCGTCACGTCCGCGCCCAGGCCCACGGCCATCTTGGCCGCCTGCAGGCCCACCACGCCGCCGCCGATGATCGCCACCTTGCCCGGCGGGACGCCCGGCACGCCGCCGAGCAGCACGCCGCGCCCGCCATTGGCCTTCTGCAGCGCGGTAGCGCCGGCCTGGATCGCGAGACGGCCCGCAACCTCCGACATGGGAGCGAGCAGCGGCAGGCCGCCGCGATCGTCCGTCACGGTCTCATAAGCGACGGCCGTGACGCCGGACTCGATCAGCCCCTTGGTCTGCTCCGGATCCGGCGCGAGGTGGAGATAGGTGTAGAGGATCTGGCCCTCGCGGAGCTGCTTCCACTCGTTGGGCTGCGGCTCCTTGACCTTCACGATCATGTCGGACCGAATGAAAACCTCCTCGGCTGTCTTGGCGATCCGCGCGCCGGCCGCCTGGTAAGCTCCATCATCCGCGCCGATGCCGGCACCTGCGCCGGTCTCGATCAGCACGTCATGGCCGTGCGCCACATATTCGCGCACCGAGCCCGGGGTGAGGCCGACCCGGTATTCGTGGTTCTTGATCTCCTTGGGGCAACCGACGCGCATGGAAAATTCCTCCCTGTTTTCCGGCTCCTGCCGGTTCTCGTACCTCCTTGAACCATGAACGCCGAGAAATGGGCTTGCGAAGAAGCTTGCTCCCACAGGGTCGTGCCGCTAAAACTTGCGCAGGAAAGCCGGAATGTCGAAGAACCTTGCGCCAACAACTCTCGACAGGATCGATCTTGCGATCCTGGCGGCGCTTCAGCGCAATGCGCGGCTCACCAACGCGGCGCTGGCCGAAGAGGTCGGGCTGTCGCAATCCGCATGCTCGCGCCGGTTGGACGCACTGGAGCGGTCAGGCGTGATCGCCGGCTATCATGTGCGGCTGTCGTCGGCGGCGCTTGGGCACCGCATGACGGCCATCGTCCACATCTCGCTGTCCGGCCAGTTCGAGAAGACGCTGTCGGACTTCGAGGCTGCGGTGAAGCGGTGCCCGAACGTCTTGTCCTGCCACCTGATGTCCGGCGAATACGACTACATCCTGCGCATCGAGGCGCGCGACTTGGCCGATTACGAGCGCATCCATCGCGACTGGCTGACCGCCATGCCGCATGTGACGAAGATCAACTCCTCCTTCGCCCTGCGCGAGGTGATCGACCGAACCACGCTGGGCCTCGAAGCGGAACTGGCGTGAGCTGGGCTCCAGCCACCAAGAGATGCCTGTCCAGGAACAGGCGGCTAGTTCGGAACTTGGGCCTTCGCGTGCAGGAGTGGCATCAATGACGGAGGCAGGTCATCGCGTGGTGCTGGTGGGCGCCGGCTTCGGCGGGCTGGAGTTCGCCCGCAAGATCGACGGCCTGCCCGTGCGGCTCACTGTCATCGACCAGCGCAACCACCACCTGTTCCAACCGCTGCTCTACCAAGTGGCGGCGAGCCTGCTCGCGGCCTCGGAGATCGCCTGGCCCATCCGGCATCTCCTGCGCCGGCGGCGGAATGCGACCACGCTGCTCGCGGAGGTGGTCGGCGTGGACACAGCAATCAAGCGCGTGCTGCTCAAGGGGGCCGAGCCGGTTTCGTTCGACACGCTGGTGATCGCGACAGGCGCGCGGCACAGCTATTTCGGCCATGACGAATGGGAGGCGGTCGCGCCGGGGCTCAAGACCCTGGAGGACGCGATCGTCCTTCGCCGCAAAATGCTGGCGGCTTTCGAGCAGGCGGAACTCGAACCCGATCCGGCCCGGCGCGAGGGGCTGCTCACCTTCGTGGTGGTGGGCGGCGGGCCGACCGGCGTGGAGATGGCGGGCACGATTGCCGAGCTCAAGAACGACACCCTGGCCGGGGAGTTCCGCCGCTTCGATCCGCGCGAGGCCAAGGTGGTGTTGGTCGAGGCCGGACCGCGGGTGCTGGGTGGATTCCGATCCGAGCTGTCAGACTACGCCAGGCGCTCGCTCGAGGAGCTGGGGGTGACGGTGGAACTCGGCCGGCCCGTCGAGAACATCGACCCGGACGGCGTGACCTTCGGTGGGGCGCGGCTGCCCGCGCGCACCGTGATCTGGGCCGCCGGCGTGGCGGCCTCGCCCGTCGCGAAATGGCTGGACGCGCCGGCCGACCGCGTGGGCCGCGTGCTGGTGGAGCCAGATCTGACCGCCCCCGGTCATCCCGACATCTTCGTCATCGGCGACGCCGCGCATGTCGAGTGGACGCCCGAGCGCACGGTGCCGGGCATCGCGCCGGCCGCCAAGCAGCAGGGACGGCATGCGGCCGCCGTGCTCAAAGCGCGGCTCAAGGGCGATATGAGCCCAAAACCGTTCCGCTATCGGCACTCGGGCGACCTCGCCACCATCGGCAAGCGCCGGGCCGTGATCGATTTCGGCCGCATTCGCCTCACCGGCCGCCTGGCCTGGGTGATCTGGGGCGTGGCCCACATCTACTTCCTGATCGAGCTGCGAAGCCGGCTCGCCGTCGCCTTGAGCTGGATGTGGATCTACTGGACCGGGCGGCGCAGCGCGCGCCTGATCACGCGGACCGGGCTGCCTCGCGACGCGCTGCGTTGATATTCTGTCCAACATGCGTAAGCGGCGGGCGCGCAGGCCCGCCGCTTGGCCGCAGGATCGGAGTTCGACGGCTTCGATCAGAAGCGGAAATTGCCGTACTGGTCGTAAGGGCGGCTGTTCACGTCGGGGCCGCGATACGAGGCGCCGTCATTGCCCGAAACCTCCATGGCGACGTTCTCGTCCATCATCATGTCCGAAGCAGCGAAGCCATCGGCGCTGAGCACCACCGACGGCGCGTCAATGCGAGACGTCGTGTCGGCTTCCTGAGAAAGAGCAGGGGAAGAAATGGCGGCGGTGGCGGCAAGAGCCAGAACAAACTTCTTCATGGTGAGTCTCCTTTGAGTCTCTATTTCGATTTCATACCAAGAAGACGCCCTGACAGGAACATCAGGAGAATTGTAAACGAGGGTAGAACAAGCTGATTTCGCTGTTCATTCTCCGTCCTCTTATGCAGGATATACGGATGGTTTGGGATCAAGTTTCACCATCGCCATCACGCCCACGTGAATTCCGCGGGGTTTTGGGGTGAACGCTGTGTCACCCATGCGTGCGGCTGTCCCGCGGAACCTCCGCAACCCAGACGAAAGGAGATGGCGGCCGAACCCCGAGCTAGGCTGGCCGCACCAGGACGTGCTTCTTGCGGCCGAGCGAGAGCTTGACCACGCCTTCCGCCGAAACGTCGTCAGCCGTCACCACGCGGCGGTCGTCGGCAACGGGCTCGTCGTTGAGCCTGACGCCGCCGCCCTGCACATGCCGGCGGGCCTCGCCGTTGGAGCCGGCCAGGCCCGCGGAAACGAAGAGGTTCAAGAGACCCACGCCCTTCTCAAGCTCGGAACGCGGCACCGTCACGGTCGGCAGGCTGTCGGCCAGCGCGCCCTCCTCGAACGTCTTCCGCGCGGTTTCGGCCGCCGCTTCCGCCGCCTCGCGGCCATGCACGACGGCCGTCGCCTCGGTGGCGAGCACCTTCTTCGCCTCATTGATCTCCGAGCCGCCGAGGCTCGCGAGCCGCGCGATTTCGTCGAGCGGCAGGCGCGTGAAGATCTTCAGGAAGCGCTCAACATCCGCGTCCTCCGTGTTCCGCCAGTACTGCCAGAAGTCGTATGGCGAAAAGAGATCCCTGTTGAGCCAGACCGCACCCCTGGCCGATTTGCCCATTTTGGCGCCCGAAGACGTCGTGAGCAGCGGCGTCGTCAGCGCGAAGAGCTGCGGCGTCTCCATGCGGTGGCCGAGATCGATGCCATTGACGATATTACCCCACTGGTCGGAGCCGCCCATCTGGAGCCGGCAGCCGAAACGCCTGTTCAGCTCCACGTAGTCATAGGCCTGAAGGATCATGTAGTTGAATTCGAGAAAGGACAGCGACTGCTCGCGGTCGAGCCGAAGGCGGACCGAGTCGAAGGACAGCATGCGGTTGACGGAGAAATGCCGGCCGACGTCGCGCAGGAAGCGCACATAGTTCAGGTCGAGGAGCCAGTCGGCGTTGTTGACGATGACGGCATCGCTGGGGCCGTCACCGAGGCGGAGGACGCGCGAAAAAATGCGCTTGATGCCCTCGATGTTCTTCTCGATCGCCTCGGACGAGAGCAGGCCACGCTGCTCATCGCGGAACGAGGGGTCGCCGATCATGCTCGTGCCCCCGCCCATCAGCGCGATCGGCCGATGGCCGGTTTCCTGCAACCAGTAGAGCATGGTGGCCGAGATCAAGTTACCGATATGCAGGCTGGTCGCGGTCGCGTCGTAGCCGACATAGGCCGTGACCTTCTCCTTGCAGAACAGCTCGTCCAGCCCGGTCTCGTCGGAGATCTGGTGGATGAAGCCTCGCTCTTGCATCACGCGCAGGAAATCGGACTTGAAGGCCATCGGGAGAAATCTCGGAAAAGGGTCGCGGATCAAGCCGCGGGAAAGGACGCGCGTTTAGCATCCATGCGGCGCGGGCGACAAGGATGGCGGGCATGATCGCGATCGGGCTGATGAGCGGCACCTCCATGGACGGCATCGACCTGGCCGCGCTCGACACGGACGGCGAGTTCGTCGTGCGCCGCGGGCCGTCGCATTTCGTGCCTTACGAGGCCGCGTTCCGCCGCCGGATCGAGGCGGCGCTCGAGGAGGCGAAGGCGATCGGGCGGCGCGAGGAGCGGCCGGGCAGCTTGGCGGCGCTGGAGGAGGAGATCACGCGCCGCCATGCGCAGGCGCTAAAGGCATTCGTGAGCACGCTCGGCGCGCCATGGTCGCGGCCGGAAGTCGTCGGTTTCCACGGCCAGACGGTGCTGCACCGGCCTGAACAGGCGCTCACCGTGCAGCTCGGCGATGGCGCGTTGCTCGCGCGCCAAACGGACCTGCCCGTGGTGTTCGACATGCGCGCCGAAGACATGCGCGGGGGCGGGCAGGGCGCGCCGCTCGTGCCCGCCTATCACGCGGCGCTGGCGCGGTCGCTGCCCGAGCCTTGGGCTGGGCGCTGGCCCATGGTGCTCGTCAACATCGGCGGCATCTCCAACGTCACCTTCGTTCCGGCGGAAGGGGATCCGGTGGCCTTCGACACGGGTCCGGGCAACGCGCTCATCGACCAGTGGGTTTTTCGCGAGGGCGGCTTGCCGTTCGACGCGGACGGCGCGATCGCCAGCGAGGGCGGCATCGTCCGGCCCGTGGTGGAGCGCTATCTCTTGAAGCCATTCTTCGAGAAGAGCGGGCCCAAATCGCTGGACCGCAACGATTTCACGCTCGCCGAAGCCGAGGGGCTGGAGCTGGCCGACGGCGCGCGCACGCTGGCCGCCGTGTCCGCCGAGGCGCTCTTGCGCGCCGTGGAGCACATGCCTGAGCCGCCGAAGCTGTGGGTCGTGTGCGGCGGCGGCCGAAAGAACCCGCACATCGTGGGCGACCTTCGCAAAGGCGCAGCCGCCCACGGGGCCGAGACCATTCTGGCCGAGGATGCGGGCCTCGACGGCGACGCGACCGAAGCCGAGGCCTGGGCCTATCTCGCCGTGCGCTCGCTCAAAGGCCTGCCGCTGACATGGCCCGGCACGACCGGATGCCGCGCGCCGAGCAAGGGCGGGGTATTGCGGCGGCCTTAGCGCAACCGCTTCGGCCTGATGTCGGCGAGCTCGCCCGCGAGCCGGCGGTCCAGGTAGTCGGAGCATTCCTGGATCAGCAGCTCCGCATCCCTGGCGAAGAAGTGGTTTGCGCCCGGCAGCGTCTTCTGGGTGATGGTGATGCCCTTCTGCGCGTGGAGCTTGTCCACCAGTCCCTGCACGTCCTTGGCCGGGGCCACCCTGTCGGCGTCGCCGTGGATGATGAGGCCCGAAGAGGGACAGGGGGCCAGGAAGGAGAAGTCGTAGGTGTTGGGCTGCGGTGCGACCGAGATGAAGCCCTCGATCTCGGGCCGGCGCATAAGCAACTGCATGCCGATCCAGGCGCCGAAGGAGTAGCCCGCGACCCAGCAGGTCTTCGAATCGGGGTGCAGCGACTGCACCCAGTCGAGCGCCGCCGCCGCGTCCGACAGCTCGCCCACGCCGTGGTCGAACTCGCCCTGGGAGCGCCCGATGCCGCGGAAGTTGAAGCGCAGCGTGGTGAAGTCGCGCTGCTGGAACATGTAGAAGAGGTCGTACACGATCTTGTTGTTCATCGTGCCGCCGAACTGCGGGTGCGGATGGAGCACGATCGCGATCGGCGCGTTCTTCTCCTTGGCCGGCTGGTAGCGTCCTTCGAGGCGGCCCTCCGGACCGTTGAAGATGACCTCGGGCATGTGAAGACTCCTCAAGTCGGCGACGCCGTTCCAGCGGCATCGCTCCAGCTTCCGACGCGTCGCGCTTGCGCCTTGACGGCGGCGGGCGGCCCTTCTAGAAGCTAGTTTAGAATTGTTCAAAACTGAGCGGGTCGCACCGAAGGCGGCAACTCCTCCTGCGTTTGAACCCGGCGCGTAGATAGGACGCCGAGCCCCGGCGTTTCAAGGAAATTGCGCCGCACGGCCTCGGCCGCTTTTGGGGCGGCCGGCCAGAGCCGAATAAAGGTGCCGAGCAAAGGGATGACGGGACAGCGGGCCTATCTCGACCACAACGCCAGCGCGCCGCTTCTGGCGCAAGCGCGCGCGGCGATGCTCGACGCGCTCGATTCGGCCAACCCGTCCTCGGTGCATGGCGAGGGCAGGGCGGCGCGGCGGCTGATCGAACGGGCGCGCGGGCAGGTGGCCGCGCTCGTCGGGGGCCGGGCCGAGGGCGTGGTGTTCAGTTCGGGCGCGACGGAAGCGGCTTCCATGCTGCTGTCGCCGGACTGGGGGGAAGGGCGGACGCCGCTGCGGTTCTCGCGCCTTTACGTCGGCGCGGCCGATCATCCCTGCATGCTCAAGGGCGGGCGGTTCGACGCCGAGCGGGTCACGGTTCTGCCGGTCGGTGGTGATGGGCTGTTGAACCTTGCGGCGCTCACAGCCGCTCTGGCCGGGCATGACGACGCCGAGGGGCGGCCGCTGGTGGCCACGCACGCCGCCAACAACGAGACCGGCGTGGTCCAGCCCTGGCCCGAGATCGCGGGAATCGTGAGCGCGGCGGGCGGCGTGTTCGTGCTCGACGCCGTGCAGGCGGCCGGGCGGCTGCCGCTCGACATGGAGGCAGATGGAGTCGATTTCACCATCCTGTCCTCGCACAAGATCGGCGGGCCGAAAGGGATCGGCGCGGTGGTGGCGCGAAGCGACCGGACGATGCCGCGCCCGCTGATCGCCGGTGGCGGCCAGGAGCGGGGGTTTCGCGGCGGCACCGAGAACGTGCCGGCCATCGCCGGTTTCGGCGCGGCGGCCGAGGCGGCTGTCTCGCGGCTCGCAAGCATGGAACGCGTGGCCACCTTGCGCGCCCGCTTCGAGGCGGCGCTTTTGGCGCTCGCGCCGGACGCCGTGATCCATGGCAGGAGCGCGCCCCGGCTGCCCAACACGCTCTTCTTCACCATCCCCGGCATCAAGGCCGAAACCGCGCAGATCGCCTTCGATCTGGCGGGTGTGGCGCTCTCCGCCGGCTCCGCCTGCTCGTCCGGCAAGGTGGGGCCGAGCCATGTGCTGAGGGCGATGGGCGTGGAGCGGGGCGAGGGCGCGCTGCGCATCTCGATCGGGCCGGAAACGGGCGAGGCGGAGCTGCAGCGCTTTGAACGCTCGCTGCGACTGGTGGTCGCCAAGCGGCAGGCTCCCTCGGAAAACCTGTGGGACGAGGCGCCAAAAGTTGAGCGCCGCGGGTGACTTTTAGGCGACGCGCTCCTACATGAGAGGCACGCCGATAGACACGAGTTCGAAACGCGCCGTGGTCGCCCGACCCGGCTCATGGGAGAATGGCCGATGCCTGCCGTGCAGGAAACCATCGAGCGGGTCCGCACCCTGGACGTGGACCAGTACAAATACGGGTTCTTCACCGAGATCGAGACCGACAAGGCGCCCAAGGGCCTGTCGGAGGACATCATCCGCTTCATCTCGGCCAAGAAGGGCGAGCCCGACTGGATGCTGGAATGGCGTCTGGCAGCCTACCGGCGCTGGCTCACCATGGAGGAGCCGACCTGGGCGCGCGTGGACTATCCCAAGATCGACTTCCAGGACATCCACTACTACGCGGCGCCCAAAGGCACCGCAGGCCCGAAGTCGCTCGACGAGGTCGATCCCGAGCTCCTGCGCACTTATGAGAAGCTCGGCATCCCGCTGCGCGAGCAGGAGATCCTTGCGGGCGTGCAGAAGGCCATGGACGCCGACGAGGACGACCTCGGCAACAACGTGATGAACTCCCGCCGGGTGGCCGTGGACGCCGTGTTCGATTCGGTGTCGGTCGTCACCACCTTCAAGAAGGAGCTGGCGCAGGCCGGCGTGATATTCTGCTCGATCTCGGAAGCCATTCGCGAGCATCCCGAGCTCGTGCGCAAATATCTCGGCTCGGTCGTGCCTGCGACCGATAATTTCTACGCCACGCTGAACTCCGCCGTGTTCACGGACGGCAGTTTCGTGTTCGTCCCCAAGGGCGTGCGCTGCCCGATGGAGCTTTCCACCTATTTCCGCATCAATGAGAAGAACACCGGCCAGTTCGAGCGCACCCTCATCATCGCCGAGGAAGGCTCTTACGTCTCCTATCTCGAAGGCTGCACCGCGCCCCAGCGCGACGAGAACCAGTTGCACGCGGCGGTGGTCGAGTTGATCGCGTTGGACGACGCCGAGATCAAGTATTCCACGGTGCAGAACTGGTATCCCGGCGACGCGAACGGCAAGGGCGGCATCTACAACTTCGTCACCAAGCGCGGCGACTGCCGGGGCAAGCGATCGAAGATCTCCTGGACGCAGGTGGAGACAGGCTCGGCCATCACCTGGAAATACCCGTCCTGCATCCTGCGCGGCGACGATTCCCGCGGCGAGTTCTATTCGATCGCCGTGTCGAACGGTCACCAGCAGGTGGATAGCGGCACCAAGATGATTCATCTGGGCAAGAACACGTCGAGCCGGATCATCTCCAAGGGGATTGCGGCGGGCTTTTCCCAGAACACCTATCGCGGCCAGGTCTCGGCGCACCGCAAGGCGACCGGCGCGCGCAACTTCACGAATTGCGACTCGCTCTTGATCGGCGACCGGTGCGGCGCGCACACCGTGCCCTACATGGAGGCCAAGAATGCTTCGGCCAAGTTCGAGCACGAGGCCACGACGTCCAAGATTTCCGAGGATGCCAAGTTCTACGTCATGCAACGCGGCATCCCCGAGGAGGAGGCGGTGGCGCTGATCGTGAATGGGTTCGTGCGCGAGGTGATCCAGGAACTGCCGATGGAGTTCGCGGTGGAAGCTCAGAAGCTCATCGGCATCAGCCTTGAGGGGAGCGTGGGGTGATCAAGCGCATCTGGCACGGCTACACCGAGCCGGAACGGGCCGACGAATATGAGGCGCTGCTGCGGTCGGAAGTGATCCGCGGCATCGAAGGGAAGGGCATCCCCGGTTTTCGCGGCATCGACGTGCTGCGGCGGCCGCTCGGCGAGGAGGTCGAGTTCATCACCATCATGGAATTCGAAACGCTGGACAACGTGAAGGCGTTCGTCGGCGAGGACTACGAGCAGGTCTATGTGCCGGCTGAGGCGCGCCGCGTGCTCAAGCGCTTCGACCAGCGTTCCCAGCATTATGAACTACGTGACTCACGACACTACGCCTGACTGACAGGACGCAAATCATGCTTGAGATCAGAAACCTTCATGCCCGAATCGCCGAGACCGGCACGGAGATCATCCGGGGTCTGAACCTGTCCGTCCGCAAGGGCGAGGTGGCCGCCATCATGGGCCCGAACGGGTCCGGAAAATCCACGCTCTCCTACATTCTCGCCGGGCGGCCGGACTATGAGGTGACCGAAGGCGACATCCTGTTCGACGGTGAGTCTGTGCTGGAGATGGACCCGGCCGAGCGCGCGGCCAAGGGCGTGTTCCTGGCCTTCCAGTACCCGATGGAGATTCCGGGTGTGGCCACCATGGAGTTCCTCAAGGTCGCCATGAATGCGCAGCGCAAGGCGCGGGGCGAGCCGGAGCTGAAGATCCCGGATCTGATCAAGCGCGTGCGCGAGGCGGCAGGCAGCCTCAACATGGACATGGCCATGCTGAAGCGGCCGCTGAATGTGGGCTTCTCCGGCGGCGAGAAGAAGCGCGCCGAAATCCTGCAGATGAAGCTTTTGGAGCCGCGGCTCTGCGTGCTCGACGAGACGGATTCGGGCCTCGACATCGACGCGCTGAAGATCGTCTCGGACGGCGTCAACGCCCTGCGCTCGCCCGACCGCGCCATCGTGGTCATCACACACTATCAGCGCCTGTTGGAGCATATCGTGCCCGACACCGTTCACGTCCTCTACCGGGGCCAGGTGATCCGCACGGGCGACAAGAGCCTGGCGCTGGAGCTCGAAGCCAACGGATACGCCGGCGTGATCGGCGAGGCCGCGTGAGGTGACCGTCGTGAACATGCATCCAAGAATCCAGCGCACGGCGGCCGAAGCCGCGCTGCTCCAGACCTTCGAGGACCAGGTCACCCGTCTACCGGGCGATGCGGCCGTGGCGCATCGGCGCGACGCGGCCATGGAGCTCGTCAAGCAGGGCCTGCCCTCGCGCCGCGTGGAAGCCTGGCACTACACCGACCTGCGCCGGCTCTTGACCTCCGTTCCGCCGCTGGCCGAGCCCGCGCGCGCGGCCGAGCTTGCGCCGCTTCTGCCGGGCTCGGCGGTGTTTGCCATCAGCAACGGCGACGTCGGCCCACGGCCGCAGATGCCGGGCCTCGCCTCCAGCCGACTGGCCGAGCATCTGGCCTCCGGCACGCTCGCGCCGGTGCTCCAGGCGCTCGCGTCGGACGATTTCGTGGGCGCGCTGAACGCGGCCCTCGTGGCTGACGGTTTCGTGCTGAGGGTCGCACCGGGCACGGCGCTGGAGCGGCCCGTTGAGCTGCAGAACCTGCACACCGGCGGCCAGGCTTACGCCCGTTTCGCCGTGGATGTCGGCGCGGGCGCGAGCGGCGTCTTCGTGGAGCGGCAGACGGGACAGGGCGCTGGGTTCGTCTCGTCCGTCACCGATCTGAGGCTGGAGGACGATGCCAAGGCCACTTGGATCGTCGTCCAGGAGCAGCCGGAAGGGGCCAGCCATTTCGGCCAGCTCCGCGCCTCGCTGGGGAAGAACGCGCATCTGACGCTCTTCGTGATGAACGCGGGGGGGCGGCTCGTGCGCCAGGAGCTGCGGGTCAAGGCGGCGGGCGAGGGCGCGCAGTTCACGCTGCGCGGCGTGAACCTGCTTTCGGGCGACGCGCATTCCGACCTCACCATGATCGTGGACCACTCCGTGCCGCACACCGGCTCCACCGAGATCGTGCGCAATGTGGTGACGGATCGCGCGCATGGCGTGTTCCAGGGCCGCATCAACGTGCATCAGGTCGCGCAGAAGACCGACGCGCGCATGGCCTGCAACACGCTGCTTTTGTCCGACGACGCCGAGTTCGACACCAAGCCCGAACTCGAGATCTTCGCCGACGACGTGGCCTGCGGCCATGGCGCGACGGTGACGGAGATCGACCGCAACCACCTCTTCTACCTGATGGCCCGCGGCATCGACGAGAAGACCGCGCGCGGGCTGCTCGTGAAGGCCTTCGTGGCCGAGGTGATCGAGGAGCTGGAGGATGAGGCGGTGGTGGCCGCGCTGGAGGCGAAGCTGGACGCGTGGTTCGCCGCGCATGGCTGAGGATTAAGGCGTCAAGAGCGTTGAACATGGACCAGACACTCGCAACCGCCGCCTATGACGTGGACGCCGTCCGGCAGGATTTCCCGATCCTGTCGCGCACGGTTTATGGCAAGCCGCTGGTCTATCTCGACAACGCCGCTTCGGCCCAGAAGCCGAAGGCGGTGATCGACCGCATCAGCCATGCCTACGCGCATGAATACGCGAATGTGCATCGCGGCCTGCATTTCTTGTCGAACACCGCCACCGAGGCTTACGAGGCCGCGCGGGAAACCGTGCGCCGCTTCCTGAACGCGCCGACGGTCGATCAGATCGTCTTCACCAAGGGCACCACGGAGGCGATCAACACAGTCGCTTATGGCTGGGCCATGCCCCGGATCGCGGAGGGCGACGAGATCGTGCTCTCGGTCATGGAGCACCATTCCAACATCGTGCCCTGGCACTTCTTGCGCGAGCGGCAGGGGGCGAAACTCGTCTGGGCGCCGGTGGAGGACGATGGCTCGTTCGACCTGGAAAAGTTCGAGGCGTGCCTCACGCCCCGCACCAAGCTGGTCGCTATCACGCAGATGTCGAACGTGCTCGGCACCGTCACGCCGGCCAAGGAGATTTGCCGCATCGCGCATGAGCGCGGCATTCCCGTGCTGATCGACGGCAGCCAAAGCGCCGTGCATCTGCCGGTTGACGTGCAGGAGATCGGCTGCGACTTCTTCGTTTTCACCGGCCACAAGGTGTATGGCCCCACAGGCATCGGCGCGCTCTATGGCAAGCGCGAGCGGCTGGAGGAGATGCTGCCCTTCGAAGGCGGCGGCGAGATGATCTTCTCGGTGACGGAGGACACGGTCACCTACAACGACCCGCCGCACCGCTTCGAGGCGGGCACGCCGCCCATCGTGGAGGCGATCGGGTTGGGCGCGGCGCTGGACTATATGGATGGCGTGGGCCGCGAGAAGATCGCTGCGCATGAGGCCAAGGTCGGTGCCTACGCGCATGAGCGGCTGAAGCGCATCAACAGCTTGCGCATCTTCGGCGAGGCGCCGGGCAAGGGCTCGATCCTCGCCTTCGAGCTTCAGGGTATCCATGCCCATGACGTGGCGGCCGTGATCGACCGCTCGGGCGTAGCCGTGCGCGCAGGGACCCATTGCGCCCATCCGCTGCTCGCTCGCTTCGGCGTCTCCTCGACATGCCGGGCCTCATTTGCCATGTACAACACCATGGAAGAGGTGGACGCGCTCGCGGAAGCCTTGGAAAAGGCGCGAAAGTTCTTCGGCTAGCAACGCTTCGGGTGATCGCGATGGAAGATCAGGCTCCCATGCAGAACGAAGCCACGGTCGGCGAGTCCGCCGCGGAGAACAAGGTCTTTTCCGCCTCCGCCATTCCCGCAGAGGAATTGGCGCGCATGACCGACGACATCGTCGCTGCGCTCAAGACGGTCTATGATCCGGAAATCCCTGCCGACATCTACGAACTCGGCCTCATCTACAAGATCGACGTCGAAGACGACCGGACTGTCAAGATCGACATGACCCTGACCGCCCCGGGCTGCCCAGTGGCCGGCGAAATGCCGGGCTGGGTGCAGAATGCTGTGGGGGCGGTGGAAGGCGTCGGCCATGTCGAGGTCAACATGGTGTTCGACCCGCCCTGGGCACCCGACCGCATGTCGGAAGAGGCGCAGGTGGCGGTGGGGTGGTATTGAGGCGGCCGGCTCACCGAGCTGCCGATGCCGGACGCTTGCGACCGGACCCGTTCTGACCCATCTTGAGAAGGCGCGTTCGCTTCGAGCGGGATCGCAGAGGACATGGCTATGCGGAAGTTCTCCATCATCACCCTTTCCCCTCGTGCCGCCGCGCGTGTGCGCGAGATCACCGAGTCGCGGCCGGGCGCGATGGGTGTGCGGCTCGGCGTCAAGAAGGGCGGCTGCGCGGGGATGGAATACACCGTCGGTCTCGTGACCGAGCCCAATCCGAAGGACGACCATGTGGAGCGCGACGGCGCGCATGTCTGGGTCGCGCCCGAAGCCGCGCTTTTCCTGCTCGGCACCGAGATGGATTTCGAGGCCACCACGCTGCGCACGGGCTTCACCTTCACCAACCCCAACCAGAGCTCGGCCTGCGGCTGCGGCGAGTCGGTCGAATTGAAGCCCGCCGACCTCAAGGCGCTGGCGGAGGCGCGGTCGCAGGCTGCGGCCTGATCGCTCCCGAACCGTCGGGGCCGGGCACTGCGCTGGTCGCCGCTGGCTGGTCACAAGGCGCGAGCATCGGCGTCAGCTTCTGTCAGGTAGGAACTTTGTCGCCCCGTGACTCGCCGGCCGACTCACGGCAGCCTGTGCGGCATGGATGACGAAGCGATTCACGAAATCTTCGCCGGGCTCGGGCCGGTCGCCATCCGAAAGATGTTCGGCGGCAAGGGCATCTACCATGATGGGCTGATCGTAGGTGTCGTGGTGGACGGCGAGCTGATGATCAAGGGCGATGCCGAGAGCGCGCCTGAGATCGAGGCGGCCGGTGGGGTGCGCTGGGCCTATGACGGCAAGAACAGGCCGGTCCATATGCCCTACTGGACCATTCCGGAAGCGCGCTGGACGACCCGGATGAGCTGGCGATCTGGACGCGAAAGGCCTTCGAGGCGGCGTTGCGGGCGCAGGGCGCCGCTATTTCGGCTCCGAACCGTGGAAAAGCCGCCAAGTCCAAGCGCCGGCCTGCTTCTTGAACATGGCGCTGAGCCCGTAAGGGATGGCCCGGCGCTTAGCGGCCGGGTTGAGCGCCCTTACACCCGCCCGGCGATCCGCATGAAGGCCGGTACATCACTGCCGAAGCCGACCGTGTCGTCATTCTCGTCGCGATCGCGGCGGCGGTCGCGCCGCTCGGGCTGCGGCCGCGCTTCGTTGCGTGGCGCCTCGGCCTCCTGCGGCTTGCCGCGCCGCGTTTCGTTCTTTTCGCGGATCGCATCCTTGCGGGAGCGGCGCTCCTCGGATTCAGGCTGTGCCGCCGTTTCCGCTTTGGCTTCGGCGGGCCCACGAGGGGATTCCTCCTCGCGAGGCGCCCGCGTTCGGGTCTCGCTCCGCCCTTTCCGCTCGCTGTCGCGCGAAGAACGCCCCTGCCTGGCCCGTTCCCGCCCGCGCGGGCGCTCCTCGCCTTCGCTCTCCTCCACGGTGGACAGGTCGCCGTCCATCCAGGGGATCTCGCGGCCGATCAGCTTCTCGATCGCGTCCAGGTATTTCCGGTCCTTGGGCGTGGCGATGGTGAAGGATTTGCCGGTGCGCCCCGCCCGGCCCGTGCGGCCGATGCGGTGGACATAGTCCTCGGCGTGGATCGGCACGTCGAAGTTGAAGACGTGGCTCACATCGGGAATGTCGAGGCCGCGCGCGGCCACGTCGGAGGCGACGAGCAGCTTCAGCTTTCCTTCCCGGAAGCTGGCGAGCATGGCCATGCGCGCTCGCTGGTCCATGTCGCCGTGCAGCGCGCCGGCGTCGAAGTCGTGCTTGACCAGCGACTTGAACAGCTCCGACACGTCAACCTTGCGGTTGCAGAAGATGATCGCGTTCTTGAGCCCGGCCTCTTCCTGGCGGATCAACCGGCGCAGCGTCTCGCGCTTGTCCCAGGATTTCGAGCCCGATTTCACCAGCGCCTGCTCGATGTTCACCGCCGTGCTTGCCGCCCGCGACACCTCCACCCGCACCGGCGATTGGAGGAACTGCTCCGTCAGCTTGGTGATCTCCGGTGGCATGGTGGCGGAGAAGAACAGCGTCTGCCGCGTGAAGGGAATCAGCTTGCAGATCCGCTCGATGTCGGGGATGAAGCCCATGTCGAGCATCCGGTCGGCCTCGTCGATGACGAGGATTTCGACGCCCGTGAGCAACAGCTTGCCGCGCTCGAAATGGTCGAGCAGCCGGCCCGGCGTGGCGATCAGAACGTCCGCGCCGCGTTCCAGCTTGCGCAACTGTTCGTCGAACGATACCCCGCCGATGAGAAGCGAGATGTTGAGACGGTGGTTCTTGCCGTAGCGGACGAAGTTCTCCTCCACTTGGGCTGCGAGCTCGCGCGTCGGCTCAAGGATCAGCGTGCGCGGCATGCGCGCCCGCGCCCGGCCTTTTTCGAGGCGGGTGATCATCGGCAGCACGAAGGCGGCGGTCTTGCCGGTGCCGGTCTGGGCGATGCCCAGCACATCCTTGCCCTGAACGGCATGCGGAATGGCGCCCGCCTGGATCGGCGTGGGCACGGTGTAGCCGGCGTCGGTGACGGCCGAGAGGACCTTCTCTGACAGACCCAGGTCTGCGAAGGTCAGCGCTGAAGGAGCGGTGCTTTGATCGGACAAGCGGGATAAGACTTCGGACAAAGGGGTTGGCGCGTGGCGTTCGAACGGCCAAGCGGCTGTTTCGCCTGCGCGAACCGCAGGAAGGCGAGAAGCTGAGCAGCCGATCTCTGTTTGATCTGGTCAGAACAGGGGGCAGCGGCCGTCCCACACCGCCACAAGACAGTCTGGGCTTCAGCGCGCGAGGTATGCGCAACCGCTTGATTTGTCAAGGCGGCTTGGCACACATGCGAACAACGTGCCGCCACGGCAGCGTGGGAGCAAAGCCGGCTTCGCTCGCTTCTTGCCGGGAAGGCGCGCCAAAGGGGACGGCCGGGCATGGAGCGGCTCCGCCGGCAGGGTGGGCGTCCTAATAGCGGAACTGTTCGCTCAGGATGCGCTCGTCCCAAGGGTGGCTGGGGTCGAAAAGCAGCGTGACGGTGCTGTTTTCCGCCTGCCGCACCGTCACGGATGTCACGGACTTGACTTCCGTGTGATCGGCTACCGCATTCACGGGCCGCTTTTCCGGCTCGAGGATGTCGAAGCGCACGGTCGCCTTGTTGGGGATCAACGCGCCGCGCCAGCGACGGGGCCGGAAAGGGCTCACCGGGGTGAGCGCCAGAAGCGGCGCATCGAGCGGCAGGATCGGCCCTTGGGCCGACAGGTTGTAGGCTGTGGAGCCGGCCGGCGTGGCGACGAGCGCGCCATCGCAGACCAACTCGTCCAGCCGCACCTTCCCGTCGATAGAGATGCGCAGCTTGGCCGCCTGATAGGACTGGCGGAACAGCGACACCTCGTTGATGGCGAGCGCCTCGCAGCTTGCGCCCGCCACCGTCTCCGCGATCATCTCCAGCGGCCGTATAGTCTCGCTGATGGCGCCCTGGATGCGTTGCAGGAGGTCGTCCGCGCGGAACTCGTTCATGAGAAATCCGACGGTGCCCCGGTTCATCCCGAACACTTTCCGCTCCGTGCCCATCGCCTCGCGCAGCGTCTGAAGCAGGAAGCCGTCGCCGCCGAGCGCGACTACCACACCGGCCTCCTCGATCGGCGATTGACCGTAGCTCGCCGTGAGTTCGGCCAGCGCCGCGCGCGCGTCGGGCGCGTCCGACGAGACGAAGGCGAGAGCGGACGGCGGCTTGAGCGTCATGCGCGGCGGACTCGCGTGGGAAAACGCGCCCGGAGGATGCATTCGGGCGGAAGCCGGGGTAGCATGCCGCCCGAAGCCAGGCAAAGCGTCGGGGCGCGGGAGGAGCGAATGAAGATCGAGGGCTCATGCCATTGCGGACGGGTGCGCTTCGAAGCCAACGCGGATCCGGAAAGGGTCTCAATCTGCCACTGCGCGGACTGCCAGTCGCTCACGGGCTCAGCCTTCCGCGTCACCGTGCCGGTGGCGGAAGCAGAGCTTCGCATGCTAGGCGAGGAGCCGAAGACCTATGTGAAGACCACGGCCGACAGCGGCAATCCTCGGGCGCAGGCGTTTTGCCCGGAATGCGGCTCGCCGATCTATGCGACCTCGGTGGGGGAGGGGCCGAAGGTCTACGGCATCCGCGTGGGCACGCTCCGGCAGCGCGCAGATCTGCCGCCGAATCGGCAGATCTGGCATTCTTCCGCTTTGCCTTGGCTGCGCGACGCCTTTGCGGACCTAGCCACTGTCGAGAAAGCCTGACGCGCCTCGCTCCGGCGCGAAGCCGCTCAGTTCAGGAAGACGTCGATCGAGCGGCGATAGATGTCCACGCACACATAGGGCGTTCCCCGCACGATCCGGCGCAAAACCCTGCGATCGGTGTTGCCGCGGTCGAGCATGGCGGGAATGCGCTCGCGGGCGCCCGATGAGCGGAACGTCGAGTCGCGCTGGTCGCCGGGGTCGCGCTGCCCGAACCGATGGTAGTTCGCGCGGTCCTGACGGAGGATCGAACCTGCGTCCGTCAGCGGGAAGCCATCCGACGCGAACTTGTCGTTCTCGCTGATCTGCGTGCAATAGGCGTCTCTCAGCGCGCCCTGCGCGGAGACGGGCAGCGGAAGCAGGATCAGTCCCAGCGCTGCGGCTCCGATCGCCGCCATCCAAATCCTCATGACATCCCCCTTCAAAGCGGCCGCAGACCCAGTGACCGCCCGCTGATCGCCCGGCAGCCTCGCTAGGCTAAGCCCAGTCCAGAGGCGTTTGGATGCGAGACCTCGGTGCAAAGTATAGCGGATGGCGCCGAAAGAGCCAAGCGACCGGGCGGCATGGGAACTGCCGGTCCGTGAGCATCGAATGGATTGGCCTCGGACATGGTCGCTCCTCGCCCGGACGCCCCCGGCTTCGGCACGCCGGCCCAGGGAAGCTGGCGGTTGTGGAACTCGGTTCCTTGGCGAACACAGTCGATGAACCGCGCCCCCGTCTGTGGGTTCACGTTACATGCGGTGGCCCCCAAGGGGCTGAGACTGCATGGAGCCTTGCCTCCTGCATCATGATCCCTGGGCGCCTTGGCAGGGTTCGGGAGGCTCGGAAACCAGAAGGAGTCGAACATGAGGAAGCTGCTAACTTCCACCCCTCTCGCCATGGTTATGGCGGGTGTCGGATTCAGCGTCTTTGCACAAGAGAATGCCACGACCAGCGTTGAAGGCGCAGGGGTCGGCGCAGTGATCTGCGACGGCCGCTTCGCCAATGTGGACGTGGATGGCGACGGATTCGTGAACCGCGAAGAAGCCACCCGCGGGATCGAGCAGGGCTTTGGCGCCATCGACGCCGACGGAAACGGCGAGATCACGAAGACGGAGTATGTCGACTGCAAGGCGCAAAGCCGGAACCAGCAGACGGCCGAGATCACGCGTGACGCCGAAAGCTTCGCGGCGGCCGACGCGAACAAGGACCAGGGCGTCGATCGAGGCGAGTATATGGGTGCGGCGCAACAGGCCTATGAGAACGCGTCCGATGCGAGCGGTGCCGGACCGTCCAGCGGATATCTCTGGCTCACGCCGGACGAGTTGGAGGCCGGGGGCGCCAAGAACCTTTCCGCCGACGAGGCCGGGGCGCGTTCCGCGATGAGTTTCGACGCGCTGGACAACAATGGCGACGGCATCCTCGACACCCAGGAATGGGAGAAGGCGATCCCCGGCGGCGGCAATCCCGGCGGTGCCCCGACCGCGCGCTTCGAGATGATCGATTCCGACCAGAGCAACTCCTTGTCGAAGGAGGAATACTCGCAGGCGCGCACCGCGATGCTCGATGAGATGCAGACGGGCTCGATTTCCGCCGACTCGGCCACCGCAAACCAGCAGGGCTCCGACGCCTCCGCGTCCAGCGGGCAAAGCGATACGGCCCCAGTTGCCGGAGTGCCGGTGTTCATCTACCGCTTCATGACGTTCTGACGACGAGACGGCGTTCCGGTGGGCAGCTCCATCCGCCGCGGCCAGACGGTCGCGGCGGATGGCCGGAGAGCGGTGGAGACCGCGGAGCATCACAACGGGCCTATGGGGTTCGGCGCGCCGTAAGCTTCGCCGAGCGCGTCTGGCAGCCCGGCGACGCGTGTTGTCGTTCGTGCCGAACAGTGACTGTTCTTAATCGGAGTGGTGCCCCCGGACGGGATCGAACCGCCGACCTTCGGTTTACAAAACCGCTGCTCTACCGGCTGAGCTACAAGGGCACTAACGCTGGGCCGTTAACACATCCCGGCTACCGCGCAAAGACGTGGGAGGGAAATAGGAAGGTCTCGCGTCGGCCGCAATCGCCCCTATATGTTGGGCAGGTTCTTGCGGAGGAGCCGTCATGATCCGGTTCGTTCTTCTGTTTGGGCTTCTGCTCCTGCTTATCCTCGGCGCCCGCGCGCTTTACCGCTTCCTGCGCGCCAGGGACATCGACTGGACGGGCGTCACGGCGGCGATCGGTTTCGTGACGCTCGCCTTCTGGCTGCGCCACGTCACGGGGATGGGGTAGAGCACGATCCCGAACCGGAGGTCCGCGTCAGCGAAAAGTTGCAGACTTTTCGGATAAGATCATGCGGCGGAACTAAGATCATGCGGCGGAACAAGGAGTTGCAAAGCATGATCGCTTCGATCCGAAGCGATCATGCTCTGACGCCGTTCAAGTGCAGCCGCGCCGCGTAAAGCGCGACGGCCGCCGCGTTCGACACATTCAACGAGCGGATTTTTCCCGGCAGGTCGAGCCGCGCCAGCGCATCCACGGTTTCGCGTGTCTTCTGGCGCAAGCCTTTGCCTTCGGCCCCTAGAACCAACGCGATTCTCTTCCCGGAAAGGCTCGCCTCCAGCTCATGCGGTCCTTCCGAATCGAGGCCGACGGTCCACCAACCATCGTCGCGCAGGATTTGCAGCGCGTCGGCGAGGTTTCTCACCTCGACCAGGTCAATGTGCTCCAGCGCGCCGGAGGCGGCCTTGGCGAGCACGCCGCCTTCCTGCGGGCTGTGCCGGGCGGTGGACACCACGGCACCGGCGCCGAAGGCCACCGCCGAGCGCAGGATCGCGCCTACATTGTGCGGGTCCGTCACCTGGTCGAGCACGATGATCAGGAAAGCGTCGCTAAGCCCGCGAAGCGGCTTCGGCGTGAGCGGGTCCACCTCGAGCGCCATGCCTTGATGCACGGCCTCGCCGCCCAGCAGGCGATCGAGCGCCCGGGGCTCCACGATCTTGGTGGGCACATCCGGCATCGCGCCAAGGTCCAGCCGCTCCAGCGCGTTGCGGGTGGCCCAGAGCTGATGGATGCGACGCCTGGGGTTGACGAGCGCGGCCGCCACCGTGTGCAGGCCATAAAGCCGCAGCCGGCCGGAAGGCGGCGCTTCGCCGGGTGCGCTCGGCCGCTGGCGGGGCGGCGCCTCCTTGCCCGAAGCGGCGCGATGGGCGCGGCGCAGGCGCGCATAGTGGGTATCCTTGGGCGTGCGGGGCTTTTCGGTCATGCCGCGACCTATAGGATGGTCGGCGCGCCTTGCCTATCTATGGCGGCGAACGCCGTGGTTGACAGGTCCGGGCACGGTCGTCATAAGCGCCCTCGTGACGCGCGGCCGCAAGGTTTTCGCGTCCCGGATGCCTCGTCCGCCACGGCTTTCGTTCGGCGAAAATGGAGAGGTGCCCGAGTGGTTAAAGGGGACGGACTGTAAATCCGTTGGCTCAGCCTACGTTGGTTCGAATCCAACCCTCTCCACCACCGCCGCACCGGAAGCCGGCCCGCACAGGGGCGACAGGACGCGGGTATAGCTCAATGGTAGAGCAGCAGCCTTCCAAGCTGAATATGCGGGTTCGATTCCCGCTACCCGCTCCAAGGGCGCGCCCGTGACCCATCCTTTGCCGAAGGGCGACGTGGAGCCTGAACCGGCCGGCCGCACGGACTTACCCACGGCTCCGGTTTTCCGGCCGCTCCAGATGGTCATGTTCCATGCCTTCAAGCAGCGTGACGCCGCGATGGAGGCGCAGATCGCTTTCGCCGTGCGCTCGATCGCGGCCCATTACCCGGAAGCGGAGATCGTGCTTCTGACAAACCCGCTAGGCGAAGGCGCGCGGTTGCCGCCCGGCCTTTCGGTGCGGGCGCAGCCCATCGACCTCTCCCAGATCATGTTCGAGCGCGTGCGCGCCTATCGCGAGCATGCGCGGAGCGTCCGGCCCGGAACGGTGGTGGTGTTCATGGACACCGACATGTTGTTCGTGCGGCGCGTCGACGAGATTCTCGTGCCGGGCGCGGACCTCTCGGTGACGGTCCGGCAGATCCAGGAGATGCCCATCAATGGCGGGTTGATCGTGGCGGACACGGCGCGCCACGAGCCGGTGTGCCGCTTCTTCGACCGCATGCTCGAACGCTATGCCGACCTGTCCGATGCGGAAAAGCGGTGGGACGGCGACCAGATCGTCTTGCAGCGCCTGCTGCGGGCTCCCGTCGCCCGGCTGAACGGGATCGAGATCGTGGAACGCGATGGGCTCGTCGTGCGCTTCGCGCCCGTCAGCGTGTTCAACAACACGCCCCGCTCCTGGTATCTGCGGCTCGGGCTGTTCCGGCCGGGCGCAAGGCTGCTGCACTTCAAGGGATGGCGGAAGCGCCGGATGCCGGCCTATGCCCGCCGCTTCCTTTCGCCCGGCTATCTGGCCTATGCGCGCTGGCTCTCGGCGCCCAGGAAAGACTGAAGGCGGAGGCTCCGCGACCGCACTTGCAAGCGGGTCGCCGAGTGGCTATGTCGCAGCCACTTCCCAAACCTTCGGAAAGATCAATGGCCAAAGGCAAGTTTGAGCGCAACAAGCCGCATGTGAATGTTGGCACGATTGGGCATGTTGATCATGGCAAGACGTCGCTGACGGCGGCGATCACGAAGTATTTCGGCGAGTACAAGCCGTATGACCAGATCGACGCG